>CAWCEI010000012.1:0-207222 GCA_963794535.1 uncultured Actinomycetota bacterium
GCGGTACGAGAAGCGTGCCGAGGACGGCGTCGCCTGCCAGGTGGGCCGGCTCCTTCCGCTGGACGAGGGTGCCACCGGGCAGGCGGTCACCCGACGGATGCCGGTGGTCATCGACGATTATGGCCTACCTGCGCGCCGGGCACCTGCCGCCGGGGCATCCGGCCGGTCACGGCGCAGCCGCCGCGATTCCGCTGTGGTGGCGCGGCGAGGTGATCGGCGTCAACGTCGCGTTCGCCGGCCGGCGCCGCCGGTTCACCAGGGGCGGAGATCGACGTAGTTCGAGCTGCTCACCCAGACTGTCGCGCCGGCTGTGGCGAACGTGGCGGCAGCGGTGCCGTCGTTGGCGATGCTGCTCCGCGAGCACGGCCTCATCGGCGCGGCGGACCTCGGCGTGCAGACCGTGGTGACCGAGGGGTGGGTGCACCAAGGCCGGTGCTGTACACGGTGGCCTCGACCGCCACCGACCTGGTGGCGCTGGCCCGGCAGGCCGCCGCCCGGACCGGAGCCGCCCGACTGCACGTCGCCGTCGTGCACCGACCGGAGGGGTTGCTGCGGGCTGCTGGTCCAGGACGAGGCGGCCGGGTCGATGCCACCCGCCACGGACCCGCTCGGACTGGGCGCCCGCAGCTGGGACGAGCTGGCTGCGATCACGTCCGTTGTCCGCGGGGCCGCTCATCGGTGTCGAGCACGTCCCTGGGTGGGGCACGTTGCTGCGGAGCTGGACTTTCCGAGCATGGCAGTCCTGCCATCGCGACCGGTCGAGACCTCACCGCTCACCGCACGCGAAGGGCAGGTGCTCTCCCTGCTGGCTGCCGGCCTCACCGATCAGCCAGGACGCCGATCGCCATCCGCTCGTCGTCATCCAGCCGAACCCCACTCGGCGGACGGGACAGGAGCACGGTCACACGCAGTCGCCACAGGCCAAACCCCGCACGGCACAACGATCACAGTCGATCAGCATGAGTCACCTCCGTCCCACCGGCGGCAGGGCCGCCGCTCCGGTGTTCCGAACGCTAGACGGGGACCACCGACAACGCCGTCGGCGTCCTTCGCGCGTTGGGTCAGCCGGTCTCGGCCTGTCGTTGCGGGCGACGCCGTCGACACTGTCGTTGCGCGCGACCAGGTCGACGCTGTCGACCGCGTCGCACCAGCGACAGCGGACCTGCTCGACGACGTCGTCGATGACCTGGCGCTCCTCGACGGTCGGGGACGCCGGCCAGGTCGAAGTGCACGAACTCCACGACCCGGCGATGCCCGGGTGACGTCGAAGCGGGTCAGGTTGCCGCACTGCCGGCAGCGCCAGCGAGTGCGACTCGCCCGGCGTCGGGGGTGCATCGCCATGGCCGCAGCCTAGAGCGTCGCGCGCGTGGCTCCCGGTGACTGTCGGCACCGCGACCTACCGTCGGGAATGGTCACCGCGGTCCAGGGCACGCTCGACGACCTGGGCACCCCATTGGCCGAGGTGACCTTCGTCGTCGTCGACCTGGAGACGACCGGCGGCTCGCCCGCCGACGCCGAGATCACCGAGATCGGCGCGGTCAAGGTGCGCGGGCGGCGAGGTTCTCGGCGAGTTCCAGACCCTGGTCAACCCCGGCACGCCGATCCCGCCGTTCATCGCCGTGCTGACCGGCATCACCGACACCATGGTGGCCGGATCGCCCGCGGATGGCAACGGTTCTGCCGGCGTTCCTCGAGTTCGCCCGCGGCAGCGTCCTGGTCGCCCACAACGCCGGCTTCGACATCTCGTTCCTGCGCGCCTCGGCCGCCGCGACCGGCCACGCCTGGCCGCCGTTCCGGGTCCTCGACACGGTGCACCTGGCCCGCCAGGTCGTGACCCGCGACGAGGCCCGCAACCACAAGCTGGCCACGCTGGCCCAGCTGTTCCGCTCGCCCGTGACGCCCGGACCACCGGGCGCTGACCGACGCGCAGGCCACGGTCCATGTCCTGCACGCGCTGCTCGAGCGGGTCGGCTCCCTCGGGGTCACCTCGGTCGAGGAGCTGGCCAGCTTCACCTCGCGGGTCACTCCTCAGCAACGGCGCAAGCGCTATCTGGCCGACGGTCTGCCGAGCGGGTCCGGGCGTCTACGTCTTCCGCGACGCCCGGGGCCGCGCCGCTCTACGTCGGCACCTCGCGCGACGTCCGCTCGCGGGTGCGCACCTACTTCACCGCCTCCGAGCACCGCACCCGGATGGCCGAGATGGTCGGCATCGCCGAGCGGGTCGACGCCGTCCCCTGCGCGACGACGCTGGAGGCCGAGGTCCGCGAGCTCCGGCTGATCGCCGAGCACAAGCCGCGCTACAACCGCCGGTCCCGGTTCCCCGAGCGCTCGACCTGGGTCAAGCTCACCGTCGAGCCGTTCCCCCGGCTGTCGATCGTGCGCAAGGTCACCGACGACGGCGCGGCCTACCTCGGGCCGTTCGGCAGCAAGCGGCTGGCCGAGCAGGCCGTCCTGGCGCTGCACGAGGCCGTGCCGCTGCGGCAGTGCACCCAGCCGGCTGTCCCGGCGCGGCGGCGGCACCGCCTGCGTCCTGGCCGAGATGGGCCGCTGCGGCGCGCCGTGCACCGGCGAGCAGGCATGGACGACTACGCCGCCGTCGTCCAGCAGGCTCGAGCGGCGATGACCGGCGACGCCCGCTCGGTCGTCGCGACCCTGCGCTCCCGGATCGGCCGGCTGGCGGCGAGCGAGCGGTTCGAGGACGCGGCGATCGCCCGCGACCGGATGCTCACCCTGCTGCGGGCCGCGGCCCGCTCCCAACGGCTGACCCCGCTCGCCGCGGCGGCCGAGATCGTCGCCGCCCGGCGCTGGCCGGCCGGCGGCTGGGAGCTCGTGCTGGTCCGGCACGGTCGACTGGCCGGCACCTGCGTGAGCCCGCCCGGCGCCGACCCGATGCCGTACGTCGCGGCGCTGCGCGACACCGGCGAGGTCGTCGCGCCACCTGTCGGCCCGGCGCCCGCGGCCAGCCCGGAGGAGACCGAGAAGATCCTGCACTGGCTGGAGCGCGACGGCGTCCGGCTGGTCGAGCCTGTCCGGCGAGTGGAGCTGCCCGGTCCACGGCGCCGGCGGGCAGCGCTGGGAGCTCGACGCACTGGCGGCCCGGGCCGGCGCAGGTCTCGCCGTTCGACGAGCCGCGGCACCTGCGTTCGCTGCACCAGCCGCCGGGCGCCGTCCCGTCCGGCGACCCGGCGGTCAGCGCGGGCTAGGCTCGCCCGCGTGATCACCGCCATCGTCCTGATCCAGGCCGAAGTCGACCGCATCCCCGAGGTGGCCGAGGCGCTCGCCGAGCTCGACGGGGTCGAGCGAGGTCTACTCCGTCACCGGTGACGTCGACCTGATCGCGATCGTCCGGGTGCGCCGCCACGAGGAGCTCGCCGACGTCATCGCCGACCGGGTCGGCAAGGTGGCCGGCGTGCGGCACAGCGACACCCACATCGCGTTCCGGACCTACTCCCAGCACGACCTCGAGGCGGCGTTCGCGCTGGGCCTCGACGAGGCCTGAGCCGCGGTCAGCTCAGCGCTCGGCCACCAACGCGCCTCGAGCTCGCGCTGGACGTGCCGGCGTACAGGGTTGTCCGGAGCTCGCCCGCCGCCAGATCGCGCTGACGTCCCGGCGCGGCGCCGGGTCGGTGACCGGCACCGCCCGCACCGTCGGCCGGCAGGCGGTCGCGGCCGAGCCGCGGGAGCAGGGCCACGGCCACCCGTGCTCGACCAGCGCGACGTGGGTGGCGAACGAGCCGTCGTAGTAGCGGATGTCCGGCCGGGCGCCGTGCATGGCCGAACATCTGGTGCAGCCACTCGTGGCAGATGCTGCCGACCGGCGTACTGACCCAGCGCTCGTCGACCAGGTCCAGCGCCTGCACCGACGTCGCCACCGGCCAGCGGGTGGTCCTGGTGGCAGCAGGACGTCGGCCGCGTCGGTCAGCAGGTGTTGGCGGACCAGCGTCGCGGGCGACGTCGAGCGGCAGCGAGTGTCCAGTCGTGCACGACGCCCGAAGTCCGCGCCGCCGCGCTCGACCAGGGTCACGACCTCGCGCGGGTCGTGCTCGGTGACGGTCAGCTCCAGACGCCGGGCGCGGTCCGGGCCAGCCGGGCCAGCAGGGGCGCGACCAGGCCCCGGCGAGGCGGTCGAGAACGACGCGATCCGCAGCGTGCCGCGCAGCTCGTCCGCCCGCGCCGACCGCGAGGTTGTCGCACCTCTTCGAGGTCGGCCAGCAGCCGGGTGCCGCGCTCGGCCAGCAGCCGGCCCTTGTCGGTGAGGATCACGCCGCGCCCGACCCGCTCCAGCATCGGCGCCCGGCTCTGCTGCTCGAGCCGCTTGATCTGCTGGGAGACCGCTGACGGCGTGAAGCCCGAGGGCCTCGGCCGCGGCCGACGACGCTGCCGTGGTCGCGGACGGCGATCAGCGAGCGCAGCGAGGCCGAGGTCGATCATGTAGCGCATGCTACCGGGATACGTCCAGAAAACATCGCTGGTGCTTCATCGAATCCGTCGCGACCCTGGAGGGTGTGACGCCCAGACACAGCTCGCTCGCCGTCCTGGTGGCGGTCGTCTGGGGCGTCAACTTCGTCGTGATCGACAAGGGCCTGGCCGGCGTGCCGCCGCTCCTGCTGGTCGCGATCCGGTTCACCCTGGTCGCCGTCCCGCTCGTGTTCTTCGTGCCGCGCCCGGCCGCCGCCTGGCGCACCGTCGTGGCGGTCGGCGCCTTCATGAGCCTGGGCCAGTTCAGCCTGCTGTACGTCGGGCTGCACCTGGGCATGCCGCCGGGCTGGCCTCGCTGGTGCTGCAGGCCCAGGTCGTCTTCACGATGGTGCTGGCCCGGCTGGCCCTCGACGAGCGCTCGACCCGGCGGCAGATCATCGGCGCCGTCATCGGCACCGCCGGGCTGGTCGTGGTCGCGGTCGCCCACGGCTCGAGCGCGCCGGTGCTGCCCCTGCTCGTCACGCTCGGCGCCGCCGTGTCCTGGGCGATCGGCAACGTCGTCAGCCGCGCGGCGCGCGTGTCGTCGGGCCTGTCCCTGGTCGTGTGGTCGGCCCTCGTCGTGCCGGTTCCGGCGTTCGTCCTCTCGCTGCTGCTGGACGGCCCAGCCGCCGTGGAGCACACCCTGGGCCACCTGCCCCCGGCGGCGATCCTCAGCACGGCGTACACCGTCTTCGGCGCCTCCCTGCTGGGCTACGTGGTCTGGAACAGCCTGCTGGCCCGCTACCCGGCCGGGGCGGTCGTGCCGTACGTCCTGCTCGTGCCGCCCGTCGGCATCCTGACCGCGTGGCTGGTCCAGGGCGAGCAGCCGACCGCGCTCGAGCTGGTCGGCGGTGCGGTCATGCTGGTCGGCGTGGCCGCGGCCACGATCAGCCGGCGACCACCGGTCACCTGGTCCGGCCGGTCAGGCGGTCAGGCGGCGGAGGCCTCGACCCAGCGGTCGAGCACGGCCGAGGCGGCTCCCTCGTCCACGCTGCGCGCGGCCAGCACCAGCGCCGGACCCATCCGGTCGAGCAGCCCGAGCTCGGGGTCGCCCACGCCCGCGGCCACGAGCGCGGCCGCGGCGTTGAGCAGCACCGCGTCGCGCACCGGCGCCGGACTGACCGGCCAGGACGGCGCGGGCGACCGAGGAGTTGTACGCCGCGTCGGCACCGCGCAGCGCCTCCACCGGCGACCGGGCGATGCCGAGGTCGGCCGGGTCGAGCAGCTGCTCGGTAACCGATCCGTCGCGCACCCCCCAGACCCGGGACGGCCCGGCGATGGTGAGCTCGTCGAGCCCGTCCTCGCCGCGGAAGACCAGTGCGGACCGGCCGCGGGCCGGCCAGGACGCCGGCCACGAGCGGCGCCATCCGCAGGTCGGCCACGCCGACGGCCGAGGACTGCGGCTGGGCCGGGTTGGTCAGCGGCCCGAGGAAGTTGAAGGCGGTCGGGATGCCGAGGTCGCGCCGGGCGACGGCTGCGTGCCGGAAGGCCGGGTGGAACGCCTGGGCGAAGCAGAAGGTGATGCCGACCTCGCTGGCCAGCTCGGCGACCCGGTCCGGCGCCAGGTCGAGCCGCACGCCGAGGGCCTCGAGGACGTCCGCGGCGCCACAGGAGGAGGACGCGGCCCGGTTGCCGTGCTTGACGACCCGGTGACCGGCTCCCGCGACGACGAGGGCGGCCATGGTCGAGATGTTGACGGTGTGGGCCCGGTCGCCGCCGGTGCCGACCACGTCGACGCAGTCACCCGGCACCTCGATCCGTACGGCGTGCTCGAGCATCCCGGCGGCCAGCCCGGCCAGCTCGTCGACCGTCTCGCCCTTGGACCGCAGCGCCACCAGGAAGCCGGCCACCTGGACCGGGCTGGCGTCGCCTTCCATGACCTGGCCCATGGCCCACTCGGCGTCGGCTCGGGACAGGTCCTGCCCGGCGATCAGCGCGGTCAGGACGTGCGGCCAGCTGTTCTCGGCGGAGCTGTTCTGGTCGGAGCTGTTCTGGTCGGTCCCCGGCGTCGAGGTGCTCACGCCTCAGCCCAGTCGGCGGCGGGCGAGCTCCGCGACGGCCCCCGCGACGGCAGCCGGGTCGAGCGGGTGCGGGACGGCCAGGTCGGCCTGGGACCAGGAGGCGAGCCAGGCGTCCTCGCGCCGCCCGGTCAGGACCAGGATCGGGGGGCAGCGATAGATCTCGTTCTTGAGCTGGCGGCAGATGCCCATGCCGCCGTACGGCACCGCTTCACCGTCCAGCACGAGCACATCGGCCCGGCCGGCATCGGCCGCGGCGACCACCGCAGCTTCGGTCGCGCACTCGATCCACTCGACCGCCGGGAGGTCCGCGGCGGGGCGGCGGCCGACCGCCAGGCGCACCTTCTCCCGGATGCTGGAGTCGTCGCTGTAGAGCAGCACGGTCAGCGTCTGGGCCGCCGTCTCCTGCGTGGTCGCCATGGCCAGGGATGCTATCTCCCGCGTGCCCGGGGGGTCGCAGCACCATCGTCGGCCGGGTAGGGCAATAATGACCGCCGTGGCGACCGCATCGGCTGTAGACGCACCACACCACGCCCCGGTCAACCGCCCGAACATGACCTCGGTCGGGACGATCGTCTGGCTGGCCAGCGAGCTGATGTTCTTCGCCGGGCTGTTCGCGATGTACTTCACGATCCGCTCGGTGGTTCCGGCCCTCTGGGTCTCGGAGCCGGCCAAGCTCAACGTCCCGTTCGCCACCTGCAACACCCTGGTCCTGGTGATCAGCTCGGTCTGGTGCCAGATGGGCGTCTGGAAGGCCGAGCGGTTCCAGCCCGGCCGCACCGGGTCGCTGCTCCAGCTCAAGCAGTGGGGCATGCGCGAGTGGTACGTCGTGACCTACATCTTCGGTGCGATGTTCATCGCCGGGCAGGTGTACGAGTACGCCAGCCTGACCCGCGACAACCTGACCATCCCGGCCAACGCCTACGGCTCGATCTTCTATCTGGCGACCGGGTTCCACGGTCTGCACGTGACCGGCGGCCTGATCGCCTTCCTGCTGATCATCGGCCGCAGCTTCGCGGCGAAAAGATTCGGCCACCACGAGGCAACCAGCGCGATCGTCACGTCGTACTACTGGCATTTCGTCGACGTGGTCTGGATCGGGCTGTTCGCCACCATCTACCTGTTGAAGTAGTCCGCACCTCGCCGACCGTCGCCCGACGCAAGCCGAGACGAGGAAGTGGTCGTGAGCGCACTAGCCGCCCGCAGGCGTCATCCGATGATGCTTGCGCTGCTCCTGCTCGCCGGCCTGCTCGTCACCGGATTCGCTTACGCCGCAGCCAATCCCAGGGCGGCCGGCGCGGACACGGCCGGCGCCGGCTCGATCGACAACGGCAAGAAGCTCTTCCTCGTCCAACTGCGCCACCTGCCACGGCCTCAACGCCCAGGGCAGCAACGTCGCGCCGACGCTGATCGGCGTGGGCGCGGCTGACGTCGACTTCCAGGTCGGCACCGGCCGGATGCCGGCCGCAGGCCCCGGCGTGCAGATCCAGCAGACCGGCGGTCCAGTTCTCCGACCAGCAGATCGCCGACCTCGCGGCGTACGTCGCGTCGCTGGCCCCCGGCCCGGCCATCCCGGAGCGGCGAGTACACCGACCCCGCCGGCGGCAACATCGCCAAGGGCGGCGACCTCTTCCGGGTCAACTGCGCCATGTGCCACAACTTCGCCGGCTCCGGCGGAGCGCTGACCCGCGGCAAGCTACGCGCCGAGCCTGATGGGGGTGTCGGGCAAGCACGTCTACGAGGCGATGGTGGTCGGCCCGCAGTCGATGCCGGTCTTCAACGACACCAACATCGACCCGCAGGGCAAGCAGGACATCATCGCCTACCTCAACGCGGTGCACACCCAGGCCAGCCCCGGCGGGCTGACGCTGGGCAACCTCGGCACGATCCCGGAAGGGCTCTGTTCGTCTGGGTCGTCGGGCTGGCCGCGCTGATCGGGTGTGCCGTGTGGCTCGGATCGAAGTCCGCGTGAACGAGCAGCTGAGCGACGAGAACGGGACGGATGGCACACGATGAGCGACCAGCACGAGGCGCAGCCGGGCCACGACGTCGCGATCCATGACGGCGCGACCGACGACGACGCCCAGCTGCCGGCCCGGTTCGAGAACCCCGGTCTGCCGGCTCACCACCACCGGATGGGCGACACCGACCCGATCGCGGCCCGCCGGGCCGAGCGCCAGGTCGCGACGCTGTTCCTGATCTCGATGGTCGCCACCGTCGGCTTCATCGTCGCCTACTTCGCCGTGGGCGACCACGACGTCGTCTTCGTGCCCGGGATGGGCCGGGTGGGGGCCCAGAACCTGTGGTTCGGGGTGACCCTGGGCGTCAGCCTGTTCTGCATCGGTGCCGGCGCCATCCACTGGGCCAAGACGCTGATGCCGGACGAGGAGGTCATCGAGTACCGCCACGCCATGCGCAGCAGCGACGAGGACCGCGACGGCGCCGTGTCGACGATCCTCGAGGGCGGCGCGTCGTCCGGCATCGGCCGGCGCCCGATGATCAAGTACACCCTCGGCGGCGCGCTCGGCCTGTTCGCCCTCCCCCTGGGGCTCCAGCTGGTCGGCGGCCTCGGCCCGCTCCCGGGCAACGAGCTCTCGACCACGATGTGGCGCAAGGGCCTCAAGCTCGTGCGCGACCCCGAGCTGACCCCGATCAAGGCCTCCGACGTGACCATCGGGTCGGTCTTCCACGTGATGCCGGAGGGCATCGACAAGGTCGACGACGTGCTCGAGGAGAAGGCGAAGGCCGCCGTCCTGCTCATGCGGCTCAACCCCGAGGACATCAAGGTCAAGTCCGAGCTCGACAAGGGCTACCAGGGGATCGTGGCCTACTCGAAGATCTGCACCCACGTGGGCTGCCCGGTCGGCCTCTACGAGCAGCAGACCCACCACCTGCTCTGCCCGTGCCACCAGTCGACGTTCGACGTCACCGAGGACTGCAAGGTCATCTTCGGCCCGGCCAACCGACCGCTTCCACAACTCGCGATCACCGTCGACGCCGACGGATACTTGGTAGCGCAGCGAGGTTTCGACCAGGCTGTTGGACCGAGCTTCTGGGAGCGTGGATGAGTACGAGCACCGGCAGCCAAGCCGCAGCCCCGCCGCGAAGGTGGCCGGCGGCGTCGCGGGCTGGGCCGACGACCGGATCGGGATCGCCAAGCCGACGAAGACGTTCATGCGCAAGGTCTTCCCGGACCACTGGTCGTTCATGCTCGGCGAGATCGCGATGTACAGCCTGATCATCCTGCTGCTGACCGGCACGTTCCTGACCTTCTGGTTCGTGCCCTCGGCCGGGCACGTGGTCTACAACGGCTCCTGGGTGCCGCTCAAGGGCGTCCAGATGTCGGAGGCGTACAAGTCGACGCTGGACATCTCCTTCGACGTCCGCGGCGGCCTGATCATCCGGCAGATCCACCACTGGGCCGCGCTGATCTTCGTGGCCGCCATCACGGTGCACATGTTCCGGGTGTTCTTCACCGGCGCGTTCCGCAAGCCGCGCGAGCTGAACTGGGTCATCGGCGTCATCCTGCTGCTGCTGTCGATGCTCGAGGGCTTCGCCGGCTACTCGATCCCCGACGACCTGCTGTCCGGCACCGGCCTGCGGATCGCCGAGGGCTTCATGCAGTCCATCCCGGTGATCGGCAGCTATCTGGCGTTCTTCCTGTTCGGTGGGCCGTTCCCGGGTGAGGCGATCATCCCGCGGCTCTACACGGTGCACGTGCTGCTGCTGCCGGCCATCATCGTGGGGCTGTTCACCGCCCACATCCTGATGGTGACGCTGCAGAAGCACACCCAGTACCCCGGGCCCGGGCGGACCAACGACAACGTCGTCGGCTATCCCTTCATGCCGGTCTACCTGGCCAAGGCCGGCGGCTTCTTCTTCATCGTCTTCGGCGTCACCGCGCTGCTGTCCGCGGTCGCCACGATCAACCCGATCTGGATGTACGGCCCCTACGACCCCTCACCCGTGACCGCCGGCGCCCAGCCGGACTGGTACATGGGCTTCACCGAGGGCGCGCTGCGGCTGATGCCTGGCTGGCCGGAGTTCCATGTCTGGGGCTACACGCTGAGCCTCAACGTCTTCATCCCGGGCGTCATCCTGCTCGGCGCGCTGTTCACGATCGCCGGTGCCTACCCGTTCATCGAGTCCTGGGTGACCAAGGACAAGAGCGAGCACCACATCCTGGACCGCCCGCGCAACGCCCCGACCCGTACGGCGCTGGGCGCGATGGCCATCTCGTTCTACCTGGTGCTGTTCCTGGCCGGTGGCAACGACCTGATCGCGACCCACTTCCATCTGTCGATCAACGACATCACCGAACAGCTTCCGGGTGCTGCTGATCCTGGCGCCGCCGGTCGCCTTCTGGGTGACCAAGCGGGTCTGCCTCGGGCTGCAGCGCCGGGACCGCGACCTGATCCTGCACGGCCGCGAGACCGGCCGGATCGTCCGGCTGCCGCACGGTGAGTTCATCGAGGTGCACGAGCCGCTCGAGGAGCACGAGGCGTGGCGGCTGGTCTCCATGGAGCCGTTGCCGCCCCGCGAGCTCCCGCCGGCCGAGGACGACAACGGCGTACGGCGCAAGGGTGCGGCCAAGGAGCGCCTGCACGCCAAGCTGGCCCGGTTCTACTTCGACGACCGGATCGAGGCCGTCACCCCGGCCGAGCTGGCCGAGGCGCAGTCCCACGGCCACGGTCACGCCGAGGTCGGGGCCGGCCCGGACGACGACCACCAGGCCATCGGCCACTGACGCTGTAGCCAACGACATCGGGCCCCGGTTCGCCCACTTTGGTGGGCGGATAGAGGCCCGAATTCGTACGTCGACGCCTGGGTGGCACCTCGGTCAGGCGAGGGCGGACCGCTTGTGCCAGTCGGTGTAGGAGTAGTTCCACAGGGTGTAGCCGTTGGCCTGCTCGATCGACCGGTTGGAGCCCGTGTACTTCACCGGGTCACCGATCTTGGAGACGCTGAACAACCACTCCGCGTTGCTCGGGCTCAGGTTCGTGCAGCCGTGGCTCACGTTGGCGTTGCCCTGCGAGCCCACCGACCACGGCGCCGAGTGCAGGAACTCACCGCTCCAGGTCAGCCGCATCGCCCAGTGCGTGGTCAGCCGGTAGTAGCCCGGCGTGCCCTTGGGGATGCCGATCGAGGTGGAGTCCATGATGTGCGTCGGCTCCTTGGACACGATGATCTTGATCCCGTAGCGGGTCTCGGTCTTCGGTCCGGGCCGGCCGGTGCTGACCGGCAGCGTGCGCAGCAGCTTGCCGTTCTTGTAGACGGTCATGTGGTGCGTCTTCATGTTGACGTAGCTGACCATCGCCGAGCCGATCGTGAACGACGTCGACGCGTCGGACCCGACGTACTTGCCGGTGCCGGTCTTCACACCCGCGAGGTTGGCCTTCAGCGAGATCTTGGTGCCGCTCTTCCAGTAGCGCGAGGAGCGGTACATGACCTGTCGGTCGTCCAGCCAGCCCCAGGAGCCGGTGACGGCCGGGCTGGACGCTGACCGAGAGGTTGCGCTCGACATCGGCCTTGGCCGAGTCAGCAACCGGCGAGTCGAACTGCACGATCAGCGGCATGCCGACGCCGACGACCGAGCCCGCACTCGGGAGCACGTGGTACGTCGCCGTGACCTTGGCCGCGAAGGTCGAGAAGCTGCTCTTGCTGGTCGTGCCGGAGCTCGCGACGGCCGAGACCGTGTAGTTCATCGACGGCCGCAGGAAGCGCGAGGCGGTCCAGGTCAGGCCGTCGGCGGAGATCGCGGCCGGAGACCACGCGGTTCTTGGTGTCCTTGACGGTCACGGCGGAGATCGGGCCGCCGGTGGCGATGACCTTGACCGTGGTGTTGGGCGCGACCGACTCGGCGCCGTTGGCCGGGGTGATCTTGAGGCTGACCGGGCCGCTCGACGTGGTCGACGAGCCCGACGAGGAGGACGAGGACGACGACGAGCCGCCGGCGCCCGGGCTCTGGGCGTCGGCCGAGCCCTGGCAGCCGGAAGCCAGCAGCAGGGCCGTCGCGGCCGCAGCAGCGGCCCAGGCGGCTCGCTTGGGTCGAGTCGTCAGGGTGTCAACAGCCACGAATGCTCCTTCGGGACCGGCTCATCGACCGGTCTCTTCTCCCTAAGACGCGCGACAACCCGGAAGGGTTGCGCGCGTACGCCTAAGCGTAACCGCATGCACGCGGTTGGTCGTACAGGTAGACCAGATGGTGAATGGCGCGCCGCCCCGGTGCAGACCAGGGCAAATACTCGCGTACGCCGCGGGCTCGGTCAGGTGCCGATCAG
Source organism: uncultured Actinomycetota bacterium (assembly GCA_963794535.1). Taxonomy (GTDB): domain Bacteria; phylum Actinomycetota; class Actinomycetes; order Actinomycetales; family CAVURS01; genus CAVURS01. The sequence goes on from CAWCEI010000012.1 coordinate 12,758, forward strand.
GCACCGTTCAGGCGCTGCTCAGTGCGCGAAGGCCCCGCGGGAGTACTCGTAGACCCAGCCGACGATCGCGATCGTGCCGAAACCGATGCCGATGATGACCAGCCACCAGCCGACGGCGAGGCCCAGGAACACCAGCGCGCCGGCGAACCCCAGCGGGAGCGGCCACCAGCTGTGCGGGGAGAAGAAGCCGTAGTCGCCGGCCGCCGCCTCGATCGGGGCGGACCAGTCGTCCTCGGGGCGCGGGTCGATCCGCCGGCCGGTGATGAAGAGGTAGATGCCGATCAGGACGGACAGGCCGGCCGTGAGCAGGAGGGCCACCGGGCCGACCGGCTCCTTCCAGTCGGTGAGGATGCCGTAGACGACGCCGATCGGGCGCGAAGAACAGCGCGCCGGCCCCGAACAGCCAGGTCTCGACCTTCACGTCAGTGCCCCCCTCGCTCCGTCGCCGAAGCGCCGGCATCGACGTCCGCCCCGCCGAGCAGCGCCTCGACCGGTCCGTGGTGCAGCGGGACCTCGGCCGCGGCGATCTCCGGGTGGTGCAGGTCGAAGGCCGGCCGCTCCGACCGGATCCGCGGGATCGAGACGAAGTTGTGCCGCGGCGGCGGGCAGGACGTGGCCCACTCCAGGGAGGCGCCGTAGCCCCACGGGTCGTCGGTCTCGACCAGCGGCGCGGTCCGCCAGGTGTGCCAGACGTTGTAGAGGAACGGCAGGGTCGACGCCCCGAGCAGGAACGCGCCGGCGGTCGACACCTGGTTGGCCCAGGTGAACCCCTCGCCCGGCAGGTAGTCGGCGTACCGGCGCGGCATGCCGATCACGCCCAGCCAGTGCTGGATCAGGAAGGTGGTGTGGAAGCCGATGAAGAGCATCCAGAAGTGCACCTTGCCGAGGCGCTCGTTGAGCATCCGCCCGGTCAGCTTGGGCCACCAGAAGTAGAACCCGCCGAACATCGCGAAGACGACCGTGCCGAACACGACGTAGTGGAAGTGCGCGACGACGAAGTAGGAGTCGGAGAGGTGGAAGTCGAGGGCCGGGCTGGACAGGATGATGCCGGTCAGGCCGCCGAACAGGAACGTGATCAGGAAGCCGATGGCCCAGAGCATCGGCGTCTCGAAGGTCAGTGACCCTCGCCACATCGTGCCGATCCAGTTGAAGAACTTCACCCCGGTCGGGAATCGCGATCAGCATCGTCATGAACGCGAAGAACGGCAGCAGCACCTGACCCGTCGCATACATGTGGTGCGCCCACACCGTCACCGACAGAGCTGCGATGGCGATGGTCGCGAAGACCAGCGTCTTGTAGCCGAACAGCGGCTTGCGGCTGAAGACCGGCAGGATCTCGCTGATGATGCCGAAGAACGGCAACGCGATGATGTAGACCTCGGGATGGCCGAAGAACCAGAACAGGTGCTGCCACAACATCGCCCCGCCGTTCTGGGCGTCGAAGATGTGGGCCCCGATCTTGCGGTCCGCTCCGAGCGCCAGCAGCGCCGAGGCGAGCACCGGGAAGGCCATCAGGACCAGGACGCTGGTGACCAGCACGGTCCAGGTGAACATCGGCATCCGGAACATCGTCATGCCCGGCGCGCGCATGCAGATGATCGTGGTGATGAAGTTGACGGCGCCCAGGATGGTGCCGAAGCCGGCCAGTGCCAGGCCGAAGACCCACAGGTCACCGCCCAGCCCCGGGGAGTTGATCTGGTTGGACAGCGGCGCGTAGGCGAACCAGCCGAATGCGGCCGCACCACCCGGGGTGAGGAAGCCGGCCGACGCGATCAACCCACCGAACAGGTACAGCCAGTAGGCGAGCATGTTGAGCCGCGGGAAGGCGACGTCAGGTGCGCCGATCTGCAACGGCATCAACGCATTGGTGAACCCGGCGAACAACGGCGTCGCGAACAGCAGCAGCATGATCGTGCCGTGCATGGTGAACAGCTGGTTGTACTGCTCGGGGTCCTTGACGATCTGCAGCCCCGGCTCAGCCAGCTCGGCCCGGATCAACAGGGCCATCAGGCCGCCGACCAGGAAGAAGATGAACGAGGTGATGAAGTAGAGGTTGCCGATGACCTTGTGGTCGGTCGTCGTCGCCCACTTCACGACGGTCCGGCCCATGCTGTGCGGCCGCGCCGGGGCGACGACCCACTCGGCCTCACGGTAGGTCGTCATGAGCCGCTCCCTGCACCTGTGACGAGTTCGGACTGACCTGGCTCGAGCTGCGAGCGGTTGAGGTCGTTGGGCAGCTGGCCGGTCTGGCCGGCGTCCTGGAGCGCCTTGATGTGCGCGTCGAAGTCGGCCTGCGACACGACCTTGACCTCGAACAGCATCGCCGAGTGGTAGGCGCCGCAGAGCTCGGCGCACTTGCCGGCGAAGGTGCCCTCGGTGGTCGGCACGACCTGGAACTTGTTGACCCGCCCCGGGATCATGTCGAGCTTCTGCAGGAAGGCCGGCACCCAGAACGAGTGGATGACGTCACGCGAGGTGAGGACGAACTCGACTCGCTTGCCCACCGGGAGGTAGAGGGTCGGCAGCTCGTTCTGCTTGAGCGGCTTGCCGGTCAGCTCGGCCTGCGTGCCCGCCTCGTAGACCTGCTGGGTGGCGTAGTTGAAGTCCCAGCTCCATTGCTTGCCGACAACATTCACGACCATGTCGGGCTTGGCCGACGTCGAAAGCAGTGCCTGCTCGTCGCGCGCCGTGAAGTAGAAGAGAACGCCGATCATGAAGAGCGGCACGACCGTGTAGAGGATCTCGATCGGCACGTTGTAGCGCAGCTGCTCGGGGAACTCCGGGTCGTCCTTGCGCCGGCGGTAGGCGACCACGCACCAGATCGTCAGTCCCCACACCAGGACACCGACCGCCAGGGCCGCGATCCAGGAGCCGTTCCACAGGTCGGTGACCCGCTTGCTGTTCTCGGTGACGCCCTTGGGAAGCAGGCCCCGGGAGAGCGCTCCGGAGCAGCCACTGAGGAGCAGAACGCTCACGAGGGCGATCCCGGTCAAACCGGCAGAGCGGCGCCGGTTCGGCGAGCGTGCGCGCACGGATGGCACCTTCCCTGAAGACGGTCTGGCAACGGACGGAACCCTACTCCAGACCCGGTACGCCGACCCGGCAGGGTGGCCGCCTAACCGCGCCCGGCGCGCCGCCCGTCGAGCGGTCCGTCGAGCCGTCCCGCGAACGGCTCCGGGAGCGGGAGCGCCAGGGCGACCTCGAGGCGGCGCAGGTAGTCGCCGCGGGAGATCTCACTGATCCCCAGGCTGGCCAGATGGTCGGTCCGCCACTGCACGTCCAACAGCCGGTCGGCCGGCGTGCCGGCGTCCCGCAGCAGCCCGACCAGAGCGACCAGGGCGACCTTGGAGGCGTCCCGGCGCCGGTAGAACATCGACTCCCCCGCGAACAGCCCACCGACGGCCACGCCGTACAGGCCGCCGGCCAGCTCGTCGCCGGCCCAGCACTCGATGGAGTGGGCCCAGCCGAGCCGGTAGAGCTCGGTGTAGGCCCGGGTGATCGCCGGGGTGATCCACCGGCCCTCGCGGCCCGGCGCGCCGCAGCCGGCCATGACCTGCTCGAAGGCGGTGTTGACCCGCACCTCGTACTTGTTCATGGACCGGCGCAGCGACCGGGAGACGACCAGCCGGTCGAGCAGCAGCACTCCCCGCGGGTCGGGCGACCACCAGCCGATCGGCCGGGCGCCACGTCGGCCCAGGCCCATCGGGAACAGCCCGCGACGGTAGGCCAGCAGCAGGGTGCCGGGGTGCAGGTCGGCACCGACGCCGATCAGGTCCTCACCGGGCTGGGCGCCGTCGAGGCCGAGGGCCCAGACCGACGGTGACGGCTCCACCGGCGAGGTCACGCTAGGGCCGCAGGCACCGCAGGTTCGGCGTGATCTCGGCGGCCGCGTCAGCGCCGTACGCCGCTGCGAACCGGTCCAGGAACCCGCCCCGCCCGAGCTCGTACTCCTGCGTCCCCACGGTCTCGATGACGTAGGCCGCGAGCATCGAGCCCACCTGGGCGCAGCGCTCGTGCTCCAGCCCCCAGGCCAGCCCGGACAGGAAGCCGGCCCGGAAGGCGTCGCCCACCCCGGTGGGGTCGACCTTGCGCAGCTCCTGGGCCACCGGCACCTCGAGGACCGGCTCGTTCTTGATCTCGATCCGGGCGCCCTTGGGCCCGAGGGTCGTGACCCGGACGCCGACCCGGTCGAGGATCTCCTCGGCACTCCAGCCGGTCTTCTGCTCGGTCAGGGCGGCTTCGTACTCGTTGGTCATCAGGTAGGTCGGCCCCGTTGATCAGCTGGCGGATCGTCTCGCCGTCAGCGAAGGCCAGCTGCTGCGAGGGGTCCGCGACGAACCGGTAGCCCCGCGTGCGGCACTCCTCGGTGTGCCGGAGCATCCCCTCCGGGTCGTTGGCGCTGATGACGACCAGGTCGATCCCGCCGACCCGCTCGAAGATCGGCGCGAGCTCGATGTTGCGGGCCTCGCTCATCGCGCCGGAGTAGAACGTGGCGATCTGGGCGTGGTCCCGGTCGGTCGTGCAGACGAACCGGGCGGTGTGCTTCAGCTCGGACAGGCGCACCCCGGACGTGTCGACGCCGTGTCGCTGCAGCCAGGAGGCGTAGTCGCCGAAGTCGGCCCCGGCCCCGCCCACGAGGAGCGGCCGCAAGCCGAGGTTGCCCATGCCGAAGCAGATGTTGGGGGCGACCCCGCCGCGGCGGACCTCGAGCTCCTCGACCAGGAAGGACACGGAGATCTTGTCCAGCTGGTCGACGACGAGGGAGTCGGCGAACCGACCCGGGAAGGTCATCAGGTGGTCGGTCGCGATGGACCCCGTCACAGCGATGCGCACGGCGGGAAGGTTAGCCCGCCGTGCGCATCAATGCTCGTTTCGTCCGGTCAGTGGAAGCTGTCTCCACACGCGCAGCTGCCGCCGGCGTTGGGGTTGTCGATGGTGAAGCCCTGCTTCTCGATGGTGTCGGCGAAGTCGATCGAGGCGCCGGACAGGTACGGCGCGGACATCCGGTCGACCACGACCTCGACCCCGTCGAAGTCCCGGACCAGGTCGCCGTCGAGCGTGCGCTCGTCGAAGTAGAGCTGGTAGATCAGGCCCGAGCAACCGCCCGGCTGCACGCCGATCCGCAGTCGCAGGTCGTCGCGGCCCTCCTGCTCGAGCAGGCTCTTGACCTTGGTCGCGGCCACCGCGGTCAGCTCGACGCCGTGCGTCTCGGTGCCGGTGGTGCTGGCGTCGGTCGTGTCGGTCGTCTCGGTCTGAGCGCTCATCGGTGGGGGTCCCCATCCTTCGGGTGCGGGAAATCCAGATCTGGTCAGCAGCCGCAACAGGGGCGGGCTGCCGCTTTGTTCCCTCCCAGAGTACGTCAGTTGCGCGACCAGGTCCGGGCGACCCGCGCGGTCCGGTCCCGCACGGCGGCGACCGGGTCGCTGAATGCCTCGGCCAGCTCCTCGGGGCGAGCCGCGATGGCGTAGCTCCCGGCCAGGCCCAGGGTCATCGACTCGCGCCGCCCGACCAGCACCTGACCGGCCACGACGACCACGGGGACCCCCGCCTGCAGACCGAGGGCGCTGACCTCGGCCACCACCCCGCCACGCAGCGACTCCCAGTCGAAGATCCCCTCGCCGGTCAGCACGAGGTCACTGCCGGCGACCGCCTCGGCCAGGCCGGTGGCCTCGGCCACCGCACGGACGCCCGATAGGTACGACGCCCCCAGCAGCAGGAGCCCGAAGCCGATCCCACCGCCCGACCCGGCCCCGGGCTGCGCAGCCGGGCCCCGACCCAGCAGCGGCCGGCCCGCGACCAGGCCGCGAGTGGCGAGGTCCGCGAAGTGGCCGAGCGCGGCCTCGAGCTGCTGGGCCTGCTCCGGGTCGGCCCCCTTGGCCTCGGCGTAGGTGGCGCTCGTGCCGTGGAAGCCGAGCAGGGCGACGTCGGTGGCCGCGGCGAGCACGAGCTCGACACCGGCCAGTCGGCTGCGAGCGCCGGGCAGGTCGCTGAGCGCGTGCTCGGTCAGGGCCGCCAGCGCGAGCCCGCCGCGGCCGAGCAGGTCGACCGGCCCGGCCCCGAGGGCGGCGAGCAGGCCGGCGCCGCCGTCGTTGGTCAGCGTCCCGCCGACCCCGACGACGACCCGGCGCGCGCCACCCTCGACCGCGGCGTTGACCAGCTGGCCGACGCCGTACGACGTGGTGCGGGTGGGGTTCCGGCTCTCGGCCGGCAACAGGTGGCGACCCACCGCCTCGGCGGCCTCGACGTACGCCGTGTCGCCGGCGCTCAGCACCGCGGCGGGGACCGGCTCACCCAGCGGGCCGCTGACGGTGACCGGCCAGAGCTCGCCCCCGACGGTGGCCTGGATGACCTCGACGAAGCCGGTCCCGCCGTCGCTCATCGGCCGCACGATCAGGTCGTCGCCCGGCGCCGCCCGGGCCCAGCCCTCGGCCATCGCGGCCGCCACCTCAGCCGCAGCCAGTCCGGCTCCGGAGCCGGTGCTGAAGCCGGTCGGAGCCAGGACGACGCGCATCCGAGGATCCTGTCAGCCGACCTGACCGCACGAACTTCCGGGATGCGGAAACGTGTTTCCAGACGGCTCTAGCGGGCTGCGACGTGAGACCGTTAATCTCGCACGATCCACGGTGGCCGCGCTCGCGCGAGGCTCCCGTTCGATGGACCGCCCGGGGCGCTGACGTCGTGAAGGAGCCCTCGATGGACCCCGAACTGGTGGTCAACGGCCAGACCCGTCCACTCGGCGAGGTCGGCGGCCACGTCACGCTGCTGGAGTGGCTGCGCGCTGCCGGCTTCACCGGCAGCAAAGAGGGCTGCGCCGAGGGCGAGTGCGGGGCCTGCTCGGTGCTCGTCTCGCGGCCGGACGGTGACAACGCCTCCCGCTGGACCGCCATCAACGCCTGTCTCGTCCCCGCGGCCGGCCTGGACGGCCAGGAGATCATCACCGCCGAGGGGCTCGGCCAGCCCGGCTCGCTGCACGAGGTGCAGCGGGAGATGGCCGACCGCGGCGGGTCCCAATGCGGATACTGCACACCGGGTTTCATCTGTTCGATGGCCGGCGAGTTCTACCGCCCGGATCGCCAGCCCGCGGCGGCGAGCAACGGCTCGGGTGAGGGTGCCCACGACCACGAGCACGGGCCGAACGGCTTCGACCTGCACTCGCTCAGCGGCAACCTGTGCCGCTGCACCGGCTACCGGCCGATCCGCGACGCGGCCTACGCCCTCGGCCAGCCGGAGCCGGGCGACCCGATCTTCGCCCGCAAGGACCGCCCGGCTCCCCCACCGGCCCGGACCCGGGTCACCAGCAGCCAAGGCGACTTCGTGCGCCCCGGTGACCTCGCCGAGGCACTCGCGTTGCTGGCCGAGCACCCGGACGCCTGCCTCGTGGCCGGCTCCACCGACTGGGGGGTCGAGCTCAACATCCGGCACTCCCGCGCGGCCCTGTCGATCGGGATCGACCGGCTGACCGAGCTGCGCAGCCTCGACGTGGGCGCCGACTGGATCGACATCGGCGCCGGCCTCACGCTGTCCGAGATCGAGCGCGGGCTGGCCGGGCGGGTGCCGCTGCTGGCCGAGCTGTTCCCGCAGTTCGCCTCCCGGTTGATCCGCAACGGGGCGACGCTCGGCGGCAACCTGGGGACTGCCTCACCGATCGGCGACACCCCGCCCGGGCTGCTGGCCCTGGACGCGCGGCTGGTCCTCGCGTCGGCGGACGGCGAGCGCGAGGTCGCGCTGGCCGACTACTTCACCGGCTACCGGCAGACCGTCAAGCGGCCGGACGAGCTGATCAAGACGGTGCGGGTGCCGCTGCCGCTGGCCCCCATCACGGCCTTCCACAAGATCGCCAAGCGGCGGTTCGACGACATCTCGAGCGTGGCCATCGGTTTCGCGCTGCGGCTCGACGGCGGCACGGTCGCGGACATCAAGATCGGGCTGGGCGGCGTCGCCGCAGTCCCCCTGCGCGGGCTGGCGACCGAGGCCGCGCTGAACGGGCGGCCGTGGACCCAGGAGGTCGTCGCCGAGGCCGCCGAGGTCCTCGGCGAGGCGGGCACGCCGATGACCGACCATCGGGCGAGCTCGGACTATCGCACCGCGATGCTCCGCACCTCGCTGCTCAAGTTCTACGCGCAGAACCCCGCACCATCGCTGCAGGAGGTCTGAGCTCATGAGCACCCAACACGGTCCACTGGCCGACCGGCCGAACAACCCGGTGGTGGGGCTGGAGATCCCGCACGAGAGTGCCGACCTGCACGTCACGGGCAACGCGCTCTACACCCAGGACCTGGTCTACCGGACCAAGTTCACGTTGCACGCCTGGCCGGTCCAGGCCCCGCACGCCCACGCGACCATCACCCGGCTCGACGTCTCGGGGGCCTATGACGTGCCCGGCGTCGTCCGGGTGCTCACGGCCGACGACGTGCCCGGGCGTCAACGACGCCGGCGAGAAGCACGACGAGCCGCTCTTCCCCAGCGAGGTCATGTACTACGGCCACGCGGTCTGCTGGGTGCTCGGCGAGACGCTCGAGCAGGCCCGCCAGGGCGCCGACGCGGTCGAGGTCGACTACGAGCCGCTGCCCTCGCTGGTGTCGGTGCGCGACGCCATCGCGGCCGAGAGCTTCCAGGGTCACCAGCGCACGGTGAGCCGGGGCGACGCCGACGGCGCACTCGAGTCCGCGGCGTACCGGTTCGAGGGCGAGCTGGAGTTCGGCGGCCAGGAGCACTTCTACCTGGAGACCAACGCCGCGCTGGCCCTGGTCGACGAGAACGGCCAGATCTTCATCCAGTCGAGCACCCAGCACCCGTCGGAGACCCAGGACATCGTCGCCCACGTGCTCGGCCTGAGCGCTCATCACGTCACCGTGCAGTGCCTGCGGATGGGCGGCGGCTTCGGCGGCAAGGAGTTCCAGCCACACGGCCTGGCCGCCGATCGCGGCCCTGGGCGCGACGCTCACCGGACGGCCGGTCTTCGTTGCGGCTCAACCGGACCCAGGACATCACGATGACCGGCAAGCGCCACCCGTTCCTGGCGACCTGGGAGGCCGGCTTCGACGAGGACAAGCGGATCGTGGCCCTGCGCGCCACCCTCACCAGCAACGGCGGCTGGAGCCTCGACCTGTCCGAGCCGGTGCTGGCCCGGGCGCTGTGTCACATCGACAACGCCTACTGGATCCCGAACATCCACGTGCACGGCCGGATCGGCAAGACCAACCGGCAGTCCAACACGGCGTTCCGCGGCTTCGGCGGCCCGCAGGGGATGATCGTGATCGAGGACATCCTCGGTCGCTGCGCACCGCAGCTCGGGCTCGAGCCGGAGGACCTGCGGCGGCGCAACTTCTACTCCCCCGGTCAGACCACGCCGTACGGTCAGCCGGTCCGGCACGCCGAGCGGCTCGAGGCGATCTGGTCGATCCTGACCGACCGCAGCGACCTCCAGCGCCGCAAGGCCGAGGTGAGCGCCTTCAACGCGGCCCATCCGGACACCAAGCGCGCGCTGGGCGTGACGCCGGTGAAGTTCGGCATCTCGTTCAACCTCACGTCGTTCAACCAGGCCGGCGCGCTCGTCCACGTCTACAAGGACGGGTCGGTGCTGATCAACCACGGCGGCGCCGAGATGGGCCAGGGGCTGCACACCAAGATGATCCAGGTCGCCGCGACAGCGCTCGGGCGTGCCGATGGCCTCCGTCCGGCTCGCCCCGACGCGCACCGACAAGGTGCCGAACACCTCGGCGACGGCGGCCAGCTCGGGCGCGGACATCAACGGCGGTGCGGTCAAGAACGCGTGCGACCAGATCCGCGAGCGGCTGTCCGTCGTCGCGGCCGGCAAGCTCGGCATCCACCCCGAGGACGTCCGCTTCGTCAACGGCGTCGCGACCGGAATCGGCTTCCGGGACAAGCAGATCGCGTGGGCCCAGCTGGTCCACGACGCCTACTTCCAGCGGGTCCAGCTGTGGGCGGCGGGCTACTACCGCACCGCCGGGCTGCACTGGGACGCCGAACAGATGCAGGGCGAGCCGTTCAAGTACTTCGCGTACGGCGCGTCGGTGTCCGAGGTCGAGGTCGACGGCTTCACCGGGGCCTACCGGTTGCTGCGGGCCGACATCGTGCATGACGTCGGCGACAGCCTGTCGCCGCTGATCGACATCGGCCAGATCGAGGGCGGCTTCGTCCAGGGCGCCGGCTGGCTGACCCTGGAGGAGCTGAAGTGGGACGAGAGCGACGGGCCGCACCGGGGCCGGCTCAACACCCAGGCCGCGAGCACCTACAAGATCCCGAGCTTCTCCGAGATGCCGGAGGAGTTCAACGTGCACCTGTTCGAGCGGGCAACGGAGTCCGGTGTCGTCTACGGCTCGAAGGCGGTCGGCGAGCCGCCGCTGATGCAGGCGTTCAGCGTCCGCGAGGCGCTGCGCCAGGCCGTCGGCGAGTTCGGGCCCCAGGGCTTCGACGTCGAGCTGGGCTGCCCGTCCACCCCGGAGGCCGGTCTACTGGGCGATCGAGCGGGCCCGGGCGGCGGCGCGCGAGTCCGGCGCGGCCCCGAAGAGTCCCCTCGGTGCTGGCCGGGGTCTGAGATGGACTGGCTCAGCGCGGTCCAGCAGCTCCGCCGGCGAGGGCCGGCCCGGAGTGCTGGTCACCGTCGTCGAGGTGCGCGGCCACGCGCCGCGCGATGCCGGCGCCAAGATGGTCGTCGGCACCGACCAGGTCTGGGGCAGCGTCGGCGGTGGCAACCTCGAGGAGGCGGCCATCACCCGGGCCCGCGAGCTGATCGGCTCGGGCGAGCTCGGAGCCGCAGTGGCAGGAGTCGGCGCTCTCCGAGCACGCGGCCAACCCGCACGGCAAGCAGTGCTGCGGCGGCGTCGTCCGGCTGCTGCTCGAGCCCCTGCCGGCCCGGCCGACGGTCGCGGTCTTCGGGGTCGGTCACGTCGGCCACGAGCTGGGCCGGATCCTGTCCCGGCTGGAGATCCAGCTGCACCTCGTCGACTCGCGGGCGGACCAGCTCGACCCCCTGCGGCTGGCCGATGTGACCGACGGCGTCGCCGACGTCGTTGTGCACCAGTCGATCGCGCCCGAGAGCGTGCTGCACCGGCTGCCGCGCGGAGCGCCACGTGCTGATCATGACCCACGACCACGCCGAGGACCTGACCCTGTGCGAGGCGGCCCTGCGCACGCCCGGCCTCGGCTCGATCGGGCTGATCGGGTCGGCCGCGAAGTGGTCGCGGTTCCAGGTCCAGCTCGCGGCCGAGGGGCACACCGCCGACCAGGTCGCCCGGATCACCTGCCCGATCGGCCTGCCCGACCTCGTCGGCAAGGAGCCCGCCGTCATCGCCGTCGGCGTCGCTGCCGAGCTGGTCCGGGCGATCGAGCACGCTCGCAACGCCAGCCGACCGGCAGCGGTAACGCAGCGCGCGGTTCGTGCCCTTAGCGCGGCAGGGCGGCGAGGCGCTCGAGCAGGACGGCCTCGGCCAGGCAGACCCGCTCGAACTCGCCCAGGTGCAGGCTCTCGTCGATGCCGTGCGCCCGCGTGTCCGGGTCCTCGACGCCGGTCACCAGGATCGCCGCGTCCGGGAAGGCTCGCCGCGAACTCGGCGATGAACGGGATCGAGCCGCCGATGCCCACGTCGACCGGCTGGCACGCCCCAGGCGTCGGCGAACGCGCTGCGCGCCGCGTCGTACGCCGGGCCCTCGGCGTGCGGCCGCGAACGCCTCGCCCGTCTCCTTCAGGGTCACCTCGACCGGGCCCCCCAGGCCGGCTGGGCCAGCAGGTGCGCGGCGCAGCGCCTCGAACACCACGCCGCGTCCTGCCCAGGGGCCACCCGGGCCGAGAGCTTGGCCCGCACGTGCGCCAGCAGGGTGTTGGACGCCTGGCCGGTCGACGGCAGGTCGATGCCGGTGACCGGTGACCGTCGGGCGGCTCCAGATCCGGGAGGTGATCGAGCCCGAGCCGATCAGCTCGACCCCGTCGAGCACCCCCGCGTCGGCGCGCAGCTGGGCCTCCGGGTAGTCCAGGTCGATCGGGTCGCCGGACTCGATGCCCCGGCACGACGACGTTGCCGTCGTCGTCGTGCAGCGAGGCCAGCAGCCGGACCAGGGCCATCAGCGCGTCCGGCACCGCACCGCCGTACATGCCGGAGTGCACCGGGTGGTCCAGGGTCGACACGTCGACGAAGCACTCGACCAGACCGCGCAGGCTGGTGGTCAGCGCGGGCTGGCCGATCGCCCAGTTGAGCGAGTCGGCGAGGACGAGGACGTCGCCGGCCAGCCGGTCGCCGTGACGCTCGAGAATCGTTGCCAGCGAAGGGGATCCGTCCTCCTCCTCGCCCTCGACGAAGATCGTCACCGAGACCGGTGGCGCGCCGTCGTGCGCCCGGATCGCGGCGCAGGTGGGCCATCACGCCGGCCTTGTCGTCGGCCGCGCCGCGGCCGTAGAGCCGACCGTCGCGCTCGCTCGGCTCGAACGGCGGCGTGGTCCACGCCTCCGGGTCGCCGGTCGGCTGGACGTCATGGTGCGCGTAGAGGACGACGTGCGGCGAGCCGGCTCGGGCCGGGCAGATGGCCGATGACCGCGGGCCGGCCGCCCTCGACGACGATGTCGGTGTCCAGACCGGCCTCCTGCGAGCAGCCGGGCCACGGCCGCGGCACTCTGGTCGACCAGGCTCTGGTCGGCCTCCCCGACCGAGACGCTGGGGATCCGGACGAGGAACTCGAGGTCACGCCGGACGCCGGGCATCTCCCGGGCGACCGCGGCGCGCAGCGCGTCGAGGCGGGCCGGGTCGAGGGCGCGGACGAGGGGCGATCGGTGCTGGCCGTCATGGCTCTGGAGGCTAACGCGGGCGGCGCTGACCCGCTCCGCGCGCCAAGTAGGCTGCCCGGATGTTCGGACGTCGCAAGAGCGAGACGCCAGCCAGCACGACCACGGTCGGAGCGGCCGGGCGCCAAGAACCGCCCGACGCCCAAGCGCAGCGTCGCCGAGGCGGCCAACAAGCGCCCGCTCGTCCCCAACGACCGCAAGGCGGCCGGCAAGACGGCCGGCAAGGCCAACCGCGAGCAGCTGCGCGAGCAGCGGGTCCGCCAGCGCCAGGCCATGCTCACGCGGCGACGAGCGCTACCTGCCGGCCCGCGACGCCGGCCCCGAGCGCCGGTACATCCGCGACTACATCGACGCGCGGTACAACGTCGGCGAGCTCATGCTGCCGGTCGTCGCGCTCGTCTTCGTCCTGTCCCTGACCCGCTCCGGCTACGTGATCCTGGTCGTCACGCTGCGTCGTCTACGTGCCTGATCCTGGCCGCGCTGGTCGACGCGGTCTTGCTGCGGCTCCGGCTGCGCAAGCTGCTGACGGCGAAGTTCGGCGCGATGCCGCGCGGCAGCGTGTTCTACGGCATCACCCGCAGCCTGCAGATCCGGCGCTGGCGGATGCCCCGGCCCAAGGTCGGCGCGGCGCCAGTACCCCTCCTGACCCGTGGCCGCAGCCGACCAGCGACGGCTCGTCGTTCGACGACCGGCCGGGGCGCCTGGCTGGACCGGCTCGGCAACCTGCGCAACGTCACCCGCCAGGAGCTGGTCACCCGCCAGCTCGCTCCGCACCTGCCCGCCGGCACCGGCCCGGGTGCTGGACGTCGGCGCCGGACAGGGCACCCAGGCGCTGCGCCTGGCCGCGCTCGGGCACGAGGTCGTCGCCCTCGAGCCGGACCCGGCCATGCGCGACGCAGCTGCGCGGCGCCCTCGACGAGCGCTCGGCCGACGCAGCCGGGGTCGATGTCGCTCGCCGGCGGGCTCGGATCGCTGCCCGCCGAGGTGAGCAGCGCGGCGTACGACGTGGTGCTCTGCCAGGGCGTCCTGATGTACCTGCGCGAGGCCGGCCCGGCGCTCGCCGAGCTGGCCGGCCTGGTCGCCCCGGGCGGCCTGCTGTCACTGGTCTTCCGCAACGCCGAGGGCATCGCGCTGCGGCCGGCCCTGCGCCGGGACTGGGCCGAGGTGCAGGCCCTGCTCGACGCCGCGACCGACCCGAACCCGATGTACCGCAACGAGATCGGCGTCGACGCGCGGGCCGACCGGCTGGCCGACGTGGAGCGTGAGCTGCAGCCGGCACGGGCTGACGACCGAGGCCTGGCACGGCGTGCGGATCGCGACCGACGGCGGCCGACGCCGACGAGCCGGCGCCGCAGGACCCGGCCGAGCTCGAGGCGATGCTGGCGGCCGAGGAGCGGCTCGGCCGGACCGATCCCTACCGCCGGGTCGCGACGCTGGTCCACCTGCTCAGCCGCCGCCCTGCGCTGAGCGAGGCGCGCCCGAGCGTGCCTAGGGTTGGGGCCATGCGCTTTCGATACCTCGGCAACAGCGGACTGAAGATCTCCGAGATCACCTACGGCAACTGGCTGACCCACGGGTCGCAGGTCGAGAACGACATCGCGACCCAGTGCGTGCGGGCCGCGCTCGACGAGGGCATCACGACCTTCGACACCGCCGACGTCTATGCCAACACCAAGGCCGAGACCGTGCTGGGCGAGGCGCTGAAGGGCGAGCGCCGCGAGTCGCCTGGAGATCTTCACCAAGGTCTACTGGCCGACCGGCCCCGGCGGCCCCAACGACACCGGCCTGTCCCGCAAGCACATCATGGAGTCGATCAACGGCTCGCTGACGCGGCTGCAGACCGACTACGTCGACCTCTACCAGGCGCACCGCTACGACGTGGAGACGCCGCTCGAGGAGACGATGCAGGCCTTCGCCGACGTCGTCCGGCAGGGCAAGGCGCTCTACATCGGCGTCAGCGAGTGGACCGCCGAGCAGATCCGGGCCGGCCACCAGCTGGCCCAGGAGCTGCAGCATCCAGCTGATCAGCAGCCAGCCGCAGTACTCCATGCTCTGGCGGGTCATCGAGGACGAGGTCGTCCCGACCTCCCGCGAGCTCGGGATCAGCCAGATCGTCTGGAGCCCGATCGCCCAGGGCGTCCTGAGCGGCAAGTACCAGCCGGGCCAGGCCCCGCCCGCCGGGTCGCGCGCCACGGACGAGAAGGGCGGCGCGGACATGATCAGCCGGTTCATGCGCGACGACGTCCTGACCGCCGTGCAGCGGCTGGTGCCGATCGCCGACGAGCTCGGCATCACCCCGGCCCAGCTGGCCATCGCCTGGGTGCTGGCCAACGACAACGTCGCGGCGGCGCTGGTCGGCGCATCGCGCCCGGAGCAGGTCAGCGAGAACGTCAAGGCGAGCGGGCGTCGAGCTGCCGGACGACGTCCTCAAGCGCGATCGACGAGGCGCTGGGCGACATCGTCGTCCGGGACCCGGCGCAACCGCCGAGGTCACCCCGAAGACGCGACCGGCCTAGCCGCCGGGCCGACGGATAGCGTGCGCACGTGACCGACACCGACGGGCCCGCTCGTCGCCGGCGTCGACTCCTCGACCCAGTCCTGCAAGGTCCTCGTCGTCGACGGCGACACCGGCGCGGTGGTGCGCAGCGGCACGGCGGCCCATCCGGACGGCACCGAGGTCGACCCCGCGCCGTGGTGGGACGCGCTCGGGCAGGCCAGCGGCGCAGGCCGACCTGAGCGGCATCGCAGGCGCTCTCGGTCGGCGCCCAGCAGCACGGCATGGTCGCCCTCGACTCCGGCCGGCGAGGTCGTCCGGCCGGCGTTGCTGTGGAACGACATTCGCAGCGCACCGCAGGCCCGGGACATGGTCGAGCGGCTCGGCGCCCAGGCCTGGGCCGACGCCGTCGGGAGCGTGCCGCTGCCGGCGTTCACCGTCACCAAGGTGGCCTGGCTGGCCGAGCACGAGCCGGACCACGCGGCCGCGGTCGCGTCGGTGCTGCTGCCCCACGACTGGCTCACCTGGCGGCTGCTCGGGCAGGCCGGACGAGCCGACGACGGACCGCAGCGACGCCTCCGGCACGGGCTACTGGTCGGCCGCCACGGGACTACCGCGCTCGACCTGTTCGAGCAGGCGCTCGGCCATCCGGCCGCGCTGCCGCGCGTGCTCGGCCCGGCCGAGCGGGCCGGGCGCAGCGGTCCGACGGGCGTCGTGCTCGGGCCGGGCGCCGGTGACAACGCCGCCGCCGCGCTCGGGCCTCGGGCCTGCGGCCCGGGCGAGGTCGCGGTCTCGCTCGGCACGAGCGGGGCGATCTTCGCCGCCACCGACCTGATGACCCACGACGGCACCGGCATCGTGGCCGGCTTCGCCGACGCGACCGGACGACAGCTGCCGCTCTGCTGCACGCTCAACGCGGCCCGGGTCCTGACTGCGACGGCCACGCATGCTCGGCACCGACCTGTCCGGCCTGGATCGCCTTGCCGCAGAAGGGGATCCGGCGGCCGGCGGCCTGACCCTGCTGCCCTATCTGGACGGCGAGCGCACGCCCGACCTGCCCGACTCCGCGGGCAGCCTGCATGGCCTGCGCCGGGCCAACATGACGCCGGCCAACCTGGCCCGCGCCGCCGTCCTGGGCATGCTGTGCGGGCTGGCCGACGCCCTGGATGCCATGCGGGCCAACGGAGTTCGAGGCCGAGCGGGTCGTCCTGATCGGGGGCGCCTCGAAGTCGCACGCCGTCCGCGCGGCGGCCCCGGACATCTTCGGCGTGCCCGCCGTCGTGCCCGGCCGAGGGTGAGTACGTCGCGCTCGGCGCCGCCCGCCAGGCCGCCTGGGTGCTCAGCGGCGCGGCCGAGCCGCCGGTCTGGGAGCGCGAGGTCCTGGCCGAGGCCGAGCCGTCCGGCAGTGACTGGGGGCTCGAGGTGCGTGAACGCTACGACGAGGTCCGGCGTACGGCGTACGGCGTCTGACCGCACGACAATGGAGACAGCGATGCTCGGTGACCTGACCGCCCAGACCCTGGAGATCGCTCCGGCGACGTGACCGGATCGAGGCGTATGCCGCAAGCCCCGGCGGCGAGCAGTCGCGCGGCGGGGTCGTGGTCATCCACCACATGCCGGGCTATGACCGCGGCACCAAGGAGATGACCCGGCGGTTCGCGGCGCTGGGCTACGACGCGGTCTGCCCCAACCTCTACTCGCGCCAGGCCCCCGGTGCCGACCCCGACGACGCGCCGCGGCGGTGCGGGCGCAGGGCGGCATCGCCGACCAGCAGCTGGTCGACGACGTCACCGGCGCTGCGGCGTACCTGCGGTCACTGCCGAACAGCAACGGCAAGGTCGGCGTCGATCGGTCACTGTTCCGGCGGCCGTCAGTCGGTGCTGGCGGCCTGCCGGATCGACCTCGACGCCGCCGTCGACTGTTACGGCGCCTACGTCACCGGTCAGGTCCCACCGGACTGGCCGCTCAAGATCGGCGCCGCTGTACGACGACCTGCCGAACCTGCGCTGCCCGCTGCTGGGCCTGTTCGGCGACGACGACTCGCTACCCCTCGCCAGACCAGGTGCAGGAGCTGGCCGAGCTGCTCGAGCGGCACACGAAGGACTTCGACTACACCTCGTACGCCGGGGCCGCCCACGCGTTCTTCGCCGTCGACCGGCCGACGCTATCGGGTCGAGGCGGCGGTCGACGGGTGGCGCCGGATCGAAGCGTTCTACGGCCGTCACCTGAGCTGAGGGAGCTGACATGTGCACCTACACGACCGAGCGGGTCGACCTCAGCGGCAGCGCGAAGGGGCCGAACGGCTGGTTCACGGCGACAGCCGCCAGCGTCTACTACGACCACCCGGTGCACGCGCCGGCCGGGCACACGCTCAACATCGACGTGCTGGCGCCCGAGCTCGGCCCGTCGGCCCGGGTGGCCCTGGAGCTGAGCGCCGACTCGGCCCGCGCGCTGGCCGACGCGATCGTGGCGGCGCTGGGCGCCGTGCCGAGCGATCTGCTCGAATGACGCCCACCATGAGGGACCGATGATCTCGCTCGACCTGGCCCGGTCGCTGCGCACCGCGGGTCTGGCCTGGGACGCCCGTGTCCGGCGACCGGTTCGTCATCGACATGCCCGACCTCGCCGACCAGAGCTTCGTGCTGAGCGACCTGACCGTCGACGTCCACGACTTCCACGGCACGCCGGTGCTCGGCTTCAACGGCACCGTCGAGTGGGCGCTCGACTCGGTGCTGCTGGAGCAGGCGCTCTGGCTGCCGCACGAGGACCAGCTGCGAACCGCCCTCGGGGCGGCCTTCGACCGGCTCGAGTCCGTCGAGCCCGACCGGCTGCGGGTCGTTATCACCGCCGATGGTGCGCCGATCGAGTTCGTCGACGACGAGGCGAGCGCGGCGTACGGGCGGGCCCTGCTGCACATCCTGACCCGCTGAGCGCCGGCCCAGGCCTACTCCGCCGGGCGCAGGCTCATCGGGCCGTAGATCTCCGTGCCCGTCCTCCAGCAGGTAGACCGTGTCGACGCCGGTCTCCAGCAGCGTGCGCCACTCCTCGCCCAGCCATGACTCGGCGTCGGACTGGGACGGGAACTGTTGCGCGCCGGGCAGGTCCAGCGATCGACCCTCGGCGTCGTCGTACCGCCAGGTCCAGGCGCCGTTGCTCATGGGGTCACCGTACCCACCGGACCGACACTGGCCGCCAGTCCCGCGACCTCGCCGATGACGACGACCGCGGGCGGCCGAAGCGCCTCCTCGGCCGCCACAGCACCGATCGTCTCCAAGCGTCGCGGTGAGGACCCGCTGCCCGGGCAGCCCTCCATCCTGTACGGCGACGACCGGCGTCGTCCCGGGCCGGCCACCGGCCATGAGGGCCTGGGCGATCGCGGCCAGGGTGTCGACGGCCATCAGCAGCACGAGCGTCGTCCCGGCCCGGGCCAGCGCGGCCCAGTCGAGCTGGCTGCCCGGGTCGCCCGGCGCGGCGTGACCAGAGACCACGGTGAACCCCTGCGACACGCCCCGATGGGTGGCCGGCACCCCCACCAGACCGGGCACCGCGATCGCGCTCGTGACGCCCGGGCACGACCTCGACCGGCACGCCCGCGGCCAGGCAGGCGTCGACCTCCTCGCGACCGCGGCCGAAGACGAAAGGGTCACCGCCCTTGAGCCGTACGACGGACCGGCCGGCGAGCGCGTGCTCGACCAGCAGGGCGTTGATGGTCTCCTGCGGGGTGAACCGGCCGCGCGGGATCTTGCCCACGTCGATGATCTCGACGTCTTCCGGGAGCCCGTCCAGCGCGGCCAACGGAGCCAGGCGGTCGACCACGACGACGTCGGCCGCGGCCAGCCGCTCCAGGCCGCGCACCGTCATCAGGCCTGGATCCCCCGGGCCACCGCCGACGAGAGTCGACCCGGCCGCGCGGCCCGGCGGCGGGACGGCTGCGCGGAGCCTGCCCGGCCCGCAGCGCCTCGGCCACGGCATCGACCGCGATGTCGCGTAGCGCCGCCGCCTGCCGTGGGTCTCGATCCGCATGCACCGCAACGGTTGCCGGTCCGGACCGGCCGGTGGCGGGCATCCAGGCGCTGGCCGTCCGCGGCGTCGTCGGCGCGCAGGCACCAGATCCGGCTCGCCTCCGCCTCCGCGAGCACGGCCGCGTTGACGTCGGCGTCGGCGGTGCAGGCCATCGCCAGCCAGGCATCGTGCAGATCGCCGTCGGCGTACGGGCGCTGCTGCCACTCGAGCCGGCCCCGCGCGGCCAGGTCGGCCAGCGCGGTCTCCACCTCGGGAGCGACAAGCGTCACGAGCGCGCCGGCGTCGAGCAGGGCGCTGACCCGGCGCAGACCCACCGGTCCACCACCGACGACGACGACGCGGCGCCCAGTGACCCGGAGTCCCAGCGGCAGGACCGGCCCGTCACCGCTCATGCGGACCACCCGACCCGGGGCCGGCGGACGGGGTGGGACATGCGGCTACCGTAATCCGGTCGCCCGCCCGCTCGCGGTCACGGGCGCCGGCGCCGAAGAGGAGACCAGTGAGCGAGCCGTCCGAGGACCCAGCGGCGCCGCCCGACCCCGAGGTCGCGGAGCTTCGTTCGGTCCTGGACCGAGCCGCCGAAGGCATCAAGCGGCGGGACATCGAGGCGGAGAACTCCGCTCGCGAGGTGATCGGTTCGGGAACCGAGGCGGGGGCCCGGCTGGGCCGGTTGGCCGAGTGGGCGATCTGGCTCAGCGGCAGCCAGGGCGCGTTCCCGCCCACTCCGCTTGACGCGGGTCACGATGCTGCCCGTCGGATCGGTCGCGCCGCACGGTCATCCGGTCCTGCACCTGGCCAATACCGGCTTGGGGTCGCTGAAAACCGTTGCGCTGGAACCGAACTGGTCGTCCGCGCAGCAGGCCGAGGCCGGTGTCGCGGCGATCGACGAGGCCATCGACGAGGGGTGTGACCTGCTCGTCCTGCCCGGGATCCTCCCCGGCGCGACGACCAGCACCCTGGTCGCGCTGCTGCTGCGCCTGTCGGCCATCGAGGTCGTCGGGGAGTCCCCGCACCTGGACGACGCGCGCTGGGCCGATCACGTCGCCGCCATCCGGGACCGGACCCACGACGCCCGCCGCCACGAGGACGACCCGGTCGCCCTGCTGCACGCCCTCGGCTCGCCGGAGCTCGTCGCGCTGGTCGCGATGCTGCTGCGGGCGGCCGGGCGGCGTACGCCGGTGCTGCTCGACGGCCCGGCCGACCTGGCCGCGGCGCTGTGCGCCTCCCGGCTGGCGATCCTCGGGTCGTGGTGGTGGTTCGCCGCCGCCGGGCTCGAGCGACCCGGCCACGACGCGGGCCATCGAGGCGCTCGGTCTGGAGCCGCTGGTCGAGCTGGGCTCGCTGCTGGACGGCGGCGCGGCGGCACTGACCGCCCTCCCGCTGCTACGGGCCGCTCAGCTGCTCGCCGCGGGCGAGGCTGGCGCTGTGGACAAGGCTGGCGCTGCGGGCTGAGATACGGCAGAGTCGAACAGGTGTCGGATAACTCTCCTCCGCGGCCGGCCAACGCGGTCACGCCACGCACGGTCCCCCGCGGCGCGTCGCCGACCCCGATGCCCGTGCAGGTGCGGCTGGTCTGGCCGGACGGCCGGGAGGAGTGGGCAGCGGCCGTTGCCACCCGGTGGAACCGCGAGCACGTGCTCGTCGAGATCCCGGCCCGGGCTCCGGTCGCGGTCTGGGTGAGCGCCGTCGACGTCCGGCGCAACCCCGCGTGATCGGGCGCGACGGCTGTCCGCACTGCAGAATCGAGGTATGGACAAACCGGCAGTCGTGTCGTCCCAGGAATGGCAGCAGGCCCGCGACGAGCTCCTCGTGGCCGAGAAGGAAGCCACCCGCACGCTCGACGCGATCGCGGCGAAGCGACGGCGCCTGCCGATGGTCCAGTTCCGCAACGACTACGTCTTCAGCTCGCCGGACGGCGACCGCACGCTGCTCGACCTCTTCGACGGGCGATCGGAACTGGTCACCTACCAGTTCATGGACAACGGGCCGGACGACTACTGCCCGGGCTGCACCTGGCTCACCAACGGCGTGCCGGCGACCGGTGTGTCCGAGCTCGGCGCCAGGGGCATCAGCTGGGTGACCGTGTCGAACATGCCGCTGGCCCAGATCCAGAAGTACAAGGCGGCCAAGGGCTGGACCCTGCCCTTCGTGTCCTCGCACGGCACGTCCTTCGCGGACGACATCGGCGCCAACGGCGGGTTCCTGCTCAGCGTGTTCCTGCGCGACGGCGACGACGTCTACCGGACCTACAACACGACCTCGCGCGGCGTCGACCGGCTGGTCTTCATGAACAGCGTCATGGACCTGACGCCGTACGGGCGGCAGGAGGACTGGGAGGACTCCCCGGCCGGCTGGCCGCAGCACCCGACGTACGGCTAGGGCTGCAGGTACGGCGAGTGGTGCACCTGGTCGTACTGCGGAGTGGCCCGCCAGCCGGCATAGAGAGCGAGCCCGACCCCGAGCAGGGCGACGAGAACGAGGGACACGAGCACCGTCCGACGCAACGGGCCTCCTGCCGCTGGACTGTCACGAAACCCTACTCTCCGTAGTCTCAGATTTTGCTGGTTTTTCGCTATCCCTGGCGGGTCTGGACCTCGACGAAGGGCGGCTTGACCACCCGGACCGGCAGGTCGCGGCCGCGCACGTCGACCACCAGCTCGTCCCCCTCGGAGACCGCGCGGTCGAGCAGGGCGAGCGCGATGCCCTGCTTCAGGGTCGGGCTGAACGTGCCCGACGTCGTCGTGCCGACCTCTCGCCCGTCGCTCGTCCGAACCGCGCAGCCCTCGCGCGGGATCCCCCGACCGGTCGCGAGCAGCCCCCAGGCCAGCCGGCCCTGGCCGGACTTCGCGGCCTCGCGCGCGGCGAGCAGCACCTCGCGACCCCAGAAGGCGTCCTTGCCCCAGCCCGACCGCCCAGCCGACCCGGGCCTCGACCGGGGTGATGTCGAGCGAGAGCTCGTGACCGTGCAGCGGGTAGCCCATCTCGGTGCGCAGCGTGTCGCGGGCCCCCAGCCCGCAGGGCAGACCATCGTGCGGCGCAGCCGCCGCGAGCAGCGCATCCCAGAGCGGCAGCGGCGTCGTCCCACAGCGGCAGCAGCTCGTAGCCCCGCTCGCCGGTGTAGCCGGTCCGGCAGACCACCACCGGCCGGCCCTGCCACTCGCGCGTCGACGAACCGCATGTAGTCGTGGCCGGTCGGCAGGCCCAGCGCGTCGAGCACCTCGTCGCTGCGCGGCCCCTGCACCGCGATGCACGCCGTACGTCTCGTGTTCGTCGCTGACCCGGACCCCGTCCGGCGCCGAAGCCGCGAGCCGCCGCACGACCTCGGCCGTGTTCGCCGCGTTGGGGACGAGCAGCAGGTCCTCCGGCGAGCGCAGGTAGCCGATCAGGTCGTCGACGACGCCGCCGGAGGCGTCGTCGCAGCACAGCGTGTACTGCGCCTGGCCCGCGTCGATCCGGCCGAGGTCGTTGGTGAGGGTGGCGTTGACGTACGCCGCGGCGCCCGGGCCGGTGACCGACGCCTTGCCCAGGTGGCTGACGTCGAAGATGCCGACCCGCTCGCGGACCGCGGTGTGCTCGCGGACCACGCCGCCGCCCGGATACTCGATCGGCATCTCCCAACCGCCGAAGTCGGCCAGCTTCGCGCCCAGCGCGACGTGTCGGGAGTGCAGGGGAGAGTGCCGGAGCCCGGTCATGGCAGGCAACGTACCGAAACCGTACGGCGCACCGCGCGGGGCTCGGCACCCACCCGGACGTCATAGCATCGCCGTCGTGACTTCCCTACGAATCAGCGACAAGACCCCAGCCGACATCAAGGCTGACGCCCTCGTCATCGGCGTCGCCGCCGGACCCGACGGGCCGGTCCTACCCTCCGGTCGGGGCGCCCCCGAGCTGCCGAGAGCGCTGCGCACCAGCCTGACCGGGTCGCTGACCGCGCTCGGGGTGACCGGCAAGGCCGACCAGGTGCTCCGGATCCCGTCCGGCGGCGCGGTCGCCGCCCCGGTCCTCGTCCTCACCGGGCTGGGCCAGGCCCCGACCGGTCGCACGGCGGCGTACGACGCCGAGGTCCTGCGCCGCGCCGCCGGCGCGGCGACCCGCAGCCTGAGCGGCACCGCCAGCGTGGCGCTGGCCCTCCCGGCCGCCGACGCCTCGGCGATCGGGGCGATCGCCGAGGGCGCCCTGATCGGGGCCTACGTCTTCAGCCGGCACCGCAGCCGCACCGCCAAGGACGCCAAGCCGGCGGTCAGCTCGGTGACCGTCCTGGGCGCGAACCCGCGGGAGAAGGCGGTCCGCGAGGCCGCCGCCCGGGCCGAGGCGGTCGGCCAGGCCGTCACCTTGACCCGCGACCTCGTCAACACCGCGCCGGGCGACCTGCCCCCGGCGGCGCTGGCCGACGCGGTCGTCGCCAGCGTCAAGGGCACGTCGGTCAAGACGACGGTTCTCGACGAGAAGGCGCTCGCCAAGGGCGGCTACGGCGGCATCCTCGGCGTCGGCAAGGGGTCGACCCGCCCGCCGCGGCTGGTCAAGCTGACCTACTCCCCCGCCAAGGCGACCAAGCACCTCGCGCTGATCGGCAAGGGCATCACATTCGACTCCGGCGGCCTCTCGCTCAAGCCTCCGGCCGGCATGGAGACGATGAAGTCCGACATGGCCGGCGCCGCCTCGGTCGCCGCGACCGTGAAGGCGATCGCCCAGCTCGGCCTGCCGATCAAGGTCACCGGCTGGCTGGCCATCGCGGAGAACATGCCCTCCGGCTCGGCCCAGCGGCCCTCGGACGTCATGACGACGTACGGCGGCCGGACGGTCGAGGTGCTCAACACCGACGCCGAGGGCCGGCTAGTGCTGGCCGACGCCGTCGTGGCGGCCAGCGAGGAGCACCCGGACCTGATCGTCGACATCGCGACGCTGACCGGCCACCAGGTCATCGCGCTGGGCCTGCGGGTCTCGGCGATCATGAGCAACGACGACGGCCTGAGCGGCCAGATCAAGGCCGCGGCCGACCGCACCGGCGAGCAGTTCTGGCCGATGCCGCTGCCCTCGGAGCTGCGGCCGAGCCTGGACTCCCAGGTCGCCGACATCGGCAACATGGGCGCCCGCGAGGGCGGGATGCTCGTGGCCGGCCTGTTCATCAAGGAGTTCGTGGGCAACCAGGACGGCTCCGAGGAGCAGATCCCGTGGGCCCACCTGGACATCGCCGGGCCCCTCGTTCAACACCGAGGCGCCGTTCGGTTACACCCCGAAGGGCGGTACGGCGGTCGGCGTCCGCACGATGCTGGCGCTGGCGGAGGACCTCGCGGCCGGCTGAGCCAGGGGCGTCGGGCTCGCTCAGCCGGTCGAGCCCTCGCTGGTGCCCTTGCGGGCGTTCCACTCCCGCATCCGGGCCGGGTAGCCGGTGAGCTGGACGTCGTACACCGGGATGCCGAGCTCCTTGGCCAGGCCGCCCGCTGCCCGCTCGTCCGCGACCCGCCGGCGGGTCCACTCCCCCGACGTGGCGATCAGGACGATCGTGGTCGGGGTCACGGTCGTGCGCGGCTCGACGTACATCTCGACGCCGGCGCGCGTGGCGACGAAGTCGCGCAGGTGGGCCATCGCGGCCTTGACCTGCTCGCTGGAGGGTCCAGCACCAGTGGCGTCGCGAAAGCCCCCGACCTTGCGTCGGCGCAACCAGGCCACGTCAGACTCCTCGCTCGTGCGGCTCTCGCCGTTGGTGAAAGGATGGCCTAGCCATCCTGGCGATCATCGCGCCTCATCCAGTTGTGGTGAACGTCCGACATGCAAGGGAGCGTTCCGTTGTCCGACCCGGGCTCGCAGGAGACGTCGCAGGAAACCGTGTTCGATGTCGTGATCCTCGGTGGTGGGAGCGGCGGCTACGCCTGTGCCTTCCGGGCCGCTGAGCTGGGCCTTTCGGTCGCACTGGTCGAGGCCGACAAGGTCGGCGGGACCTGCCTGCACTACGGCTGCATCCCCACCAAGGCCCTGTTGCACGCGGCCGAGGTCGCCGACAACGCCCGCGAAGGGGCCAGCTTCGGCGTCCGCTCCTCGCTCGAGGGCATCGACATGGCCGGTGTCAACGCCTACAAGGACGGCGTGGTCGACCGGCTCTACAAGGGACTCCAGGGCCTGGTCAAGGCCCACAAGGTCGAGCTGGTCGAGGGCCTGGGCCGGCTCGTGGCCAAGGACACCGTGCAGGTCGGCGACCGCCTGGTGAAGGGGCGCAACGTCGTCCTCGCCTCCGGCTCCTACGCCCGCACCCTGCCCGGCCTGACCATCGAGGGCCGGGTCATCACCAGCGACCAGGCGCTCAAGCTCGAGTGGGTGCCGCAGCGGGTCGTCATCATCGGCGGCAGCGTCATCGGGGTCGAGTTCGCCAGCGTCTGGAAGTCGTTCGGGGCCGACGTCACGATCGTCGAG
The DNA here is from genome assembly GCA_963794535.1 of uncultured Actinomycetota bacterium. GTDB lineage: Bacteria > Actinomycetota > Actinomycetes > Actinomycetales > CAVURS01 > CAVURS01. Next base: position 38,479 of record CAWCEI010000012.1, read on the forward strand.
GCGCTCCCCCGCCTGGTGCCGCTCGAGGACGAGGCGCTCTCCAAGCAGCTGGAGCGGGCCTTCCGGCGGCGCAAGATCAACTTCGTCACGGGCGTGAAGTTCTCCGGCGTCACCCAGGACGACTCCGGCGTGCGCGTCTCGCTCGAGAACGGCAACACGATCGACGCCGACCTCGTGCTGGTGGCGGTCGGTCGCGGGCCGCGCTCGGCCGGGCTCGGCTTCGAGGAGGCCGGCGTCACGGTCGACCGGGGCTGGGTCATCACCGACGAGCGCCTGCACACCGGGGTCGACGGCGTGTACGCCGTGGGAGACCTGGTCCCCGGACTGCAGCTGGCCCACCGCGGCTTCGCCCACGGGATCTTCGTGGCCGAGGAGATCGCCGGCCTCAAGCCGGTGCCGATCGTCGACTCGGGCATCCCGCGGGTCACCTACTGCGACCCGGAGATCGCCTCTGTCGGGCTGACCGAGGCGCAGGCCAAGGAGCAGTACGGCGATGACGGCGTCGCGTCGTACGAGTACAACCTCGGGGGCAACGGCAAGAGCCAGATCCTGAAGACCGCGGGCATCGTCAAGATCGTCCGGCAGAAGGACGGTCCGGTGGTCGGCGTGCACATGGTCGGGGCCCGGATGGGCGAGCAGGTCGGCGAGGCGTCGCTGATCGTCAACTGGGAGGCCTTCCCGGAGGAGGTCGCCCAGTTCATCCACGCGCACCCGACCCAGAACGAGGCACTCGGCGAGGCTCACCTCGCCCTGGCCGGCAAGCCCCTGCACACCCACGACTGACCTTGAGCGAGGGCCTAGGCTCTCGGCGGCACTGCCGTACGACCGACACGAAGGAGACCTCAGCCCATGTCTGAGCGGGTGACCATGCCAGCGCTCGGTGAGTCCGTCACCGAGGGCACTGTGACCCGGTGGCTCAAGCAGGTCGGCGACACGGTCGCCGTCGACGAGCCACTGCTGGAGGTCTCGACGGACAAGGTCGACACCGAGATCCCTTCGCCGGTCGCGGGCACGCTGCAGGAGATCCTGGTCGGCGAGGACGCGACGGTTCCGGTCGGGGCTGACCTGGCGGTCATCGGCGAGGGCGCAGCCAGCTCGTCGGACGGCGGCTCGTCGGACGCGGGTACCTCGGACGCGGGTTCCTCGGAAGGTGAGACGTCGGACGCCGGGGACACGGCTGCTGAGGCGGCCCCCACGTACGACGACGGCGCGCACCGGGCCGAGCCCGAGCCGGAAGCACAGCCCGAGCCTGAGGCCGCGCCGGAACAGCCGGCGGCCGAGGCGGAGCCCGAGGCCCAGCCCGAGCCCGAAGCCCAGCCCGAGGCCAGTGGCGGCGATGACGTCGGCGGCAGCTCCGGTGGTTCGGGTGGTGGCACGACCGTGACCATGCCGGCGCTGGGTGAGTCGGTCACCGAGGGCACGGTCACCCGCTGGCTCAAGGCCGAAGGCGACTCGATCGAGGTCGACGAGCCGCTGCTCGAGGTCTCGACCGACAAGGTCGACACCGAGGTGCCCTCACCGGTCGCGGGCGTCGTCCAGAAGATCCTCGTCGGCGAGGACGAGACCGTGCCGGTCGGCGCCGACCTGGCCATCGTGGGCGACGGAGCAGCTGGTGGCGGCGGGTCCGCACCGGCAGCCGAACCGGCCGCCTCCGAGCCCGCACCCGAGCCCGCACCGAGCCCGCCGCCGAGCCAGAGCCGGCACCGCAGGACAGCGCACCGGAGCCGGCCCCGTCCGGCGACACCGCGCCCGAGGAGGCCGCGTTGGCGGCCGAGCCGACCCCGGCGTCCTCGGCCCACGCCGAGCCAGAGGCAGCGCCGGCAGCGACCCCTGCCGCACCCTCGACCGAACGCAGCGAGCCCGCGCCGAGTGCGCCGGCGCCCAGCCAGCCAGCACCCAGTCAGACAGCGCCGAGCCAGCCGACCGACGCCCTCGGGGCGGACGCGGCGACCTACGTCACGCCACTGGTCCGCAAGCTGGCCGGTGAGCACGGCGTCGACCTGGGGACCGTCAGCGGCACCGGAGTGGGCGGCCGGATCCGCAAGCAGGACGTCCTGGCCGCAGCCCAGGCCCAGCAGGCCGCCGCCGAGCCCGAGCCGGAGCCGGTCGCCGCACCGGCAGCCGCGCCGGCGGCTGCGCCCCGGGCGGCCAGCGCTCCGAGTGCCGCCGCGGCGGCCAAGCGCGGGACGACCGAGAAGATGACCCGCCTGCGCCGGGTGATCGCCCAGCGCATGGTCGAGTCCCTGCAGGTCTCGGCCCAGCTGACCACGGTCGTCGAGGTCGACGTCACGAAGATCTCGCGGCTGCGTGACCGGGCCAAGCGCGACTTCCAGACCCGCGAGGGCGTGAAGCTGTCGTTCCTGCCGTTCTTCGCCCAGGCGGTCGTCGAGGCGCTCAAGATCCACCCGACGGTCAACGCCAGCATCGAGGGTGACCAGATCACCTACCACGGCCAGGAGAACCTCGGCATCGCCGTCGACACCGAGCGCGGTCTGCTCGTGCCGGTGATCAAGGACGCCGGTGACCTCAACATCGCCGGGCTGGCCCGCAAGATCGCCGACCTGGCCGAGCGCACCCGCACCAACAAGATCGGGCCGGACGAGCTGGGCGGCGGCACGTTCACGCTGACCAACACGGGCAGTCGTGGCGCGCTGTTCGACACGCCGATCATCAACCAGCCGCAGGTCGCGATCATGGGCACCGGCTCGGTGGTCCGCAAGCCGGTCGTCGTCATCGACCCCGACGGCGGCGAGACGATCGCGATCCGCTCGATGGTCTACCTGGCGCTGTCCTACGACCATCGCCTGGTCGACGGGGCGGACGCGGCCCGGTTCCTCACGACGGTGAAGGACCGGCTCGAGGACGGCGCGTTCGAGTCCGACCTCGGGCCTCTGAGCTCCCAGGCCGACCAGGGCTCGCGGTCACCGCGCCGGGCGGATGCCGAGCCGCGGATGGCAGGACAGGATGGCCGGATGGATGTCGCGGTCACGGGGGCCTCGGGCCTGATCGGCTCGACCCTCGTCGACCGCCTGCGCGCCGGCGGCCATCGGGTCCGGCGCCTGGTCCGGCCCGGACGACCGCTCGGCCCCGGCGACGTGCGCTGGGATCCGGACCAGCAGTCGGTCGACCTCGACGCCCTGGCGGGGGTCGACGGAGTCGTGCACCTGGCCGGCGCCGGAGTCGGCGACCATCGGTGGACCGAGTCCTACCGGACCGAGATCCTGCAGTCGCGGATCAACGGCACCCGAGCCGTCGTGGCGGCCATGTCGGCGCTGGACCCGAAGCCGTCCGTGCTGGTGAGCTCGTCCGCCGTCGGCTGGTACGGCGACCGGGGCGACGAGGTGCTGACCGAGCAGTCGAAGCCCGGCACCGGATTCCTGTCCGAGGTGGCCCAGACCTGGGAGGACGAGGCCCGGCGCCTGGCCGACACCGGCATCCGGGTGGTCACGACCCGCTCCGGCATCGTGCTCTCCCGCCGCGGCGGGGCGCTGGGCCGGCTGCTGCCGCTGGTCAAGCTGGGCCTCGGTGGTCCGCTGGGCTCGGGCCGGCAGTGGTGGAGCTGGATCACGCTCGAGGACGAGATCCGCGCCCTGCAGTTCGTGCTGACCGAGGACCTCTCCGGGCCGGTCAACCTGACCGCGCCGCAGCCGTTGCGCGAGGTCGACCTGGTCAAGGCCCTGGCCCGCGCCGCCCACCGGCCACACGGCCTGCCCGCGCCCGCCTTCGCCATCCGGGCGATCGTGGGCAGCATGGCCGACGACATGGTCCTGGCCAGCCAGCGGGTCCTGCCGAACAAGCTCGACCAGGCCGGCTTCGAGTTCGTCCACGACGACATCGACGCGGCCGCCGCGTGGCTGATGCGTCGAAGCTAGACCTGCGACCACCGCCGCCGCCGCCATCGCAATCGGCGCAGCCAGCCGTGCCGCGCCGGCGGCGGCGGAGCCGGTGCGGCCGGCCGCCGGACCCGTCGGGTCAGGCCTCCAGCCGGGTCGTCACCGGAGGCCAGTGCGACCGGTCCGGCAACGCAGGAGTCGTACGCCGCGCAGGCCAGCTCCGACGCCCCGATCCGGTGGCGCGGGTCGGGCTCCAGCGCCGCCTGGATGGCGACGACCAAGGCGGGCGGCGCCTCCGGGCAGAGGCCGCTCAGGTCCGGCCGCAGGGCCGCATGACCCGGCGCCGTACCGGCCAGGCAGAACCAGCCGAGCGCACCGAGCGCGTAGACGTCTGACGCTGGCGCCCGCCGCCTCACCGGCCAGCACCGCCGGGTCGACGAAACCGTCTGTGCCCCAGGCCTCAGTGCGATGCGTCGCCGCGACGTGTGAGACCCCCAGGTCGGCCAGCACCGGCCGGCCGTCGGCGTGGAACAGGACGTTGCCCGGCGAGATGTCGCCATGCGTCACGCCCATCCGATGCAGGTCAACCAGGGTGGTGGCCAGCGCGGTCAGGACGGTGACCGTCTCGGCCGGCGTGAGGTGCCCGCGGGCGTCGACGACGCGGGCGAGGCTGCCGCCGGACGCGCGCTCGAGCACCAGTGCGACGGCGCCGCCCGGGAGACCGATGTCCTCGACCAAGCGGACCACGTGCGGGTGGCGCACCCCGCGCAGCACCGCCAGCTCGACCGGCGAGTCCGTCGAGTTCCCTTGTGGGGCGACGACTTTGATGGCCACCGGACAGCCCATCAGCAGTCCGGACCGCCGACCAGACCGAGCCGGTGGAGCCGACCCCGAGGACGGGTCCGACCACATATCCGGGCACGTGCGGGGCCCGGACCAGGTCCACCGACCAGCCGGCGAGATCAAGGTTGTCGAGGGTCATCCGCAGAGCCAACCGCACGGACGCCGAGACGCGAGCGGCCTGTCCACAGGGTTAGGGTCGAAGCGTGCCTGCAGACGCTCCCACCATCCTGGCCACCTCGGGCGGCTACCGCCTCGGCACCCGCAGCCGGCTGCGCTTCAACTCGCTGGTGCACCACGCGGTGGAGCTCTCCGGGGTGACCGGCCGGGCCCCACGGATCACCCACGTCGGCACCGCGATGGGCGACCAGCGCTGGTTCAACGCCGAGATCGAGGAGGCGGCCCGGCTGGACGGTTTCGACCTCAGCCACCTCAACCTCTTCCCGATGCCGACCGTTGACGACGTCGAGGGCTACCTGATGGGCCAGGACGTGATCTGGGTCAACGGTGGCTCGGTCATCAACCTGCTCGCCGTCTGGCGGGCGCACGGGCTCGACGGCATCTTCCCCCGGGTCTGGCAGGCCGGGGTCGTGCTGGGTGGGGTGAGCGCCGGGTCGCTGTGCTGGTTCAAGGGCGGCACGACCGACTCGTTCCGGCCCGAGCTCGACCCGGTGACGAACGGTCTCGCACTGTTGCCCTATGACAATGGAGTGCACTACGACTCCGAGGAGCGGCGGCGACCACTCGTGCACGAGCTCGTTGCCGACGGCACTCTGGGCCTGACCCACTGCACCGACGACGGCGTCGGGCTGGTCTACCGCGGCACCGAGCTGGTCGAGGCGGTCACCGAGTCACCGGGCAAGGGCGCCTACGTCGTACGGCGTGAGGAGTCCGCGCCCAACGGTGTCCTCGAGGAGCGGATCGAGCCGCGCATCCTGCCGGCACCCGCCTGACCGGCTGCTGCGCGGCGTACCCTCGTTGTGTGCTGGAGATCCGCGACCTCGGTGTCATCGACTACCTCGACGCGTGGCAGCTGCAGCGCAGCGTGCACGCCGACGTCGTCTCCGGGGCAGCCCCCGACACCCTGCTCCTGCTGCAGCACCCGGCGGTCTATACCGCGGGCAAGCGCACCGAGCCGCACGAGCGGCCGTTCGACGGCACCCCGGTCGTCGACGTCGACCGCGGCGGCAAGATCACCTGGCACGGGCCGGGCCAGATCGTGGGCTATCCGATCGTCCGGCTGCCGGAGCCAGTTGACGTCGTGAGCCACGTCCGGCGCCTGGAGCAGGCGATGATCGACGTCTGCGCCGAGCTGGGCGTCGCGGCCGGCCGGGTCGAGGGGCGCAGCGGCGTCTGGGTCGGCCCGGACGAGCGGGGGCCGGCCCGCAAGATCGGGGCGATCGGCATCCGCGTCGCGCAGGGCGTGACGATGCACGGGTTCGCGCTGAACTGTGACTGTGACCTGGGGGCGTTCGACCGGATCGTCCCGTGCGGGATCGCCGATGCCGGAGTCACGTCGCTGACCGCCGAGCTGGGGCGTGCGGTCACGACCCAGGAGGCGTGGCCGATCGTCGAGCGCGCTATGACCGGCGTGCTCGACCCTGCGGGGGTCAGCCCGCGTCGTGCTCCCGCGCCTGCGTGACGAGCCCGAGCACGAGACCGGCCACGAGGCCGATCAGCGAGGACATGGCGGTCGCACGCATCACCGGGTGCGCGACGTGCGCACTCGCAGTGGGCGACAAGGTTGTGCTGCTCATCCCGGCACCTCCCTACGGCTGAGCCGGGCGGCTGCCTGGCGTCTGTGCCTTGTATCGGCACGGACCTGCCTCTGGCTTGAGCCCAGCGTGGGGCGCGGGCTCAGTGCGAGCGATGCGGGGCGGCGGCCGGCTGGTTGACCGGGGCCGGCACGACGGCCGGGAAGGGCAGCCCGAAGTCGTTCGCGACCGAGTTGGTGGTGGCGTCTCCCGCATGGGCCAGCGGAGCCAGGCCGAGCAGGTCCTCGGTCCCGCGCAGCAGCGAGTAGTGGCTGTACGGCGTCGTCGAGACCTGTCCCGGCGTCGTGTACGGCGAGACGGTGATGAAGGCGGCCTGGTTGCCGGCCGGGGCGGTGCTCTGGTCCCACACCACGAAGATGACCGTGTTGCCGCTCAGATACTGCGGCGAGTGGGTCAGGCCATCGACCCAGGTCTTCGCCCACGCGTCACCGAGGGCCAGCTGGGCCCACTTGTTCTTGCCGCAGATCCGGGTGCAGCCGTGCATCGAGTTCGGGACGTTCGCCTCGATGTAGGTGAACTTGTGCGAGAGGTCGAGGTCGGCCGGGCTGGCCGGCAACGGGACGTCCTGGGTGGCGCAGGCGGCCGCGTTGTCCGTGAAGTACGCCGCCGCGTTGTGCGCGGCCAGGAAGGTGTGGTCCGGCAGGTTCTTCCGGTAGCAGTTGCTGGGCATGCCACCCATGTACTGCTTCCAGTCGGTGCCGAGCTGGCTGTAGAGGTCCGGGCCGGGGACCGGCGAGGCGTCCTTGGTGATGCCCCAGTCGGAGCCGCTGGTCATCGCCATCTTGGCCGGGTAGTACGGCGTCGCCAGGTAGGTGCGCGCCTGGCCGCAGGCGAGCGCCAGGCCGCCGAGGTAGGGGTCCTTGGTGGCGTCGCCGAACACGACCGAGCGGGCCTTGTTCTCGAACATGACCCAGATGACGTGGTCGATCTGGTGCGGCAGCCCGTCGTTGGTCTGCATCGTCCCGCAGGGGCTCGGGCTGATCGCCTGGTAGGTGGTCGTGGTGGCGACGGCGCCGGCCGACGAGCCGGCTGCGAGGGCAAGGGCCGGGGCCATACAGGCCACCAGCAGACCGGCGAACACACGGGACGCACGCATGAAGAACCCTTCGGAGAGCGACATTCCTGACGCCCCCTGGAAGCGCCTGCCCCCGGAAGTTATCAGCGCCGGCGTCCGCGCGCAGGCAGTTGGCAAAGGGGATTTAACCGAGTTGTGACGCCACCTGGCCGGCCACGAGGTCGAGGTGCCCCAGGTCGGCCAGACCGTTGTACTGCAGGTAGAACCGCGAGACGCCCAGCTCCGCGAACTGCCCGATCCGGTCGACCACCTCGTCGGGTGAGCCCACGAAGGCCTCGGCCTCACGCAGCTGGTCGACCGTGAACCGGGCGTCCCCGGCTCGCCGGGCCAGCTCGGCCCTCTGTGGTCCCGCAACACAGGATGTGCGCGACGGACAGCACGATGTCGTCGGGGTCGCGGCCGATGTCGGCGCAGGCCGCCCGGACCCGGTCGCAGAGCTCGGCCGCCTCGGCCGGGCCGGAGAACGAGACGTTGAACTCGTGCGCATAGCGGGCGGCCAGGGCCGGCGTCCGCCGCTTGCCGTGGCCCGCCGACGATCACCGGGACCGGCGACTGCACCGGCTTGGGCAGGGCCGGGGACTCGGTGAGCTGGTAGTGCCGGCCGGCGTGGCTGAACCGCTCCCCCGCCGGCGTGGCCCAGAGCCCGGTGACGATCGCCAGCTGCTCCTCCAGCCGGTCGAACCGCTCGTGCACGTCCGGGAACGGGACGCCGTACGCCGCGTGCTCGGCCTCGAACCAGCCAGCCCCCAGGCCCAGCTCGACCCGCCCGCCGGACATGGCGTCGACGCCGGCCACCTGGACGGCGAGGACGCCCGGGTGCCGGAAGGTCGCCGACGTCACCAGGGTGCCGAGCCGGATCCGCGAGGTCTCCCGCGCCAGGCCGGCCAATGTGGTCCAGGCATCGCTCGGCCCGGGCTCGCCGGTCACGCCGTCCGCGGCGTACTCGCTCATCAGCAGGAAGTGGTCGGAGCGGAAGAACCCCTCGAAGCCGAGCTCCTCGGCGTGCTGGGCGATGCTCAGCAGGTCGTCGTACGAGGCACCCTGCTGCGGTTCGACGAAGACGCGGAGATCCATGCCCCGAACCCTAGGCTTACCCTTGAGACGTGACCGTTGCCCCTGAAGGCCGCCGGATGCTGCGGGTCGAGGCGCGCAACGCCGAGACCCCGATCGAGCGCAAACCCTCGTGGATCAAGACGAAGGCCACGATGGGCCCGGACTACACCGAGCTGCACGCCCTGGTGAAGCGCGAGGGGCTGCACACGGTCTGTCAGGAAGCCGGCTGCCCGAACATCTTCGAGTGCTGGGAAGACCGCGAGGCGACCTTCCTGATCGGCGGCGAGCAGTGCACCCGGCGCTGCGACTTCTGCCAGATCGACACCGGCAAGCCGTCGCCGCTGGACCGTGACGAGCCGCGCCGGGTGGCCACCAGCGTCCAGGCGATGGGGCTGCGCTACGCGACGATCACCGGTGTCGCGCGCGACGACCTCGAGGACGAGGGCGCGTGGCTCTACGCCGAGACGATCCGTCAGGTGCATGCGCTCAACCCGGGCACGGGCGTCGAGATCCTGGTGCCGGACTTCTCCGGCCACCCCGAGCTGCTGCAGCTGGTCTTCGACGCGGCCCCGGAGGTGTTCGCGCACAACGTGGAGACCGTGCCGCGGATCTTCAAGCGGATCCGGCCGGCCTTCCGCTACGACCGCTCGCTCGACGTCATCAGCCAGGGCCGGGCGGCCGGGCTGGTCACCAAGTCCAACCTCATCCTCGGCATGGGCGAGACCCGCGAGGAGGTCAGTGCCGCACTGCGTGACCTGTACGACGCGGGCACCGACCTGCTGACCATCACCCAGTACCTGCGGCCCAGCCCCCGGCACCACCCGGTCGACCGCTGGGTGAAGCCGGAGGAGTTTGTCGAGCTCTCCGACGAGGCCGAGGCCCTGGGCTTCGCCGGTGTCATGGCCGGGCCGCTGGTGCGGTCGTCGTACCGGGCCGGTCGGCTCTGGGCCCAGGCGATGCGGCGCCGCGGGGCGGAGCTGCCCGAGCAGCTGGCCCACCTGGGCGAGCACTCCCCCGCGCGCCAGGAGGCGCGCAGCCTGCTCGCCGCCAAGCACCTATCCTGAGCGGCATGGCGCGCGCGGACAGATCGGCCGAGAAGGCAGCGAAGGCAGCGGCGAAGGCCGAGGCCAAGGCGAACAAGAAGCCGGGGCGGTTCGCCCAGATCTGGCAGGTCTACAAGGCCGCCCGCGGCGTCGACCCGGCGATCACCTGGTGGATGCTCGGCGGCGCGCTGGCCCTGGTCGCGGTCGTCACCCTGATCGGCCTCGCCCTCGGGCACTGGCTCTACGCCCTCATCGTGAGCCTCCCGATGAGCTTCCTCGTGGCCATCATCATCATGGGCCGGCGGGCCGAGCGAGCGGCGTACCGGCGGCTCGAGGGTCAGCCCGGAGCCACCGGTGCGGCGCTGTCCGCGCTGCGGCGCGGCTGGTACTACGAGCAGGAGCCGGTCGCGGCCGAGGCCACGCGCCCAGGCGACCTGTCCAACGCAGCGCTGGTCTTCCGGGCGATCGGGCGGCCGGGGGTCGTGCTGGTCACCGAGGGGCCGCTGTCCCGGGCCACGCGCCTGGCCGAGTCCGAGCGCAAGCGGGTCAACCGGGTCGCGCCGAACGTGCCGGTGCACATCCTGCGCGGGGGCGACGGCGAGGACGAGATCCCGGTCCGCCGGCTGGCCAAGAAGATCGGCCGGATGCGGCCCGAGCTGACCAAGCCGGAGGTCGATGCGGTCAACAAGCGGCTCAAGGCCCTCGGTGGCGTGAAGATGCCGGTCCCCAAGGGCATGGACCCGACCCGGGCCCGGCCCGACCGCAAGGCGATGCGCGGCCGCTAGTCCAACCTGCACGCGATCTTTGCGAAGCGGTCACCACAGCGAAACATCGGCCCGGTTGACTCGGAGCCATGATGATCGACCGCCGCACGACGCCCCCGCTCCAGCTCGTCGCCGCGATCGGTCGCCGCCTGGATGGCGCGGTCTGTGCGGGTTCGATCGCCAATGCGGCGCGCTCGGTGCAGCAGGACGCCGTCCGGGCCGGTCAGCGCCGTGAGGCCAGGGCCGCGATCGAGGAGCGGCAGCGGCTCGACACCGCTCTGCGGGCCGCCGCGCAGCTGCTCGGCGTGCGGCGTACGGGCTGAGCCCGTCCCCCGTCGTCCGGCCACGTCGGTTCAGCGGGCGGTCGGCGTTCGGTCGCCTTCGGGCGCGATCGGTTATGTCGATGGTCCATTAGGGTTTTCGAATTGCAAAATGCAATCTTCTCCGTCGTGCTGCGAGCCATCATGAGTCGACGAATCCGGCTATTGCCGGAATCCGCTCGCAGCGGGCCTTCGACAAAGGGTCACGAGCCGGAGAGGGGCATCAGGGGTGACGGATGTGCGTCCGCCTTCTGGCTTCGACATCCTCGTTCTCGATGCGGCCAGCCGGCAAAGCCTGGCCAGCGCGCGCAGCCTCGGTCGAGCCGGGCTGCGGGTGGCGCTGGGCGAGTGCTTCGCCGAGTGCGACCCTGACCTGCCGGTCCTGGCCTTCCGCTCGCGCTACTCCGCGCACAACGCGGTCTTCCCGAGCTTCGCGAGCGACGCGCTGGCGTTCGCCGACGCGGTGGTCGAGTTCGTCCGGGACCACCCGACCCGAGTGCTGCTGCCCGGCAGCGACGGCTCGATCGCGGCGCTCACGCCTCGGCGCGCGGAGCTGGCCGGGCTGGGCTGTGTGCTGGCGCTCGCGGCCAGCGACGTGCTCCAGGTCGCCAACGACAAGGACCGGACGCTCGACGTGGCCAACCGCCTCGGGCTGGACCACCCGAAGACGATGCGGGTGCGCACGACGGCCGACCTGGAGCAGGTGCAGGCCGAGCTCGGCTTCCCGTTCGTGCTCAAACCGAGTGTGTCCTGGGCCGGGCTGTCCACCAACCGGCTGCAGGCGACCGAGGTCGTCGACGCCGCCGAGGCTGCGCTGGTGGCCGAGCGGTACCGGCAGGCCGGCGCCGGCATCCTGGCTCAGCAGTGGGTCCCCGGCAGCCGGGAGGGCGTGACGCTCTTCGTCGTCGACGGCGAGATCGCCGGCAGCTTCGCCCACCTCGAGCACCGAACGACGCCGGCCCTCGGCGGCGCCTCGGTGCTCCGGGAGAGCCTGCCCATGCCCAGCGACATCTACGACATGTCCGTGCGGCTGGTGAAGGCCCTCGGGCTGGAGGGGCTGTCCGAGGTCGAGTTCCGTCGCGACGAGAGCGGTCGCCCGCTGCTGATGGAAATCAACGCCCGGCTGGCCGGCCCGATCGAGATTGCCATGAAGGCCGGCATTGACTTTCCGTTAATGGTCTGGCAATGGTCAATGGGTCATAAAGTCCCGGTCACGACTGCTTATCGATGCGGGCTGAGAATGCGCTGGCTGCGCGGCGACATGCGCTGGCTGCGGGATAACCATCGACGAGTCGGACGGCCGGACAGCGTGCCCCGGCTGCGGGCGCTGCTGATCTTCGGCGCGGAGTTCCTGCGCACCTTCCACTACGACAGCTTCGACTGGCGCGACCTCGGTCCCGTCGTCGCCGAGATCAAGGCCACCGCCGCCGCGCCCCGCCGGGCGAGGCGGAGCCACCAGACCACCGACGTGGGCCACGAGGGAGCACTCCATGCCAACTGACCAGATCCTCATCATCGGCGCCGGCCCCTACGGGCTGTCGGTGTCGGCGCACCTGCGCCGGATGGGCGTCGACCACCGCATCGTGGGCCGGCCGATGAGCCACTGGCGCGAACACATGCCGGTGGGGATGATGCTGCGCTCGGAGCCGTACGGCTCGGATCTGGCCGCACCCAGCCGGGGCTTCGACGTCGCGTCGTACAGCGCGCTTAACGGGCTGGACTACGTCGACCGGCTGGGGCCGCTGTCGGCCGAGCGGTTCCTGGACTACTCCGCCTGGTACGTCGACCGGCTCGTGCCCGACGTCGAGGAGCTGACGGCCACCGAGATCTCCCCCGCCGGTGCGGGCTTCCGGGTGTCGTTCGCCGAGGGCGACCCGGTGACCGCGGCCCGGGTCGTCGTCGCGACCGGCATCCTGCCCTTCGCCGCCCTGCCCGACGAGCTCGCCGGGCTGCCGGCCGACCTGGTGACGCACACCTCGGCCCACCACGACCTCAGCCGGTTCGCCGGGCGCCGGGTCGCCGTGGTGGGTGGGGGCCAGTCGGCGCTCGAGACCGCTGCCCTGCTGCACGAGGCCGGGGCCGACACGCGGGTCGTCATGCGCGGCAAGGGCCCCAACTGGCTGACCCCCAACCCGGAGCGGATCAGCCGGCTCGGCCAGCTGCGCCGCCCGGTCAACAAGCTCTGCGAGGGCTGGCACTGCTCGGTCTGGAACACCCCGGCGGTGTTCCGCCGGCTGCCGCAGGACCTGCGGGTCACCAAGGCCCGCACGGTGCTCGGCCCGGCCGGCGCGTGGTGGCTCAAGGACCGGGTCGAGGGCGTGGTCGAGGTGATCGCCGGCCATCAGGTGCGCGGCGCCGTCGCGACCGGCAGTGGGGTCCGGCTGCAGCTCGAGGGCCCGCGGCACTCGACGCTGGACGTCGACCACGTCGTCGCCGGCACCGGTTTTCGGGTCGACCTGGCCCGGCTGCCGTTCATGACCGGGCCGGTGCTGTCCCGGGTCGAGACGGTCAACGGCTACCCGGTCGTCAACCGGGTCGGCGAGTCGACCCTGCCGGGGCTGTACTTCGCCGGTGCGCCGACCGTCGTCAGCCTCGGCCCGTCGATGCGGTTCATCGCCGGCACGCACAACATCACCCGGCTCCAGGCGCGCGACCTCGCGGCGCACGCCGGCGCACGTCGGGGGACGGGTCTAGGTGCGCACCAGGACGGTGCCGGGCACGCGGTCGTGGACGCCGCGTAGGTCGCGGTCCCAGATCAGGGCGGGGACGGCCAGGCACAGGAGCACCGAGCGGACCAGGCCGAGCAGCGGTCCGGGCAGGCCGCCGCCGAGGCGCTGCACCCGCAGGCCGAGCAGCTTGTGGCCGACGGTCGAGCCGACCGTGCCGACCAGCAGGACGTTCTCGACCAGGAAGACCAGGGTCGGGATGAGGCCGGTGAAGCCGTCGTTGCGGTCGGCGACCTGGTAGCCGAACAGGGTCGCGATCAGCAGGCAGATCGCGAAGTCGACGATGATCGCGACGCCGCGCCGGCCGAACCGGGCCACCGAACCGGGCCCGTCAGCGGGAAGTCCGAGCCGTACGCCGGGCGGCTGGGCATCGGGGTTGCGGCTGCCGGGGCCCTCGAGCCACGACCCGATGTCCTGACGGTCGACCATGCGGCCAGGCTAACTTGCCGGTTCGGCCCGGCTGACCCGGCAAGCGCGCCGCCGGTACCTGCCCGACATCTCGGCATGGCCCTGGTAACACGGGCGAAACATCAGGGACACTGGCCCGACACCCCCGTTTCCTAACGTGAGCGCGGCGAGCGGCAACGGGCTCTCGCCTGGAGGAGGTTGGATGTTCACCCACGCCGATGAGGTCCTGAAGTTCATCAAGGACCAGGACGTCAAGTTCGTCGATGTCCGCTTCTGCGACCTGCCCGGAGTGATGCAGCACTTCAACGTGCCCGCTGCGTCCGTTGCAGAGGAGTTCTTCACCGACGGCCAGATGTTCGACGGGTCCTCGATCCGCGGCTTCCAGGCGATCCACGAGTCGGACATGAAGCTGATCCCGGACCTGGCCACTGCGTACCTCGACCCGTTCCGGACCGAGAAGACGCTCAACGTGAACATGAGCATCGTCGACCCGTACACCGACGAGGCCTACAGCCGGGACCCGCGCCAGGTGGCGGCCAAGGCCGAGGCCTACCTGAAGTCCACCGGCATCGCCGACACCGCGTTCTTCGCGCCGGAGGCCGAGTTCTACATCTTCGACGACGTCCGCTTCGAGACGAAGCAGAACGCCGCGCTACTACTACATCGACTCCATCGAGGCGGCCTGGAACACCGGCCGCGTCGAGGAGGGCGGCAACCTGGGCCACAAGACGCCGTACAAGGGTGGGTACTTCCCCGTGCCGCCGGTCGACCACTACGCCGACCTGCGCGACCAGATCGTCCTCGCGCTCGACGCGCTGGGCCTCGAGGTCGAGCGCTCGCACCACGAGGTGGGCACCGCCGGCCAGGCCGAGATCAACTACCGCTTCGACACCCTCGCCAAGTCCGCGGACAAGGTGATGCTGTTCAAGTACGTCGTGAAGTCGGTCGTGCACGCGCACGGCAAGACCGCGACGTTCATGCCGAAACCGTTGTTCGGTGACAATGGTTCGGGCATGCACTGTCACCAGTCGCTCTGGAAGGACGGCGCACCGCTGTTCTTCGACGAGGCCGGCTATGGCGGGCTGTCGGACACGGCGCGGTGGTACATCGGCGGGCTGCTCAAGCACGCGCCGTCGCTGCTGGCCTTCACCAACCCGACGGTGAACTCCTACCACCGCCTGGTGCCGGGCTATGAGGCGCCGGTCAACCTGGTCTACTCCGCGCGCAACCGCTCGGCGTGTGTCCGCATCCCGGTGACGGGGTCGAACCCGAAGGCCAAGCGGATCGAGTTCCGGGTGCCGGACCCGTCGTCGAACCCCTACCTCGCGTTCTCGGCGATGCTGATGGCCGGCCTGGACGGGATCAAGAACCGGATCGAGCCGCCGGACCCGATCGACAAGGACCTCTACGAGCTGCCGCCGGAGGAGCACGCCTCGATCCAGCAGGTGCCCGGCTCGCTGCCCGAGGTGCTGGACGCGCTCGAGCTCGACCACGACTACCTGACCGAGGGCAACGTCTTCGCCCCCGACCTGATCGAGACGTGGATCGACTACAAGCGCACCCAGGAGGTCGACCCGATCCGGCTGCGCCCGCACCCGCACGAGTTCGAGCTCTACTACGACATCTGAGTTCGCCTCGCCTCAGCGTCGTACACAGCGGCCCCGATGGACCCCCTCAGGGGGTCTGTCGGGGCCGCTCTGTTTCTCCGGACTGCGCGAATGCGCGGGCGGTCGCCAGGCCGATGCCGGACGCGGCGCCGGGGGCGTGGGTCGCGGCCCAGCTGGCGAGCAGGCGCAGAGCGTCCTCATCCGGAGAGCCGGCCTCGGCGCTGATCATTGTCAACGTCAGGCCGGGGTCGGCGGCGAGCTCCATCGACTCGAAGTTGAGGTGGAGGTCGCCGACGACCGGGTGGTGGTAGTGCTTGAGGCCGGTGCGGTGCAGCCGGACGTCATGCGAGGCCCAGCGGATCGCGGAAGTCCTCGCTGCGCGTGCACAGTTCGCCGACCAGGTCGGTCATGTGCCTTGTCGTAGGGGTCGCGGCCGGCCTCGGTGCGAAGGATGGCGACAGTGTCGTCGGCCAACCGGTCCCAGTTGAGCCAGAAGTCGTGGGCGCGTGGGTCGAGGAAGGCGAAGCGGGCGTGGTTGGCCGGTCGCGTCGGGTCGGCGAACAGCGGTGCATACAGCGCCTGGGCGAGCGGGTTGGCCGCCAGGATGTCGAGGCGGCGGTTGTTGATGAAGGCGGGGATGTCGGTCATCAGGTCGAGGACCCGAGCGATGCTGGGGCGGACCAGCTGGGCGGTGGCTTGCGTCGGGTGCGGGCCGCCTGGCCCGGCGGCGCGGGCCAAGGCCAGCAGATGCGCTGACTCGGCTTCGTCCAGCTGAAGGGCGCGGGCCAGGGCGTCGAGCACGCTGTCCGAGACGCCGCTGAGATTGCCGCGCTCCAAGCCGGGCGTAGTACTCGACGCTGACCCCGGCCAGGTCGGCGACCTCGCTGCGTCGCAGCCCCGGCACCCGCCGGTTGCGGCTGTACGCCGTCAACCCAGCCAGCTCGGGGGTGATCTTGGCCCGGCGGGAGCTGAGGAACGCATTGACCTCTGTCGCGGTTGTCCACACCAGCAGGCTAGGCGCCCGTCGCGGGGTGAGGGATGCCCTGTCAGTACACGTTCACGGCAGTGACTTCTTGCCGGTGGTCCGGTGCGGTTGCCTGGCCACCATGGACGAGACCACGGGTGAGTTGCGATGACATTGGCCCAGCCCTGCGCGGCCGTCTGCGTGCCTACTCGCAGGCGGCAGCCGGTCGACCTGATGTCCACTCGCGCCCGGGTCAAGCTGATCGTCATCCTCGGTGCGCTGACCGCCCTCGGGCCGTTGACCATCGACACCTACCTGCCCGCGCTACCGAGCATCACCCGCGACCTGCAGACGACGTCGGCCGCGGTCGGGCTGACCCTGACCGGCACGTTGATCGGCTTCGCTCTGGGGCAGGTCCTGCTCGGCCCGCTGTCCGACCGTTCGGCCGCCGGCGACCGCTGCTGGTCAGCGCGGGCCTGCACATCGTCGCCTCCCTGCTGTGCGCGGTGGCGCCGAATGTCGTTGTCCTGAGCGCCTTCCGGGTCCTGCAAGGGCTGGCGGCGTCCGGCGCGGCAGTCGTCGCGCTGGCCGTGGTCCGCGACGTCGCGAACGGCCGCAGCCTTCGTCGTGATGATGTCCCGGCTGCTGCTGGTGATGGGCGCCGCGCCCGTGCTCGCGCCGACCCTGGGCAGCCAGCTGCTGCGCTGGACCCAGTGGCGCGGCGTGTTCGTCACGCTGGCCGGCATCGCCGTACTGCTGCTGGTCCTGGCCGGTCTCGGCCTGCCGGAGACCCTGCCGCCCGCGCGACGGCTGCACCGGCGGCGTCCGCGGCAGCCTCACGGCGTACGGCGCCCTGCTGCGGGACCGGACCTTCGTCGGGCTGGCCCTGGTCGCCGGGCCTGAGCATGTCGGCCGATCTTCGGCTACGTCGGCGGCGCTCCGTTCGTGATGCAGCAGCAGTACGGGCTGAGCGTCCAGCAGTTCGGGCTGGTGTTCGGCGCGGCTCGTTCTGGCTGATCTGCGGCACCCAGCTCAACCCGCGGCTGGTCGCCCGGTGGACCTCCGCCCGGTGCTCGGCGCGACCCTGATCGTCGGCGCGGCCGCGGCCGCAGTGATGGTCCTGGTCGCCGACACCGGCTCGGCGGGCTGGTCGGGACTGCTGGTGCCGTTGTGGGTGGTCCTCGGCAGCATCGGCGTCGCCCTGCCCAACGCCCCGGCCCTCGCCCTGAACGGCCACGGCGACACCGCCGGTACGGCGGCCGCGCTGCTGGGCGCGGCCCAGTTCGGGGTGGCCGGACTGGTCGGGCCGGTCTACGGGCTGCTCGGCCTGAGCGCGGTCACCATGGCCGCGGTCATCGCCGGCGGCCTGACCCTCACGCTGGCCGTCTACCTGCTCGTGGTCCGGCCGTGGCGGCTGGCACCCATGGCTCCCGAGGCTCTGCTCGTCGCTGCGCACTGAACCCACGGACCGTGACGACCCCGCATGAGAGAGGACACAAGATGCCAAGCACGACTACTGACAAGCAGGTCTGGCTCGTCACCGGCGCCGGCCGGGGCATGGGCGTCGACATCGCCCAGGCCGCCCTGACGGCCGGGCACGCGGTCGTCGCCACCGGGCGCGACCCGGAGCGGGTGGCCAGGCGATCGGCACCGCACGCCGACCTGCTGACGGTCGCGCCTGGACGTCACCGACCCGGCGCGCGCCGAGGCCGCCGTCGCGACAAGCCGTGGAGCGGTTCGGCGGATCGACGTCCTGGTCAACAACGCCGGCAACTTCTACGCCGGCTTCTTCGAGGAGATGTCCCCCGAGGACTTCCGGGCCCAGATCGAGACCAACCTGTTCGGCCCGGTCAACGTCACCCGCGCCGTCCTCCCCAATGCGCGCCCAACGCTCCGGTCTGGTCGTCGACGATCTCCTCGACCGCCGGCATCGCGGCCAAGGCGAGTTCCTGCACCGCGTACGCCGCGTCCAAGTTCGGGGTCGAGGGCTGGATCGAGTCCCTGGCCCCCGAGATCGCGCCGTACGGCATCCGCACGATGCTCGTCGAGCCCGGCTTCTTCCGCACCGAGCTGCTCACGCCGCAGTCGACGAGCTACGCCGAGCCCGTCGATCGACGACTACGCCGAGCGCACCCAGCAGACCATCGACGCGTGGCGCGGCATGGACGGCAAGCAGGGCGGCGACCCGGCCAAGCTCGCCGCCGCCCTGGTCCAGCTCGCCGGCACTCGACGAGCCGCCGCTGCGCTTCGCCGCCGGCGCGGACGCCGTCGAGACCTTCGAGCGCAAGGCCCGAGACCCTGCTGGCCCAAGCCGATGCGCACCGCGAGCTGTCCAGCAACCTCGCGTACGACGACGCCGGAGGGGCGCCGGCCTGAATCTCCGTGGACTCGGAGACGCATGAGCCCCATCCTGAGTGCATGTTCCAGACCGCAGCCCAGCTGATGTCCGCATGCGCGGGCACGCTGTGCGCTGTCGTTGCAGCGGAGCACGGCGCCCGACGCTGACCCTCTTCCGGCCGTCCGGGAGACCTCCCGGAGGAGGGTCGCAGGACCAGGGGTCCCACCTCCGCAAGGCCAATCACGATCTGGACGAGAGATGAAGCAGAAGTTCGTGCGCAACAAGCCGCACATCAACATCGGCACCATGGGTCATGTCGACCACGGCAAGACCACCCTGACCGCCGCCATCACCAAGGTCCTCGCCGACCGCGGTAGCGGCACCTACGTGCCCCTCGAGCGCATCGACCGTGCGCCCGAGGAGGCCGAGCGCGGCATCACGATCAACATCGCGCATGTCGAGTACGAGACCGCGACGCGGCACTACGCCCACGTCGACATGCCCGGTCACGCCGACTACGTGAAGAACATGATCACCGGCGCCGCGCAGGTGGACGGAGCGATCCTTGTGGTCTCCGGCGACGACGGAGTCATGCAGCAGACCCGCGAGCACTCCTGCTCGCACGTCAGGTCGGGGTCGGTCACCTCGTCGTCGCGCTCAACAAGGCGGACGGCGCCGACCCGGAGCTGCTCGACCTGATCGAGCTGGAGGTCCGCGAGCTGCTGGACGCAGCACGGCTTCGACGGCGGGCTCACCCCGGTCGTCCGGACGTCCGGTCTGCGCGCGCTGGAGGGCGACCCGCAATGGGTGCAGAGCGTGGTCGACCTCCTCGAGGCAGTGGACGCCACGTCCCGGTGCCGATCCGTCTCATCGACGACCCGTTCCTGATGCCGGTCGAGAACGTGCTGACCATCAGCGGTCGGGGCACGGTCGTGACCGGCGCGATCGAACGCGGTGTCGTGGCGTCGGCGACACCGTCGAGGTCGTCGGCCTCGGCCGAGACGTTCAGCGCCGTCGTCACCGGCGTGCAGACGTTCGGCAAGGACATGGACCGTGGCGAGGCCGGGGACAACGCGGCCCTACTGCTGCGCGGGGTACGCCGCGAGCAGATCGCGCGCGGTCAGGTCCTGGCCGCTCCGGGGAACATCACCCCGGCGACGAAGGTCCGGGCCGAGCTCACCCTGCTCTCGGTCGTCGAGGGTGGCCGGCACACCTCGATCACCTCGGGCTACCGGCCGCAGTTCTACGTCCGGACGACCGACGTGGTCGGGGACATCGAACTGGTCGGGGTCGCCACCGCAGCGCCGGGCGACACCGTGGAGGTGCTCGTCAGGCTCGGCAAGCCGGTGCCGCTCGAGGTCGGCCGGCCCTTCGCCGTCCGCGAGGGTGGCCGAACGGTCGCCTCGGGCACGGTCAGCGAGATCCTCGGCTGAACGGGTGCGTCGTACACAGCGGCCCCGATGGACCCCCTCAAGGGGTCTGTTGGGGCCGCTGTCCGTCTTGGTCCGGCCCATCATCGTGCTGGTAGAAGATGCAACCCACCGGATTTCCTGATTGCCTGGCGGCTCGGAACATCCGCACGCATCTGAGGAGTGACGGCCTGTGTCGGCGAAGTCGGATCTGCACGAACACCTGGGTGGGCAGCTGGTCGAAGGCGAAGAGGTGCTCGTCGTGACGACGGTTCAGGTCAAGGGCGGCCAGAAGCGGGCCCTTGCGACCTCCAGCATTGCCAGTACGGCCGCGACGCTGGCCATCCAGGCTGCGACCGGCGGGACGATGGGCCTGCTCGTTCTCACTGCCCCGCCCGCTGCCTGGTTCGTCGGCACGACGGAGCGAGTGATGCTGATCCAGCGGACCAACCAGGGACGCAAGCTGGGTGACGTCCTCTTCGTCGCCCCCCGATCTGCCATCTCTGCGACGTTGAAGACCGGCCTGTTGAACACGGTCACGATCGCCGACCGCAGCGACGGGCAGTCCCTGCTGAGGCTCAACGTCGGCGCCAAGCGCGGCCTGGCCAAGCAGATGGTTTCGTCGGTGGAAGAGGGATCCGTCTAACAGCAGGCACGGCGGCGTCGGCCCGGGGCGTCGAGGGCAGGCGATACTTCTCGTTGTGACCAGTGCGGACGAGCCAACGTCGGCGCCCCAGAAGGACGACCTGCTGCTGGACGAGCTGTCCGCGCGGCTGGACTCCTTGAAGCTCTTCCGGGCCCACGACGAGGCTCAGGCCAACCAGATCCTCGAGGAGTTCGGCGCGCAGGGGGTGGTCGAGCACGACATGCTCGACCAGCTCAGCAGCCGTGCGCCGCTGGCTCATCCAGACCGGTTCCCGGAGGCGCATCGCACGGCGGTGCGCGCGATAGAAGTGTTCGACCGCAACGCTGCTCGCAATCCCAGCAGCCTGGCCGCCGGACCGCTGACGGTGGTCGCGCGGCCAGTGGTGCGGTTGCTGATCGGGATCATCGTCCACCGGCACGAGAAGCGCGTCGTGAGCCACATCCGCGAGCTCTATGCGTTGCGCGAGGCCAGCAGCGTCGAGGGCACGCCGGAGTTCCACGCCCTGCGGCTCGGGCGCAAGCAGCTGACCCGGCTCTCCCCCGACCTCTCGGACGGCAACGTCAGCCTGCCGGCGTTTCTCCTCGGCGGCGCCGTCCTGTCGTCGGCCACCTCGGCTCTGGAGCGCGCCGTCAGCGACCGGATCCTGTTGGTCTTGCTTTCGGTCATTCTCGCGGTCGTCCTGCTCGGGGCCTTCTGGTGCATCCTCACCGCGGCGGCCATCGCCCGGCGTCGCACCCGGATCGCGCTCGACCGCCCACTGGCGGCTCTGTGGGAGACGATCGGCGCGGCCGGCCAGCCACCGAAGGACAACTCACGCTCCTTCGCGCTCTCGTCCGGAATCGTTCTGCTCACTGCCTGGCTGATCGTGCCCGTTGTCCTCGCCGTCGTGATCACGACCGCGTGAGGGCGATGCGTTTAACCTTTCTTGAAGATTGCCTGGGCTAGGGTCCAGGCGCGTACGAGAGCCCTTTGATCGCTTTGGAGGCCTGACCAGTGCGCCAACTGCTCGCGGCGGCAGCCACTGCGGCGGCCCTTCTGGCCGCGGCCGCATGCGGTACGTCGGCGGGCCCCGGTAGCGGTGGACCCGGCCCCACCATCACCGCCTCGGGCGCGCCCCCCGTCTTGGTCTCGGCCTATCCGAAGGTGATGATCATCCCCGAGGAGAACAAGGCCTCGACCAGCATCATCGGCAGCCCGGACGCGCCATACCTCAACCGGCTCGCGGCGACGTATGGCAACACCACGAACATGGTCGCCAACTACCCCGTCTCCTGCCCATCCTTGGCGGCGTACATCATCATCACCAGCGGGAGCCAACAGGGCATCTGCGACGACGCGACGCCGGCGAACCGTCAGTTGACATCTGACAACATATTCCGCCAGGTGGTCGTTGCCGGCAAACAGTGGCGGCAGTACGCCGAGTCCATGACGACGAACTGCCAGAAGTTTGACGGCGCGCCGGGCGGATACCTGGTGCGCCATACCCCACCGCCGTACTACACCAGCGAGCGATATCGTTGTCCGGTCTGGGACGTGCCCATGGGCACAACGGCCGCTGGCCACCTACACGATGACCTGGCCCGAGGGCTGTCGGCCCTGTCGATCGTGACACCGAACGCCTGCCACGACATGCACGGGGCGACCACCTGCCCGAGCAACGGCGTCAAGAACGGCGACAACTGGCTGGCGACCTGGATGCCGAGGATCATCGCCTCGAACGACTTCCAACGGTCGCAGCTTCTCGTGATCATCACCTGGGACGAAGGCTCGACCGTCAGCAACCGGATCTCAACCTTGTTGGTGGCCAAAGGAGTTAGCGGTGTGACGTCGAGCGCGCTGTACACCCACTGCTCCACGCTGCGAACCACGGAAGAGCTGCTCCAAGTCCCCTACCTCGGCTGCGCCGCGACTGCGCTGTCCTTCCGCCCGGGCTTCCACATCTAGCCCGTTCAGCAGGAGCCGCCGGACCAGGCCACCTCGACCGGAGATCCGACGTCCGTCGGGCTGGAGCCACTCGTTATGATGTTCAGGGTCGAGCCGCCGGCGATCTGTGCGGCTCCCAGAGTGAACCGCAGGCCGCCGTCGACCTTCGCCAGCGAGATGTCGCAGCCCGAACCGCTACCGCCCGAGGGCGCCCGCCTCTGCCCCCCGGACTGGGTGAAGGCGGTCACGTGCCGGACGTCGGCATGGATCCCCTCGGCGGCCAACGCGCGCTCCAGCCCGCTCGCGTCAGCGAGGTCGTGGACCGTGACGATGACGTCACCATTGGGCTGGGCCTCGACACCGTATGCGGCCGTCGGTCCGGCCACGCCGGTGCCGATGCTGACGACAACGGCAACGGCGGCACCGGCGGTCACGAGCCCGGCCACACCACCCGCGACCCATCGCCTGCGGGCGACGGCCCGGGCTGGAGCCTGAGCCGCGACGTGCCGCCGCAGCTCGACGAGAAGGGACTGTTCGAAGGTGTCGAGACTCATGAGATGACCTCCTGGACAAGGGATGTGAGCTGGGACTGAAGTCGGGCTCGGCTGCGGTGCAGCCGGACCCGCGCGGTGCCTGGCTTCACCCCCAGTACGGCGGCGGCTTCATTGACCGGGAGCCCGTCGATGGCGACCAGCTCCATCAGGGCACGTTCGCGCGGGGGCAGAGCCGCCAGCGCCGCATAGAGCCGCCGCGCGTCGCGCTCGGCGTCGATCCGCTCCTCGATGCAGGACAACGAGTCGGGATCCAGCAACCGACGGCCGGAGATGCGGCGGACGACCTCCCGGTCGCGGGCCTGCCGGTGGTACTCGGTAGCCACAACATGGCGGGCGATGCCGACCAGCCAGGCAGCGGGCACGCCGCGATCTGAGCGATACGACGAGGCGGAGTCAATCGCCGCCAGGAAGACGTCGGCGGTCAGGTCGGCGGCCAGGTGAGGGTCGGCCACTCGGCGGGCCACGACGCGCTGCACGGACTGGACGTGCTCGCGATAGAACGCCTCGAACGCGTCGGGATCCGTGGCGATCGAGCCGATGTCGACCGGCGCCTTCGTGGTCATGTCTCTCATTGCTGGTCCGGGCCTAGAACGTTACAGCCGACCCGGCACAGAATCGGGATCGCCCGGGGGTCGGGAGTTCAAGCCACTGCCGAGTGGTGTCGATACACGCACCGTGACCGCTCAGGACTCCGCGGCGCGTTGGCGCGCGCGGCCGCTCCAGGCTGGTCTGCTGCGCACGGCCGCCGTGGTCGTCCCCCTTGCCTGCTCGGTGGCCGCCGGCGTCCTGGTGGGCATGATTCTTCCCGACACGCATAGCTGGGTCGCGGCCGTCGTGTCCTGGCTCGCGGTTCTGGCCATCTCCACGGTCGTGCTGTTCGGGGTCGACCGCCTGACCCGCCGGTTGCTGCCGATCGCGACTCTCCTGAAACTGTCGATGCTGTTCCCGGACCGCGCCCCCTCGCGCTACAAGGTCGCCCGCACGATGGCCGGCAGCAGCGCGCTCGCGGCCGAACTCGAACGGGCCCGCCAGCATGGGGTCACCGGGGACCGTCAGCAGGCCGCCGAGACCGTCCTGGCGCTCGTCGGCGCTCTCGGTGAGTACGACAGCCGTACTCGCGGGCATTCGGAGCGCACCCAGCTGTTCGTCACCATGATCGCCGAGGAGATGGGCCTGCGACCGGCCGACCGCGACCGCCTTCTGTGGGCGGCCCTGATCCACGACGTCGGCAAGCTGCGCGTGCCCAGCGCCGTACTCAACAAGCCCGCCAAGCTCGACGCTGCCGAGTGGGAGATCTTGCGCCGCCACCCACTTGACGGTGCCACCATCTGCGGTCCGCTCAACGACTGGCTCGGCCCGTGGGGTCTCGCCGTCGAGCAGCACCATGAGCGGTACGACGGGACTGGCTACCCGCTCGGTCTCTCCGGGGAGCGGATCAGTCTGGGCGGCCGGATCGTGGCCGTCGCCGACTCGTACGAGGTCATGACGGCTGCGCGCGCGTACAAGAAGGCGATGACCGCCCCTGAAGCGCGGGCCGAGCTGGCGCGGTGCGCTGGAAGCCAGTTCGACCCGGCCGTGGTGCGGGCCTTCCTGGCCATCTCGCTGTCGCGGCTGCGTTGGGTCAGCGGCCCGCTAGCGTGGCTCGCCCAGATCCCGTTCATGCAGTCCCTGCCCGGCGTGGGTCAAGCCGTCAGCGCGGTGGGTAGCGCCGCGCTCACGGGGGCCAGCTTGGTCGGTCTCGGTGTCGCCCCGGCGATCGCCGCTGTACCTCCCGCGGCGCCGACGGCAGCCCACGCCTCCAGCAATGTGCGACCCGGCCCGACGTCGACCAGCCGCCCCCCGGGCGACGCGGCCCCCCGACCGACCGGGACGGGCAGCACGACCAGCAGCACGAGTGGCTCCAGCCCGTCGCCGACCGCGCGGGCGGACACCACGACGGACCCGACGTCGACCACGCCGGCCCAGCCGGGACCGGCCAACCGGAAGCCAGCCGCCGGCGACGACCGCGTCACGGTGGCGGAAGACTCGGCGCCCAAGGCAATCAGCGTGCTGGCCAACGACGTCGTCCCCGACAACGGCTCGCTGTCCGTCATCAGCACCGGCCCGCCCAGCCACGGCCACGTCTCCGTCGGGGCCACGACAGTGACCTATGCGCCGGCGGCGAACTACAACGGCCTGGACCACTTCACCTACACCGCGAGAGACCAGAACGGTGATGTGGCAACGGCGACTGTGACGGTGACCGTCACCGCCGTGAACGACGCACCTCAAGCTCGTGACGACCGGTACGCCGGCCAGGCCGGTCACCAGATCAGCGCCAACGTGCTGCACAACGACCTGGACGTCGACGGGGACGCGCTGCAGGTCACCGGAGACGACAGTGCCGCCGTTCACCTCGGCGCTACAGGTGGCTTCTCCATCACCCCGGCCGTGGCGGGCACGATCACAGTCCACTACCTCGTCAGTGACGGGCACGCCCACGACACGGGAACGCTGAGGATCGTGGTCACGGCCGCTCCGGGGCCGAGCCAGCCCAGCCGGCTCTACCTGCGCGGATCCTCGACCAGTGTCCCGGGTGATCTCACGACGAGCGCCCCGACCGCCGGAGCGACCGACTGGGACGGCGACAAGCACCCCGGGCTAACGATCAGAGACAGCGACCTCAAGGTCACAACGTCCGACCCGACGAAGTACCAACAGTGGAGCTACGCGACACCGTCCGGCGGCCTGAAACTCAATGGGCCGGTGTCGCTCGACCTGTGGAGCACCCCGAGGCAGCGGAAGGACCAGGACATCGACTACTCGGCTTGGCTCTACTCCTGCAACAGTTCTGGCGGGAGCTGCCAGCTGCTCACGAGCGCCACCAACGTCCGCGTCCGCAAGTGGAGCACCACCACGACCTGGCAGCGGCGCACGATCGGCATCGGCAGCGTCTCTACGACGGTGCCCAGTGGACGCCTGGTCAAGCTCCGCCTCGAGTTCCACCGCTCTGACATGTGGCTCGCCCTCGACGCCGCCCATCCGTCCAGCCTGATCCTCTGACCGACCGGCGCTCAGCAGTCATCGGGCTGAGTCAACGACGCGCAGGCCGCGCTCAAGGCCATAGAGGAAGACGAGCTCACGGGCCAACCGGGTCGGCGCGTGGACGGTGACCTGCGCCGAGCCCAGAGCCTCAGTCAGGAAGCCGGCCAAGGTCGCGTCACCGAAGGTCAGCTGAGTGAGGTCGACGGCCACCCGCCCGTCGTACCCGGCGAGGTGTCCGGCCAGTGCTTCGAGCTCGGGCCGCAGGCCCAGGTCCACCTCGCCGTTCAGCCGGACGAGCAGCCCGGCGTCGGTCACCTGTGCGGTGACGACGCCGGGCGCGGGTTCGGCCATGGGTGGCAAGGGGTGATGCCTCTCTGTAGTGGAGGGCCTCACGCAATCACCCCTAGGGCGGGTGCGGTACACCCCTAGGGAGGTTTAGGGTCTGCCGTGTGCCCTCGCCTCCCGGCTCGAAGCCCATCACCGTCGCGCTGGTCGACGACTACGACGTTGTCCTGGCCGGGGTGGCCAAGATGCTCGACCGGTACCGCGACCGGGTCGTCGTGGTCGAGATCGACGCCAACGAGCCGCTCAAGGACACGGTGGACATCGCGCTCTACGACTCCTTCGCCCAGCCGGAGTCCGACCATGACGAGATCGAGGTGCTGGTCGGCAACCCGCGCGCGCATCGCGTCGTCGTCTACACCTGGAACTTCCACCCGGCGCTGATCGAGAGTGCCCGCAGCAAGGGCGCCCACGGCTACCTGTCGAAGACCTTGCCGGCTCGCGATCTGGTGGACGCGCTGGAGGCCGTCCATGCCGGCGAGCTCGTCATCAGTGACCCACCGCATCGGGCGGACCGGCCCACCGGACAGGACTGGCCCGGCAGGGTCGAAGGGCTCACCGACCGTGAGTCCGAGGTCTTGGCCCTGATCACCCAAGGCAAGAGCAACGCCGAGGTTGCCCAGCTCACCTACCTCAGCCCCAACACCGTCAAGTCATACATCCGCACCATCTATCGCAAGATCAACGTCGACAGCCGCACCAGGGCGGTGCTCTGGGGGATCAACCACGGCTTCACGCCCGACCACCACCGGATCGACCACTGGCGGCCGGCCGGCTAGCGGTCAGGCGACGTACACCCTGTTCCGCGGCACCGCGGTTACGGTGGGGAAATGATCGACCGCATCGACCACCTGGTGCTCACCGTCCAGTCGCTCGAGACGACCTGGAGTTCTATACCCAGTGCCTCGACTTCCAACGGGTCGACACTCCCGGGAGACCCACCGCGCTGCATTTCGGGCAGCAGAAGATCAATGTCCATCAGGCCGACCACACGTTCGATCCGAAGGCGCAGCAGCCCACTCCGGGGGCCGCCGACTTCTGCCTGATCGCCACCGTGCCACTCCGCGACGTCATGGACCGGCTCGCCCGGCATGGGGTCACGGTCGAGCTGGGTCCGATCGAGCGCACCGGCGCCCTCGGGCCCATGCAGTCGATCTACTTCCGTGACCCCGACGCCAACCTCGTCGAGGTCAGCAACTACTAGCCCTTGGTCGAGTGGTCGGCGATCGACTGCGTGGCGGCCCAGCTGGCGAGCATCTTCAGCCCGTCCGCTGCCGGCGTACCGGCCGGTGCCGTGTAGACGAGCAGGGTCAGGCCGGGATGCGCCGGGAACTCCATCGCCTCGAAGTCCAGGTCAAGCCGGCCGACCACGGGATGGTGCACGACCTTGTGTCCGGTGCGGTGGAAGCGCACGTTGTGCGAGGCCCATCGGGTCCTGAAGTCGTCGCTGCGCGTGGACAGCTCGCCGATGAGCTCGACAGCTGCTTGTCGTAGGGATTGCGCCCCGCTTCTGACCGCAACATCGCGGCAATGTCGTCGGCCGCCCGTTCCCAGTCGACGAAGAAGTCCTTCGAGGCGGGATCGAGGTAGACGAAGCGCGCGTTGTTCGCCGGGCGCCGTGGATCGGCCAGCACGGGTGCGTAGAGAGCACGGGCGAGCTGGTTGGCGGCGAGCATGTCGTGGCGCGCGTTGCGGATCCACGCCGGCGCGTCGGAGATGGCGTCGAGAATCTGCTGCATGCCGACGGTCAGACCGCTGGCCTTGCTCCGCCGTTGCCGCGTCGGACCCGCTTGGGCCGCGCGGGCCAGGTCGTACAGGTGGGCCCGCTCGGCCTCGTCGAGCTGCAGGGCATTGGCGACGCCGTCCAGCACAGCGTCGGAAGCGCCGGCCAGGTTGCCGCGCTCCATCCGTACGTAGTAGTCGATGCTGACCCCGGCAAGCAGTGCGACCTCCTCGCGGCGCAGTCCCTTGACCCTGCGGTTGCTACCGCCGTACGCCGGGAGGCCGGCCTGGTCCGGCGTCAGCCGCGCCCGTCGGGAGACGAGAAACTCACGGACCTGGGATCGCTGGTCGGCGGGGTCGGCGGGAGTGCTCACGGCTCAACGATAGGTCGGCCCCTTACGACGAGGGAGGTACTGGCGTTACCTGGAAGAGCAGGCCCTTCCTTGACGAGGGCGAAACCCTTTTGCTTGTCCACATGACCACGGAACAGACACCCGCCCAGCGCTTGGTGGGCGACATCGCCCCGAAGCTGGCCGAGCTCACCGACGACGTGCTGTTCGGTGACGTCTGGGCGAGACCCGAGCTCAGCCCGCGCGACCGGAGCCTGATCACGTGCGCCGCCCTGGTCACCAACGGCAGCACGGAGCAGCTCCGGGGGCACCTCGCTCGCGCACGCGACAACGGGCTGTCCGAGACCGAGCTGGTCGAGGCCATCACCCACCTCGCGTTCTACGCCGGATGGCCGCGGGCCATGTCCGCGGCGGCCGTCGCGCGCGATGTCTTCGCCTCGCCCAAGGAGGACCAGTGACAGAGCCGGCAACCGCTCAGCCTGGCTGGGCTGAGGATGACCTCCGACGCATCGGCGGCGCAGACGAGCTGCAGATCGCGTCGCGCCGGCCGGACGGCACGCTGAGATCGTTCGTGACGATCTGGGTCGTGCGCAGCGGGGACGAGATCTATGTCCGCTCGGCCCACGGCCCCGAAAACCCTTGGTACCGGCGTGCATTGGCCAGCGGCTCCGGGCGCATCCGAGCCGGCGGTGTGGAGCGCGACGTACATCTCACTGCGGCCGGCGACGCCGACCAGGCGGCGATCGATGCGGCGTACCACTCGAAGTACGACCGGTACGGCGCGCGGATCGTGAACACCGTGGTCGGCCCGACCGCTTCCCAGACAACCTTGCGAGTCACCCCTCAATACTGACTGAAAGGCCTGTCCCCCAATGGAATACACCAAACTCGGCCGTTCCGGCCTCACCGTCAGCCGGCTCGCGCTGGGCTGTATGAGCTTCGGTGACACCAGTCGCGGCTTCAACGAGTGGGCGCTCGACGACGAGGCCGCCGAGCCGATCTTCCGGCAGGCCGTCGAGACCGGCATCACCTTCTGGGACACCGCCAACGCCTACGGGTTCGGCACGTCCGAGGAGATCGTCGGCCGCGCGATCAACCGCTACAGCCGCCGCGAGGACGTCGTCCTGGCCACCAAGGTGTTCTTCACGATGCATGACGGTCCCGGGGGGTCGGGGCTGTCCCGCAAGGCGATCCTGGAGCAGGTCGACGCCTCACTGGCCCGCCTCGGCACCGACTACGTCGACCTCTACCAGATCCACCGCTTCGACCCGGAGACACCGGTCGAGGAGACGATGGAGGCCTTGCACGACATCGTCAAGGCCGGCAAGGTGCGTTACCTCGGGGCGTCGTCGATGCACGCCTGGCAGTTCGCCAAGCTGCAGCACACCGCTGATGCGCACGGCTGGACCCGCTTCGTCTCCATGCAGAACCAGTACTCGCTGATGCAGCGCGAGGAGGAGCGGGAGATGTTCGGTCTCCTCGGCGACCAGGGCGTGTCGTCCATCCCGTGGAGCCCGCTGGCCAAAGGGCGCCTCGCCCGGCCCTGGGGTGAGCAGACGACCCGCAGCGCGAGTGATGCCACCGCCCGGTGGGTGCTCCCCCACGACGACCAGCCGATCGTCGACGCCGTACAGGCCGTCGCCGAGTCCCGGGGCGTCCCCATGGCGCAGGTTGCCCTGGCGTGGGTGCTCCGCAACTCCGGCGTCGCCGCGCCTATCGTCGGCCCTACGAAACCTCAGCACCTCGCCGACGCCGTCGGCGCATTCGACCTCACGCTGACGGACGACGAGGTCACCCGGCTCGAGGAGCCCTACACACCGCGCGAGCCGACCGGCTACTGACGACCCGAAGACACCGAACACACTGGCCAGCAACGAAACGAAGGAGGCCCCCCATGCGTGGCGCCATCATCTACGGAGCCCGAGACGTGCGCTTCGAGGAACGAGCCGACCCGACCATCGTCAAACCCACGGACGCGATCGTCCGCACCGTGGCCGCCTGTGTCTGCGGGTCGGACCTGTGGCGCTATCGAGGTATCGAGGACGTCAGCAAACCGACCCCGATCGGCCATGAGTACGTCGGCGTCGTCGAGGCGGTCGGCGACCAGGTCGCCAGCGTTGCCCCCGGGGACTTCGTCGTCGGCGGATTCCTCACCAGCGACAACACCTGCCCGGTCTGCCAGGCCGGGATGCACTCCCACTGCCTGAATGTGACCGGCTACGACGGCTGTCAGGCTGAGCTGATCAGGGTCCAGAACGCCGACGGCACTTTGCTGTCGACGCCGGAGCGACCAGACGACTCGATGGTGCCGAGCATCCTGGCTCTCTCCGACGTCATGTGCACCGGGTGGCACGCCGCCGTGAGTGCCGACGTCCGACCCGGCGGCACGGTCGTGGTGGTGGGCGATGGCGCCGTGGGCCTGTCCGGCGTACTCGCCGCCGCCCAGCTCGGGGCCGAACGGATCATCGCCATGAGCCGGCACGCCGACCGACAGGCACTCGCCAAGGAGTTCGGCGCCACCGACATCGTGGCCGAGCGCGGGGATGACGGGGTCGCTGGGGTCAAGGAGCTCACCAACGGCATCGGCGCGGACTCCGTGCTGGAGTGCGTCGGCACTGATGAGTCCGTCGCCCAGGCGCTCAGGTCGGCTCGCCCCGGAGGGATGGTCGGTTGGGTTGGTGTTCCCCACATCACCGACCTTCCCCAGCAGCACATGTTCTGGAAGAACGTCGGGCTCCGCGGTGGGCCGGCGCCGGCTCGCGCCTATCTCCCTGACCTGATGGAGCGCGTTCTCTCCGGGCGCATCGAGCCGGGCAAGGTGTTCGACCTCACCCTTCCCCTCGCCCAGGTCGCGGAGGCCTACGCCGCCATGGACGAGCGGCGCGCCATCAAGTCCCTGCTGACCCCTGACGAGTGACCCGAACCGACTGAAAGGCAGGGCGCGGCATGGAGCTCGCCACCGTCAACGACACGTCGAAAGCCCCGGCCGAGCGATTCACCGGCGATGTCTACATCACGTCGATCCACCAGGCGCGGCCGCCATCTCATCTCGTCGCCGCCCTCGTCCGGTTCACCCCAGGCGCCCGGACGAACTGGCACTCCCACGCACTCGGGCAGACCCTCCACGTCACGGAGGGCGTAGGGCTGGTCGGCAGCCGCGACGGGACAGTCATCCGGATGCGCGCCGGCGACACCGTGTGGACACCGCCGGGCGAGGAGCACTGGCACGGCGGCACCGCCACCAACGTCATGTGTCACATCGCGATGCTCGAGGACACTGACGACGGCGACCCGACGACCTGGCTCGAGCCCCTCACGAATGAGGAGTACGAGACCGCCCAGCGCGGCTGACGGCAGTCTGCACGGGCTAGTTTTTGACAATGGCTCTGTCCCCCAAGGAGTTCTTCGACCATGCCGTCGCCGCCGCAGACGAAGAGCATCGGCTGCCGCTGTCCCGGATGACCGGCTGGGACATCAGCCCGTTCGAAGCAGCCGGTCTACGAGTGTCTCGACTGCGTCCACCGGTGGTTCCAGAGCCGCCGAGGTCCGGTGAGGACCCGGTGGACTGCGAGTCCTGTCGGAGACGCGACGAGGGAATCTGGCTCGACGATCATTGGCGGTTGACCCGGATGTCCGGGGTGGGCGTCCCGCTCGTTCTCATGCTGCACCCGCGTGACCACTACGACCTGCCGGACCTCTCCGACGATCTCGCGGCCGAGCTGGGGGTCCTCAGCACACACATCGCTCGACACGTCCAAGCACTGCCGCACATAAGCCGCTGCCACGTCTACCGGATCGGCGACGGAGGTGCCCATCTCCACGTCTGGTTCTTCGCTCGCCCCGAGGGCCAGGCCCAGCTGTACGGGTCGTGGCTGGTCGTGTGGGACGACCTCTTGCCCGAGTACCCGGCCGACCTTGCCGACGAGGACGCCGGGATCGTCGCCGACGCCCTCGTGGCCTCGTACGGCGGTCAGCGCGGCCAGCGCGGTCGGGTGACCAATTCCGAGTAGAGAACGAGGGCGAGCTTGCCGATCAGTGGTCGCCGATGCTCGAGTCCGCGATGACCGCCCCGAGTCAGCCCGCTGCGCCCACCGCGGCGTCCAGTCCACTCGCGCGCACTGCCGCGCCCAGCGCCACCGGCGTCCGCCACGTCGCCACCAGTGGGCCGTTCGCCATCTGCCCGGCCGACCCGGCGCACCCCCGGCTGGAGCCGGAGGCGTTGACCGTGATGCGAGCCTTGACCGACGACGGCAGCCCGAACGCCCAGCAGCTGGCCACCGGCGCCGGGGTGAAGGTCGCCTTCATCGCCGACGGCATCGATCCGGACAACCCCGACCTGATCCGAGCCAACGGACAGCACGTGATCGTCGACTACCAGGACTTCTCCGGCGAAGGTCCAAGCGCGTCGACGTCCGGCATCGAGGCTCTCGGCGACGCGTCATCGATCGGCGCACAAGGCCGGGTGAGCCATGACCTCGCGGCCTACGTCAACCCGGCGTACGCCTTGCCCGCGGGCTGCACGATCAGGATCGTCGGAGTCGCGCCGGGCGCGAGCATCGTGGCCCTGAAGGCGGGGGGCTCGTCCCTCTTCACGTCAGCGATCCTGCAGTCGATCGACTACGCAGTGAGCACCGCCCACGTGGACGTGATCAACGAGTCGTTCGGCCGCAACGCCTATCCGGACGACTCGACCCGTTCGGCCATCTCGCTGTTCAACCAGCTGGCCGTCGCGGGCGGGGTCACGGTCACGGTCTCGTCCGGCGACGCCGGCGTGACCGGGACGATCGGCGCAGAGGCCACCGACGCGGCGGTGATCTCGGTAGGAGGGACCACGACCTCCCGGACCTACGTCCAGGAGGGGTCCGGCGCGAGTGTCTTCTCGAACGGCACACTGGCTCAGCAACAACATCGCGACCTTGTCCTCGTCCGGCTTCAGCCAGTCCGGACGGACAGTCGACCTGGTTGCCCCGGCCGACTCGAACTGGGCTGTCTGCGATGCAGCCTTCCCAGACTGCATTGACAACAGCGACGCGGGCAGCCCGACCGACCTCCAGAACTTCGGTGGCACCAGCGAATCGGCGCCATTGACCGCCGGCGCCGCCGCCCTGGTCATCGAAGCCTTCCGCTCGACCCACGACGGGGCCTCGCCATCACCGGCCACCGTGAAGGCCATCCTGACCGGCACGGCCCGGGACCTTGATCTGCCGGCCGACGAGCAGGGGTCGGGCCTGGTCGATGCCCGCGCCGCCGTCGAGGCAGCGTTGACCTACCCCGGAGCCAGCACGCCGGCTCCGGTCACCGGCCCCGCGCAGATCGTCAGCTCCCCCGGACAGACCACACTGATCGGCGCACCCGGGACCCAGCAGACGGCCCAGGTCGAGGTCACGAATGTCGGCACCCAGACGCAGACGGTGTCGGCGTCGTCCCGCGCCTTCCCCGCAGGCGGCCCGGACGACACTCAGCGCTTGTCAATCCCCTTCAACGCCAAGCATCTGCCAGCCTTCACGGACGTCTACGGTGGCTCCCGCGCCTACAAGAAGTTCACCTTCACCGTCGCGCCGGGCACGGATCGCCTCCGGGCTCGGATGGCCTACCCCGGCGTGGCCCCGCAGATCCTCTGGCTGACCCTCTTGCAGCCGGACGGGACGTTCGCGGCCTACAGCTCGCCGCAGGGGCCGGGCGTGCCGGCGAACTACGCCAACATCGACGTCCGCAAGCCCGTGGCCGGGACGTGGACGGGAATCCTGACGTCCCGCGCCGGCACCGGCTTCATGGGCACCGCCCTCGTCGGAATCGCGTCGCAACGCGCCCACGCGCTCGGGACGATCACGCCCAGCACGTTCGTGCTGGCACCTGGGCAGAGTCGCATGGTCTCCTACCAGGTCCCCATGCCGGCACAACAACAGCGTCGACGTCGACTCCTCGCTCGTGCTCGCCACCTCGAGCGGCCAACGCAGCGCCGTCTCGATCATCCGCCGGACCCTCCTCGACGTCAGCCCGGGCAAGGGAGACCTTCGGGGGTGAGATCACTGGCGGCAACGCCCGCACCAGCACGCCGGCCCAGACCTTCGGCTTCGAGTTCGACGTGCCGAAGGGTAAGCGGGACCTCGACGTCGCGCTCCAGCTGCAGCGCAGCAAGGAGAGTGATCGTCGAGGCCGTCCTGGTCGACCCCAACGGCGAGCCGGCCGACATTGCGAGCAACCTGTCCATCAACCGCACGGGCACCGCCGTCACCCAGGAGCTCGGGATCCAGATGTTCGACGCGAGGCCGATCCCGGGTCGCTGGCGGCTGGTCGTCGTCGCCCAGAACCCGGTCTCCGGGCGGATGCTCGAGCAACCGTTCACGGGCTCGATCGGCTTCGACCAGGTCGTCACCAGTGCACCCGGACTACCCACATCAGCCAACACGGTGCTGCGAGCGGGCCAGCCCGTGAAGGTCGACATCCGCGTGCGGAACAACGGCGGTGTCCCCCACCAAGGGCCGGGCGCGAAGAATCGTGGTGGGGCTCGACCCGCGGTTGGAGCGCACCACCACGTTCACGCCGTACGACTTCGGCCTGGGTCGGGTCGACCTCCCGTCGGACGGGTCTCTGACGCCCTTCTACGTCGTACCCCCGAACACCCAGGCCCTGACGGTCTCGGCCCACTCGACCCGGCCGGCTCAGCTGGTGCTGAGGCTCTGCCGCGGGCGGGATCGAGGTGGCCGGTGACCTGAACGCCGCCCAGAACGGGGAACACCACCTCGACGGTCAGCATCAGCGAGACAAGCGGCTATATCGGGATGGGACTGTGGTTCACCGAGATCGGGGAGATCGGACCGTTCGGTGACGCCGGGGCCGCCGCTGGATCGTCGCGAGTCACCGCCACGATGCGGGCCTCGCCTTCGACCCCACGGTCACGTCCTCGACCGGGGACCCGTTCAGATCGCGTACGACGGAGGCTCCGACGGCTTCGGGACACCGGTGCTCATCCGACCGGGCCAGGTGGGCGTGATCGACATGACCATCACCCCGCATGGCAAGAAGGGCGACGTGGTGACGGGTCGCCTCAACGTGGCCGCTGACCTCCCTCTCGTCAGGCCGGCTGGATGTTGTGGTTGGCCGCGAAGAGGTTGTCCGGGTCGTAGCGACGCTTGACCTCGGCGAGCCGTTGCCGGGTCTCGGCCGGATAGATCGCGGCCACCTCCTCGTCGGTGGCCCGGGTGAGGAAGTTGGCGTAGGCCCCGGTGACGTGAGGCTCGAGCGAGCTCCAGATCGCGGCCAGGCCCGGAGCAGCCGCCTCGACGACCGGCGCCGGGCCCGCCGTGAGGGTCATGAGCACCAGCTCCGCCTGCCGGTGTGCGTACGCCGTGGCGTCCTCCGGGACGCGGGAGACGGCACCGCCCACACTTCGCAGACCGATGAAGGGCGTCCCTTCCGTGGCCGCCACCCGGGCCAGGATCTCGAGCACCTCAGACACCGACTCCTTGTCCACGAACGCGCTCCGCGTGACGAACTGCAGACCCAGTGGGGGGACGGCGCCCTCGACCAGTGCGTCCACGTAAGGCACCAGGGCCACGTCGTCATGAAGGACCGTGCCCAGCCGGCGGATCGGGTCGATCGCCGCTGCCGCCAGCTCCGGGTTGTCACCATCGAACGCGAGGTGGATCTCCATCGGCGCCGCGGCCCCGCCCGCCATCGGGTTGGCGAGCTCGGCAGTGGAGGTCAGCTCCTCCGGCGCGGAGCGGAGGTAGTCCGCCCAGCCCTGGAGAACCCTCGCGGCCTCCGATGGCGGGAACGCGATCTTGCCGTAGTAGACGTCGGTCGTGCGGTGGGCCCGGAAGTCGAAGCTGGTCACGATGCCGAAGTTGCCGCCACCGCCGCGAAGCGCCCAGAACAGGTCGGGGTGCTGCTCGGCGCTCGCCCGCACGACCTCACCGGCGGCGGTGACCACCTCAGCGGCGACCAGGTTGTCCAGCGCCAGACCGTGCTTCCTGACCTTCCAGCCGATGCCTCCGGTCAGCGTCAGACCACCGACGCCGACGCTCTTGGTGTCACCCGAGGAGATCGCGAGGCCGAGCGGGGCCAGTGCAGCCGCGACCTGACCCCAGGTGGCGCCGCCGCCGATCCGGACGAGGTGACTCTGCTCATCCACGACCGCCACCGTCGCGAGCCCGCTGAGGTCGATCACGACCCCACCGTCGTTGGTGCCGAAACCTTGAAAGCCGTGACCGCCACCTCGCACCGACAGCGCGAGCCCGGTGCCAGCTGCAAACCGGACACCCGCCTGGACATCGGCGACGCTCGTCGGCCGCAGGACGTACGCCGGGGTCCCCGACGCCAAGACCGTCCGGCTGACAGCGTCGTACGTCGGCTGACCCGGTTCGATCACCTCCCCGTCGAAGTCGCGGCGGAGGGTTTCCAGTGCGAAGTTCATTGCGTGCCTTCC
This sequence comes from uncultured Actinomycetota bacterium, assembly GCA_963794535.1. Taxonomy (GTDB): domain Bacteria; phylum Actinomycetota; class Actinomycetes; order Actinomycetales; family CAVURS01; genus CAVURS01. The sequence continues at coordinate 75,623 of CAWCEI010000012.1, forward strand.
TGACTCATCGGGTTCTGTACCTGTCCGACGAGACAGGGGTCCGCGATGTCAGGTGGTGATGCCCCAGGGGCCGAGCTTGTCCGGGTTGCGCACCGACCAGATGTGCTTGACCCGGTCGCCCTCGACGTCGAACGCCATGACGGTGATCGTGACGCCACCCTGTTGGACGACGAGGCCGGGCTGACCGTTGACCATGCGCTCCAGGAGCGACAGCTCGCCATTGCGGCGCCACACCTCGAGCAGCACGCCCGCCACCTGGTCTGCGCCGCGGATCGGCACCAGCGCCGCCGGTGCGCGGCCGCCGCCATCGGCGATCGCGGTGGCGTCGGGGTCGAGCAAGCCGATCAGGGCTTGGATGTCCTTTGCCTCCCACGCCCGCTTGAACTCGCGGACGATGCCCGCCCGCTGACTGGTCGGCGTCGTGGGCACCTGTGACGTGCGGATTCGTCGGCGGGCCGACGACGCCAGCTGGCGGGCGGCCGCCGGTGAACGGCCCACGATCTCGGCCACTTCGTCGAAGGGGTAGCGGAAGACGTCATGCAGGATGAACGCGACGCGCTCGGCCGGGGTCATCGACTCGAGCACGACGAGGAAGGCCATGTTGACCGACTCGTCGAGCGTGACGCGGTCGGCCGGGTCGACGGCCGTCCCGGCCGTGGCGGCGCTGTGCCACTCGGTGGCGTCGGGCAGCGGCTCCGGGACCCATTCGCCGACGTACCGCTCGCGACGGGCTCGGGCCGACCGCAGCTGGTCCAGGCAGACCCGGCTGGCGACCTTCGTCAGCCAGGCGGCGGGGTTGTCGATGGCGGCCTGTCAGCGGTCGACATGGAGTACCAGCGGGCGTAGGTCTCCTGGACGACGTCCTCGGCCTCGACCAGCGAGCCGAGCATCCGATACGCGAGGTTGATCAGCTGGCGCCGCTCGTCCATGATCGCGCCGAGGCGCGGATCGAGCGGGGCGGTTGCTGGCTCAGAGTGTTCGCTCATGATGTCGTCGAGTCCCGTCGTCCTATTTAACGTCACGACGTACGACGACGCAGCCTGGCTAGATGTGACGTCCGAACCCGACAGTCACGAGCCCGGTCGTGACGGCCATCAGGGGCGGCCCCGACTCCGGCGCCTGCTCGTCGATCTGACGGGCGAGCATCCAGAGCCCGAAGACGGCGCTGGCAATCGGCAGCAAGATGAAGACCACGGCGATGACCATCACGGGCTCCGATCCTCGACGAGTCGAGAAGGCTGCCCCCGCGGCAACGCGACTCTGCTCCGGATCGTTGAACGGCCCCTGAGACCAGGCAGAACGTGCTCGTTCAGTCGTTGTTCAGCGGCCGACGACTAAGGCGCCGTGGCGGCCGGACGTGGACGGCGGAGGCCGACCATGTACGGGAGGCCGGTGCCGGCGACGACCAGCGTCCGGCCGAGGCGGCCGAGGATCGACGGGCGCGGCAGCGCAGGGAACGAGCCCTCGAGGTCGGCGACGTCCACGTAGTACGACAGCACCGGACCGATCCCCTCGAGGTCCTGAGCGACCTCGCGCGCAGGAGCCGGCAGAGCAGTGTCTCCGGTCCGGTAGAGCTCCTCCGAAACCAGGACATACTCCGGGACCTCGACCGGGCTTTTCAGCAGCCGGTGCACCAGGATGACGTCGATTCCGACGAGCTTGCGCCGCTGCCTGATGGTCTGGGTGGCGACCTCACCGACATGCGCAACGAACTTGAGCTTGAGGTTGTTCGCCTCGTTGCAGCTGGCGCACGGACACAGGTTGGTCGCCACATACTGCCGCTCGACGTGAAACGCCCGGTGCATGGACATGGCGGCCTGAAGGGTCAGCGCGAGCGAGGCATCCCGGTCCAGCGTGTCGGCCGCCCGGGAGAGGAAGGCCGCGTCACCTTCGATCTCGATCAGCTCGAAGCCATGTGCGGCATCGACCACCTTCTCCAGCAACCGTGCGGTGTTGACCTCGGCGTGGGCCAGGCTCATCCGGTGGGATCGCATGTATTCCGTGTAGCCGCCGATGTCTGCGATCAGCAGGAGCGAACGACCGGACACCATGCGCGGACCCTACCAACGACCAGGCAGAGCTCAGCAGACGCGAAATCGCGCTAGCGAGACGGTGGTTCGACGTCTTCCTGCGGCGTAAAGCGGTCGAGCATCGACTCGACCGCGGAGCCCGCCTCTCGCGCGCTCGGCGTATAGCCCAGTACGACGGGCAGGAAGTGGTCGGACCGCAAGGTCTGGAGCCGGAGCTCGCTGTTGGCCCGCACCGTCGCCGTACGACGGATGCGCCGCAACAGCGCGATCTCGCCGAACCCCTCCCCCGCGCCAAGGGTGGCGACGACCTGTCCGTCCCCGATCACGTCGACCTCTCCCGACTCGATCACGAAGTAGCGGTCGCCGATGTCGCCCTGGCTGAAGACGACCTGACCGGCGGGCACCACGACCGGCTCCAGGCCTCGGGCCAACCGCTCGATCGCGGGCAACGGCAACACATCCAGCATCGCCACGGCCTGCAAGATTGCGATGTCGCGGTCGCGAACGTCGATCGTCCGGTCCAGCCGGCGCAGCCGCCGCCAGGACGCGACGGCGCAGACGGGACACAGCAGACCGACGATCACGAGGGCCGGACGTACGCCGAAGAGCCCGATCACCAGTGAGGTGACGATCGCGCCGACACCGATGAACAAAGCGACCAGGCTCTCCAGGACGCCGAAGACCCGAGCCAACACATCGTCGCCGGCCAGCCGGGCCAGCAGCGTGAACCCGCCGAGGTCGATCAGCGAGTTGCCGACCCCGACGAACGCGAGCAGGCCCAGCGCCACGGCCTGCTCCGGGAAGACGCCGATCAAGGTGACCGGGACGCCCCACAACGCCACGCCCGCGGCGTAGCACGCGCCGAGCCGCCGCGTGTCGACCAAGAGGGAAGCGCCCAGGGACCCCAGAACCGCCCCAGCCCCGACGGCGGCGTTGAGGATGCCCACCCCTGGCTCGCCGGTCTTCAACAGGTCGATCGCGACCACCACCGTGAGCACGGTCAATGCACCCCGCGTGAAAGCCTGCGCTGCGGCGAGCCCCAGGATGAGGGCGATATCACGGCTGCGCCTGACCGCGGCAATGCCCGCAACGGCCGCCCTCAGCAGGCTGGTCTCGACCGGAGCGGCCGGTCGTGGCGGGGCGTCGTACGGCAAGCGCACCAGCAAGACGGCGGCCCACAGCGAGGAGCCGGCGGCGACCGCGAATACGACTGTCACACCGCTGAGTTCGAGCAGCAACGCGGCGAGCAACGGCCCGAGCAAGGTCGCCGTAGAGTCCAAAAGCCCCCGGACCACGTTCGCGCTGGCCAGCTCGTAGCCGCTGTGGCAGAGCGACGGGAGCAGCGCCGAGTGGGCTGGTCGGTACAGCGTGGCCGCCATCGTCGAGAGCACAGCCAGCGCGTAGACGATCGGCGTCGGACCGCCGACACCGACGACGACGGCCGCCGCACCGGTGACCGCCGCGCGCAGCACCGAGACCAGGATGAGCACCCGCTCTCGACGTCCCCGGTCGGCCAGCGGCGACAAGAGTGGCGCCAAGATCGCTGAGGGCACCATGCGCAGCAGTCCGACCAGGCCGACGGCGGTCGCTCCGCCATCGCGGAAGGCCACGATCCCGAGGCCGACGGTGAACGCCCACTCCGCCGTCCAGGCGCCCAGGAAGCTGAGCTGAGCCCGCCGCAGGTTGGGGTTCCGGGCGTTGCTGGCGAACGCTCCCCCGGCCTTGCGGAGCCGGCCCCGGACTCCATCACCCGCCACCCCGCGACCGTACCGTCCGGGATGACTAGGCCGGCGCTGAGCACGCTTCGTGCGCGTTCGGGCTATCCACAACCCGTTTGGCCTAGTCACTTCAGGTAGTCCCACGATCTGCCGATGACTACGACAGGGCAGGGAGCTGGGAGACGACCTGAGTCGTCAACAGCGGTCGATCTCGACTCCCTCACTGCGATTGGATCGGCCGTGGTCGCCATCACCGAAGACCTGATGCTCACCCTCCTGGGCTCCGGGCGCTCCCTGACCTGGATCACCGAGGTGTCCGGCTGGCCGGGTCGCCAGGTCCGGAACTTCGCCGGCAAGCACGGCTACCTCTTCACCCGCGAGGGCGCGCTCTACGTCCCGCCCGGCCAACCGCGCGAGCGCCACTAGCCCGACAGCTCAGTCGAGGCAGAACTCGTTGCCCTCGGGATCCTGCATGACGATGTGCCCAGCGGCCATCGGCGCCTCCGGCTCGTAGCGCCGCACCCGCGTCGCCCCCTGCGCGACGAGCCGGTCGCATTCGGCCTCCAGCGCCGTCATCCGCTCCTCGCCCTGCAGTCCTGGCGCGGCCCGGACATCCAGATGCACGCGGTTCTTGGCGATCTTGTCCTCGGGCACCTGCTGAAAGAACACCCGGGGCCGGGTCCCGTCCGGGTCTTCGATCGCCGACCTCGAGTTGCGCTCCTCCTCCGGGATGCCGACGCGGGCCAAGAACTCGTCCCACGCCGCGAGCGGGTCGGCGCCCGCCGCCAGCTCAACGCCCGGCGGCCCAGGATGGACATAGCCCAGGGCGTCTCGCCAGAAGATGGACAGGGCTCTCGGGTCGTGGGCGTCGAACGTCACCTGGAAGTCGCGGCTCATCCTCCAGACGCTAGAACGCGGCACCGACAGCCCGCTTCGGTCCGGGGTCAGCTGACCTGCCGGATCCGCCAGAAACAGAACCAGGCGAGCAGACCGGAGAGCACCAGGACGACGCCGGTCTCCACGTACTGCAGCGGCCAGAAGTGGCTGGCCGGCTGGTAGACGATCCGTTGCCGGTAGCCCTCGGCGTTCATCCGGTCGAAGCAGGCGGCGACCTGGTCCCCGCCCTTGCCCTCGGCCGAGGACTGGACCTCGCCTCCGGGCTGCGGGGTGCCCTCGACCGCCGAGGGGATGGGCGGCACGATGCACTGGACCATCCAGGTCGGCAGCGCGGTGTAGTGACCGGCAGAGTTGACCGTGCGGTTGGACAGGATCCAGTCGCCGTGGCCTCCGGTGTTCAAGCTGATGGTGGCGTTGCCGCTCGGGTCGCCCGAGATGCCGTCCAGCCGGTCCATCGAGAAGGCAACGGTCTTCGTGACCGGTGGCCACAGATGCGGCCGGACCCAGAGCGGCATGGCGATCTGTACGACGACATAGACGACCAGTGTCAGCGCCATCGCCGGCACCGAACGCCGCAACACCAGCCCGAGGGCCGCGCCGAGGACGACCGCGAAGACGACGTACGCCACGGGGACGATCCCGCGCATGGCGAAGGCCGATGGGTTCAGCCGGACCGGCAGGCTGCCCCGGGTGGCGCTCATCGCGCCGTCCACCGGACTGGACCACCAGGTGACGGCCAAGGTCAGGCCACCGACCGCGGCGGCGGCAATGCCGGCGGTCAGCCCGAGTTTCGTTGCCAGCCAACGGTTCCGGGTCACGCTCTGGTTCCAGACCAGCCGGTAGGTGCCACTCTCGAGCTCACGCGCCACCAAGGGCGCGCCCCAGAACGCCCCGATCAGTGCGGGGGCAACCGCGAGCACCACGACGCCGCCGTAGAACAGGTCCCGCTCGAGCCGGCTGAGGTTGTCGAACAGACTCCCGCCGAGGCCGGTCTTGTCGGCCACCCTTGGACCGGTGATCGCGAGCACGATCGCGGCGGCCAGCACTGCGCCGTACAGGCCGGCTGCCGAGACTCGCAGCTGTCGCCAGGTGAGCCAGGTCATCGGATCACCTCCAGGGCCGGGTGGTCCACCGGTGGGGCCGATCGCTCCAGGTAGGCCAGCACGAGGTCCTCGAGGCCGAGACCGGTCACCGTCCAGGCGGGGTCGAGGATCGGCGCGGTCGAGCGCACCACCAGCGTGCTCTGCCGCTCGGTGTGGCTGCCCCAGACGAGCTGCTGGTCGGCCGGGAGCCTGCTCTCGTCGCGCCGTGGTCCGGTCAGCCGATGATGGCTGGCGAGCAGCGTGTCGACCTCGCCCTCCACCTGCACCTCGGACTCGACGAGCACGACCAGGTAGTCACAGACCCGCTCGAGGTCGGAGACCACGTGCGAGGACAGCAGCACGTTGACATCGTGCTCGGCCACGGCCTCCATGAGGACCTGCAGGAACTCGCGGCGGGCCAGGGGGTCGAGGCTCGCGACCGGCTCGTCGAGCACCAGCAGCTCGGGCCGTTTGGCCAGCCCCAGGGTCAGGGCCAGCTGGGCCCGCTGGCCACCGGAGAGCTTGCCGGCCTTCTGCCCGGGATCCAGGCCGAGCCGTCGGATCCGGGACCGCGCCACCGTGTCGTCCCAGCGTGGGTTGAGCCGCGCACCCAGCCGGAGGTGCTCGTCGATGGTCAGACCGGCGTACGTCGAGGTGTCCTGCGCGACGAAGCCGACCTTGGCCAGCTGTTCCGCGCTGGCGGCCGGCCGCCCACCGCAGACCTCGATCTCGCCGGTCGTCGGCTGGAGCAGGCCGACAGCAAGGCTCAGCAACGTCGTCTTGCCGGCGCCGTTCGGGCCGACCAGCCCCGTGACATGGCCGGCCGGAATGCTGAGCGTGCAGTCGGAGAGCGCCCAACGGCCGCGATAACGCTTGCCCAGGGCCTCGGTTCGCAGGACGGCGGTCACGCTATCTCCTCCTGGGCCAGGCGAAACGTGCTCGCGAAGAGCGCCTCGATGCTCTCGTCGTCGAGGCCGGCCAGGCGGGCTTTGCCCAGCCACCGGCGCAGCTCGCGGCGAAGCGGCTCGTGCGCCGCGTGCGAGGAGTCGACGAGCGAGCGGGTGACGAAGGTGCCGACACCCGGTCGCGCCGAGACCAGGCCGTCGCGCTCGAGCTCGCGGTAGGCCTTCAGCACGGTGTTGGGGTTGATCGCCAACCGCGCGACGACATCCTTGACGGTCGGGAGCTGGTCGCCTTCGTGCAGCAGCCCCAGCCGGAGCGCCTGCCGCACCTGGTGGACGACCTGGAGGTACGGCGAGACTCCCGACCGGCTGTCGAGCGAGAACTCGATCACCACAACCTCCATTGATCTAGGTGACTAGCACAATGGAGTAACCGTAGATCGGACCGGTAGTTCGGTCAACCCCTCTAGACGCCCAGGGCCGTGAGCGGCGGGTTGGTGCCCGGCGGGACAGAGGTGGGGCTGTACCCGGCGTACACGTGTCCGCCGACGACGATCGGGTCCGCACCGCGCGCCGTACCGGGCAGTCGCTTCAGGAGCGCACCGCTCGCTGCGTCGTAGACCGCCAGCCCGCCGTAGTTCTCGCCGACGACGACCATCCCGTTGACCGACAACGGCGAGGTCACCGCACCGCTGTGGCTCCAGAGCGTGGCGCCGGTCGAGAGGCTGTACGCCGTCAGGGTCTTCACGCCGGCCTCGATGGTGACGTCGAAGAGCCGCGTCCCGTCCGTCGCCAGCGCCTGGTGCTGCCCGATTGCCCCAGGGAGGAAGTTGGTCTTGGCTCCGTTCGTCACGGCGAAGGACGTGATGCCCTGGCTCTTGCTCGTGACGTAGACCTTGCCTCCGACGATGAGCGGCGTGGCGAAGCCGTTGCCTGAGATCTTCGGCGCCGCAACGGGATTGGCCGAGGACGGCGGGACCGGAGCAGTCTGGACGAACTTGTACGACGACCACGCGGCGCCGTTGCCGTCGATCGCGGGAGTGCCGCCGCCGTTGGAGTCGAAGTCGCCCTGGCTCACGTCAGTCGTCGAGAGCAGCGCGCCGGTCGTGCCGTTGAGGATGTGCAGCAGGCCGCCGGCCCCGACGACGACCTTGCCGTTCGCCGTGCCCAGGCCACTGAAGCAACCCGACCCGTCGCCGCAGAAGGTCTCCACGGGGACGTTGAACGTGGTCGCGCCGGTCGATGCGGTGATCGCGCGCACCCGCGACCCGCCGAGCACGTAGACCGTGCCGCTGTCGAGCGTCGGGGTTTCGGGAACGCCCGCGACGGGCGAGGTCCAGACGGTGTGGCCGTTGGTGCCGTTGAGCCGCCGCAGCTTCGAGTCGGTGGTCACCACGTAGACCGCGCCGCCGCTGACGATGGCCTCGGTGCCTTCGACGCTCTGGCCCGGCGCGGACCAGATCGGCGCCAGATGGCCGATCGAGCTCTTGGTGACCACCGTCTCGTTGGCCGCTCGGCCGGTGCGCGCATCGTTGCCCCGCGCCGTAAGCCAGCTGCCGACGGGGGCCGCCGACGCGCTCCCGGTGGTGAGTGCTCCCGCCATCATCGTGGCCATCGCTACGACTGCGACGCTGCGACTCTTCGTCCCCATGACTACCTCCCGGCTGGCGGCAGGCCCGGTCAGCCCACCGGCTCACGACAAGAGTCTGGTCACGTGCCGACAGATACATCAAGGTCCGCGCGGTATCAGGACAGGCGGCCCACGATCAGTGCAGGGTGTCCTCCAACGGGGCGGATCGGGCGACGATCGTCCCGAACACGCCGATCAGAACGGCCAGCCCGATGAGTACGACGATGGGCAGGGTCCAGCCGCCGCTGGCGTCGTGCAGCAGCCCGGTCCCGAACGGACCGAACCCGGCAATGAGGTAGCCAACTCCTTGCGTCGCAACGGAAAGCGCAGTGGTGCCGGCCGGCGTACGGCTTCGGCGGGCGATCATCGTCAGGGTCCAGGTGAAGGCGCCGCCACCGACGCCGAGCAGGACCGACCACAGCCACGGGACGCTGTCTGGGGCGACCAGGACGCCCAGCCAACCAGCGGCCGTCGCGCCGGCGAAGGCCAACGGCAGGTACGGACGATCGCCGACCCGGGCCATCAGCCACGGCAGGCACAAGGCGATCGGGATCCCGACGGCGCTGATGACGCCGAGGAGGGTTCCGGCGTACCCGGCCGAGACCCCGCTGTCGGTCAGGATCTCCGGGAACCAGCCGAACTGGCTGTAGGCGCCGGCCGACTGTGCCGCGAAGACCAGCAGCATGGCCCAGGCCAGCCGCGAATGGGCCAGATCCCGGAGCGAAAGCCTTCGCTGCGAACCGATTTCGCTGTGCACGTCGTGTCTGAGCAGTGCCAGCCACGGCAGCAGGGCGGCGACCGAGAGGATCGCCCACAGTCCGACGCCGGACCGCCAGCCACCGAAGGCGTCCGACAACGGCACCGTCGTCACCGAAGCGACGGCTGCGCCACCCATGAGCGCCGCGCCGTACAGGGCACTCATCGCAGCGACCCGGTCGGGGAAATGCACCTTGACCAAGGGCGGGAGGATGACATTGCCGACGGCCGCTCCGGCCAGGCAGATGACGCTGCAGAGCAAGAACAGCGTTGCGTTGTGTACGACGGACCGGGCGGCCAGCCCCAGCGTGACCAACACCAGGACGAGCACCGCGGTGCGATGCAGACCGAGCCGTCGGACCGTGCCGGCCGAGCCGACGCCGAAGACCGCGAAGCAGAGCACCGGCAGCGTCGTGAGGACGCCGCCAACCGTGACGCTCATCCCGAGGTCGCCGCGCACGGATGCGAGAACGACGCCGATGCTGCCGACGGCGACCCGGAGGTTGGCCGCGAGCAGGATGATCGCCGCGCCGACGAGGACCCGACCGCCGGTTGTGGGCGCTTCGGCAGTCGTCGGAGACGAGGCGCGGGCAGTCGTCACGCGTCCATTGTCCTGCCCCCTGCGAACTGGATCCGCAGCAGACCCCAACGGTTCCCTAGGCTGGCCTGCGTGGTCGGTCCGCTGCTCGAGAGCAAGTACCGCATACCCAGCGGTCGCTCCGCGGACGTCGTACGACCGCGGTTGGCCGAGCGCTTGGACGGGACCGTGCGGCATGCGGTGACGCTCGTGTCGGCGCCGGCCGGCTTCGGCAAGACGACGGTGCTGGCCAACTGGCTGGCCGGCGCCGCGGCCGACCGGCCGCCGGTCGCCTGGGTGTCACTGGACCAGCGGGACAACGACTCCGCGACGTTCTGGGCCTACGTCATCACCGCACTGCAGACCACGACGCCCGGCGTCGGCGCCGCAGCACTCGGGCTGCTCCAGACACCGCAGCAATCACCACAGGCGGTCGTGTCGGCGCTGCTGACCGACCTGGACCGGCTGCCGACCGACGTGGTCCTCGTGCTGGACGACTACCACCTGATCGAGTCGAGCGACATCCACGACAGCATGGCTTTCCTGCTCGAGCATCAGCCGCCGCGACTGCACCTCGTCATCGCGAGCCGGGCCGACCCGGGACTGGCGCTGGCCGGTCTGCGGGCCAGCGGCCAGCTGGTGGAGATCCGAGCGGCCGACCTGCGCTTCACCGCGGCGGAGGCTGCGGCCTATCTCAACGGGGCGATGGGGTTGGCCCTGACCGAGGACGACCTGAGCGCGCTCGACCGGCGTACCGAAGGCTGGATCGCCGCTCTCCAGCTGGCCGCACTGTCCATCCAAGGCCGCGACGATGCCAGCGCGTTCATCGCCGGCTTCGCGGGCGACGACCGCTACGTCGTCGACTATCTCGCCGAGCAGGTCCTCTCGCGGCAGACCCCGGAGGTGCGCGAGTTCCTGCTCGAGACGTCGATCCTGGACCGGTTGAGCGGACCGCTCTGCGATGCCGTGACCGGTCGAGCCGGCGGACGGGCGACGTTGCTGGCCCTCGAACGGGCCAACCTCTTCCTGGTCCCTCTCGACGACCGCCGCCAGTGGTGGCGCTACCACCACCTGTTCGCCGACGTGCTCCAGACCCATCTGGTCGAGGAGCGGGCCGACGCGGGCCTGCTGCTGCACCAGCGCGCGGCCGTCTGGTTCGAGCAGGAGGGCGACACCACGCAGGCCGTGCGGCACGCGATGGCAGCCCACGACTATGACCGGGCCGCCGGCCTGATGGAGCTGGCCATCCCGGCCTTGAGCCGCGAGCGCCGTGAGGCCGAGTTCCAGGGGTGGGTGCTGGCCCTGCCCGACGAGTACCTCGCGGTCCGGCCGGTCCTCGGCGTCGCCTTCGTCGGCGCCCTGGCCCAGGTGTCGGACTTCAGCACCGTCTCCGCACGCCTCGATGATGTGGAGCGGTCGCTGCGCGCCAGCCCCGACGACCCCTGGCCGGAACAGCCGCCGCCAGGCCTGGTCGTGGTCGACCCGAAGGGCTACGACCTGCTGCCGGCGACCATCAAGATGTACCGGGCCGCCTTGGCTCTCGCCGCCGGCGACCTGGGCGCCACGGTCAGCAACGCGCGCGAGGCCATCGCCCTGGCGCCGCCGGATGACGACCTCATCCGGTCCGGGTCCGGGGCTCTTGCCGGCTTGGCCGCACTGACCGTCGGCGATCTCGAGGGTGCCGACACGGCGTACAGCACGACCGTGACCGGTCTGCGCCGGGCCGGGTTCATCTCCGACGTCCTGGGCTGCACCATCACCCTCGGCGACATCCGCCTGGTCCAGGGCCGGCTCGGCGACGCCCGGCGCACCTACGAGAAGGCGCTCGAGCAGACGGCTCTGCCACCGGGGATGCCAGCCTTGCGCGGGACGGCCGACATGCACGTCGGCATCGCCACGGTGTTGCTCGAGCAGGACGACCGCGCAGGCGCCGCCGAGCAGCTGGCCATCTGCCAGCGCCTCGGCGAGCACAACGGACTGCCCCAGAACGCCTACCGCTGGCGGGTGGCGATGTCCCGGCTGCTCGCGGCCGATGGCGACCTCGACGGCGCGCTCGACCTGGCCGATGCCGCCGACCGGCTGTATGTCGGCGACTACCAGCCCAACGTCCGGCCCGTCCCGGCAGTGCGGGCGCGACTGCACGTACGCCGCGGGGAGCTGGCGCCGGCCATGGCGTGGGCCCGGGAGAACGGGCTCTCGACCGACGACGAGCTGGCCTACATCCGCGAGTTCGAACACGTCACGCTTGCCCGACTCCTATTGGCCCAGCACGTCAACGGCCCCGACGGTCGGCGCGACGACGCCCCGTTGCGCGAGGCGACCGGCCTGCTCGAACGACTGCTGCTGGCGGCCGAGGCCGGCGGGCGGGGCGGCACCGTCATCGAGCTCCTCGTGCTGCTGTCGCAGGCCCACCAGCTGCGCCGGGACATCCCGGCCGCGCTCGGCGGTGCTGCAGCGCGCGGTGGAGCTGGCGGAGGTCGAGGGCTACGTGCGGGTCTTCGCGGACGAAGGGCCGCCGATGACCTGGCTGCTCAACGCGCTCGCGAAACAGACCGGCGGCACGGCCTATCTCCGCCGGCTGACGGCCGCGTCGACCGGACCGCAGCAGCAGGACCAGCGCGCGGGCGAGCCGACGGCCTTGGTCGCGCCGCTGAGCGAACGCGAGCTGGATGTGCTGCGCCTGCTCGGCTCGGACCTCAGCGGCCCACACATCGCGCGGGAGCTCTCGGTGTCCCTCAACACGTTGCGGACGCACACCAAGAGCATCTACGCCAAGCTCGGCGTCAGCAGCCGCCGAGCCGCGGTCCGCCAAGGCGCCGCCCTCAACCTGCTGTGAGCGAACGCGGAGGACCGCGGCCCCTTTAGACCCCCTGGAGGGGTCCGAAGGGGCCGCGCTCTTCAGAATCACCACATGTGGTGATGCCCACTCACCACATCCGCTCCTACCTTGCGGCCATGAGCACCAGGTCAGAGCGTCCCGCAGACCAGCCCGGTTGGTACGAGATCCGCCTCACGGGGCAGCTCGCACCGCGCTGGCAGGCGCGCTTCGACGGCATGACCCTCACCGCCCAGCCCGACGGCACCACCCTCATCGAGGGACTCGTCGTCGACCAGGCAGCCCTGCACGGCTTGCTGCGCACGTTGCGCGACATCGGTCTCCCGCTGGTCTCCGTGACCCGCGCCGACCCCGGCTTAACCCTCAACAAGGAGTCCCTCATGGAGCGTCTCGCCCGGCTCGTCATGCACCACCGTCGGATCGTCAGCGCCGTCTGGCTCGCGCTGTTCGTCGGCGGCCTGTTCGCCTCCACCCAGCTGGCCCACCGGTGGGCCTACGACTTCTCGCTGCCCGGCCAGCCCGGCGACCAGGCCGAGCACCAGCTGCTCGACACCTACGGCGTCAGCTCGACGAACACCTACATCGCGCTCGTCACCGTCCCGAAGGGCCAGAGCGTCGACGCGAACGCGAGCGCCGTGGGCAAGGTCTTCGCGTCAGCCGTGGCGGCGGTCCCCGACGTCAAGCTTCGGGTCGTCGACCTGGCCAGCACTGGCGACTCCAGCTTCGTCACGAAAGACGGCCGGACGGCGTACGCCCTGATCCAGGCACCGGTGGCCCAGACGATGGGGGCCTACATCGAAGCCCAGCTCGACCCGGCACTGGCCAAAGCGGCTGCGGCACAAGGGTTCGACAGCGGACTGACCGGCTATGGCCTGCTCGCGGCTGGTGGCGACACCGGTGGCACCGGCGTACTGGTCGAGGTGCTGCTGGCCGGCGCGGCCGCACTTCTGGTCCTGCTCTTCGTCTTCGCGTCGTTCCTGGCGCTGCTGCCACTGCTGATCGCCGCCGTATCCATCCTGACGACCTTCATGCTGGTGCTGGTCCTGACGACCTTCACCGACGTCAGCATCATCGTGCAGTTCCTGATCGCCCTCATCGGCCTCGGGGTCGCGATCGACTACTCGCTGCTCCTGGTCTCGCGGTGGCGGGAGGAACGCGCCCACGGCCGCACCAACGAGGAAGCTGTCGTGGTCGCGATGAAGACGGCCGGCCACGCCGTCGTCGCCTCCGGCGTCACCGTCGCGATCAGCCTGCTCGCGCTGCTCGTCGTACCGGTCCCGGCCCTGCGCAGCGTCGGCCTCGCCGGCCTGCTGATCGCCCTGGTGAGCGTGTCCGCGGTCGTGACCCTGCTGCCGGCACTGCTGTCGAGCATCGGGCCGCGCGTGGACTATCCCGCGAATCCGCCACGAGGGCAAGGCATCCCGCGGCTGGACGGCGTGGGCCCGGACGGTCGTCAAGCACCGCGTCATCGCCACGGCCGCGGCCGGGGTCGTGCTCGCCCTGCTCATCATCCCGGTGTTCAGCCTCAAGATCGGGCAGACCGGCATCGCGTCGCTGGCCACCAGTGGCCCGAGGTACGACGCGCTGCAGACCCTGACCCACGGCGGTGTCGGGACCGGGGTCCTGACCCCGATCGAGGTGCTCGTCCCGGCGAACAAGGCCGCACAGGCCGCCGAGGCTGCCGCCGCGGTCAAGGGCGTCCAGCTGGCCGTCGTCGGGACCACCACCGATGACACCGCCGTCGTCGACGTCCTGCCCGTCGACGCCACGGTCGACAACACCAGCTCGGCCCTCGTCGACCAGGTCCGAACGGCCGTCGAGGACTCGGTCGGCGCCAAGGTCGGCGTGACCGGTGTGGGGGCCAGCGTCGGCGACTACCTGAGCGCGGTCTACGACCGGCTGCCCTACGTCCTGGCGCCTGATCGCGCTGATCACGTTCGTGCTGCTGGTCCGCACCTTCCGGTCCGTGCTGCTGCCGCTGAAGGCCGTGCTGCTCAACCTGATCTCCATGTCGGCCGTCTTCGGCTCCGTGGTGTTCTTCTGGCAGCTCGGCCACGGCTCGGGAGCGATCTTCGACGTCCCGGCCACGGGCACGATCAACAACTGGCTCCCGGTCGTGATCTTCGCTTTCCTCTTCGGGCTCTCGATGGACTACGAGGTCTTCATCCTGTCCCGGATGCGCGAGGAGTACGACCGCACCGGCGACACCGCCGCGGCCGTCGTCACCGGGATCGGCCGGACCGGCCGGCTGGTCACCTCAGCGGCCCTGATCCTGTTCTTCGCCTTCTCCGCCCTTGCCTCCTCACCCGGGACAGATGGCAAGATCATCGGTACGGCGCTCGGGGTCGGCATCCTGATCGACGCGACCATCGTCCGCGCCCTCCTGGTCCCCGCACTGGTCAGCCTGTTCGGCCGCTGGAACTGGTGGCTGCCCACCTGGCTCGCCCGGGCCCTGTTCGTCCAGCCGTCGCCCCTCCAGCGCCGGTCGGACGAGGGCTCCCTTCGCCGGAGCCGGAGCCGGAGAAGATCTCAGTCGGCGTCGGCTGAACCCGTTGCCCGAAACCTACGAAGCCCAACGAGACCCACGAGAGAGGAACTGAGCCGATGGACAGCTATCCCGTCACCTTCTCGGTCGACTACCCGGACCGCGCCCTCAACCGACTCACGACCGCCCTGCGGATCTTCACGATCATCCCGATCCTGATCGTCTTCGCCAGCATCGGCGGCTATGGCAGTGGCAGCAACGCGGCCCATCACTCGAGCAGCACCGTCATTGCGGTCGGGGGCACGGGACTGCTGTTCCTGCCGCCCCTGCTGATGATCGTGTTCCGGCAGAAGTACCCGCGCTGGTGGTTCGACTGGAACCTCGAGCTGCTGCGCTTCACCAACCGCGTCGGGGTCTACTTCGCCCTGATGGACGACCGCTACCCCTCGACCGACGACCACCAGTCCGTGCACCTGGACTTCGCCTACCCCGATGCCCAACAGGGGCTGAACCGGTGGCTGCCGATGGTCAAGTGGTTCCTCGCGATCCCGCACTACGTCGTCCTGTTCTTCCTCTACATCGGCGCGATCTTCGCCGGCGATCGCCGCCTGGTTCGCGATCGTCTTCACCGGCCGCTACCCGCGCGGGCTGTTCAGCTACATCGAGGGCGTGATCCGTTGGCACAACCGGGTCGTCGGCTACGCCTTCATCCTGGTCACGGACGAGTACCCGCCGTTCCGACTGACCGCCTGAACCACCACGCCGTACGGCGCGCGGCCCCGATCCGCCCATCTCCTGGGCGGATCGGGGCCGCCGGTCTTGGTCCGCGCTTCAGGCCAGGCCCGTGACCGACTCGACGTCGAACACGCAGAACTCGTTGCCCTCGGGATCCTGCATGACCGCCCAGGTATCGGGGTTCGCCAGCGTCACCGGATCCTGGCGCAGGTCGAACGAGCTTCGCTCCCGAAGCAACGAGTTTGGCGACCCCGGCCTCGAGCGACTCATCGACGGTGACGTCGATGTGCAGCCGGTTCTTCCCCGTTTTCGGCTCGGGGACGTTCATGAAGTAGAGCGGGGTGCGACCGCTGCTCGGGTGGCTGACCTCGTACTCATCCGGTGTTGCGCTCCGACACCTCATGGCCGAGGACGGTCGCCCACCACGTGGCCTGCGCCAAGGAGTCGCGGCAGTCCACGACGATGGCCAACAGCGAGGTCGCCATGGGTGCATGGTAGTCTGTGCGACGCTCGACCCCAACGACGACGACTCGGGAGCGAACGCTCATGCAGAAGCAGTCACTGACGGCCTTGGTTCGCCACCACCTCCAGCTGGCCCAGCAGGCCAGCAGCGGTCGCAGTGCCGAGACCGTGTACGGCGGTCACGAGCACCGACTTCGGCAGACCCTGATCGCCATGGTGGGGGGCAACTCGCTCGCCGAACACGACAGCCCGGGCGAGGCGACGGTGCACGTCCTGCAGGGCCGGGTCCGCCTGGTCGCCGGCGACGTCTCGTGGAACGGGTCGCCCGGCGACCTGTTGACCGTTCCTGGCTCCCGGCACAGTCTCGAGGCCGTCGAGACCTCAGTCATCCTGCTGACGGTCGCCCAGCGCGACTAGCCACGCGCAGCCCAAGTAGGGCTAGCGCTACCCCCGGTCTTGACGGCACCCGGAGTGATCCGCGCGCTCCGGCTGCCTACGGTCGAAAGTACGGCGCGTTCGTCGCCGGAACCTGACCGAAGGAGGGCAGAACCGTGGCCCGGCGAGCTGCCACGACCCCGTCGACGTACTGCGTCGAGCTGAGAAACGTCCACAAGAGCTTCGGCACACGCAGCCAGGTCGTCCACGCGCTGCGCGGAGTATCGGTCGCCATCCCGCGGCGGACCTTCGTCGCTGTGATGGGGCCGTCCGGATCCGGGCAAGAGCACGTTCCTGCACTGTGCCGCGGGACTGGACCGCCCGACGTCGGGTGACGTCCGCCTCGACGGCCAGGAGATCAGCGCCCTCAGTGAGCCCGAGCTGACCGAGCTGCGCCGCGAGCGCGTCGGCTTCGTCTTCCAGTCCTTCAACCTCGTCGGCGCCCTGACGGTGACGCAGAACGTGACCCTCCCCCTGCGGCTCGCCGGCCGGCGCCCGGACCGGGCCTGGCTGGGTCAGGTGATCCTCCGGGTCGGACTCGCCGACCGGGTTCAAGCACCGGCCGGGCCAGCTCTCCGGCGGCCAGCAGCAACGCGTCGCCATCGCCCGGGCTCTCGTGGCCCGGCCCTCGGTGCTGTTCGCCGACGAGCCGACCGGTGCCCTGGACAGCGAGTCCGGTGCCGAGGTGCTCCGGTTGTTGCGCGCGGCGGTGGACGACGTCGGCCAGTCCGTTGTGATGGTCACGCACGACGCCGTGGCGGCCAGCTATGCCGACAGCGTCCTGTTCCTGGCCGACGGGCGGCTGGTGGACCAGCTGGACCAGCCCACGCATCCGCAGGTCATGGCCCGGCTGGCGGCGCTGCGCCCGCCGGCGGCGTCGTGACCGGTCGGCTCGCCCTCTCGACTCTGCGGTCCCGGGTGGGCAGCTTCGTGGCCGCGTTCGTCGCGCTCCTCGCGGCGGCCGCGTTGGTCGCTGCCTGCGGGCTCCTGCTTCAGACCGGGCTCGCCGGCCGGGTCGCGACCGAGCGGTACGCCGCGTCGCCGGTCGTCGTCGCCGCCAGCCAGTCGGTGCACTTCACCAAGGCCAACGGGAAGCACAAGGCCAAGCCGCTGGCCGACCACGCCTGGCTCGACGAGTCGGTGCTCGACCGGTTAGACGGCCGGCCGGCCGCCACTGGCGCCATCAGCGAGCTGACGTTCACCGCAACGGTCCTGACCAGTCAGGGCCTGACGGTCAGCGACCCCGACCGGAGGCCGTCATGGGGCCACGGGTGGTCGTCCGCCGCGCTGGCCCCCCTCGTCATCGGCAGCGGCCGCGCGCCCCACGAACCCGCAGACCTGGTGGTCGACCGTCAGCTGGCTGCGTCGGCCCGACTGCACGTCGGAGACACCGCGCGGGTGCAGACCGCCGCCGGAGTCGCGACGTACACCGTCGTCGGCATCACCGACCGCGCCCTGCCGAACCAGACCAGTCTGTTCTTCGCCGATGCGACCGCTCGCCGGCTGGCCGGGCATCCGGGCCAGCTCTACGCCGTGGGTCTGCCACGGGCCCGGCCCGCCGAAGCCGCCGGGCTGCGGGCGGCCCTCGCCGGCAGCGGGGCCATCGTTGCGACGGGAGCCGACCGCGGCCTGGTCGAGTTCACCGGTGCCGCCCGCGCCAAGACCACATTGATCAGCGTGTCCGGCGTGCTCGGCGCCACGTCATTGCTGGTCGCCGTCCTCGTCGTCACCGGCACGTTCGCGCTGTCGGTCGGACAGCGCCGGCGCGAGATCGCCCTGCTCCGGGCCATCGGCGCCACCCCCCGTCAGGTCCGGCGGATGATCGGGCGGGAGGCTGCGGTGATCGGGCTGCTCGCTGGGTTGCCCGGCGCCTTCGCCGGGATCCCGCTGGCCTCGTGGCTGCGCTCGCGGTTCATCGCGTACGACGTGATGCCGCGCGAGCTCGGCCTCGTTGTCGGCCCGGCACCGATCGCCGCCGGCCTGGCCGTGACCGTGCTCGGGGCCTGGGTCGCGGCCCGGGTCTCGGCTCGGCGGGCCAGCCGGATCCACCCGGTGCAGGCACTGACCGAGGCCGCCGTCGAACCGGCTCGGCTCGGCGTCGTGCGACTGGCGGCCGGGCTGCTGGCCACAGGCGGGTACGCCGCGCTGCTCGGTGTCCTCGGTCATCTGCACTCCGACCCGGCCGCCAGCCCAGTGACCCTCCTGTGCGCAGTCATCGCCGTCATCGCGGTCGCCCTGCTCGGCCCGGTCATCGCCCGGGTCTCCACCGAGCTGCTCGGCCGGTTGCTGCAGTTGGGCTTCCGACGGATCGGGTTCCTGGCTACCGCGAACAACCGCACCAACGTCAAGCGGGTCGCCGCCGTGATCACGCCGATCACCCTCGGCTCACGCTCGCGGCAACGATTCTGTTCTCTCCCACCACGATTCAGCATGCAGCTGCGGCGCAACGAGACGCCGGGACGCGAGCTGACGCGGTGATCGTCCCGACCGGTGCGGGTCTGCCGGCTGACTTTGTCTCGGCGGCGCGAGCAGCGCCCGGTGTGACGACCGCCACCGCGGAGCTGGGCACGACCATCCGGCTCGGCGCGAACAAGTACCCGGCCTTGGGCGTCACCTCGGCCGGGCTGGAGCAGACGCTCGACCCGCACGTCCGACAGGGCTCGATCGCGCAGCTGGCCGACGGTGGCGTCGCGCTGTCCGCGCTCGCGGCCGGTCAGCGCCGTACGCACGTCGGAGACCGCGTCACTGTGACTCTCGGCGACGGCAGCACCGCCCGTCTGACGGTCGCGGCCATCTACGAGCGCGGGTTGGGGTTCACCGACGCGCTTCTGCCGTTGGACCTGGTCCTGCGCCACGTGGACGTACCGCTCGCCTCTGCGGTGCTCGTTCGCGGCGGGACTCCCGCAACCCTCGTCGCGGCCCTGCACGGTGAGTCCGGCGCGCACGTCGTCAGCGCTGACGGCTATCAAGCCGAAGTCGTTGCGGCGCAGACCAATGCGGCGCTCGTTGGCTACCTCGCCATGGGCTTGATCCTCGCCTTCGCCGCGATCGCGATCATGAACACCCTGGCGATGGCGACCACTGCTCGTTCCCGCGAGTTCGTGACCCTGCGGCTCACCGGCATGAAGCGCCGACAGGTCCGGAGCATGCTCCGGCTGGAGACGGCCGCCGTGGTACTAACCGCGCTGGCGCTCGGTGCGTTTCTGGGCGGCTGCGTGCTGGCGGCGTACAGCGACGGAATGACACCCGGCCACTCGCCGTACGCGCCGCTGTTCTGGTGCGCGGGGATCGTTGCGGTGACCCTGGTGCTGGTCGGCACGGCAACCGCATTGGCAGCGAGTCAGGCGCTGCGCACCGACCCGGCCGGCCAGCTCGGGGAGCCGGCGACCGTTGGCTAGGCGGCCGCGAGCTGCGGGCCGAGGTCGAGTTGCGTTGCCGGAGAGCGGTCCAGTTCGGGGGTGCGCGTCTCCCGCATTGCCATGAGAAGCGCGGGGACCATGACGGCGGCGGTGACCAGGAAGGCGACCGAGTAGCCGGTCGAGGCGATCAGCAATCCGACCCCGATCGCGCCGACCGCCATGCCCATGTCGTACGCAGCGTTCCAGATCGCACTCACAGTGCTGTACGCCGCAGCCTCGGTCCGGGCGTACATCAGGCTGAGCGACGCGTTCTGCAGGACGCCGAAGCCCGTGCCGAAGGCCACTGCGCCGAGCAGCACCAGGATCGGCGACTCGGTAACAGCCATGGCCGCCATGCCCAGGATGGACAGCACGACGCCGGGCACCAGCAGCCGGCTCTGGCCGCGGCGGTCACCGAGCCGCCCGGCGAACCAACGGCCCAGGTCGAGGCGGTCGGCTGGAGCAGCAGTGCCAGCGGCGCGACCCACACGGCGTGGTGACCGATGGCCAGGGGCAGGTAGGTCACGACCACACCGGCCGCTGACGCCGAGGCGGCGAAGATCGTGGCCGGGCGCATCAGCGCGCCGTTGCGCAGGCCGGCGAGGACGCCATGAGCGGACTCACCGGAGTCCGCCGCCTTGGGCAGTCCGGGCAGGGTCGGCAGGGCCAGCAGCGGCGCGATGGCGGTGGCTGCGAAGACGACACCGAAGCCCCAGCGGTCGGCGGCCCAGACGCCCAGCGGGAGGGCGACCAACGACGGCAGGCCGCCCACCAGACCGACGATCGCGAGCCCCTCGCCGCGCCGCTGCGCCGGGATGAGCATCGCCGTCAAGGCACCGCCGGCCACGACCGAGATCGCGAAGCCAGACCGCGCAGCGCACTGGACACGAACAGCACGGGCAACCCGGTCGACACCATGAGCAGGAGGGCGGGCGAGCCCAACAGGACCAGGCCGATGGCCAGGGTCCAGCGATAGCCCAGGCGCCCGACGACCCGCGGCGTCACGAGCTCACCCATGACGGTGGCCACCAGGAGGGCGCCGTTCGCCAACCCGGCCGACCCGGGGGCGCCGTTGGCGTCGGCGAAGACCGGGACCACGGCCAGCGGCAGGTAGAAGCCGACCGAGGAGGCCACGATCGAGACGAACCGCAGCACGAGCGCGCGGCTGAGGATGCCGGACTGCGCGGGCTGCACGGCGGGCGTGAGGTGCATCGATGTGCTCATGAAAACGACGCTAGGGGCCAAGCGGACCGCTGATAAGGTCCACTTTTGTGCCCGTGGAGTGGTCCGGTTCAGGTCCGGAGCTGCTGGTCGAGCTGGACCGCAGCCGGGGCAGTGACGTCCGGCCGCTGCGCGCCCAGGTCGAGCACCAGCTGCGGGCCGCGATCCAGAGCGGTCGGCTGGCCGGCGGTGAGCGACTTCCGTCCTCGAGGGAATTGGCCGCCCAGCTCGGCCTGTCCCGTGGGCTGATCCAGGAGGCCTACGCCCAGCTGCAGGCCGAGGGCTACCTGAGCGCTCGCGGCGGGTCGGCGACCCGCGTGGCCCCCAGCTCAACCGGTCGTCCGGCCGCCGACCCCACGCGATCGCCGGACCTGCGCCCGGGCTCGTCTCCCCCGCCGATGCCCAGCGACGCCACCCGCCGGTACCCGGTCGCGAACTTCGAGTCCGGCGTCCCCGACCTCGGGCTCGCGCCGCGCGAGGAGTGGGCCTGGGCCGTCCGTGAAGCCTGCCGGTCCGCGCCCAACATCGCCTTCGACTACGGCGACCCGCGCGGCAACCGACACCTGCGCGAGGTCCTGGCGGCCTACCTGAGGCGGGTCCGCGCGGTCGACACCGTGGTCGACAACGTCGTCGTCTGTGCGGGCTTCGCCCAGGGACTGACCCTGGTGCTGCGAGCTCTGGGCCGGCAGGGCTACACCCGGGTCGCCTTCGAGGACCCGGGGGCCGTGGCCTACATCAGCCGCACGGCCCAAGCCGCTGGCAGCGAAGCGGTTCCCGTGGCGGTGGACGAGCGCGGCGTCGACGTCGACGCCTTGGCGGCCAGCGGAGCCCGCGTCGTCGTCCTCACGCCCGCCCACCAATGGCCGACCGGCGTCGTCCTGGCCGGTGAACGCCGCCTCGAGCTGGTCGCGTGGGCCCGGGAGCACGACGCGTTCGTCATCGAGGACGACTACGACGCCGAGTTCCGCTACGACCGCGAACCGGTGGGGTCACTCCAGGGGCTGGCCCCGGACCGGGTCGTCGCCTTGGGCACCGTCAGCAAGTCCCTGGCGCCCGCGTTGCGGCTCGGTTGGGCTGTCCTGCCGGCGGCCATCGTCGCGGCCGTGGCCGACGGCAAGGACATCGCTGACCGCGGGACGCCGGGACTGGACCAGCTCGCGCTGGCGGCGCTCATCGAGTCCGGGCGCTATGACCGACACCTGCGCCGGATGCGCGCCGAGTATTCGGCGCGCCGCGACGCCGTCGTCGAAGCCTTCGCCACTCATGCCCCGCAAGTGCGAATCTCGGGACTGGCCGCGGGTTTTCATGCCGTTGCCCACTTGCCGGACGACGTCAACGAACGGCAGGTGATCGAACAAGCCGCCGAGCTCGGAGTCGGTGTCTACGGCATGAGCACCAACCGTTCGAACCATGACACCCGGCCGCCGCAGCTGGTGATCGGCTTCGGCAACACCAGCGTGCGGGCCATCCAGGCCGGCATCGAGGCCATCGCGCCCCTGCTGCGCGGGGCCGTGACCTGAGGTCAGCGGGGCCGGCCGCCTCTACCGCCCGGGACGTTCGGCCCACCACGATGAAGGTCTCTACTCGCGGAGGTGTGTATGGACGCGTTATATCCGGCCGACCGGCTGGAGTCGCTTGATCGCGACGAATGTCTGCGGCTGCTCGCCGGGCAGGAGATCGGCCGGTTCGGCTTCGTCACGGATGGCCAACCGCGGATCGAACCGGTGAACTACCGGCTCATCGACGGCGACGTCGTCATCGCCAGTCGTCCCGGGTGGCAAGCTTGATGCCGCGCTGGTGAACAGTCGGGTGGCGTTCGAGATCGACGCGGTCGAGGAATGGGCACAAGCCGGCTGGAGCGTCCTGGCCGTCGGTACGGCGTCTGTCGTCGACGACGAGGACCAACGAACTGCCCTCGCCGCTCGCGAACCACAGGCGTGGGCCCCCAGTCCCGGTCTGCGCCTGATCCGGATCGCGGTCGACGAGCTGAGCGGTCGCCGGGTCCGGGTCGACGCGGGCGGAGTCTCGGTGCTGGTTCAGGGACCGGACTAGCCGAGACCGGAGGACTAGGCCGGAGCGCGCGGGCGACTGTCAGCGCGCCAATGACGGACTCGACGGCCAAACGAAAGCGGGGGCCGGGTGATTCATGACCGGACGATTTTGCTGGGCCTAGCGGCGACACGCCGGACGCGAGACGCTGTGCCCGCGGCGGGTCCCGGGTTCCTTCAGCGAAACCGTCTAGGCCCAGGCCTGAGCGGCTATCTCGAGGGTGCGGGCCGGTCGCTCAAGCGTGGACCACGGCGACAGTGCGATCGGCATGTTGCGAGAGCTGGACTCCGACCGCGCCCAGGACGAGCTCCGCGAGGGCGTGCGTCCCCCGAGCTCCCACAACGATGAGATCGGCGTTGTACGTCGAGGCAACCTCGAGGAGCGTCTGCGGGATGTTCAGCCCGTGAACGACGACCTTGGACAGCGGCACGTCGGGATGCTGCTCACCGGCGCCGGCCAAGGCTTCGGAGAGAATGCGCTCGGCGTCCGTCTCCATCTCGTGCTGCCACTCGTTGGGGTCGGCCGACCAGTCGCGGCCGACCGCGAGCCCGTGGAGCTGCGGCAATGACCAGACGCTGACCGCAATGAGCCCCGTGCCGCGCGAGCTCGCCTCCTGGAACGCGAAGGCCAGCGCCTTGCGGGAGGTTTCCGAGTCATCGACACCGACGAGCACCGGACCGGCGGCCACCTGACCCACCAGCGCGTCGGGGCGGACCAGAACGACAGGTCCGGCCGCGCGGGATGTCACGCGCCAGGCCTGCGAACCGAGGAGCAGCTGGGCGAAACCGCCATGCCCACGCGAGCCCAGGACAACCATGCTCGCTCGTTGCGACGCCTCGAGGAGGGCGTCGGTGGGCGACTGCGCCAGGACGTGGGTCGTGACCTGCAGATTCGGACGCTCCCGCCGTAGCGTGTCGGCCAGCCCCGCAGCTCGCTCTCCGCCTCCTCCGTGAGCTCATGCATGGTCATGGCCAGGTAGGTCGGCGGGGCGGACTGTGGGTCCACGGCATACACCAGCTCGAGCGGCAGATGACGTCGCGCGGCCACGGCCGCGGCGTACATCACGGCCGCTTCGCCGTTCTCGGAGAAGTCGACACCGACAATGACGGATCCCGCTGTTGCGCTCTGAGACATGGTCCGCTCCTTCACGAGGCGCCGAGGTCGTAACGCGCTACTGCCCCTGCGATGTCCCCGGCGGTGACCAGGCCGAGGATGGCGCCGTCGACGTCCGTGACCGGCACGGCGTCCACGTCCTGGTTGACCATCACCCTCGCCACCCGGGCGAGGCTCGTCTCGGGCAGGACGCACGTCGTGTGCGGCGGAATCACTTGGCGGACAGGGGTAGACGTGATCCCGAACGGCCCGGTCGGCCAGTGCGCGAAGAGGATCCGGTCATCGAGGACCCCGGCGCAACGATCGCCGTCGCAGACCACCAGATGGCGAACGCCGAAGTGCAACATCACCGACCACGCGTCCCACATCGTGTCCTTGACGGTGACCACATGGACGGGGGCGCTCATGACATCGCGGGCCCGCAGAGTACGTCGGGGTGTCGTCGTCTCCGTAGCGGTCCTCGCCGTCATGACAGGTCTCATGACTCAAGGTTCGATCGCCGGACGCAATCGGCGAAGGGTCGAAAGACCTCAGTTGCGTGGGACCTTCTCGCCGGTCATCGGAGATGCCGGACATGGTCCCGCAGGCTGGCGACTGGGGCTTGGCGGACGCGGATCCGCACGTCGACCACGAGGGCGGTGTCCGGGCCGGCGAGGACCGGGTTGAGGTCGATCTCGGCGACCTCGGGCACGGCGGCCATGAGGTAGGAGATGCGCGAGACCACGTCGGCCAGCCGATCGAGGTGCGCGGCTGGATGCCCGCGACGAGCGGCGAGGCCGTCCCGGCTGCGCAGATCGTCGAGCATCTCGAGCGCCTCGGCCGGGCTCAGAGGGGCGAGGCCCCAGCAGCGATCCGGGTCAACGTCGCTGTCGACTCCCCCGCGCCCAACCAGCACCATCGGGCCGAAGCGGGCGTCGCGGGTCGCACCGACGATGATCTCGGTGCCGCCGGACGCTTGGGTCTGCACGATGACGCCGCGCAGCCGTTCGCCCAGCCTCGTCTCCATGTCCAGGACCGCGGCTCGAACCGCTTCGGTGGTGGGCAGGTTGAGCCGCACCCCGCCGACGTCGGACTTGTGCACGAGATCCGGGCCGTCCGCCTTCACCACGACCGGGAATGCCAACACGGCGCTGGCGTCAGCCGCCATCGCGGCATCGCCAGCCGCAATGAAAGGCGCCACGTCGACGCCACACCGGCTCAACACCTGGTAGGCGTCCAGGGCCGATAGCCAGCTCTCGCCGTTCGCGGCCATGGCGCCGTTGACAATGTCGCGGACGCTGTCGAGGTCGAGATCGGGCGGCGGCGCCAGATGCGTGTCGATGGCCCGCAGGGTCTGCCGGCGGGCGACGTACCGGTGCAGGTGCGCCACAGCCAGGACGGCGTCCTCCGGCTGGTCGAAGCGTGGGACGCCGGACTGCCACGGGGCATCGTCGTTGCCGAACAGACAGGCGGCGACCGGGATCTGGGCATGGTCGGCGGAGACCCGACTGAGCGCAGCAGTCAGCTCGGCGGCCGGAACGTGCCCCAGCACCGTGAGGACGGCGATCACGACATCGACGCCTGGGTCGGATGCGACGATCTGCATCGTCTGCTCGAGCTGGGCGGGAGTAGCCCCGGCGGTCACGTCGACCGGTCCACCAACGGCAGCCGATGCCGGCAGGAAGGCGCGCAGCCGCTCCTGCGAGGCCGGAGTCAGGCGCGCGACGTCGAGCCCGAGGCGCGAGCAGGCATCCGCGGCGAGAACCGCCGGGCCACCGGAGTTGCCAACGACGGCGACCCGCGATCCGCCGGGGAGGGGCTGCATGCTGGCCAGGGCGGCAACGTCCGCCAGCTGGCGCATGTCGTCGACGCGGATGATGTTCGCGGCCCGGCACAGGGCGTCGACCGCGGCATCGTCGTCCGCGGCGGCGGCGGTGTGGCTGCTCGCAGCAGCGGCCGCGGCAGCGGTCCGGCCGGCCTTCAGCAGGACGATCGGCTTGACCCGGCCCACTCGGCCGGCCAAGCGGGCGAACGGGCGCGGCTCAGCGATGGACTCCAGATAGGCCGCGATCACCCGGGTGCGGTCGTCGGACTCCCACCAGGGCAGCACGTCGTTGCCGCCGATGTCGGCCTTGTTGCCGACGGTCACGAGGCTCGAGACCCCCGCACCACGGTGCTGGAACGCATCGAGCATGGCCACGGCGGCGGCGCCGGACTGGGACAGCACGGCCGTCGCACCGACCGGCAGCTGTTCCGGGAGGAATGTTGCGTCCAGGCGCACGTCAGGTTCGGTGTTGGCGACGCCGATGCAGTTCGGCCCGATCAGGCGCATGCCGGCCTGTCGACAGAGCCGAAGGAGTGCGGCCTGGTCCTCGCTGCTGCCGGCCTCACCGAACCCGGCCGTCAGGGTGAGCAACGCCCGTACGCCGGATGCCGCGCAGTCCTGAGCGACGATCGGCACGGACTCGGAGCGGACGGCGAGCACCACGAGATCGACCGGCTCGCCGATGTCGCGAACAGATGCGTAGCCAGGCACATCACCGATCCGCAGGCCGTCTGGGTTCACCGCGTAGAGCCGACCGGTGTATCCCGAGCGCAGCAGGTGGTCCAGCACCTGCCGGCCGACCGTGTGGCGGTGTCGGCCCGCACCGACGACCGCGACCGAGCGAGGCCGGAGCACGTGGTCGAGCGACGCCACCTCCGCCCGGGCCTGGCGATCCGCCACGCGGCGCAGGGTGCCGTCGGCCGATGCGACCTCGAGCGTCACCTCCACCTCGCCCCCCGAGAAGTGTTGCGAAACAACGAAACCAGAGTTCTTGAAGACATCGATCATCGCGCCGTTGGTGGGCATGACGATCGCGACCACCTGGGTGATGTCCAACAGGGAGGCGCGGGCCAAGAGGTCCTCGACCACGAGGGTCCCCAAGCCGTCACCGTGTCGCTCGTCAGCGACGAGGAGGCCGAGCTCGGCCTCAGCCGGCGCGGCGGCGGGCTGGTCACCGCACGGATGCAACGAACCGACCGCCACGATCCGGTCCCGGTCGTTGACCACCACCGCGGCCGTCGTCAGGGTGGGGTCACCGAGCCGACGTACGTAGTCAGCCGCTGCCTGCTTGGAGACGCTGAAGAACCGGAAGTAGGAGCTCCGGTCGCTCGCGGACTCGAGCAGGTTCAGCACCGCCGGCGCATCGTCTGAGGTGTACGGACGCAGCTCGACCGCCATGCCGGTCGCGGTCAACCCGTCGTACTCTGCACTCGGTTGCCTGCGCGTCGCGGACGCTCACCGGGCCGGCTGCGTCCGCACGCCCACGACGCCCTCGGTGGTCTCGGCGACCGCCTCGGCGATCGACGGCGGTCGAGGTGATTCTCGGTATCGGTGATCGTGACGACGCCGTCTTCGACCGTGACTGCGCCAAGGGGATGGGACTCGCCGTACTCGAAGAACCGCTCGCGCAGGGCGTCGGCGATCTCCTCGTCGGTGTGGGTGTGCGCGCGCAGGATGTCGGTGACGCTGATCATCCCGACGAGGCGTCCGTCATTGGTCACCGGAAGGCTGGCCAGGCCGTTGTCGAGCATCAGCCGCGCCGCGCGCGCGGTGTCGTCGTCCGGCTGCACGGTGACCATTTCTCGGGTCATGACCTGCCGGACCACGTGCGGTGGCTCGCCCGTCGGTGGGGATGACGGGCGTGAGGTGGGCCCGCGGGTCCTCGAGCTCGCGGTCCTTGATCAGGTCGCTTCGGCTGACGACCCCGACAAGGGTCCCGTTCTCATAGACCACGGGCGCCGCTGTGATGTCACCGTCGAGCAGGATGCGAGACGCCTCGACGATCGGGGTCTCGGCCCGGAACGTCGTCACGTCCCGCGCCATCAGCTCGTGAACCAACATGGGTTTCTCCTTCAGTGTTGTCAAGATCGACGTTAGGAACGTCGAGAGCGCCGGGGCAGGGCCGAAGGTCCCTGGTTGGGGTGCCGGACGCCCCGTGTGCCGGGACCGGTCGCGGTTCATGCTCAGTGCATGGACGAGACGACGAACGAGCTCACGCCGCAGGAGTGTTGGACCCTTCTCGGGACCACGGACCTGGGCCGGTTGGCCATGTGCCTCGGCGAGGCGGCGGAGATCTTCCCCGTCAACTATGTGGTGGCGCACGGAACGGTCGTGTTCCGGACGGCGGCTGGGCTCAAACACGTTTCGGCGCGGCTCAATCGTCTCCTCACCTTCGAGGCCGATGGGGTCGATCGCGATGCCGGCGTGGCCTGGAGTGTGGTCGTGAAAGGCAGAGGCCACGACATGACCGAAGGCCCGGAGGCGGAGTTCGCGCGCACCTTGAACCTGCACCCGATGCACGACGCGCCGAAGCCGTTGTTCGTGCGGATCGAGCCGGGAACCGTGACCGGGCGGCGGTTCCGGATCGCCCAGGTCGACCGCTGGGTCGACGAGGACGGAAAGGCCACCGCCGAGTAGTTGCGCGAGCCCGGAGCAAACCGCAGGCGACCCGAGTCCGGGTCGCCTGCGGTTTCTCTGTCCGAGGGTCAGGCCTCGGTCATCGGGTCATCAGCACCTTCAGGGCATGAGTCTCGCTCGCGTTCCCGAAGGTCTCGTACGCCGACCGGACGTCGCTCAGGGCGAACCGGTGCGTCACCAGCTCGGCAGCCGGCAGCTTGTGCTGGGCCACCAGCTTGAGCAGCATCGGCAGCGTCGTCGTGTTCACCAGTCCCATCGTGATCGTGATGTTCTGGATCCAGAGGTCCTGCAGGTTCAGCTGAACGGCCTTGCCGTGGACGCCGACGTTGGCCACGTGGCCTCCCGGACGAACGAGGTCGAGGCACCTGCTGAACGTGGCGGGAACGCCGACGGCTTCCACCGCGACGTCGACACCCTGACCATCCGTCAACGCCTTCACCTCCGCGACCAGGTCGGCCGCCCCGGCGTTCATCGTGTGGGTCGCACCGAGCAGCTTGGCCACCCCGAGTCGATGCTCGTCGAAGTCGATGGCGATGACCTGAGCGGCGCCGTACAGTCCGGCGGTCGCGATCGCGGCCAACCCGACCGGTCCCGCGCCGACGACTGCGACCGTGTCACCAGGCTTCACCTGTCCGTACTGGATGCCCATCTCGAAGCCCGTGGGCAGGATGTCGGACAGCAGCATGGCTTCCTCGTCCGGGACGCCTTCTGGCAGCTTGTAGAGAGAGTTGTCGGCGAACGGAATTCGCACCTGCTCGGCCTGGGTTCCGTCGATCAGATGACCGAGGATCCAGCCGATGCCGGATGCGCCCTCGTCGGCCAGGCAGTGCGACGGGTTGCCGCTTCGGCAGTAGGTACACACGCCGCACGACGAGATACACGAGATGATGACCCGGTCTCCGACCGCGACGTTGCGCACGGCGGGCCCAAGGCCGGTCACCGTTCCAACTCCCTCGTGGCCGAGGATGCGACCCGGGGTCACCGCAGCGACGTCGCCCTTCATGATGTGCAGGTCGGTCCCGCAGATCGTGGTCGTGTCGACCTCGGACGATCGCGTCGCCGGGTTCGATCAGCACTGGGTCCGGTACGTCGTCCCAGCTCTGCGATCCGGGTCCGTGATATACCAGCGCCTTCATCTTGAGCCTCCACTGTTGCGAGCGGACGGCATGTCCGCACTCACCAGCCTCTGGCCGAATCACGTTGTGCGGTAGGGACTTTCGGCACCACCTCAGCGGACGGGGCCGTGCCCTGGCGGCCGAGCCACCGTGTGGCGACGAGACCTACGACCGCCGCGGCCGAAGCCGCGATCAAGCCTCGTGTCCCGGGGTAGTTCGTCCCGAGGAGACGCTGCAGGACGGGCAGCGTGACTGCGCCTAGCAGGAGGAGGACGCTCATCGCGATGGCGCCCAGCAGCGCCGGGTTTGGCAGCTTCGCGGTCAGGGGGAGGGAGCGGGAGTCCGGCCGCACGCGCGTGCCCCAGGCGACCCCCAGCATGGCCGAGCTGAGGGCGAGCATGAGCGTGGGGCGACCGAGCTCCGTCCGCGGCAAGGGCCGCTGACACGCCACCCGCCCCAGCCACCACCAGTGAGAGAACGAGAATGCGCCACCAGAGCCCGCCGCCGAGTATCCCCTGCGTCGGGTCGGTGGGCGGCCGGGACATCGACCCCGGTTCAACCGGCTCAGAGCCGAGCGCTGTGCCGATCAAGGAGTGGGTGAGGAGGTTGATCCACAGGATCTGCGCGGGCAGGAGTGGCAAAGGGACGCCGACCAGCGGGCCGACGAGCATGACCAGGATCTCGGCGACCCCACCGGAGAGGCCGTAGAGCAGGAACCGGCGGATGTTGTCGTAGCACCCGACGGCCTTCCTCAACGGCGGCGACGAGCGTGCCCAGCTCGTCGTCCCGCAGCACCAGGTCCGCGGCCTGCCGGGCAACCTCGCTGCCGCGCTGACCCATGGCGACGCCGATGTCGGCTCGCCGGAGGGCCGGCCCGTCGTTGACGCCGTCGCCGGTCATCGCGACGACGTGGCCCTCGCTGCTGCCAGCGTCGGACAGCGTCGACCTTGTCGGCCGGTCGCGCCCTGGCGATCACATCGACATCGAGGTCCGGGGACGGAGCCGAGCCCGGACCTGGCCGAGGTCGAGCACCGTACGGCTGCGTAACCGCCGACGCCGACCTGGTCGCGATGCGTGCGGCGGTCAACGGCGTGGTCACCTGTCACCAGCGTCGACCCGGATGCCGCGTCGCGGCAGGCCTGCAAGCGTCGCGGCCGCGGACGCCCGCGGCGGGTCCTGGAGAGCGACCAGTCCGAGCAGGCGCAGGCCCGACTCGACCGGTGCCTCCGGTGAAACGGCGTCACGGCGCTCAGCGACCGCGAGCACGCGAAAACCCTTGGCCGACATGGCCTCCGCGCGGTGGAGCGCTTGCTGGACGATCTCCTCGGGACTGTCGAGCACGGACTGGGTCAGGACTCGCTCCGGTGCGCCCTTGCAGATGGTGAGGGTGCCACCGTCGGGACGGCCGTGGACGGTTGTCATCCGTTTGCGGTCGCTGTCGAACGGCAGCTCGTCCCGGCGCGGATACGTCTCGCGGATCAGCCGGATCTGCTCCGCCGATATGCCGGTCAACAGCGCGCTCTCGGTCGGGTCACCAGCACGCTCGGCGGTCGCTGGCGTCGTTGCACAGGACCACGGCGCGTTGCAGGTCGACGCGCTGCACACCCTCTGGCACCCACTCGTCGGCGACGCTCATCCGCGCCTGAGTCAGGGTGCCGGTCTTGTCAGTCGCCAGCAAGGTCACCGAGCCCAAGGTCTCGACGGCCGCCAGGTTGCGGACAACAGCGATGTCGACGTGCCATCCGGCGCGCGGCGAGCGACAGGCTGATCGTGACGACTGCAGGCAGGGACTCGGGCACTGCGGCGACCGCGAGACTGGCCGCGGCGAGGAGCATCAGCTCCAGGCTCTGTCCTCGGACAGACCCTCCACGAGCACGACGCCACAAAGGATCAGGGCGGAAGTAGCAAGGACAACGGACAGCTTGGCCATCCGGCGCTGGAGCGGCGTGGCTGAGTGCCCGCCCTGCAACAGGGCGGCGATCTGGCCCAGTGCGCTGTCCTTGCCGGTCCGCTCCACCGTCATCCGACCGCGACCGTGGACGACCGCCGTGCCCGCCAGCAGCTGAGACTCCGCGCTTGGCTCGCGCTGATCGACCGCAAGGCGTTTGTCGACCGGTACGGACTCGCCGGTGAGAGTCGCTTCGTTCAACCGGAGAGCGACCGCCTCGACGATGCGCCCGTCGGCGGGTATGAGATCTCCCTCAGCGATGATGACTAGGTCCCCCGGCACCACCTCTTCGACGGGGACCTCCTGCTCGGCGCCGTCTCGGATGACGCGAGCCGGGGTGTGGCCATTGACCTGAGCGCAGCCAGCGCCCGTTCCGCGCCAACCTCCTGGCGTACGGCGACGGTGGTGTTGACGATG
Source organism: uncultured Actinomycetota bacterium (assembly GCA_963794535.1). Lineage (GTDB taxonomy): Bacteria > Actinomycetota > Actinomycetes > Actinomycetales > CAVURS01 > CAVURS01. Next base: position 107,870 of record CAWCEI010000012.1, read on the forward strand.
ACGACCAAGCCGATGACCACGGCGTCTGTGAAGTCCGCCGTGCCGAGGGTGAGGGCGGCGGCCGCCAGCAGAATGAGCACCAGCGGGTCGCGAACGGCCCGGACCACCTTGCGCCAGAGCCGTTCCGGTCGCCCGGCCTGGACTGTGTTCGGCCCGTGTCGTTGGAGCGCGTCGCGCGCCTGCCCCGACGTGAGCCCACTATCTCGTCAGAAGGCGCCTCATCGGAGGCTGAACCTCGCCGCGCGGCGGTTGACCCTGGTCCGGTGGTTGCGGACCCGCGGGGTGACTGGTCGAGCGAAGGTGCGGCTCACCGGCGAAGAAGATCCGCTTGCCGAGCTCGACGAGGACGAGGTACCCGGCCACCATGACGATGAGAGCCAGATAGAACCTCAGTGGCGGTGAAGCGAAGCCCAGGACGCTCGCCAGGGGAGACAGGGGCAGAGCGGCGGCAACAAGCACCACGGCCAGGGACGCGGCCGTCAACGGGCGGCTGGCCCGACTGCGGATGAACGGGATCCGTCGAGTGCGGATCGCGAAGATGACGAGCGTCTGCGTCGCCATTGACTCGACGAACCAGCCGGAGCGGAACAGGTCGGCGCCGGCGTGCAGCGGTCCGAGCATGATGCCGAAGGTCAGGAAGTCGAACAGCGAGCTCAGCGGGCCGAAGAAGAGCATGAACCGCCGGATGAAATGGATGTCCCAGTGCGACGGCGCCTGCAGCTGCTCCTCGTCGACGTTGTCGGTCGGGATCGTCAGCTGCCCCACGTCGTACAGGAGGTTGTTGAGCAGGATCTGCGAGGGCAACATCGGCAGGAACGGCAGGACAGCGGATGCGGCCGCCGCGCTGAACATGTTGCCGAAGTTGCTCGACGTGCCCATCAACACGTACTTGATGGTGTTGGCAAAGATTCGCCGCCCCTCAGCGACCCCGTCGGCCAGGACGTCCAGGCTCTTCTCGAGCAGCACGACGTCGGCGGCGTCCTTGGCCACGTCGGTGCCGGTGTCGACGGAGATTCCGATGTCGGCCTTGTGCAGGGCCAGCGCGTCGTTGACGCCGTCACCCAGGAAGCCAACTGCTCGCCCGCCGTGGCGCAACGCCTCGACGATCCGAGCCTTCTGCTCCGGTGAGACCCGGGCGAAGACGTCGCACGCGAGCGCGGCTTGGATCAGCCCTTCCTCCCCCAAGGCCTCGATCTCCGGACCGGTCAGCACGGTGCTCACGTCGAACCCCAGGTCCGCACACAACCGCTTGGCCACGGCGGCGCTGTCACCCGTGGCCACCTTGACCACGATGCCCAGCTTGCGCAGGCGCTGAAGAGACTGCGCGGCGGACGGCTTCGGCGGGTCCCGGAAGACGAGGAAGCCGGCCAGCTCGAGGTCCTGCTCGTCGGCCGCCGTCGGCTGCGTGACATCGTCATCAACCAGCGCGACTGGCAACGGCGATGACGCGACTGCCCCTTGGCATACAGGCTCATCGAGGGTCTGGGCCGCCTCGGCCCGGTCGCCGGACAGAGCGGCGAGGACGGACTCGGGAGCACCCTTGACCACCAGCAAACGGCGCGCATCGGGCGACGTGACAACGACCGAGGCTCGTTGCCGCTGGTAGTCGAACGGCAGGCTGCCCAACCGGACGTAGCCGCTGGTCGTTGCCTCTGCCGCCGCCTCCCAGAGGGCGACGTCGAGCGGGTTGCCGCCGACGGCATGCCCCGATGTGCTCTCCACGTCACTGGCCAAGAGACCGAGGATCATCGGCTCCATCGACGGCGACCCGTCTGCCCCAAGGGCCGCCTCGAACCCGATCGCGCCTTCGGTCAGCGTCCCGGTCTTGTCCGTCACGAGCACGTCGAGGTCACCCAGGTCCTCGATGCAGACGAGTCGCTTGACCAGCACCTTGCGCCGGGCGAGCTGACGCGACCCGGCGGCCAGGCTGGTGCTGACGACGGCCGGAAGGAGCTGAGGCGTGATGCCCACCGCGATGGCGAGAGAGAACAGCACCGAGTCGAGGAATGGCCTCTGCAGCAACAGGTTCGTCGTCAGGATGAGCAGCGTGAGGACGAGCGCGACCTGGAGCAACAGGCCGGAGAACTTCCTCAGACCGACCTGGAACTCGGTCTCCTGCTCGCGCTCGCCCAGGCCGGCCGCGATACGCGCCGAACTCCGTGTCAGCGCCGGTCGCGACGACGACACCGGCACCGGACCCGTCGTGGACGACGGTGCCCATCCAGGCGATGCAGGCCGCGTCGGCCAGGCTCCCGCCAGCTGACGAGCGGGCTGTCGTCTTCGCCGACGGCATCGACTCCCCCGTCAGGACGCTCTCGTCGCACTCCAGTGCCGTCGTCTCGAACAGCCGGATATCCGCCGGCACAACGCAGCCGACGGACAGATGCACGACGTCACCCGGCACGAGCTCGACGACGTCGACCTGCCGGGGCTCGCCGTCGCGGATGACCAGGGTCAGGTGGTGGATACCCGAGTGCAGGGCTTGGCTGGCTCGCTCGGCGCGGTACTCGTTGACGAAGCCGAGACCGATGCTGCCGACCAGGATCAGACCGATGATGACCGCGTTCGTGTGTTCGCCGAGCCCATAGGACAGCGCGGCCGTCGCGAACAGAAGGAGCAGCAGGGGGCTGCGGAGCTGACGGGCCAGGACGCCGAGTGCCCTCGCCCGGTGGTCGCGGACCGCGTTTGGCCCGTGTTCGGCCAGCCGCCGCGCGGCCTCGTCGTTCGAGAGGCCGCGCAGGGCATCCGTATGCAGTTGCGCGACGACGTCGTCCGCAGACGTCGTCGTGGCTGCGTGCACAACCCTTCCTTCCTTCGACCAATGGTTGAGCGCTGCCTACGTCTGGTGGTCGGCGGACGACCCGTGCATGACGAGCACCGGGCACGTGGCGTGCTCGGCGACAACGGCACTCACCGAGCCGAGCAGGAGTCCGGCGAAGCCGCCATGTCCACGGCTACCGACGACCAGCATCGCGGCCCCTCGGCTGCGCTCGATCAGGACGTGTGCCGCGCTGCCGTTGGCGACCAGGATCTCCAGACCGATCGGCCGGTCCGGGCCGAAGACGTCGTCAACCACCTGGGTGACGCACTTGGTGATGTCGTCCTTGGGGTCCCAGTCCAGAGCCGGGCCGGCCATTCCGTAGCTGACCGGGACGTGCCAGGCACCGACGACCTCCAGGCTGGCGGCCAACGGTCCGGCCAGGCGCGCGGCGTACCGCAGGGCGTCTTTTGACTGGTCCGATCCATCGACTCCGACGACGATGCGCTGAGACATGTCCGCCCCTCTCATGCAGTGCCAGCCGTTCTGGCCCTCCATGTCCACTCTGCGCTCCCTCGCCCGCCGGGAACGAGGGCCCAAAGTCCTACGGTTGAGAGATGACCACGATCACCGGTCTCTCCGGCGCTGTTCTCGTGACCCGCGACGAGGCGGTTGTCATGCAGGCATCGGGCGGCTTCGCCGATGCCTCGGCCGGCGTGTTCTGTACGCCGGGGACCAGGTTCCAGATCGCCTCGGTCAGCAAGCAGCTGACGGCCGCGATGGTCATGCTGCTGGTCGACGAGGGCGAGGTCTCGCTGGACGACCGGCTGGATCGCTTCCTCCCCGGCTGTCCGGCGCATTGGCAGGCCTTGACGATGCATCAAGTCCTGACCCACACCTCGGGCCTCGGGCACTGGGGCGACCTGCCGGGGTTTCGAGGAGAACCACCCCGGTACGCCGGATGAGTTCCTGGCCCGCTTCGCCGACGTGCCCCTGTGCTCCACCCCCGGCACGACCTGGAGCTACAGCTCCCCGGGGTACCTGTTGGCGGCTCGGGTCGTCGAGGCAGTCAGCGGTGCGGCGTACGCCGATGTCCTGACCGCGCGGATCCTGGCGCCAGTCGGCCTGAGCGCATCGGTCATCGGGCGGACACCGGCTGACGGTGCGGCGTGGGGCTACCGCGCGGGGAGCCGGGTGGACGTGCCCGAATTCGCCGCCATCCCCGGCACCGGCGACGTCTGGTCCACCGTCGACGATCTCGCCCGCTACACAACGGCTTTCGAGGCCGGCGAGCTGCTCAGCCGGAGCTCGCGCCAGGCGATGGCGAGCCGTCTGGTGCTGCTGTCCGAACCGCCCGACCCGGACGACCCGGCCCCGGCCGACGGCTATGGCTACGGCTACTTCCTGGGAACGGTGGGCGGCCACCGAGCGCGCTTCCACCCGGGTGACAACCCGGGCTACCAGTCCTTCCTCGCCTATCTGCCCGAGCTACGCGCGACCATCGTGATCCTCTGCAATACCGAGGAGTCCGACCGCAACGCCTTACTCCGCCAATGCCTTTCGGCTCTGAACCAGGAGGCGATCTAGCCGACGACGCCGCCCTGCGGGCTCGGCCGCCGGCTCTCGAAGTCCAACAGGCCGACCCAGGTCGGGCGGACGGCGATCCGGGCCTGCCGAGTGCCGGGCTGGTCGAGCGAGGCGAGCATCCCGGCGGCGGCCTCGGCCCCGAGGTAGCGGCGCGCGGCCGCGGCGTACTCCTCGGCAATGCCGTCGACCTCGGTGATGCTCGCCTGGCCGCGCACGGTCAGGATGTGCGGCGGGAAGCCCTCCGTGTCGATGGTCAGCGCGACTGCCGGGTTGGCGCGCAGGGCGGCCAGCCGGGCCGCCGGGTGGCGGATGCCGATCTGCGGTCCGGCGACATAGGTGACCATCACGACCTCGGAGCCGGTCCAGTGGAACCAGGAGGGGACGACCCGCGGCGTGCCGTCGGTCCAGACGAAGGCCAGCCGGGCCGGGATCGCGGCCCGCAGCAGCTCCTGGGCCAGCTCGGTCTCCAGCAGGGCCAGGTCGCCCTGGCGCAGCGGGTGGGACTGGCTGGTCGATGCGGACGTCATGGTGGCCTCCAGAGGGTCTGAGTCTCGTCAAGGAACTGACCCGACCGACCGTAGCAGGGTTAGTTCCCTCACGGAACCCACTAGGTTACGATCGCCGCATGCAGCGCACCGACTTCGCCGCCTTCACCTGCTCGATCGCCCGCACCCTCGACGTGGTCGGCGAGCCGTGGACGCCGCTGATCCTGCGCGACGTCATGGTGGGCATCCGTCGCTTCGACGAGATCCAGGCCGACCTCGGCATCTCCCGCAAGGTGCTGACCGAACGTCTTAGCTGGCTGGTGGAGCACGAGGTCCTGGCCCGCCAGGAGTACTCCCGTACCCCACCGCGCAGCGAGTACGTCCTGACCGACAAGGGGGCCGAGCTCTGCGACCTGCTTCTCGTGATGAACCACTGGGGCGACCGGTGGACGGCCGGTGCGGCCGGCCCCCCGGTGCTCCACCGCCATCACACCTGTGGCCAGATCAGCCACGTCGAGCTGCACTGCTCCGCCTGCGACCAGCCGATGAGCGTGCACACCATCGACGTACTTCCGGGTCCGGGGCGAGCGGCCGCACAGGCGTGAGCGCCCGGAGCCGAGTGGCTCCGGGCGCTCAGTGCCTTTCGAGTGCGGTCAGGTCACCGTCAGGCGACGGCCACCGGCTCCCGCGGCTGGGTGGGTGCCCCGGCTGCGACCTCGTGGCCGGCGCGACGAGCGTGCACCAGACCGAGGGCCGAGAGGAGCAGGATCACTCCAGCGGCGATGAAGGCGACGATCGCCGCGATCCCGGCCAGCATGCCCATGGTGCCGAAGGCGTAGGCGTTGAGCAGCAGGCCGCGCAGCGTCTCACCCTTGAACATCGTGGCGACCTGGCCCTGGAGCTTCTGGTCGTCGGGGTTGGCCTGCGCCTTGCTGCTGAGCTGGGCGTAGGTCTGGCCGTCGGCGACCTCGCCGAGGTGCACCCCGATGAACGAGTTGGCGTAGACCTTGGCCTGCGCACCGGTGGTCATCTGCTGGCCGGCGTACTGCTGCATGTCCTTGAACTGCGGCCCGGCAATGGCGTCGCTGCCCTTGGGCGGGAAGAAGATCTTCTGGGCGGACAACTGGTCGTGGACCTGGCCCTCGACGAAGTGGTTGGCCCAGGTCAGCAGTCCGCCGGCTGCGATGAGAACCGCAGCAACGGTGAGGCCGACCGAGCTGACGAGCTTGTCAACTGTCGTGCGCTTCATGGTCATTCTCCTTGTGTCCTGGGCAAGAGGCTCGTTGCCTCTGTCCCTTGGTTCCATGCTTGCTTGGCTTGTGGCCCGTGCCCCGGGCCGAAGGTCCCCCTTCTCTGCTGAAGGTCCCGTCCGCCAGGACCTACTCGGCGATCGGGAAACGGCGGCCGGTGACGACGTCCGGCTCGATCCGCACGAAGATCGGCTTGTCCCCGGCATGCATCGGGCGCAACGGCAGTGTCCGGACGAACTCGAGCTCGGGTTGCAGGGTGATGTCGCTGGCCCGCCCCTTGACCACGACGCTCCACGCCATGCCCGTCTCGGGGTCGACACCATCGGCCTCCAGAGCCACGACGCCGCGCGACCGGGCGGCGATGTGCTTCTGTCCCGGACTGGTGCGAAACACGATCGTCCCGTTCGCCACGACGTAGTTGATCGGGAAGATGTCCGGCGCAGAGTCTCGACAGATCGCCAGCCGGCCCACGTCCGTTGTGCCGAGGTGTTCCCAGCACTCGCGCGATGTCAGCTGCGTTGTCGTGTCGTCATCCATAGACCGATCATTGGGCCGCCCGCGCACCCGCGGAGGAGGCATGGGGCACCGTCACGAGGGACCTTCGGCCCTGACCCGTCGTAGCGCTGTTGCCTAGCCTCAGGGGCACGGAAACCGAAGGAGCTGGACTGATGATGAACACCGCCGGCACACCCGCCCATCTGCCACCCCACGAGTGCTGGGCCGAGCTGCGCACTGTCGAGCTCGGCCGGCTCGCCTTCGTCGCCGAGGGCGGGCAGGAGCTCCTCCCGGTCAACTTCGTCGTCGACCAGGGCAGCGTCGTCGTCCGTACGTCGACGCGTTCGCGGATCAGCCTCGTCGCAGACGGGCGGCAGCTGGCTTTCGAGGCCGACGGCCAGTCCGACGGTCAGGCCTGGAGTGTCGTGGTCAAGGGCCACGCCAAGGAGATCCGTGACCTCTACGAGAGCGTCGATGCCGCTGGGCTGCCGCTGCGTCCCCAGCAAGGTGGCACGAAGGACTGCCTGCTTCGGATCGTCGCCGACGAGGTCAGCGGACGACAGTTCCCGGTCGCCCCGTCGAGCCTCTGGGACACGGCCGTGACGTCCGCTCGTCGCTCGGCGGCCGAATGAGCGGCATCATGGGCCGAGAACGACAGGCCACCGCTGCCCCTGGGCAGCCGCGAGGAGTGACGGTATGACGATCCGGGTCTTCCTGCTGGACGACCACGAGGTCGTGCGGCGGGGTCTGCGTGAGCTGCTCGAGCTCGAGGACGACATCGAGGTCGTCGGCGAGTCCGGTTCGGCGGCCGAGGCGGTCCGCCGCATCCCGGCACTGCGCCCCGACGTCGCCGTGCTCGATGGACGGCTGCCGGACGGCTCGGGCATCGACGTGTGCCGCGACATCCGGTCCATCGACCCTTCGATCAATGCGCTGATCCTCACGTCGTACGACGATGACGCTGCGCTCTTCGCGGCCATCATGGCTGGCGCGGCCGGCTACGTGCTCAAGGACATTCGCGGCAACGACCTCATCGATGGCATCCGCCGGGTGGCGGCGGGACAGTCCCTCCTCGACCCGGCCGTGACGGCCAGAGTCCTCGAGCGGCTGCGGACCGGCCCGGCCCAGGACCCGCGGCTCGCCGGCCTGACCGACCAGGAGCGGCGCATCCTGGACCACATCGCCGAGGGCATGACCAACCGGCAGATCGGCGAGGCGATGTTCCTCGCCGAGAAGACCGTGAAGAACTACGTCTCGAGCCTGCTGGCCAAGCTCGGCATGGAGCGCCGCACGCAGGCCGCGGTGTTCGCCGCCGGGCTCAAGGACGAGCGCACCAGCTCTGAGCCCGCTGCAGCCATCCGCTGGTCGGGACCAAAGTCCCGACCAGGCGGGCCAGGTGGTCCTGACGCCGGCTCACCGAAAGCACTGCGAGCCTGAGGGCACGACGCGCACGGCGTCGGTCTGAAGGAGGCTCGCGTGGACGCGCTCGACGTCGCCCGGTGGCAGTTCGGCATCATCACCGTCTACCACTTCTTGTTCGTCCCGATCACGATCGGCATGTCGATGCTCGTCGCGATCCTGCAGACCGCCTGGGTCCGCACCGGCAAGGAGCACTACCTCCGGGCCACCAAGTTCTGGGGCAAGCTGTTCCTGATCAACTTCGCGATGGGCGTCGTCACGGGCATCGTCCAGGAGTTCCAGTTCGGCATGAACTGGAGCGCCTACTCGCGCTTCGTCGGTGACATCTTCGGCGCCCCGCTCGCCATCGAGGGACTGCTCGCGTTCTTCCTCGAGTCGACGTTCCTCGGCCTGTGGATCTTCGGCTGGGGCCGGCTGCCCAAGAAGGTGCACCTGGCCTCGATCTGGCTGGCCGCGATCGGCACCCTGCTGTCGGCGTACTTCATCCTGGCGGCCAACTCGTGGATGCAGCACCCGGTCGGCTACGCGATCGACCACGACGCGACACCGCGCCGTGCTCAACGACTTCGGCGCGGTCCTGACCAGAACGACGACGCTGGTCACCTTCGCGCACACCATCACGGCGGCGTTCCTGACCGCCGCCATGTTCATGCTCGGCATCTGCGCCTGGCACCTCGTGCGGCGGACCCATCTCGACGTCATCCGGCCCTCCCTGCGGTTCGCCGCCTGGGTCGGGCTGGTCGCCGGCCTGCTCGACTGCGGTGACCGGCGACCTCCAGGCCCGGGTCATGACCGAGCAGCAGCCGATGAAGATGGCCGCCGCCGAGGCGCTCTACAACACGTCGAGCCCGGCGTCGTTCTCGCTGTTCACGATCGGCAGCCTCGACGGCCGCAGCGAGGTCTGGAGCCTGCGGATCCCGAACGGCCTGTCCTGCTCGCCACGACCACCCCCGACGGCGCGGTCGAGGGCATCAACAACATCCAGCAGCGCTACGAGCAGACCTACGGCCCGGGCGACTACCGGCCCAACGTCGCCGTGGCCTACTGGTCGTTCCGCCTGATGATCGGCTTCGGCGTCGCTGGCCATCCTGCTGGCCCTGGCCGGCGTCTGGGCGACCCGCCGCGGCCGGCTGCCCGAGCCGACGCTGGTGGTGGCGGCTCGTCGCCGCTCGCCGTCGCTGCTTCCGTTGCTGGCCAACACCTTCGGCTGGATCTTCACCGAGATGGGCCGGCAGCCCTGGGCGGTCTTCGGCGTGATGAGGACGGCCGACGGCGTCTCGCCCAGCGTCGGCGCGGCCACGGTCGCCACGTCGCTCATCGTCTTCACCCTGCTGTACGCCGCCCTGGCGGTCGTCGAGGTCGGGCTGCTCGTCCGCTACGCCAAGGCCGGACCGGCCGCCGGCGCCGCGCCGGCGACGACCAGCCGCCCACGTCCGACTCGGCACCGACGAGCCGGGCGACCAGCTCGCGTTCGCGTACTGAGCCGCCCCACTACGGGAGAGGCAGACACCATGGCTCTGACCGATGTCTGGTTCATCCTCATCGCCGTCCTCTGGGCGGGCTACTTCGTCCTCGACGGCTTCGACCTCGGCGTCGGCATGCTGCTGCCGGTGCTGGCCAAGGACGACGCCGAGCGCCGGCTGATGGTCAACACCATCGGCCCGGTCTGGGACGGCAACGAGGTCTGGCTGCTCGTCGCCGGCGGCGCGACCTTCGCGGCGTTCCCGGTCTGGTACGCCACGATGTTCAGCGGCTTCTACCTGGCGCTGCTGCTGCTCCTCGTGGCGCTGATCATCCGCGGCGTCTCGTTCGAGTACCGCGGCAAGATCAACGACGCCGGCCTGGCGGCGGCGCTGGGACGTCGCCATCGTCGTCGGCTCGGCCCTGCCGGCCCTGCTGCTCGGCGTCGCCCTGACCAACGTCGTGCACGGCGTACCGATCGACAAGCAGCGGCGAGTTCACCGGCACGCTGCTGACCCTGCTCAACCCGATCGGCCTGCTCGGCGGCGTGACGACGCTCACGCCTGTTCGCCTTCCACGCCGCGCTCTTCGTCGCCCTGAAGACCGACGGCCCGATCCGGGCGCCGGGCCCGCGGCGTTCGCCGCTGCGGATCGGTCTGGTCGCCACGGTCTGCGGCGCGGCCCTGCTGCTGTGGACCCAGCTCTCGACCGGCCATCCGCTGACCTGGCTGCCCCTGGTCGTCGCCGCGCTGGCGTTGGTCGGCGCGCTGGCCGCCAACGCGCGGGGCCGGGAGGGCTGGGCGTTCGCGGCGACGGCGACCGCCGATCGCCGCCGCCGTGGCGACGCTGTTCGGCGCGCTCTACCCCGACGTCATGCCGTCGACGACCAACGCGGCGTACAGCCTCACGACGACCAACGCCTCGTCGACGCACTACACGCTGGTCATCATGACCTGGGTCGCCGTCGTCTTCACGCCGCTCGTGCTGCTGTACCAGGGCTGGACCTACTGGGTCTTCCGCCGGCGGATCGCCGTCGAGCACCTGCCGCCGTACGAGGGGCTGCCCGGCTCGCACGGCCGAAGCGGACCGTGCCGGCCGGTCGGCGGGCGCGACGGGTGAGGCCGCTCGACCCGCGGCTGCTGCGGTACGCCGCGTGCGGTCCGGCCGTACCTGGTCGCGACGGCCGCGCTCGGGGTGGCGACGGCCGGGCTGGTCGTGGCCCAGGCCTGGCTGCTCGCCGACACGATCACCGCGGCCTTCCTGGACGGCGCCGGCCTGGCGCGAGCTGGCGCCGACCTGGGTCGGCTGGCTGGCAGCGGTCGTCGTCGCTCGGGCCTGGTGTCCGGCGGCCAGGAGTGCGCTGGCCCGGTCACGACGTCGGTGCGGGTGCAGGCCCAGCTGCGAAAGCGCCTGCTGGACAAGGTCTTCGAGCTCGGGCCGGCGCTGGCTCTCCGGGCAGCGGTCGGCGGAGATCTCGCTGCTGGCCACGCGCGGCGTCCGGGTGCTGGACGGCTACTTCGCGCAGTACCTGCCCCAGCTCGTCCTGGCCGGGCTGATCCCGGTCGGTGGTGCTGGCCTGCCTGCTGCCGGCCGACCTGGTGGCCTTCGCCACCGTGCTGGTGACCGTGCCGCTGGTGCCGGTGTTCATGGCCCTGGTCGGCCTGACCACCGCAGGAGCGCACCCGCCGCAGTGGGCCAGCCTGCAGCGGCTGGGCCACCACTTCCTCGACGTCGTGAGCGGCCTGACCACCCTCAAGATCTACGGCCGGGCCCGGCGCCAGGCCGCGGTCGTGGCGCGGGTGACCGACGACTACCGCCGGGCGACGATGGCGACGCTGCGGCTGGCCTTCCTGTCCTCGCTGGTGCTGGAGCTGCTGGCGACCCTGTCGGTGGCGCTGGTCGCCGTCGGCATCGGCCTGCGGCTGGTGGCCGGCGACCTCGACCTGCGCACCGCGCTGTTCGTCCTGATCCTGGCGCCCGAGGCCTACCTGCCGCTGCGCCGGCTGGGCGCGGCCCACCACGCCAGCGCCGAGGGGCTGGCGGCCGCCGAGGCGATGTTCGCCGTCATCGAGACCCCGACGCCCGGCGCCGGCCCCGACGGCGTGGAGCGACCGGCCGAGCCGACCAAACCCGTTGCGGCACTGAGCATCCGGTCCCTGGTCGTCCGCCGGCCCGGGTCGCCCGGGCCCGTCGTCGACGACGTCGACCTCGACATCGCGCCGGGCGAGCTCGTGGCCGTCACCGGGCCCGAGCGGGGTCGGGCAAGTCCACGCTGCTCGACGCGATCCTGGGCTTCGCGCCCGATCGAGCAGCGGGCTGATCGCGGCCCGGCGACCGGCCGGCCGCCGGACCGGCTGGGCCCGATCGACTGGACGTGGCGGGCCCGGTTCGCCTGGGTCGCCCAGCGCCCGCACGTCGTCGCAGGCACGCGTCGCCGACAACGTGCGGCTCGGCGCACCGGACGCGACCGACGCAGGAGGTGCTGCGCGCCCTGCGCGCGGCCGGCGACCTGGTCGCCGAGCTGCCGTCACGGCCTTGACCGGGTCGGTGAGGGCGGCCCGGGCTGTCGGTCGGGCAGGTCCGCCGGCTGGCCCTGGCCCGGGCCCTGGTCCGGGACGCGGCCGATCCTGCTGCTGGACGAGCCGACGGCCGGCCTCGACGCGGCCACCGAGGCGCGCGTCGTGCGCACCCTGCTCGAACCGCCCGGCGGGCCAGACCGTGCTGGTCGTCACGCACCGCCCCGCCCTGCTGGCGGCGGCCGATCGGGTCGTTGCAGCCTGGGCCGCTCGGCGGCGGCGGTGGCCGCGTGAGCGCCGTCCCGACGCCGACCGAGCTGACCGACCCGACCGCGGCCGCTGCTGGCCGGCGGCCCGACTGGCTCGCCCGCCGTCTGGGCCCGGCTGGCCGTGGCCGCACTCGCCGGCGCCGGCGCGCTCGGCGTCGGCGGTCGCCCTGACCGCGACGTCGGCCTGGCTGCTCTCCCGGGCGGCCCAGCATCCGCCCGTGCTCGACCCTGATGGTCGCGATCGTCGCCGTCCGGGCCTTCGGCGTCGGCCCGCGGCGTGCTCCGGTACGCCGAGCGGCTGCTGGCCCACGACGCGGCGTTCCGGATCCTGGCCACGACCCGGGTCGCCGTCTTCACCGCGCTGGAGCGGCTGGCTCCGGCCGGCCTCGGTGACTACCGCCGCGGCGACCTGCTCGGCCGGCTGGTCGACGACGTCGACGGCCTGCAGGACCTCTACCTGCGGATCGCCGTGCCGGTCGCGGCCGGCGGTCGGTCGGGCTGGCGACCGTGGTCGGCATCGGCTGGGCCGCCCGCTCGGCCGGGCTCGCCCTGGCGGTCGGACTGGTGCTGGCCGGCGTCGGTCATCCCGTGGTGGGCCGCCCGCGCCGCGGCTCGCGGGCGGCCGCGCGCCGGAGGCGCCGGCCCGCGCCGACCTCGGCGCCGTGACCTGGACGCCGTCGAGCCGGTGCGGCCGACCTGCTCGCCTGCGGTGCCGCGGACCGGCAGCTGCGCCTGGTCGCCGACATCGACGACCGGCTGGACCGGGCCGCCCGCAGCGAGGCCCGGGTGGCCGCGACCGGCCGCGGGCCTCGGCCACCCTGACCACGGGCGCCACCATGCTCGCCTGCCTCGTCGCTCGGCATCTCGGCGGTGCGCGGCCGGCCGGCTGCCCGGCGTCCTGCTCGCGACCGTCGTGCTCGCTCCGATCGCGGCGTTCGAGGCGGTGGCGGCGTTCCCGGCGGCCGCCCAGCACCTCGGCCGGGTGCGGGCCAGCGCCGACCCGGGTGCTCGACGTGCTCGCACCGGCCGCCGGTCGTCGGCCGAGCCGGACCGGCCCGTGGCCCCGCCGGCGGCGCCGATCGGCGTGCGGGTGGACGGGCCGAGCGTCACCTGGCCGGGGGCCGACGCGCCGGCCCTGCACGACATCGACCTCGACCTGCCGCCCGGGCGCCGGGTGGCCGTGGTCGGCCCCAGCGGCGCCGGCAAGTCGACCCTGCGTCGCCGTCCTGCTCGGCTTCCTCGCGCCGAGCCGGGGCCGGTCTGGGCTCGGCGGCGTGGACCTCTGCGGCCTCGCCGACGCCGACGTCCGCCGCCTGGTCGGCAGCCTGCGGCCAGGACGCCCACGTCTTCGACGCCAGCATCGCCGACAACGTGCGGATCGGCCGGGTCGACGCGACCGACGACCGAGCTGCGGGTGGCCCTGGGCGCGGGCCGGACTGCTCGGAGTGGGTGGACGCGCTGCCGACCGGCCTGGCCACCCCGGTGGGCGAGCACGGCCAGCACGCTCTCCGGCGGCCAGCGGCAGCGGCTGGCGCTGGCCCGCGAGCTGCATCGCCGACCACCCGGTCGTCGCTGCTCGACGAGCCCACCGAGCACCTCGAGGACCAGCCTGGCCGACGACGCTCACCGCGACCTGCTGCGCGCCGTGGCCGGACGGACGACGCGTCCTCGTCACGCACCGGCTGGCCGGCCTGGAGTCGTGGACGAGATCGTCGTCCTGACCGGGGGCCGGATCGCCCAGCGCGGCACCGCACGCGCGACCTGGTCGGCCGAGCCGGGGTGGTACCGCGACGCCTGGCTCGGCGAGCACGGCTCGCTCGACCCGGAGGCCGACCGGGCGGGACCTTGCGGCCCTGACCCGGACGGCGCCGCCGAGCCAAGGCTCGATCCAGCGGCCGGACTCGCCGCGGCTGTTCGAGGAGGTCGCCATGACCACCGCCACGCGCCGCCCGACCGTCACCGTCGGCTTCGACGACACGCCGGAGGCGCACGCCGCCGTCCACTGGGCGGCCGCCGAGGCGAAGGCTCGCGGGGCCGTGCTGCGCATCGTGACCGCCTGGGACCCGAGCCCGGTGACGCCCTGGAACCTCGCCTGAGCTGACCGAGTGGCGCGACCAGCGCCGCGACCGAGGCCGAGCAGGCCGCCGCGACCGGGTCCGCGCGAGCGTCGGTGGCGGTCTGGACGTCGACGCCGTGGCGTCGAGGGCGACGCCGGGTCGGTGCTGGTCCAGGAGTCCGGTACGTGCGACCTGCTGGTCTGGGGTCGGCCGGGCCACGTCGGCTTCGCCGGCTTGTTGGCCGGCAGCGTGAGCCGGCACTGCCTGCACCGCGCCCACTGCCCGCTCGTGGTGCTCGGGCCGAACGCGCAGCAGGACGCGACGCACGCGGCTGGTGCTGAGCTCGACCCTCGACCCGCAGCGCGAGACCTTCGAGTGGGTCGCCGACGCTGCAGTCGCGCGCCGTGCCGGTGCACGTCATCGCGTCGTTCGACGCGCACGATGGGGCTGGCCGAGCTGGCCGAAACCCAAGCGGCGGAGCAGATCCGGGCCGCCGTGCAGGCCGAGCACGACCTGTGGGTGAGCGAGCTGCGGGCCTACCTCGACTCCTGCGTGATCGTCCCGACGACCGATCAGCGGCGAGTGTGCGTCGAGGGCCCGTCACAACACATTCTCGAGACCCAGACCGGGCCCGGTGACCTGCTCGTCGTACCGTCCGGCTGCGAGCACGCGGTGCCCATCGCCGCGCGGCGCCGTGCCCGATTCGTCGTCATCCCGCGGAGCCGCGGTAGGTTGAGTCTGTGGTCTCCACAGTGGCGACCAAACCTGACCGACCTCACGACGTACGACGAGAGCGACCTGCAGGCCGACCTGCGCTGGTGGGCGGCGGCCAACTACCTGACCGTCGCGCAGATCTACCTGAAGTCGAACCCCCTGCTGCGGCAACCACTCTCGGTCGACGACATCAAGCCACGACTGCTGGGGCACTGGGGCACCAGCCCCGGACTGTCGATGATCTACACGCTGCTGAACCGGCTGATCCGCCGAACCGGATCGCCGTGCCTCTACGTCACCGGCCCGGGTCACGGCGGCCCGGCTCTGGTGGCCAACGCCTACCTCGACGGCACCTACAGCGAGGTCTACCCCGCAGGTGTCGCCCGACCTCGACGGGCTCGGCCGCGCTGGTCCGGCAGTTCTCGACCCGGGCGGGATCCCGAGCCACGTCAGCGTGCAGACGCCGGGCAGCATCCACGAGGGCGGCGAGCTCGGCTACGCCCTGGTCCACGCGGGGGGCGCGGCGTTCGACCATCCGGACCTGCTGGTGGCCTGCGTCATCGGTGACGGCGAGGCCGAGACCGGACCGATGGCCGCCTCCTGGCGGCTGCCGGCCTTCCTGAACGCCCGGCGCGACGGCGCGGTGCTGCCGATCCTGCACCTCAACGGCTACAAGATCTCCGGCCCGACCGTGCTCGGCCGGGCCGACGACGCCGACGTCGTCGCCTTCCTCGCGGCTCAGGGCTGGGCGCCGACGGTCGTGTCCGGCGACGACCCGGCCACCGTCTTCCGCGAGCTGTACGCCGCGCTGGTCGGCTGCTCGCATCCGGATCGACGAGATCCAGGCCGAGGCGCGGACAGGGCGGCACGCTGGACGGCCGCCGCCCCGCTGGCCGGCGATCATCCTGCGCACCCCCAAGGGCTGGACCGGACCGGACGTGGTCGACGGCGTCCAGGTCCAGGGCACCTTCCGGGCCCACCAGGTGCCGCTGTCGTCGGTCCGGGAGAACCCGGAGCACCTGGCTCGGCTCGAGAGTGGCTGCGCAGCTACCGACCCGGAGACGCTCTTCGACGAGGCGGGTGCTCTGGTCGCCGAGCTCAAAGCCCTGGCGCCAGCACGGCGACCTGCGGATGTCGGCCTCGCCCGTACGCCAACGGCGGCCGGCTGACCCGCGACCTGCCCCTGCCCGCCCTCGAGCGCTACGCGCTGGAGATCCCCTCCCCGGGCGTGGTCCAGCACGAGACCACGCGACCGCTCGGTGAGCTGCTGCGCGACGTCTACGCCGCGACGACGACCGCCGACGGGGGCGGCAACTTCCGGTTGTTCTGCCCGGACGAGACCGCGAGCAACCGGCTGGACGCGGTCTTCGAGGTGACCGACCGTTGTCTGCAGGCAACTGTCCTGCCGACCGACGACCACCTCTCGCCCGGACGGGCGGGTCATGGAGGTGCTGTCGGAGCATCTGTGCGAGGGCTGGCTCGAGGGCTACCTGCTCTCCGGGCGGCACGGGATGTTCGCGACGTACGAGGCCTTCGCCATGGTCTCCGCGTCGATGCTGGTGCAGCACACCAAGTGGCTGCAGCATGCAGCCGACCTGCCGTGGCGGGCGCCGGTCGCCTCGCTCAACGTGCTGCTGACCTCGACCTGCTGGCGCAACGACCACAACGGCTTCTCGCACCAAGGCCCTGGGCTGATCGACACCGCCCTGCCGCTCGCTCCGGACGTGGTCCGGGTCTGGCTGCCACCGGACGCCAACTGCACGCTGTCGATCGCCGACCACTGCCTGCGCAGCCGCGACCACGTCAACCTGATCGTCGTGGACAAGCAGTCGCACCTGCAGTACCTCACGATGGACCAGGCGGCCGAGCACTGCGCGGCCGGTGCCTCCGTCTGGGACTGGGCCGGCACGGAGTCCGGACCGGGCGACGGCGGCGCGGGGCGGCCCGATGAGCCGGACATCGTTCTCGCGGCTGCGGGCGACGTGCCCACCCAGGAGATCCTTGCTGCAGCGCAACTGTTGCGCCGCTATGTGCCGTACCTGCGGGTTCGAGTGGTCAACGTCGTCGACCTGATGGCCCTGCTGCCTGAGAACGACCATCCGCACGGCTTCACCGACGCGAAGTTCGACGCGCTCTTCACCCGAGACACCGACGTGGTCTTCGCCTTCCACGGCTATCCGCGAGCAGTGCACGAGCTGCTGCACGGCCGGACTGCGCCCGGGCGGTTCCACGTGCGCGGCTTCAGCGAGCAGGGCACGACCACGACACCGTTCGACATGGTCGTGCTCAACCGGATGAGCCGATACCACTTGGTCCTGGAGGCCCTGCGCCGCTCGCGCCGCGCGGCCGAGGGCGGCCCGGAGCTGGCCCGGCACTGCGAAGAGATGCTCGCCCGCCACCACACTATGTGCGTGAGCATCTGGAGGACATGCCCGAGATCCGCGACTGGGTCTGGGAAGCGTGACCGAGCTCCGTCGTCCTCGCGCTCAACCCGGGCTCGTCCTCGCTCAAGGCCGCCGTCCGCGACGCCCGAGCTGCTGCGACGCTGGTGCCGTCGAGCGTGCGACCGAGTCGGACTCGGGAGCGACCTCTCGGCCGCCCTGCGGCCGAGCTCGACCGATCTGCTGGCCGACAAGGACATCCAGCCCGACGTCGTGGCCCACCGAGTCGTTCACGGTGGACCGGACCATCTCGCGACGACGTTCGTCGACGCTGCCCTGTTGGCCGATCTGCGCGCCGCCGTGCCGCTCGCACCGCTGCACCTGCCGTCGGACATCGCGAGCATCGAGCAAGCAACGGCCCGCTGGCCGGGCGCGACCCACGTCGCGTGCTTCGACACGGCCTTCCACGCCGGGCTGCCACAGCGCTCCACCCGGCTGCCCGTAGCCGCCGAGCTGGCCGACCTCGGGATCCGGCGCTACGGCTTCCACGGCCTGTCGGTGCAGTCGGTGCTGCGCGCCCGACCGGACCTCTCCCAGCTCGTGGTCGCCCACCTCGGCAGCGGGTGCAGCGTCACGGCGGTGGCGGACGGGAGGTCTCGGCACACCACCATGTCGCTCACCCCGACCGGCGGCATGATGTCGTCGACCCGCAGCGGTGACCTCGACCCGGAGATCGTGCTCTACCTGATCGAGCAGGCCGGGCTGCCGGTTGAGCGGCTGCGCGACCTGCTCGACCGCCAGTCCGGCCTGGCCGGCCTCGCCGACGGGCGCCGCGACATGCGCGACCTGGTGCTCCGCCCCGGACGAGGCGGCCCGACTCGCCCTGGACGTGTTCGTGCACCAGGCGGCGAGCGCGATCGCGACCTGCGCGATCACCCTGGACCGGTTCGACACCCTGGTCTTCACCGGCGGCGTTGGCGAGCACTCCGCACCGGTCCGGCAACGGGTCTGCGAGCTCCTTCTGCGGTTGCGCCCATCGACCAACGGGCGGCCGGGCGATGCGACCGAGCCGGTGGGTGCGCTGGAGGCGAGCGGCGTACAGGTGCTCGTCGTGCCGGCCGACGAGGAGGCCGTGCTCGACGATGAGGCGCGGGCTCTGGTGGCGCAGGTAAACCGACGGACCTGACCGGCTCCATCGCTCGAAACGTCCCGTGCCTAGGCCTTTCGGCCCTGCTCCAGCGGGTCGAACGGGTCGATTCTCTGAGCAACGACCAGTGCAGGGAGTTGCCATGACGCAGGACTACGCAGTCGATGTCTCCGGGCTCGACCGGCGCGACCAGAGCGGCCGGACGGCTTCGACCCGGACGGGCTCGAGCACCTGCCGGAGCCGGCGCAGCGCTGGTTGGCCCACAGCATCGAGCCCGGCACGCCCGCTGTTCTCCACCGTCACGCTGGTGATGGACGGCGAGATCAAGCTCGAGCCGTCGCTGGCACCGGTTCACTGCCCGCCAGGTCGTCGAGCCCGGCGCGGGCTACCTCTGGTCGGCCCGGACCCACGTGGCCGGACTCAAGGTCGGACTGCTCGGACCGGATGCTCCCGGCCTCGGCGCGGCTGCGCTGGGATGCGGCCGGAGTGCCGATGGTCCGCTCCAGCGGACCGCGACCTGCTCAACACCGCGGCGGGCCGCTTGGCGGCCGAAAGTCTCTTCGTCCCAACGGCTTTCGGCGTCGCCTCCTGGCAACACGCAGCCGACCCCGACGAGGCCATCGCGACCTGGCGGGTGGGGGCCCGGGTCGACCGGGCCCGGATCCGGATCGGCCCCGACGGGAGCACTGGTCTCGGTCGCTCTGCGCCGATGGGGCCGTCCACCGGGCACGGTCTACGGCCGCTACCCCTACGGCCTGGGCTTCGGTGCGGAGCAACGGTTCGGCCCCATCACGATCCCCGGCTCCTTCCAGGCCCACTGGTGGTGGGACACCGAGCTGGCCGCGTCCGGAGAGTTCCTCCGGGCCCGCATCCTCAGCGCCGAGTTCTCCTGACCCCGGAGCCCCGGCCGGAGACCCGGGAACACGGACTAGGCGCTCAGGGGCACGGTCCAGCTGACCTGGGTCCCCTGGTCGAGGGCGCTGACCGTGCAGGTCCCGCCGAGGTCCTCGGCCCGGCTGGCCATGTTCGCGATGCCACTGCGTCGACCTCCCGGTTCGACGCCGCGACCGTCGTCGATGACGAGCAACCGCACCTGCTCGCCCTCGATGGAGACCTCGACCGAGACCTTGGCCGCCTCGAGCGTGTCGGGTCACGTTGGACAGGGCCTCGCGCAGGACCGCGAGCAGGTGGTCGCCGACGGCAGCCGGCACGAGAGTGTCGACGGCGCCCCGGAAAGCCACCCCCGGGTCGAAGCCGAGCGTGCTGGCCGCCGCACCGCAGATCTCGAGCACACCCGCTCGCAGGCTTTCGGCCAGATCATCGGCCGGCGCCTGGAGGGCGAAGATCGTCGTACGGATGTCCTTGATCGTCGCGTCGAGATCCTCGACCGCGCGGCGCACCCGGTCCGCCCGCTCCGGCGGCTCCATCCCGCGCAGGGCACCTTCGAGAGTCATCCCGGTGGCGAAGAGCCGCTGGATGATCAGGTCGTGCAGGTCGCGGGCGATCCGGTCCCGGTCGCCGAGCACGGCCAGCTGCTCACGGTCGGCGGCGGCCGCGCCCAGTCGCAGCGCGATCGCCGCCTGGGCCGCGAAGGACTCCACGAGCGGCAGGACATCGTCCCCGAACTGCCGGTCGCTGCCGGATCGCGCCACGACCAGGGTGCCGAGCGCCTCGTCATCGTTGCCCAGCGGCACGAACATCGTTGTGCCGAAACCTGCCTCCTGAAGGGCGCCCCGGCGCACCCGCGGGTCCTCCCGAGCATCCTCGACGACGACGAGCTTGCGCTCGCGCATCACGGTCGCCGTCAGGCTGTCGGCGGGCAGGACGTCCCCGCGCACCCCTTGGGCGTTCGTCCCGTCAACCGCCTCGATCCGCACCGCTCCGCCGCTGGTCGGCAGGGCCACCACCGCGATGTCCGCGTCGGCCAGGCGCCGCGCGGCCGAGACGATGTCCGGCAGGACATCCGCCGGATCGGTGCCGCCGAGAAGCCGCGCCGTGATCAGCGCGGGCGGCCTCCAGCCACTCCTGTCGGCGGCGCTCCTGCTCGTAGAGCCGTGCGTTCTGCACTGCCAGCCCGGCGGCCGCGGCGAGCGCGAGGACGATCTGCTGGTCGGACGCAGTGAACTCGCCCCCGCCCCGCTTCTCGGTCAGGTAGAGGTTGCCGTAGGCCTCGCCGCGCACCACGATCGGCACCCCGAGGAAGGTGCGCATCGGCGGGTGACCCGGCGGGAACCCGTACGACGCAGGGTGTTTCGTCAGATCGGGGAGTCGGATGGCATGCGGCTCGGAGATCAGCACACCGAGCACGCCCCGGCCGTGCGGCAGCTCACCGATGACCTGGCGCTGGTCCTCGTCGATGCCCACGGTGATGAAGTCGCTGAGCTGCAGTCCACTGTGCGGATCGAGCACACCGAGCGCGCTGTACTCGGCGTCGGCCAGCTCAGCCGCCGTCTGGGCGATGCTGCGCAACACCTCGGAGAGCTCCAGATGCGAGCCGATCGACATGACGGCCTCGAGCAGGGCCTGGATCCGGTCACCCAACAAGGCCACGCCTTCGACCCGTTCGACGACCTCCTGCAGCAGGGCGCGCAGACCCAACGAGTCCGACCCCTTGCTGTCGGTCGGTCCTTGGGGACCACCGGTGATCACGCGCCCACACTACGGCCCGGCAGCACGGACAGGACCAAAGTCCCTGTCGCCACGGACTCCGGTCGAGGGACCCTTGCCCGATGGACCGCGCCTTGGAGTCGATGACGCCTGAGGAGTGCCTGGACCTGCTCGGCTCGACCCCAGTGGGCCGAGTCGCCGTGACCGAGCAGGCCCTGCCGGCCGTGGTCCCGGTCAACTTCGTGCTGCACGGCAACGCCGTCGTCTTCCGGACGCAGTCCGACGGCCTGTTGGCCCGCGCCTGTGACGACACCGTGGTGGCGTTCGAGATCGACGAGGTGCAACCGAACGGCCAGGCCGGATGGAGCGTGCTGGTCGTCGGGATGGCCCAGGTGCTCAGCGGGAGCCAGGCGGTGCGGGCCAACCAGCTCAACCTCGCAACGGCCGCGGGCGACGGCAATGACGTCTTCGTCTCGATCACCATCGGACGGCTGACTGGCCGCAGAGCCGGGCGTGCTCCGATGGTCGGTCTACAGGCCACCGGTCCCGGAATCCCTGGCACGTAGGGGCTTTCGGCCCTAGGGAGGGGCGCCACGAACGTCGAACCTTGACTTGTGGATACGCAGATGACGCGCCTGACGCGGACCGAGTGCATGGCCCGGCTCTCCGCCGGCCGGGTCGGTCGGGTCGCGGTCAATGCCCAAGCCATGCCCGCCGTCGTACCGGTCAACTACACCTTGGCCGAAGACCTCGTCGTGTTCCGCACCAAGACCGACGGCTTGTTGGCCCGAGCTTGCGACGGCAGTGTCGTCGCCTTCGAGATCGACTGCCTCTCCGACGAAGGGGACCAGGGCTGGAGCGTCATGGTGATCGGCGTCGCGACCCTGCTCACGGGCGGCGCCGCGACCCGGGCGCAGCGGCTGAACCTGGTCAGCGCCATGGGTGAGGGCCGGGACCAGTTCGTGTCCATCTCGCTCGGCCGGGTCAGCGGGCGACGGGTCGGAGCCAGCGCCCTGACCGCCTGATCAGCACGGGACCAAGGACTCTGCCGACGCCTGGCCCAGCCGCCGGAGGATGGCCTTGACCGGATCGACCCCGATGTTCAGCAGACGAAGGAGCAGGACATGAGCACGCAGCCGGAAGAAGCCACCCTCGTCGCATCGTGGATGGGGCCGGAGCGCTGCCGGAGCCTGCTGGCGTCGACCCGGGTCTGCCGCCTGGCCTTCGTGACCGATGGCCGGCCACAGATCGTCGTTCTCAACCATTCGGTCGACGGCCAAGAGGTCGTGTTCCAGACCAGTCCCGAGACGCGGCTGGCCGGCCTCACCGCCGACGGGGCCATGGTCCCGGTGACGATCGAGGTCGACAGCGCGAGCAGTGCGATGCACAGCGGCTGGTCGATCGTCGCGTCCGGCCAGCTGAGCCGTACGACGTTGGCTGACATCGGCCATCACCCCAGCCCGTGGCGAGACGACGCCGTCGGGGTCCTGCTCCGCATGACGGTCGAAGAGATCCACGGCCAGGTCGTCGGGGCCTGAGGTCGACTGATGAAGCGCGCCTTGGTTGTCTTCGAGTCGATGTTCGGCAATACCCGCGTGATCGCCGAGGCGATCGCCGAGGGGTTGCGGCCGGCGTACGACGTGCACATCCTGGCCGCCGGCCACACACTGGCCGCCGATCTGCACGACGCGGATCTCATCGTTGCCGGCGGTCCGACGCATGTGCGGGGCATGAGCCGCCCGGCCACGCGTCAAGGGGCCCTCGAGCAGCTGGCGGTGCCGGGCCGCTGCCTTCGGTTGGAGTGCGGCGCGACGGGACCCGGGCTGCGGGAGCTGTTCGCCGGCACGCAGGGCCTGCACGCCGAGGCCGCGGCCTTCGACACCCGGGTCGCGATGTCCCCGCTGCTCACCGGACGGGCCAGCAAGCAGATCGCGCACGCCCTTCAGCGATCCGGCTGCCAGGTGGTCTTCGAACCGGAGAGCTTCCTCGTGACGCGCGGTACGACCGAGCTGCTGGCCGGTGAGGAGACCCGGGCACACCACTGGGGCAGCTACCTCGCGGACTCGGCGACGAGCCGATCGATGAGCGCCTAGCGACAACCGTGGTGGGTGAAGCAGGATGCTGGACATGGATGAGCCCACCGAGTTCGTCGTCGAGGAGCCGACCCACCGGCAGGTCGTCGGTCGGGTGCCGGCCCGGGTCGACACCTCGGACCCGGAGTGGAAGTACGTGAGCCTGCGCCGGTACCTCGTCTACCTCGAGCACTCGATCGACGAAGGCACCCAATGGGCCGTCTTCGAGCCGAACGATGAGCCGCTCTGGGCGGAGGTGCGGCGCACCGTCACTGACTTCCTGTACGGCGAGTGGCGCGAGGGCGCCCTCAAGGGCGACCGAGCGGACCAGGCGTTCTTCGTGCGCTGCGACCGGACGACGATGACCCAGAACGACCTGGACAACGGGCGGCTCATCTGCGAGATCGGTGTCGCGCCAGTGCGACCGGCCGAGTTCGTGATCTTCCGGATCGGCCAGTGGACAGCGACCACCGATCCGGATCCGAGCCCCGACGACTGTTGATCGTCGCGCGGTTTCAGCCCAAGCTGCGAAAAGCCTTGCGCAGCTCGGCCCAGGCCGACGGCGACAGATCCGGCTCCTCCACGGTGCCGACCTGCTCAACCGTGACCCGGATCTGCTCGACGTAGCGATCACACGGCGGACAGTCCGCAAGATGCTCCTCGAACAGGCGGGACTGCTCCGCATCGAGCGCGCCTTCGAGGTAGTCGGTGACCATCTCGACGATCTGCGCGCAGGGGATCTCGATGCCTTTCATCCAGCTCGCCCCTCCCCGCGGTGGAAGTCCGCCAACCGCTCCCGCAGGGCGGCTCGGCCGCGATGGAGCAGCACCCGGACGTTGCCCTCGCTCACTCCCACCAGCTCGGCCACCTCTGCGCTGTCCAGACCGTGGATGTCGCGCAGGGCGACCACCTGGGCCTGGCGCTCCGGAAGGAGCCGCATCGCGTCCATCAGCACTCCCCGCACCTCCTGGGTGAGGGCTCGGGCTTCTGGGCCCCAGTCGTCGGGCTTCCCGTCCGGCGCCCAGTAGCCGGCCCACTCCTCGCCGGCCGGCCGGAACCGGCTCGGGTCCACTGTGCCTCCGCCGTCGGCGCTCGGCATCCCGGCCGGTTCGATCCGGCTCTCCCGCTGTCCGGCCCGCTTGGCCTGGTTGACGCAGATCCGCAGCACCCAGGTCCGCAGCGCCGAACGGCCCTCGAACTGCTCGATCCCGCGGACGACGGCCAGCCAGGTCTCCTGGACCACCTCCTCGGCGGTGGCCGCGGAGGACACGTAGCCCCGGGCCAGGCGGAGCATCACTGGCGACCACGACGTGACGAGCGCGTGGAAGGTGGGCTCGTCGCGCTCTCGGAGCCGCTCGGCGATGACGCCGTCCGGCCGGTCGACGATGGAGACGGCGGCAGCGCCGTCGCCAGTTCCTGCGGATCCCCTGATGTCCACCTGGGAACCGTACCGGCCAGGGCCAGCCCGACCGGAGGAAGCAGGACAACCGAGACCAAACCGGCCAGGGCCAGGGCGCCGGCTCGGCTGGCCGACAGCACTCCCGCCGACTGGCCGATCTCGGCCGCGATCAGCAGGAACGGCAGCGAGGTCGCCAGCAGCAGGCCGCTCGCGACCGTCCGCCGTGGGTCGAGCTGGGCTCGAAAGACGATCGCGGGCAGCCCGCGCACCACCAGCAGGAGGCCGAACACCAGCGGAACCAGCACCAGGGCAGAGGGGTCGGTCAGCACGTCGCGCAGGTCGAGCTTGAGGCCGCTCGCGACAAAGAACACCGGCACCAGGAAGCCGAACCCGATGGCGTCGAGCTTCACGGGGTAGGCCGGGTGCGAGCCCTCGGGATCCGGGTCGATCACCCGGGCCAGCCCGCCGGCGAGGAAGGCGCCGAGGACTGCCTCCAGGCCGAGCTTCGAGGCGAGCAGTGCGAGGGCGGTGACCGCGAGGACGGTCAGCCGGATCCGGGCCTGTCCACCGCCTTCGGATTGCGCCCGGACCGCCATGGCAATCCGCACCCGGTGCGACGCGGCACTCAGGCCCCACGCTGCGATCGCCCCGGTGGCCACGACCACGGCCAGCACAGCCAGGGCCGCCGCCGGACCGTGAGCGACACTGAAACCGACCGAGATGAGCAGGACGGCCGTGACCTCGCCCAGGGCGGCGGCGGCAAGAGTCAGCCGCCCGACCGGGCGGGCCAGCAGCCCGGCATCCTTCAACAGCGGGCCGACCAGGCCGACGGACGTCGCCATCAAGGCGGAAGCCACCAGCAGCGCGGCCTTGACCGGCCAGCCCACGGCGTACAGGACGCCGGCGGCCCCTCCAGCGAGGAGCAGCGAGAGCAGCAGCCCTCGACCGGCGACCTTCCCGTCCGCACCGGCCAAGGCCCGGACATCCACCTCGAAGCCGGCGAGGAAGAGCAGGAAGGCCATGCCGAGCACGGCGACGGCAGACACGAGGGTGTCCAGATGCACCCAGCCGAAACCTGTTGGCCCCAAAGCGATCCCAGCCAACAGCTCCAGCAGCGGGCCGGGCAGCGGCAGCCGCGGCAACAGACCGCGGACCAAGGGGACGATGGCCGCAACCAGGAGTACGACGACGAAGGCGCTGGAGCTCACGGCCTACACCAGCTCGCTGTCCTGCAGGACATGCAGCAGGAATGGTCCCTCGGCCGACATCATCTCGGCCATCCCGGCCTCGAGCTCGGCGACGGTCCGCACGGACCGAGCGCGGGCGCCGCAAAGCTCGGCGTACGCCGCGAAGTCCGGGTTGACCAGGGAGACCTGCCACTCCGGGAACTGCCCCGCCCGCTGTTCCTTACCGATCTTGCCCAGCATCCCGTTGTCGAGCAGAACGTGCTTGATCGGGATTCCATACTTCACGGCCGTCGTCACCTCGGCGAGGTACTGGCCGAAACCGCCGTCGCCGGTCACCGCGATGACCGGACGAGACTCGTCGGCCGCCCAGGCCCCCATCGCGGCCGGGTAGCCGAAGCCGATCGAGCCCAGATAGCCGGACATCAGCACCGGCTGCCCCTTGGACTCGAGGTAGCGGCCGAAGGAGTAGGCGTGGTTGCCGACATCGACCGTGAAGACGCAGTCAGCCGGTGCGTGCCGGCTCAAGGCATCGAAGACCGCCGCCGCCGGCAGACCCTTGCCGCGATCGTCGGTGGCCCGACTCTGCTTCTCCGCTCGCCAGATCGCTTGCCGGGCAGCCACATCCGGCCTCTGGTCCACGCTCTTCGGGTCGGGGCCGACCGCGGCATCGAGAGCCGAGAGCGCAAGTCCGGCGTCAGCCAGGATCGCCGCATCGACCGGGTTGAACCGGCCCACCGAGCCCGGCGAGTCGTCGATCGCGACCAGCGTCTTGTACGTCGCGATGCCGGTGTGGTTCGAGAACGACGCCCCGACAACAAGGACGAGGTCCGACTCGTTCATCAGCCAGCTGGCTACGGGCGTCCCGCTGCGCCCGAGGACACCGGCCGCCAGAGGATGGTCGTCGGGGAGCAGCCCCTTGGCCCGGAAGGTGGTCAGCACCGGAGCACCCAGCCGATCAGCGAGCGCCGTCAGCTCGGCGAGTGCTCCGCGGGCGCCGTTGCCGGCCACGATGACCGGACGCCGCGCCGAGCGGACCAGGTCGGCCGCAGCCGTCACCGACTCGACCGCCGGCGGGGTGCGCCGGCCGGCGAGCCGCCCGTCCGGCTCGACCGCCGGCGCCTCGGTCGGCAGCACCTGCACCTCGTCGGGAAGCACCAGGTGGGCCACTCCCCTGCCGTCGATCGCATGCTTGACCGCCGAGGCGACGAGCTCGGCGTGGTCGCTCGAGTGGTGCAGCGTGGCTGTCGAGACGGAGACGTCGCGGAAGGCCGCATTGAGGTCGAGGTCCTGGAAGGCTCCCTTGCCGAGCACCGAGCTCGGCACCTGGCCGGACAGGGCGATGACCGGTGCCCCGTCGACCTTGGCGTCGTACAGGCCGGTGAGCAGGTTGGTCGACCCGGGCCCGGCGATGGCGAGACAGGCCGCGGGGCGGCCGGTCAGCTTGCCGTAGGCACTCGCTGCGAACGCCGCCGCGCCCTCATGGCGGATTCCGACGTAGCGGAGGTCACCGCGCTCCTCAGCCCGCCGCATCGCCTCTGCCACACCGAGATTCGAGTGTCCGACCATGCCGAACACCCGAGTCACCCCCCAAGCCACCAGCGTCTCGACGACGACGTCGCCGACCGTTCGGACGTGCTCGGGCAGGTCGGGCAGCTCGACGAAGGTCCCGTCGCTGCGCTCCTCGACCCGGTACGCCGGCGGGGCGTCCGTGAACCCCTCGGGCGGGATCCCGGTCGTGGGGTCGTAGTCGTAGCCGTGCCAGGGGCAACGCAGCCAGCCGTTCTCGATCGAGCCCTCGCCCAGTGGTCCGCCCTGATGCGGGCAGCGGTTCTCCAGGGCGCCCAGTGCGCCGGCGCATCGGGAGAGCGCCACCGGCCGGCCGTCGACGACAGCCGCCCGGACCCGGCCCTCCTCCGGGACGTCGGCATCACCGACCCGGTGCCAGGTCGCCGCAGATGGTCTCGCTCATCGCAATCCACCGCCGACCCCGGCGTAGGAGATCCCGACCAGGTCGGCCACTTCACGACGCCATGAGGTGAGGTCGTCCACGGTGAAGTCGGAGAGGCTGTGATGCCCGCAGGCCCGGGCCAACACGGTCATGAGCTCCGTTGCCGACGTGAGGTATGTCGCCAGCTGCTCGGCCGCCCGCTCGATCGGCAGCCGGGCCCGCAGATGGGGCTTCTGGGTCGCGATGCCGACCGGGCAGTTGTCCGTGTGACAGGCCCGCATCCCGACGCACCCGATGGCCTGGAGCGCGGTGTTCGAGACGGCCACGGCGTCCGCCCCCAGAGCCAGGGCCTTGACGATGTCCGCCGGCCGGCGCAGGCCACCGGTGGCGATCAGCGTCACGTCACGGCCCACCCCGCGCTCGTCCATCCGACGGCGGGCTCGGGCCAGCCCGGCCATCATCGGCACACTGATGTTGTCCCGCAGGATGGTCGGCGCAGCGCCGGTCCCGCCGCCACGACCGTCCAGGATGACGTAGTCGACCCCCAGGTCGAGGGCGACGTCCAGGTCGGCCTCGACGTGCTGGGCGGACATCTTCACCCCGATGGGGACGCCGCCGGAGGCCTGCCGCAGATGGTCGACTGCGAGCTGGGCGTCAGCGGCCATCATCCACTCGGGGAAGCGGGCCGGGGAGATCGCCGACTGACCCTCGGGCAGGCCACGGACCTCGGCGATCCGACCCACAACCTTGTTGCCTGGCAAGTGTCCGCCCGTGCCGGTCTTGGCGCCCTGGCCGAGCTTCAGATGGATCGCCTGCACCGTCGACAGGACCTCCTCGCTATAGCCGAACCGCGCCGACGCCACCTCGTAGAAGTAGCGCGAGCACTCAGCCCGCTCCTCCGGCAGGATGCCGCCCTCACCCGAACAGATACCGGTCCCGGCCCGCTCGGCGCCACGCGCCAACGCCGTCTTCGCTTCCTGCGAGAGCGCCCCGAAGCTCATGTCGGAGACGAACATCGGGATGTCCAGGTGGAGCGGCTTCGCCGCGCGACGGCCGATCGTCGACGCCGGTCGCGACCGGCTCGTCGTCCAGCAACGGGAGGCGGGCCAGCTGGGCCGTCAACATCTGCAGGTCCTCCCACTGCGGCAGATCCGTGCGCGGCACCCCCATCGCGGCGACCGGTCCGTGGTGACCCGTCTTCGTGAGGCCGTTCGCGGCGAGGCGGTGGATCTCGCCGACGTACGGCTCCTCGGGCGTCACCTGGTGCGGATCGGACCAGAGCCGGTCATAGGGCTGTACGGCGGAGCTGCCCAGCCCTCGCTCGCGGATGAACGTGGCCAGCTCCTCGCTGTCCAGCACGATCCGGTCCCCCTCCAGCCGGTGGGTGAACCGATGAATGCGCTGGCTGGGCTCGTAGGCACTGATCCCGGTGTCGACCCGGAAGTCCCAGCCGTGCACGCCACAGACGAGGTCGTCGCCGATCACCGAGCCGTCGGCGAGCAGCGCGCCGCGGTGGGGGCACCGACCCTCGAACACGGACACCTGGTCTCCGCGGCGGACCAGAACGAGGTCGACCGCGCCGACGGTCTCTCCGACCGGCGTGTCCTCGGCCAGGTCGAGCAGGCTGGTGGCGAGCACCTGCCCGGTCCCGGTCGCTTCGTTCGTGGCTGTCATGTAACGCCTCCTGAGGGTCCCGGCACTGTGCTGTCGTCAGGGCTCAGTGCCCCGACCCGGCATCCGCGTTACACGACGGGACGTGGCCGGTCGACATCGCACCTCACGGGAACGGATCACACCAATGGATCGCCTGACCTCGACCCGCCGCCACCTGCACGGCATCGCCGAGTCCCTTCTGGCCGGTCCGCAGCACCGGGACTGCGGCCAGATCCGGCTCCGGGTCCTGCCGGGTGGGCTCGCGACGACCGGCTCCCCCGCCATCCGGCTCGATGGCACGGACCTGGTCGTCGACGACGAGCGACGAGTCCCGCTCGCCGGCACGTTCGCTGCCGTTGCGGCCGCCACTAGCCATGGCTTCGGCGAGCCGACGAACTACCACGACCACAGTGGGGTCACTGAGGATGAGGAGATCGACCTCGACTCCGTTGCGCTGCAACGCTTGACCGATGTCTTGATCCGTGGTGACGCGGCCCTGCGCGTCCTCGCCCCCAAGGAGACGCCCACCCTCTGGCCGGAGCACTTCGACGTTGCCGTCCTCGTGGCGGGGACGTCAGTCGGGGTGTCGCCGGGGGATGACTCGACCCCGACGCCGTACGCCTATGTCTCGAACAGCACGCTCGAGCGGGACGACTACTGGACTGCGCCGTTCGGTGCGCTCATGCTGCTCGACCCGTTGCCGGCGATCGCCGAGCTGGTGGCCTTCTGGCGCACCGGGCTCGATCGACTGCGGGTCGCCGAGGGCTCGTGACAGAGCTGTTCACACCGTTCCACTCTTCCTCACGCCTCTTGGGTGTCTGACCAACCGCCAAGGAGGCACCCATGACGTCGCCTATCGGACCAGGTGAGTCTTCGGCCGGCCCTGGAACTCGCCGTCCACGAACACGTCGACCTTCTCGTTGTAGAAGGCGATCAGTCCCGCGATCGGCGTCAGTGAGGCCGTCGGGAACTGGTAGGACCAGGCCAGATCACGGTTGCCGTCCTCGACCCTGCCGTCGGTCAGCACCGACCAGTAGTCGGTGGTGACTCCCTTGTAGGGGCACGCGGTCTCGGTGTCGCTGTGCTGCAGGTGCTCGAGCCGGACGTCCCCGCGGTCGAAGTAGTACCGCGTGGGCAGTCCGGTCTCGAACAGCAGGACCGGAGAGGTCGATTCTGCGAGGACCAGGCCATCAAGCTCGACCCGGACCGAGCGATGCGAACGAAGCGCGTCGACCCGGACGTAGGGGTTGCGCGGGTGCACGAACACCTGCTCGTCCTCCTCGTACCACGCGTCGAGGGCGGCCCAGTCGAACCGAGCCGTATCAGCCAATCCCGGGATCGCATCCGGCCCGTAGACCGCGCACACTGCCCGGTCGCTCCTCGTTCGGCGTCCGCAGACCATGCCTGCGGGCCGTGCCGAAGCGGAGCCGCTGCTCGTGGTCCTCGTCGACCAACAAGGACAGGTCCACGTCCGCCAGCGGGACGTAGTACTGCGGGTAGTTGGACCACTCCCAGACGTACCTCGCGTGAGTGGTGTCGAACACCTGCCGCCCGTCCAGGTAGGCCCGGACCCGGCGCGGTGCTGGTTCGACTCGCCCGGGAAGGGCGGCCATCTGCGGGTAGTCACGCTCGACGGCCGGGCCGGGCCCGGCACTGGCTTCGATACTCATCGGTTCCGATCCACAGTTGCGGTCCAACGTTTGGTTGACCCCGGCCGGGCTCCAGGCCGTCTGATCAAGGATGACCTGGAGCCCGTCGGGGCAGGGCACTACAGAAGCACGAGTCCCGTCGGCGCCGTGCCGGCCGGCAAAGGCGTCGGCGAGCTGGCCAGCTCGGTGAGATCGCCGCCGTTCACGGCGAAGCTACTGACGACCAGACCACGGCCGCCGGTGACCGAGAGGGTCCTGCCGTCCGGGGCGAGGCGGGCGTCGACGGCACCAGCACCGTTGGTGAACGGTGTCGTGCCGTGGAGCACGAGCGAACCGTCGCGCTGGATGGCGAACGACGAAATGGTGGCAGAGCCGGTGTTCACCGCGAACAGCCACTTGCCGTCATGGCTGATCTCGACCCAGCACGGCGCAGTCTGGCCGTTGGGGACCGGGGAGTCCCCGATCGAGGTCAGGACGCCACGACGACTGTCGTGGAACGCGGAGACTGTGCCGAGGCCGGCGCCGGCGTGGGCGTTCGAGACGTACAGCTGGTTGGGGTTGGTCGGCCGGAACTCAGAACCGATCGGGCCCAGGCTCTGAGCGGCGAACGGCGAGCCCGGCGCCGCGACCAGTCGACCGTCCAGCCGGACGGTGAAGCTGTCGATCAGGGAGGTGTTGTCGCGGGTGCCGACCAGTCGGTCGCCCGTGGAGTTGAAGAAGACGTCGCCGACACCGGAGCCCTCAGGAACGCCAACCGTGTGCTGCGGCAACGGGATCAGCCGGCCGAGCGACGTGAGGACGAACCCGGCGTAGTTGCTGCCACCGTTGCCCACGTTGGCGACGTAGACCAGGCCGAACCGGTTGATCGCGATGCTGACCGGCTGAACGCCGCCGGAGCTGACCGGGGTGCCGACCAGGGTCGGAACGCCGTCCCGGCCAACGCGAAGGACCGAGATCTGGCTGCTGCCCGCGTCGACCGCCAGCAGGAACTTGTGGTCCGGACTGGCTTGGATCGCACCCTGCGAACCGAGACCAGCACCGAGACCGGCTCCACCGGCCGGGAAGGGCGAGCCCTGGATCGGGGTGAGGGAGCCGTCGGCGTGACGGTCGAAAGCGGCGATCGTGTTGTTGCCGGCCGCGTTGTCGTTGACGTAGGTGTGACCGACCACCCGTGACGTCGCGACCGCATCGGCTGGTGCTGCAGCGGCCAGGAAGCTGACTCCCGCCACCGCCAATGCACTGAGGACTGCTAGACGAGCACGAGCAGGCATGTCGTTCTCCCATGTTCGGAGTCGACCGCACTGGTCGACAGCGGTGAGTACTGCGAAAGAGCGTTGGCGTTACAGCCCACTGGGCGATCGCCCGTGGTCGTAAGCCGTTCGCAAGGTCGATCGGTCGCCGACGGCCGGCCGCCACATCGTGTTGACGCTCGGCCCGTCGGGCAGGACGAACGCGGCGGCGCGCTGGAAGCCGAACCGCTCGTAGAACTGCACGAGACCATCACTTGTCTCCAGGTACGCGGGCGCGGCGGCGTCGTCGATCAGCGCCAGCGTGTGGCGGAGCAGGTCCGACCCGATCCCCTGCCCGGTGACCGATGGGTCTGATCCGAGCAGGGAGAGGTAGTAGTGCTCCTCACGCGGGCGAGCCGCTTCGATGAGCTCGAAGCCCGCAAGCACGCGGTCCAAGGACTCAGGGATGGACTCGGCGAGCAACGCGTTGAAGGCTGCTTCCTGTTGAGCGGACAGGTCGCTGCCCCCGGGTGGGATCCACAGGCTCGCCGCGGTCACGCCACCCGCCACCCAGACCCACGGATACCGCAGGGCCCCCTCGACCAGGACCCGGAACACCGCGCGCCGAAGGTCGCGGCGAGTGCGCGGGTCGGGGAACGCCCACTGCGACCCCCACATCGGGTCTTGGGCGAACGCATCGACGAGTACGTCGGTGATGGCGGCGGCGTCGTACGGCGTCCCGACTCGCGGGACATCCTCCGGTGCGGGGAGCTGGCTCACAGTTCGTCCTGTTCTCGCGACGGTCCCAGCGATCGGGCCGGGCTCTCAGTCGGGGGTCCCTGCGGCCGAGCGGCCGTTACATCGGGAGCCGTGGTCCCACAGACCCGGAAAACCGACCCCTCGATCCGCGTAACGCGCGGCCTCGCTGGGAGGACTGACCTCATGTGGCGCCAATCCCGAGCACCCCACACGATCTGGACGAGCGTGAGCTGCTCTACCGGCTGCGCGCCGGCGACGAAGCCGCGTTCGCCGCCTTGGTCGAGCGCCACCACGCGTCGATGGTCCGGGTCGCCCGTGGCTACGTCCGGACCCGGGCCGTGGCCGAGGAAGTCGCCCAGGAGGCGTGGCTCGGCCTCCTCCGGGGCCTCGAGACATTCGAAGGTAGGTCGTCGTTGCGGACCTGGCTGTTCCGGATCGTCGTCAACCGGGCGATCAGCACGGGTGTCCGCGAGCGGGTGCACGTTCCCGTCGATGACCGCGAGCTGGAGGCCGATGACGGCCGATTCAGCCAGGACGGCTGGTGGGTCGCGCCCCCCGTGCACTGGGCCGATGAGGCCGTGGACCGACTCAGCGCACCGGAGCTGGCCGAGCGGGTCCGTACGGCGATCGAACACCTGCCGGCACAACAACGTCAGGTCGTCACCCTGCGGGATGTGGAAGGGCTGTCGAGCATGGACGTCTGCGAGGTCCTGGGCATCACCGAAGGGAACCAGCGAGTGCTGTTGCATCGTGGCCGGACCCGAGTGCGGACTGAGCTCGAGCTGGAGGTGCTGTCATGAGGTTCCGGCGACGCCGGGTCAACGGCCATGACCTGACCTGCCAGCAGGCCGTTGCCTTGGTCACTGCCTACCTGGACGGTGATCTCGCCCGGGACGCCAAGGCCCTGTTCGAGGCCCATCTCAGCGAGTGCGACATGTGCAGTGAGCATGTGAAGCAGATCGAGGTGACCATTGCGGTCGCCGGCCGAGTGCGCGACGAGGACCTCGACCCGCTGGCCCGGGAGGACCTGATGGACCTCTACCGGCGCTGGCGCAGCGACTCGGCGTGATTCCAGCGGGCTGAGCTGATCAGGCGTCTTCCCGGTCCACCGGATCCGGGTCGCGGCCGAAGACCCACGGCGCGAAGATCACCGCCCGGCCGTCCGGGTCACGAAACGTCAGAGCGCCGTTGGCCGCCCAGTACGCGTGCGGTGCCGGGTCGGGGCGCAGCCCGGCGTCCCGGAGCGACGCGGTGGCTGCTGACAGCTCGGCCGGCCCGTCCAGGTAGAGGACGAGCTGGTCCGAGCCGAATCCGGTGCCGTCTTCGTCATCGTGCCGAGCCCGAACGACCTCCAGCTGCACCGAGCTGCCGGGCAGCCCAAAGATCGTTCCGTCCGAACCGAAGCTGGCCACGAAGTCGCCGATGACCGGGAGCCCCACCAGATCTCGGTAGAAGGCGACCGTGGCTTCGTAGCCGGCGCTGGCCCGAGCGAATCGAATCGCGCCGGGCTGCAGACGTGCGGGCCATCGGTCCCGGGTGTCAGTTCTCGCTGTCACGCCGGCACCCACTCGTCGTACCGGCCGACCGGCTCAAAGCCGAGCGAGGCGTAGAGCGGCTCACCCATCGGTGTGGACTGCAACGTTGCGGTACGGGCTCCCTGTCGATACGCATCGCCAAGTACGGCCAGCATCAAGGCCCGGGCCAGTCCGCGTCGGCGCCACTGCGGGACGGTGCCGACTGCATAGATGCCGCAGTCCGTTCCGTCGATGAGGCTCCAGGCGCCCGCGACCGCGAGCCCGTCCTGAACCATGACCCAGGCGTCGAGACCGGTGTCGTCGTCGGGGCGCGGCAGATCGCCGGCCGGGACCGGCTCATCGGTGGCCTGGGTCGCCGCCGCGATGGACGTCCGAACGAGGCCGTCCGGTTCAGCCGAAGCCTGCGAGAGCGACAGTTCCATCACGAGCGTGGTCGTGTCCCTGTGCAGGCCAGGAACGACCGCAACCTCGTCGGCCGCGCCAAGGCTGGCGGCCCACGAGGGCAGCCATAGGGCCCACGACTCCACGCCGGCCGAGGCATAGAGCCGCTTGAGCTCGACGGCGGCAGCCGCGGCTCTCAGGGAGCTGGGTTCACCGAGCAGGATCGCGTTGTTCAGCGGGAGCCAGGCCGGGAATACCGCAGCAATGGTCGTCTGGGTGCGGGCCATCCTCGCTCCCGCCGACGCTCGCGCGAGTGCCTGCCAGGACGCCAACAGCGTGTCCTGGCCACTGAGGGACCCCATCGAGGTGATCGACATCGTTTGCTCTCTCCGTCCGGTACGAGCCGCACGCGGGTCGTGGTGCACGACCGGTTGAGGAGCAAGGCGCTCCCATCTATGGGTCTGCTTCTCGGGCGGCGCGTTACTCCTGCACTGGTGCGCCACCGGGTCGCTGAAACCTACGATCAGGCGTGATGATCCGGGCGGACACCGTCAGCGTGCTGCTCGACCGAGCCGATGCCGAACGCACGGCCGGTCGAGGGGAGACGGCCGCCCGCCTGTACGACGAAGCCGTGGGCCGCTGCCGCGACGAGGGCGATCTCGTTGACTGGACCCGAGCTGTGCTCGGGGCGGCGTCCGTCCAGCTGTTCGGCGTCGACCCCGGAAAGGTGCCGGCCCAGGTCTACGACGTCCTGGCCCGCACCACGGATGACGCCGACCGGGCCCGGCTCGGCGCGGCGCTGGCTCGGTGCTGGGCCTACTCCGGCCAGCCCGAGCGGGGCGCACGGTTCGCCGACGAGGCCGTCGACCACGCGGAGCGAGCGGGCAGCCCTGAGCTCCTGGCCGACTGCCTCGACGCCGCCCTGGCGACCCACTGGGGGCCGGACGAGCTCGACGTACGGCGGCCGATGGCCGCCCGTCTCGATGAGGTCGTCTCCCACGTCCTCGACCCGGATGCTCGCCTGCAGTCGCATCTGTGGGGGCTTCAGGTGGCCTGCGAAAGCCTTGACCTGCAAGCGATCCATCGTCACCTGCGCGCGTTGGAGCGACTGGGCGAGGAGTCCCCGCGAGCGCAGTTCTTCGCCGCATCACGCCGGCTGATGCTCGACCTGCTGCGCGGCCGGACCGACACGCGGCGCGCTCATCGTCACGGCGGAGACCGCCGCCGAGCGGGCATCGCTGGCCGATGCCTGGCTGGTCATCAAGGCAATGCAGGCCTACGCGGCGGCCTACTCCGACGACCGAGCCGGGGCCGCGAGCGGCGCGGCCGAGTGCGAGGAGTTCGGCGCTGGCCGAGGGCATCCCGACCGTGTGCGCCGAGGCCGCCTTCCTCTGGGTGTGCGCCGGGCAGCCGGACCGCGCCCGATCGCTCGTCCACATGTTCCACGGGACGGTCCTGGACGAGCAGCCCCGCGACGTGAACTGGCTGCTGACCATGCAATGCGTTCTCGAGGCGGCACTGGCCGTCGACGACCGGGACGCTGATGCGCGACGGCGGCTCGGACTGCTCGCGCCGTACGAGGGTCGGGCCGTGATCAACGGCGGCGGCGTGATGTTCCACGGCGTCACGGACGACCCGCTCGCGCGAGCCGCCGGCCGTGCTGGGGGATGCGCGGACCGCGGAGCGGCTCGGCGCGCAAGCGCTCGCGACGTACGAACGCATCGGCGCGCACTGGTGGCGAGACCGGCTCGAGCCTTGAGCCGCGGCGGCGGCCGGGCGGCCGACTGGGGACCGGCGCCTGATGCACCTGCACCCGACCGCCGGCGGGCTGTGGCTGGTCGGGCCGGACGACGCGGCGGTCACGATCCGCGGGCTGCGTGGCTTCGGCTACCTGCGCGAACTGCTGCGCCGGCGGCCGGGCAGCCGGTCGCGGCGCTCGATCTGGTCGGCGCCGGCACCGGTGTGGTCGCGGAGTCCGGGCTCGGTGAGGTCGCGGACCGGCAGGCCCTCGCGGCCTACCGACAACGGCTGCGGGACCTGGACGAGGAGATCGACGAGGCGCAGGAATGGTCAGACCAGCGGCCGCACGGCCGCGGCGCGGGCCGAGCGGGACGCGCTGCTCGAGGAGATCGGCCGCGCCACCGGGCTGGGCGGGCGGGTCGCGGACGGTCGGGTCGAGCCACGAGCGGGCCCGGGTCGCCGTACAGAAGGCGATCAGCGCGGCGCTCGACCGGATCGAGAGCGTCGATGCTGAGCTGGGCGGCCACCTGCGGGCTCGAGTCCGCACCGGACTGACCTGCGGCTACGAGCCGGCCGTCGACGACACCCTCGTGTGGGTACTCGACTGACCCACCTCAGGACGCGGCGGCCTGAGCCGTCAGCCGCTCACTCGCCGCCGCGATGGCGCGACTGGCTCCCTCGAGCACGCGCAACAGCTCGTGCTCGGTGACGAACTCCTCGGTGAGCTGCTCCCGGAACCCGTCGATCGCCAGCCGGAAGGCGGAGAAACACGCAACCGTCACGTCCACCCCGTCATCGGTGAGCTCGACCAGGGCGGACCGGCCGTCCGCCGGGTTGGGCAGCCGCCTCAGATGGCCGGCCTCGGTCATCTTGCGCAGCGCCGAGGACAGCGTGGTCGGCGGCATGCCGAGCACCGCGGCCAACCGGGTGGGGGTGACCGGCTGTTCCAGCCGCAGGGCGCTGTAGACGGCGAACTCCCCCGGCTTGAGGGGCGCGTCCCGCATCGTCTGCCCGAGCAGCCCGCCCAGCTGCTGGCCCAGCGCGAAGATCAGCAGGAACGGCCCCCGCTGCTCGATCGCCATGACCTCTCCTCGTCAGCAAAACTACTGCGGAATCGTAGTAGTTTCGTCACCTAAAACAGGCGCGCCACGCCGTACGGTCGCTCCATGTCTCTCTCCTGGCGCTCCCTCACCCTCCTGGTCGCGCTGGTGACTCTGCCCGGCCCTGGGCGCCTGCAGCGGCTCCTCGCCCTCGGCTCCGCGGCCGAGCAGCGCCCCGGCCACGTCGTCCAGCTCCTGCGGCGTCGACGTCCGGCATCACGCACCTCAAGGCGGGCTCGATGCCGTGCGCCACCCTCGGTGCGGCGGGCGCGGTCTGGGTCGCCAACCTCGGGGACAACGCCGTACGCCGGATCGACCCGGCCACGTTGCAGCTCGGCCCGCCGATCAAGACCGGGGTGCAGCCGTGCGGCCTGGCCTACGGGGCCGGCTCGATCTGGGTCGAGGACTACGGCGACAACACGGTCACCCGGATCAACCCCGCCACGTCGGCAACGCGCAGCTACGACGTCGGCCACAGCCCGTACGACGTCACCTTCGCCTTCGGCGCGGCGTGGACGAGCAACTACACCGACAGCACCGTCACGCGGATCGACGCCGCCAGCGGCCGGACCAAGACGATCACCGTCGGGTTGCAACCGGTCGGCATCGCCCACGCGGGGGGCTACGTGTGGGTGACCAACCAGGGCGACAACTCGGTCTCCCGGATCGACCCGACGGGCCGGCAAGTGGTCGAGCTCAAGACCGGCGGACGCACGGCCTGGACGGCGTACGACGGCGACCAGCTATGGGTGGGCCAACAGGTGAACGGCGCCGGCCAGTCGGTGCAGATCGACGCCCGGACCCGAAAGGTCATCCGGCACAGCGCAATCGGCCCGACACCGAATGACCCGGACGTCCTCGCCGGCGGCGTGTGGTGGCCGGACAAGGACGGTTCGCTGTATCGGGTGGACGAGCGCAGCGGCGCAGTCACCGGACCGTGGCCGCTCGGGGCGAGCAACCCGTTCGTCGCCGCGGCCTACGACGGGCGGCTCTGGATCGCCGACTTCGGTGGCTCGGACGTAATCGTCGTCGACCCCACGCAGCTACCTGCGCGCTGAGGTCTGATCCGCGTGACGGCCAGGACGACCAGGCCGGCGGTCGCAAAGGCGACGCCCGGCAGGTGCGGCACGGAGTAGAGCGCGTAGGTGGGGTAGGCCGCCGCCGCGACGGCCAACCACTCGAGCCGTCCGGCCAGGACCGCGAGAACGACCAATGGCAAGCAGTACCAGGGATAGCCAGGAGTCCCGATCAGCAACGCGCCGCCGAAGAGCCAGACGGCGGTGTCCTGCGGCCGATCGGGGCGGGCCCGCCACAGCGCCAGTCCGACCAGCAGCACCCCGAGGGCAAGCGCCACCGGTTTGCGCGCACTCGGCGGCAGGACGAGCCCCAACACTGCGTAGCGGCCCTGCCCGTCGTCGAAGCCCTCTTCGTTGAGGTAGCCGGGCAGGAAGCCCAGCACCAAGGAACCGGCAGCGAGCAGATGCGGCACGTATGTCGCCGCGCTCGTGGCGAGTGCCGTCGCGACCACGCGCAGGTCCGGCGAACGGCCCGAGACCCGACGCAGGGCGGCGAAGGCCGGCAGCAGGATGAGCGGCGTGAGCTTGGTGGCGACGGACAGGCCGAGCAGGAGCCCGCCGACGACGCGACGGTTCCGGGCCGACCCGGTCAGCACGATGACCGAGGCGCCGAGCAGGACGGCGGCCAACAGATCCGCGTGCGCCCCGATGCTCGCTTCGATAACCACCGTCGGGCACCAACCCCAGAGCAGGGCCCGCCGCGGGTCCTCGTTCCGGCGCCGGAACCACCGGCCGAGCAGATAGGTGAACCCCACAGCGAGCAGAGCGCTCCCGATCTGAAGGCCGTGGGTCCCCCAGGACCAGGGCGTGACGAGCGCCACGGCGGCGAACCAGGCCTCGGCAACCGGCGGGTAGATGGTCGTCACCCGGCTGTGGTTCATCCGGGTCCTCGTGTCCTGCGTGGCAAGCACCCTGAGCTGATGCTTGTCTGAAGGCAATGTTCGGACCGTCCCGACGCCCGACGACTGGTCCGGTCGTAGGCCGGGGAACAGCAAGGGGTCGCGCAGGTGGGCCAGGTGGTCGTCCAACGGTGAGTACCGGTAGGGAGAGACGCCGGACAGCTGCACCCGGCCGTCCCAGACATAGCGGTAGGCGTCATTCGTGATGTGTTGGCCGGCGAACAGGCCGGGCAGCTGGAGCAGGGCGGCCAACAGGACGACGAGGCGCAGGGAGCGGCGCTCCTCCTGCGGGTCCGCCGCCGACCGCTCGCGGAGCACCCACCACGCGCCGACCGCAAAGGCGGCCCAGGCGAGACCGGTCAGCACGGTCAACCAGGTCCGGTGGGCGAGGTCACCCCAACGCGCTATCGCCGCATCGCTCGCCAGGATCGGGCCGGCGGCGAGCACCATGCGGGCGGTGCCGGAAGACCTCACGACGGACAGCCTCCCGCGGACGCGGTGCTGATCGCGCGCGGAATCGACCATCGGACGAACCGTCAGCCGCTCGTAATCTCCTCGGCGCAAAGTTTCGCGCCCTGGCCCCTAACGTCGTTGAGATGCGGGCACCGGCTCCACCTGATGAGCGCGACTTCCACTCACCGTTGCATGACGAGCGGGTGGCAGCGCGACTCGGCGTGTGGCTCGGCGCGGCGTTCCTGGTCTGTTTCCTGACCGGCCTGGTCAGCCACTACGAACAGCATCCGGTGGGTTGGTTGCCACTCGGCCCCCGTCCGGTCTGGGGCTACCGGCTCACCCAGGGCGTCCACGTCACAACCGGCCTCGCGAGCGTGCCGCTCCTGCTCGCCAAGCTCTACGCGGCGTACCCGCGCTTGTTCGCGAAGCCACCCGTCCGCAGCCTGCTGCACGCTCTCGAACGCGCCTCTCTGGGCCTGCTCGTCGCCTCCGCCCTCTTCGAGGTCAGCACCGGAGTTCTGAACGTCGCCCAGTGGTATCCGTTCCACTTCTACTTCCCGACCGCGCATCACGCGGTTGCCTGGGTCGCGATGGGCTCCCTGGCGGTGCACATCGCGGCCAAGCTGCCGATCACTGCGCGCGCGCTCTCCCGTCCCCTCGCCGACGGTGACGAGGTGCCTGAGCGCTTCGGGCCCGAC
Organism: uncultured Actinomycetota bacterium; assembly: GCA_963794535.1. Taxonomy (GTDB): domain Bacteria; phylum Actinomycetota; class Actinomycetes; order Actinomycetales; family CAVURS01; genus CAVURS01. The sequence continues at coordinate 148,794 of CAWCEI010000012.1, forward strand.
CCCACCGGAGCGACGCGACGCAGGTTCCTGTACGGCGTCGGCGCTGCCGCCACAGGAGTCGTCGTCCTCAGCGTCGGCCAGACCGTGCGGCCCTTGCGGTACATCGCGATCCTGTCCGGCCGTCGGCCCGGTCTGGGGCCACAGGGACTCCCGATCAACCGGACCAGTGGCGCTGCCGGCGTCCAGGAGACCGCGACCTCGGCGGACTGGGCCCTGGAGCTGATCGGGCCGGTTGGGACCCAGCTGCTGTCCCGGCCCGAGCTCGTCGCGATGCCCCGCCATGAGGCCGACCTGCCGATCGCCTGCGTCGAGGGGTGGAGCTCCGGCACGACCTGGGGTGGGGTGCGGATCCGCGACCTGGTCCGCGCAGCCGGCGGTGACCACACCTCCTCGGTGCGGGTCGACTCACTCGAGAAGGTCGGGATCTATCGGCACACCGACCTGTCGCCGGCCTTCGCGGCACACCCGGACACGTTGCTGGCACTCGACATCAAGGGCGAACCGCTGCACCTCGAGCATGGCTTCCCAGCCCGGATCATCGCCCCGAACCGGCCCGGCGTCCTCCAGACGAAATGGGTGGCGCGGATCACCGTGTCGGCGCCGGAGCGGTCATGAGCCGAGTTGGCGCGCTCAGCGCGGTCCGGGTCGGGCTGATCGTCCTGGGGGCCGTTCTGGTCATCCGGGGCGGCTGGCTGGCCGCGACCGCGATTCCCCCGGTCGATCGACTGCACGTCGTGATCTGGTTCGCGCTCGGAGTCGTCATCCACGACGGGTTGCTCGCACCCGTCAGCGTTCTGCTCGGGCGGTTCGCGCTTCCGCTCCTGCCTGTGTCGGCTCGCTGGGGCGCGCGAGCGTTGCTGGCGTGGGTTGCTGCGGTCCTCATCATCGGGCTTCCGCTCGTGCACCAAGCGCCTCGGCGGTCGAACCCGACCATCGAGTTCGGCCACCCGTTCATCGGCCTGTGCGTCGCCGCGGCCGTTGGCCTCGCGGTCGCTATCGGGGTCCAGGTCGGCCTGGGCGTGCGCGCAGCGCGACGAACGCCCGAGTAGCCAGCTGCAGCTCCTCCTGGATCAGCAGGTCCGCGCCCGCCGCTCGCCGGGCGATGGAGAGCACTCCGAGACGAGCCCAGGGCAGCGGTTCGGCCCGGCGGCCATCCCCCGCAGTCAGCAGCACCGGCTCGGCATCGTCCACCTCGGGCCCGACATCGGCCTCCACCAGCAACAAGCCGCCCGGGCGAAGCAGGGCGGCACAACGGCGTAGCAGACGGTCGGGGTCGCCCCCGATGCCGACATTGCCATCCATCAACAGAACAGTCCCCCAGCGCCCTTCGCCGGGCAGCCGGGACTCGACCCGCCGGTGCAGCACGGCGGCGCCGCGGGCAGCGCTCTGGGCGACCGCCCCCGGCGAGACGTCGACGCCCAGGGCCGGGATGCCTCGAGCCGAGAGCTCTGCGACCAACCGGCCCGGGCCGCAGCCGACGTCGAGCACCGGACCTTCACAGCGATCGAGGACCAGCCGGTCCACCTCGTCGGCATCGGCCTGCCAACGTCTGACGTCAAGTAGTCGACTGTGCGGGCCAGCCGCCGTGACGTCTGCCCCACGGAGCGCTTCCTCGAAGAGCTGGAGCGCAGACACTGCCCCAGTGAGCCGAGTGTGCAGACGACCGAAGCGGGTCCGGGGAGCCAGCCGGGCCACGATCTCCGCATCGACCGGTGTGTCCACGTCACGCAGGGTCGGCAGCAGATGCACGCGCAGACCCAGCTCCTGGAGCCGGCGCAGCTGCAGCCGGCCGGTGTCCGGCGTCGACATGGGGATGCCGCGGACCGCCCGAGGGTGCGGCTCACGCAGGCCGATCGCCCAGTAGCCGCCGTCTTCGCACAAACCGAGCACGGCGTCGGCGCCGGCCCAGTCGATGTCCAGGAGCGCCGAGTCGAGCTGCGGCGTATCCATGCCCACCAACAACGCCGGACCGGCTCCCGGCAGGACCCCCTCGAGGGCTGTGGCGATCCGGTCGGCCAGGTCGCCGTCCGCCTGGCCGACCACCTCGAAACCCAGCGGTGACCATGGCCCGGGCTCACCCTCGAGCACCAGCACTCGTCGACCCACGTCCTGTCGCTGCACCGCATCCAACGTGTCCAGCAAGGCGGCTCGAGCCAGCGCGGCGGCCTGCGTCGGGGAGAACCGGGTCTGCAGTCGAGTCTTCACGGCACCCGGACGCGGCGCCTTGGCGAGGACCAGAATCGTTGCTGTACCGACGTTCCCGGCCCGCGGATCCGGCTGCTCGACCTGGGCTCGTGTCGTCGACGCCGCCAGCTGGCTGCTCATCGAGCCAACACGTGGCTCATGTCCCGGACCGCCCGAGCTGCACCGAGCGGGGTCCCCGTGACCTTGGACCGCCCGGTCCGGGGGTAGTACGGCAGGTCAACAGCAGCCACCCGCCATCCGGCATCCGCCGCACGAACCAACGTCTCGACCGGATACCCGCTGCGGCGGTCCTGGATCCCCAGCATGGTCAACGGTTCACGCCACGCGGCGCGGGCCGGCCCGACGTCGCGCACGGTCAGGCCGGTCCGCCGCCGCACCCGTCTCGCCAGCTCGAGGTTGGCCAGCCGGAGGTGCCACGGCCACGCGGCCCGGACCGACGGCCGGCGTCGACCGACCACCAGGTCGGCGGACCCACTTGTCAGTGGCGCAAGGAGCGAGGCGATGCCAGCTGGGTCGAGACTCCCGTCAGCATCCATGAACACGACGAGGTCGGCCGTTGCGGCGAGGAGGCCGGCGTGACAGGCGGCTCCGTAGCCCGGACGCCGCTCGCGCACCACCGTCGCACCAAGTTCGTCGGCGATCTGCGCCGAACCGTCGCGTGAACCGTTGTCGACGACGATGGCCCGAACGCCGACGGGCACCCGGCCGAGGACCCACGGCAGCGCCACCGCCTCGTCCAGGCAGGGCAGCACAAGGTCGACGGTGAAACCGCGCTCCCAGCCACTCACGGTCCGACGCTAGGGGTCGAACGGCAGGTGTGCGCGCCGTACGGCTGACGAATCGCTTACGGCTCGCTGACGCCATCCGGCGCGCTGCGCCACATCGCCGCGAGCTCCCGGACCCCGTCGTCGAAGGGGACCGCAGCGCGCCAGCCGAGCTCGTCGGTGATCTTGGCGGACGAGGCCGTCACATGCCGGACGTCGCCGAGCCGAAAGTCTCCCGTGACGACCGGCTGCGGGCCGCCCCAGGCCGTCGCCATGTGTTCGGCCAGGTCGCCGATCGTGTGCACCACACCACTGCCGACGTTGTAGACCTGCAGACCGACGGGCCGCTCGGCCAGGGGCGAGCCCACGGCGGTCACGACCGCGCGGGCGACGTCCTGGACGTGGACGAAGTCTCGTCGCTGCCGGCCGTCCTCGAAGACCCGGGGCGGAGCGCCTTGGCGCAACGCAGAGGCAAAGAGGGCGGCCACTCCGGCGTACGGCGTGTTGACCGGAAGTCCCGGTCCGTAGACGTTGTGGAACCGGAGGGCGAGAGCGGTACCGCCGGTCTCCCTCGCCCAGATCGACGACAAGTGCTCCTGATGCAACTTCGTTGCGGCATAACCATTTCGTGGATCTGGAGCAGCCTCCTCGGTGACGAGACCCGGGGTCAGAGGCCGTCTGCAGATCGGGCAGCCGGGGTCGAACCGGCCGGCCCTCAGGTCTTCCTCGCCGCGTGGCAGAGGGCGCACCGGCCCGTGCTCCGGGCAGGTGTAGGACCCCTCGCCGTAGACCACCATCGAGCTGGCGAGAACCAGCCGGCCGACGCCGGCTCGGGCCATCGACTGCACCAGCACGGCCGTGCCTACGTCGTTGCTGGATGCATAGTCGTCCAGGTCGCCCAGGTCGACCCCGAGGCCGACCTTCGCGGCCAGATGCACGACCGCATCGACTCCGGTCAGAGCCGCTCCGACGGCATCGGGATCGCGGACGTCCCCGACGTCGAGCCGGACACCCACTTCTGGGTCGGGCCGGCGGCCACTCGAGTGCACGTCAGGGCGCAGCGAGTCGAGGACAACGACGTCCTCGCCACCTTCGACCAGTCGAGCAACGACGGACCGGCCGATGAAGCCAGCCCCGCCGGTGACCAGTACGCGCATGCCCTAACGCTCTCATCCGGTCTGAACGCGGCGACGCCGGCCGACGTAGCCTGAACCGTGACCGCGACTCGCCGATGGTGCATCGTCGCGCTCGGCGTGCTGCTCCTGTGTTCGGCGCCGATGGTCGCCAAGGCACTCCCCGTCTCGCAAAGCTCGATCAGCGCGACCGACCTGCTGGCCAAGGTGAAGTCGTCGACGCCGGTGCCCTACTCGGGCTACGTCGAGTCGCTCGGCACGCTGGGGCTGCCCCTCACCGACCAGTTCACGGATCTGGCCGACCTGTTCGGCCAGCGCACCCGGATGCGCGTGTGGTGGCGTGGCGACGACGACTGGCGGGTCGACAAGCTGACCGCAACCGGTGAGACGGACCTCTTCCAGTACCCGGTCGGGACGACCTCGTGGGACTACGAGTCCAACCGGGCCACCCGCACCGGCCCCGCCGTCATCCGGCTGCCCCAGGCCTCGGACCTGCTGCCGCCGAACCTGGCCCGCCAGCTCCTGGCCGGCGCCCACACAGACGAGGTCACCCGGCTCGACGCCGTTCGCGTGGCGGGCGTCTCGGCACCCGGCCTGCGGCTGACCCCCCACGACCCGAAGTCGTCGATCGCCCGGGTCGACGTCTGGGTCGAGCCTCGGTCCGGACTGCCCCTCAGGGTCGCCGTCTACGCCGGGGGCGCGCGGAACGCCGCTGTCACGAGCGCGTTCGACTCCGTCTCCCTGACCACACCTCCCGTGCGCGACACGACCTTCACGCTGGCCCCGGGTGCACGGTCGCGGTTCGAGGATGTCGTCGACATCGCGGCGGCCGCCAACGCCTACGCCCCGGTGGTCGCTCCGCCGACCCTCGACGGCCTGACCCGCAGCGGCGACCAGTCCGGCGCCGTCGGCGTCTACGGCCGAGGTGCGACGCGGATGATCGCGATCCCGCTCCGGGACCGGGTCGCCGAGCCACTGCGGGCTCAGCTCAGCATCACGCCCGGTGCTCTGCCGACCCCAGCCGGCCTGTCCCTCGGCGTCGCCCCGCTCAACCTGCTGCTCACGACCAGCAGCTTCGACCGGCACAGCTGGCTGCTGGCCGGCACCGTGACACCGCAGACGCTGGCGGCCGCGGGCACCGAGATCGCCACGACCCAGCAGCTGCTGCCCGAAGACCGTACGGCGCCGCGCCCGTGATGATCTCGACAACGGCACTGACCAAGCGCTTCGGGTCGGTCGTGGCAGTCGACGCGGTCGACCTCGCGGTGCAACCGGGAGACATCTACGGCTTCCTGGGAGCCAACGGGTCGGGCAAGACGACGACGGTGCGGATGCTGCTGGGCCTGGTGCTGGCCACGTCGGGCCGGGTCGAGCTGCTCGGCCACGCGATGCCGAAAAGCGCCCGGCGCGTCCTGCCCAAGGTCGGCGCCCTGGTCGAGGGACCATCCGCCTACGGCCACCTGTCCGGACGGACGCATCTCTCCCTCATCGACTCGATGGGCCCCGGAGGCTCTCGGCCCACGCGCAAGCGCCGCATCGACGACGCCCTCGAGCAGGTCGGCCTCGCCGGGGTGGACGGGCGCCCGGTCAAGGCCTACTCCCTCGGCATGCGGCAGCGGCTCGGGCTCGCCGCGGCCCTGATGCGCGACCCCGAGCTCCTGATCCTGGACGAGCCGACGAACGGGCTTGACCCGCAAGGGATCCGGGAGATCCGTGAGCTGTTGCTGCAGCTCAACGCCAGGGGCGTGACGATCTTCCTGTCCAGCCACCTGCTGGCCGAGGTCGAGCAGATGTGCACCCGGGTCGGGGTCCTGGACCGGGGGCGACTCGTCCTCGAGGCCGAGCTGGCCGCCCTGCGCGCGCCGACCGGCAGCGTCGTCGTGCAGACGCCCGACACCACGGCCGCGAAGAGCCGGTTGGGGTCTCGAGTCGTCGGCCAGCAGGCGGACACCTTGACGGTCGCCAGCGCCGACCCGGCGGCCCTGAACGCGGAGCTGGTCGAGAGCGGGATCCGGGTGGAGTCGCTCGCCGTCGAGCGCCGAACCCTCGAGGAGGTCATCCTCGAGGCGACCGGGCCGGGCTCGGACCGGATGGCCCGGACCGATCGGCGCGGCGCGTGATCCGGGCGGAGCTGCGCAAGCTCGTGCTGAGCCCGCGCACCTGGGTGACGATCGGGCTGCTCGACGCGCTGCCGACCATCGTGGCCATCCTGCTCGCCGTGACCGACCTCGGCCCACGCCCGGGCACGGGACCGGCGTTCCTGTCGGCAGTGTTGTCTAATGGCAAGCTTTATCCGTTGGCCGCGATCGCCATCGTGCTGCCGCTCTTCCTGCCCGCGGCCGTCGCGGTCATGGCGGGTGACTCCATCGCCGGCGAGGCCCAGGCCGGGACGTTGCGCTACCTGTTGATCCGCCCGGTCAGCCGGACCCGCCTCCTGGTCGCCAAGCTGGCCGCGATCGTGGGCTTCGTGGTTCTCGCGGTCGTGGTCGTCGCGGTCACGGCGTACGTCGTCGGCCGGCTGCTGCTCGGCAGCGCGCAGGGCGGCGTCGCGACCAGCATCTCGGGCTCGTCGCTCAGCTCGAACCAGCTGGCCTGGCGGACCGGCCTGTCGCTGGCCTATGCCGTGCTGTCGATGTTGGGCGTGGCGGCCATCGCCGTCTTCCTGTCGACCGTCACCGACACTCCGCTGGCGGCGTCGATGGGCGCCCTCGCCCTGCTGATCGCCTCGACCCTGCTGCTGACCCTGGACGCGGCCAGGAGCCTGCAGCCCTACCTGCCGACGCGCTACTGGTTGTCCTTCGTCGACCTGTTCCGCGACCCGATCCTGTGGCGGGACGTCGTGCGCGGGGCCGCTGCTGCAGGCGGTCTACGTCGTGGTGTTCCTGGGTGCCGCGTGGGCCAACTTCACGACCAAGGACATCACGAGCTGAGCCGAGCGCAGTCCGACGACGTCAGCCGTACGACGGGGGTCGAGGCCAGCTCGAGCTTCACCGCGTTGATCACGGTCGTCGACTCCGGCAGGTCGCCGTGCGCGAGGTGGATGCCGGGGCAGACGCTCTGCATCGAGAAGTCGACCGCCCCGATCAGCGACGCGGAGTCGGGCGGGGTGACGGTCTGGTCCTCGGTCGTCCAGATCGAGACGAACTGCGGGCCGGGCGGCGTCTCGTCGCCCGACGTCGAGACTGCGCAGCAGCGTGCTGTCCGGGGCCAGCTGGCGGCAGGCCGTCGGGCACTGGCTCGGCGCCAGGTCGACCGCGATGCCGGCCACGTCCGGTGCCGTGGTGCGGCGAGCCCAGCGTGACCACCCGCCGGGCCAGGTCGGCACCGCCGAAGTCCTTGACCCACAACCGCGCCACGACCCCGCCGGCCGAGTAGCCGACGACGTCGACCGACGGTGCGTGGGTGCGGGCGATGGCCGCTTTGGCCGCCGTACCAAGGGTTCTGGCTTGTTGGTTCAGGTCTCCCGTCGCGTTGTCGGGGAGGTCGACCAAGGTGACGTCGCGCCCGTCCCGTCGTAGGGCCGCGGCGAGCACCGTCAACGACTGCAACGAGCCGCCATAGCCGGGCACCAGGAGGATCGGGCCCGGCCTGATCCTGAGCGACCGGGTCGACCTGGTCGCCGCCGATCGAACGCACGGCCAGGCCACCGACGACGAGGAGCGCGACGAGCGCCGCGCCCGCGACCGTGAGCAGCAGCCGTCGCCTCGGGGGTGACAAGGCAGCGAACACTCCCCCATCTTCGCTGCGGGCCGGCCGCGCGTTCAGCGGACTCGCTTCACGGGGACGATGGCGGCCGCCCCGAGGATGGCGCAGACCCCCGCCACGGCATACAGCACGCTGTAGCTGCCGCCCCCCATCGAGAGAATGACGGACGCGATCGCCGGCGCGACCGAGAAGGGCAGCGCACCGGCCATGTTGAGCACCCCGAGATCCTTGGCGGCGTTGTCCTTGTCCGGCAGGACATCGGCGACGAGCGCGAGGTCCACGGCGACATAGGTGCCGAAGCCCAGCCCGCCGATGGCCATCCCGACCAGGAAGCCGTTGAAGCTGCTTGCCACCGCGATGACGAAGAGGGCGAGGCCGTAGACGGCGGAGGCGCTGAGGACGAAGACCTTGCGTCGGCCGGTGCGGTCGGAGAGCCGGCCACAGATCAGCGAGGCCGCGACGATGAACACCGACTGGGTGAGCGTGCCGAGGAAGATCTGTTGCGGCACATCGTGTTCGGCGCTGCCGAGCTTCTCCAACAGGTAGTAGGCCTCGTACGTCGCGAGGAAGGCGTAGGCCAGGATGAACAGGAACCGGCTGGCGAAGGCCCAGGCGAAGTCCGGGTGCTTGCGGAAGTTGACGTAGAACGTGCCGGCCAGCTCGCGCAGCGACCAGGTGGGCCGATCGGCCATGACCAGGTGCCGGTCCTTGAGCACCGCGGCGAAGAGCAGGATGAAGAAGCCGCCGATCGCGCACGGCGCCATGAACATCGCCAGCTGGTTGCCGGCGAACAGCTTGACCACGAAGGTGCCGGTGACCGATGCAATGGGCACGCAGACCCCCAGGACGCCGGCGACCAGGCCGCGCTGGGCGACCGGCACCTGGTCGGGCAGCACCGCGACCTGGACCGCGAGCAACGCGTTGAAGAACAGCTGGGCGATGCACCAGCCGACGAGGACAACCGCGACGTTTGGCGCGAGCGCCACGATCAGGATGCCGGTCGAGCCACCGAGCAGACCGATGACCATCCACGGCCGCCGCATCCCCAGCCGCGAGGCAGTGCGGTCGCTCATCCGACCGAAGAACGGGTTGCCCACCATGGACACGAGCGCGCCGACTCCAGCGACCAGCGACAGGCTGTGCGGCGCCCGGTCGATGCCCACGAGCGCGTTGATCTTCAGGGCCAGGGTGACCAGGATCGGGGCGAGGAACAGCAGGCTGGTGCTGATGTAGGCCAGCGTGTAGAGCGCGATGAAGCCCCACCCGACACGCTCGATGTCCGGCGCGGACGGCTCCACGGCCGGTGGCGCGGGCAGCGGGGGCATCGCGCCCTCCTAGCCGCGCCGGGATGTCGGCACTCCCAGAACCATGACACAGCCCGGCGCAAGCAACCCAGGGGTCACGCGACCGACGTCTCAGCCTCAGGGCGTGACAACGGTCCGTTGCGGCTGGTTCGCCTCGTTCCACACTGATTCGATCTCGGCAAGGGCGACCGTCCGGACATCGACCTGGAAGGCGCCGCTGGTGATGGCGGCCACCAGCTCCGGCAGCTCGGCGACGATGTCGCGGGTCGGCACGGAGCCTTGGCCGCTGCCGACGATCTGCAGCCGGGCGGCGCGCAGCGCGGCCGACGGGATGGCAGCCGTCCGGCCGGCGACGGAGCCGATCTCGACCCAGGTGAGCGGCTGGCCGGGATCCTTACGACTCATCACGATCGCCGTCATCGCCGCGGCGGTGGGCTCGCCCCACAGGTAGTCCAGAACGATGTCGACGTCGCCGGCGGCCCGCCCGAGACGATCGGCCACCTCGGCCGGGTCGCCCGCCAGCGAGACCACCTCGTCTGCGCCCAGCCCGGGCAGCCGGGCCAGCCGCTCGGCCCCGCGACCGGCGCCGATGACCCGGCTCGCCCCGAGGTGCCGGGCGATCTGAACAGCCAGCTGTCCGGCGTTGCCGGTCGCGGCCAGGATGAGCACGCTCTGCCCGGCCGGCATCTGGATCCGCCGGCGCAGGGCGACCCACGACGACATGGCCGGGTTCATCGCAGCGGCCACCATGATCGGGTCGCAGCCCGGCGGTAGGACGATGCTGCGGCGTACGTCGATCACAGTCTGCTCGGCCATCGACCCCATCGTGGTGTCGGGCAGGACGAAGTAGCGCAGGTGCCCGTCCGGCCCACGACCGACGCCGTCGATGCCCGGGACCAGCGGCAGCTGGTCGCTGCTGGTGTAGTGCGAGCCGTCCGCCTGGGAGCGCACCCGGGGATGCAGCCCGGCCGCGACGACGTCCACCACCATCTCGGTCTCTGTCGTCGCCGGCGGTGAGGGCATCTCGGCGCAGGTGGGTGCCGAACCGAACGAGGTCACGACTGCTGCACGCATCTGGCTGCTCCGAACCGGCCCGCTGCACGAGCCACTCGCGTTAATAGGTGGTATCACGAACTAAAATAGATGGCGATACGAACTATTGCAAGCTAGAGTGACGACATGCCGACGCCCAAGGAACCGGACCTCGACGCAGAGACGATGGACGGCCTGGTCCAGGTCTCGTTCACCGTGATCGCCCTCCTGACCCGCGTCGCGGCCGCCCATGACTTCTCGCTCACCCAGCTACGGGTCCTCGCCATCCTGCGCGACCACACTCCGACGATGGGCGAGCTCGCCGACCACCTGGGGCTGGAGCGGTCGTCCGTCAGCGGCCTGGTCGACCGGGCCGTCCAGCGCGGACTGGTCCGCCGGGACACCAGCCCGCAGGACGCGCGTGCCGTCCGGGTCAGCCTGACGGCGAAGGGCAGACGGCTGGCCCGGCCGATCGAGGACGAGGTGGCGCTCCTGCTCGCCCCGATGACCAGCCGGCTCAGCGCGGCCGACCAGAAGCGGCTCGGCGCACTGCTGGGTCAGCTGCTCGGCTGAGCCGGGCCAATGCCGGTAGGCGGTCGGGATGGCAGGCTGTCCCCCGTGCACCGGGGCAGTGGGTATGTGGTCGCCGCCAAGATGGCCTTCGCGTTCCTCGGCTTCAGCGCCCTGGTGACGGAGGTCGCCACCCTCGTGGCCCGCCACCGGTTCGAGGCCGGCAACTTCTTCAGCTACTTCACCGTCGAGGCGAACACCCTCGCCGTCCTGAGTCTCGTCCTCAGCAGCTTGGCCCTCGCGGCCGGACGCAAGAGCGACCGCCTGGACTTCTTCCGGGGCGCCGTCACCCTCTACATGACCACGACGATCCTGGTCTTCATCGTCCTGCTGTCCGGCTACTCGTCGGAGGAGCTGACCGCTGTGCCGTGGGACAACACGGTGCTGCACTACATCATGCCGATCGTCGTCATCGTCGACTGGTTGGTGGCCAGCCGGGTCAAGGGCGTCGCCTTCCGACGCAGCATCGTCTGGCTGGCCTTCCCGTTGGCCTACCTCGGCTACAGCCTGGTGCGCGGGCCGATCGCCGACTGGTACCCCTACCCGTTCATGGACCCCGCACACCACGGATACATCGGCGTCGTCATCACGTCGGTGGTCATCGCGGTCATCCTCATCGCCATCACGTGGGTCATTGCGACCGCTCCTCGCTGGGCGGCCGCCGCAAGACGCTGACGGCGAAGGGCGCGTCGCCGTACCAGGGCCTGAGATCCCAGGTCGCGAAACGATGTTCGAGCTGGAAGCCGGCCGCGGCCAGGTCGGCGTCGAAGCTCGCGAGGTCGTAGCCTCGGTCGGTGGCGAAGCCGACGAGCGCGAAGCCGTCGGGCACCAGATGCTCGGCAATCCGGCGCAGAACCGCGGGCTCGGTCCCCGGCGCCACGAAGGCCAGCACATTGCCCGCAACCACCGCTGCGTCGAACGGCTCGGCAACCCCCTGGGCCGGCAGGTCGAGCTCGGACAGGTCGGCCACGACCCAGGTCGGCCCGGAGTGGTCCTCGCCGGCGGCGGCGATGAGGTCCGCGTCGGCGTCCACGCCCACGACCGTGTGGCCGCGACCGTGCAGGATCCCCGCCACCCGACCGGTCCCACACCCGGCGTCCAGGATCCGCGAGCCGGGCGCCGCCATCGCGTCGACCAGACGGGCCTCGCCGCCCAGGTCCGTCCCCTCGGCCGCCATCTGGCGGAATCGTTCGATGTACCAACGAGAGTGGCCCGTTGAGGTGTCCGTGACCCAGCGCGTCGGAGAGCCCATGGATCGACCCTAAGGGTGCCGGGTAGCGTCGGACCATGACCCAGACCCGCTCGTTGGCCGACGGCACGACGTTGCCGGCCATCGGCTTCGGCACCTATCCACTCCGGGGCGACAAAGGCATCGACGCCATCGTCAGCGCAATCGACATCGGCTACCGGTTGATCGACACGGCTGTGAACTACGACAACGAGGTCGAGGTCGGCGAGGCGATCCGCCGCTCGAGCCTCCCGCGCGAGCAGCTACAGGTCACCAGCAAGCTGCCCGGCCGCCATCATGCGTACGACGACGCGATGGCGAGTGTGCACGGATCACTCGACCGACTCGGCCTCGACTACCTCGACCTGCACCTGATCCACTGGCCGAACCCGAGTGTCGGCCAGTACCACGAGGCCTGGCGGGCGCTGGTCGAGCTGCAACGACAGGGCCTGGTCCGCTCGATCGGGGTGTCGAACTTCGCCGAGCAGCACCTCGACCGGATCATCGCCGACTCCGGGGTCACCCCCGCCGTCAACCAGATCGAGCTGCACCCGGCCTTCCCGCAACAGCACATGCGTGCGGTCAACCAGCGGCTCGGCATCCAGACCGAGTCCTGGAGCCCGCTCGGCAAGCGCAAGCCGGCCTTCACCGAGCCTGCGGTCGACGCGGCGGCGAAGGCCCATGACGTGACCCCGGCCCAGGTCGTCCTCCGGTGGCACACCCAGCTCGGCGCCATCCCGATCCCGAAGTCGGCGACGCCCGAGCGACAGCGCGACAACCTGGACGTCTTCGGCTTCGAGCTGTCCGCCGCCGAGCTGGCTGCCATCACCGAGATCGGTGACCGGGGCGGGCGTCTTTTCGGTGGCGACCCGAACATCCACGAGGAGATGTAGCCCGCCGCCTCAGCGACCGGAACCTTGGCGGGATCGCTCCAGGCCGTCCAGGATCAGCTCGAGCCCGAAGTCGAACTCGTCGCCGTAGTCGTAGCCCGGCAACAGCACGTGCTCGGTGGTCAGCTCGGCCAGGTGCGGGAACTGCGTCGACCGGGAACTGCTCGAGGAACGTCTCGGCCATCGCGGCCGTCTCCTCCGGCGTACTGAACGGCAGCGCCAGCTCCTGCATCGCGAACCCGTAGAGATAGCTGTCGATCGCCGAGAACGCGTGCGCTGTCAGCGCCACCGTGAAGCCGGCCCGGCGCAGGCAGCCGATCACCGCATCGTGGTGCCGCAACGTCGCCGGCCCAGGGTTGGCCCGAGACTCCATCCGGCCGACCGCCCAGGGGTGGCGGCGCAGGGCAGCACGAGCGGACGCCGCCCGGGCCCGCATGGCGGTCCGCCACCGCACCCGGGTCGAGGGCAGCTCGATCTCGCCGAAGACCACGTCGAGCATCCCGTCGAGGATCTCGTCCTTGTTGGCGACGTGGTGGTAGAGCGACATGGGCTCGATGCCCAGCCGGTCGGCCAGCCGGCGCATCGTCAGCAACGCGATGCCCTCGTCGTCGGCGAGAGCGACGGCCTCGGTGATCACCCGCTCCTTGGTCAGCGGGACGCGCGGACGCGAGCTCCGCTCAGTGCTCGACCTCATGGACGACGGTCCTCCCAACGGTTGACAGCCTTACGGCGTACGGCTACCTTACGGCGTAAGGGAACCTTACAACATAAGGCTACCGTCGGCAAACCACCTACTGCAGAGCGGACCTCCCGATGAAGGCCATCACACGAGACGCGTACGGTTCGGCTGATGTCCTGGAGGTCCGCGACGTCGAGCGTCCGGTCATCGCCGCCGACGAGGTGCTCGTGCGGGTGCAGGCGGCCGGTCTCGACCGCGGCGCCGTGCACGTCATGACCGGCCGCCCCTACCTGATGCGGCTGGCCGGTTTCGGCGTGCGGCGACCCAAGCGACCCGGACTCGGCAGTGAGCTCGCCGGCCGGGTCGAGGTCGTCGGGACCGAGGTGACCGGCTACACCGTCGGTGACCAGGTCTACGGCACCGGCCAGAGCACGTTCGCCCAGTACGCCGCGGCCGGGACCGGCACGCTGGCTGCGATGCCGGCGAACCTGAGCTTCGAACAGGCGTCCGCGGTGCCGGTCTCCGGCGTCACCGCGCTCCAGGCCCTGCGCGACCACGGCCGCCTGGCGAGCGGCCAGAGCGTCTTGGTGATCGGCGCCTCCGGCGGCGTCGGCTCGTTCGCGGTCCAGATCGCCAAGCATCTCGGCGCGCAGGTCACCGGTGTCTGCAGCCCGGCCAAGCTCGACTTCGTCCGCGGCATCGGCGCGGACCACGTGGTCGACTACACGACCAGCGAGCTGACCGACGGAGACGTTCGCTACGACCTGGTCATCGACATCGCCGGCAACCGACCGGTCAAGGTCCTGCGTCGCCTTCTCACTCCGAAGGGCACGCTGGTGTTCGTCGGCGGCGAAGGCGGCGGACAGCTCACCGGCGGGATGGGCCGGCAGCTGCGCTCGATAGCGCTGTCGCCGTTCGTCGGCCAGCGACTCGGGACCCCGTGGGTCGCCAAGGTGAAGACCGCGGACCTCGACACCCTGCGGACGATGATCGAGAGCGGCGCGGTTACCCCGGCCATCGACCGGGTCTGCCCGTTGAGCGAGATCCCGGCCGCGCTGCGCGACCTCGAAGCCGGGCGGGTGCGCGGCAAGATCGTCGCCACGACTCCGTGACTGCACTGCGTGGTGCTCTAATCGCCGCATGGATGAGAGGCCGGTCGCGGCGTCCAGCCCACGGGACCTGATCCCGTTCGGTGAGGCGGTGCGAGCCTGGTTCCTGATCTCCCTCCAGACCTTCGGTGGCCCAGCCGGCCAGATCGCCGTCATGCAGCGCACTCTGGTTGACGAGAAGCGCTGGATCGGTCAACAGCGCTTCCTGCACGCTTTGAACTACTGCATGCTCTTGCCCGGCCCCGAGGCCCAGCAGCTTGCGGTCTACATCGGCTGGTTGCTCAACGGCACCCGCGGTGGGATCGCTGCGGGTGGGCTGTTCGTCCTGCCCGGAGTGATCGCGCTGCTCGCCCTCTCGGCCATTTACGTGGCGTACGGCGAAACCGGCGTCGTGACGTGGGTCTTTGCCGGCGTGGCGCCTGCGGTCGTGGCCATCGTGATCCAGGCCGTCGGGCGAGTGGGCCGACGCGCCCTGCACCAACCGGCCCACCGGGCCATCGCGGCGGCGGCCTTCGCCGCCCTGGCGCTGTTCGCGGTGCCGTTCCCGATCGTGATCCTCGCGGCCGGCCTGGCCGGCTGGGCCATGGGGCGCGCCAACCCGTCGACGATCGCGGCCGACCGCGACCGGCACCGTCGACGCGGCGCCGCCGCCACTCGTCCCGGACCACGATCTGCACCGCGAGCGGCCTTCGGCCGCGCGGACGCTGCGCGTTCTGGTGGTCGGACTGCTCCTGTGGGCCGCCCCCGTAGTCCTCGTGGTCGCCGTGCTGGGAACGAGCAGCGTTCTGCTGCAACAAGGTCTGTTCTTCTCCGGCACCGCGGTGGTGACTTTCGGCGGCGCCTACGCGGTGCTGGCGTTCGTCGCGCAACGAGCCGTCGAGAGCTATGGATGGCTCGGACCGGGCGAGATGGCCAAGGGTCTTGCCTTGGCTGAGACGACACCCGGCCCGTTGGTCATGGTCGTGCAGTTCGTGGCGTTCTTGGGCGCCTACCGCAACCCAGGCCAGCTGAACCCCTGGCTCGCAGCGGTTCTGGGCGCTCTGCTCACCTCCTGGGTCACCTTCGTCCCGAGCTTCCTGTTCATCTTCCTCGGCGCGCCGTACGTCGAGCGACTGCGCGGGAACCGCACCCTGTCCGCCGCTCTGGCTGGGGTGACGGCGGCCGTCGTGGGGGTCATCGCCAACCTGGCCTTCTATTTCGGGGTGCACACCCTGTTCCGGGATGTCCGCACGCTGTCGCTCGGACCGCTCCACGTGCAGTACGCGCTGTTCGGCTCGTTCCGACCGGTCGCCATCGTGATCGCCGCCGTCGCTTGCCTGCTGCTGTTCCGCCTGCGCTGGTCGGTCCTGCGCACGCTCGGGGCCAGCGCTGTCCTCGGTGCAGGCGCGGGCCTGCTCGGCCTCGTCTAGCGACCGGCCCTCGCCCCGACCCGGCCCGTGAGCGCCCCGAGGCTGCGCAGTCAACTACCGTTCAGCTGACTGCTCTCCACAGGTTCAGGAAGCTCCAGATGACCGCGCACGGGCACGCGCACGCCGATGGCGCGCACCCGCACGGCGTCGACCCGACGACCGACCGCCGGTCCCTGCGCTGGGCG
This sequence comes from uncultured Actinomycetota bacterium, assembly GCA_963794535.1. GTDB lineage: Bacteria > Actinomycetota > Actinomycetes > Actinomycetales > CAVURS01 > CAVURS01. Next base: position 165,007 of record CAWCEI010000012.1, read on the forward strand.
CTGACCCTGCTCGGCCTCTTCATGGCCGCCGAGGTTGTCGTGGCGGTCATCTCCGGGTCACTCGCGCTGCTCTCCGACGCGGGGCACATGCTCTCCGACGTGGGCGCGCTCGCCGCGGCACTGTGGGCCAGCCGGCTCGCGGCGCGCCCGGCGGCCGGCGCGTTGACTTTCGGCTGGAAGCGGGCCGAGATCCTGTCCGCCGCGGGCAACGGCGCGACCCTGCTGGTGGTCAGCGGGCGTCGTCGGCGTCGAGGCGATCCGGCGCCTTATCCACCCGCCCGACGTCGAGGGCGGGCCGGTCCTCGCCGTGGCGGTCGCCGGCATCCTCGTCAACCTGGTCGTCGCGTGGATCCTGGCCAAGGCCAACCGATCCTCGCTCAACGTCGAGGGCGCCTACCGCCACATCATCACCGACCTCTACGGCTTCATCGGCACCCTCGTCGCCGCCGTCGTCATCATCATCACCGGCTTCACGCGGGCCGACTCGATTGCCTCTCTGGTCGTGGTCGGACTGATGCTCTACGCCGCGTACGGGCTGTTGGTCGCCTCGGGGCGCATCCTGCTGGAGGCGGCGCCGGCCAACATCGACCTCGCCGCGATCCGGGGCCACCTGATGGAGACCGAGCATGTCCACGACGTGCATGACCTGCACGTCTGGACGGTCACGTCCAACCTGCCGACCCTGTCCGCCCATGTGGTCATCGACGACTCGTGCTTCAACGACGGGCATGCACCACGACTGCTCGACGAGCTGCAGAGCTGTCTGGTCGGACACTTCGACGTCGAGCACTCCACCTTCCAGCTCGAGACGGCCAGCCACCTGTCGCACGAGCCGGGCACGCACTGACCGGACCCTCGCTCAGTGAACGCCGGCCGGGCTGGTGTGGATGGTCGCGGCCGTCAGCCGCCGTACGTCGTGCAGCAGGTGGGCCTCGGCGTGATGCGCGAGCTCGTGGGCCTGGAGCAGGCTGAGGTCGGCCGCGACGACGACGTCGGCCTCGGCGCGCAGGGTGTGTCCGATCCACCGGATCCGGAGGTCGCGCACGTCCAGCACCCCCTCGACCCGGGCCAGCGACGTGCGGGCCTGGTCGACCAGGGCCGGGTCGACGGCGTCCATCAGGCGGGCCCCGACCTGACGGACGGCCGACCGCAGCACACCGAGGATCGCCAACGTGATGACCAACCCGATCACCGGGTCGGCCGCCCGCCAGCCCAGAGCCACACCGGCCGCGCCGAGCAGGACGGCGAGACTGGTGAACCCGTCCGTCCGCGCATGCAGCCCGTCGGCGACGAGCGCCGCTGAGCCGATCCGCCGACCGACTTGGATGCGATAGCGAGCCACGAACTCGTTGCCGCAGAAGCCAACCAGCGCCGCAGCCGCGACCGCCCAGAGGTGGGAGACGCCGCGCGGATGGACGAGCCGGTCGATCGCCTCATAGCCGACCACGACCGAGGACAGGGCGATCATCGCGACGACGAACAGGCCGCCCAGGTCCTCCGCCCGGCCGTAGCCATAGGTGTAGCGCTTCGTCGGCGCCCGACCAGCCAGCCGGAAGGCGATCAGGAGCGGTACGGCGGTCAGCGCGTCCGCGACGTTGTGCAAGGTGTCGCCGAGCAGAGCCACCGAGCCGGACCACGCGACGACCACGGCTTGGACGAGCGCGGTCAGGGCCAGCACCGCCAGGCTGACGAGGAGCGCCCGCCGGCCGTCGGCGTCCGCTTCCAGGGCCTCGTCCACCTGGTCCGCCGCGTCATGCGAGTGACCGTGGCCGTGGCCGTGCGCTGAGCGAATCACCGCCCGGTCCCGGCGATCGGGGCCGCCCAGTGCGGGCGTGGGACTAGGCAGAACGGATGCCCGGCCGGGTCGGCATAGACGCCCTCACCCGGGAGCTTGCGGGCGCCGAGCGCCAGCACCTCCCGCGCCGCCACCTCGACGTCGTCGACCATCACGTCGAGGTGCATCTGTTGCGGTGACTGCGGATCCGGCCACGAGGGCGGCTGGTGGTCCGGCGCTCGCTGGAAGGCCACGCCCGACGAGGTGTCGTCGCGCGAGACCACGACGAAGTCGTCCGATCGATAGGTCACCGGCAGCCCGAGCAGCGGTGCATAGAACGCCGCCAGCGCCGCCGGGTCCGGGCAGTCGACGATCAGATGGTGCATTCTGCCGATGGTGCGCACCCCGGCAGGCTATTCGCCGGAGCGCTCCGCGGGCGCGCGGCGCAGTGCGAGCACCGGGATCGTGCGGATGCCGGCGGTCTTCTCGGCGTACTCGGCGAAGCCCGGGTAGCGCCGGGCCTGTTCGGCGTAGATCCGGTCGCGCTCCTCGCCGGTGACGTCCTCGACCGCGACGTCGACGGTGTCGATGCTCGTCTCGGTCCCGATCTCGACCCGACCGGCGCCGGCCGTCGTGAGGTTGGAGTACCACTGCGGGTTGTCGGGCGCGCCGGACTTCGTGGCGAAGACATAGACCGTGCCGGGCTCGGTCGGGCTCGGCGAGGTACATCACCGGCGCGACGAACTCCTCGCCCGACTTCCGGCCGCGGTGATGGAGCAGCAACACCGGCGCACCCTCGAACGGGCCGCCGACCTTGCCGTTGTGGGCCCGGAAGTCGTCGATGACACCGAGCGTTCCAGTCCGACGAGCGACTCATCGGACTTCGCCACCTCGAACGTCGCCGCGAGATCGGCCGTCGAGTCGCCGCCGACCCAGACGTCGAAGGTCGAGTGGTCGAGCACCCAGTCACGCACCGCCGCGTTCCAGTAGCGCCGCTCGGCGGCCCGAGGAGAACTCCACGCGGCGGCTCTCCCCCGGATCGAGGCTGACCCGCTGGAAGCCCTTGAGCTCACGGACCGGCCGGGACGCCGTGCCGTGCCGCTGGTGGATGTACAGCTGGACCACCTCGTCGGCCGCCCGCTCGCGCGCGGTGTTCGTGACCTCGACCGAGACGGTCACCTCGTCCTCGGGACCGATCACGTCCTGGTCGACGGCTGAGGTTGGCGTAGCTGAACCGGCCGTAGCTCAGCCCGTGCCCGAACGGGAAGAGCGGCGTGCTCGCCTCGTCCCAGTAGCGCTGCTGCTGGTTCTCCGGCTCGTGGGACGTGGTGTGGGCAGTAGATCATCGGGATCTGGCCGACCGTGCGGGGCCAGCTGAACGGCAGCTTGCCCCCGGGCGAGACGTCACCGAAGAGCAGGTTCGCGACCGCGGTGCCGCCCTGGGTGCCGGGGTACCAGATGTCGAGGATGGCCGGCACGTTGCTCCGCCGCCCAGCGCAGGTCGAGCGGGCGGCCGTTGAGGACCAGCAGCACCACCGGCGTGCCGGTCGGCGGCGACCGCCTGGAGCAGCTCGAGCTGGCGCACCAGGCAGCTCCAGCGAGGACCGGGAGGCCGCCTCGCCGATCATGTTCTGCCACTCACCGACGACGACGACCGCGACGTCCGCGGCCTGCGCGAGGTCGACCGCGCGCTGCAGCTCGGCCTCGTCGTCGAAGCCTTCCGGGTCGACCGGGCGTTGCCGGGGAACATGTCGAACATCGAGGCAAGATCCGCTGGGCCGGCCGGATGCCCGGCGCATAGTCGACCACGCGACACGTCGCCGGCGCGGGCCTCGGATGCCCTCCAGCACCGTCACCGTCTCGTCGAGGTCGAAGTCGAAACACCACGGCCCCAACGTGTCTCGACTGGGAGTCGGCGAGCGGGCCGATGACGGCGATCGACGCCGACCGTCGAGGCAGATCCAGCGGCAGGAGGTCGCCCTCGTTGCGCAGCAAGACCGCCGCTCGCTCGGCGGCGACGCGGGCAACCTCGCGGTGGGCCGGGTCGCTCAGCACCTCGCGGGCCCGGTCCTCGTCGACGTACGGGTCGTCGAACAGGCCCAGCCGGATCTTGGCCTCGAGCACGCGTCGTACGCTCACGTCGAGGGTGGCCTCCGTGATGGCACCCGCTCGAAACCGCTTCTGGCAGATGCGCGTACGCCGGGTCACTGATCGCCATCTCCATGTCGACACCGACGGTCAAGGCCCGAGCGCCCGGCGTCGGTGAGGTCCTCGGCGAAACCGTGGGTCAGCAGGTTGCGGACGGCGTTGGCGTCACTGACGACGAAGCCCTTGAAGTCCCAGCACCCCGCGCAGCACCTCGGTGAACAGCCAGTGGTTGCCGCTGGCCGGCACGCCGTTGAGATCCATGTACGCCGTCATGACGTTGCCCGCGCCTGCGTCGAGCGACGGCCTGGAACGGTGGCAGGTAGACGTTCCACAGCTCGGAGTCGGACAGGTTGACCTCGTCGTAGTCCCGCCCGCCGAGCGCCGCGCCATAGCCGGCGAAGTGCTTGGGCCCGGCGATGATTCGCTCCGGGGTGCCGAGCTCGGGACCTTGGAAGCCGCGCACCTGCGCCGCGCCGATGGCGGCGCCGAGATAGGGGTCCTCCCCCGCCCCCTCGATGATCCGGCCCCACCGCGGGTCGCGCGCGATGTCGACCATCGGCGCGAAGGTCCAGTGGATGCCGACGGCCCGCGCCTCGCGCCCGGCTACCGCCTGACCGGCGTCGACCGTCGCCGGGTCCCAGGATGCGGCCATCGCGATCGGCACCGGCATGATCGTGCGCAGCCCATGGATGACGTCGAAGCCGAACAGGGCTGGGATGCCCAGCGGCTGCCCTCGACCGTCAGCCGCTGCAGCCGGTTGGTCTCGGCCGGGTCGGTCACGAACAGCAGCGACCCGACCTCGCCGCGCTTCGAGCGCCGGCCTCGACCACCGCACCCTGACCGGTCGCGACCAGCGGCTCGTTCGCGTCGCCGCTGGTGGCGGCCGCCTGCTCGACCGTCGCGCCGAAGTAGAAGTACTGGGTCAGCTGCCCGGCCTTCTCGGCCACCGTCATCTCGGCGAGCAGCTCGTCGACCTGGGCGTCGGATCTCGGCATCGCTCATCGGGGTCTGCGCACTCGACGCCTGCTCGTCCATGGTGCCCCTCCGCCGGCTGTCCATGTGGGCTGTCGCTTCTCGTCCTGTCAGGGGCACCGCCGGCTCTACTGAGTCATGCCAGCGCGCGTAGCCTCAGGACCGATGAGCCAGGGAGACGATCCGCGGGTCGATGCCTACATCGACGCGCTGCCCGCGTGGCAGCAGCAGATCTGCCAGGAGGTCCGCCGCCTGGTCCGGGCCAGCGACCCGGAGGTCGCAGGAGACGATCAAGCGCACCCGTGCAGCCGTACTTCGTCCTGGACGGCAACATCTGCGCGCTGCTGGCCGCCAAGGACCACGTCAACGTCTTCCTCTACGACGGCGGCATCGTCCCGGACCCCGAGGGCATCATCACGGCCGGACACGACAACCAGACGGCGCGCACCGTGGCCTTCCGCGAGGGCGAGCCGGTCAACGCCCGGGCGCTGACCGCGATGTTCGAGACAGATCATCGCCAACAACCGGGCCGGCGGCTGGCGCAAGCTCAAGCGCATGAACCGCGGATCAGCCGCGCCGTGTCGTCCGGCTGCTCGAGCGGCGGCGAGTGCCCGCTGCCGGCCAGCACCTCGACCTGTACGCCGGGGACCCCGGCGTAGCGGGCCCGCGCGGGCTCGACCGGATAGAGCCGGTCCTGCGCACCGAGGAGACCAGGGCGGGCCGGCCGAGCGTCGGCCAGCCGCACGGTCCAGGCCCCGGCCGGCGAGCCCCCGCGGCCGGTCGACCAGGACCGTGCGGTCGACCTCGGGTGCCGTGGCCCGGAAGTCCAGGGCCAGCCGGTCCGGCCGGTCGACCAGACGCGCGGGACGGACGCCCGGCGCGAAGGCGAACCGTGCGTCCGGTTGACGGCGCCAGGTCGGGCCAGGCGGCGCAGGGTCCGGCCGACCGACCGGGTCGGCTCAGCAGCGCGCTGCCCCGCGGCAGCCGGGCGCCGCGATAGTCCGGGGCCTGGCCGATGACGACCACCCGCTGCACGGCCGGCTGAGCGCTCGGCCAGGGCGATCGCGACGTCAGCGCCGAACGAGTGCCCGACGACCGTCATCGGCCTCGATCTCGAGCCGGTCGAGCGACCTGGGCCACCATCTCGGCCTGGCTGCTCGCTGCCGTAGTCCGGCCGAGCCGACTCGGCGAGCAGCCGTGACCCAGGAGGTCGACCCGCAGGACCCGGCGGCTGCTGCGAGCAGCGGGGCAACCGCGTCGAACGAGTGCATGGACGACGAGAACCCATGCAGCAGAACGATCTCGGCGCGTCGGCCAGCTCGCGACTCGATCGTGACGCAGATCCGGCCCGTCTTCGCGGACGTGGATCGAGCCGGCTGCGACGTCGACCATCCGGCCGATGGCCGTCCGCTGCGCATCGACTCTGCCGGTCTGCTGGGTTGGCTCCATCATGACCGGACGCCGACCTGAGCGGGCGACGGATCACGACCCGACGCCGACGACCCGCCGCGAGTCCGGATAGCGTGATGCAACGGCGCGTCAAATGTGACGCGTCGTTGCATCAAAACGACGAGACGGGGTCGGGCTGGGCCGCCCGGCTGGGTTCGGGGGACACCGAGCCCTCGGGCTTGCCGGTGCCGAGTGCCCGGGTGCCAACCCAGCCGGGCGGCTCGATCAGATTGGCACCGGCCGAGCCATCGAGTGACGCGGTTCACAACGAGATCAACCGGTCGGGCGTCGGACGGCAACGCAGCGCGTTCAGGCGACCGCGTCAGGCGACTGCGTTCAGGCGACGGGCAGGTCCGCAAGGACACCACCCGACAACGCACAACGAGGCAGTCGAAGCTGCGGTGCTCCGTCTGGGCGAGCGGGCCTAGAAGCCGCTCTGGCCGACGTTGACCGAGTTCGAGATCGGCGTGCTGTCGGACGCGCTCCTCCTCGGAGAGGTTGTTCGGGTTGTCGCCGTAGACCTCCCGGACGTCATCCCAACCGTGCACGAGACGAGAACAGCGCGCGAACCTTGCGCCAGGCCGCCCCCGGCAAACGCTTCAGTGCGCTCATCCCTGCCTCCAGAGTCCATGGATGCCCGGTCCTTCTGATCCGAATGTAGCCCTGAACCCGACGGATGTCGCGGTTTCCCGTTTCGCGACTGTTCGTGCCCGGACGCGGGCAGCTCAGGCGTAGAACACCCGCTCGACGACCTGGCGGGCCCGCCGGGTCAGCCGCAGGTAGTCGTCCTCGGCCCGGTGCCCCTCACCCGGCTGGTAGCCCACGATCCGGGCCACGCCGTCCAGGTCGCGGACGTCGACCGGCAGCCCGTCGACCGGCCGGCCGCGCCACAGCACCGCGGCGTTGCGCCAGCGCGAGGCCAGGGTCCAGGCCTGGGCCAGGACCTCGCCGTCCTCGGCGCCGAGCAGGCCGGCCGCGACCGCCGCGGCCAGGGCCGGCAGGGTGCCGGTGGTCCGCAGCGCCGGCACCTCGTGGGCGTGCTGCAGCTGGAGCAGCTGGACCGTCCACTCCACGTCGGCCAGCCCGCCGCGACCGAGCTTGAGGTGCCGGCTCGGGTCGACGCCCTTGGGCAGCCGCTCGGCCTCGACCCGGGCCTTGATCCGGCGCACCTCGCGGACGTCCGCCGGCGTCAACCCGCTCTGCGGCCAGCGCACCGGCTCGATCAGCTGGTCGAAGGCCTTGCTCAGCTCGGCGTCGCCCGCGATCGGCGTCGCCCGCAGCAGCGCCTGCGCCTCCCACACCAGCGACCAGCGCTGGTAGTAGCTGCGGTACGACGCGAGGCTGCGCACGAGCGGGCCGTTCTTGCCTTCGGGCCGCAGGCCGACGTCGAGCTCGATCGCCGGATCCGGTCCGGGCGCGGACAGCAGCCGGCGCAGCTCCTGCACGACGGCAGCGGCGCCCTCCTGGGCGGCTCGCTCGTCGGCGCCCTCGACCGGGTCGTAGACGAACATGACGTCGGCATCGCTGCCATAGCCCAGCTCACCCCCGCCGAACCGGCCCATGCCGACGACGACCAGCCGGGCCGGCATCGGCTGACCCGTGCGCTGCTCGACGGTCCGGGTGGCCAGGTCGAGCGCGCCAGCGATCGACCGCCGACGTGATGTCGGTGAGCGCGGTGCCGACCTGCTCGAGGTCGCTGAACCGGACCAGGTCGGCCACGGCGGTCCGGAACAGCTCGCGCCGGCGGATCGCCCGGGCGCGCCTCCAGCGCATCGGCCGCGTCGTCGCGGCGTCGCACGGCGACCAGCACCTCGTCGTGCAGGGCCTGCGGCGCTGCGTGCGCGCAGCCCGGTGTCGTCGCCGAGGACGAGCGCCGCCTCGGGCGCGCGCTGGAGCAGCTCCGCGGCGTACCGGCTGCGGGACAGCACGTGGGCCATCCGCTCGGCCGCAGATCCGCTGTCCCGCAACATCTTCAGGTACCAGTGCGTCGCGCCGAGCTGCTCGCTCACCCGGCGGAAGGCCAGCAGCCCGGCGTCCGGGTCGGCCTCGTCGGCGAACCAGCCGAGCATCACGGGCAGCAGGGTCCGCTGCATCGCCGAGCGCCGGCTGACCCCCTCGGTGAGCGCCGTGATGTGCCGGATCGCTCCGGCCGGATCGCGGAAACCCAAGGCCGACAGCCGTTCTCGGGCTGCCTCCGGGGTCAGCCGGGCCTCGTCCGTGCTCAGCCGCGCGACCGCGGCGAGCAGCGGGCGATAGAAGATCCGCTCGTGCAGCCGGCGCACCTCGCGGGCCTGGCGCTGCCACTGACCCTGCACCGAGTGCGCCGGGTTGGCCCGGTGCCCCATGCTGCGGCCGAGCCAGCGCAGGTCGTCTTCGCCGGTCGGCATCAGGTGGGTCCGCCGCAGCCGGTGCAGCTGCACCCGATGCTCCAGCGAACGCAGGACGCGGTACGCCGCATCGAGGCTGGCCGCGTCGTCCCGAGCGACGTACCCGCCCGCCGCCAGAGCGGCGAGCCCGTCCAAAGTCGTTCTGCTGCGCAGGGTTTCGTCAGTCCGGCCGTGCACGAGCTGGAGCAGCTGCACGCTGAACTCCACGTCGCGCAGGCCGCCCTTGCCGAGCTTGAGCTGCCGCTCGACCTGGTCGGCCGGCACGTTCTCCTCGACCCGGCGCCGCATCGCCTGGACGTCGGCGACGAAGTTGTCGCGCTCGGCAGCGGACCAGACCATCGGCGCGATGCGCGTCGACGTAGGCCCGCCCGAGGGCCATGTCGCCGGCGACCGGACGGGCCTTGAGCAGCGCCTGGAACTCCCAGGTCTTGGCCCACCGCTCGTAGTACGCGACGTGGCTGGCCAAGGTCCGCACGAGCGGGCCGGCCTTGCCCTCCGGCCGCAGCGCCGCGTCGACCGGCCAGAGCGTGCCCTCGGCCGTCGAGCTGGCGCAGGCCCGCATGGCCGCGGTCGCCAGCTGGGTGGCCGCCTCCAGGGCGGCCATCTCGCCGCCATCGCGCCGTCGCCACCTTCGCCGGAACATCTCAGCTGAGGCGGCTCGGCCACGAAGATGACGTCGACGTCGCTCACGTAGTTGAGCTCGCGGCCGCCGGTCTTGCCCATGCCGATGATGGTCAGGCGGCAGACCGGCTCGCCTCCGGGTGCTCGGCCCGAGCGATCGCCAGGGCCGCGCAGAGCGCGGCCTCGGCCAGGTCGGCCAGCTCGCGGCCGACCTCGGGGAACTCGGCTGCCGGGTCGACGCTGCGCAGGTCGCGACCGGCGATGGCCAGCAGCCGGTAGCGATAGGCCCGGCGCAGCGCGTCGTACGCCGGGATGCCGGCCCGCGCCAACGGGGTCCTCCTCCTCGGGGTCGCCGCCGACCGCCGTCACGAGGTCGGCCCGCAGCTCGTCGGCCGACAGCGGCACGTCGGACTCCAGCGCCGTCCAGTCCTCGGGGTGGCGGGCCAGATGGTCGCCCAGGGCGATCGACGTGCCGAGCACCGCGAACAACCGGTCGCGCACCGGACCGCCGGTCCGGACCAGGGCCCGCAGGTGGGCCGGGTCGGCCCGTGCTGCTCGCGCCCGACCGCGTCGTCCGCGCGCGCTGGCCCGCGCCAGCGACTCCATCAGCCGCACCAGGCCAGCAGCGCCTGGTCCGGCTGCGGGATGCTCGAGAGCGCGGCCAGCAGCCCGTCGTCGAAGACGTCCTCGAGCGGGTCCATCAGGCCGGCCAGCGCCGGGTCGGCCAGCATCCGCTCGGCCCGCGCCGGGTCCCGGAAACCCAGCCGGGCCAGCTGCCCGCGAGCGAGGACTCCCGGCTGCCGATGGCACCGTGCTGCTCGGCGTACTGGCGTGGCTCGTCATGCCCAGCTCACAGGACGGGGAGGTAGCGCTCCAGCTCGAACGGCGTCACCTGCGCGCGGTACTCGAGCCACTCGGCCCGCTTGTTGCGCAGGACGAAGTCGAAGACGTGCTCGCCCAGCGTCTCGGCGACCAGCTCGCTCTCCTCCATCCGGCGGATCGCCTGGGACAGGTTGGTGGGCAGGGGCGCGATGCCCATGGCCCGGCGCTCACCGTCGGTCAGGCTCCACACGTCGTCCTCGGCCTCGTCCGGCAGCTCGTAGCCCTCCTCGATGCCCTTGAGCCCGGCGGCCAGCATCACGGCGAAGGCCAGGTAGGGGTTGCAGGCCGAGTCGACCGAGCGGATCTCGGCCCGGGTCGACTGGCCCTTGCTCGGCTTGTACATCGGCACCCGCACCAGGGCCGAGCGGTTGTTGTGTCCCCAGCAGACGTACGCCGGGGCCTCGCCGCCGCCCCAGAGCCGGGTGTAGGAGTTGACCCACTGGTTGGTGATCGCGGTGAACTCACCCGCGTGCCGCAGCAGCCCGGCGATGAAGTGCCGCCCGGTCTTGCTGAGCTGGTAGCTCGCGCCGTTCTCGTGGAAGATGTTCTGGTCGCCCTCGAACAGGCTCAGGTGGGTGTGCATGCCCGAACCCGGGTGCTGCGACAAAGGGTTTCGGCATGAAGGTCGCATAGACGCCCTGCTCCAGGGCGACCTCCTTGATGACCGTGCGGAAGGTCATGATGTTGTCCGCGGTGGTCAGCGCATCGGCGTACCGCAGGTCGATCTCGTTCTGGCCCGGCGCGCCCTCGTGATGGCTGAACTCGACCGAGATGCCCATCGACTCGAGCATCGTGATGGCCGCGCGGCGGAAGTCGTGGGTCGTGCCGTGCGGCACGTGGTCGAAGTAGCCCGCCTGGTCGACCGGCACCGGCGGCTTGCCGGGCTCGAAGCCCTGCTTGCAGGACGAAGAACTCGATCTCCGGGTGCGTGTAGAAGGTGTAGCCGAGGTCCGCGGCCTTGGCCAGCGCCCGCTTGAGGACGAAGCGCGGGTCGGCCAGGCTCGGCGAGCCGTCCGGCAGGTGGATGTCGCAGAACATCCGGGCGGTGCCGGGGTTCTCGCCCCGCCACGGCAGCACCTGGAAGGTCGAGGGGTCGGGCTTGGCCAGCATGTCCGCCTCGTAGACCCGCGCGAAGCCCTCGATCGCGCTGCCGTCGAAGCCGATCCCCTCGGCGAAGGCGCCCTCGAGCTCGGCCGGAGCCACGGCCACCGACTTGAGCGTGCCGAGCACGTCGGTGAACCACAGCCGCACGAAGCGGATGTCGCGCTCCTCGATCGTCCGGAGCACGAACTCCTGCTGCCTGTCCATGGCGCACAGCCTGCCAGTCACCACGCCGCGGCGGGTAACGCGCCCCACCCGGTCTGCCCGTCGGATGAGTAACCGCCCGGTCACAGGCAGCGACGGCTGACCCACGTCTGTAGCAATCTCGGGCAAAGGCCCGGCGCGGAGGGTGTCCGTCTGGCTACGCTGCGCGGGCGTCGAAGCCTGGGAGGGCACCCCTGTGAAGCACCAAAAGCTCGGTGGCGTCGTAGCCGCCGCCATCGCACTGACCGCCATCGGCACCGGGACGGGGGCACCGGCGTTCGCCGCGAAGCAGTCGGCGCAGGCTGCGCTGGCCTCGTCGGCCCCCGGGGCCTTCGTCCCGCTGACCCCGGCCCGGGTGCTGGACACCCGCAGGCACGCGATCGGCGGCCCCACGGCCAAGGTCGCCGCGCAGGGCACCCGGTCGTTCGACCGTGGCCGGCCAGGGCGGCGTCCCGGGCAGCGACGTCTCCGCCGTCGTCCTCAACGTGACCGTCACCGGCACCGCCGAGCTCGGGCTTCATCACGGCCTTCCCCGGCGGCAGCGACCCGGCCGGCCGCCTCGAACCTCAACTACGCCAAGGGCCAGACGGTGGCCAACCTGGTGACCGTCGCGGGTCGGCGGCCACCGGCAACGTCTCGCTCTTCAACGGCTCGGCCGGCACGGTCGACCTGCTCGCTGACGTCGCGGGCTACTACGTCGGCGGCACGGCCACCGACGCCGGGCATGTTCGTCTCACGGCCCCGACCCGGCTGCTCGACACCCGCACCGGCATGGGCGCAGCCAAGGCCCCGGTCGCCGGGGCGGCCACGATCAACCTGGTCGGTCGGCAACGGCAGCCCGGTCCCGGCCGGCGCTGCGGCCGTCGTCCTCAACGTCACGGCGACCTCGGTGACCAAGTCCGGCTTCGTCACGGTCTACCCGACCGGTGCGACTCAAGCCGACCGTCTCGAACCTCAACTACACCGCCGGCCGCACCGTGCCCAACCTGGTGACGGTCGCGCTCGGCACCGGCAACTCGGTCTCGCTCTACAACGGCTCGTCCGGCCCGGCCAACCTGATCGCCGACGTCGCGGGCTACTACCTGACCGGCACCGCCGCCAAGGCCGGCGCCTTCGTCGCGGTCACGCCCACGCGCATCCTGGACACCCGCAGCCACGTGGGCGTGCCGGACAACACCCCGATCGACCCGGGCTTCGACGTGGGCCTGCAGACGGTCAACGTCGGCGGCATCCCGGTCGACAACGTCGGCGCCGTCGTCGCCAACGTCACGGCGACCTCGCCGACCAAGACCGGCTTCGTGACGGTCTCCCCGACCGACCCGACCCGGCCCGCCGTCTCGAACCTCAACCACGCCGCCGGCCAGACCATCGCCAACCTGACGATCGTCCCGCCGGGCCTGTGCAGCAAGGCGACCTTCTACAACGGCTCGAGCGGCTCGACCCACCTGCTGGCCGACGTCGCGGGCTACTTCCTGGCCAAGGACGCGGCCGGCACACGGCAACCCGGCCAAGCAGGCGAAGGCGCTCGGCGGCAACGCCGAGGGCGAGCTGGGCGACGGCACGACGACCGACCGCACCACGCCGGTCAACGTCCTCGTCGCTGCACGACACCGACCGGATCACGGCGACGGCCTCGCCCTGACCGGCGACGGCGGCGTGTGGGCCTGGGGTCCGGACGAGCTGGCTGCGGCTCTACGCCAACAAGACGACGTGACCGACGAGGGGCTAGAACAACTGCTCGCATCCCGCAGCGATCCCGGCTTCAACGACAACAGCATCATCGCCGTCGCCGGCTCGCCGTCGGACGGCTACGCCATCGACCTGAACGGCGATGTCTGGTCCTGGGGCTTCAACGACGAGGGCCAGCTCGGTCGTGGGGACCTCGGAACTGACGACTTCACCCCGGCCAAGGTCGCCTTCGCGGGCAACCACGACTACACCGCCATCACGGCCGGCTTCGCCCTGCGCGACGACGGCACGGTCTGGGGCTGGGGCGACAACTCCGACGGTCGGCTCGGGGTCGACCCGGCCACCCTGGCCCACACCGTCACGCCGACCCAGATCGCCCCGGCGACACTGACCGGCATCACCGGGCTCGGCCAGGGCGTTGCGCAGTACCGCGATCAAGGCCGACACCACCCTGCTGGCCTGGGGCTCGAACGAGTGGTCGGGGCTGGCGAACGGCACGGCTGCGGACAGCAACCCGCACTGGGTGCCGACGCAGGTCAAGGATGTGGCCGGCACGGGCAACCTGACCGGCGTGGTCAAGGTCGACGGCGACATCGCCCTGCTCAACGACGGCAGCGTCGTGACCTGGGGTCTGAACGACGCAGGTCAGCTCGGCAACGGCAGCGCCATCGGCACGCCAGACCGTGCACCCGGTCGCGGTCGCCGGCATTCCGGCGGTCGTGCAGGCGCTCACTACCCAGTCGATCGCCACCAGCGAGACCAACGACGCGGTGCTCGGCGTCGACGGCACGATGTGGGTCTGGGGTGGCGCGGTCGCGAACGGCCAGGCGTCGAACTCCAGCACCCCGCATCAGCTGACCGGACTGACGGCGACGGACGATGACATCGTCAGCGTCGGTGCCGGCTTCGGGGCGGCGTTCGCGGTCATTCCGTAGCCGGACCGAACCGAGACACCCCTGGGCGCTGCCGGCTGGAGGGCGGGCAGCGCCCAGGGTGCTCTAGGTAACCGCGTGAAAACGGTCTGGTACCAACCGATTACGGCGAGCAACACTGGACCGCCATCTGCACCAACTGACCTCCGATCAGCCATCGCCGGGTTACTGTCCTGGTTACGCTGCGCAAGCATCGACGCCTGGGAGGGCAACCCGTGAAGTTCCGGAAGCTGGGCCCACTTGCGGCCGCCGCCATCGCCGTGACCGCCATCGGAGCCGCCGTACCGGCTCCTGCTCTTGCGGCCGCACCAGGTGGCCAGAACGCCGCCGCGATCCCCGGGGGGGCGGCGGGCACCTACGTGCCGCTGAAGCCGACCCGGGTGCTCGACACGCGGCATGGCGTCGGTGTCCCGACCGCACAAGGTGGCCGCACTCGGCACCGCGTCCGTCACGGTCGCCGGTGTCGCCGGCGTACCGGCCAGCAACGTGTCGGCCGTCGTCCTCAACGTCACGGTGACCGACACGCTCGGCTCGGGCTTCACCACGGTCTACCCGGGCGGGGCGGTCCGGCCGAGCGCCTCGAACCTCAACTTCGCCAAGGGCCAGACCGTGGCCAACCTGGTCACCGTCGCCCTCGGCGGCACCGGCCAGGTCTCGCTCTACAACGGCTCCGGGGCCAGCGTCGACCTGCTCGCCGACGTCGCCGGCTACTACGTCGGCGGGGCCGTGACCGACCCGGGCGCCTTCACCGCATTGGCCCCCAAGCGGATCCTCGACACCCGCATCGGTCTCGGCGCGGTCAAGAAGCCGCTGCACAGCACGGGCAAGCTCGACCTCACCGTCCAGGGCGCCGGTGGCGTCAACCCGGCCGGCGCGGCCGCCGTGGTCATGAACGTCACCGTGACCTCGCCGACGGCCTCCGGCTTCCTCACGGTCTACCCGGCAGGCGGCATCCGGCCCGACGTCGTCGAACCTGAACTTCAGCGCCAAGCGCACCGTCCCCAACCTGGTCACCGTCGCCCTGGGCACGGCCGGCCACGTCACCATCTACAACGGCTCAACGGGCAGCGTCAACGTCATCGCCGACGTCGCGGGCTACTACGTCACCGGCACGGCCGTGAAGCCCGGCACCTTCGTGCCCGCGGTCAAGCCGACCCGCATCCTGGACACCCGCGTCGCCACCGGAGCGCCGACCACCTCGGCGATCCTCGGTGGTCACGAGGTCGGCCTGCAGACCCTCGACGGCAACACCGTGCCGCTGACCGGCGTCTCGGCCGTCGCCATGAACATCACCTCGACCGGCTCGACCTCGTCCGGCTACGTCACGGTCTCCCCCACCGACCCGGTGCGCCCGACGGTCTCGACGCTGAACCACTCGGCCGGGCAGACCATCGCCAACGCGGCCATCGTGCCGCCGGGCCTGTGCGGCAAGACCACGTTCTACAACGGCTCCAGCGGGTCCACCCACCTGCTCGCCGACGTCGCGGGCTACTTCCTCGGCACGACGGTGGCCGGCTCGCCGGCGAAGACCGCCGTGGCGTGGGGCAACGACGCCCAGGGCCTGCTCGGCGACGGCTCGATCAAGTACGAGCAAGACCCCGGTCGCCGTCCTCGGCCTGCAGGACCTCGTCGCCATCGGCAACGGGCTCGCGCTCGACAGCCACGGCAGCGTCTGGGCCTGGGGTCCGAGTGAGCTCACCCGGCTGTACGGCGCAGCGGCCTCCCGCGACCAGGGCTACCGCAACTGCAGCATCGCCGAGCAGCTGTCCGGCCTGAGCTCGATCACGGCCATCGCCGGCACTCCGGCCGACGGCTACGCGCTCGACGACGCCGGCAAGGTCTGGGCCTGGGGCGTCAACACCCGCGGCCAGCTCGGCGACGGCACGACAACCACGAGCTTCACGCCGAAGAAGATCCCGGCCCTCGCCGCGGCATACGTTCACCGCGATCAGTGCCGGCTTCGCCGTCCGCACCGACGGCACGGTCTGGGGCTGGGGCGACAACACCTCCGGCCAGCTCGGCACCGGCACCACCGCCACGCTCAGACTGACGCCGATGCAGGTCGCCGGCCTGACCGGGGCGACCGCCCTGTCCCAGCAAGGGCACACCGAGTTCGCGCTGCTCGTCCGACCAGACCGTGCAGTCCTGGGGCTCCAACGCCAACAGCGCCCTCGGCCAGGGCATGGTCCCGGACACCGACGCCCACCCGAGCCCGGCTCCCGTCGCCGCGGTCCACGATCCGGCCCACCCGCTGACCGGTGTCACATCGATCTCCGGCGCCATGGCGCTGCTCTCCGACAACAGCGCCGTCACCTGGGGCTCCAACACCAGCGGCCAGCTCGGCAACCAGTCGATCGGCGTCACGAGCACGACGCCAGTCCTGCCGTTCTACCCGCCGAGCACGACGGGCGGGGTGCCGGACTTCACCGAGATCGCGTCCAGCGGCAACGTGGACCTGGCCCTGAGCCTCCGACGGCACGGTCTGGGCCTGGGGGGCGGCGCTGGGCAACGGCCGGCTGGCCAACTCCGGCACCATGCGCCAGCTCGGTCGGCCTGACCAACGCCCAGCACGTCGGGCGTCGGCTCGGGCACCGGCTACGCGTCCCTGATCCGACCGGTCAGGCGCCCCCGGCCGGGCGGATAACGTCCAGGGGTGACCGAGCACTTCTTCGCGCCGCTGGACCCCGCGTCCGGGAGCCTGGGAGGCGACCGAGGCCTGTGCCGGCCCGTGGTCGGCGCAGATGCAGCACGGCGGTCCGCCCTCCGCGCTGCTGGTGCGGCAGGCCGAGCTGCAGGCCCGGGCGACGCGGGACGACCTCGCGGCGTACCGCGTGGCTGTCGACTTCCTCGGCCCGGTGCCGGTCGGCCCGGTCGAGGTGCGGGCCCGGGTCGTCCGCAGCGGGCGCTCGGTCGTCCTGGTCGACAGCGAGCTGGCGGTCGCCGGGCGGACCTGCCTGCACTCGCGCACCTGGCTGATCCGTCGCGAGGCCCCCGAGCCCACGCCGGTCGTGACCGGGGACGACCCGGCGGTCCCCGGGCCGGACGAGGCCGCACGAGGTGACGACCTGGGCCTTCCCGTACGCCGAGCACATGGAGTGGCGGCGCCGTCGTCGGCGGTGGCTACGACCCCGGCCCGGCCCAGGTCTGGGGCCGCCCGCGGATCCCCCTGGTGCCGGCCGACGTCGACCCGACGCCGATGTCCGGGCTGCAGCACGCCGTGCTCCTGCGGCGACTCGGGCAGCGGCGTGTCCTCCGAGCTCGCCTGGGACGCCTGGGCCTTCCTCAACATCGACCTCGACGTGCACCTGCTGCGCCAGCCGGCCAGCGAGTGGCTGCTGCTCGACTCCCGGACCCGGCTCGGCCCGGACGGCACCGGCCTGGCCAGCACGACGTTCCGGGACATCGAGGGGGTCGTCGGCACCGGCGCCCAGACCCTGGTCGTCAGCCGCCGCTGAGAGCTCGAGGTGCGGGCGCCTAGGCTGGAGGCATGCCGCAGCTGCGCCTCGCGCTCGCCCAGGTGGACGCGACCCTGGGCGACCTGGCCGGCAACGCGCAGCTCGTCCGCAGCTGGACCGCCCGGGCCCAGGCCGCCGGCGCCCACCTGGTGGCCTTCCCGGAGATGATGCTGACCGGCTATCCGGTCGAGGACCTCGCCCTGCGCGGCTCGTTCGTCGACGCCTCGGTCGCCGCCCTGCACCAGCTGGCCGCCGACCTCGCCGACAGACGGCCTGGGTGAGCTGCCGGTCGTCGTCGGCTACCTCGACCACGCCCAGGGCAACGACGCCGAGCTGGCCGAGCTCACCGAGGAGGGCGAGCGCAGCGAGGACGGCAGCACCGGGGTCCCCAAGGGCATGCCCGCAGAACTGCGCCGCCGTCCTGTACGGCGGACAGGTCGTGGCCCGCTACGCCAAGCACCACCTGCCCAACTACGGGGTGTTCGACGAGTTCCGGATCTTCGTGCCCGGGCCACGACCTGACCGTCGTCCGGGTCCGCGGGCGTCGACGTCGCGCTCGCCATCTGCGAGGACCTCTGGCAGGACGGCGGCCCGGTGGCCAAGACCCGCGCGGCCGGCGCCGAGCTCCTGCTGGTCATCAACGGCTCGCCGTACGAGCGCAACAAGGACGACACCCGCCTCGCCCTCGCCGCCCGCCGGGCCGGCTGAGGCCGGCTGCCCGCTGGCCTACCTCAACCTGGTCGGCGGCCAGGACGAGCTGGTCTTCGACGGCGACTCGCTCGTCGTCGACGTGCGGGGCCAGGTGCTGGCCCGCGCGCCGCAGTTCCGCGAGGACCTGCTCGTCGTCGACCTCGACCTCGCCGCGGCGACCGTGGACCCGGTCGACCCGCCGGCCGGGGTCCAGCACGTCACCGTCACACCGGACGCCCCTCGCGCCGTACCCACCGCTGCCCGGCGCCGCTCGCCGAGCGGCTGGACGACATCGCCGAGGTCTACGCCGCACTGCAGACCGGCCTCGGCGACTACGCCCGCAAGAACGGCTTCCGCACCGTCGTCGCTGGGCCTCTCCGGCGGCATCGACTCCGCGCTCGTCGCGGCCCTGGCTGCTGACGCCCTCGGCGGCGACAACGTCGTCGGCGTCTCGATGCCCAGCGGCTACTCCAGCGAGCACAGCCGCGACGACGCCGCCGACCTGGCCAAGCGGATCGGCGCCGACTACCGGGTGCAGCCGATCGCGCCGATGGTGCGGCCGTTCCTGGCCGAGCTCGGCTTCACCGGCGTCGCCGAGGAGAACCTCCAGGCCCGGGTCCGCGGCGTCATCCTGATGGGCCTGTCCAACGCCGAGGGCCACCTGGTCCTGGCGACGAGCAACAAGAGCGAGCTGGCCGTCGGCTACTCGACTCTCTACGGCGACAGCGTCGGCGGCTTCGCACCGCTCAAGGACGTCGAGAAGACCCTGGTCTGGGAGCTGGCCCGCTGGCGCAACGCCGAGGCCCTGCGCCGCGGCGAGGTCGAGCCGATCCCGGAGAGCTCGATCGTCAAGCCGCCCTCGGCCGAGCTGCGCCCGGACCAGACCGACCAGGACACCCTGCCGCCGTACGACGTGCTGGACCCGGTGCTCGCGGCCTACGTCGAGCGGGCGATGGGGCGCTCCGAGCTGCTCGCCGCCGGATTCGACCCGGCCGTCGTCGACCAGGTCGTCACGATGGTGGACCGGGCCGAGTGGAAGCGCCGCCAGTTCGCGCCCGGCCCCAAGGTCTCGGCGCTGGCCTTCGGCCGGGACCGCCGGCTGCCGGTGACCAGCCGCTGGCGCGAGCATGAGTCCTGAAGCAGTAGCGAACCAGAACCGAACCAGAACCGAACCGACGCGGAGGTGGGCATGAGTTCGAACACCGGAGGCTACGCCAGGAGAGCAGACCTCGCCGTACGGCGCCGGTCCGCTCGCCGGTGCCGGGGTCGGGCCGCACCCGCGCCGGGTCCGGATCCCCCAGCTGCGCGAGATGAAGCTGCGCGGCGAGCGCTGGGCGATGCTCACGGCCTACGAGCAGTACGCCGCGGAGATCTTCGACGAGGCCGGCATCCCGGTCCTGCTCGTCGGCGACTCGGCCGGCAACAACGTCTTCGGTTACGAGACAACGATTCCGGTCACCGTCGACCAGATGGTGATGCTCATCGGCGCCGTCTCGCGCAGCGTCCGGCACGCCCTGGTCGTCGGGCGACATGCCGTTCGGCTCCTACCAGGCCGGACCGCAGCAGGCGCTCGAGACCGGCACCCGATACATGAAGGAGGGCGGCGCCCACGCGGTCAAGCTCGAGGGCGGCAAACGCGTTGTGCCGCAAGTGGATGCGCTGGTCCAGGCCGGCATCCCGGTGATGGCTCACGTCGGGTTCACGCCGCAGAGCGAGCACACCCTCGGCGGCTACCGGGTGCAGGGCCGGGGCGACGCCGCCGACCGCCTGGTCGAGGACGCCTGCGCGCTGGAGAAGGCCGGCGCGTTCGCCATCGTCATGGAGATGGTCCCGGCCGAGGTCGCCGAGCGGGTCACCGAGGTGCTCAAGATCCCGACGATCGGCATCGGCGCCGGCCCGCACTGCGACGCGCAGGTGCTGGTCTGGCAGGACATGGCCGGTCTGCGCGGCGGCAAGATGGCCCGGTTCGTCAAGCAGTACGCCGACCTGCGCGGCACCCTGATGGACGCGGCCAAGGCCTACGCCGCCGACGTCGGGATCGGGCACCTTCCCCACCGCCGAGCAGAGCTTCGACTGACCGGCGGGTAGCGTCGCCGGCATGAGCGACCTGACCGTCGGCTACGCCGCGATGCTCGAGCAGTTCGACCCGTCGGAGGTCGTCGACCTGACGGCGTACGCCGAGGAGCACGGCTTCTCGGGCTGCATGGCGGCCGACCACTTCCAGCCGTGGGTGCCGCAGCAGGGCCAGGCGTCGTTCGTCTGGAACGTCCTGACCGCGGTCGGCGAGCGCACCACGCGGCGACATGGGTCCGGGCGTGACCTGCCCGTCGTTCCGGTTCCACCCGGCGATCGTGGCCCAGGCCGCGGCGACCCTCGAGGCGATGTACCCGGGCCGGTCCTGGCTCGGCGTCGGCGCCGGCGAGGCGCTGAACGAGCACGTGATCGCGGGCTACTGGCCCGAGGCCGGCGAGCGCTCGCTGCGGATGTTCGAGGCGGTCGAGCTGATCAAGAAGCTGTTCGACGCCTCGATCGCGGGCAAGGACATCAAGCACGCGGGCAAGTACTTCACGATGGAGACGACCCGGCTGTGGACGATGCCGGAGCAGGCGCCGCCGATCCTGGTCGCGACGGCCGGGCCGATCAACGCCAAGAAGACCGGCAAGTTCGCCGACGGGATCATCACCGTCGGCGCGCCGCTGGAGAAGATCGGCGGGCTGTTCGACAAGTTCGCCGAGGGCGCCCGCGAGGCCGGCAAGGACCCGGACACGATGCCGCAAGGTCCTGCAGCTGCACCTGTCCTGGGCGCCGACCGACGAGGAGGCGCTGAGCCAACGCGATCGACCGAGTGGCCCAACGGCGGGATGAAGTTCCCCAAGGCCGACATCCGCTCGCCGCACGACTTCGCGGCGATGGCCGCAGCTGGTCCGGGCCGAGGACTTCGAGGGCCGGATGGTCATCTCCGCCGACCCGGACGAGCACCGCGCCTACATCCAGCGGTTCGTCGACCTCGGCTTCGACCGGGTCTACCTGCACAACGTCGGCCGCAACCAGCGCGAGTGGATCGACGTCTTCGGCCGCGACGTCCTGCCCAAGCTGCACCGCTAGCACGTAGTCCGGTCGGGCGCGACTGTCTAGCCCACTCGGGCGCATCGGATAGCCCGGTCAGGCGCTTGAGCGCGCCTCGGGCCCCTGCCGATATCTGCTCTATGGATGGCGAGCTGGTGTGGCGGATGCGCACTGCCCTGCGGCAGAGCGGTTGGTGGTCGAGCGCGCAGACGCTGGGCGATGCCGTCCGGCGGACCCAGACCGTCGGCGGCCTGCTGGTCGTCGGCACCCCTGACCTCGAGCCCTGGCACCTGACCGCCCACCTGGACGACGAGGCCCGGCAGACCGGCCAGCACCAGCTGCGCGCGACCCTCGTCCGGTTCGCCCCGCCCGCTGGACGCCCCGCCGCACCTGGCGGTCGGCCTGCGCCGGCTGGAGACGGCGACCGCCGGCGAGACGGTGCTGATCGTCGCGCCGGACGTCGCGCCGGACCGGCTGCTCGAGCGGGTCGAGCGGGCCAAGCGGGTCGGCGCGACCGTGCTGTCGGTCGACGGCGGTGACCCGGCCCTCGACGACGTCGTCCACGAGCGGATGTCGGTCACGCCGTCCGAGCTGCTGGCGCCGCAGGGCCCGGAGTTCTCCTTCGACCTGGCCCAGCACCTGGTCAGCACCGCCGCCGGCGCGCGAACGCCCAACGGCCGGTACGGCGCGACTGCGCGCCGCCCTCACCCGGGCCTAGTCCGCGCCCGCAACCAGACCTCAGCTGCGGGCGAGCCTCAGCGGGCTTCCCAGTCCTTGTCCTCGCGGTCCCACTTCTCGGTCCGCTCGCGGGCGATCTCGAGGGCGCGCGCCGCGTCCTCCCGCGAGCTGTACGGCCCGAGGACGTCGCGGTTCGGCCCATGGTTGTCGTCCGGCTCGACCTGCCCGGTCTTGGTGTTGTACCACCAGCGCTCCTGGTCCATGGCGCCATTCTGACCCCCTCCGCCGGAGCCGCACCACCTGGGAGGATGGCCGACCGTGACCACCCCCCGCACCTGGCTCGACCGGGTGCGGCTCGACACGACTCCCCTGCGCACCTCCCGCGACTTCCGGCTGCTGTTCGCGGCCGGCACGGTGTTCTACCTCGGCGGCATGGTCAGCTACGTCGCCGTGCCCTTCCAGCTGTACCAGCTGACCCACTCCAACCTCGCGGTCGGGGCGATGGGCGCGGTCGAGCTGGTGCCGCTGCTCCCACCCGCGGGTCTGGGCGATCTACCTGATCGGTGCGCTGCTCTCGATCGCCCAGTCCCTGCAACGGCCCAGCCGCGAGGCGCTCACGCCCCGGGTCGTGTCCCGGGACGAGCTGCCTGCGGCCGTGGCGCTGTCCGGGCTCGGCGCCCAGGTCGGCCAGCTGGGCGGCCGCCCAGCCTGGCCGGGATCGCCGTTGTCCTGCTCGCCGTGGCCGGCGCCGCGGACATGGTGAGCGCGCTCTTCCGCCAGGTGATCTGGCACCAGACGATCCCCGACGCCATGCGGGGGCGCCTGGCCGGCATCGAGATGCTGTCCTACTCCATCGGTCCGTTGGGCGGGCAGACCCGGGCCGGCCTGGTCGCCGACCTGACGAGCGTGCGGGCTTCAATCGTCAGCGGCGGGGTCCTCTGTGCGGTCGGCGTTGCCGCGACGGCGACCTTCCTGCGGAGCTTATGGAGCTATGAGTCGGCTACGGCTGAAAACCCTTGATGTGCAACGAAACTGCCCGGAGCGTGCCCGGTGTCCGCGGGCGCCGTGTCCTCGGCCTTGAAGGTCCAGCTGCCGTCGACCGGAGAGCTCAGGAACGACCCGAGCGGCTGGTCCGGCGCCCCAGGTGCCGGTGAACGGCGCCTGAGCGCTGGGCGCCTGGAGCGAACGGCGTCGTCGCGGCGTCGTCGAAGACGACCTGGCAGAGGTTGTTGCCACTGCCGCCCTCGTCGTCGAAGACCGTCACGGTCTGGCCGCTCGGGCTGGTCAGCGTGCCGACCAGGTCGGAGACGAACGTGTGGTCGATGCCGACGGTTGTCGAGCCCTCGGCGGCGCTGCACGCGGTCCCGTCGACCGAGAAGGTCAGGTTCGAGGCATAGCCGACGCCGGACACCGGGATCGCCACGGACGCACCGGCCGGGTCGTCGTCCGGGATCGCGACCGGCGGGCCCGGCGTAGGCGAAGGTCGTCGCGGTCGCCGAGGGCTGGCTCACCGGGATGCTCACCGTTGTCGACGTCGGCGATGCACCGCCGGTGAAGGACGCCGTCGACCGTCAGCGAGACCGGCTTGCCGCGCGGGTAGCTCGCGGCCAGCTTCAGGGTGAACGGCAGCGTCTTGGTCGCGCCGGCCGCGACCGTGCCGTAGGACTGCGTGGCCGGGGTGATCGTGGCGAGCGGGTCGCTGCTCACGACGCCGACGCTGACCGCCGTCGCCTTGCCGTCGCCGTTGTTGATCGCCGGCACCGCGAGCCGCGCGGTCTCGCCCGGCTCGAGGAAGGCGTCGCCGTCGCCGACCGTCACCGTGACCGTCGGGCGGTCCGGAGACGACCTGGGCCTGCGGGTTCGCGCCAGTGTTGGCCAGCACCCGGTCGGCCCGGATGATCCCGTGACCGGTGCGGTTGTCGACGCCGGCCGGGGCGAGATCCAGCGCCGTGGCGTTGAACGCCTTGCGGACAAGGACGTTGTCGCGGCTCCGGGGTTGCCCGACAGCACGAGGGCGGCGATGGCGGCCGCATGCGGGCGCGGCCGCGCTCGTGCCGAAGAACGGGTTGAGACCCGCGCGGGCCTGGGTCGTGCTGACCCCGTCGGCTGCGGTGATGTCGGGCTTCTGCCGGACCGTCCCACCGGTCGAGGTGAAGTTGCCCGGCGTGATCGGCGTGCCGTTGACGGTGAAGAACACCCGCCGCGGCCCGTCGCTGGTGAACCGTTCCGGCTTCTGGGCCTTGGTGAACGGGTTCGGGTAGGGCCGGTCGGGTTCGGCCGGGTCGCCCGGCTCGATGTCGAAGGCAGGGCCGTGTCGGCCGGAGCCGCGGCGACGCTGAACGCGTTGACCGCGGCCGAGTGCCCGCGGGTCACGCCGGGCGTCGACCGCGCCGTGAGCCCGTCGGCGGAGTCGGCGAACCGGCCGCGGAGTGCGGAGAGCTGGAAGTACCGCGCCGAGCACCGGAGAACTTCACGACCGCCACGCGCAGGTCGTCCTCACCGGTCGTGCCGAGGATCTCGAACGGGTCCTGCGTGCCGTTCTGGACGTCCTGCGAGAAGTTGGTGACGTCGCCCGCGGAGTCGAAGAGATAGAGGTCGTAGTCGTCGGCGCCGCGGTGCAGCGGGTCGGCCCACCAGAGCACCACGGGCAGGCCGTTCTCGCCGGACGGCGGCCGAGAGCGGGTCGAAGACCTGTACGCCGGCGCCCGGGTCGAAGTCGTTGGCCTGGCCGGCGAACTTGCCCACCGACTGGCCGGAGTCGACGAAGTTGCCCTCGTAGTTGCCCGATGTCCCGTCGATGGTGTTGCCCTCGTTGCCGGCCGAGCTGAAGTAGACCGCGCCGTCAGCCGTGACCTGGTTGACCGACTGGGCGATCGGGTCCGTCCTGGAACGGGTCCTCGTTGAAGTAGAGGAAGTCGTCGACGATGACGTTGCAGTGCGCCACGAACCGCAGGTCGCAGGATGTTGTCGGCGAAGACGCTGTCGCCGTCGTTCGCCGTCGCGAAGCCGAGGGCCGCGCTCGGGGCGAGGTCGTGGACGATCTCAGCATCGCGGTGCCCTCGTCGCCCGTCGCCCGCCTGGCCGGGCAGGACGTCGACGGCCGGGAGGTCGCCGGTCGCCTGCGTCGCGGCGAGCGAGTCGACGCCGTCGGAGAGGACGCAGACCTTGACGCCGACGCCGGTGACGTGGAACTTGCGCCCGCGCCTTGTCCGCCGCCTCGGCCTTGTCCCCCTCGGAAACGACCGAGCCCTGGCTGGCGGCGGCCGGCGCTGCGGATGTCTTCGCGGCCAAGGCCCGGCGAGCAGGGCGTCGACCCGGGCCGCGCGCTGGGCCTTGGTCTCGGTCGGCGCGGCCACGCGGCCCGGGCGGGGTCTCACGGGCGGTCATGCACCCCGCGGCCAGCGACACGCGCCGGACGTCGCTCCACGACGCGACCGTGATCACGGCCGTCAGGGGCAGTTCGACGCGCAGCGTGGCGAGGCGCTTCGAGAGGCTGGTGACGCTGGCGCCGACCGCGTGCATCCGGTCGAGCAGGCCGGTCGTCAGGCCGGTCGTCGACACATCGACGGTGGTCCGGCCGGTGGATGGTCAGCGTGACGCCGGTCGAGAGCTTGGGCAGCGCGGTGGCGACGGTCTTGTCCGCCTGCTCGCGCAGCGCGACGGCCAGGTGGCTGTCGAGCTTCTGCTCGAGCCGGCGTCAGGGATGCTTGATCTTCTGCAGCGCCGCGATCTGGGCCGCGGCCCTGTCACTCAGCGCGCCGGGCGCGGCGTTGGGGGCCGCCACTGCCGCCCGCGACCCCGGTGAGCGCGACGGCGGAGCCGAAGGTCGCGATGATCGCCAGCCAACGGAGCGCGGGGCGGGAGCGGAAGAGCGGGCGGCGGTCGCTACGCAGCATGACCCTTGTCGTACACCCCGTGACGTTGGCCGGTCAATGAATGCCCTGCCGGGCTCGGCGACTGCTGCACCTAGACTCCGGCCATGCCTGTGACCTTCGGCAGCGTCGCCCCCGGCGTGGTCTCGCCGCGGCGCCCGGTGCCGGCGTCGATCGCGCGGCCGGAGTACGTCGACCGGCCCGCCCCCGCGCCGTACACCGGTCCTGAGGTCAAGGACGCCGAGACCATCGAGAAGATGCGGGTCGCCGGGCGGATCGCCGCCCAGGCCATGGCCGCGGCCGCCGCCGTCGATCGCGCCGGGCGTCACGACCGACGAGCTGGACCGGGTCGGCCACGAGTTCCTGCTCGACCACGGCGCCTATCCGTCGACGCTGGGCTACAAGGGGTTCCCGAAGTCGCTGTGCACCAGCGTCAACGAGGTCATCTGCCACGGCATCCCGGACGACCGCGAGCTGGTCGACGGCGACATCGTCAACATCGACATCACAGCCTTCATCGGCGGAGTGCACGGCGACACGGACGCGACCTACCTGGTCGGCGACGTCGACGAGGAGTCGCGGCTGCTCGTCGAGCGCACCCACGAGGCGATGATGCGGGCGATCAAGGCGGTGCGGCCGGGCCGGCAGATCAACGTCATCGGCCGGGTGATCGAGTCCTACGCCAAGCGCTTCGGCTACGGCGTGGTCGAGGACTTCACCGGGCACGGCATCGGCACGGCCTTCCACTCCGGCCTGATCGTCCCGCACTACGACGCGGCCCCGGCGTACAGCACGGTGATCCAGGAGGGCATGACCTTCACGATCGAGCCGATGCTCAACCTCGGCACCCAGACCTGGGACATGTGGGACGACGGCTGGACCGTCGTGACCAAGGACCGCCGCCGGTCGGCGCAGTTCGAGCACACGCTCCTGGTGACGGCCGACGGCGCGGAGATCCTCACCCTGCCCTAGGTTCTTCAGTCGAGCCGACTTCACCGCGAGCTGCTGACCACCGACGAGAGGGATGCCATGGACCACGAGACAGGGCTCGGCATCGACATCGGCGGGAGCGGCATCAAGGGGGCCCCGGTCAACCTGCAGACCGGTGAGCTCGAGGCCGACCGGCTCAAGATCGCCACGCCGACCCCGTCGACGCCGGACGCGGTCACCGATGTGGTCGCGCAGATCGTCGAGCACTTCAAGGACCACACCAGCAGCGCGGCGATCGGCGTGACCGTGCCGGCCGTGGTCAAGTCCGGCGTCGTCCGCACGGCGGCCAACATCGACCACAGCTGGATCGGCGCGAACGGGCAGACCCTCATCGCCGAGCGCGTCTCGCGGCCGGTCCACCTGGTCAACGACGCCGACGCGGCCGGGGTGGCCGAGGCGCGCTACGGCGCGGCCCGGGCGACCCGCGGGCTGGTCTTCATGGCGACCCTCGGCACCGGCATCGGCACCGCCCTGCTGTACGACGGGGTGCTGGTCCCCAACGCCGAGCTCGGCCACCTCGAGATCGATGGCCACGACGCCGAGAAGCGCGCGGCCTCGAGCATCAAGGACAAGGAGGGGCTGTCCTACGAGCAGTGGGCCGAGCGGCTGCAGACCTATTTCAGCCGGGTCGAGGACCTGCTCTGGCCGGACCTGATCGTCGTGGGCGGCGGGGTGAGCCGCAAGGCCGAGCGGTTCCTGCCGCTGCTGCATCTGCGGGCGCCGATCGTCGCGGCCCAGCTGCAGAACGCCGCCGGCATCGTCGGGGCCGCCCGGCTGGCCCACGAACGCCAGGTCTAACCCACCCCCGCTTCTCTTTGGCCGTCGGTTCCGGGTTTGGCGGTCGGCTCCGGAGTTTCGACGGTGATTTTCGGCCCGAACATCCGGACTCCACGGCCAAACCCGGACTGGACGGCCAAGCAAATGCGGGGGGTTAGGGGTGGCGGGGGCGGAGCAGTAGGTCGGCGATGCAGGCGGTCCAGCCGGTCTGGTGCTCGGCTCCGAGCCCGGCACCGGTGTCGCCGTCGAAGTACTCGTGGAACCACAGCTGGCCGCTCCACCGCGGGTCCTGGTCGAGCCGCGGCCGGCCCGCGTTGACCGGTCGCTGACCCGTCCGGGCCGCGGCGGAACAGCCCGACCAGGTCGTCGGTCAGTGACTCGACGATCGCGGCGACCGACGTCGGTCGACCCATCCGGCCGCGTCGACCTGCGAGGTCGTGGAACCGGGCGTGCTGGCGCAGGCCGTCGGCGAGCAGCAGGTTGGCCGGCAGCCAGACCGGGCCGCGCCAGTTGGAGTTGCCGCCATAGAGCCGGGTCGTCGACTCCCCCGGCTCGTAGTCGGCCTGCGCGACCGACACCGTCGACCTCGATCCGCACCGGGTCGGCCAGGTGCGCCTTCGACAGGGACCGGATGCCGTGACCGGACCAGAACTCGGCCGGGTCGACGACCCGACGCAGGATCCGGGCCAGGCGCTCCTCGTTGACGACGGACATCAGCCGCTGGCCGCGATCGTTGACGGTGTCGACGCAGGTCGCCAGGTCCGGCCGCTTGCGCAGGAACGTCTCCAGCCGCGCGGAGAAGCCGGGCAGCCGCTGCACGACGTCCTCGTCGAGCACCGCGGTCGCCACCAGCGGCATCAGGCCGACGAACGACCGAGCCCGCACGGCCACCCGCTCCCCCTCGGCCGACAGCAGCTGGTCGTAGTAGAAGCCGTCGTCCTCGTCCCACAGCCCGTGCCGGTCGAAGGCGTCCGCGATCAGCGCGAAGTGCTCGAAGAACGTGATCGCCAGGTCCTCGTACGTCGGGTCGTGGCCGGCCAGCTGGACCGCGAGGTTGAGCAGGCCGAGGCAGTAGAGCGCCATCCAGGCCGTCGCGTCGGCCTGGGCCAGGGACAGACCGGCCGGCAGGTGCGAGCGGTCGATCGGGCCGATGTTGTCCAGCCCGAGGAACCCGCCGGTGAAGACGTTGTCCCCCAACGCATCCTCGCGGTTGGCCCACCAGGTGAAGTTGAGCAGGAGCTTGTGGAAGATCCGGGCCAGGAAGTCGAAGTCCTGCCGGCCGTCGAGGCTGAAGACGCGCAGCGCGGCCCAGGCCTGCACCGGCGGGTTCACGTCGTCGAAGGCCCACTCGTAGGCCGGCAGCTGGCCGTTCGGGTGCTGGTACCACTCCCGCGCCAGCAGGAGCAGCTGGTCCTTGGCCAGCGCCGGGTCGACGTGGGCCAGCGCAACGGCATGGAAGGCCAGGTCCCAGGCCGCGAACCACGGGTACTCCCAGGTGTCCGGCATCAGGATCACGTCGTTGGCGTCGAGGTGCGTGCCAGCGGTCGTTGCGCCCCCACAGCCGCTCGACCGGCGGCGGCGGTCCGGCCGGGTCGCCGTGCAGCCAGGTCCGGACGTTGTAGTGGTAGAACTGCTGGCTCCAGAGCAGCCCGGAGAGCGCCTGCCGGGTGATCGGCCTGGTCCTCGTCGTCCAACTCCGCCGAGCCGGATACGTTGCGCCAGAACGCGTCTGCCTCGTCTCGGCGTTCGCTCGAGCACCGCGTCGAACCCGGCGCCGAGGTCAGCCGACGGCCTCGCCCGCGGTCAGCCGCACCCGCACCGTCGCCGTCTCCCCGGCAGCGACGGTCAGCTGATGCCAGACGGCGGCCTTGGTGCCCGACGCCCGCCGGGTTGACCGTCGCGCTGCCGTGCGACCACGTGGTCGTTGATGCCGTCCTTCGGGTACGCCGAGCGGCCCGGCTGCGCCATACAGCAGCGCTCGTGTTCGTTTCATTGTCACAAAACAAGGGTCGCGCCGGCGCCCGCCGCCGCGTCGTACGCCAGGGTGTAGCTGCCGAGGCTCGCGTGCCGAGCCACGAGCGCACCGGGCGCGCCGACGCCGATGCTGGGCGGGACGCCGCCTCGCCACCGCTGCGCCGCTGCCCCCACGCCCAGGTGTTGCGAAACCACAGGTGCGGCAACACATGCAGGGTCGCCGGGTCCGGCCCGGCGTTGGTCACCTCGATCTGCAGGCAGAGGTCGTCCGGGCCCGGCCTTGGCGTAGGTCACGTCGACGACCCAGAACCGGTCGTCCGTCGAAGGCGTCCGGTGTCGAGCAGCTCGTACTCCGGCTCGTCCTGGCCCGCGCCGCGTTCTCGCGCCACCAGCTCGTCGTACGGGAAGGCGCGCTGCGGGTAGTGGTAGCGCCAGCGCAGCCACGAGTGCGTCGGCGTCGCGTCGAGGTGCCAGTAGCACTCCTTGACGTCCTCGCCGTGGTTGCCCTCCGGCCCGGTCAGGCCGAACGGCCGCTCCTTCAGGATCGGGTCGACGCCGTTCCACAGGGCCAGGCCCGAGGCACAGTCGCTGGTCGCGGTCGCAGACCGCGGCCAGGCCGTCCTCGTTCCACCGGTAGGTCGCGCGAGCGGGCCTGGTCGTGCGGGAAGGACGTCCAGGCCTCGCCGTCCGCGGAGTAGTCCTCGCGGACCGTGCCCCAGGCCCGGGCCGCGACGAACGGGCCCCCACTGCCGCCACGGCTCGTCGGCCATCCGCGCGCTCGGGTCGGTCACCGACCCAGCATCGGACCCGGTCCCGAGTCACCGGCGCCATCATCGGGTGCGGGCGGCGACCAGGACCTTCTTGGGGATCTTCTTGGCGACCTCGTAGTCGCGGCGGGACTCGCGCTCGGCGTAGCCGGCGTCGGTCAGCCGCTTGAGGACGACCGGGCACTTCGTGCAGCGCGGGGTGTCCTTGCAGCACTTCTTCTTGGCGACGACCGACTTCACCGGTGCAGAGTAGGTAAGCCTTACCTATCTGGCAAATTCTGGCGTGTCGCAGCGGACACGGCGCCGCTCAGTCCGGAGCGCGGACGTGGAACGGCGCCCGCCAGGTCTCCTGGCCCTCGCCGTCGATCTCCAGCCGCCAGACGTAGCCGCCCGGCGGCAGCGGCATGCCCGGGCGCGATCGCGAAGGTCAGCGCGACGTCGAGCGGCATCCCCCGCGGCACCCCGGCCGGCCGGCCGGTCTCGAAGTCGGTCTGGATCTCGACCTCGCCGCCGTCCGGGCCGTGCGGCGTCACCGGGCGGCCGTCCTCGTCGATCAGGGTCAGCACCGCGTGGTGCGGCTCGTTGGCCTGGTCCCAGGGCACCTTGATGAAGACCACGACGGCCTGCGGCGGCAGCGGCGTCGACGTGACCGTCCAGCCGAGCCCGAGCGCGTGGATCTTGCCCTCGGGGCTGCGCTGGGCGGCGTCGGCCAGCAGGATGTGCGCCTCCATCCGGGGAGTCTCTCATCGGCGGCCGACGCTCAGGCCCGATCCACGCCCACGGCCGCCACCGGTCAGTCGCGGTGACCGCGGCGCAGCAGCTCGGCCTGCAGGCCGCGACGCTCGCGCAGCGCCTCGGCGCTCTCCGACCCGGCCGGTGCGCCGGCCGAGCTCGGCCAGCCGGTTCCGGATCCGGGGCGTCTCCCAGGCCTGCCACGGCTGCGGCCGGCCGCGGCGCAGCGCCAGGGCGATCGTCACGAACGGCGGACAGCGGGATCGCGACGATGAGCATGTAGGCCAGTGGCCGTCATGGCCGACGGTCGCACGCCGACCTGGGTTAGGTTCGGGTGGCCATGATGATCTCGATCCAGGACCTGACGAAGCGGTACGCCGCGGTGACGGCTCTGGACCAGCTCAGCGTCGACCTCGAGCCGGGGATCGTCGGCCTGGTCGGCGCCAACGGCGCCGGCAAGTCGACCCTGATCAAGATCCTGCTCGGCCTGCTGCCGGCGACCTCCGGCCGGGCCGCGGTGCTCGGCCTCGACGTCGCGACCGACGGGCCGGCCGATCCGGCAGCGGGTCGGCTACATGCCCGAGCACGACTGCCTGCCGCCCGACGTCTCGGCGACCGAGCTCGTCCTGCACCTGGCCCGGATGTCCGGCCTGCCGATGGCCGCCGCCCGGCAGCGCACCGCCGACACGCTGCGCCACGTCGGGCTCTACGAGGAGCGCTACCGCGCGATCGGCGGCTACTCCACCGGCATGAAGCAGCGGGTCAAGCTGGCCCAGGCGCTGGTCCACGACCCCGGCATGGTGCTGCTGGACGAGCCGACCAACGGCCTCGACCCGGCCGGCCGCGACCAGATGCTCGCCCTGCTGCGCCGGGTCGGCACCGACTTCGGCATCCCGATGCTGGTCACCTCGCACCTGCTGGGCGAGCTGGAGCAGATCTGCGACCACGTCGTGGTCGTCGACGGCGGCCGGCTGCTGCGCTCGTCCGCCACCGCCGACGTGACGTCGGCGAGCGGGATCATCGCGGTCGAGGTCGACGAGCGGTCCGACGAGCTGGCCGCCGCGCTCGGCCGGGCCGGGCTGGTGGTCCACCCCGCCGGGCCGGCAGCTCGAGGTCGAGCTCGTCGACGAGACGACCTACGACGTGGTCCGCGACAGCGTCGTCCGCCTCGGGGTCGGGCTGCAGCGGATGGAGCGCCGCCGGCACCGGATGGCCGAGATCTTCCGGGCCGACCCGTCGCTGGACCCAGCTCACCCCGACGGGGGTCCGATGTCGCAGCCTGAGTCCCAACCGCCTGAGCTCGGCGTCATCCACGACATCGGCTTCCGGCACTACGACGGGCCGCGGCTGGGTCGCGGCTACCTGCTGCGCTCGCTGTACGTCGAGAGCCTCAAGGGCGCGTTCGGCCTGGGCCGGTCGGCCAAGTCCAAGGTCATGCCGATCCTGCTGCTGGTCGCGATCACGCTGCCGGCGCTGATCATCGCCCTGGTCGCCGGGCTGACCAGCGCCGACAAGCTGCCGCCTGGACTACACGCAGTACAGCGGCTTCGACCTCGGCACCGCTGATCTCGGTCTTCGTCGCGGCCCAGTGCCCGGCCAGCGTCTCGCGCGACCTGCGGTTCCGGGTGCATGCCGCTCTACTTCTCCCGGCCGCTGAGCCGCGGCGACTACGTGCTGGCCAAGTTCGCCGCGATGGCCAGCGCGCTGTTCGTCCTGATGGCGGTGCCGCTGCTGGTGCTGTACGGCGGTGCCGCTGCTGAGCAAGCTGCCGTTCTGGACCCAGACCAGGGGCGCCCTGCAGGCGGCTGGTCGGCGCCGTCCTGCTCGCCCTCGTGCTCGCCGGCATCGGGCTGCGTGATCGCGTCGATCACGCCGCGACGGGGCTTCGGCGTCGCCGCGATCATCGCCGTCCTCATCGTCGCCAGCCTGGTCGTCGATCACCTTGCATGGGCGATCACCCACGACGCCGGGCACCTGACCCAGTCCGGCTACTTCGGCGCCATCGCCCCCTACACGCTGGTGGACGGCGTCGCAGGTCTGGCTCTTCGGCGCCGAGCCGACCCAGCCGGTCGGTCCGCCCGGGCAACCTCGGCGGCGTCGTCTTCCTGCTCCTGGTCGTCGGTCGAGGTCGTCGGCTGCTACGCCGCTGCTGCAGCTGCGCTACCGCAAGGTGTCGGCGGCATGACCGCACGCCGCACTGCGCCGAGCCGCCGACCTCCCTCGTCCTCGACGGCGTGAGCCGCTGGTACGGCAACGTCGTCGCGGTCAACGACGTGACGATGGAGATCGGCCCCGGCGTGACCGGCCTGCTCGGGCCCAACGGCGCCGGCAAGTCCACCCTGATCCACCTGATGAGCGGCTTCCTCGCGCCGTCCTCCGGCACGGTCACCCTCGGCGGCGAGCCGACCTGGCACAACGAGCAGATCTACCGCCGGATCGGCCTCGTTCCCGAGCGAGAGGCGATGTACGACGGCGTCACCGGCTGGGAGTTCGTCCTCGCCAACGCCAAGCTGCAGCGGCTGCCCGACCCGGTGCGCGGCCGCCCAGGCCGCGATCGACACCGTCGAGATGAGCGACGGCGCAGGACCGGGACGTCGCGACCTACTCCAAGGGCATGAAGCAGCGGATCAAGATGGCGACCGCGCTGGTCCACGATCCGGAGGTGCTGCTGCTCGACGAGCCGTTCAACGGGATGGACCCGCGCCAGCGGCTGCAGCTCATGGACCTGATGACCGAGCTGGGCCGGCAGGGCCGGGTCGTGCTGTTCAGCTCGCACATCCTCGAGGAGGTCGAGCAGATCGCCGGCGGCATCGAGGTGATGGTGGCCGGGCGGCACGCCGCCTCCGGCGACTTCCGCGAGATCCGGCGGCTGATGACCGAGCGGCCGCACCAGTACACGATCCGGTCGAGCGACGACCGCGCGCTCGCGGCCGCGCTCATCGCCGACGGCTCGACGTCGGGCGTCGAGCTGCGCGCCGGCGAGCTGCACGTCCAGGCCGACGGACTACGCGCAGTTCGCCCGGCGGCTGCCGGTCTTCGCCCAGGCCCGCGGCGTACGGCTGTTCGAGGTGTCGCCGGCCGACGAGTCGCTGGAGAAGGTCTTCTCCTACCTGGTGACCCGATGAACGCGCACCGTCGTCCGGCTCACCTGGCGCAGCCTGCTCGGCCGGCGCCGGGCCCTCCTGCTCATGGCCCTGCCGGCGATCCTGCTGCTGCTGGCCGTCACCGTGCGGCTGGTCGCACGGCCAGGACGCCGCAGGCCGCGGTCAACCTGCTCGGGGCCTTCGCGCTGGGCTTCCTGGTCCCGCTGGTCTGCCTGATCGCCGGGCACGGGCTCGATCGGGCCCGGAGATCGACGACGGCTCGATCGTCTACCTGCTCGCCAAGCCGATCAGCCGGCCGTCGATCGTGCACTCCAAGCTCGTGGTCGCGATCGTCGTGGCGACGCTGTTCGGCGCCGTACCAACGCTTTTGGCCGGGTTTCGTCATGGCCGGCGGGGACGACCGGGTGGCCTCGGCTACGCCGTCGGGGTGCTGGTCGCGGGAGTCGCCTACTGCGCGCTCTTCCTGCTGCTGGCCGTGCTGACCCGCAACGCCGTCGTCGTCGGCCTGCTCTACGCCCTGGTCTGGGAGTCGGTCGTCGGCGGCTACGTCCCCGGCGCGCAGGCGCTGAGCATCCAGCAGTGGTCGCTCGCCCTCACCGAGAAGATCATCGGCCGACCGGCCGGCGAGCCTCGGCATCAATGCGGCCGTCAACCTGCCGACCGGCCTCGTCCTGCTCGCCGTGGTGACCGCCGGAGCCACTGTCCTGGCCGGCCAACGGCTGCGCAGCCTGCGCTTCACGAGCGAGGAGTAGCCCGGATTGACCCAGATGGCGGACGGTCACTCGACGTGTTGCCGGCTAACTCGCCAAACGCCAGCGGTCACTGTCCGTGATCCGTACGCTGGCACAACGTTTCGCCAGTTCGTCGCAGGTGGGAGCCGCACGTGTCGTTCCGCTCGTTGCCGACCCGGGTGCTGACCCTGATCGTGCAAGCCGCACTCGTGGTGGCTGCGGGGCCTGCCGGCGCGTCCAGGCCGCGACGGCGCAGCCCGCCTTGCGGCATGGCACCCACCCCACGACCGCCGTGATCGGCAAGACACCAGCCGGTGTTCGGGCTGGTCGCCCCGATCCCCCGGGCCTCGTGGATCCCCAACGGGCAGGTCAACGCGCTCGCCACTGACGGGACCTACGTCTACCTGGCTGGCACGTTCACGACACCTGCTCAACCCGGTCACCGGGCTGAGCCAGGCGCACGTCGGCCTGGCCCGGATCCGCGCTGTCGACCGGCATCGCCGACAGCGCCTGGAACCCGTCGGTCGACGGCGCGCCGCGGGCTCTGGCCTACAGCCCCACCACCATCCACGATCTACGTCGGCGGCCTCTTCACCACGGTCAACGGGTCGGCGCGGACCAACCTCGCGTCGGTGTCCACCTCGACCGGCGCGGCCCTCGCGCTCGGCCCACCGATGCCGGCCCCGGACGACGAGGTGCGGGCACTGCTCGTCGACGGCAGCGGGCTGGTCGTCGGCGGCAGCTTCACCACATCGACGGCAGCCGCGCAGAAGAACCTGGCCCGGATCGACCTGTCGTACCGGCGCCCTCGACTCCGGATTCACCCCGGCCGTCAACGCCGGGGTCTTCGCGCTCAACCGCCCGCCCGGGCAGCACCTTCTACGCCATCGGCGGGGCGTTCACGATGCTCGGCGGCCAGCCCGCACAGCTACCTCGGCCTGGTCAGTCGGACGAACGGTGCGGCCAGCTCTTGGGTGCCGTCCGGGCTCTGCCCCCTGACCTCGATCTGTCCGGTCCTCAGCATCTCGAGCAACCTCAGCCAGCTCTTCGTCGCCGCCGGCGGTCCGGGCGGGCAGGCGATCGCCTACGACCTCGCGACCGGCACCCGGCAGTGGCGGATCACGGCCGACGGCAACACCCAGGCGATCGCGGTGCTGCGCAACGAGGTCTTCGTGGGTGGGCACTTCGACCCCACCTTCGGCGACGCGCTCGCGCAAGACGCTCGCCGTCGGCGGACGTCGCAGACCGGCGTGGTCGACCCGACCTTCCACCCGACCGCGAAGTCGACCTTCCCCGGCACCGAGGCCCTGCTCGTCGTCGACGGCGGCATCGTCGCGGCCGGCGCGCAGCTCAACATCGGCGGAACCGCCCAGTCACGGTTCGCGATCTTCCCGGCGACGACGACCCCCACCAAGGCCACCGGACGGCACCCGGCGACCCGACTCTCCCGCTCACCGGTCGGACCCATCCCGCGCTGACCGGCGCGACTGGCTCAGCGCTGGCTGTTGAGCCGGTTCCAGGCAACGCGGCCCACCCGGCCGCTGGCGACACGCACGGTCATGGACTCGAAGCTCGTGACCGCCGACCGCGTCGCGGCGTCGTACACACCGCTCTCGGTCAGCGGGTGTCCGCTGGGCAGGATGTCGAGCCCACGCGCGGCGAAGTTGAGCCGCGACTGGATCCATTTCACGTTGTTGCCCTGGTCGTGCAGGTGGAACGACTTGCCGTGCCCGAGCGGGAACGGGCGGTCCAGCCGGCCGACCTTGCTGATGTGGTCGCTCACGATGCGACCGCCGCCGAGCCCGGCTTTGAAGCCGAAGCCGTCGACCTGGTCCAGCCACGTAGCGGTCGAGAACAACCGGCCGAGGGGCTTGCCCTGGGCCCGGCACATAATCCCGGATATCAAGCCGGAGCAGTCGCCTCCGTGGTTCCGGGTCGGGACGCGGCCGAACTTGTAGGGCTGGCCGACGCAGAGGTTCGCGTAGCGAAGCGCGCGGTGGGCCGCCCGGTCGGACAGCACCATGAAGAACTGCTGGTGGAACAGCTCGTCTGTCGCGCCGCGAGCACTGTGGCCCACGACGACGCCCCTGCTGCCCCGGGACTCGTAGTTGACGCCGCCGAGTGTGCAGGCGATGTGACCGACCACGTCATTGATCTGGGTGGCCGTGGAATGGCCGATCTGGAAGAGGAATGGCATGTCAGTTCACCTGGTCCAGGGAGACCTGCTGTTCGGGTGGGAGCTGGGCGTTGGCCGCCTTGAAGGCGGCCGCTTGGGCCTCGAGATCGGCCCGTTCGGCATCGGTGAGCGTCGTACCCTCCGGCGCCTCGCCGTCGCGCCCGACGCTCTCGTCGACGTCGACCCCTTCGACCGGCAGGAGTGAGTCCGGGTCGACATCCGTGGTCGGGTCGTCCGGTTCGTCGTCGGCGTCCCCGGCCGCCGCATCCTCGGCGCTGAGCTCCTCCGACTCGGTGGTCAGTTCGTCGTCGTCCGCCGACGGCACGTTGTCGGCCGCTGCGGTCGGGTCAGTGGGCACAGTGGGATCGGTCATCGGCGATTCCCTTGCTCGCGGCGGGACGCCGCGGATCGCGGCAGATCCGCCGACCGTACGCTCAGGGTCAAGGGGACGTAAAGGGTTTGACCCGTTGCCGGTTCAGCCTCTGGGGCTGCCGCTCGTATCGACCTGCAGCCCCAATGCGCCGGCCACACTCGGCCACGGCGTCAGCTTGAAGTTGGTGCCTCCGGCCGGCGCATCCTTGCCGTCCTGGGTGACCAGCAGCCCTTGCGGGTACGACGAACCCATCGGGACGTTGATGACGTCGAGCCCGTCGGTTGCGTCCACGGCATCGGTGGCCGAGCTGTTGCCGATGGCGAAGGTCCCGAGGTAGTTCTGCCCGTCGCGGCTGAAGACCGTGAACACCGACTTCTGCTGGTTGGAGATGATCAGGTAGCCGCCGGATGTCGTTCCGGTGCGGTACATCCCGATGCCCTCGAGGTCACCCGGCAGGTAGGACTCGCCATAGCTGGTCGAGCCGGCGTTGATCTTGCACTTGCCGCCGGCCGTGCTGTACGTCTGGCCGAACCGCGTCAGCTTGTGCACCAGCTGCGGCGAGGTCAGGTCGGTCGTCATCTTCCACAGGCCGACGATCTCCTGGTCGGCCCACAGCGTGCCGGTGGCCGGGTCGACGACCATGCCCTCGGCGTGCGCGGTCCAGTCCGGGTGCTTGGGGTTGAAGCAGGGCTTCCAGGTGCCGCCGCCCGGCAGCGTGAAGGTGTCCGGGAGCGAGATCGACGCGACCTTCTGGTAGCCGACCTTGCCGCCCCCGGCGTCGGTCAGGACGAGCTTGGCCAGGTTGGTGGTGTTCTCCTGGGTGACGAAGACCTCGCCGTTGCCGTTGGCCGGGTTGCGCCAGCCGGTGATGCCGTACGTCGTCTTGGACGGGATCTTCTTGGTCCCGCCGAAGACGAGCGGCACACCACTGGCCGTGACCTCGGTGAGTGGCGAGCTCGAGGCGCCGTTGATGGCGAAGACGTGCAGCTTGTCCGTGCCTCTGTCGGTCACGACGGCCAGGTCGCGCGTCGCGCCGCCGAGCGTGATGCCGTAGAGGACGTCGACGTTGTTGTAGCGGCTGGACGATCCGATCGAGATTGTCTGCAGGACAGAGCCATCGGTCCGGTAGACGTCGAGCCCGGCCTGCTTCACGGTGCCGATGATGAGGCTCTTGGAGGGGTCGCTCGGATGTACCCAGAAGGCCGGGTCGTCGGCGTCGTTCGTGCCGGCCGGCTTGTGGTCGATCGTCTCCGCCGTTGCGGTGATGGTCGGGTTCGTCGCCGCCGAAGCAGTCGACGCGAAAGCCATCACCCCGGCCACTGCCGTTGCGACCAGCACGCGGGGAAGTGTCCGAGCCATCGTTTTGCCTTCCATTAGCCAACCGGTTTCGCGGTCAGGCTAGGAGTTTTCGGCGCGGTTGGCTGGCGTTCGCGAAGTCCCCACCCCCTGCATCCGCAGGACTCCAGCGAGTGAGTAGGGCACCGTCCTGGTCCAACTGCAGTGAACCCCGGAGCCGCGGCCAGCGCCATGTTTTTGCCTTGCGTTTCATTGACGTCGCTCTGCGGCAGGTCTACAACGAGGCCAGCCCCTACTCAGCCGAGCGCGGGCCGGCGAGCAGAGAGGCCATCTCATGGCGCTTGGGTTCTATTTCAGGTCCGGTGGATTCACCCCAGATCAGTACGACGCCGCGATCAAGCAGCTCGACGCCGCCGGAGCTGGTGCACCGGCCGGGCGGATACATCACGTTGCCCTTGAGTCAGAGGGCAACATCCAGGTGTTCGACGTCTGGGAGTCGCAGCAGCAGTTCGAGGCGTTCGGAGCGACCCTCATCCCGATTCTCACTGCGCTTGGGGTCGACCCCGGCGAGCCGATGGTCGCGCCCGTGCACAATGTGATCAAAGGCTGAGGTCCGCGGGGCGCCGCATCACGCGCACGTCACCCAGTAGCCGTGGACGCGGGCCGTCGCCGCGTCGACGGCGTCAACGCCGACGCAGCGCGCCTTGGCGGCCTCCGCCGTCACCTCCGCAGCCTCGGCCTGGGTCATGTTCGCTGTGCCGTGAAGGTGGGATTCCTCTGGCCATACGAGGACCCACATCAACCGCGGCGCCGCGTTGGTCGGTGGGTTGTTCGTGATGGTGACCAGGCGCAGAGCCATCCTCGGCAGGCCGTGCGGCGCAGTGCCGGCTCGGACCGTGGCCAAGGCCCGTTCCTGGGAGACGGCCACAGCCGGCGTCGGTGTGGGCGCGGGATCCGACCGAAGAGCACCGCTATACGTGATGCTGATCGGGCGTCCCGGATCCCCGAGAATCGGATCCGGCGCCCTGGTCAGCTGGGTGCGGGCCTGACCGGTGCACGCCGTACAGAGAAGCACCGCGATGGCGACCACCAACACCCGTCGCACGGCGCCTCCTCTGCGGATCAGCAAAACGCTACTCCGACGGCTCTTCGGCGACGGACGAACGCGCGTACCGTGACCGGCATGGCGGCGACGGTCTTGCGCAGGCTCTACAACCCGCGCCAGCGGACGTGCGGCTGCGACCCGGACTGCTGGTGTCAGCGCACGCGGCTCGGCCGGGTCTTCCGCTGGTGGTTCCCGGGTCGCTACTTCGGGATGCCGCACAAGAGCGCGCACACGGCCCAGTGGAAACGCCAACACGACCCGGCCGGCGACTGACCGATCATGACTGCTCTGGCGGGCAGCGTGAGTCGGCGTACGAGCAGAAGACGCAACAGTCGCCTGGTCGTGGTTTGAGCGTCTCCCCGCAGCCCGTGCATCTGTAGTACCTGAGGCAGGCGTCGGCCGGCATGCTCTCCCGCGACTGGACGCCGCACAGCGGGCAGGTGATCACGGCCGCGAACACTGTCACGATCACCACGCTAGCCATCGGTGCGTCTCACCCCCCACCGTCGCGATGTCGACGGCGGTCCCCCATGCTGGAGGCGCTGCCCGGTCGGTGCGGCGAGGACGTGCCCGGTCCACCCCGACGGATCGGGATGCCTCGCATCGGCTGGCCGGGCAGCACCAGACCTTCAGCGGCGGGCGATGCCGCGCCAAACCCGCTTGGGCTCCTGTGTCCTGCGGTGCGTGAGCTCGACTGTCTCCAATCGCAGCTCGTCCCACTCCTGCAGCAGGTCTCGAAGGTATTGCTCTGAGAAGAAGCGCACCGCCTGGCCCGACTGCTCGAGCACGTAGTCCTTCTCAAGCTCGCGGGCCACCGGCAACCGGCGCGCGCGGAGCGGGCGATCCTCGAGTGCGTTGACGTCCGCCCGGAGGAAGCTGACGACGTCCCCGTGTCTGGTGCGCGCACGGACAAGGGCTTCCGCGGCCAGGTCGATCGCGGCGACCTGGTGCCCCTCCACAGCAAGGCGGGCGGCATCGTTTCCAGTGCCGCAACCCAACTCGAGAACGGAGTGCGCAGCCGTCTCCCGCAGCGGAGTCAGGAACGGGCCGGTCCACAGCCCTTCCCAGTCAAGGTCCTCGCCAGTTTCACGCAGGCCGCGGTAGTACTGCTCCCAGTAGGGGGCGCCGTAGGCCACGACCAAATGCTATGTCGCGCTAGGGCTAGGCGTACGCGATCAGTAGGCCTATTGCCGTCACCAGCCCGAGCAAGAACATGATCCCGAAGTACAACGTGAACGCCTTCGTCATCCAGTCCGGTACCTCGCCAGAACGAAACCTCTTGGCCTTCATGGCTTCTCACTGTCCGACGACCGATCCAGCTCAGATGGTGGTGTGTCCGGCTTGGTGCGGATGCACCCAGGACGCGGAAGACGCCCCACCCAGTCGGGGGTCTGGGCGGGGCGTCTTCGATCTAGCACGGCGCCGGCAAGGGCCTTGGGGACTCCGCTGCCAGCGACGTGCGCCATCTAACGGGGAACGACAGCAGCCACAAACCCGTTACAGCGCGACCCGGCTCGGTCGGTGGGGCCCCCGCTCCCGTCCGGGCACTCCCAGAGGTTGCCCGCGCGGCCCGCGAGGTCCAGGCTGACTGGTGCTCCCTATGGAGTGGCGGGGGCGTCCCGGTCTCCTCTCGGGGGTGACCAGGGCGCCCCCGTCTGTGTGCCCGGCCATCCGAACAGACGCCGTTTGGGCAGGGCAACGGGATGGGTGTGGATCCCGATCACGTAGCGAGACGGACGACGGCGCCCCTACCCAGGGCTTTGGGTGGGGGCGCCGTCGTGCGGCCGCAGAGGCCGACACCTCCCAGGATGCGCCACTGCGGGCAAAGGCTTGGTGAAGCCTGAACTCTCCCGAAAAGCTTTGCTTTCCCTTTGCCAACTCAACTCGCCCATGCCGAGGCTGCGTGTCACGCTCGACCGAATGGGACCTATTCACGTGACCTGGCGCGGTGGAACCTGGTGGCTGATTTGGATCAGGGTGCACCCGCCAATCCAGCCGATCGAGCCGACCAGCGAGGGCTTGGACGCCTGGCTAGCAGCGCACGGAGCCAGCCGGGGCGACCTGGCTTTCGGTGACCGCCCCGGACTGGAGCA
This sequence comes from uncultured Actinomycetota bacterium, assembly GCA_963794535.1. Lineage (GTDB taxonomy): Bacteria > Actinomycetota > Actinomycetes > Actinomycetales > CAVURS01 > CAVURS01. The sequence continues at coordinate 207,045 of CAWCEI010000012.1, forward strand.
GGAGTTCATCGACACTTTCGGGCCGTGCACTGAGCCCGTCGGACCTGGGCACGCTGATCGGATGCCCGCTCAGCGTGCAGGAACGGGACGCTGACTGCACTGCTGGGCTGGAACTCCAGGAGCGCCGGTAAATCTGCAGGTCACAGACTTGGTGCGGATGAGTCGGTCTGTACGCCGG
>CAWCEI010000013.1:0-159247 GCA_963794535.1 uncultured Actinomycetota bacterium
GCGGCGCCCGGCCGTCTCGGCGCTGGACCTCTTCGACGAGCTCTGCGCCAACCCGGTGCTCGCCGGGACGCGGATCGAGGTCCTGCACGGGCGCCTGCCATCGGAGGAGAAGGACGCCGTCATGGCCGACTTCGCCGCCGGCCGGATCGACGTCCTCGTGGCCACCACGGTCGTCGAGGTCGGCGTCGACGTCGCCAACGCGACGACGATGCTGGTCCAGGACGCCGAGCGGTTCGGCGTCTCCCAGCTGCACCAGCTCCGGGGCCGGGTCGGCCGTGGGTCCGCTCCTGGGCTCTGCCTGCTGGTGAGCGAGGCCGACCCCGCCTCGCCCGGCTGGCAGCGGCTCGAGGCTGTCGCCGGCACCCTCGACGGGTTCGAGCTGGCCGCGGTCGACCTACGCCAACGTCGCGAGGGCAACGTCCTGGGCGCCTCGCAGTCCGGTGGCCGGTCGGCCCTGCGCTTCCTGCGGGTCATGGACGACGAGGATCTGATCGCCCAGGCCCGGGAGGACGCCGTCGAGCTGGTGGACGCCGACCCGGTGCTCGTCTCGCAGCCGGCGCTCGTCGACGCGCTCTTCAGCCAGCTCAGCCACGAGCAGATCGACTTCCTCGAACGCGGGTAGGTTCTGCGGCCGTGACGCGGATCATCTCGGGCGGCTTCGGGGGGCGGCGCATCGACGTGCCCGCGGGCACCGGGACCCGGCCCACGAGTGACCGGGTTCGCGAGGCCCTCTTCGCCCGGCTGGACCATCAGGACGCCTTGGCGGGGGCCCGCGTCCTGGACCTCTACGCCGGGTCGGGCGCGCTCGGGCTGGAGGCCCTCAGCCGTGGCGCCACGTCCGCGACCTTCGTCGAGAGCGGTCGGGGCGCCGTCGACGTCCTGCGCCGCAACCTGAAGACCCTGGGTGTGGGCGAGGTCGCCGTCATCCTGGCCGAGCCGGTGCAACGCGTGCTGCTGCGACCGGCTGCCACCGCCGTGGACCTGGTGCTGGCCGACCCGCCGTACGACATCACCGAGGACGACCTGGCCGACGTTCTCGCCCTGTTGCCACGGCACGGCTGGCTCGCGACCGAGGCCCTCGTCGTCGTCGAGCGCAGCTCGCGCAGTCCGCAGCCGCGCTGGCCGGCCGACCTGGTGTCGGTCGACGAGCGCCGGTACGGCGAGACCAGGGTCTGGTGGGCACGCCGGGCGGGAGACCCGGAGGTCGCCTGAGCGCTGCTAGGTTCGATCGCCGTGAGCGACAGCGCCGTGGACCAGACCGGCGACAGCGACGACTCGGGGTCGCGTCCGGTACGGCGCTGCGTGTGCCCCGGCTCCTACGACCCGGTCACCAACGGTCATCTCGATGTCATCCGCCGGGCGGCCAACCTGTTCGACGAGGTCGTCGTCGCGGTCCTGCACAACCCGGCCAAGGCCGGTGCGTTCCCGGTCGAGGAGCGCCTCGAGCTGATCCGGGCGGCGCTCGCCCGCTCCCTGGGGGCGGGGCATCGGGTGAGCGTCGGCGCCTGGTCCGGCCGGCTGCTCGTCGACGTCTGCCGGGAGGTCGGCGCCGGCGCGGTCGTCAAGGGGCTGCGCGGCACCGGAGACCTGGGCTACGAGCTGCCGATGGCCCTGATGAACCGGCACCTGACCGGGGTGGAGACCGTCTTCCTCCCGGGCGACCCGGCCTGGGAACACGTCTCCAGCAGCCTGGTCAAGGAAGTCTCGGCGTACGGCGGGGATGTCGCGGCCCTGGTGCCGCCCGAGGTGAACGAGCGACTGGTCGCCCGGCGTGCACCGCGCGGGGCCGAGGAAGGGGCCTGACATGGACGTGCAGGACAAGCTGGCCCAGATCATCCAGCTGGTCGAGGACGCCCGGGCGATGCCGATGTCGGCGTCCTGTCTGGTCAACCGCGAGGAGACGCTCGGCCTGCTGGACGAGCTGCGGGCGCTCCTGCCCGAGCAGCTGGAACAGGCCGACGTGCTCCTGTCCGACCGCGATGCCGTTGTCGAGGAGGGTCGCGAGGCCGCCAAGCGCCTGCTGGACCAGGCCCGCGCCGAGCACGACCGCCTGGTCGAGGAGCAGGCCGTGGTGATGGGCGCCCGCGAGCGCGCCGCCATCGTCATCACCGAGGCCAACACCGAGTCGACCCGCCTGCTGGCCGACGCCGACGACTACGTGGACCGCAAGCTGGCCGAGTTCGAGATCGCCCTGGACCGGCTGACCCAGCAGGTCCAACGCGGCCGGGCCCGGCTCAGCGAGCGGCGGGCGGCCGACCTCGGCCGGCTGCCGTCCGACGCGCCGTACCGGGACGACGGCACCGACGGGACGGAGGGACCGACGCGACTGACGGGACCGACGCGACCGACGGGACGGACGGGTCCGAGGGGTCCGACGGGGCGGACGGGACCGAGGCCGCCGACGTCCCGGACCAGACCGGTGCCCAGGACCCGACCGGCGACCGGGACGACGCGAGGCAGCAGCCGAACCAGCCCGGCTCGAGCCCGCACGGCTCCGGTTTGGGAGACGCCGCGCCGCTCGGGTAGCCTTACCGGTCGGTCTCGACATCGGGGCCGTGGTCACCATGCCCGCACTGCAGCAGCAGTGAAACCAGCAATGCACCACGCAACGAATCCGGAGCACCCGATCCGCCTCGACCCGCGCTCGCCGCTCGTGCTCGACACCCGAGAGCTCGGACGACGACCTGGGTCGATGCTTCGGGTCCGGGAGCTGGCGCAGGCATCGGAGGACTACGGCACCGAGGTGATCGCCGTGCCGAAGGGCAGCGACCTCGACCTCGACCTCCGGCTGGAGTCGGTGGTCGAAGGGGTGCTGGTCTCCGGGACGGTGACGGCCACGGCCGTCGGGCAGTGCGTGCGCTGCCTCGACGACGTGCGGCGTGAGGTCGTGGTGGACGTGCAGCAGCTGTACGCCTACCCCGACCAGATGCCCGCGGACGCCGAGGACGAGGAGGTCGACGTGCTCGATGGCGACCTGATCGACTTCGAGCCCGTGTTGCGGGACGCGGTGGTGCTCGCACTGCCGTTCCAACCGGTGTGCCGGGACGACTGTCCGGGTCTGTGCTCCGAATGCGGAGTGCACCTGGCGGACGACCCCGGCCACCAGCATGACCAGGTCGACCCGCGTTGGGCCGCCCTGCAGAGCTTGACCCTCGATGCGAAGGAAGAGAACTGACGTGGCCGTCCCGAAGCGCAAGACCTCGCGCTCGAACACCCGCTCGCGCCGGGCCAACTGGAAGACGAGCGCGGCCACGCTGACCCCGTGCCCGCAGTGCAAGCAGCCCAAGCTGCCGCACGTGGCGTGCCCCTCGTGCGGCACCTACGACGGCCGGCACTACGCCGCGGCCGAGCGCACCGAGCACCAGGACTGAGTTCGGGCGCGTGAGTGCACCCGCAAGCTCGCCCGGCCCGGAGACCGACTCGCTGACGGCGTTGTTCGCGCAGGTCGGCGTGGAAGTCGACCCCGACCTGCTCGAGCGAGCCCTGACCCACCGCTCGTACGCCTACGAGAACGGCGGGCTGCCGCACAACGAGCGGCTCGAGTTCCTCGGCGACGCGGTCCTCGGCCTCGTCGTCACCGACACGCTCTACCGCGAGCACCCCGACCTGCCCGAGGGCCAGCTGGCCAAGCTGCGCGCCGCGGTCGTCAACATGCGGGCGCTCGCCGGCATCGCCCGCCACCTCGGGCTGGGCACGCACATCAAGCTCGGCCGCGGTGAGCAGACCACCGGTGGCGAGGACAAGTCCTCGATCCTGGCCGACACCCTCGAGGCCCTGATCGGGGCGGTCTACCTGTCGACCGGCAACGAGCCCGCCGCGCGGTTCGTGCACCACCTGGTCGACCCGCTGCTCTCGTCCTCGGCCCGGCTCGGCGCCGGCCTGGACTGGAAGACCAGCCTGCAGGAGCTCACCGCTGCGGCCTCGCTCGGCGTGCCGGAGTACGTCGTGGCGGAGGAGGGCCCGGACCACGAGAAGGTCTTCCACGCCAGCGCGGTCGTGGCCGGCGCGAGTGTCGGCAACGGCACCGGGCGGAGCAAGAAGGAGGCCGAGCAGCAGGCGGCCGCCGCCGCGTGGACCGAGCTCAGCGCCCGGCACCCCGAGCTGACCGCAGCCGACTGACCAGCCCACCGATCAGCCCGTCGACCCGACCTGTCAGACCTTCCGGATAGACACGTACCGTGCCCGAGCTTCCCGAGGTCGAGGTCGTCCGGCGTGGCCTCGCGGCGCACGTGGTCGGCCGGACCATCGAGCGCGCCCGCGTCCTGCATCCACGCGCCGTGCGGCGGCACCTGCCCGGCGCCGACGACCTGACGGCCCGGCTGGCCGGCCGCACGCTGCAGTCGGCCCGCCGCCGCGGCAAGTACCTCTGGCTGCCGACCGGCCCGGACGAGGCGCTGGTCGCGCACCTGGGGATGAGTGGCCAGCTGCTGGTCGAGCAGCCCGATGCGCCGCAGGAGCTGCATCTGCGGGTCTGCCTCGACTTCACCGACGGCGGCCCGCAGCTGCGGTTCGTCGACCAGCGGACCTTCGGCGGCCTCTCGCTCGAGTCGCTCGTCGAGACCGGTGACGACCCCGCCGACCCGGGCGACACCGTGCCGGAGTCGGTGGCCCACATCGGCCGCGACCTGCTCGACCCCCTGCTCGTCGACGAGGCCGTGGTGATCCGGCTCCGGGCCCGGCGCACCGGCCTCAAGCGCGCGCTGCTGGACCAGACGCTCGTCTCCGGCGTCGGCAACATCTACGCCGACGAGGCGCTCTGGCGGGCCCGGTTGCACGGCGCGCGGCCGACCGAGACGCTGACCCGGCCCGAGGCCCGCCGCGTGCTCGGCTTCGCCCGCGAGGTCATGGCCGAAGCCCTCGGTGAGGGCGGCACGAGCTTCGACCGGCTGTACGTCGACGTCAACGGGGCCAGCGGCTACTTCGACCGCTCGCTGGCGGCGTACGGCCAGGAGGGCCGCCCCTGCCCTCGGTGCGGTACGCCGATCCGCCGCGAAGCCTTCATGAACCGGTCGAGCTTCTCCTGCCCGCGCTGCCAGCCGAAGCCGCGCCGGCCCAAGTGGTGACGCCCGAGCCCCGGACCGAGCCGCCGACCACGGGTGACGTCCGGGTCACCGCCTGGCTGACCGGGCGGGTGCAGGGAGTCGGCATGCGCTGGTGGGTGCGGGCCCGGGCCCTCGAGCTGGGCCTGTCCGGGCACGCCGCCAACCTGGTCGACGGCCGGGTCGAGGTCGTGGCGGAAGGCCCGGCGCCGGCCTGCGCCCGCCTGCTCGAGCTGCTCGGGCCGACCGCCGAGCTCTCCCGGCCGGGCCACGTGGGCGGCCTGACCCACCGGCAGAGCGAGCCGCGCGGCGTACCGGCCGGGTTCGTCGAGCGCTGAGCCCGGCCATTCCCGCCGGTCAGGCGCCCGAGCGCCGGAGAAGTCCCACCAGATGGACGAGCGTCAAGATTGACCCACGGGGCCTTGCGGTGCGACCCTTGAGAAGCATCCGCACCCGCCCCGGCGAAGCCGTGAGCGTCGGGACACCTGAATCGCACTGCGTCACCTGCACCCGCACAGCACCGGAGAACACGATGGCGAAGGCCCTGCTCGGTCAGTACGTCCGATATGACGACCGACTGGTGTGGGAGGCGGCCCGGCTGCGGGAGAGGGTGCAGGACCTCCAGGCCCTGGTCGAGTCGCTGCAGGATGAGAACGACCTGCTCCGCGAGGAGCTGGAGACCCGCCGGATGGCGGACCAGATGGCGATCAGCCTCGACCAGGTCAGCCTCGACCAGGTCACCCTCGCCTCCTCCTGACCTAGTCCACCGGGTGCCACCCGGATCCACGGCGCGTCGCACGCGCCGGTTTTGAGGTTTGCCGCGAGCCCGACGGTAGGGTGAGCGAGCCTTCCCCGGCACGTGCCGTCGACGGCCAGGAGAGATCGTCCCGTGTACCTCAAGAGCCTCACGCTGCGAGGCTTCAAGTCCTTCGCGTCTGCCACGACCCTGCGCCTGGAGCCGGGCATCACGTGTGTCGTCGGCCCCAACGGGTCGGGCAAGTCCAACGTCGTCGACGCCCTCGCCTGGGTCATGGGCGAGCAGGGGGCCAAGAGCCTGCGCGGCGGCAAGATGGAGGACGTCATCTTCGCCGGCACGGCCGGGAGCTCCGGCCGGCCCCCGCTGGGTCGGGCCGAGGTCGCCCTGACGATCGACAACAGCGACGGCGCCCTGCCGATCGACTACAGCGAGGTCACCATCTCGCGGACGATGTTCCGCGGCGGGGGCAGCGAGTATGCGATCAACGGCACCCCCAGCCGGCTGCTCGACGTCCAGGAGCTCCTGTCCGACTCGGGGATCGGCCGCGAGATGCACGTCATCGTCGGTCAGGGCCAGCTCGACGCGGTCCTGCATGCGACGCCTGAGGAGCGGCGCGGCTTCATCGAGGAGGCCGCGGGCGTCCTGAAGCACCGCAAGCGCAAGGAGAAGGCGCTGCGCAAGCTCGAGGCGATGGAGGCCAACCTCACCCGCCTGTCCGACCTCACCAGCGAGATCCGCCGTCAGCTCGGCCCGCTCGGCCGGCAGGCCCAGGTCGCCCGCCGGGCCAGCGTGGTCCAGGCCGACGTGCGCGACGCCCGGTTGCGCCTCCTGGCGGACGACCTGGTCCAGCTCCGCGGCGCGCTCGAGCAGGAGGACGCCGACGAGTCGCTGCTGCGCGGCAAGCAGGACGCGGTCGAGGCCGAGCTGTCGACCCTGCGCGTCCGCGAGGACGTCCTCGACCAGGAGGCCCAGGCCGCGGCCCCGGCCCTCGCGAAGGCCCAGGACACCTGGTACCGCCTGACCAACCTCCACGAGCGGCTGCTGGCGACCGCCGGTCTGGCTCAGGAGCGGCTGAGGCTGCTGGCCGAGGAGCCGACCGGTACGGATGCCCCGCGCCGCGACCCCGAGGAGCTGGCCGCCGAGGCCCAGCAGGTGCGCCAGCAGGAGCGTCAGCTGGCCGAGGCGACGACCGAGGCCCAGGCCACCCTGGCCGCCGCGGTGGTCGCCCGCGAGGAGGCCGAGACGGCGTACGCCGCGGAGCAGAGCTCACTGGCCCGGCTGCAGCGGGCAGCGGCCGACCGCCGTGAAGGGCTGGCCCGCCTGGCCGGTCAGGTCGCCGCGCGGCGCAGCCGGATCGAGGCCGCCGAGGCCGAGATCGGCCGGCTGCGCGAGGTGCTGGCGGAGGCCGAGCAGCGCGGCGCGGCCGCTGAGTCGGACTTCACGGCGCTCGAGTCCCAGGTGGCCGGCGCCGAGCAGGGCGAGCAGGGTTTGGACGCCGAGCACGAGCGGGCCAGTGCCGCGCTCGAGGCCGCCGAGCGTGAGGTCGAGCGGCTGACCGAGCAGGAGCGGTCGGCCGAGCGGGACCGGGCGACCTGGACCGCCCGGCACGAAGCCCTGCAGGTCGGCCTGGCCCGCAAGGACGGGGTGGGGGCGCTGCTCGCGGCGACCGACCGGGTCAGCGGCATGCTCGGCTCCGTCGCCGCCCTGCTGCGCGTGCACCCGGGACACGAGACGGCCGTCGCCGCGGCTCTGGGCACCGCCGCCGACGCCGTCGCGGTCGACTCGCTCGAGGCGGCGATCAGCGCGCTGCGCCACCTGCGGGCCGAGGACGCCGGCCGAGCCGGTGTACTTGTCGCCGACACGGCTCCGACGGCTTCCGGGCGGGACTCCGGCCAGGAGCTGCCCCCGCTGGCCGGGCTGCCGGTCCAGGCCCAGTGGGCCCGCGACCTGGTCGAGGCGCCCGAGCAGCTGCGCACCGCCCTCGACCGCGCTCTGGAGCGCGTCGCCGTCGTCGCCGACCTCGGCGCCGCCAAGGCGCTGGTGCGGGCGCACCCCGACCTGACTGCCGTGACCGCTGACGGGGACGTGCTCTCGGCCGGCCGTGCACATGGCGGATCCCCTTCGGCCCCAAGCCTTTTGGAGGTGCAGGCCGCCGTCGACGAGGCCGAGGAGGAGGCGCGCGCGTCCGTCCGTCGGGTCGAGCAGGCCCGGTTCGGACTGGCGACCGCCCGCGAGCGCGCACGAGTCGGCCCGCGAGGCCGTCGAGGCTGCCCTCGACCGGCTGCACGACTCGGACGCCCGGCTGGCCGCTGTCGCGGAGCGGCTCGGCCAGCTCGGGGCCACGGTCCGCGCCGCCCACGGTGAGGCCGAGCGGACCCGCCGTGGCCTGACCGAGGCCCAGGAGGCCCTCACGGCCGACGCCGACTCGCTGCAGGATCTCGAGCAGCGGTTGGAGGCGGCGCAGGAGGAGCCGGGGGAGAGCGAGCCCTCCGGCGAGCAGTCCGAGCTGCTCGGAGCCGCGGCCGTCAGCCGCCCGCGCGGCCGAGACCGAGGCCCGGCTCACGCTGCGCACCGGTGAGGAGCGGGTGCGAGCCGTCGGCGCGCGGGCGCAACAGCTGGAGCAGGCGGTCCAGGACGAGCTGGCCGCGCGGGAGCGGCTGGCCCAGCTCCGGCAGCGGCGCCAGCGCCAGGCCGAGGCGGCCCGCGCGGTCGAGCTGGGCGCGGCCTACACCGCCGAGCTCGTGGCCCGCGCCCTGAGCCAGGCCGGGGTCGAGCGCGAGGCGGCCGAGCAGGCCCGGATCGCCCGGGACGGTGAGCTCTCGGTGGCCCGGCGGCGGGTGGCCGAGCTGGCCGACACGCTGCGCGAGCTGACCGACAGCGTCCACCGGGACGAGATGGCCCGCACCCAGCAGCGGGTCCGGATCGAGACGATCGAGGCCAAGGCGATCGACGAGCTCGGGATCGACCCGACGGCCCTGATCGAGGAGTTCGGCCCGCACCTGATGGTGCCGCCGAGCCCGCGCGCCGAGGGCGAGGAGGTGGCGCCCGACGCCCCGGAGCCGCAGCCCACGCCGTACGTCCGCGAACAGCAGGAGAAGCGGCTCCGCTCGGCGGAGCGCGCTCTGGCGCTGCTCGGCCGGGTCAACCCGCTCGCGCTGGAGGAGTTCACCGCGCTCGAGGAGCGGCACGCCTTCCTCACCGAGCAGGTCGAGGACCTGCGCTCCAGCCGGCGCGACCTGATGGAGGTCGTCCGCGAGGTCGACGAGCGCGTCGAGCAGGTGTTCACCGCGGCCTACCACGACACGGCCGAGCAGTTCGAGCGGGTCTTCTCGCGGCTGTTCCCCGGTGGTGAGGGCCGGCTCGTCCTGACCGACCCGGGCGACATGCTCAACACCGGCATCGAGGTCGAGGCCCGCCCGCCGGGCAAGAAGGTCAAGCGGCTCAGCCTGCTCTCCGGCGGTGAGCGCTCGCTGACCGCGGTCGCCCTCCTGGTCGCGATCTTCAAGGCGCGGCCGAGCCCGTTCTACGTCATGGACGAGGTCGAGGCGGCCCTGGACGACACCAACCTGGGCCGGCTGCTGATCCTGCTCGAGGAGCTGCGGGAGTCGAGCCAGCTGATCGTCATCACCCACCAGAAGCGCACGATGGAGGTCGCCGACGCGCTGTACGGCGTCACCATGCGCGGCGACGGGGTCACGACCGTTGTCAGCCAGCGGCTGCGGGAGAGCCAGTCGGCCTGAACCCGCCCGCCCAGGTGAAGGACCGGTGTGAGGTTGGTGACAACGAGGTCACAGGGGCGGTTTGGAGTTGGTCCTACGGCCGAGATGAGGCACGGTAGACACATGCTCGCTGTGTCGATCGGAATGCTCCTTGCCCTCGCCCTCGCCGTCGCCGTCGTGGTGGCGGTTGCCCTGCCGGCCCGCCGTGAGGGCCGCGACGTCCTGACGCCACAGGGCGAGGAGACGCTCCGGGCGATGCGCGACAAGGTCGCCGATGTGATCCCGGGCGTCCCGTCCGGCGCTCGCTGACCCACCCCTAGCTCTTCTCTCTGGGAGACTTCCCTCCCGTGACCACCCTCCTGCTCGTCGTACTGATCGCTGCCCTGGTCGTCCTGATCGGGGCCGTGGCCGGCGTGCTGCGGGTCGTCTCGCGCCGCCGGGGCTCGGCCGGCGCCCCGAGCGCCCCCCTCCCGCCGACCCCACGCGCGCCGAGCGAGGTCCCCGAGTCCGCCCCGTCGGCACCGCCGACCCAGTCGGTCCAGCTTCCCGAGTCGGCTGACTCGACCGACCCGATCGCCGGTACGACGACTCCGACGCTGGAGCGGCCGGCCCCCGTCTCCGGGCGCATGCAGCGGCTGCGGGCCCGGCTGGCCCGGTCCAACACCGCTGTGGGTCGTGGCCTGCTCGACCTGCTCTCGCGCGACCAGCTGGGCGACAGCGACTGGGAGGGCGTCGAGGACCTGCTGCTGGCCGCCGACCTCGGGGTCGCGCCGAGCACCGAGCTGGTCGACCGGCTGCGCGAGCGGGTCAAGGTCGAGGGCGGCCACAGCCGCGAGTCGGTGCGGACGATGCTCCACGAGGAGCTGCTCGCGCTGGTGGACCCGTCGATGGACCGCACCTTGGCCACCCAGCGTCACGAGGGCCGACCCGCTGTCGTCCTCGTCGTCGGGGTCAACGGCACCGGCAAGACCACGACCGTCGGCAAGCTGGCCCGGGTGCTGGTTGCGGGCGACCAGTCGGTCATCCTGGGGGCGGCCGACACGTTCCGCGCCGCGGCCGCGGACCAGCTCGAGACCTGGGGGTCAAGGGTCGGGGTCCGCACCGTGCGCTCGGACCGGGACGGCGGCGACCCGGCCGCGGTCGCCTTCGACGCGGTGCAGACCGGCATCGACGACGGCGCCGACGTCGTCCTCGTCGACACTGCCGGCCGGCTGCAGAACAAGGCCGGCCTGATGGACGAGCTCGGCAAGGTCAAGCGCGTCGTCGAGCGGCACGGACCGCTCGACGAGGTGCTGCTGGTGCTCGACGCCACGACCGGGCAGAACGGCCTGCGCCAGGCCAAGGTGTTCGCCGAGGTCGTCGACGTCACCGGGATCGTGCTGACCAAGCTGGACGGCACGGCCAAGGGCGGCATCGTCGTCGCGGTCCAGCGCGAGCTGGGCGTCCCGGTCAAGCTGGTCGGGCTGGGTGAGGGCCCGGACGACCTGGCGCCCTTCGACGCCGAGATCTTCGTGGACGCGCTGCTGTCCTAGTGGACTGGGCCAGTCGGTCCTTGCGGACTGTGGGGATCCGGTGAGGATTCTTCGCCCGGCCTGTCCGCGCCCGGTCCGCAGTGCTTCGCTGCGCCCATGGCCGGTATCGCACGAGCTCTGACTGTCGTCACCCTCAGCGTCGCGGCCGTCGGCATCGGCGTCGGGCCGGCGGCTACCGCGACCGCAGCGGCGCTGCTGCCACCGCCCGCTCACCCGGGCGCCTACACGGCGTTGCAACCGCAGCGGATCCTGGACACCGCGACCGGGCTCGGCGCGCCGAAGGGCCCGGTGGCGGCGGGCGCCACAGTCACCGTCGACGTGTCCGGTCACGGGGGTGTCCCGGCCTCGGGCGCCGGTGCCGTCGTCCTCACCCTCACCGTTGCCGCACCAACCGCGAGCGGCTACCTCACCGCGTTCCCGGCCGGTGCCGCGCGGCCGGGGACCTCGAACCTCAACTTCACGCGCGGCCGGACCGTGGCCGACCTCGTCGTCGTACCGCTCGGTGCCGGCGGTGCGGTGAGCGTCACCAACTCCTCGACCGGCACGGCGCGCATCGTGGCCGACGTATCGGGCTGGTACGCCGCGGGCGCGCCGACCGATGCCGGAGGTTTCCAGTCCCTGGCGCCGGCCCGCGTCCTCGACACGCGGGCCGGCCTCGGTGCCCCGGCCCCGACGGTGGGGGCGCACCAGACGGTGTCGGTCCAGGTGGCCGGACAGGGCGGCGTCCCGATGACCGGGGCGTCCACGGTCGTGCTGACCGTGACCGCTGCCACGCCGGCCGCCGCCGGCTACGTCACGGTCTACCCGTCCGGTTCGGCCCGCCCGGCCACGTCGACGCTCAACTTCCCCGCCGGCCGGACGGTCGCCAACCTCGTCTTCGCCCAGCTCGGCCCGGACGGCAAGGTCGACCTCTACAACGGGTCGACCGGCGCGGTGCGGCTGGTCGCCGACGTCGCCGGGTATCTGCTGTCCGGGACGCCGGTTCCGGCCGGCGGCTACCAGCCGGTGGCGCCGGCCCGGATCATGGACACCCGGACCCAGACCCTGCCGGGCATGGTCCGCGGGTCGGTCCCGGCCTTGGGGGGAGTGCGGCTCGACCTCACCGGTGGACCGGCCGGCCTGCCCTTGTACGGCGGGGCAGCCGTCGTCTTCAACCTGACGGTGACCCAGGCTCGGGACCAGGGCTACGTCACGGTGTATCCGACCACGCACATGGCGCCGTATGCGTCCAACCTGAACTTCACGGCCGGCCAGACGGTCGCCAACCTCGTGGTCGTCGAGCCCGGGGACGACGGGACGGTGACGTTCCTGAACCGGTCGCACGGCACGGTGCAGCTCGTCGCGGACCTGGTGGGCTACGTCGTGGCGACCCCGGCCATCCACTTCCGGACGGCCGACCGCTTCCCGGGGTCCACCGGAGGTCAGCCGGACCTGACCTGTCCCACCACGACGTTCTGCCTGGCGGCGTTTCAGGGGCGGGTCGACCGGCTGACCGGCACGACCTGGTCCAGCCCGCAGGACCTCTTCCCCGGGGACGGTGTCACGGCGGTCTCCTGTGCCAGCACGACCTTCTGCGTCGCGGGGTCGGTCCGGGGGAGTGTGCGCACCTACAACGGCGCGACCTGGTCGCCCGCCAGCGGTGCGGGCACCGTCGGCGAGCTGCGCTCGCTGTCCTGCGTCAGTGCGACCTTCTGCATGGCAGCCGACGGCACGGCCCACATCCACCGGTTCAACGGGACGGGCTGGTCCAGCAGCCCGCAGCTCAACCAGGTCGGCTACGGCGTCGTGTCGTGCACGTCCACGACCTTCTGTCTCGCGGTCGACGGGGTGGGCGCCGTACGCCGGTTCAACGGCTCGTCCTGGGGGGCGCCAGTGAGCCTCTCGACCCACAGCGGCGCGCTCAGCCTGTCGTGCGTCAGCTCGACCTTCTGCCTGTTCGTTGACGGCGTCGGTCAAGCGCGGACCTTCAACGGCAGCACCTGGTCGGCGCCCGCGGCGAGCGGCCTGACCGAGGGGAACACGGCGTCCTGTGTCAGCGCGGCCTACTGCCTCGCCACCGACGTCACCCAGGCCCGGCGGTTGCAGAGCGGGGTCTGGTCCGCCGCGGGAGACCTGGGCGGGGACCTGGTCCGGGCGCTCGACTGCGTGACGACGACCTTCTGCGCGGCGATGACCAACGACGGCTACGCCCGCGTGTTCAACGGGGCGGCCTGGTCCCCAGCGGTCGAGGTGGACCCCGCGACCGGCACCTTGAACGACGTGTCCTGCGCATCCGCGTCGTTCTGCGCCGTCGTCAGCGAGACCGGTGCGGCCCTCACCTGGAACGGCACGGCCTGGTCGGACCCGCACATCGTGGCCCTGGACACATCACTCGTCGGGGTCTCTTGCCCGACGGCAACATTCTGTATGAGTGTCGGCTCCCGAAAGGCACTGTCCTACAACGGAACCGGTTGGTCGACTCCGGTCGACGTCGACCCGGGCAGTGGTCTGGTCGGGGTTTCGTGCGCCTCAGCCAGCGTCTGTGTCGCCGTCAACGCGTCCGGTCAGGCGTTCACCTACGACGGGTCGTCCTGGTCCGGCCCAGTGAGCTTCGACGGTGGGGGACATGTCCCGGTGGCGGTGTCCTGCGGGTCCGCCAACAGCTGCGTCGTCGCTGAGGCGAGCGGTGACGTCGTACGGCTCAGCGGGTCGATCTGGTCGGCGCCGGAGCGCATCGACACCGCGGCGCTGACGGCAGTGTCCTGCTCGTCGGCCACCAGCTGCGTGGCGGTGGATGCGGACGGCCAGGCCGTCGTCCGCTCCGGCTCGACGTGGGCGGCGCCGAGCCAGGTCAACCTGGCCGGGGGAGCGCTGCTCGCCGTCTCCTGCCGCACCTCGACCTTCTGTGTGGCGACCGGTGACCACACCACGGAGGTCTACACCTTCGGCGGTGACGGGTGGACCGCGACCAACACGTTGAACACGAGCCTGAACCGGGTCTCGTGCGGGTCCACCGACTTCTGCGTGGGCCTGATCGGCTCGTTCGCGTACGTCGGCCGGCTGCACTGAGTCGGGCCGGCTCGGCCCGCGTCGCGGTTTCGTGGACGCGCTCTTGGCGGAGCCGTTACCTTGCCTTTGCCGGCTACCGCCGGGTCTGACGAGGGGGAAGCCGTGCGCTGGTCGGATCTGAGTCGCCGTACCGTCTGGGCCGCCGTGGCGGCTGTGTTGGTGACCACTGGTGTGACCGGGCTGGTCATCGCGCCGCCCGCCAGCGCCGCCGTGACCAGCCATCCGGGGATCTACCATCCCCTGACCCCCGCTCGGGTGCTCGACACGACCGCCACGGCGGGCGGCACCGTCTCGTTCACGGCGCTCGGCCAGCAGGGCGTACCGGCCTCCGGGGTGGGCGCGGTCGTCGTCAACGTCACCGTCGCCACACCGGCTCACGGCGGTTACGTCACCGTCTTTCCCTTCGGCGCTGCGCGTCCGACGACCTCCAACCTCAACTTCGTCGCCGGGCGCACCGTGGCCAACCTGGTCGTGGTGCAGCTCGGGACCGGCGGCAAGGTCAGCCTCTACAACGCCTCGTCGGGCGCGACCCGCGTCGTTGCCGACGTCTCCGGCTACTACGAGTCGGGTACGCCGGTGGACCCAGGGGCCTTCCATCCCTTGGCGCCCGCCCGAGTGCTCGACACGCGGACTGGGCTCGGCGCCCCAGCGTCTTCGGCGACCAGCCAGGGAACAGCATCGTTCCAAGTCGCGGGCGTCGGCGGTGTCCCGGCGACCGGGGCCTCGGCAGTGGTCCTCAACGTGACTGTGGCGACGCCGCAGGCCTCGGGCTTCGCGACCGTCTTCCCCTCGGGGGTCCCCCGCCCCGGCACCTCGACCCTGAACTTCCCAGCCGGCCGGACCGTCCCGAACCTGGTCACGGTCAAGCTCGGCGCGGACGGGAAGGTCAACGCGTACAACGGCTCTCTGGGCAGCGTCCGCTTCGTGGCCGACGTCTTCGGCTACTACCTCGACGGCACCCCGGTCCGGCCCGGCACCTTCCAGGCCCTGACCCCGGCGCGGATCATGGACACCCGGTCCGGGCTCGGCGTGAGCACCATCGTCGGTGCGCAGGCGACGGTCCGGCTGAGCGTCAACAGCAAGGGCGGCCTTCCGCCGTACGGCGGTGGAGCGGTGGCTCTCAACGTCACCGTCACCGGGCCCAAGGCGGGTGGCTACCTCACGGTCTACCCGACCACGGCGCCCCGACCCCACACGTCGAACATCAACTACGTGACCGGCCAGACTGTCGCCAACCTGGTCATCGTGCGGCCCGGTGACGATGGAAATCTGTACTTCACCAACTCCTCCGCGGGAGCGGTGCACGTCATCGCCGATGTCTCCGGGTCGTTCGCCCCGGTGTCCGCGATCCACTTCCGCGGCTCCACTCCGATCACCGACACGGCCGGCGGGACGTCGATCTCGTGCGCCAGCGAGACCCTCTGCCTCGCCTCGACGATCTCCGGTCGCATCTCCCAGTTCGACGGTGCCGACTGGTTGACGCCCACCAGCATCTTCGCCGGTGACGAGGCGGTCCAGATCGATTGTCCTACCGCAACCTTCTGCCTGGCGCTCAGTCGTCTGGGTAAGAGTCGAACGTTCAACGGCACGACCTGGTCGGCCACGCCGGTCAGCGCCGGCTCTCCGGCCGGCTTCGGGTCGACGACGCTGTCCTGCGTCTCGTCCACCTTCTGCCTGGCCACCGGCTTCAGCGACCTGAAGCCGCACCGGTTCAACGGGTCCACGTGGTCGTCCATCACGAGCCCGACAACAACATTCGTCCAGCGGCTCTCCTGCACCGCGACGACGTTCTGCCTCTTGGTGGACGACATCGCGCGGGCCTACCGCTACAACGGGTCTACCTGGTCCGCGGCAACCCAGCTCGGCGACGCGGCTGCCGGCCTTTCGTGCACCAGCAGCTCGTTCTGCCTCTACATCACCGACGGGGGTGAGTTCCAGAAGTACAACGGGACGAGCTGGAGCGGTCACCTGCAGAACTCCCCTTTCGGGGATGGCGGATCTGGCTCCTGCGTCAGCCCGACGTTCTGCCAGTTCGGCGTCGACGGCAGCATCTCCGGGTTCGACGGCTCGGTCTGGACCTTCAAGGTGGGGACCTCCGACGTCACGCAGTTCGTGGACTGCGTCTCGACGACGTTCTGCGCGAGCGTCGGGTCGGACGGCCTGGCCCGTACCTTCGACGGCAACGCCTGGTCGGGCCCGGTGGGGGTCGACCCGGTGCTTGGTTCGGCCACGGCCGTGTCCTGTGCCGCCGCGCCGTTCTGCGCGGTCGCCACGTCCACCGGTGCTGTCGTGACACGCGGCGCCTCGGGATGGTCACCGGCCAAGGCGCTCCAGCCCGGAGTCGAGCCGACCGGGATCTCCTGCCCGTCCAGCCAGTTCTGCGCGGCGATCGGCGCCGGCAATGTCCAGACCTTCGACGGCGCGTCGTGGTCCACACCCGTGCACCTGGATAACGCGGACAGTCTGTCCGCCATCGCCTGCCCGAGCGCGACCTTCTGCATGACCACGAACGGTGCGACCTACTTCACTTACAACGGAACGAGCTGGTCCGGACCGACTCCGGTCGTCGACCCGGTCAACGGGGTGCCGTCGGGCATGCTCTCGATGACCTGTCCGTCCGCGGCGTACTGCGCGATCAGCCGGTTCGACGGCAGTACGTCGGAATGGACCGGCACCCCTGGCTCCTACTGGCCCGCCGCGGCGCCGACCGGTCTGAGCTTCCCCGTGATGTCATGCGTCTCAGCGACCTGGTGTGCCGCTGCGGACGACGGCGGGCGGGTGAAGATCCGCACCGGGTCGACCTGGGGACCGGCAGCGACCATCGCGGTGGCCATCGAGAACTTCTCCCAGATCACCTGTCTGTCGACGACGTTCTGCGTCACGAGCGCCAGCAACAGCAACAACGCCTACACCTACGACGGGGAGACCTGGAACCTCACGACCACCAGCCCGATCGACCTCGGGCTGATGTCCTGCGGGTCCACGAGCTTCTGCCTGGGCGTGAACGGGTCCGTCGGCACGGTCGGGACGCCGGTCTAGCTGGCGCGACGGTTAACGCGACCGGCACGCCGCGTTACCTGGGTTTCACGCGAGCGGGCCTCTCGTCACACGGCTGTAACACGGATGGTCCGGTCCCGACACACCGGCTGGGGACTCTTGGTCCACCCGGAGCGCCCCGCCGTCGCGGCGCATCGGCTCGACCAGCTACTCAGCAGTGCGCCCCAGGGGGCTCCCCTCACTCCGACTGGAGATGCCGGTGATTGCACGAACCTTCTACGAGACCAACGGCGGAGACACCGCCTGGGTCCTGACCAGTGCCGCCTTGGTGCTGCTCATGACCCCAGGCCTCGCCTTCTTCTACGGCGGCATGGTCCGCAGCAAGAACGTCCTCACGATGCTGATGCAGAACTTCGTGTGCATCGGCATCGTGTCCGTGCTCTGGGTGATCGTCCAGTTCAGCCTCGCCTTCGGTAAGGGCAACGGCCTGATCGGCGACCTCCACTACGCGGGCCTCGACCACATGATCGCCAACACCCAGCTGCCGGGCTACACGGCACTCACCATCCCGCCGATGGTGTTCGCGATGTTCCAGCTGATGTTCGCGGTCATCACGCCGGCGCTGTTCACCGGCGCGATCGCGGACCGGATGAAGTTCCTGCCGTTCGTCACCCTGGTGACCGTCTGGTCGCTGGTCGTCTACGCGCCCATCGCCCACTGGGTCTTCAGCCCCGAGGGTTGGCTGTTCAAGCGGGGCGCCGAGGACTTCGCCGGTGGCACCGTGGTCCACGCCAACGCCGGAGCGGCGGGCCTCGCGCTCGCGATCTTCCTCGGCAAGCGCAAGGGCTGGCGCAAGGACCCGATGCGGCCGCACAACCTGCCGTTCGTCCTGCTCGGCGCCGGCCTGCTGTGGTTCGGCTGGTTCGGCTTCAACGCCGGCTCGGCGCTGGGCGCCAACGGCCTCGCGGGCGTCGCGTTCGTCAACACCAACACCGCGACGGCCGCGGCGATGCTCGGCTGGCTGCTCGCGGAGCGGTTCCGGGACGGCCACCCGACGACACTGGGTGCCGCATCCGGTGCCGTGGCCGGGCTGGTCGCCATCACGCCGGCAGCTGGCTTCGTCTCGCCGGTCGGCTCGATCATCCTCGGCGTCATCACCGGTGTGGTCTGCTGCTACGCCACCGGGATGAAGTTCAAGTTCGGCTTCGACGACGCGCTCGACGTCGTGGGTGTCCACCTCGTCGGTGGTGTCCTCGGCGCCCTGCTGATCGGCCTGCTCGGGACGGCCACCGTCAACGCGGTCAGCGTCAACGGGCTCTTCTACGGCGGCGGCCTGACGTTGCTCGGCAAGCAGGCGCTCGCGGTGGTCGCCACCGTGGTCTACTCGTTCGTCGCGACGTACATCATCGCCTTCGTCCTCGACAAGATCTTCGGCGGCCTGCGGGTCAGCGATGATGTCGAGGCCGAGGGTCTGGACGTCAACCTGCACGCGGAGAGTGCCTATGACTTCTCGCCGGTCGGCGGCGGCTCGCTGCGCGCCGGCTCGGCGTCCGAGGTCTCGGTCCGCAACAGAGGAAGGGGTGACCGCATCATGAAGCTGGTGACCGGGATCATCAAGCCGCACAAGCTCGAGGACGTGAAGACGGCGCTGGAAGCCTTTGGGGCCCAAGGCATGACGGTGTCCGAGGCCAGCGGCTACGGCCGCCAGCGCGGCCACACCGAGGTCTACCGCGGCGCGGAGTACACCGTGGACCTGGTCCCGAAGGTCCGGCTCGAGGTGCTGGTCGACGACTCGGACGTCAGTGACGTCGTCGACATCATCGTCAAGAGCGCGCAGACCGGCCGGATCGGCGACGGCAAGGTCTGGACCGTGCCGGTGGACCACGTCGTGCGCGTGCGCACCGGTGAGAGCGGGCTGGACGCGCTCTGACCGACAACGGAGTGCGCTGATCCGGGCGCGACCTGCGAGCCGAACGGCTGGCACTGGCGGGCCGCTCCGGCACGTGGGAACACGATGCCGGGGCGGCCCGCCGCCGCGCGCTGTCCGGGCTGGTCGAGTCCTGGCTGTCCGGGCTGTGGTCCGCAGGCCTGGGGCGGCGAGACGCCCGCGGCCGGGGTCGCGCTCGCCGCCGTCGGCAGCCTGGCCCGCGGTGACGCCGGCCCGGTCAGCGACCTCGACCTGGTGCTGCTGCACGACGGCCGGGCGCTGCCCACGGCCGAGGTCTCCGGGCTGGCCGACCGGCTCTGGTACCCGGTGTGGGACGCCCAGCTCCGGCTCGACCACTCGGTCCGTACGCCGAGCCAGTGCCGCGACGTCGCCGGCTGCCGACCTGTCCGCCGCGATCGGGCTGCTGGACCTGCGCGTCGTCTGTGGCGACGCCGACCTGGTCGCCGCGACCCGGGCCCGGCTGCTCGAGGACTGGCGGGCGGCGGCCCGGCGCCGGATGCCGGAGCTGCTCGAGGTCCTGGCCGAGCGCTCGCACCGGCACGGCGACGCGGCGTACCTGCTCGAACCGGACCTGAAGGAGAGCCGCGGCGGTCTCCGCGACGTCACGGTCCTGCGCGCGCTCGCCGCGACCTGGCTGGCCGACTGGCCGCACGCGCCGGTCGACGCGGCGTACGCCCGGCTGCTCGACGTCCGCGACGCCCTGCACACGGTGACCGGCCGGCCGGGGGACAAGCTGCTGCTGGCCGAGCAGGACGCCGTCGCCGCGCTGGTCCGGCTCGGCGACGCCGACGAGCTGCTGACCCGGGTCAGCGACGCGGCCCGCACGGTCGCCTACGCCGTGGACACGACCGTACGGCGGGCCCGGCAGGCCGTGCCCGAGCCGGCGGCTGCGGCGCGGACCGCGCCGCCCGCAGCTGCGCCCGCTCGGCCACGGCCTGGTCGAGCACGACGGCGAGGTCGTGCTCGGCCCCGGCGTCCACCCGGCGGACGACCCGGTGCTGCCGCTGCGGGCCGCCGCCACCGCGGCCCGGCACGGCCTGCCGCTGTCGCCGGTCACGGTGCACAACCTGGCCGCCAACTGTCCGCCGCTGCCGCTCGCCGTGGCCGGCGGCCGCGCGCGAGGCGCTGCTCGAGCTGCTCGCGACCGGTGCCGCGCAGGTCGGCGTCTGGGAGGCCTGCGACCAGGCCGGCCTGGTCGTGGGCTGGCTGCCCGAGTGGGCCGGCGTCCGCTCGCGGCCGCAGCGCAACGCGGTCCACCGGCACACGGTCGACCGGCACCAGATCCAGGCGGTCGTCGAGGCGGAGCGGTTCCTGCGCGACGTCGACCGGCCCGACCTGCTCCTGCTCGCGGCCCTGCTGCACGACATCGGCAAGCTGCCCGGCATCGCCGACCACTCCGTCGCCGGCGCGCCGCTGGCCCGGGCCCAGGTGCGAGCGGATGGGGCTGCCCGTCGCCGACTGCGAGCGGGTCGAGATCCTCGTGCGCGCAGCACCTGACCCTGGTCGACCTGGCCACCCGCCGCGACCCCGACGACCCGCGCACCGTCGAGGAGCTGGTCGCCGCGGTCCGACGGCAGCCGCGAGCTGCTCGACCTGCTGCGCGCGCTCACCGAGGCCGACGCCCGCGCGGCCGGCGGGCCGGCCTGGACCCCGTGGCGGGCCCGCCTGGTCAGCGACCTGACCGAGCGGGCCCGGTTCGCCCTGACCGGTGCGCCGCCGCCCGGACCGGCCCCGCTGTCGCCGGACGAGCTCGACCTGGCGCGGGCGGTCCGCTCCGGCGCCGGCCCGCAGGTCAGCGTCAACCTGTTCGACGGTCTGCATGCCGTGACCGTCGTCGCGCCGGACCGGCTCGGCCTGTTCGCCGACACCGCGGGGCTGCTCGCCACGCACGGGCTGACCGTGCGCTCCGCGCTGGTCCGCACGGTCGACGGGCTGGCGGTCGACACCTGGTGGGTCGATGCGCCGTACGGCGAACCGCCTCCCGCGCCCACCCTGCTGCTCGGGCTCCAGCGACTGGCAGCCGGTGACACCTCCGTCCTCGACCGGCTGGTCCGTCGGGACGCGGCCGCCCGCAGCCAGGCGGCCCCGGCCCGATCGGTCGCCGCCCAGATCGCCGGCGACGCCCGCGCGGTGCTGGTGACCGGGGCGTCGGAGCGGGCGACTGTGGCGGAGGTCCGGGCGCCGGACCGCCCGGGGCTGCTGCACGGGCTCGGCCGGGCGCTGGCCGACTCTCGGGGTCGACGTCCGGTCGGCCCACGTCGCCACCCACGCCGGACAGGCGGTCGACACGCTCTACCTGGCCGAGCCCGACGGCTCGGCGCTGTCGCCGGGCCGGGTCGGGCGCGGCGCTCGGGCGCGCTGCTCGAGGCCTGCGAGGCGCCCAGCGATCCGGCGGCAGTGGGAGCAACTCCGGCCTAGGCCGTGGGTCGTTAGGCTTGCCCGGTGTTCGCATCGCTATCCGACCGGCTCACCGCAACCCTCAAGAACCTGCGCGGGAAGGGCCGACTCTCCGAGCAGGACGTCGCCGCGACGGTGCGCGAGATCCGGCTGGCCCTGCTCGACGCCGATGTCGCGCTGCCCGTGGTGCGCCAGTTCACCGAGACGGTGCGCGAGCGGGCCCTCGGAGCGGAGGTCAGCGGTGCGCTGAACCCCGCCCAGCAGGTCGTCAAGATCGTCCACGACGAGCTGGTGACCGTGCTGGGTGGCGAGACCCGCCGGCTCGAGTACGCCAAGAACCCGCCGACCGTCATCATGCTGGCCGGGCTGCAGGGTTCGGGTAAGACGACGCTGGCCGGCAAGCTGGCCCGCTGGTTGAAGTCCGAGGGTCACACGCCCCTCCTGGTCGCGGCGGACCTGCAGCGCCCGAACGCCGTCGGCCAGCTCCAGATCGTCGGTGAGCGGGCCGGTGCGGTGGTGTTCGCGCCGGAGGCCGGCAACGTGACCGGCAGCGAGGACGGCGTGCGTTCGTTCGGCGACCCGGTCGCCGTCGCCCGGGCCGGGTTGGCCCAGGCCCGGGCCGACCAGCACGACGTGGTCATCGTCGACACGGCCGGCCGGCTCGGTGTCGACACCGAGCTGATGCAGCAGGCGGCGGACATCCGCGACGCGGTCACGCCCAACGAGGTGCTCTTCGTCGTCGACTCGATGATCGGCCAGGACGCGGTCACGACCGCTCAGGCCTTCATGGAAGGGGTCGGCTTCACCGGGGTCGTGCTCACCAAGCTCGACGGTGACGCGCGCGGTGGCGCGGCGCTGTCCGTGCGGACCGTCACCGGCCAGCCGATCATGTTCGCCTCGACGGGGGAGAAGCTCGAGGACTTCGAGGTCTTCCACCCCGACCGGATGGCCTCGCGGATCCTGGACATGGGCGACGTCCTCACCCTGATCGAGCAGGCCGAGAAGGCCTTCGACCGCGACCAGGCCGAGGAGATGGCCCGCAAGCTGGTCTCGGAGGAGGACTTCACCTTCGACGACTTCCTGGCCCAGATGGCCGCCGTCAAGCAGATGGGCTCGCTGAAGAAGATGCTCGGGATGATGCCCGGGATGGCCGGCATCCGCGAGCAGCTGGACAACCTCGACGAGCGTGAGTTCGACCGCACCGAGGCGATGGTCCGGTCGATGACCCCGCAGGAGCGCTCGCACCCCAAGCTGATCAACGGTTCGCGCCGGGCCCGGATCGCCCGCGGCTCCGGCCGCACGGTCACGGACGTCAACGACCTCCTCGAGCGCCTCGCCGGCGCCCAGAAGATGATGAAGCAGCTGCGCCGTGGCGGGGGGATGCCGGGGATGCCAGGCCTGCCGGGCATGGGCGGACTGCCGGGGATGGGCGGCCCGGGGCGCAAGACCAAGGGCAAGGGCAAGCAGCGCGCCGGTGGGCGCAGCGGCAACCCGGCCAAGCGGGCGGAGCAGGAGCGCGCGGCGGCCCAGCGATCCCAGCAGGGGATGGACAAGGCCATCGGCTCGGCGTTCGGCGGCGGGGCCGCCGAGCCGGGTGCGGCTGAACCAGCCGCGGTCGACCCGTCGACGGTCCGGCTTCCCCCGGGGTTCGAGAAGTTCCTCGGCAGCTGATGGCGGCGCTGCACCTGACGGGACCGATCCTGGTCGGCCCGAGCGAGGAGCGCGCGCCGGCCTGGGTGCTCGACGGGCGCATCACCTACGAAGCGCCGGCCGCCGGGGCGAGCCTGGATGTCGTCACGGTCGAGGGCTGGGTGCTGCCCGGCCTGGTCGACGCGCACTGCCATATCGGCCTGGACGCCCACGGAGCCGTCGACGACGAGACCAGCGAGGCGCAGGCCCTGGCCGACCGCGCCGCCGGTGCGCTGCTGCTGCGCGACGCGGGCTCGCCGGCCGACACCCGCTGGGTCGATGACCGCGAGGACCTCCCGCGGCTGGTCCGCGCCGGCCGGCACCTGGCCCGGCCGAAGCGCTACATCCGCAACTTCGCCCACGAGATCGAGCCCGAGGAGCTGGCGTCGTACGTCGCGGTGGAGGCCCGCCGCGGCGACGGCTGGGTCAAGCTCGTCGGCGACTGGATCGACCGGGACGCAGGCGATCTCAGGCCCTGTTGGCCGCGCTGGGCGCTGGACCAGGCGATAAAGGCGGCCCACGACAACGGCGCCCGGGTGACGGCCCACTGTTTCGGCGAGGACTCGATCCGGGACCTCGTGGAGGCCGGCATCGACTGCATCGAGCATGCGACCGGGCTGACGGAGGAGACCATCCCGCTCCTGGCCGATCGCGGGGTCGCCATCGTGCCGACGCTGGTCAACATCGCGACCTTCCCGCAGATCGCGGACGCCGGTCAGGATCGCTTCCCGGCGTACGCCGAGCGGATGCGCCGCCTGCACGCGCGGCGCTACGAGACGGTGGCGGCCGCCCACGACGCGGGCATCCCGGTCTTCGTCGGCACGGACGCCGGCGGCTCGCTGCCGCACGGTCTGGTCGGGCAGGAGGTGGCGGAGCTGGTCACGGCCGGCCTGACGCGCGCTCGAGGCGCTCGATGCCGCCTGCTGGTCGGCCCGGAGCTGGCTCGGTCGCCCCGGCCTGGCCGAGGGGGCGCCGGCGGACCTGGTCGTCTACCCCGCCGACCCACGGCTCGAGCCGGGGGTGCTGGCCCACCCGAGGGTGGTGGTGCTGCGTGGCTCAGTCCGCTGACGGCAGCGGTCCGCCCCGAGTGCCCCGGCCGCCGGAGCTGTCCGCGCAGGGTGAGCGCGTGCATGTCCGCACCGTGCGCGCCGAAGACGACGGGCCCTACCGCCGCGCTGTCCGGGCTTCCGCGGCGCGGATGTCGCGGTGGAACCCGGTCAACCTCGACGACCTGCTGCATCGGCTGGCGACTCAGTCGGCGGACAACCGCACGTTCTTCGTCTTCGCCAACAACCCGGTGGGCGACCACGACATCGTCGGCCGGGTCAACTTGTTCGGCGCGGTGCGGGGGCGGCTCAGCTCGATCACGATGGGCTACGACTCCTACGACCCGTACGCCGGTCGGGGCCTGTTCGCCGACGGGCTGCGCCTCGTCGTCGACCTGGTCTTCGCCGACGTCTCCGACGGTGGGATGGACCTGCACCGGGTCGAGGCCAACGTGCAGCCGGGCAATGCCACGTCGGCCGGATTGTTGCGGTCATTGGGTTTTCGTCACGAGGGCGCGTCGCCGCGCTTGCTCTTCCTGCCCGATGACGCCCGGCGGGAGGCCTGGCGCGACCATGAGCGCTACGCGCTGACCCGCGAGGAGTGGCCCGCTCCGGCCTATGCGGAACGCACCGGCCCGCGACTGGTGGCGCTCTTCGACGACGCGGGTATGGCGCCGGGCCGCGCCGCCGCCCGCGCGCTGGCGCGTGAGCTCGCCCTGCCGCTGCTGCCGGTCGACCTGCCCGGCCTGGTGGGTGTCGTCGCCGACTGCCCGCTGGGCGCAGTGGTCACCGGCCGGCTCGCGTCGCCGGAGGGCGCGCAGGCGGTCGCCCTGCTGCGGGCGGCCGAGCCGGCCGCCCTCGCGGCCCCGGGCGCCGAGGTGATGGACGCCCGAGCCGTGACCCGGCTGGCCCTCAGCCTGCGGGCCGCCTCAAACCCGCAGTCGCACTGACAGGCACGTGACGCAGCCCTCGAGCTTCTCGAACTCGCTGATAGCGACGATGACCGGCGTGTAGCCGAGGTCCGCGAGCAGGTCGGCCGAGCGCGGTGCCGAGTCGGCCATGAGCAGGCGGCCGGCCCCGAGGTCGACGACATGCGCCCCGCCCTCCTCGGGCATCGCCCGGAAGTGCGGGAAGAACCCCGGGTCGTCGACGACCGGGGCGTAGCCGATGACGGTCCCGTCGGGCAGTGCGGTGAGGGCGGACTTCAGGTGCAGGGCCTTGGTCATCGGCACCGCCGTCACCTGGGCGCCCAGGGGAGCCAGGATCGCGCGCAGCTCCGCGACCCCGGCGGCATCGGTGCGGCCACCGCGGCCGACGTAGACCCGGTCGCCG
Source organism: uncultured Actinomycetota bacterium (assembly GCA_963794535.1). Lineage (GTDB taxonomy): Bacteria > Actinomycetota > Actinomycetes > Actinomycetales > CAVURS01 > CAVURS01. The sequence goes on from CAWCEI010000013.1 coordinate 25,505, forward strand.
ATGCGCAGGAAGTCGCCGCCGTCCAGCCGGCCTTCCGTCATCGGCACGACGCGGTAGCCGAGCTCACCCAGGACCTGGGCCGTGCCGACTGTCTCGGGCCGCCGCTGCGGGGCACCGGGGTTGGTGATCACCGCCGTGTCGCCGTACATCACGACGGTGTCCTCGACGAAGACCGAGTCGGCGCAGTCCGGCGCCGGCTCCACCTCGAGCGTGGGCCAGCCGCTGGCCTCGAGGGCCGCGACATAGCCGGCCCACTGGTGCCCGGCGAGCTCGGCGTCGACCGGCACCCGCTCGATGTGTGTGACCAAGCCCTCAGCGAGGCGGGGGGAGGGCCGCCGGACGAGGGCCCGCCCGGTTTGTGGGGTGCTCATGGGCCGATTCTGCACGCTGCGTGATCGACCTTTGACTGTCGGGTGACCGGGCGGCATCCAGGTGGCTCTGTCTCGATCTGTGGAAACGGCCTCCGGTGATAGCGCAGCGTGCCTAGTATTCCTAGTGACCCGATAGGAATAACCAGTGACGCATTGTTCGCGGCACTGCAGACCAGAGAGACAACCCTCATGAACCCTCGAACCACCCGGCGCCGCACTGTCAGCGTCGCCGCGTCCATCGCCGCGGTGGCAGCGCTGGCCTTGTCGGCCTGCGGCTCCTCCGGCGGCAGCTCCGCCGGGAGCGGCGGCGAGAAGGTCAAGCTCTCCCTCGTGGCCTACTCCACTCCGCAGACGGCCTACGGCAAGCTCATCGCCGCGTTCCAGAAGACCCCGGCCGGCAAGAACGTGACCTTCGTCCAGTCCTACGGCGCCTCCGGTGACCAGAGCCGCGCCGTCGCGGCCGGCCTCAAGGCCGACGTCGTCAACTTCTCGCTGGAGAGCGACGTCACCCGCCTGGTCAAGGCCGGCCTGGTGGCCGACGACTGGAACTCCGGCCCGACCAAGGGCATCGTGACCGACTCGGTCGCCGTCATCGGCACCCGCAAGGGCAACCCCAAGAACATCAAGGACTGGCCGGACCTGGTCCGGCCCGGCGTCCAGGTGATCACGCCCAACCCGTTCACCTCGGGTGGTGCGCGCTGGAACATCCTGGCGGCGTACGGCGCGATCTCGAACAAGGGTGCGGACGAGGCGGCCGGTCTGGCCTACCTCAACAAGCTGTTCCACAACGTCCCGGTGCAGGACGACAGCGGCCGCAAGTCGCTGCAGACGTTCACCGGTGGCAAGGGCGACGCGTTCATCTCCTACGAGAACGAGGCGCTCAACGCCCAGCACAACGGCCAGGCGCTCGACTACACGGTTCCCTCTTCGACCATCCTGATCGAGAACCCGATCGCCGTGACGAAGGACAGCGCGCACCCGGTGCAGGCCAAGGCGTTCGTGGACTTCCTGCTCTCGCCGGCCGGTCAGAAGATCTGGGCCGCCAACTACTACCGTCCGGTGGTCTCGGTGCCCGGCACCAACTTCCCGACCCCGGCGAACCTGTTCACCATCAAGGACCTCGGTGGCTGGAGCGACGTGACCACCAAGTTCTTCGACCCGGACAAGGGCGCGCTCGTTGCAGTTGAGCGCTCGCTCGGCGTCTCAGTCAAGAAGTAGACATGGCCAATCCAGTCGCGGCGCCACCCTCGGGTGACGCGCTGGATTCCGCCGCAGGCCCGCCGGACGGCAACGTCCGGCGGGCAGCGGCGGGAGGCGGTTCTCGGCGTGGCCGGAACCAGAAGTTCCGTCCGGGTGCCTCGATCGGGCTCGGCACGGCAGTCATCTACCTCTCGATCGTCGTCCTCTTCCCGCTCTCGGCCGTGGTCTGGACCGGCGCCAAGGACGGACCGTCCAGCTTCTGGCACGCGGTCACGACCCCGGACGCCAAGTCGGCCCTGACCCTGACCTTGACCATCGCCGCGATCGTCACGCTGATCAACTGCGTGATGGGCACGCTGATCGCCTGGGTCCTGATCCGGGACAGCTTCCCGGGGCGCACGGTGATCGACGCGATCATCGACCTGCCCCTGGTCCTGCCGACGATCGTGGCCGGCCTGGTCCTGCTGGCGCTGTACGGGCCATCCAGCCCGGTGCACGTCAACCTCGCCTACCAGCGGGTCGGCGTCGGCCTGGCGCTGCTCTTCGTCACGATGCCGTTCGTCGTGCGGACCGTGCAGCCGGTGCTCGGTGAGCTCGACCGCGACATGGAGTTCGCGGCCGCCTCTCTGGGGGCCGGGCCGTTCCTGACCTTCCGTCGGATCGTGCTGCCCAACATCGCCCCGGCGATCGCGGCCGGCGCGGCCCTGGCCTTCACCCGGGCCATCGCCGAGTTCGGGGCCACCGTCCTGATCTCCGGCAACATCCCGCTCAAGACCCAGGTCGCGGCGGTGCAGATCTACGGTCAGATCGAAGGCGACAACACGGCCGGTGCGGCCGCGGTGTCGACCGTCCTGCTGGCCGTGGCCTTCATCGTGCTGCTGCTGATGAGCCTGGTCCAGCGCTGGGCTGGTCGTCGTGGCTAGCCCGGTGGCGGTGTCCGTCCAGGCGACGGAGACCGAGACGTCGACCGGCGTGGCGAAGGCCAGGTCGGGCCGGCCGGGCCGCTCGCCGAAGATCGAGGTCGGCGCCTCCCGCGGAGCTCGGTTGACCCTGCGCACCATCGCGCTGGTCTACCTCCTGCTGCTCCTGGCGATGCCGCTCGGGCTGATCCTCTATCGCACCTTCGAGGGCGGGCTCAGCCCCGTGCTCGACGCGCTGAAGCAGCCGGACGCGCTGCACGCGTTGAAGGTGACCCTCGAGGTGGCCGTCTCCGCGGTGATCCTGAACACGATCTTCGGCGTCGGTGTCTCGCTGCTCCTCGTCCGGCACAAGTTCAAGGGACGCCGGCTGCTGGATGCACTGATCGACCTCCCGGTCGCGGTGTCTCCGGTCGTCGTGGGCCTGGCTCTGATCCTGGTCTACGGACGGTTCAGCAGCGTCGGCGGCTGGCTGGACCGGCAGGGGATCACGATCATCTTCAGCCTGCCCGGCATGGTCCTGGCGACGGTGTTCGTGTCGCTGCCGCTCGTCGTACGGTCGATCGCCCCCGTGCTCCAAGAGCTCGGTGACGAGATGGAACAGGCCGCCAAAACCCTTGGTGCGACAACGATCCAGACGTTCAAGCGGATCACGCTTCCGTCGATCAGCAGCGCACTCGGCTACGGCATGGTGCTCTGCCTGGCTCGGGCGGTCGGTGAGTACGGCGCAGTCGCCGTCGTCTCCGGCCGGCTGGTCGGGCAGACCCAGACCCTGCCGCTCTACGTCCAGGAGCGATTCGAGAACTACGACCAGACGTCGGCGTTCGCGGTTGCCACCCTGCTCGCGGTCATCGCGGGCGTTGCCCTCTTGCTCTCGAAGCTCTTGCGTCCCAAGGAGTCCCGCTGATGGCTATCGAAGTCCGTAACATCTCAAAGTCGTTCGGCCCCACACCGGTCCTCGAGGACATCAACCTGGATGTCCAGTCGGGTGCGCTCACGGCGCTGCTCGGCCCGAGTGGTGGCGGCAAGTCCACCCTGCTGCGGATCATCGCCGGGCTCGAGACGCCCGACGTCGGCACGGTCAGCATCCTGGGCCAGGAGTCGACCTACCTGCCGCCGCAGCGGCGCAACGTGGGCTTCGTCTTCCAGCACTACGCCGCGTTCAAGCACCTGAGCGTCTTCCGCAACGTGGCGTTCGGTCTCGAGGTGCGCAAGAAGAACAAGGACGAGATCCGCAAGCGGGTCATGGAGCTGCTCGAGCTGGTCCACCTCGACCAGTTCGCCGAGCGGCTGCCGTCGCAGCTGTCCGGCGGGCAGCGGCAGCGCATGGCGCTGGCCCGCGCGCTGGCGGTCGAGCCGGACGTGCTGCTGCTCGACGAGCCGTTCGGCGCTCTCGACGCCCAGGTCCGCAAGGAGCTGCGCGCCTGGCTGCGCCGGTTGCACGACGAGGTCCACGTGACAACGGTTTTCGTCACGCACGACCAGGAGGAGGCGATCGAGATCTCCGACGACATCGTCGTCCTCGCCGGCGGCAAGATCATCCAGTCCGGCGCTCCGGCCGCGCTCTACGACCACCCGGCGAATGACTTCGTCATGCGCTTCCTGGGGCCGGTCACCGAGCTCAACGGGGCACTGGTCCGCCCGCACGACCTCGAGCTGTCCCTCGCCTCCGCGTCCGACGCGACCCCGGCCGTCGTACGCCGGATCGTCAAGCTCGGCTTCGAGGTGCGGGTCGACCTGCAGACGCAGACCGGCCAGGAGATCTCGGCGCAGCTGACCCGGGCGTCGTCGGCGCAGCTCGACCTCGCCCCGGGGCGCGAGGTCTACGTGCGGCTGACCGCGGGGGCGCGGTCGCTCCAGCTGGCCGGGTAGCGGCCGGGCGGCCGCCGAACGAGGGCGCGGCCGCCACCAGAACGACCGGCCCGTGCCGTGACGAGGGTGCGGTGCGGGCCGGTCAGGGGGCAACCCCCCGACGAGCCCGGGCGAAACGCCCGGGCTCGTCGAGTTGCTGGCTTCCGCCGTTTCGAACCGGAACGGCGGCGTCGCGATGCCAGGATGACCTCATGGACATCCCAGCGAAGTCGGACTACGCGGTCCGGGCCATGCTCGCTCTGGCCGAGCTGACCGCGGACGACTCCGACAGCCTGGCCACGGTCGAACAGCTCGCCGACCAGCAGGGTCTGCCGCGCAAGTTCCTCGAGGCGATCCTGCGCGACCTGCGCCGAGCCGGCCTGGTCCGGACCCGCCGGGGCGCTCACGGTGGCTACTCCCTGGCCCTGCCCGCCTCCCAGGTGACGATCGGGATGATCCTGCGCGCCGTCGACGGGCCGCTGGCCGAGGTGCGTGGGCTGCGTCCGCACGAGACCAGCTACGTCGGGGCGGCGGAGCACCTGCCGACCGTCTGGGTCGCTGTCCGGGCGGCGTTGCGGGAGGTGCTCGACACCACGACCGTGGAGCAGGTTCGGGCCGGCAAGCTGTCGGCCCGGGTCCGCCGGTTGGCCGAGGCTCCCGACGCATGGGAGAACCGCTGATCGAATGGGTGGACTGATCGAATGGGTCGACGCGTTCGTCGACGTGCCGCCCGTCGGGGCCGCTCGCTACCGCACGTTCTGGTCCGCCGTCACCGGCTGGGCCGAGTCGTCGCCCCGCGGTGACCGAGGGCAGTTCCGCAGCCTGCTGCCCGACCCTTCGGTCTCGGCCAGCGCCTACCTGCGGATCCAGGAGCTGGAGGGCGAGCCGCGGGTGCACCTGGACCTGACCTGCACCGGGGTCGACAAGGGCCCCGACGTGGAGGCGGCCCTCGACCTGGAGGCGGAGCGGATGGCCGCCCTTGGCGCGACGTCCGTGGCGACGCTGCATCGGGTGCGGATCCTGGCGTCGCCGGCCGGTCAGGTCTTCTGCCTGGTCACCGACGACGAGCCGCGGACCGTCGGCCCGCGCGAGACGTGGGCCCGGCGCTGGCCGGGTGGGCAGCGCAGCCGCTTCGCCCAGCTCTGCCTCGACGTGCCACCCGCGGCGTACGACGTCGAGCTGGCGTTCTGGACCGCCGCCACGGGCTGGACCCCTCGGCCGTCGTCGTTGCCGGAGTTCACCCACCTGGTGCCGCCACCGGACGTGCCGCTGCAGCTGCTGGTCCAGCGGCTGGCCGCTTCCGACGACCGGCTGGGCGCCCATCTGGACCTGGCCTGTGACGACATCCCGGCCGAGGTGAGCCGGCTGACGGCGCTCGGGGCCACCGATGTCGGCCCCGGCTCGGGCTGGCACACGCTGCGCGACCCGGTGTTCGGGCTGCCGTTCTGCGTGACCAGCCAGCAGCCCTGACCACTGAACCGGCATCATCAAGCCAGTAGGCCTGATTCTCTTGTATCTAGCCTTGAGGTTTGATATATCTATATCAAGTCACCAGACCTGATGGATGGGGTCACCATGTTCGTCATCACAGCGGACCAGAAGCACAGCCGTTCGGCGCGCGACCGGGTCCCGGCGCTGCTGGCCGACCTGCACAGCCGGGCCGAGAGCCGCGGCGGGACGACTCGGCCGTTCGAACGCACGGCGGGCGACGAGGTGCAGGGCCTGCTGCACGACCCGGCCGTGGTCGTCGACGCCGTCGTCACCCTCCTGCGCGGCGGCTGGTGGGTCGGCGTCGGCATCGGCCCGATCGACCGGCCGATGCCGGAAACGGCTCGGGCCGGTCGCGGCCCGGCCTACCTCGCGGCCCGGCAGGCTGTGGAGTCGGCCAAGGCCGGGCCGGGCGGGATCTGCATCGTCGGCTCGTCGGCGGGCGAAGGCCGGCGAGCGGAGTCGGCGGCCTGGCTGCTGGCCGCCGTCCTCGGCCGGCGTACGCCGCAGGGCTGGCAGGTCGTCGACCTGGTGGCCGGCGGGGCCAAGGGCGTCGAGGCGGCCGCCAAGCTGGGGATCTCCCCGCAGGCGGTCAGCAGTCGGTTGCGGGTGGCAGGCTGGGCCGAGGAACAGCGCGGCCGGGATCTGCTGACCTGGCTGCTCGGCCAGGCCGACGGCGCAGCTGAGGAGACCTGATGATCGCTGCGGTGCTGCTCGGCCTGGGCTTCGCCCTGTCGATCCTGACCAGCTGGCTCCTGCGCTCCCGCCCGGCAGGGGGACCAGCCCGCCGGGTCCCGGCCGGGCTGCTCGCGCTGCCGGTCATCCTCGCCGTCGCCGCCGCTGCGCTGGCCACCGCGCTGGGCTCGGAGCTGACCGGGCGCTGGCACGCCGTCTTCGTCGTGGTCGGGCTCGCGGCCGCCGGCATCGGCGGCAACGCCGTGACGACGGCGGTCTTCGACGCGGTCGACGAGGGGCACGACCCCGACGCGGACCCGGACGCGGACGCGGACCCGGACCCCTCTGTCGCCGCGGTCACCGACCCGGTGCCGACGTCCCTGCGGTCGGCCGGCCAGGTGCTCCGCGGCGGGGCCTGGATCGGGATCCTCGAGCGGCTGGCCGTCTTCGCCGCGCTGGTCGGGCGCTGGCCCGAAGGGATCGCGGTCGTGCTCGCGGTCAAGGGCCTGGGCCGCTACCCGGAGCTCCGGGCGGCCCACCGGCCGGGGCTGGCCGAGCGGTTCATCATCGGCACGCTGGTCAGCGTGCTCTGGGCCGGTTTGTGCGCCTACGCCGCGACCGGTCCGGCTCTGGGCTAGAGATCTGGCACACTGTCTGGCTGTACCCGTCAGGCACGGCCCCTCTCAACCGGGCCCGACGTGTCCAGCAGCCTGACTCGCCTCGTGTCCCCACCCGGGCCGGGTCCGGTTCACCCCACGCAGACACAGGAGTGACCACAAACGTGGCCGTCAAGATCCGTCTCAAGCGTCTCGGCAAGATCCGGGCGCCGCACTACCGCATCGTCGTCGCGGACGCGCGCACCAAGCGCGACGGCCGGGCGATCGAGGAGATCGGCAAGTACCAGCCGACCCAGGAGCCCTCGCTGATCGAGGTCGACTCCGAGCGCGCGCAGTACTGGCTCGGCGTCGGCGCGCAGCCGACCGAGCAGGTGCTCGCGCTGCTCAAGATCACCGGTGACTGGCAGAAGTACAAGGGGCTGCCCGGTCAGGAAGGCACCCTGCGGGTCGCCGAGCCCAAGGCGGACAAGAAGGCCGTCTTCGAGGCTGCGGCCAAGGAGGGCGACGTCGGCGGCGAGCCGAAGTCCGGCGCCACGACGCCGCGGGCCAAGAAGGCTGCGGCCAAGGCGGCCGACACCGACGAGGCTCCGGCCGACGCGCCGGCACCGGCCGCCGCCCCCGAGCCCGAGGTCGAGCCCGAGGTCGCAGCTGTGGCCGATGCTCCGGCGGCCGAGGCTCCCGCGGCAGAGGCGCCCGAGGCGGCCGCTGCGGCAGAGTCCTCGGACGAGAAGGCCGAGGCCTGAGCCGTGCTCGAGGAGGCCCTCGAGCACCTGGTCCGCGGCATCGTCGAGCACCCGGACGAGGTCGTCGTCCGGCGCAAGACCCTGCGCCGCGGCGACCTCCTCGAGGTGCGCGTGCACCCCGAGGACCTGGGTCGGGTCATCGGCCGGTCCGGCCGCACCGCCAGTGCCCTGCGCACGGTGATCGGTGCGCTGTCCGGCGGGCCGAGCATCCGGATCGACATCGTCGACACCGACCGCCAGCGCTGACCGTCTGCGCTTGGCCGTCTGACCGGGTCGGGGATCTGCCATGACCGAGCTCGTCGTGGCCCGGGTCGGCCGGCCCCAGGGCCTGCGCGGTGAGGTCAGTGTCGAGGTCCGCACCGACGACCCGGCCGGGCGGTTCGTGGTCGGCGCGACCTTCCGCACCGACCCCCTGTCCGCCGGTCCGCTGACCCTGTCGTCCGTGCGGGACCAGTCCGGCCGGCTCATCCTCGGCTTCGAGGGCTACACCGACCGCACTGCCGCCGAAGGCGTGCGCGGCGTGCTGCTGGTCGTCGACTCCGACGAGAGCGCGCCGTCGGGCGACGAGGAGTGGTACGACCACCAGCTGATCGGGCTGCAGGCCCGGACCCCCGACGGCCGGGACCTCGGCGTCGTCCGTCGGGTGGAGCACCTACCGGCCCAGGACCTGCTCGTGATCTCGCCCACGACACCAGCCCCCGACGGCGGCGACGTCCTCGTCCCGTTCGTCCGTGCGCTCGTGCCCGAGGTCGACGTCGACGCCGGGCACCTGGTCATCGACCCACCGGGCGGGCTCTTCGACCCGGCCGAGCGCGGAGGTCTAGATGGAGATCGACGTCGTCACGATCTTCCCGGACTACCTCGCCCCGCTGTCGTTGTCCCTCATCGGCAAGGCTCAGGAACAGGGCCGGCTCACGGTGCGGGTGCACGACCTGCGCGGCTTCACCCACGACCGGCACCGCACGGTCGACGACACGCCGTACGGCGGTGGGGCCGGACTGGTCATGCGGCCCGAGCCCTGGGGCGAGGCCCTGGCCGCCGTCCTGGACGTCAGCGCAAACCCGCCGGCTGACCGGCCGCCGGTGCTGTTGGTGCCGTCGCCGGCCGGCGAGCGCTTCACCCAGAGCCTGGCCCGGGCGCTGAGCGCCGAGCCGCGGCTGGTCTTCGCCTGCGGGCGCTACGAGGGCATCGACGAACGGGTGCTGGTCGATGCCGCCCGCTCGTTCCGGGTCGTACCGGTCAGTCTCGGTGACTACGTGCTGGGCGGTGGCGAGGTCGCGGCGCTGACCATCATCGAGGCGGTCGCGCGACTGCTGCCCGGGGTCATCGGCAACTCCGAGAGCCTGGTCGAGGAGAGCCACGAGGACGGCCTGCTGGAGTATCCCGTCTACACCAAGCCCGCCACGTGGCGCGGCCTCGACGTCCCGGCGGTGCTCACCTCGGGCCATCACGGGCAGGTCAACCGTTGGCGCCGGGACGAGCGACTGCGGCGTACGGCGCAGCGCCGGCCCGACCTGATCGCAGCCCTCGACCCGCAGACCCTGGACGAGCGGGACCGCGCGGTCCTCGACGAGCTGGCCGAGGACTCCTAGAGCGGACGCCGCTGCGCGGGCTCGATTTCAGGGACGGCCCGGCTCTGTGGCAAACTCGGCCCTTGCGTCATCGTGCCGCGCCCCTGCCACGGGGGAGGCACCAGATCAGCGGACTCGATGACTCCCACCAGCCCACCCACCGTGGGTGACCCGTGGCACCGGCGAGAAAGCGATACCAGCATGCACACGCTTGACGGCCTCGACCAGGCCAGCCTCCGCGACGACATCCCCGCGTTCCGCCCCGGCGACACGCTGAAGGTCAACGTCAAGGTCATCGAGGGCACGCGCTCTCGGGTGCAGCTCTTCCAGGGTGTCGTGATCCGCCGCCAGGGCTCCGGTGTCCGCGAGACCTTCACGGTCCGCAAGGTCAGCTTCGGCGTCGGCGTCGAGCGCACCTTCCCGCTGCACTCGCCGGTCATCGACTCGATCGAGGTCGTGACGCGGGGCGACGTCCGCCGGGCCAAGCTCTACTACCTGCGCGACCTTCGCGGCAAGGCCGCCAAGATCAAGGAAAAGCGCGAGACGCCGGCCGGCAGCTGAACAGCGCCCGGCCTCTCAGTTTTCGCAGTTACGCTCGCCAGCGATGAGTCTGGCTCCCACCGCTGCGCAGGGCGGACCGCCCGACCAGCCGGAGTCGCCCGACGGCAGCCAGCGGCACGCGCCACGCCGCCGGCTCAGCCGAGACCTCGCCTGGCTGGTCGGCTTCGCCCTCGTCGTCACGCTGCTGCTGCGCGCGTTCGTCGTGCAGGCCTTCTACATCCCCTCGGGCTCGATGGAGCAGACGCTGCACGTCGGCGACCGGGTGCTGGTCTCCAAGCTGAGCTACCGCTTCGGCGACATCAAGCGGGGCGACATCATCGTCTTCAACGGCACCGGCTCGTTCGCCCCCGAGGTCGCACCGGCGACGGGCACGCTGTCGCGCGTTGCCCGGTCGGTGGGGGCGTTCTTGGGGATGGCGCCCTCCGAACACGACTTCGTGAAGCGGGTCGTCGGCCTGCCGGGCGACTCCGTCGTCTGCTGCAACGCGGCCGGCCAGATCAGTGTCAACGGCGTCGCGGTCCGCGAGCCGTACCTCTATCCCGGGGAGCGGGCCAGCACTGTGCCGTTCAACATCGTCGTACCGGCCGGTCGGTTGTGGGTCATGGGTGACCACCGAGCCGACTCGGCTGACTCACGGGCACACCTCGGTGACCCCGGCGGAGGTACCGTGCCCGAGAAGAGGGTGATCGGCAAGGTCGTCACGATCTACTGGCCGCTGGGCCGGATCGGGTCGCCGGCCGACGCCCCGGAGCTGGCCAGGGTTCCTGCAGCCGCAGGGGTGGGAGGCGGATCGTGACGGTCGGCCCCGGCGCGCGGGAGAACAAGGTGGACGACGAGGCCGAACCGCCGGGCCCGCCGGAGGATGCCGACCGGCCGGCGCCGGACGGCTCCGCGCCGACGCAGCCGGCCAGCCCGACCGACCCGGCCGCACCCGACGTCGTCCCGCAGCGCTCCGCGCGCTCCGGGGCCTTCGGCCTGCTGCGCGAGACGGTCCTCGTCGTCGGGATCGCGCTGATCCTGTCGTTGGTCATCAAGACCTTTCTGGTGCAGGCGTTCTACATCCCCTCGGGGTCGATGGAGAACACCCTGCTGCGCGGCGACAAGGTCATCGTCAGCAAGCTCACGCCGGGCCCGTTCGACCTCAAGCGCGGTGACATCGTGGTCTTCAAGGACCCGGGGGGCTGGCTCGACCCCACGGTCCCCACTCAGCGCAGCAAGATCGGTGGCGCCCTGCACGACGGCCTGACCTTCATCGGCCTGCTGCCCAACGACGCCGACGACCACCTGATCAAGCGGGTCATCGGCCTGCCCGGCGACCACGTCGTGTGCTGCAACACCAAGGGCCAGCTCACGGTCAACGGCGTGGCCATCACCGAGCCGTACATCTACCCGGGCAACGCGCCGAGCGACAAGGACTTCAACATCACGGTGCCGGCCGGGAAGATCTGGGTCATGGGCGACCACCGGGAGATCTCCCGGGACTCGCGGTTCAACGACCCCGGCGGCACCGGCCGGGACGGGTCCGTCCCGATCGACCTGGTCGTCGGGCGGGCGGTCGTCATCGTCTGGCCGCTGTCCCGGGCCGGCTGGCTCAGCGTGCCCAACGCGACCTTCGCGAAGGTCCCGGCCGCCACCGCGGGTAAGTGAGCGCGTCCACCCTGGCTCGCCGGGGCCAGCCAGCCCGCCGCGGCCAACCGGCCCGCCGGCTGTCCGGCAAGCCGACCCTGCGGGTCGAGCGGTCCCTGCTGCGTGAGGGCCGCACCTGGATCGCCGCGATGGACGAGGTGGGCCGCGGTGCCCTGGCCGGTCCGGTGTCCGTCGGGGTGGTCCTCGTCGACGCGGCCGTGGGCACCGTGCCGCAAGGGGTCCGCGACTCCAAGCTGCTCGCACCCCAGGTCCGGGAGCGCCTCGTGCCGAAGATCCGGCGCTGGGCCCCCGCCTATGCGGTCGGCCACGCCGGCCCGGACGAGGTCGACGCGATCGGCATCATGGCCGCGCTGCGCCAGGCCGGCCGTCGTGCCCTGGCTCAGCTGCCCGCCGTACCGGATCTGGTTCTCCTGGACGGCAACCACGACTGGCTGACCGACCCGCAGGGCGAGGGGCTGTTCGCGTTGCTCGAGGGGGCGCCGACCAGCCCACCGGTCCGGACCCTGATCAAGGCGGACATGCAGTGCTCGTCGGTCGCCGCCGCGAGCGTGCTGGCCAAGGTGGAGCGGGACGCGATGATGACCGCCCTCGCGCCCGACTTCCCGGTCTACTGCTGGGCCGACAACAAGGGCTACTCGGCGCCCGAGCACGTCGAGGCGCTCCGGCGGCACGGTCCGTCACCCCATCACCGACAGACCTGGCGGCTGCCGCTGGCCGGGGGCATCGGCCTCGGTGAGCGGCTCGAGTGGGACGGGTCCGTCGGGGCAGGGGATGATGTCCTGCTATGAGCGCCGAGGACCTGGAGAACTACGAGACCGAGATGGAGCTCCAGCTCTACCGGGAGTACCGCGACGTCGTCGGCCTCTTCTCCCACGTCGTCGAGACCGAGCGCCGGTTCTACCTGGCCAACAACGTCCAGGTCGTCCCCCGCTCGGACGGCGGGGAGGTCTACTTCGAGGTCACCATGACCGACGCCTGGGTCTGGGACGTCTACCGGCCCGCCCGGTTCGTGAAGCATGTCCGGGTCGTCACGTTCAAGGACGTGAACGTGGAGGAATTGGCCAAGTCTGACCTGGAATTGCCCAAAGAGGGGGGATTCTCGCGCTAGCCCGATCGGGTGAAATAATTTCGGCCAGGTGCCTAAAGTTCCGAGGACGTGCTGCCGATACAGCCGTATGCCGACTGCCCGCGTCCGCGCAGCCTCCCTGATCCCCATCCTCCTGCTGGTCGCCCTTGTGCTGACCGCCCTGCCCGCCGCGCCGTCGCGTGCCGCGGACTCGGCGTCGCTCGCCAAGGTGACGTCCGCGTCGACGCCGGCCGCCGTCACGGCCGCCGCGAGCTCGGCCACCGGGGACCCCAATCACCCGTACAGCGACCCGGTCTGGTTCCCGCTCCGCAACCCGGCCCACGTCGGCTGCGTCTACAACAACTGCGCCGGGCCGTACCACGGCTACTGGGCGATCGACTTCGGCGGCAACGTGGACGACCCGATCTACGCCGCAGGCGGCGGGATCTTCCACGTCGGCACGATCAACAACACCTGCCCGGCCAGCGGCAACACCCCCGGGACCTGGGTCTGGATCGACCACGGCCCGGCCGGCGTCACGATCTACGAGCACCTCAACCGGGTGCTGGCCAAGGATGGCCAGCTCGTCACGCCGGCCACCGAGATCGGCACGATGGGCCACAACGGCAACACCTACCCGTGCCACCCGAACTATCTGCACATGGAATGGCGGGCCCAGCGGCTGGGCGGCACCCAGCAGCCGATCCCGGCGATGTCGGCCTGCCTCAGCGGTGGCGTCCAGTCCTTCCCGTCCGCGCTCGGCTACGGCTCGTGGAACTCGATTCCGAACAACAAGGTCACCACGCCGTCGTTGACCAACAGCTGCATGCCGTCGTCGTGGAACACCCCGGACCGGCCGACCATCAACGTCAACCGGGCCTCCCGAGCGGCCGTGGTCATCCCCTCGGCCCGGCCGGCTGGCACGGACGCGTGGATCGACCGGATCGAGGAGTACCACCCCAGCCTGCACGCCTACGGCCTGCCGGTGTACCACCGCCACTACCCGGCAACGAGCTCCACGACCATCAGCGGGCTGACCGACGGCCACACCTACCGGATCTCCGCGGCCTTCCACAACAGCACGGGCTGGAGCTACTGGGCGCTGACGACGATCGTGATCCCGGGCTCACCCCCGACGGTGCCGCGCTACCGCGGGCTGTCCCACGGCTCGAACTGGGCGACGTACTCCTGGTACCGCAGCACCAGCTCCGGCTCGTCGACCGCGACCTACCAGGTGGCTCGCGCTTGCTACTTCAGCGGTGCCTGGCACGCGTGGACCTACGCGTACGTGCCGGGCTACGACATCTCCTACACGTGGCACCCGATCGCCCCGCACATGTCGTGTGCGGTCAAGGTCCGGGCCCACAACAGCGTCGGCTGGAGCGCGTTCTCCCAGACCAAGTACGTCACCACCAGCTGACCCAGCGCTCGGCTGCGCCGGTCGACAACCCCTGTCCACAGGGCGTCCGGTCCGTCCCACTGTCCACAGGCGCGGCTGACCCGCTGTCCCTGCCGCCCGCCGCCCGACACCGTTCGCGGTGGAGGTGGTGCGCATGCGGGCAAAGGACGCAGTCGGGGCGTACGGCGAGCGGGTCGCGGAGCGGTTCCTGGTGCAGGCCGGGTTCGTCGTGCTGGAGCGCAACTGGCGCTGCCCGCTGGGCGAGATCGACATCGTGGCGCGGGACGGCGACTGCCTGGTCGTCTGCGAGGTCAAGACTCGCTCCTCGGTGGCCTTCGGCCATCCGCTGGAGGCGGTGACGTCGCGCAAGGCGGCCCGGCTGCGCCGGTTGGCGCTGGCCTGGGTCGAGGCCCGCGGGGTGCGGCCCAAGGAGATCCGGGTCGACCTGGTCGCGGTCCTGCGCTCACCCCAGGGCGCCGCGACGGTGGACCATCTCCGGGCGGTGACCTGATGCTGGGACGGACCAAGTGCGTCGCCCTCCTCGGCCTAACCGGCCAGGTGATCGACGTCGAGGCCGATGCCGCGTCCGGCCTGCCGGCCTTCACCATCGTCGGCCTGCCGGACGCCGCGCTCGGCGAGGCCCGCGACCGGGTGCGGGCCGCGATCAACAACTCCGGGCTGCCCTTCACGCTGCGCCGGCTGACGGTCAACCTGCAACCGGCCAACCTGCCGAAGACCGGCACGACGTTCGACCTCGCCATCGCCGTCGCGGTGCTCACCTCCTCCGATCTCCTCCCGGAGCGCAAAGTGCGCCACGTCGTCCACATCGGCGAGCTCGGGCTCGACGGCCGGGTCCGGCCGGTCCGCGGCGTGCTCCCGGCGGTCCTCGCGGCGTCCCGGGCCGGGCTGCGTGAGGTCGTGGTCGCGCGGGCCAACGCCAACGAGGCTCGCCTCGTCGAGGGCGTCGACGTCCGGCCGGTCGGCTCGCTCGCCGAGCTGGTCGGCTACTACCGGGGCGAGCCGGTGCCTGAGCTCTTGCTGGCCGACCTCGAAGACCTCGATGATCTGGACGTCTCGGAGGGCGCTGATAGTCGTTGTGTCGCAACGAGTTCCGCGGCCGGTGTCACCCCGCGGCCATTGTTGGACCTGGCCGATGTCGCCGGACAGGAGGAGGCGCGACGGGCGGTCGAGGTCGCGGCGGCCGGCGGTCACCACCTCTTCATGGTCGGGCCGCCCGGCGCCGGCAAGACGATGCTCGCCGCGCGGCTGCCCGGGCTGTTGCCCGATCTCGAGCGCGAGGTCGCGGTCGAGGTGACGGCGGTCCACTCGCTCGTGGGGCTGCTGCCCGACGGCGGGCTGATCGCCCGGCCCCCGTTCGTCGCGCCGCACCACACGGCGTCGGTCGCCTCGATCGTCGGCGGCGGTTCGGGGCTGCCGCGGCCGGGCGCGATCTCGCTGGCCCACGGCGGTGTGCTCTTCCTCGACGAAGCCCCGGAGTGGAGCCGGCCGACCCTCGACGCGCTGCGCCAACCGCTGGAGGACGGGACGCTTGACGATCCACCGGTCCAAGGCCGCTGCGGAGTACCCGGCCCGGTTCCAGCTGGTGCTGGCGGCCAACCCGTGTCCGTGCGGCCGGGTGGGTGGCCCGGGCCGCGACTGCACCTGTACGCCGATGGCTCAGCGCCGCTACCTGCAGCGCCTGTCCGGACCGCTGCTCGACCGGGTCGACCTGCAGATCACGGTGCGGCCGGTCACCCGGTCCGCGATCCGCCGGGTCGGGACGGGGGAGTCCACCGCTGTCGTCGCCGCCCGGGTGGCCGCCGCGCGCGGGGCGCAGCTCGAACGGCTCTCCGCCACCTCCTGGCACTGCAACGCCGAGGTGCCGGGAGCGGACCTGACCAACGGAGTGATGCGGCTCGGCGGCTCGACGATCCAGGACCTCGAGCGGGCGATGGAGCGCGGGACGTTGACGGTGCGCGGCTTCCACCGGGTCCTGCGGGTGGCGTGGACCCTGGCCGACCTCGGCGGCCGGCCCGCGCCGACCCGTGACGAGGTTGCGTTGGCGGTCGAGCTGCGGCACCAGGGGCCGGTGGCCGCATGAGCCCGCCGGATGCCGCGGACCAGTACAGCGGGGGAGGGCAGCACAGCGGCAGAGGGCAGCACAGCGGCGGCGGCCTGCTTCGGCTGTTGGTCGAGGACGACCGGCTGGCGCGGGCGACCTGGTCCCGCCTCGCGGAGCCGGGGGATGTCCGGGCGGCCAAGCTGGTGGCTCAATGGGGCCCCGGTGCGGCGCTGGACCACCTGGCCGCCAGCACCTTGCGGGCCGATGAGCCCTACCAGGCCCGGCTCCGCGTCCTCGACCCACGCCCGGCGCTGGACCTGCTGGACCGGCTCGGTGGCCGGCTGGTCTGCCCGGGCGACGAGGAGTGGCCCAGCGGCTTCGCCCTGTTGCCGGAACCGCCGTTCTGTCTGTGGGTGCGCGGCCCACTGCAGCTCGACCGGTCCTGCGTGCGCTCGGTGTCCATCGTCGGCTCCCGGGCATCGACGAACTACGGCAACGAGGTCGCGGGTGTCCTGGCCGACGGCGTGGCGGAGCGGGGGTTCACCGTCGTTTCCGGCGCGGCCTACGGCATCGACGGATCGGCTCACGTCGCGGCGCTGCGGGCCGAAGGACGCACGATTGCGGTGCTGGCCGGCGGGATCGACCGGCCCTACCCGCGGGCCCACGAGCGGCTGCTCGCCGAGATCATCGCCTCGGGAGCCGTGATGAGCGAGGTGCCGCTCGGCTCGGCGTCCCTCAAGAACCGCTTCCTCCAACGCAACCGGATGATCGCGACGATGACCTGCGGCACTGTGGTGGTCGAGGCCGCTGTTCGCAGCGGCGCCCTGAACACCGCACGGCTGGCGGCTCACTACGGACGCCCGGTCGGTGCGGTCCCCGGCCCGGTCACGTCCAAGGTGTCGGCCGGCTGCCATCAGGCGCTGCGCGAGGGCTATGCGGTGGCGGTGACCAGCGCGGCCGAGGTGGCGGAGCTGGTCGGCCGGATCGGTGACGACCTGGCGCCGCGCCCGCAAGGCGTGACCCGGGAGGACTGGGACGACCTGGACGAGGTCTCCCGGCGGGTCCTGGACGCCCTGCCCAAGACTCGAGGCAGCGCTGTGGACCGGATTGCCCTGGTGGCCGGGCTCGCCCCGGACGCGGTGCGCTCCGTGCTCGGCCGGCTCGCGCTGTTGACCCTGGCCGAGCGCGAGGGTGCCGGTTGGCGCCGGACTCCCGTTCCCCGGGCCGAGCGGGAACGGGTCGAGCGGGAGCGGGCTGCGCAGGAGCGGGCCGTGCGGTAGCGAGCCGAGCTGTAGCGGCGGGGCGGCTTGCCGGGGCGGGATGGCTAGGTCAGCGTGGGGGAGTGAGCGGGACGCCCGAACCGATGGTCGAGGCGGTCGAGGCATTCGGCCGGCACCTCGACCTCGAGCGGGCCCGGTCCGAGCACACCCAACGGGCCTATCTCGGCGACGTCCGTGACCTGGTCGGCTTCGCGCACCGGCACGGCGTCGATGACCTGGCCGGCATCGACCTGGCCCTGCTGCGCTCCTGGCTGGCCGCGCTGACCAGTGCCGGCCGGGCCCGGGCCACGGTGGCCCGGCGGGCCGCGGCCGCCCGGTCCTTTTTGTCCTGGGCTGTGCGCACCGGCCGGATCCGGGTCGACCCGTCCGCGCGGTTGCTGGCACCGCGTCGCAGGGCCGGCCTGCCCACCGTGCTGCGCGCCGACGAGGCCGCCGCGTTGCTCGCGGCCGCCGCGAGCGCGCCAGCCCGTCACCCGATTGGCCTACGGGATCGGGCCGCTCTCGAGCTGCTCTACGCGACCGGTGCGCGGGTGGGCGAGCTGGTCGGTCTGGACGTCGACGACGTGGACCTGGCCCGGCGTACGGCTCGGGTCATGGGCAAGGGCGGCAAGGAGCGCGTCGTGCCGTTCGGGGTCCCGGCGGCAGAGGCCGTAGCAGCCTGGTTGACCACGGGCAGACCGGTTTTGGCTGGTCCCGGCAGTGGCCCGGCGCTGCTCCTGGGACAGCGTGGCCGGCGGGCCGACCAGCGGCAGATCCGGGCCGCCGTACACCGCCTCGCGGCTGGGGTCCCGGACCTGCAGGACCTGGGTCCGCACGGCCTACGGCACTCCGCGGCCACTCACCTGCTCGAGGGAGGAGCTGACCTGAGGACCGTTCAGGAACTGCTCGGTCACGCTACGCTCGCAACAACGCAGATTTACACCCACGTTTCAGTTGAGAGGCTCAAGGTCACGTATGAGCAGGCGCACCCACGAGCCTGAGCTTTCCGTGGCCCCACGCGCCACCAACCGTCCGTCCAGGCGACCCAAGCCGAGCGACGAGGAAGCAGCCGAGGCGGAGGCCGCCCTCAAGCTGATGTGGGAGGGCTACAAGACCCGTGCGGACGCCGCCCTCCGCGAGCGGCTGATCCTGCACTACACGCCGCTGGTCAAGTACGTCGCCGGCCGGGTCGGCGTCGGGCTCCCGCAGAACATCGAACAGGCCGACCTCGTGTCCTACGGGATCTTCGGCCTGATCGACGCCATCGAGAAGTTCGACCTCGAGCGGGCGATCAAGTTCGAGACCTACGCGATCAGCCGGATCCGGGGCGCGATCATCGACGAGCTGCGTGCTCTCGACTGGATCCCTCGCTCCGTGCGCTCCAAAGCCCGGGAGGTCGAGCGGGCCTACACGACCCTGGAGGCCGAGCTCCGCCGGACGCCCAGCGAGGCCGAGGTCGCCGACCATCTGGGCATCGCCCTCGGCGACCTGCACCACATCTTCAGCCAGGTCTCCTACGTCAACGTGGTCGCACTGGACGAGATGCTCTCGGTCGGCGGCGAGAAGGGCGACAAGCTCACCCTCGGCGACACCCTCGAGGACCACCGGGCCGAAGACCCCGTGCTCGCCTTCGAGGGCGAAGAGACCAAGTTCCTGCTGGCCGGCGCGATCAACCAGCTCCCCGAACGGGAGAAGATCGTCGTGACCCTCTACTACTACGAGGGCCTCACGCTGGCCGAGATCGGCAAGGTGCTCGGAGTGACCGAGTCCCGGATCTGCCAGATGCACACGAAGGCCGTGCTCCAGCTGCGGGCCAAGCTCACCGACCAGGACTGAGCTCACCGAACGGGACCGAGCCGAGCCGGACCGGCAGCAGGACCGGCGGGCTGAGGTCGACCCCGAGCAGCGCCAGCGGGTCGACATACCTCGCCGCGGGTCCTGATCCACTCACCGCACCCCAGTGCAGGCAGGTCGCCGGCGAACAGTGGCCGGGTGTCCCGTCGACGACCCCGATCGGCTGACCGGCGCTCACCTGGGCACCCACGACCACCTCGGCGCGGACCGGCTCGTAGGTCGACCGCAGTCCGCTCGCGTGCGTGACCGCCACGACCCCACGCCCGGCGACGACCCCGGCGAACGTCACCACCCCGGCGGCCGCGGCCAGGACCGGTTGGCCGACCCGGGCCGCGAGATCGACCCCGCGATGGCCGGCGCCCCACAGCGTGGGGGAGGCTCGGAAGCGCCGGACCACCGCGGGTGCGGGCTCGAGCGGCCACTGCCAGCGGCCGGCCGTTGACAGCCCGGCCGGTGACACCAGCGGGCCTCCGGTCGATGCCGCCGGGCCACTACCTGTCGGCGCGGTGGTGTGCGCCGCCCCGGGAGCCGGGGACGGCGGGGAGGGGGCCACCGTCAGGGCCAGGCCCTGCAGCGCCACCACGAGGCCGAGCAGGAGGCGGAGTGGTCGTCGAGTCATGTCCCGCAGCCTGTCGACGGGACGGGTCCGGCGGCGGGCCGGTCAGCCGGGCTGTGGACAGTGGGACGAAGGGCCGCGGCTGTGGACGAACTCCGGGGACGCGCGGCTGGAGGAAGGGTTCAGGCGGTACGGCGGCGCAGGGCGCCCAGGCGCCGTACGGCGTCGTGCAGGACGTGCTCCTGCTTGCAGAACGCGAACCGGACCAGCGAGCGGGCCGCGTCCTTGTCGTCGCAGAAGACGCTCACCGGCACCGCCACTACCCCGGCCAGCTCGGGCAGCGCCCGGCACAACGCCAGCCCGTCGTCATAGCCCAGCGGCCGGGCATCGGCGATGACGAAGTAGGTGCCGCCCGGCCGCGAGACCTCGAAGCCGGCCGACTCCAGGCCGGCCGCGAGCAGGTCCCGCCGCGACTGCAGGGATGTCGCCACCTCGGCGTAGACCTCGTCGCCCAGCCCGAGCCCGACGGCCACGGCCGGCTGGAACGGTCCCGAGGCCACATAGGTCAGGAACTGCTTGACCCCCCGGACCGCCGAGACCAGCTCGGCCGGCCCGCTGACCCAGCCGACCTTCCAGCCGGTGACGGAGAAGGTCTTGCCGGCCGAGGAGATCGTCAGGGTCCGCTCGGCCATGCCGGGCAGCGTGGCCATCGGCACGTGGGTCAGCCCGTCGAAGACCAGGTGCTCGTAGACCTCGTCAGTCACCACCAGCGCGCCGTGCTCGACGGCCAACCCGGCGACGAGCTCGAGCTCGGCCCGGCTGAAGACCTTGCCGGTCGGGTTGTGCGGGCTGTTGAGCAGCACCAGCCGGGTCCGCTCGGAGAAGGCGGCGCGCAGGGCCGGCTCGTCGACGGCGAAGTCCGGCCAGCGCAGCGGGACCGTGCGGCGACGAGCCCCGGCCAGGGCGATGCTGGCGGCGTAGGAGTCGTAGTACGGCTCGAACGTCACCACCTCGTCGCCCGGCTCGCACAGGGCGAGCACGGCGGAGGCGATCGCCTCCGTCGCGCCGGCCGTGACCAGCACCTCGGTCTCCGGGTCGACTCCCAGCCCGTAGAACCGCCGCTGGTGCTCGGCGATGGCCAGCCGCAGCTCGGGCCGCCCCGGGCCCGGTGGGTACTGGTTCTCACCGGACAGGATCCCGACGACGGCCGAGTCGAGGAGCTCGGCCGGGCCGTCGCTGTCCGGGAAGCCCTGGCCGAGGTTGACCGAGCCGGTCGCCACGGCGAGGGCGCTCATCTCGGCGAAGATCGTCGTCCCGAACTCACGCATCCGCTCGACCAGGTGGGGCGTGCGCAGCGACTCGGGCATGAGCGGGAGACTACGGCTGATGAACCGCGAGGCGCTCCTGCTGACGCTTTCGGCAGCGTTGCTCCACGCGACCTGGAACTTCGCGGCGAAGCGCGCCGAGGGCGGCGGTCCGGTCTTCGTGTGGGGGTACGCCGCGACGTCGTCGCTGATCTGGGTGCCGGTCACGCTGGTCTGGGCGATCTGGCATCCGTTGCATCCGAGCTGGTCCTGGCTCGCGGCCGGGTTCGTCAGCGGCATGCTGCATGTGGCCTATGGCAACCTGCTGCAGACCGGCTACTCCGCCGGGGACATGAACCTGGTCTACCCGCTGGCCCGGGGGACCGGACCGCTGCTGACCGTCCTGGTCGCGGTGCTCGTGTTCCGCCAGCCGACGACCGCGTGGGCGATGACCGGAGTGGGCCTCGTGGTGGCCGGCGTTCTGGTCATCTCGTTCGGCCGCCGCAACCCGAGCAGCCCGCACCGCCGGCGAGTCGGGATCGCGTACGGCGTCGCGACGGGGGCCAGCATCGCGGCGTACACGCTGTGGGATGCCCACGCGGTGACCACGTTGGGGATTCCGGCGCTGCCCTACTTCACGGTCGGCCTGGTCTGCCAGACCCTCGGGCTCACGCCCGGCGCGGTGCGGCGCCGAGCCGACATCCGGTCCGTGCTGACCACCCACCGTGGCCCGGTCGTCGTTGTCGCCGTTCTGTCCCCTTTGGCCTATGTGTTCGTGCTGCAGGCGCTCACCCTGTCGCCGGTCTCCATCGTCGCCCCGGTGCGGGAGTCGAGCATCGTCGTGGGCGCCCTGCTGTCCTGGCTGGTGCTGCGCGAACCGCATCCGGCGCGACGGCTGGCCGGGGCGCTGGTCGTGCTCGCCGGCGTGGCCGCCCTGGCCCTCAGCTGACGGTAGACTGACCGCGCGGCCAGGCGTCTGTCTGGCTGACATCGCGCGCCCGCACACCGTCACGGCTCGCTCGGCTGCTGAGCAGTCGAATCGAGCACCGACGGGGCGCGCCGCCTCGGTCCCGTTCGCGGGCGGAGGTGCGTCGCGGGCGCCAGGACGTGGCGGCCACCTGGCCGACCACTAACCGAGTGCGCCCGCCGGGGTTCCGGCGCAGGCGCGGAAGGAGCACACCCGTGGCTGTCGTCACGATGCGCCAGCTGCTCGAGAGCGGCGTCCACTTCGGGCATCAGACCCGTCGCTGGAACCCGAAGATGAAGCGGTTCATCTTCACCGAGCGCAATGGCATCTACATCATCGACCTCCAGCAGTCGTTGACCTACATCGACACTGCCTACGAGTTCGTCAAGGAGACGGTCGCCCACGGCGGCACGATCCTGTTCGTCGGCACGAAGAAGCAGGCCCAGGAGCCGGTGGCCGAGCAGGCCCGCCGCGTCGGCATGCCCTTCGTCAACCAGCGCTGGCTGGGCGGCATGCTCACCAACTTCTCGACCGTGCACAAGCGTCTCCAGCGGCTCAAGGAGCTCGAGGAGCTCGACTTCGACGACGTCGCCGGCAGCGGCATGACCAAGAAGGAGCTGCTGGTCCTGCGTCGCGAGAAGGACAAGCTGCTCAAGACCCTGGGCGGCATCCGGGACATGGCCAAGGTGCCCAGCGCGGTGTGGATCGTGGACACCAAGAAGGAGCACCTGGCCGTCGACGAGGCGCGCAAGCTCGGCATCCCCATCGTCGCGATCCTGGACACCAACTGCGACCCCGACGAGGTCGACTACAAGATCCCCGGCAACGACGACGCGATCCGCTCCGTCACCCTGCTGACCCGCGTGCTCGCCGACGCCGTGGCCGATGGCCTGATGGCGCGGTCCCGGGGCAGCGAGGCCGGCTCGGACGGCGACGTGGCCGCAGACGAGCCGCTCGCCGACTGGGAGCGCGAGCTGCTGGCCCACGACGGCGAGCAGTCCGGCGAGGGTGACGGCGGCAAGGCGCAGGACGCCGCCGTTCCCGAGGCCGCTGAGCTGACCGCCGTGGCCGGCCAGGACGCCGAGGCCGCGGCTGAGGCTGCGGACGCGGTCGACGCACCGGCTGGGGCCGACGCTGCGGCCGACGCCGGGTCGACCGAGACCCCCGATGAGGCAGCGGCCGAGGCCGCCGCCGCAACCGAGCCGGCTCCCGAGGTGGAGCTGACCGAGACCGTTGCTGAGGCGACTGGCGAGGAGGCCAAGGCCTGATGGCGAACTACACCACCGCCGACATCAAGGCGCTTCGGGAGAAGACCGGTGCCGGGATGATGGCTGTCAAGAAGGCGCTCGACGAGGCCGACGGCGACCTGAAGCGGGCTGAAGAGATCCTGCAGGTCACCGGTCAGAAGGGTGTGGCCAAGCGCGAGGGGCGGACAACGTCCAACGGTCTGGTCGCACTCAAGATCGAGGCGGGCGGGGCCGGCCAGGTCGGCACGCTGGTCGAGATCGACTGTGAGACCGACTTCGTGGCCAAGGGGGAGCCGTTCCAGGCTCTCGCCGACCGGGTCCTCGTCCAGGCGGTCAAGATCGGCGCCGACAACCCCGAGGCGCTGCTCGCCTCGGAGATCGAGCCCGGTACGACGGTGCAGCAGGTCGTCGACCAGGCCAACGCCGCGATCGGCGAGAAGATCGTCGTGAGCAAGGTGGCCCGGGTCGAGGGCGCCGCCGTGACCTCCTACGTGCACCGGACCAACCCCGACCTGCCGCCGCAGATCGGGGTCCTGGTCGCCTACGAGGGCAGCGACGAGACCGTCGCTCGCGACGTGGCAATGCACATCGCCGCCATGTCCCCGACGGTGCTGAGCCGCGAGGAGATCGCGGCCGACATCGTCGACGACCGCCGCCGGGTGTTCGAGGAGATGACCCGCGAGGAGGGCAAGCCGGAGCAGGCGATCCCGAGGATCGTCGAGGGCCGGGTCAACGCCTTCTTCAAGGAGAACGTGCTGCTCGAGCAGGAGTTCGCGAAGGACCAGAACAAGTCGGTCGCCCAGGTGCTCAAGGAGGCCGGCGCGACAGCGACGAACTTCGCCCGGTTCAAGGTGGGCGTCTGAGGTTCGGCCAAACACACGACGGGGAGTGCGCATGACCGAGGAGGCAACCGTGAGCGAGGACGTGCACGTCGACCTCAGGGCGGTCAGCGATCCCGAGCCCGGCTCGGAGCCGACGCCGGACCGGCGCTACAACCGGGTCCTGCTCAAGCTCTCGGGTGAGGTGTTCGGTGGCGGCCAGGTGGGGCTCGACCCCGACGTCGTCCGGGCCATCGCGGCGCAGATCGCCGAGGCGGCCCGCACCGGGGTCCAGATCTCCGTGGTCATCGGTGGGGGCAACTTCTTCCGCGGCGCCGAGCTGCAGAAGAAGGGCCTCGACCGCACCCGGGCCGACTACATGGGCATGCTCGGGATCGTGATGAACTGCCTTGCGCTGCAGGACTTCCTGGAGAAGGCCGGGCAGCCGACCCGGCTGCAGACGGCCATCACGATGGGCCAGATCGCCGAGCCCTATGTCCCACTCCGGGCGATCCGGCACCTCGAGAAGGGCCGGGTCGTCATCTTCGGGGCCGGGCTCGGTGTGCCGTTCTTCTCCACGGACACGGTGGCTGCGCAGCGCGCCCTGGAAACGCACTCCGACGTCGTACTGATCAGCAAGAACGGGGTCGACGGCGTCTATACGGCCGACCCGCGCAAGGACCCGACGGCCGAGCGGCTGGAGCACGTTACCTACTCCAAGGCACTGCGCCAGCGGCTCAAGGTCGTCGACGCCGCGGCCTTCGCCCTGGCCCAGGACAACAAGCTGCCGATGGTCGTCTTCGGGATGGAGGGCGAGGGAAACATCGTCCGCGCCATCCGCGGTGAGAAGATCGGCACGCTGGTCGACGCCGGCTGACGGACGTCTTCCCCGCACTGACCAGAGGAGCTCGCAGGTGATCGACGAGACGTTGCTCGAGGCCGACGACAAGATGGACAAGGCGATCGAGGTGGCCAAGGAAGACTTCGCCACGATCCGCACGGGTCGGGCGAACCCCGGGATGTTCAACCGGCTCACGGTCGACTACTACGGCTCGCCCACGCCTCTGCAGCAGCTGGCGTCCTTTCACACCCCCGAAGCGCGGACGATCCTGATCACGCCGTACGACAAGTCGTCGATGACCGCCATCGAGAAGGCGATCCGCGACTCCGACCTCGGGGTCAACCCGACCAACGACGGCAACCTGATCCGCGTCTCGCTGCCCGAGCTGACCGAGGAGCGCCGCAAGGAGTACGTCAAGCTCGCCCGGCACAAGGGTGAGGACGCCCGCATCTCGGTCCGCAACATCCGGCGCAAGGCCAAGGAAGAGCTCGACCGCATCGGCAAGGACGGCGAGGCCGGCGAGGACGAGGTCAACCGGGCCGAGAAGGAGCTCGAGGCGATGACCAAGCAGCACGTGGACGCGATCGACGAGCTGCTCCGGCACAAGGAGTCCGAGCTGCTGGAGGTCTGACCTCCAGCAGGCGGGCCACGGGCCAGCCAGACCACCGACAGGCCATTGACATGGACATCCTGCCCACTCCGCGACGGTTCGGTCGTTCCGGTGCCCGCGACCGCAAGGCCGAGGCCGAGCCGAGCCGGTCATTGACCTGACCGAGGACACCCGAGGCAGCGACCACACCGACGACGCCGAGCTCACGGTCGAGGTGACGGCGCCGGTCGAGCCGCCGCCGCCCCCGCCAGCGACGCCCACCGGCACCACGGTGACCGCTGCGCCCGCCACCCCGGCCACGCGGGCCGCCGCCCGGGCGGCCCGGTCCGGCGGTCGGGCCGGCCGTAACCTGCCGGCCGCGGTGCTCGTCGGCGCGGTGCTCGGCGGCCTGGTCATCGCGTCGCTGTTCATCCGCAAGGAAGCCTTCGTCGTGCTGGCCACCCTGGCGATCGTCGTCGCCGTCTGGGAGCTGACCGAGGCGCTGGCGGTGCGGCACATCGCCGTACCGCTCGTCCCGGTGGCGGTCGGGTCGGTCGGCATGGTGGTCGCGGCGTTCGCGGCCGGCGGGCAGGCGCTGGCCGTCTGCTTCGCGCTGACCTGTCTCGGCGTTCTGGTCTGGCGGGTCGCCGAGGGCCATGCGGCGGGCGACGCGGTCCGCGACGTCGCGGGCGGCTTGCTGGTCGCGGCGTACGTTCCGTTGCTCGGTGGGTTCACGATGCTGCTGCTGTCGCCGAAGGACGGGCCGTGGCGCGAGCTGACCTTCGTGCTGCTCGTCGTCGGCTCGGACACCGGTGGCTATGTCGCCGGGGTGCTCCGCGGCCGGCACCCGATGGCGCCGTCGGTGAGCCCGAAGAAGTCCTGGGAGGGGTTTGCCGGCTCGGTCGTCGCCTGCCTCGCGATCGGGGTCGTGACGGTGATGCTCTGCCTCGACGGCAGCTGGTGGGCGGGCGCCCTGACCGGCGTCGCCGCGGTGGCCGCTGCCACGGTTGGCGACCTGGGCGAGTCGCTGATCAAACGTGACCTCGGGATCAAGGACATGAGCTCGCTGCTCCCCGGGCACGGCGGGGCCCTGGACCGGATCGACTCGCTGCTGTTCGCGGCGCCGGTCGTCTGGGTCATGCTGCATGCCCTCGTCAAGGTCAGCTGATGGTCGAGCTCACGTTCACCGCCCCGAGAGGCGCGAAGCCACCCCGGCATCTCGCCGACCTGACCCTGGCCGAGCGGCGTACGGCGGTGGAAGCCTTGGGGGAGAAGGCGTTCCGGGCCACCCAGGTCTCCCGGCACTACTTCGAACGGCACACCGTCGACCCGGACGCTATGACCGACCTGCCGGCGGCCGGGCGCAGCGAGCTCGTGGCGGCGCTGTTGCCCGAGCTGTTGACCCCGCTCAGCGTGCGCGAGGCCGACCACGGCTCGACGGTGAAGACCCTCTGGCGGCTGTTCGACGGGGCGCTCGTCGAGAGCGTGCTGATGCGCTACCCCGGCCGGGTCACCATGTGCGTGTCGAGCCAGGCCGGTTGCGGGATGAACTGCCCGTTCTGCGCGACCGGCCAGGCCGGGCTGACCCGCAACATGTCCACCGGCGAGATCGTCGAACAGGTCGTGGCCGGGGCCCGCGCGCTCTCCTCCGGCGACATCAGCGGCGGCCGGGAGGCGGACCCGGTGCGGGTCAGCAACGTCGTCTTCATGGGCATGGGCGAAGCCCTGGCCAACTACAAGGCCGCCATCGGGGCGATCCGCACGCTGGTGGCGGCGCCGCCGGAGGGGCTGGGTCTCTCGGCCCGCGGGATCACCATGTCGACCGTCGGGCTGGTGCCGGCGATCGACCGGCTCGCCGGCGAGGGCATCCCCGTGACGCTGGCCCTGTCGCTGCACGCACCGGACGACGAGCTGCGCGACGAGCTGGTGCCGATCAACACCCGCTGGAAGGTGGGCGAGGCCCTCGACGCCGCGCGGCGCTACTTCGAGACGACCGGGCGCCGGGTGTCGATCGAGTACGCGCTGATCCGGGACATCAACGACCAGGCCTGGCGGGCCGACCTGCTCGGCACCGAGCTCAACCGGCGCGGCCGGGGCTGGGTGCACGTCAACCCGATCCCGCTCAACCCGACACCCGGCTCCAAGTGGACGGCGAGCGACCCGCAGGTCGAGCACGAGTTCGTCCGGCGGCTGCGGGCCCACGGCATCCCCACGACGGTCCGTGACACGCGGGGGCGCGACATCGACGGCGCCTGCGGTCAGCTGGCCGCCTCGAGCCTCTGACTGGTGTAGAAAATGGTCGTGCAGGAGCAGTTCCCGCGGGTCACCGGCCTCGCCAAGGGTTACGACATCGGCCAGGTCGATGCGTTCCTGACCCGCGCCCTCAGCGGCGGGGTCAGCTCGGCCGAGATCCGGGCGATCGGCTTCGACCTGGTCCGGCACGGCTACGAGGTCAAGACCGTCGACGAGATGCTCGACCGGGTCGAGGACGAGACCGGCCGACGGGAGCGGGACCACGAGCAGACCCGGTTGGGGTCGCGGGGGTTCTACGACCTGGTGACCAGCCACGCCCGCACCCTGCGGGCCCGGCTGGACCGTCCGCACGGTGACCGGTTCCCGCGCGCGGCGGCGTTGACCGCGGCGTACGACGTCCAGGCCGTCGACGAGCTGTGCGACCAGCTGGCCGAGTACTTCGACGGCCAGCTGGCCATGGCGCCGGACCAGGTGCGGACCATCTCCTTCCGGGGCCGGCGCGGGACGCGCGGCTATGCGGAGGCGAGTGTCGACCGCTACCTGGACCAGGTGGTCGAGATCATGACCCAGGTCAGCTAGCCGTCTCGGTCAGGGGATCTTCTTCTCCATGAGCGTCACCGGGTCCCAGCCCGGGAGGTCGAACGTCTGCGCTCCGACCTCGACGTAGCCGACTGAGCGGTAGAACGCCTCGAGCCCGGTGTTGCCGCGCAGGCAGGACAGCCGCGCGAGGGGCCGGCCGCTGTCGGTGATGACCCGCTCGGCGTGCCCGAGCAGCTGGGCGCCCAGCCCCTGGCCGGCGGTGCGCCGCGCCGTCATCAGCGCCTGCAGGTAGCCCGCGTCCGAGGGCTGCTCACCCCACACCGCGACGTCGGACCAGGCCAGTCGCACCGCCCCGACCACATCTCGTGTCAGCACCACGCCAGCCT
Source organism: uncultured Actinomycetota bacterium (assembly GCA_963794535.1). Lineage (GTDB taxonomy): Bacteria > Actinomycetota > Actinomycetes > Actinomycetales > CAVURS01 > CAVURS01. Next base: position 54,287 of record CAWCEI010000013.1, read on the forward strand.
CGGCACTGGCCTGGCGCTGACTCGTCGCGGGCTCGGCGACGTAGACCCGGCCGTCGGCCAGCCAGCCCAGCACGTCGTCCGGCCCGACCTCTCCCGGGTGCCACTGGCTGATCCCGCGACCGGTGAGCCACTGCGCGGCCTCCTCGCGCAGCGCAGCGATCGCCGGTGCGTCCGCCGACACCGCGCGCCGGATGGTGAAGGCGCTCACGAGGCGAACAGCGCAGCGGCGTCGTCCACGGAGTCGACGAGGTGGACCGTGCCCGCCATCGGACGACCGGCGGCGAGCGCCGACAGCAGCGGCCACAGCGGCAGCTCGGCGGCCCAGGCCGACCGCCCGACGAGCACGAGCGGCGCGGTCGGGTGGCTGGCGTAGTAGTGGCCGGTGACGGCCTGGAACACCTCCTGCACCGTGCCGGCCGCGCCGGGCAGGTAGACCACGCCGGCCGTGCACCGAGCGAGCAGACCGTCCTCGCGCAGTGCGTTGGAGAAGAACTTGGCGATCGCGCCGGCGAAGACGTTGGGCGGCTCCTGCCCGTAGAACCAGGTCGGCACGCCGACACTGGTCAGCTCGGCCGGCTCGCCGAGGTCATCCCGCACGGCCATCCCGAGCTCGGCCCAAGCGGTCACGTCCGGCCGGAAGCTCGGCACTGCGGCGAGCCGGTCGAGCGCACGGTCCAGCCGTTCGGCACTGCGGTGAGCCGACCGGGCGCCGAGGTTGGCCGCCTCCATCGCGCCGGGCCCGCCTCCCGTCGCGACCAGGATCCCGGCCTGGGCCAGGGTGCGCCCGAGCCGGGCGGCCGCGCCGTACGCCGGGTCGCCGCGCTCCACCGCATGACCGCCCATGACGCCGACCACGCGCCGGCCCGCGCAGACCTCGTCGAGCGCGTCACCCATGCTGTCGTCGTGGATGGCCCGGAGCAGGGTCGTGTAGACGTCGCGCTGCACGGAGGCGTCGCCGAACCAGGCGTAGGCCCGGGCATCCGGGGTCGCGTCGTAGCCGGCCTCGGCCAGCCCGGCGTACAGCTCACTCGCGTCGTAGAGGCGCGAGCGGTAGGGGTCGATCGGCGCTCCGGTCACTGCCGGGAAGACCAGGGCGCCGCCGTGGCGCAGGTGCTCCTCGAGCCGGTCCGGGACGATGCCGCCGAGCACGACCGCGCCCTTCGGGTCGCAACCCAGCAGGCGCTCCTCGCGGGCGGTGAGGTCGACGCCCTGGATCCGCAGCCCGGACATCGAGGAGGACCCGGCCAACGCGGCATCGAGCTGGTCCAGGGACTCGATCTCGCGCGTCGTCATGGTTCGCATCATGGCAAGTGGTGCCCTGCGGCGGGCGGTCGGCCAGGATTGCGGCATGGACCTCTCGAGCAGTGAAGGCGCCTACGCCCAGGCTTACCGCGCGAGCCTGGCTGACCCGCGGGCCTTCTGGGGTGAGGCGGCGGCCGCGATCGACTGGATCCGGCGACCGCGTGAGGTCCTCGACGACAGCAACCCGCCGTTCTACCGATGGTTCCCGGACGGCGTCCTCAACACCTGCTTCAACGCGCTGGACCGGCATGTCGTCGCCGGTCGGGCCGACCAGCTGGCGCTGATCCACGACAGCCCGGTCACGGGTACGCAGACCCGGCTGACCTACGCCGAGCTGCTCGAGCTGGTCGCGCGGTTCGCCGGGGTCCTGCGCGACCTCGGCGTCGGCAAGGGCGACCGCGTCGTGATCTACCTGCCGATGATCCCCGAGGCGGCCGTCGCGATGCTCGCCTGCGCGCGGCTGGGCGCCGTGCACTCCGTCGTGTTCGGTGGCTTCGCTCCGGCCGAGCTCGCCGCCCGGATCGACGACGCGGAGCCGGTCGTCCTGGTCACGGCTTCCTGCGGGATCGAGGGGGCGCGGGTGGTGGAGTACAAGCCGCTCGTCGATGCCGCGCTCGAACGGGCCAGCCACCACCCGGCGTACACCGTTGTGCTGCAACGACCGGAGCGCGCGGACATCGTGGCCGCGATGGGCGAGCACGACGTGGACTGGGCCGAGGTGATGGCCCCTGGTGCCGTTCAACCGGCGGAATGCGTTGCGGTGCAATCGACTGACCCGCTCTACGTCCTCTACACGAGTGGCACGACCGGCAAACCCAAGGGGATCGTCCGCGACAACGGCGGGCACGCGGTGGCGCTGCGCTGGTCGATGGCCAACATCTACGACGCGCGGCCGGGCGAGGTCTGGTGGACCGCCAGCGATGTCGGCTGGGTGGTCGGCCACTCCTACATCGTCTACGCGCCACTCCTGACCGGCTGTACGACGGTGATGTACGAGGGCAAACCCGTTGGTACGCCGGACGCCGGTGCGTTCTGGCGGGTCGTCGGCGAGCATCGGGTCACCGGGCTGTTCACCGCGCCGACAGCCATCCGCGCGATCAAGAAGGAGGACCCGGACGGCGCACTCATGGCAGGTCATGACCTGTCGGCGTTGCGCACGCTCTTCCTCGCGGGGGAGCGGCTCGACCCCGACACTTACTACTGGGCAAGCGAACGGCTCGGGATCCCGGTCATCGACCACTGGTGGCAGACCGAGACCGGCTGGCCGATCGTGGCGAACCTGCGGGGGCTGGAGCCGATGCCGGTCAAGGCGGGGTCGCCGACCGTGCCGGTGCCGGGTTTCGACGTACAGGTCCTGGACGAGCGCGGCGATCGGGTCGGCCCTGGCGTCGAGGGGGCGATCTGCATCCGGCTGCCGATGCCGCCCGGGACGCTGCCGACGCTGTGGCACGACGACGACCGGTTCGTGGCGTCGTACCTGTCGGCGTACGACGGGTACTACCTCAGCGGCGACGGCGGCTACGTCGACGAGGACGGCTACGTGTTCGTGATGGGCCGCACCGACGACGTGCTCAACGTGGCCGGGCACCGGCTCTCGACCGGGTCGCTTGAGGCGGCGCTGGCCGGTCATCCGGCCGTGGCCGAGTGTGCGGTGATCGGCGTCTACGACGAGCTGAAGGGTCAGGTCCCGCGCGGGCTGGTCGTGCTCAAGGCCGGGGTGCAGGTCGATCCGGAGGCGGTGCGGGCCGAGCTGGTGCAGCGGGTCCGCGACGAGGTCGGCGCCGTGGCCTCGCTGCGCCAGGTCGACATCGTGACCGCGCTGCCCAAGACCCGCTCCGGCAAGATCCTGCGCAAGACGATGCGCGAGATCGCCGACGGTCACGACCCGGCCGTCCCCAGCACCATTGAGGACGCCAGCGTGCTCGATGCCCTCGCGGCGACCCTCCGCCCGCCCGGCTCCGGCTGACGAGGTCGCTCACTCGGCCGACGCGTCCGCGCGCCTCGCTGGCTTCGCGGGCCCCCGCAGGTACGCTCCGAGCGTGGCCAGGGCGAGTTCGAGCACCCGAGCGGGGGCACCCGCGAGCCTTGCGCGTGCGGTCGAGGAGTCGTCCCTCGCCTTCGTCGACCTGACGGTGGCGGCCGTTGCCGCCGAGGGCGCCGTGTCGCTGCCCCAGCTGCGGGCCCTGCTCGCCCTGGAGCGGTCCGGCCCGGTCAACCTGAGCGGTTTCGCCGCCAGCATCGACTCCTCGCTCCCGTCAGCCAGCCGCCTGGCCGGGCGGCTCGAGCAGGCTGGGCTGATCGTCCGCGGGGCCAGTAAGACGAGCGGCCGTGAGGTGGAGATCCGGCTCACGGCAGGCGGTCGGGGCGCGTTGACCGCCCTCCGGGCGGCCCGCCGCAAGGAGATCGCCCGGGTGCTGCGCCGCCTCGACGCGGCCAGCGCCGACCGGCTCGCCTCCGCGTTGGAGAGCTTCGCGACGGCGTACGGCCAGCCGGCCTGACGCAGGCCCCGCCCGCTCGGCCAGCACCTTCTGACGCCGCCCCACGCCGGCCTCGTGGTAGCGCCGAACCGCGCCCAGCCGCCCGAGCCCTGTGGTTGTCGTAGGGCGGGTGTAAGTATGGAGGCAGCATCCGTTTGTCAGAGCCGGGAGAGACATGAGCAAGTGGCGCGGCAACCCGTGGGCGATCCTGATCACCCTGTCCCTCGGCTTCTTCATGACGCTGCTCGACCTGACGATCGTCAACATCGCGATCCCGAGCATGATCACCGCCCTGGGCGCCTCGCTGGACGAGATCCTCTGGGTGGTCAACGCCTACGTGCTCGTGCTCGCCGTCCTGCTCATCACGGCCGGTCGGCTGGGTGACCTGCGCGGCCAGCGCAAGCTGTTCGTCGCTGGCGTTGTCGTGTTCACCCTGGCCAGCCTGGCGTGTGGCCTGGCGCCGAACCCGACCCTGCTGATCGCGTTCCGCGCTGTGCAGGGCATCGGTGCCGCGATGCTGATGCCACAGACGATGGCCATCATCATCGGGACGTTCCCGGCCGAGCGACGTGGCACTGCGCTCGGCATCTGGGGCGCCGTTGCCGGCCTGGCGACGGTGGCCGGCCCGACTCTTGGCGGTGTCCTGGTGACCTACGCCAGCTGGCGCTGGATCTTCATCGTCAACGTGCCGATCGGTGTGCTCGTCCTGGTCATGACCTTCGCCTTCATCCCGGACACCCGGATGGAGCGCCAGCACAAGCTCGACCTGGTCGGCGTCGGCCTGGCGACAGCCGGCCTGTTCTGCCTGACCTTCGCGCTCATCGAGGGCCAGCGCTTCTCCTGGAACGCCGGGATCATGGCGCTGTTCGCTGCGTTCGTGGTGTTCGCCGTGGTCTTCCTGGTGCAACAGCGCGGCCGCCAGGACGCCGAGCCGCTGGTGCCGTTCTCGTTGTTCAAGAACCGCAACTTCACCGTGATCAACACGGTGGCCTCGCTCGTGTCCGTGGCGATTCTCGGCTTCTTCCTGCCGATCACGATCTACCTGCAGTCCGTGCTCGGCTACTCCGCCATCAAGGCCGGTCTGATCCTGGCGCCGATGTCACTGATCGCCCTGCTGCTCGCCCCGATCGCTGGCCGGATGTCGGACCAGATCGGCGGCAAGTTCATCCTGATGACCGGCCTGACCTTGTACGCCGTGGGAGCGCTCGTGCTCACCCTGCAGGCCCAAGCCGACTCGAGCTGGGTCGAGCTTCCTGCCGGCCGTCGCGATCATGGGTCTGGGCATGGGTGGCATCTGGGCGCCCATGGCGACGGAGGCCATGCGCGGCGTGCCGCCGATGCTGGCCGGTGCCGCGGCCGGCGTGAACAACACCCTGCGCCAGGTGGGGTCGGTCGTTGGAAGCGCCGCGGTCGGTGCCCTGCTGCAGAACCAGCTGGCGACGACATTGCGCGAGGAGGCCATCACGCGGTCGGCCGCTCTCCCGGCGCAGTACCGATCCGGCTTCGTCCAGAGCTTCGCGGCCAGCGCCAAGGGCGGGATCGAGGTCGGTCCCAGCCAGGTCACGACGGGCGCCGGTGTCCCGGCCGACGTGGCGGCCAAGCTGCACCAGGTCGGTCTCGCCGTGTTCCAGCACGGATACGTCCGGGCGATGCACCCGACGTTGATCCTGCCCATCGCGGCGGCGTTCGCGGCAGCAGCCATGTGCCTGCTCGCCACCCGGCACACAACGGGCACCCAGCCCACCGGCCCGGCCAAAGCGGAGGCGCAGAGCGCGCCGGCGGCCCAGGGCTGACTCAGGTGCGACCGGTCGGCCAGCTCGCCAGGTAGGCGGGAACCGGCGGGTCGCCGCGCAGGTCCGAGGCCGCCCTCGGCTCGCCCCAGACGTGATGCAGCGGCAGCACGCCGGCCCAGTAGGGCAGGTCCAGGTCCTCGTCCTGGTCGTCAGGGTCGACGTGGTCGCTGACCTTGAGCGACCACTCCTCGATCGGCAGGGCCAGCACCGAGGTCTGCGCCAGCTCCTTCTTGGACGGCCCGCGCGAGTCGGCGCCGCGGCCCGGCATCAGGTGCTCCGTGATCACCCCGAGGGCGGCCAGCCGGGCCGGGCCCTTGAGCTCCTCGCAGCGGCCGAGCAGCATCGCGCTGCGGTAGTTCATCGACGACTCGAACTGGCTGCGCGCCAGCACCAGGCCGTCGACGATGGTGACCGTGAGGCAGGTCGGCTCGCCCTCGGCCAGCCCGCGGAACAGCCGAGCCCCCGTCGAGCCGTGGCACAGCACGCGGTCACCGTCGCGGGCCACCCCGACCGGTACGACGAACGGCCAGCCGTCCGTCACCACCGCGAGGTGGCCGATGAGGGCCGAGTCGAGCAGCCGGTCCAGCGCAGCGCGGTCCGAGACCTGCTTCTCGGGAATGCGCCGCACCTGGGTGCGGGGAATGTCGGAGCGAGGCATCAGATCGCGTGTCTCACAGCAGGTTTGACGCCTCGGTGAGGACCCCGCGCAGCATCTGCTCGATGTCGTCGAACTCGGGCTGGCCGACGATCAGCGGCGGCGCGAGCTGCACGACGGGGTCGCCGCGGTCGTCTGCGCGGCAGTAGATGCCGGCCTCGAACAGCGCCTTCGAGAGGAAGCCGCGCAGCAGCCGCTCAGCCTCGTCGTCGTCGAAGGTCTCGCGGGTCTCCTTGTTCTTGACCAGCTCGATCCCGTAGAAGTAGCCCTCGCCGCGGACGTCGCCGACGATCGGGATGTCGAGCAGCTTCTCCAGGGTCGCCCGGAAGCGCGGCGCGTTCTCGTGGACGTGGTCGACGATCCCCTCCCGCTCGAAGATGTCGAGGTTGGCCATCGCCACCGCAGCGGAGACCGGGTGGCCGCCAAAGGTGTAGCCGTGGGGGAACGACGTCTGTCCCTTCTTGAACGGCTCGAACAGCCGGTCGCTGGCGATCATCGCGCCGATGGGGGAGTAGCCCGAGGTCATTCCCTTGGCGCAGGTGATGATGTCCGGCGTATAGCCGAAGTCGTTGCAGGCGAACAGCTCCCCGATCCGGCCGAAGGCGCAGATCACCTCGTCCGAGACGAGCAGGACGTCGTACTCGTCGCAGATCTCGCGGACCCGCTCGAAGTAGCCGGGCGGCGGCGGGAAGCAGCCGCCGGAGTTCTGCACCGGCTCGAGGAAGACGGCCGCGACGGAGTCGGCTCCCTCGAACTCGATCGCCTCGGCGATCCGGTCCGCGGCCCACCGGCCGAACGCCTTGACGTCGTCGCGCAGGTGCTCCGGCGCGCGGTAGTGGTTGGTGTTGGGCACCTTGTGCGCCCCGGGCACCAGCGGCTCGAACGGGATCCGCGCCTCGGGGATGCCGGTGATGGACAGCGCACCCTGCGGCGTGCCGTGGTAGGCGATCGCCCGGCTGATGACCTTGTACTTGGTCGGCTTGCCCATCAGCTTCCAGTACTGCTTGGCCAGCTTCCAGGCGGTCTCGACGGCCTCGCCGCCGCCGGTGGTGAAGAAGACGCGGTTGAGGTCGCCCGGCGTCGACTGGGTCAGCCGCTCGGCCAGCTCGATCGCCGGCGGGTGGGCGTAGGACCAGAGCGGGAAGAACCCCAGGTCGCGGGCCTGCTTGGCCGCGGCCTCGGCCAGCTCCTCGCGACCGTGACCGACCTGGACGACGAACAGCCCGGCCAGGCCGTCGAGGTAGCGCCGGCCCTTGTCGTCGTAGATGTACGCGCCCTCACCCCGCACGATGACCGGGACCGAACCGCCGTCCTCGAACGTCGAGTGCCGGGTGAAGTGCATCCACAGGTTGTCGCGAGCGGCGTCGGCGTACGGCGTGCCGAGCCGGGTGGTCGAACTGCCTTGCGTGGTCATCGGGTTCCCCAGTTATAGAGCTGCTTGCGGAGCTTGAGATAGACGAAGGTCTCGGTGCTGACAACCCCCGGGATCGTGCGGATACGCGTGCTGATCAGGTTGAGCAGGTCATCGTCGTCCTCGCAGACGACCTCGACCAGGATGTCGAAGCTGCCCGCGGTCACGACCACGTAGTCGACCTCCGGCATCGCGGCCAGCCGGTCGGCGACCTCGGTCAGGTCGCCCTCGGTCCGCAGCCCGATCATGGCCTGACGGCTGAAGCCCACCTGGAGCGGATCGGTCACCGCGACGATCTGGACGACCCCGGACTCCAGCAGCCGTTGGACCCGTTGGCGGACCGCTGCCTCGGACAGACCGACCGCCTTGCCGATGGCGGCGTACGGGCGCCGGCCGTCCTCCTGGAGCTGGTCGATGATCCGTTTCGAGACCTCGTCCAGGATCGGCGACGGTCCATGGTCTCGGGGGCTCACACGCGTGATCCTGGCGCGAACTGCGCGACCAATGCAAGCGAATCCGTCGTCAGAGGGCCATCTGACCCGTGAAATCAGCACTTTCGGTGATCTGGGACTATCGATCCCAGCCGGATCTGAGGCTAGAGTCTGGCATCGACTGAACGTGCGTTCCACGACAGGGAGACTCAGTGAGCACCGCCACCCGCACCTTGCGCAACTTCGTCGACGGGGAGCACGTCGACCCCGCTGACGGGCGGACCATCGACATCATCGACCCGTCGACCGCGCAGGTCGTCGCGACGTCCCCGGTGTCGGGTGCCGAGGATGTCGACAAGGCGTACGCCGCGGCGGCGAAGGCGTTCGAGGGCTGGCGCGACACCACGCCCAGCGAGCGGCAGAAGGCGCTGCTCAAGATCGCGGACGCGATCGAGGAGGCCAGCGACGAGCTGGTCAAGCTCGAGGCGCAGAACACCGGCAAGCCCTGGGCCCTGACGGCGAGCGAAGAGATCCCGCCGATGGTCGACCAGATCCGGTTCTTCGCCGGCGCGGCGCGGGTCCTCGAGGGCCGCGCCTCCGGGGAGTACCTGGCCGGGCACACCAGCTGGATCCGGCGCGAGCCGGTCGGTGTCATCGGGCAGGTCGCGCCGTGGAACTACCCGATGATGATGGCCGTCTGGAAGTTCGCCCCCGCGATCGCCGCCGGCAACACCGTCGTGCTCAAGCCGAGTGACACGACCCCCGAGACGACGCTGCGCATGGCCGAGATCGCCGCCCAGTTCCTGCCGCCGGGTGTGCTCAACGTCATCACCGGCGATCGCGACACCGGCCGCCTGCTCGTCGAACACCCCACTCCCGCAATGGTTTCCATCACCGGCTCGGTGCGAGCAGGCATGGAGGTCGCCGCGTCGGCGGCCAAGGACGTGAAGCGGGTCCACCTCGAGCTCGGCGGCAAGGCACCGGTCATCGTCTTCGACGACGCCGACGTCGAGGCCGCCGCCGAAGCCATCGCCATCGCGGGCTACTTCAACGCGGGACAGGACTGTACGGCGGCGACCCGCGTGCTGGCCGGGCCGCGGGTGCACGACGACTTCGTCGCGGCCCTGGCCGAGCAGGCCAAGGGTGCGCACGTCGGCAAGCCCGATGACGACGACGCGCTGCTCGGCCCGGTCAACAACGCCGGCCAGCTCGAGCGGGTCTCCGGCTTCCTGAGCCGGCTGCCGGACCGGGCCGTCCTGCAGGCCGGCGGCCAACGGCTCAGCGAGCTCGGTGACGGCTACTTCCTCTCTCCGGCGGTCGTGTCCGGAGTCCAGCAGGACGACGAGGTCATCCAGCAGGAGATCTTCGGTCCGGTCATCACGGTCCAGAAGTTCTCCGACGAGGAGGAGGCGCTGCGCTGGGCGAACGGTGTGCCCTATGCGTTGGCGTCGAGTGTGTGGACCAAGGACTTCGGCCGGGCCATGCGGATGTCGCGACGGCTCGACTTCGGCTGCGTCTGGATCAACACGCACATCCCGCTCGTGGCCGAGATGCCACACGGCGGGTTCAAGCACAGTGGCTACGGCAAGGACCTGTCGATGTACGGGTTCGAGGACTACACGCGGATCAAGCACGTCATGGCCAACCTGGACAGCTGAAAGGGCTGATACGTGAACGCTCCCGGTGAGGGGAACGGCACGGCCGCCTGGACCAATGGCTGGTCCCACGACCAGCACCAGTGGATCGGCGGGAAGCCTCGCGCTGGCACGTCCGGCGCGCTGCACGACATCGTCGACCCGGCGAACGGCCAGACGCTGCAGTCGGTTTCGCTCGCCGGCGTCGAGGACGTCGAGGCCGCAGTCGACGCTGCGCGGGCGGCGCAGCCGGAGTGGGGGTCGGCCCCTCCCAGCGCCCGGTCGTCGGCGTTGCACCGCCTCGCCGGCCTGCTCGACGAGCGGGCCGAGCTGTTCGCCCAGACCGAGTCGTGGCAGAGCGGCAAGCCGATCCGTCTGGCCCGGGAGTTCGACGTGCCGGGCACCGTGGACAACACGGCGTTCTTCGCCGGCGCCGCCCGCACTCTCGAGGGCCGCGCGGCGGGGGAGTACAGCCCGGACCACACGTCCGCCGTACGCCGCGAGCCGGTCGGCATCGTCGGCTCCATCGCCCCGTGGAACTACCCGCTGCAGATGGCCGCGTGGAAGGTCCTGCCCGCTGTCGCGGCCGGCAACGCGATCGTGCTCAAGCCCAGCGAGCTCACCCCGCTGACCGCCCTGATGTTCGCCGAGGCCTGCTCCGACGCGGGGATCCCCGACGGCGTGGTCAACGTGCTCACCGGCGCCGGCCAGGTCGCGGGCGAGGCGCTGATCTCGCACCCGGACGTCGACATGGTCTCCTTCACCGGCTCCAGCGGCGTGGGCCGCCGGGTCATGGAGCTCGCCTCGGCCACGTCGAAGCGGGTCCATCTCGAGCTCGGCGGCAAGGCCCCCTTCGTCGTCCTGGACGACGCCGACCTCGAGGCTGCGGTGCACGGAGCCGTGGCCGGCGCGTTGATCAACTCCGGTCAGGACTGCACCGCGGCGACGAGGGCGATCGTCCACCGGTCGCTGGTCGACGACTTCGTCGCCGGGGTCGCCGACCTGATGTCCGCGGTGCGCCTGGGTGACCCGCGCGACACCGCCACGGACCTCGGGCCGCTGGTCTCAGCCGCACATGCCGCCCGGGTGGCCGGTCACGTCGACCGGGCCCGGGACGAGGGACACAAGATCGTCTGCGGTGGTTCCGCGCCCGGTGGTGCGCTGGCGGCCGGTGCCTACTACCAGCCCACGCTGGTCGTGGTCGACGGCCCGCAGGCGCGGATCTGGCGCGAGGAGGTCTTCGGCCCGGTGCTCGCGGTCCTGGCTGCGGATGATGACGATTCGGCTTTCGCCCTGGCGAACGACACGCCGTACGGGTTGGCTGCGTCGGTGTGGACTCGCGACATCTTCCGGGCCCAGCGCGGAACGCGGGAGATCCAGGCCGGCTGCGTCTGGGTCAACGACCACATCCCGATCATCAGCGAGATGCCGCACGGCGGCTACAAGGCATCGGGCTTCGGCAAGGACATGAGCATCTACTCGCTGGAGGAGTACACGAACATCAAGCACGTGATGTCGGACATCACCGGAGTAGCCCGCAAGCCCTGGCACCGAACCGTTTTCACTCTCTGATCCTGCCCGTGACCCGAAGGAGCCTGGCGTGAGCCGTCGCCTACCGAAAGACCCCGTAGCCCGGATGCTCGCCCAGTCGATGAGGCCGTCGCGGCGTCAGTTCCTGGCCGGCGTGGGTGGAGCAGCCGGACTCGCGGCGCTCGCCGCCTGTGCGCCCCCGAAACCACCGGCGGCCCTGGGCGGCACTCAGGCCCTGAAACTGCCGACCGACGTGTCGGCCACGGAGAAGATCTGCAACTGGGCCAACTGGACGGCCTACCTCGACTACGACGACAAGACGAAGAAGTACCCGACGCTCGAGGCGTTCATGAAGGAGACCGGGATCAAGGTCTCCTACACCGAGGACGTCAACGACAACGACAGCTACTTCAACAAGATCGCTCCGCAGCTGCGGGCCGGGCAGGACATCGAGCGCGACATCTTCGTCTTCACCGACTGGATGGCCAACCGGGTCATCCAGCAGCAGCTGGCCCAACCGCTCGAGCTGATCCAGATGCCGCACGCGGGCAACCTCCTGGACAAGCTCAAGGAGGTCTCGTTCGACCCGGGCCGCCAGCACTCACTGACCTGGCAGAGCGGCTTCTCGGGGATCGGCTACAACAAGAAGAAGGTCGGTCGCGAGCTCAAGTCGATCGCCGATCTCTGGTCGCCCGACCTCAAGGGCAAGGTCACGGTGCTGTCGGAGTTCCGCGACACCATCGGCTGCATCATGCTGGCGCAGGGCACCGACCCCTCGGGGAAGTTCACCCAGGCCCAGTTCGACAAGGCGGCCGAAGAGGTCACCAAGCGGACGTCGGACGGGCAGATCCGGCGGATCAAGGGCAACGACTACCTTCAGGACCTGCAGTCCGGCAACGCCGTCGCGGGCATCGTCTGGAGCGGCGACATCTTCGTCCTGGCGGACGAGACGAACGACCCGGACTGGACGTTCGTCCTGCCCGACTCGGGCGGGATGCTCTGGAGCGACAACATGATGGTCCCGATCACGTCGCGCCACCGGCACAACGCCGAGATGGTCATGGACTACTACTACCGCCCCGACGTCGCGGCCCAGGTCGCGGCGTACGTCAACTACGTCTGTCCGGTGCAGGGCGCCCAGGAGGAGATGCAGAAGATCGACAAGGACCTGGCGGCCAGCCCGTTCATCTTCCCGACGGCCGACTTCCTGGCCAAGAACTCCAAGGTCTTCGCGGCCCTCGATCCGGCAGATGACCAGAAGTACTCCGCGCAGTGGGCCTCGGTGATTGGGAACTGATGACAACCTCTTCCGCGACAGAGACCTCGAACCAGACCTCCAAAGCCGGCCGCGACGTCCGGGCCGCCACCGGGGACCTGGTCATCGACCAGGTGACCAAGTCCTTCGCCAGCTTCACCGCGGTCGACGACCTGTCGCTCACGGTGCCGCGGGGCTCGTTCTTCGCGCTGCTCGGGCCATCGGGCTGCGGCAAGACGACCACCTTGCGGATGGTGGCGGGCCTCGAGCAGCCGACCAAGGGCCGGGTCCTGATCGGCGACACCGACCTGACCGGGTCGCGGCCCTACCAGCGCCCGGTCAACACCGTGTTCCAGAGCTACGCGCTCTTCCCCCACCTCGACATCCTGGAGAACGTCGCCTTCGGCCCCAAGCGCCGCAAGGAGGCGGGCGCGATCCAGAGTGCCAAGGACGCGCTGGAGCTGGTGCAGCTGTCGCACCTGGCCGGCCGCAAGCCGACCCAGCTCTCCGGCGGCCAGCAGCAGCGGGTCGCCCTGGCGAGGGCCATCGTGAACAAGCCCGAGGTGCTGCTGCTCGACGAGCCGCTCGGCGCGCTGGACCTCAAGCTGCGCCGGCAGATGCAGGTGGAGCTCAAGCGGATCCAGGAGGAGGTCGGGCTGACCTTCATCCACGTCACCCACGACCAGGAAGAGGCCATGACGATGGCCGACACTGTGGCGGTCATGAACGCGGGCAAGGTCGAGCAGATGGGCGCGCCGGCTGAGCTCTACGAGCTGCCGCGGACAGCCTTCGTGGCCAACTTCCTCGGCCAGTCCAACCTGGCCCGCGGCACGGTCGTGGAGGTCAAGGGTGACCTGATCGGCGTCGATGTGGCCGGTCGTCGGGTGTTGGCCTACAAGGACCGGTCCTCGGCCTCGAACACGGTCGGCTCCGAGGTCGTCGTCGGCGTCCGGCCGGAGAAGGTCAGCCTGGTGCAGAGCGGGGCCGAACCCCCGCCGGGCACGAACCATCTCGGCCCCGGCAAGGTGATCGACGCGTCGTTCTCCGGCGTCAGCACGCAGTACCTGGTGGACGTCGGAGGAGTCGGTGTCCTGTCGGTGTTCTCGCAGAACCTCGGCGTCGGGACGCTCGCCCGGGACGGCGACCAGGTGACGCTGGCCTGGACCCCGGAGCACACGTTCCTGCTCAGTGGCGACGAGGACCTCAGCGCCGGTGTCGACGAGGACATCAAGGAGGTCGCCCAGTGAGCCAGGTGACGGTGGCCGCTGCCACCCACACCCCGCCGCCGGGAGAGACCGACGCCCCACCTCCCGAACAGCGCCGCGGACGCAAGTGGACGCCGTACCTGCTGTTGCTCCCGGGCATGGTCTGGCTGTTGGTCTTCTTCGTCTTCCCGCTGGCCCAGCTCGGCGCCACCAGCCTGCAGTCGCAGTTCCCGGGCTACCCGGGCTACTACTACCGCGACCTCAACTTCTCCAACTTCAGCCACGCGGCGTGGGACTACCGCTGGTTCTTCGGCCGGTCGCTGCTGTTCGCTGCGCTGGCAACGCTTTTCGCGTTCTGCCTGGCCTATCCGTTGGCCTACACGATCGCGTTCAAGGCCGGGCGGTGGCGCGGGGTGATGCTGATCTGCATCATCGCGCCGTTCTTCACGTCCTTCATCCTGCGGACGATCGCCTGGCGGCAGATCCTTTCCGACGGCGGTGTGGTCGTGCACGTTCTGCGGTTCGTGCACATCTTGCCGAGCGACGGGCACCTCACGGAGACCTGGGTAGCGGTCGTGGCCGGGATCACATACAACTTCGTGCCCTTCATGACGTTGCCGATCTATGCGTCGCTGGAACGGGTCGACCATCGGCTGATCGAGGCCGGAGGCGACCTGTACGCCGACGGCTTCACCACCTTCCGCAAGGTGACCTTCCCGCTGAGCCTGCCCGGTGTGGTGGCCGGCACGCTGCTGACCTTCATCCCTGCGGCCGGTGACTACGTGAACGCCGAGCTCCTCGGCTCGGACCGGAGCACCAAGATGGTGGGCAACGTCATCGACAGCCAGTTCAACAAGGTGGTCGGTGGCTATCCGACGGCGGCGGCGCTGTCCTTCACCTTGATGGCGATGATCTTGATCTTGGTGTTCCTCTATATCCGCCGATCAGGGACGGAGGAGCTGGTATGACCGCCGTGTCCTCTCGCCCCTCGGCCACTGCGGCCCAGGCCCGCTCCCGCACGTCGTTCCAGAAGGCCAAGGACTGGGTCGCCGACCACATGGTGGCGGTGTTCGCCGTCGTCGTTCTGGTCTACCTGTTCGTGCCGGTGGCCTACACGTTCGCCTTCTCGTTCAACAACTACCGCAAGTCCAACATCACCTGGGAGTCCCAGGGCAGCCCGACCCTGAAGCACTGGGAGAACCCCTGTGGGGCACCGGGAGTCTGCGGTGCGCTGGCCAACAGCCTCAAGATCGGTCTGCTGGCGACGCTCGTCGCCACCATCCTTGGGACCTTGATCGCGTTCGCCTTGGTGCGGCACCGGTTCCGTGGCCGAGCGGCGACGAACATCCTGATCTTCGTGCCGATGGCGACCCCCGAGGTCGTCATGGGGGCCAGCCTGCTGACGGTCTTCGTCCAGGCCTTCGCCCCGCTCGGGCTGTCCCTCGGCTTCTGGACGATCGTGATCGCCCACATCATGTTCTGTCTGAGCTTCGTGGTGGTGACGGTCAAGGCCAGAGTGCTGAGCCTGGATCCGAAGCTCGAGGAAGCGGCGATGGATCTCTACGCCAACGAGACCCAGACCTTCCGGCGGGTCACCTTCCCGCTCGTGCTGCCCGGCATCATCGCGGCGGCGATGCTCTCGTTCTCGCTGTCGTTCGACGACTTCATCATCACGTACTTCGTCTCGGGCGACACAACGACGTTCCCCAAGTTCGTCTATGTGTCCTACCTGCGCGGGATTCCCGCTCAGGCCAACGTGATCGGGTTCAGCATGTTCGTCATCGCGGTGACGATCGTGATCCTCGGCCAGTTCGTCGGCAGCCGGCGGCGAGCGCGGTGACGAGGGCCGTCGCACCGGCGGCGGCTCTGCAGGGGGCCAGCTCGACACCGCTGTGGCTGGACCGGCCGGACCGTCCGGCGGCGCGGCCGGCCATCGACGGCGACCTCCGCTGCGACCTCGCGGTCGTCGGCGGTGGCTTCACCGGTCTCTGGGCGGCGCTGCTCGCGCTCGAGGAGAACCCGGACCGTCAGGTCGTGGTCCTGGAGGGCGCGCGACTGGGCTGGGCGGCCTCCGGTCGCAACGGCGGTTTCTGCGCGGCGAGCCTGACCCATGGGCTCGGCAACGGCGTGGCCCGTTGGCCGGATGAGATGCCCCAGCTGCTGCGGCTCGGCCACGCCAATCTCGACGCGATCGGCGAAACCGTTGCGCGGTATGGGATCGACTGCTCCTTCGAGCGCACCGGCGGCCTCGATGTGGCGACGGCACCGTGGCAGTTCGAGGGTTTGCGCGAGGTGCACGACGAGGCGACCCGCCTCGGTGAGAGCAGTGTCCTGCTCGATGCCGAGGAGACGCGGGCGATGGTCAACTCCCCGACGTACGTCGGTGGGGTGTTGGACGAGCGCGGCACCGCGATGGTCGACCCGGGCCGGCTGGTGTGGGGACTGGCGGCCGCGGTGGAGTCGCTGGGCGGTCAGATCCTGGAACAGAGCCCGGTCACGGGCTGGCGCGACAACGGCGACACCGTGGAGCTGGAGACCGCGAACGGCCGGGTGCATGCCGAGCAGGTCGTGCTCGCGACCAACGTCTTCCCCTCACTGGTCAAGCGGTCCCGACCGCTCGTCGTGCCGGTGTGGGACCACGTCATCGCGACCGAGCCGCTCTCGCCGGAGCTGATGGCCTCGATCGGCTGGTCCGGCCGCCAGGGCGTCGGGGATGCCGGCAACCAGTTCCACTACTACCGCTTGTCCGATGACAACCGTCTGGTGTTCGGCGGCTATGACGCGATCTACTACTTCGGGTCCGACCTCTCCGCAGCGCGGGCGCGCAGTGCCGAGACCGAGTCGATCCTGGCCCAGCACCTGGTCGAGACGTTCCCCCAGCTCGATGGGGTCCGGTTCACCCATACCTGGGGCGGGGCGATCGACACCTGCACGCGGTTCAGCCCGTTCTGGGGCCGGGCGCTCGGCGGTCGCGCGGCGCTACGTCGCGGGCTACACCGGTCTCGGCGTGGGCTCGTCCCGGTTCGGGGCCCAGGTCTGCCTCGACCTGCTGGCTCGTCGCGACAACGAGCGGACCGGCCTGGCGATGGTCCGGCGCAAGCCGCTGCCCTTCCCGCCGGAGCCGTTGCGCTGGGCCGCGATCCAGCTGACCCGGCGCAGCATCGCCCGGGCCGACGCCGCGGACGGGCGTCGCGACATCTGGCTGCGGACCCTGGACCGGCTCGGCCTCGGCTTCGACTCATAGGATCGGGACATGACCAGACTTGGCGGACAGTTCGGGCCAGATGTGACCTTCCTCGGGGTGCCGCGATGCGACCTCGACGACCCGGCGTCGTACGCCGATGCGGACGTCGTGATCCTCGGGGCGCCGTTCGACGGCGGCACCTCCCACCGCCCCGGCACCCGGTTCGGGCCGCAGGCGATCCGGATGACCGACTACCTGCCGCACGACGGGTCCCGGCCGAGCCTGGCGATGCGCACCGACGGCCTGGTCGATCTCAAGGTCGTCGACGCGGGCGACGTCGAGATGTACTCCGGCGACATCCAGGTCGCGTTGCCGCTGCTCGAGGCTGCGGTGCAGAAGGTCGCCGAGTCCGGGGCGATCCCGGTCATCCTCGGCGGCGACCACTCGGTGACCTTCCCCGACGCCAAGGGCATCGCCAACCACCTCGGCCACGGCCGGATCTCGATGATCCACTTCGACGCCCACGCCGACACCGGCGACATCGCCTTCGGTTCGCTTTGGGGGCACGGCCAGCCGATGCGCCGGCTGATCGAGTCGGGTGCGCTGCGCGGCGACCGGTTCCTGCAGGTCGGGCTGCGCGGCTACTGGCCCGAGCCGGAGACGTTGGACTGGATGGCCGGGCAGAAGATGCGGTCCTTCGAGATGACCGAGATCGTCCACCGGGGCCTGAACGAGTGCCTGTCCGAGGCGTTCGTCATCGCCATGGACGACTGCGACGGGGTCTTCCTCTCGGTCGACATCGACGTGTGCGACCCGGGGCACGCGCCCGGCACCGGCACTCCGGAGCCGGGCGGGCTCTCGGCCCGGCAGCTGCTCGACGCCGTACGCCGGATCTGCCTGGAGCTGCCCGTGGTCGGGGTCGACGTGGTCGAGGTCAGCCCGCCGTACGACCATGCCGACATCACCGCCGCGCTGGGCAACCGCGTTGTGCTGGAAGCTCTTTCGGCGATCGCTCGCAGGCGGGCAGACGAGCGGGACGGGACCACCTGGGACCCGTCCCGCCCGCTGCTCGACCGCTAGGTGAGAGCGGAGTCGAGCATCAGCCGTCGTCGCGCGAACGCGTCTCCCCGGTGAGGGGGTCGATGGCTCGCTGACCCGGCGGCAGGTTGGACAGGTCCGGTGCGATGACGGTCGGCATCTCGCCGGAGTCCGGCAGACCGAGGTGGGCGACGGAGCCGTCGGCCGGCACGAGCAGGTAGCTCGCCGTGGTCGCCCTTCGGCAGCGTCTCGCCGCGGAAGTAGCTGGGGCTGATCGCCTGGTAGACGAACATCAGGACCACGCCGAACAGCAGCGAGCCGATGCCGATGATGAAGACGCCGCCGACACTCGCCCAGGCTGGTGTAGCCGTAGTCCGGGTCGTAGTAGGTGTGGCAGGCGTAGAAGAACGCGAACAGCAGGAGCAGCCCGCCGAGCAGCGGGATGACGCCCTGCATGACGATGTCGCGCGGCTTGGCCCACATGGTCTTGCGGTAGTACCAGACGCAGGCGAAGCCGGTGAGGCCGTAGTAGAACGCGATCATCAGGCCCACCGCCGCGATCGTGTCGGCCAGGATGTTCTGGCTGACCAGGGTCAGGCCGACGTAGAAGAAGATCGAGACGGCGCCCATCCAGATCGTCGAGTCGGTCGGGGTCAGGTACTCGCGGGTGGATCCGGGCGAACCGGGACGGGATCGCCTTGTACGCCGCCATCGAGAGCGACGGTGCGGGCCGTCGGCAGGATCGTCGTCTGGGTCGACGCGGAGGCCGAGGTGAGGACGGTGATCTTGAGGAAGAACACCATGACCGCACCGACGACGCCGCCACCGAACACGACCGAGCCCATACCCGCGAAGACGTCGTCGGCGTTGTCCGGGTTGCCGATCCCGATGCCGGTCGAGCCGACGCCGGCGACCGAGACCGCCGCGATCGAGACGATGGCGTAGGTGAGCAGCAGCAGGATGGTGGAGAGGACGGCGGCGCGGCCGGGGTTGTGGCCGGGTCGTCCGCCTCTTCGTTGGTGGCGACGGCGGTGTCCCAGCCCCAGTAGATGAAGACGGCGATCAGGGTCGCGGTGACGATCGAGGTCAGGGACAGGCCGGACGGCGAGAGCCACGACAGCTGCGGCTTGATGTGTCCCTTCGGCGCTCCGCCGAAGTAGACCTTGGCCAGCGCGAAGAGCGCGAACAGAACCAGCGTGAAGACCTCGATGCCGAGCAGTGCGTACTGGATCCGGGCCGAGATCTCGATCCCGCGGTAGCAGATGTAGGTCATGACGATGATCCACACGATGCCCGCGACGGTGCTCCAGAACGTGCTGTCGGCCAGCGAGTCGAGGCCGACCAGTCGGTAGGAGTAGGACCCGGCGATCTGGGCCAGGTTGGCCATGACGATGACGTCGGCGGCGATGATGCCCCAGCCGCCCATCCAGCCGACGCGCGTGCCGAACGCCTTGGCCGCCCAGGTGAAGGTGGTGCCGCAGTCCGGGATCGCCTTGTTCAGCTCGGCGTACGCGACGGCGATGAAGTACATCGGGATGAAGGCGATCACCATGATCAGCGGAGCCTTCACGCCGACGATGCCGTTGCCGTTGGCCGTCGTCGACGACGTAGCCGAGACTGGCGGCGAGGCTGTACGCCGGGGCCGTGGACGCGATCCCCACCACAACGCTGGAGAGGAGGCCGAGCGAGCCGCCCTTGAGGCCCTTCTCGCCGGACCCGCTTCCGTGATCCTGCGCTACGTCGACTGCGGTCATTACCAGCCCCTTCGAGGTCGCCTGCCGGTCGAGCGCCTGTGCGGCGGGTGGCGGCCGACATACGGATTCCGTCGTGTGGAGGCTAGACGACTACGATCTACGTGTACAGACCCCTGTTAGACAGATGAAATACACCGTTGAAAGGACCTCCCATGCGCATTCTGTTGGTCGGATCGGGCGGCGTCGGTGACGCGTTTGCCCGGATCGCCGCGCGCCGCTCGTTCTTCGAGCACCTGGTGGTGGCCGACTACGACCTCGGCCGGGCCGAGCGCACCGTCGCCGCGGTCCAGGAGGCGCATCCCGGCGAGAGCCGGTTCGTCGCCGCGCAGGTCGACGCGTCGTCCGCGGAGTCGGTGGCCGACCTGGTCCGGGAGCACGCGGTCACCCACGTGATGAACGCGGTGGACCCGCGGTTCGTGATGCCGGTCTTCGAGGGGGCGTTCGCGGCGGGGGCCGACTACCTGGACATGGCGATGAGCCTGTCGCAGCCGCACCCGGATGCGCCGTACGAGCAGACCGGCGTGATGCTGGGCGACGGTCAGTTCGCCGTGGCGGGGGAGTGGGAGGCGGCCGGCCGGCTCGCGCTGTGCGGCATCGGCGTCGAGCCCGGGCTGTCCGACATCTTCGCGCGGTACGCCGCGGACCACCTGTTCTCCGAGATCGACGAGCTCGGGCACGCGGGACGGCTCGAACCTCGTCGTCGAGGGCTTCGAGTTCGCGCCGTCGTTCTCGATCTGGACGACGATCGAGGAGTGCCTCAACCCGCCGGTGATCTGGGAGAAGCCGGATGGTGAGGACGGCCGGTGGTTCACGACGGCGCCGTTCAGCGAGCCGGAGGTCTTCGACTTCCCCGAGGGCATCGGGCCGGTCGAGTGCGTCAACGTCGAGCACGAAGAGGTGCTGTTGATGCCGCGCTGGCTGGACGCGAAGCGGGTGACCTTCAAGTACGGGCTGGGCACCGAGTTCATCGACGTGCTGAAGACGCTGCACAAGCTCGGTCTGGACCGTACGACGCCGGTGCGCGGTGCAGTCGTCGGGTGGTCCGGTCGAGGTGAGCCCGCGGGACGTGGTCGCCGCGTCGCTGCCCGACCCGGCCGGGCTCGGTGACCGGATGAGCGGCAAGACCTGTGCCGGGATGTGGGTCCGCGGGCTGGGCAAGGACGGTGCAGCCGCGGTCGACGTACCTCTACCACGTGGTCGACAACGCCTGGGCGATGGAGAACTACGGCGCGCAGTGCGTCGTGTGGCAGACCGCGGTCAACCCGGTCGTCGCGCTGGAGCTGCTGGCCGCCGGGACCTGGTCGGGCAGCGGGGTGCTCGGTCCGGAGGCGTTCGACGCGCGTGCCGTTCCTCGATCTGCTGGCTGCGGACGAGCCGGCCGGCTACGGATCGGCGTGGGGCCAACGCGAGCAGTGACCGTTCGTTAGTTGTCGACTGACAATCATTGGTCGTGTCGTCGGGATCGCTTTGCGGGCCAACGTGTTTCGGTTGTTGATCGTTATCTCGTCGTGACCTGGGGCGGTGGATTGCGGGTCGGGACTGTCGGTGGCTTTGTCTAGGTTCGTTGTATGTCCAGCAGGGGTGCGGTCGAGGGTGAGCTGAGCGTTGGTGACGCGGTGGGGTTGCTGCCGCGGGTGTTGGACGCGTTGGCCTCGGCGCCGTGGTGGCAGTGTTCGGATGCCGAGCTGGCGGAGTTCGTTCGGTTGTTCGCGCGGGCGGAGTCGCGGTGTGCGGCGGGCGGGGTGGCGGTGTTGGCTGAGGCGATGGAGCGGGGTTTGCCGGCCTCGGCGGGGGCCAAGAGTGGTGGCTGCTGGTTTCGGGGGTTGGTGGCGGTCACGCCGGGGGTGGGCCGGGCCCGGGCCGACCTGGCGGAGGCGTTCGGGACCGCCGCGAACCCGGTCGAGGGGCTTGGCGCCGACCGCGGCGGCGTTCGCGGCGGGGGACATCGGCGTGGGTCATGCCGGGGTGATGGTCCGCACGATGGACGCGGTGGCCGCCCTGCCGGAGGTCGACGTGGTGACCGCGGCGGAGGGGCAGGGGTTGTTGTTGGAGGCGGCGGCGGTGCTGGACCCGGCCCAGCTGGGGAAGGCCGGGCTTCGGTTGCGGCACCGCCTGGACCCGGGCGCGGCGGACCGGTTGGCCCGTGATGAGGACCGCCAGCAGGAGGCCCGCTACGCCTGGCTGGTCCAGGAGTCGACGCGGGATGTGGGCGTTGCGGGGTCTGCTGCCCCCGGTCGCGGGCGCGGCCCTGGCCGCCGCGTTGGACCCGCTGACGGCGCCCCAACCCGCCGTCGATGGGACGCCGGATCCGCGGACCGGGCAGCAGCGGACCGCCGACGCCCTGCACGCCCTGGCCGAACTGTCGCTGGCCGCCCGCCACGGGGAGCCGGGCGCGTTACCGTCCCGGGGTGGGGCGGCGACCCGGCTGGTCCTGACCGCCGAGCTGGACACCCTCCTGGCCACCATGACCGCCACCGCCGCACGGGTCCGGCCGGGTCGGCGGGGATGGTCGGGGTTGGTGCCGCCGGTGCTGGTCACCGGGGACCCCGGCGGGTGGGAGATCAGCCCGCTGACGTTGCAGACGTTGTCCTGTGAGGCCGAGGTGGTCCCGGTGTTGACCGACGGCTTCGGCCGGGCCCTGGACGTGGGGCAGACGGTGTATCCGTTCCCGCCCCGGATCCGGCGGGCGATCGAGGTCCGGGACCAGCACTGCACGTTCCCGAACTGCCGGTCCAAGCCGGCCTGGTGTCACGTCCACCACTTGGTCCGGTTCGGACCCGACGGGCCGACCAGCGAAGCCAACGGGGCGTTGTTGTGTGGGCGGCACCACCGCCACATCCACGCCCACGGCATGGTCGGGCAGATCATCGACGGCCACGTCCTCTGGCGACCGCGTGATCCCGACGGATCAGACGACCCACCTGACGGGCAGCACAACGCCCACCTCCAACACTACGAACGCGCCCTCCGCGCCCTCGCCCGACGATGGCTGGCCCGAAACCCCCACCTCCAACCCCACCCACCCGACACCAGCTAGACGGGCCGAGAGGTCACAGCACAGTCAGGTTGGTGCCCGTCGCCATCTCGTTTGGGGTCGGCTTCGCGCGCGCACGGATCGCGGTGCAGGTGTTCGTTGTTTCCGCGCGGGTCGATCCGGGCTCAGATCGGGACGCCACCAAGGGGTGTCCTCAAGAACAGGTGAGGTTGCTCAACCTGGTGCTAACTTCCGGCGGCCGAACCTAGCGCCACGATGCTTGCCACG
This sequence comes from uncultured Actinomycetota bacterium, assembly GCA_963794535.1. Classification (GTDB taxonomy): domain Bacteria; phylum Actinomycetota; class Actinomycetes; order Actinomycetales; family CAVURS01; genus CAVURS01. The sequence continues at coordinate 77,218 of CAWCEI010000013.1, forward strand.
ACTGCAGTGGAGATCGTGAGCGCAAGTTCCCAAGTCTCGTCGTCGTCGCCGACGAGGACCGTGACCACGTCCGATTCGCCACGGACCCAGAAGACGGGGTGCCCGAGCGTGGTGCCCACGCGCAGCGACGACCGGGTCGACCAATCCGCTCGATCGATCTCCGACAGCTGGGCCAGGTCCGAGGCATGTACCCGAACTGCCAAGTGCACTTCGTCCGAGACGAGGGTGAGCGTCTGGTCCAGTGGGTCGAAGTCCACGCTCACCGGCATTTGGAGAACCTAGCGCCGCAGGCGAGGCGCAGGTGACAGCCCGGTCAGCCTTCGGAGCACGAAGGTGCCGTACTAAAGGGCTGGTGAGGTTCTTCGCGGTTGTGGCATTCACATTCGCGTCAGCCGCCAGTCCCTGGAGTGGACAGATCCTGGGCTCGAGCGCTGCACCGCAGGGATCGGGCGCCGATAGGAGATGGCGCCGACAGTGGTCTGAGTACGGTCCGGTGAAGACGCGCTGCGGGCATCAAGGGAGAGCAACGAGATGAGACCACTTCGATACTCGATCAACGTCACCCTCGACGGCTGCTGCCATCACGAGGCGGGGCTCCCCCCCGACGAGGAGTCGATGCGCTACTGGACAGCTGAGATGAAACGAGCCGATGCCCTGATATTCGGCCGGGTGACCTACGAGATGATGGAGTCGGCGTGGCGGCAGCCGGCCACGGGCACGTGGCCTGACTGGATGGATGAGTCGCAGATCCCGTTCGCTCAGACCATCGACCGGACCAAGAAGTACGTCGTGTCCAGCACGCTGGGCGAGGTCGACTGGAATGCCGAGCTGTTGCGAGGCGACCTGGGGCAAGCGATTCAGCGGCTCAAGCAGGAGCCAGGCGAGGGCCTGTTCGTGGGTGGGGTGACGCTCCCTCTGGCCTTGGCAGATCTGGGACTGATCGACGAGTACGCGTTCCTTGTGCAGCCGGTCCTTGCCGGACACGGGCCGACGTTGCTCGCCGGTCTGCGCGAGCGCGTCCAGCTCGAGCTCGTCGATCGCCATGAGTTCCGGTCGGGGGCGGTCGCCCTGCAGTACCGGCCCACGCGAGTGTCCGCTTGAAACCCGCGGTGCGTCTCAGGAGCGTCGAAGACCAGGACCTCGACGTGTTCTTTGCCCACCAGATGGATCCGCAGTCGGTCGAGATGGCGGCGTTTCCCGCTCGCGACAAGGGTCAGTTCGCGGCGCACTGGGCGAAACTCCGCGCCGACGACACCCTGGTCGTGCGCACCATCGTTGCCGACGGCCTGGTGGCGGGGAACATCGGAAGCTGGTCGGCGAATGGGCAGCAGCTGCTCGGCTACTGGGTCGGACGCGAGTGGTGGGGCCGCGGCGTCGCGACCCAGGCGCTCGCCCTGCTCGTGGACGAGGTGTCGATCCGGCCGCTGTACGCCCACGTCGCGGAGCACAACGTGGGCTCGGCCCGCGTCCTGGAGAAGTGTGGGTTTCGGCGCGATCGCGTGCAGGAGGCGGAGGCACCTGCGCCCGACGACGGCATCGAGGAGTTCATCTTCGTGCTGAATGCGTAAGGCCCGCGCAAACACGCACGTCGTGGGTTAGTCGCCGGTGACGCCGTCGGCGAGCTCGCGGAGGATATCTAGGTGGCCGTTGTGCCGGGCGGTCTCTTCGATCAGGTGAGTGATGATGTACCGCAACGCAATTGGCTGACCGGTCTGCTCATCGGGGACGACCGATGTCGCGTCCCAGTCGCGGGAGGCAACGATCTCGTCGGTATGGGCAGCCTGCGCGGCGTACTCAGCGAGCAGTGCGGCCAGCGGGCGTTCGAGTCCCGCGCGCATCTGGAGCTCGGAGTCGTCGTCCGTGCCCGGCCACCGGTACCGCTGGCCCAAGAAGATGACGTCGATCCAGAAGGCTTCGGACCAGCGCAGATGGCTCACGAGCCCGGCGATGCTCATGGCGGGTGAGCTCGGGAGCGGCGTCTGGACGGCGTGCGTCTGGGACAGCCCGGCGCACTTGGCGTGCACCGTGAGGCGCACGTACGTCAAGAGCTGGGTCAGCGTGGCGCGCTCGTCGAACGCGACCGGGAAGTCCGTGCGTCGGTTCGGGTCGATGTGGGCCAAGGAACCTCCTTCGCGTCCGGCGCGCGCGCCCTGCCACCCCGATCAGGGCGCGGCGACTCGGAACGTCGTGGTCGATGTCGTGACCGTTGCGACGGTGTGCGGCCCGGTGGTCTGCCACGTCACGGCAGCGGTCAGCCGATGCCCAGCGGTGTCGCGGACGGTGAACCGGCCGTCGACGCCAAGGCCGTAGTAGTCGGTCACCAGGCTGCCGTCGACCGTCGTGTCGATCAGTCCACCGGACTCCCCGCAGACGGGCCGTGATCACCTCGCCGGCGGCGTCGGTCGAGTAGTGCTCGACCCCGCCGCGCAGGCCGAGATCGTTGCTGGGGAGGACGTACTGATAGCGGTACGCCGCGTCTCCCGCCGCTGCGACGAGCACCGCCGCCAGGTGACGATCGAGCCGCCGAAGCCGACCCTCGGACCACGGTCGCCGGCGTCATCTGGCTCGACGTCCGGGCAAACGTCCCGAGCGTGTGGATGTCGGGAACCGTTGCGGCACAGGAAGTGTCGAGCGAAGACAGGTGGTCGGGCCGCCGGACGAACTCCTGGTAGATCGACGCGCCACAGCCGTACCGGTCGTCCAGTGCGACCAGGTGCACCATGTTCGGTACGACGATGGATCGGGCGTCGGCCCCGATCTGCTCGGCGACGTGCGCGCCACCGACGGCCGGCGTCAACGAGTCGAGGTCACCGTTGAGGACCAGCACCGGCACGTGGCTGGCGTCCATCGGGCCCGGCGAGGACCGGCGGGTCGGCCGGATGGGTCGGCGCCGGCCAGTCCAGGCAGGCGGTGTACGCCTCGGTGAACTGGTTCATCTGGATCCACTCGGCCGTCGTGAACGGCGCGAACGTGTCCGCCGGCAGCGCCGCGATCGACGCCGCGAGCTGCTGGCGTCGTACGGCGGGGGAGGCCGTCCGGTCGAACAGCTGCGGGTAGTCGGTGCAGGCAACGGCGTAGAAGTCACCGTCGGAGTAGGTCTTGGCCGGCCCGTAGTAGTCGCTGTCGTCCCAGCCGAAGTCCTGGGCCCACTGCCGCAGCAGCGGTCGGGCGTCGCCGTGCTCGAGGTAGGCCCGGCCCGCCGCGTCGAGCGTCCGGTAGACCGCGTAGTCGTAGCCCGCGTCGTTGACCATGTCCACGAGCTGTCGGATGCCGACCGTCGTCGGCACCAGGGACCCGCCGACATCCCGGCGCCATCCCGTGAATCGGCTTGGCCCGCAACGACTTCGCCAACTGCCCGATCCGAGCCCAGGCCCCCGCTCCGGCCGCTGCGTCACAAGCCAGACTGCGCGTGCACGCCGCCTCGAACGCGGTCCGCGCCGTCGTCACCGTCGTCACGTACCAGGGGTCCAGATCGCGCGCCTCGTACGCCGAGTCGAGGACGACCGACCGCAGCAGCTGCGGGTAGTGCGACAGGAACGACTGCGAGAAGTAGGTGCCGTACGAGTCGCCGTACAGGTCGATGCCGCTGACCGACAGGCGGCCCAGCACGTCGGCCAGGTCGCGGGCGACGGTCGCCGTGTTGAACAGGTCCGACGCGTGGACGTAGCTGCCGTCGGCCCGCTGGTAGGTGTGGTTCAGCTGGTCCGCGCACCCGGCCACCAGGCCCTGGAAGTGTTTGGTAGCAGTGTTTCCGGTGTAGCTCTGCAGCCCCGCGCAGTCGATCAGCGCCGACCGCCCGGTGCCCCGAGCGTCGACGACGAGCAGGTTCCGGGTCCGGTGCAACGGGCCGATCATGTCGAGGTAGTCCACGGCCGTGCCGGTCGACGGATAGCCCGGGCCGCCCTCCATCGCCACGACCGTCCCGCTCGCATCCCCGCTGGCCGGGACCCAGCCGAAGCCGATCGCGATCGTGCCGGCGCTCGGGTCCGACGCGGTCCAGCGGCACCCGGACCGAGCCGCACCACACCGGTGCGTCGACGAGACCGCACCGATGCAGGCGTCACGTCCCCGACGCGCAGCGACCCCGACGGCCGCAGCCGACCCAAAGCCGCAGCCGACGCAGAGACAACGCCGGTCGATAGGCCGGAGAGCACCAGCACGACTGCGGCGAGGACCGCGCCGGCGCGGCGGGTCATGCTGGTGCGAGAGCCAGGGCCAGCACGTCGAGGGCCTCCTCGAGCAACGCCTCGGGGATCACCAGCGGCGGCAGGAAGCGCAGCACGTTGCCGTAGGTCCCACAGGTCAGAGTCAGCACGCCACGCTGGTGGCAGGCCGAGGAGATCCGGCCGGCCTCAGCGGCGTCCGGCGTCCGGGTGCCCGGCTTCACGATCTCGATCGCCAGCATCGCGCCGCGCCCGCGCACGTCGCCGATCTGCGGGAACTGCTCGGCCAGCTCGGTGCAGCCGCGGGATCATGATCGACTCGATGTTCTTGGCCCGCCCGGGCAGGTCCTCCGTCGCCATCGCGTCGATCGAGGCTAGGGCCGCGGCGCAGGCGACCGGGTTGCCGCCGTAGGTCCCACCCAAGCCACCCGCGTGCACCGAGTCCATCAGCTCGGCCCGGCCGGTCAGGGCGGCGAGCGGCAGGCCACCGGCGATGCCCTTCGCCGTGGTGATCAGGTCGGGCACGACGCCCTCGTGCTGGCAGGCGAACATCGCGCCGGTGCGGCCGAAGCCGGTCTGGATCTCGTCGGCGACGAAGACGACCCCGTTGGCAGTGCACCACTCGGAGATCGCGGTCAGGAACCCCGGAGCCGGCACGACGAAACCGCCCTCGCCCTGGATCGGCTCGATGACGACACAGGCGACCTGGTCCGCGCCGACCTGCTTCTCGATCACGTCGATGGCCCGAGCCGCGGCGGCCGACCCGGAGATGACCGCAGGCTCGCGGAACGGGTAGGACAGCGGTGCGCGGTAGACCTCACCGGCGAACGGCCCGAAGCCGTGCTTGTACGGCATCGACTTGGCGGTCATCGCCATCGTCAGGTTCGTGCGCCCGTGGTAGGCGTGGTCGAAGACGACGACGGCGTCGCGGCCGGTCGCGATCCGGGAGACCTTGACGGCGTTCTCGACGGCCTCGGCGCCTGAGTTGAACAGCGCCGAGCGCTTCTCGTGACCGCCCGGGGTCAGCCGGTTGAGCGCCTCGCAGACGGACACGTACCCGTCGTACGGCGTGACCATGAAGCAGGTGTGGGTGAACGCCGCGACCTGCTCCTGCACGGCCGCGACGACGCGCGGGTGCGCGTTGCCGGCGTTGACGACCGCGATCCCGGCGCCGAGGTCGATCAGCGAGTTGCCGTCGACGTCGACCAGGACACCACCGCCCGCCCGGTCGATGTAGATCGGCAACGTGCTGCCGACGCCCTTGGCCACCGCCGACACCCGGCGCTCGTGGATCGCCCGGGACAGGGGGCCGGGGATCTCGGTGACGAGCCGCCGCTCCTGGGTCAGGTCGGGGCCGCCCAGTCGGGCGGGGGGAGGGGTGCTGGAGCCGGGTGCGGTGATGGTCTCGCTCATAGCGGCCACGGTACTGTGCTCAGGTCGGCCGGACGACCCCCATCATGGCGATCTCACCAGTCAACCGGGTGAGATAGTGCGGATGTCGTCGTCGCAGGCCCGCCGAACCCGCGAGATCACCACTGTCGCTGTATCCCACTCGTGTCGCTGGAGGAGCCGTCGTGACTGCATCGTCTGTCCTGACCGACCGCGAGGCCGACCTGGTCGGGCGCGTCCCCACCGGTCTGCTGGTCGGTGGTGAGTGGCGCCCCGCCGACTCGGGCGGCACGCTCCCGGTCGACGACCCCTCGACCGGTGAGGTCATCGCCGAGGTCGCCGACGCCAGCGTCGCCGACGGCAAGGCGGCCCTGGACTCCGCGGTGGCCCACCAGGAGGAGTGGGCGGCAACGGCTCCCCGCGAGCGCGGTGAGATCCTGCGCCGGGCCTTCGAGCTGATCACCGCCCGCGCCGAGGACCTGGCGACGGTCATGACCCTCGAGATGGGCAAGCCGCTCGCCGAGTCCCGCGGGGAGATCGCCTACGGCGCCGAGTTCTTCCGCTGGTTCTCCGAGGAGGCCGTGCGGATCGCCGGCCGGTTCTCCACCTCGCCCGACGGCAAGACCCGGCTGCTCACCATGAAGGCGCCGGTCGGCCCGACGCTGATGATCACGCCGTGGAACTTCCCGCTGGCGATGGGCACCCGCAAGATCGGCCCCGCCATCGCGGCCGGCTGCACGATGGTCGTCAAGCCGGCCAGCCAGACCCCGCTGACGATGCTGTCGCTGGCCGCGATCATGAGCGAGGCCGGCCTGCCGGACGGCGTCCTCAACGTCATCACCACCAAGCACACGGGCGACGTCATGGAGCCGCTGATCCGCGACTCCCGGCTGCGCAAGCTGACCTTCACCGGCTCCACCGAGGTGGGCCGCCGCCTGGTCGAGCAGTCGGCCGAGCAGCTGCTCCGCGTCTCGATGGAGCTTGGCGGCAACGCCCCGTTCCTCGTGTTCGAGGACGCCGACCTGGACGCCGCGATCGAGGGCGCGATGCTGGCCAAGATGCGCAACATCGGCGAGGCCTGTACGGCGGCGAACCGGTTCATCGTCCACGAGTCGATCGCGACCGAGTTCTCCGCGCGGCTGGCCGACCGGATGGGCGCGATGAAGGTCGGCCGGGGCACCGAGGACGGCGTCCAGGTCGGGCCGCTGGTCGACGAGAAGAGCCGGGACAAGGTGGCCGAGCTGGTCCAGGACGCGGTCGACGCCGGCGGCAAGGTCGCGACCGGCGGGACGGCGCTGGGCGAGCGGGGCTGGTTCTACGCCCCGACCGTGCTGACCGGCGTACCGGCATCGGCCCGGGTCTTCGGCGAGGAGATCTTCGGCCCGGTGGCCCCGATCACGACCTTCGACACGGACGACGAGGCGCTGCGGCTGGCCAACGACACCGAGTACGGCCTGGTCGCCTACGCCTTCACCCGCGACCTGTCCCGCGCGCTGGCCGTCGCCGAGGGCCTGGACACCGGGATGGTCGGCATCAACCAGGGCATCGTCTCCAACCCGGCCGCGCCGTTCGGCGGGGTCAAGGCCTCGGGTTTCGGCCGCGAAGGCGGCACCGAAGGCATCGAGGAGTACCTCGAGACCAAGTACGTGGGCATAAAGCCCTAACCGGGCATAGCCCGGTGAATCGTCTAGTCGACCGATTCCGAAGTATCTAGACACCCATCCGCCGGGCGGGTGAAGTCGGAACGGGTGTGCTCAAAACTGCTGCGTATAACCCTGCGTTGCCCTCTCATTGCTCTCAGCGACCCAGCTTTCCCGCTGGGTTCATCCGAGGGAGGGGTAGACCATGAAGAAGTCGTCCACGGTCGTCACGGTGGTTCGCTGGTCGGCCAGCGTCGCACCGGTCGTCGCGCTGGTGTCGGTGCTCGGCGCCGGCATGAAGTGGTACTGATCGGTATGCGTCGTCAGGAGACGGGTGCCGCCGAGGAGCAGATCCCCGGCTACAAGTGGGTCTGAGCCCGCGCACCGCTCAAACGCCGTACGACACCAGCTCCTCCCGCTCCAGCGACACGTCGCTGAGCGGGGGGAGCTGTTGCTTTCCCCGGCAACTACCTAGCCATCAGCCGGCCTTTTCGGTCGCGAATAACTACCTGCGGGTAGACCGGTTGAGTGATGTTCGGGCGGATGTCCGGAATCCGACTGCGCGCTCACCCACGGTTGCGCTGTCATTGCACACAGCGACCCGATCACTCGTTGGGTCTGTCCGGGAGGGGTTCGAGTGAAGTCGTTGAACGATGGGCCTGGTTGCGCCGACGCGCGCACCCCCGGCTACAAGTGGGCGTGAAGGCAGGACCTTCCGGGACCGGCACGCGCCGGGTCTTCGTCGTGCCCTCCAACCTCACGCCTGTTCGTCGCCGGCATCGGTGCGGCCGGCTTCGCCCTCGCCGCTCTGGTGCTGCACGGCCTGGACCTCCAGACGCTCGTCGCCAACGTCCCCGTGCCCGGGCTGGCTGCTCGTCGTCGGCCTGATCCTGGGCGAGCTCGGCCCGATCCCGGTGTCGCGGGGTGACGACGAGACCTCGAACATCACGATGTCGACGACCTTCGCCGTCGCGCTCGTGGCGACCGGCCCGTTCGCCCTGCTGCTCGCGGCGCACACCGCCGCCGTCCTGATGGACGACCTGCGCACCAAGCGCCGCCCGGTGAAGATGATCTTCAACTTCGGCGAGTACGCGCTGTCGCTGGCGGCGGCCCGGCTGGTCTTCTCCCAGCTCACCGGGCAGGGCTTCCTGGCGCCGTACACGACGTACAAGGCCTCGGACCTGGTGCCGACCCTGCTGGCCGGCTTCACCTTCATGGTCATCAACAACGGCCTCGTGGCCATCGTGGTCGCGATGGCCAGCGGCCAGCCGGTCATCGAGATGCTGCGCGACGACCTGGCCTTCACGATGGAGACCTCGGCCGTCCTCGTCGGCCTGTCCGGCGTCGCGGCCGTGCTGGCCCAGACCAGCGGCTGGATGCTCCCGCTGCTCGCCATGCCCGTTCTCGCCGTACGGCGATCGGCCGTGCTGGCCGCGGCCCGCCAGACCCAGGCGATGCGGGACGCCCTGACCGGGCTCGGCAACCGCGCCCTGTTCTTCAGCCGGACCGACCGGCTGCTGTCCCGGTTCGAACGGTACGGCGACTCGGTGGCGGTCCTGATGATGGACCTGGACCACTTCAAGGACATCAACGACACCCTCGGCCACCAGGTCGGGGACCGGGTCATCCAGGCCGTCGCCGGCCGGATCGCCTACCTCGGCGGTGAGCTCGGCTGCGTCGCGCGGCTGGGCGGCGACGAGTTCGCCGTCGCGCTGTCCGGCGTGGACGCCGCCGCCGCTGGAGCCGTCGCCGAGACCCTGCTGGCCGACGTCGTCCGCCCGCTGCAGATCGGCGGCACCCGGATGGCGATCCAGGCCAGCGTCGGCATCGCGATGGCCGAGAAGGGCGTCGACGTCACCACCCTGATGCAGCGCGCCGACATCGCGCTCTACGAGGCCAAGCAGGACCGGGCCCGCTGGTGCCTGTTCGACGAGAGCGTCACGCCGACCACCCCCGAGCTGGGCCTGCTGGCCGACCTGCGCGAGGCGCTCGAGAAGGGCGACCTGTCGGTGGCCTTCCAGCCCCAGGTCGGCCTGAGCGACGGCCGGGTCACCGGCGCCGAGGCGCTGGCCCGCTGGAAGCACCCCGAGCGCGGCTACATCCCGCCCTCGGACTTCATCATCCTGGCCGAGAACACCGGCCTGATCAGCCAGGTCACGGACGTCGTGCTGGAGGAGACCCTCAGCGCCCTGGCCGAGTGGAACCGGCAGGGCCTGTCCTGCCCGGTCTCGGTCAACCTGTCGGCCCGCCAGCTGGCCGACCTCAGCCTGCCCGAGCGGGTGAGCGCGGCCCTGCGCCGGCACAACATCCCGGCCGGAATGCTGACCGTCGAGGTGACCGAGAGCTCGATCCTCGGCGACCCGCGCCGGGCCGGCCAGATCCTGCACGAGCTGCGCCAGGAGGGCGTCCGGATCGCGGTCGACGACTTCGGCACCGGCTACTCCTCGCTGGCCTACCTGCAGCGGCTGGACCTCGACGAGCTCAAGATCGACCGGAGCTTCGTGCAGTCGATGTGCCTCGTCGCGCGCGACGACGTGCTGGTCCGCTCGATCATCGAGCTGGCGCACAACCTCGGCCTCTCGGTCGTCGCCGAGGGCGTCGAAGCCTCGATCCAGGTCGACCGGCTGCGCGAGCTGTCCTGCGACGCGGCTCAGGGCTACTACCTGGGCCGCCCGATGGACCGCGACCTGATGACCGCCTGGCTGCAGCGCGACGCCCTCCTGGGCTCGACCCGCCAGCACCACCACAACGAGCCGGTGGCGGCGCACACGCCGCCCAGCTCCGGCCGAGCGGCCGTACCTGCGCGCCGTCGGCATGTCCGGAACGGATGGCTGACCCATGCTGATCGCCGCTCTCGTCGTACTCGCCATCCTGACCGTCCCGCTCTCCGGGGGCCGCTGGTCCAACCTCGCCGCGTTCCGGCCGCGCGCCACGTGGCTGCTGTGGCTGGCCCTGGGCATCCAGGTCGTGCAGTTCACCTTCCTCGACCTGGGCCGGGCCAGTGACGCGGTGCACGTCGGCACCTACCTGCTCGCGGCGGCGTTCCTGGCCGTCAACTTCCGTGTCCAGGGCGTATGGCTGGTCGCGCTCGGTGGCTTCGCCAACGGCCTGACCATCACCCTCAACCACGGCACGCTGCCGGCCCGGGCGGCCGCCCTGCGCGCGGCCGGGCTGCGGGTCGACCGGGACGAGTTCGTCAACTCCGGGGTCATGGCGCACGCCAAGCTGCGCTGGCTCGGCGACGTCTTCTACGTGCCCAAGGGCTTCCCGCTGGCCAATGTCTTCAGCGTGGGCGACGTGCTGCTGGTCGTGGGTGCCTTCGTCGTGGTGCACTCGCTGGCCCGGCGCAGCCCGGCCGAGGCGCCCGCACCGGCCCGCGTCGGGGATGCGCCAGAATCGGCGGGTGCCACCGAGCCCGCGTCCGCCTGACGCACCTCAGCCCGCCCACCCGCGACGGGTGGCGCTGCTCGGCTCGACCGGCTCGGTCGGCCAGCAGGCGATCGACGTCGTTCTCGCGGCACCGGACCGGTTCGAGATCGTGGCCCTTTCGGCCGGCGGCTCGGACCCCAAAGTCCTTGCGGCGCAGGCGGTTCGACTCGGCGTACCGGTCGTCGGTGTGGCTCGGGAGTCGGCGGTCGAGCCGCTGCGGGCCGCTCTCGCCGACGCGCTGACCGCGGCCGGCTCCTCCGGGCGGTCGCTGCCCGAGGTCGTGGCCGGACCGGACGCCGCCACCGAGCTGGCCCGGGTCGACTGCGACATCGTCCTCAACGCGATCACCGGGTCGGTCGGCCTGGCGCCCACGCTGGCGGCGCTCGGCGCCGGGCGGCTGCTCGCGCTGGCCAACAAGGAGTCGCTCATCGTCGGGGGGTCCCTGGTGACGGCCGCGGCGGCGCCGGGCCAGATCGTGCCGGTCGACTCCGAGCACTCGGCGCTGGCCCAGTGCCTGCGCGGGGGCAGTCCTGACGAGGTGCGCCGGCTGGTCCTCACGGCCAGCGGTGGGCCGTTCCGCGGTCGCACCCGCGAGTCGCTCGCCGGCGTCACGCCCCAACAGGCCCTGGCCCACCCGACCTGGGACATGGGTCCGGTGATCACGACCAACTCCGCCACCTTGGTCAACAAGGGGCTGGAGGTGATCGAGGCGCACCTGCTCTTCGGCATCGGCTTCGACCGGATCGACGTCGTGGTGCACCCGCAGTCGATCGTGCACTCGATGGTCGAGTTCACCGACGGGTCGACCCTGGCCCAGTGCTCGCCGCCGGACATGCGGCTGCCGATCGCGCTGGCCCTCGGCTGGCCGGACCGGGTGCCCGGCGCGGCCGCCGGCTGCGACTGGACGACGGCCTCGACCTGGGAGTTCCTGCCGCTGGACGACGCGGCGTTCCCGGCGGTGCGGCTGGCCCGGGAGGTCGGGGCCGCCGGGCGGACCTATCCGGCGGTCTACAACGCGGCCAACGAGGAGTGCGTGGCGGCCTTCCACGCCGGGCGGCTGCCCTTCCTCGGCATCGTCGACACCGTGGCGGCCGTCGTCGCCGAGCACGAGGCGCCGGCCGGCGAGCTGACCCTGGACGGCCGTGCTGGCCGCCGAGACCTGGGCGCGGGGCCAGGTGGCAACCCGACTGGCGGGCATCGCCTGAGCCGCTCGGCGTGTGACCATGGAGGGGTGACAGCACTGCTCTACGTGCTCGGCATCCTGGCGTTCGCCGCGGCCATCGCGGTCTCGATCGGGCTGCACGAGATCGGCCACCTCGTGCCGGCCAAGCGGTTCGGCGTCCGGGTGACGCAGTACATGATCGGGTTCGGCCCCACCCTGTGGTCGCGTCAGCGCGGCGAGACCGAGTACGGCGTCAAGGCGATCCCGCTCGGCGGCTACATCCGGATGATCGGCATGTTCCCGCCCAAGCGCGGTGAGGACCCGCGGTTCGTGCGCCGGGCCTCGACCGGCCGGATGTCGCTGCTGGCCGACCAGGCCCGCACCCAGTCGATGGAGGAGCTCCAGCCAGGCGACGAGCGCCGGGTCTTCTACAAGCTGTCGGTGCCCAAGAAGGTCGTCGTGATGATGGGCGGCCCGACGATGAACCTGGTCATCGCCGCCGTGCTGCTCACGATCACCACCACGCTCCTCGGCGTGCCGACCGCGACGACGACCCTCGGCACGGTCAGCGACTGCGTGCTGCCGGCGAGCTCGGCCGCCAGACGCGACCTGCCAGCCGAGCGACCCCAAGGCTCCGGCGTCCGCAGCCGGGCTGAAGCCCGGCGACCGGATCGTGTCCTACAACGGCGTCCCGGTCACCAGCTGGGACCAGCTGCACGACGCGATCCGGGTCAGCAGTGGCATGGCCGTGCCGATCGTCGTACGCCGCGGGGGCCAGGACGTCGCGCTGCAGATCACTCCGCTCGCTCACCGAGCGGCCCGTCGTCGACAGCCGGGGCAACGTCGAGAAGACCGCCACCGGCGCGGTCGCGGACCGAGCAGGTCGGCTTCCTCGGCGTCTCGCCGACCCAGGACCTCGAGCGGCAGTCGGTCACGACCGTGCCCGGGGTCATCTGGCAGGGGCTGAGCGGCACGGCCTCGGTCGTCCTGCGGATCCCGCAGAAGATGGTGGGCGTCGCCCAGGCGGCGTTCGGCTCGGGCGAGCGCGACCCCAACGGCCCGGTGAGCATCGTCGGCGTCGGCCGGATCACCGGCGAGGCGACCAGCAACGCGCCGGACTCCGGCTACGGCTTCCGCGGCTGGCTGATCTTCTTCTTCGGCGTCATCGCCGCGCTCAACATCGCGCTGTTCGTCTTCAACCTGATCCCGTTGCTGCCGCTGGACGGCGGGCACGTCGCGGGCGCGCTCTGGGAGGGGCTGCGGCGCACGGTCGCCCGGGTCCGGCACCGGGCCGACCCCGGCCCGACCGACGTCGCGCGGCTGCTGCCGATCGCGTACGCCGCGAGCGCCGTGCTGATCCTGATGTCGGTGCTGCTGATCTACGCCGACCTCGTCAACCCGATCAAGCTCGGCTGAGCGGATACTTGACGCTGTGACCTCCGCGCAGACCAGTGTGCCCATCAGCCTCGGCATGCCCGAGGCGCCGCCGCCGGTGCTCGCACCGCGGCGTACCTACCCGCAAGATCCCGTCGGCAAGGTCGTCGTCGGCGGCGACGCGCCGGTCAGCGTCCAGTCGATGTGCACGACGCCGACCACGGACGTCAACGCGACGCTTGCAGCAGATCGCCGAGCTGACGGCCACCGGGTGCGACATCGTCCGCGTGGCCTGCCCGACCCAGGACGACGCCGACGCGCTGGCGGAGATCGCCACCCACAGCCAGATCCCGGTGATCGCCGACATCCACTTCCAGCCGAAGTACGTGTTCGCGGCGATCGACGCGGGCTGCGCCGCGGTGCGGGTCAACCCGGGCAACATCCGGGCCTTCGACGACCAGGTGAAGCAGATCGCGGCTGCGGCGTCCGACGCGGGGGTGTCGATCCGGATCGGCGTCAACGCCGGCTCGCTGGACAAGCGGATCCTGCAGAAGTACGGCAAGGCCACGCCCGAGGCGCTGGTCGAGTCGGCGGTCTGGGAGGCATCGCTGTTCGAGGAGCACGGCTTCCGCGACTTCAAGATCTCGGTGAAGCACAACGACCCGGTCGTGATGGTGCGGGCCTACGAGCTGCTGGCCGAGCGAGGGGACTGGCCGCTGCACCTCGGCGTCACCGAGGCCGGGCCGGCCTTCCAGGGCACGATCAAGTCGGCCACGGCCTTCGGTGCGTTGCTGTCCAAGGGCATCGGCGACACGATCCGGGTCTCGCTCTCGGCGCCGCCGGTCGAGGAGGTCAAGGTCGGCATCCAGATCCTGCAGTCGCTCAACCTGCGGCCGCGCAAGCTCGAGATCGTGTCCTGCCCGTCGTGCGGCCGGGCCCAGGTCGACGTCTACACGCTGGCCGAGCAGGTGACGGCCGGGCTCGAGGGCCTCGAGGTGCCGCTGCGGGTCGCCGTCATGGGCTGCGTCGTCAACGGGCCCGGCGAGGCGCGCGAGGCCGACCTCGGGGTCGCGTCCGGCAACGGCAAGGGCCAGATCTTCGTCAAGGGCGAGGTCATCAAGACCGTGCCCGAGGCGCTGATCGTCGAGACCCTGATCGAGGAGGCGATGCGGATCGCCGAGTCGATGGAGCGCACGCCGAGCGGCGGGGGCGCCCCGACCGTCTCGGTCAGCTGACCGCGCGCCGGGCTCGACGTGCTCGCGTGAAGGCGTCAGGCTGAGCCCGTGCTGCGGACCTCCACTGCCGCCAGGGTGCTGACCTCGGCCGACCGCGACGCCGCCCTCGCCGTGTGCGAGCGGGACCCGGTCGCCAACGCCTTCGTCGCCTCCCGGCTGCTGGAGCAGCGCGCCTTCACGTCGGCCGGCGGCGAGGTGTGGGGCTACGCCGAGCGGGGCGAGCTGGTCTCGCTGTGCTGGGCCGGCGCCAACCTGGTGCCGGTCGAGGCGACCGGCGCCGGCGCTGGACGTCTTCGCCGCGCGGGCCCGCCGGATCGGCCGGCGGTGCTCCTCGATCCTCGGGCCCGGCCGACTGCGGTGCTCGGGCTGTGGGAGCGGCTGGAGCGGCCGTGGTGGCCGGCCCGCGAGGTGCGGGCGGACCAGCCGCTGCTGGTCCTCGACGGCCGACCCGCTGGTCGGCGCCGGACCCGCTGGTGCGCCGGGCCCGCCCGGCCGAGACCGACCTCGTCGTACCGGCGTCGGCGGCGATGTTCCAGGAGGAGATCGGCTTCTCGCCCGATCGGCCGCGACGGCGGTGCGTCGTACCGAGCGTCGGTGTCCCAGCTGGTGCTGGCCGGGCGGACCTTCGTGCGGGTCGGACCCGGACGGGCCCGGGCGGCCCGAGGTCGTGTTCAAGGCCGACCTGGCGTCGGTGACGCCACGGCGTCGCCCAGATCCAGGGTGTCTGGCTGGCGCCCGCGGCTGCGCGGTCAGGGCCTGGCGGCCGCCGCGATGGCCGCGGTGTGCGTTGCGACCCGGGCCGAGATCGCGCCGGTCGTCTCGCTCTACGTCAACGCCTACAACGCGCCGGCGCTCGGCGGCCTACCGGCGGGTCGGCTTCCGGCAGGTCGGCACCTTCGCCACCGTCCTGTTCTGACCCCTGCTGCGGCACCCGCCGACGAACTGGTCCAAGGTGGCCGCTCAGGCGGATCGAGCGCGGTCGAGGCCGGTTGGGCCAGTTGGCCGGCGCGTCGGGGACCGGAGCCGGAGCGCGCCCGGACGATGTCCAGCACCCACTCCGGCTCGAACATCACCTGCTCCCAGGCGAACCGGAGGACCAGCCAGCCCCGCACGACCAGCTCGTCGTAGCGGCGGCAGTCCCGCACCAGGGCGGCGCGGTAGCCGTGGTGCTCGAAGCTGTCCGCCTCCAGCACGATCCGGTGCAGCGGGTCACCCAGGTCGACCCGGGCGCGAGAAGCCGTCGTCGGCGATCATGCAGCTGGGGCGTGAAGCAGCGGATCCGGTGCTCGAGGAGGGTCGCCCGCAGCACCGACTCGAGCCCACTCGCCGCCCGGCCGTCGGCCGCCTGCGCCACGCGGACGGCGCGCGGCGCCGGCCCGCTCCGGCGACGTTCGGCCGCCCCGGCGCAGCTCGACCGGCCGACCAGCCCAGTCGCAACGCTGAGTCGGCGATGGCCAGGGCCTCGGGAACGGCAGGGTTCGCGCGCAGTCGAGCACGGTCCGCAGCGGGCGAGGTGACGCCGTCGACGACCTCGTGCTCGGCCAGGTCGACCCAGTGCACGGTGGCGCCGGTCCGACGACGGTTGCGGTGCGGCGGCACGGTGACGTGGGGCGTCCGGTCGCGGCTGACGACGGTCGAGCCCCAGCAGCCGGGCCGCGCTGGCGTGCGAGACGACGCCCCGCGAGCCGGGCCGCGGTGAGCCGTGGGTCGGGCAGGCTCGGGCAGGGCGTAGTGCCCGCGGGCCACGCGGAGGATCTGGCCGCCGGCGACGGCCGCTGCGCAGCCGGCGGCGGCCGCAGACGCCGACGAGCTCCCGCGCGCGGCGCCGTGTGCCCGAGTCGAGCCAGCACGTCGGCTGGAGTCGGGGCGCGGGATGGCATCGGCCAACCCTGGCCCACGGCCGAGACGGTCGCGTCGCCTCGGGCATCCACAGCCGCACCGGCGGACTGTTCCGATGACCGTCAGAGCGGCGTAGGGCTGGTCTCAGGGCCGCTCGGGACCAGTCTGGCCGGGTACCGGCGGTCGGGCCGGCGAGCGGGTGGGCGGGGGAGAAGTCGGGTGAAGGCGGGGCGCGCGCCTGGCCTAGGCTCGGGACGCACCCAGACCCCAGCCAAACCGGCCGAGCCCGACACTGAAGCCCGAGGAGACCGCCGTGCCCCTTCGCATGTCCACCCTGTTCCTGCGCACCCTGCGTGAGGACCCGGCGGACGCCGAGGTGCCGAGCCACCGGCTGCTGGTCCGCGGCGGCTACGTCCGGCGGGTGTCGCCCGGCATCTACACCTGGCTGCCGCTCGGGCTGCGCGTGCTGCGCCGGGTCGAGGCCATCGTGCGCGAGGAGATGGACGCGGCCGGCGCCCAGGAGCTGCTCTTCCCGGCGCTGCTGCCCCGCGAGCCCTACGAGGCGAGCGGCCGGTGGGCCGAGTACGGCGACAACGTCTTCCGGCTCAAGGACCGCAAGGGCAACGACTACCTGCTCGGCCCGACCCACGAGGAGATGTTCACCCTCGCGGTCAAGGACCTGTTCTCCTCGTACAAGGACCTGCCGCTGTCGATCTACCAGATCCAGACCAAGTACCGCGACGAGGCGCGGCCGCGCGCCGGCATCCTGCGCGGGCCGTGAGTTCGTCATGAAGGACTCGCTACTCCTTCGACATCTCCGACGAGGCGTTCCCGGCGTCGTACGCGCTGCACCGCAACGCCTACATCCGGATCTTCGAGCGGCTCGGGCTGGACTACGTCATCGTCGCGGCGATGTCCGGCGCGATGGGCGGCTCGGCCAGCGAGGAGTTCCTGGCCACGGCGGAGTACGGCGAGGACACCTACGTCCGCTGCACCAACTGCGACTACGCGGCCAACGTCGAGGCCGTCCGGGTGCCCGTGCCGCCGGTCGTCGACGCCACTGGCGTGCCGGCGGCCCACGCCGAGGACACCCCGGACACCCCGACCATCGCGACCCTCGTCGACCACCTGAACGCGCACTTCCCGCGCCCGGACCGGCCCTGGGAGGCCGACGACACGTTGAAGAACGTCGATCGTGATGGTCCGCCATCCCGACGGCCATCGCGAGCCGCTCGCGATCGGCGTGCCCGGTGGCCGCGAGGTCGACGAGAAGCGGCTCCAGGCCCAGCTCGAGCCGGCGGTGCTGGAGCCGTTCACCGAGGACGACTTCGCCGCGCACCCGATGCTGACCAAGGGCTACATCGGTCCGGGGGTGCTGGGCGAGAAGCAGCCGAGCGGCATCCGGTTCGTCGTCGACCCGCGCGTCGTCGACGGCACCCGCTGGGTCACCGGCGCCGACCAGCCCGGCCGGCACGTCCTCGACCTCGTCGCCGGCCGCGACTTCACCCCCGACGGCACGATCGAGGCGGCCGAGGTCCGCGACGGTGACCCCTGCCCGGTGGACGGCGCTCCGCTGGACGCCGCCCGCGGCATCGAGATGGGCCACATCTTCCAGCTCGGCCGCAAGTACGCCGACGCCCTCGGCCTCAAGGTCCTCGACCAGAACGGCAAGCAGGTCGTCGTCACGATGGGGTCCTACGGCATCGGGCGTCTCGCGGGCCGTCGCCGCCGTCGCCGAGCAGACCCTCGACGACATCGGGCTGTGCTGGCCGCGCTCGATCGCCCCGGCCGACGTCCACCTGGTCGCGACCGGCAAGGACGACGCGGTCTTCGAGGCGGCCGAGCAGCTCGTCGCCGACCTCGAGGCGCAGGGCGTGACCGTGCTGTACGACGACCGCCGCGGGCGTCAGCCCGGGCGTGAAGTTCAAGGACGCCGAGCTGCTCGGCATGCCGACGATCGTCGTCGTCGGGCGCAGCCTGGCCGACGGCGTCGTCGAGGTGCGCGAGCGGCGGACCGGCGAGCGGGTCGAGGTGCCGGTCGCCGACGTGGTCGCGCGAGGTCGTGGCGCAGGTCCGCAGTTGACGCGGCCCGGCCGTACGCCGCGGTCGTCTTCGACTGGGGCGGCACGCTGACGCCCTGGCACACGATCGACTTCGCCGACCCAGTGGGACGCCTATGCCCGCGCGGCACGCGAGCGCGAGCCGGCCGCACCGAGGCCGAGGCGGCCGAGCTGGCCGGGCGGATCCTCGAGCTCGAGCGGGAGGCCTGGCTGCGGCTGCGCGGCGACGGCGGGCAGCGCGCGGATCGAGGAGATCCTGGCCGAGGCCGGGATCGGTGTCCGACGACCCGGCGCACCCGGCGGCGCTGGCGGCGTACCAGGAGTTCTGGGAGCCGCACACGCTAGACCGACCCCGACGTCCGCCCCTGTGGGAAGGCTTGCGGGACAGGGGGATTCGGGTCGGAGTGCTGAGCAACACGATCTGGACCCGGGCCTATCACGAGTCGGTGTTCGCGCGGGACGGCGTGCTGGACCTGCTCGACGGCGCGGTCTACAGCTCGGAGATCGAGCGGGCCAAGCCGCACCCGGAGGCGTTCCGCGCCGCGCTGGACGCCGTGGGGGTCGACGACCCGGCGACGGCGGTCTACGTCGGCGACCGGGCCTACGAGGACGTGCACGGCGCCCAGCAGGCCGGCCTGCGGGCGGTCCTGGTGCCGCACTCGGACATCCCCGCCGACCAGCAGGTGCCGGTCGACGTCGAGCCGGACGCCGTGGCCCACCGCCTGCTCGACCTGCTCGACATCGTCGACGCGCTGGAACCGAGCGCTGAGCGCGCTCGCCGGCGGCGGCGACGCACTCGCTCGACCTGCCCGCCGGGCCGCACCCTGGCCCTGCTGCTGGTCGCGGCCTTCGCTGGCCGGCTACCTCGACGCGGTCGTCGGCGGCGGCGGGCTGATCCAGCTGCCGATGCTGCTGCTGCTGCTGCCCGCTGCCGCGCCGATCCAGATCCTCGCGACCAACAAGCTCTCCTCGATCTGCGGCACGGTCACGAGCGCGGTGACCTACGGCCGCCGGGTCCGGCCCGAGCTGCGGACGGCCCTGCCGCTGGCCGTGCTCGCCCTGGCCGGCGCGGTCGGCGGTGCGCTGAGCGCGAAGCTGGTCTCGAAGGAGTCGTTCCGCGAGGTCGTGCTGCTCGCCCTGGTCGATCGTGGCGACGGTGATCTTCCTGCGGCCGGCCCTCGGCCTCGCGCCCGCGCCGCGGTTCCACGGCCACCGGCACGTCCTCGCGGCCGGGGCCAGTGGACTGGTGATCGGCTGTACGACGGCGCGATCGGCCCGGGCACCGGGACCTTCCTGGTCTTCGCCCTGGTCGGCCTGCTCGGCCTGGACTTCCTGGCGGCCAGCGCCTCGGCGAAGATCGGCAACGCCGCGACCAACCTGGGCGCGCTGCTCGTCTTCGTGCCGGCGGGGGCCGCGCTGTGGCGGTTGGGCCTGCGATGGGCGCCTGCAACGTCGTGCGGCGGTTTCCTCGGCGCCCGTACGGCGCTGGCCCGCGGCAGCCGGTTCGTCCGGATCGTCTTCCTCGTCGTCGCCTCGGCGCTGATCCTGCGGCTGGGGCTGCAGGTCGCCCGCGACCATTGAGGTGGTCGCCCGCGACCATTGAGCTGCTCGGCTACGCCCCGGAGTAGGTTGCGCCCGTGCCAGCGCTCGACCTGACCATCCGGGCCCGTCGGATCGTCCTGCCCGATGGCGAGCGGGCCGGAGCGGTCGTCGTCCGCGACGGCGTCATCGCCGAGGTCCTGGACGAGGCCGCCGCCGCTGCCTATCCACCGTCGGGCGAGGTCCTCGACGTCCCCGACGACTGCGTCCTGATGCCCGGCCTGGTCGACAGCCACGTCCACGTCAACGAGCCGGGTCGCACCGAGTGGGAGGGCTTCGCGACCGCGACCGCGGCCGCGGCCGCGGGCGGCGTCACGACCATCGTGGACATGCCGCTCAACTCCATCCCGCCGACGGTCGACGTCGCCGCCCTCGAGGCGAAGCGGGCGGCCGCGGCCGGCCAGTGCGCTGTGGATGTGGCGTTCTGGGGTGGCGCCGTGCCGGGCAACGTCGACGACCTCGAGCCGCTGCACGAGGCCGGCGTCGTGGGCTTCAAGTGCTTCCTGCTGCCGTCCGGGTGTCGACGAGTTCCCGCCGCTCGACGCCGAGCAGCTGCGCGCGGCCATGCGCCGGATCGCGTCGTTCGGCGGCCTGCTGATCGCCCACGCCGAGGACGGCGCGCTGATCGACTCGCGTCGCGGCCCACGACATCGGGACGACCTACGGCAGCTTCCTCGCCTCCCGGCCGCCGGCGGCGGAGACGACGGCGATCGACCACCTGCTGCAGGCGACCCGCGAGACCGGCTGCCGCACGCACATCGTGCACCTGTCCGCGGCCTCGGCCGTCCCGGAGGTGGTCGCCGCCAAGGCCGAGGGCCTGCCGCTGACCGTCGAGACCTGCCCGCACTACCTGACGCTGGCGGCGGAGCAGATCCCCGACGGCGCGACCCAGTTCAAGTGCTGCCCGCCGATCCGCGAGGAGAGCAACCGCGAGCAGCTGTGGGCGGCTCTGACCGACGGCGTCATCGACTGCGTCGTCTCCGACCACTCGCCCTGCCCGGTGCCGATGAAGCGGCTGGACGTCGGCGACTTCGGCCTCGCCTGGGGCGGCATCGCCTCCGTGCAGCTGGCCCTGCCGGCGATGTGGACCGAGGCGTCCGCGCGAGGTCTGTCCCTGGGCGACATCTGCCGGTGGATGGGCACCGCGCCCGGCCGAGCTGGTCGGGCTGGCCGGTCGCGGTGCGATCGCGCCGGGCTACCGGGCCGACCTCGTGGTCTTCGCACCGGACGACACGTTCGTGGTCGACCCGGCGACGCTGCGCCACCGCAACCCGATCACCGCGTACGGCGGCCGGACGCTGCGCGGCGTCGTGCGCCAGACCCTGCTGGCGGGTGTCCCGGTCGAGCCCGGTGCGCCGCGCGGCGAGCTGATCCGCCCCTGATCCGGCCCTGGTCCACCGGTCATCTGCCGCTGGCCGTCGCGCCCCCGCCGACGGCTAGGCTGCTCGTGCTCCGGGGCAGTCATTGCAGGGAACGTCGCGCAGATGGGAGCGCTGCACCATGCCGCTAGAGGTTGCCGGGCCACCCGTGCCGCGGTCCGCGGAGATCCTCACCGACGGGGCGCTGGAGTTCGTCGCCCTCCTCCACGAGCGGTTCGCGGACCGCCGGGACGAGCTGCTGGCGGCCCGCGGGGCCAAGCGGGACGAGGTCGCCCGCACCGGCCGGCTGGACTTCCTGCCCGGACACGGCGGCCGTCCGCGACGGGGACTGGCAGGTGGCGCCCGCACCGCCGGACCTGCGGGACCGGCGCGTGGAGATCACCGGCCCGACCGAGCGCAAGATGATGATCAACGCCCTGAACTCCGGGGCGAAGGTCTGGTTGGCCGACCTGGAGGACGCGAACACCCCGCACTGGGCCAACGTCATCGGCGGCCAGGTCAACCTGTACGACGCGGTCCGCGGCAACGCGTCGTACGACAGCCCGGAAGGCAAGCACTACGAGCTGCGCACCGATGCGCCGCGGCCGACGATCGTCGTGCGGCCCCGCGGCTGGCACATGGACGAGCGGCACATCACGATCGACGGCCGAGCTGGAGTGGGGGCCTTGGTGGACTTCGGCCTGCAACTTCTTCCACAACGCAAAAACGTTGCTGGACAACGGTTCTGGCCCCTACTACTACCTGCCCAAGATGGAGAGCCATCTCGAGGCTCGGCTCTGGAACGACATCTTCACCCTGGCCCAGGAGCAGCTCGGCATCCCCTACGGCACGGTCCGCGCCACGGTCCTGATCGAGACGATCCCGGCCGCGTTCGAGATGGCGGAGATCCTCTACGAGCTGCGCGACCACGCGTCCGGGCTCAACGCCGGCCGGTGGGACTACCTGTTCAGCATCATCAAGTACTTCCGCGACGCCGGCCCGGAGTTCGTCATCCCCGACCGCGCGTCCGTGACGATGACCGCGCCGTTCATGCGGGCCTACACCGAGCTGCTGGTCCGCACCTGCCACCGCCACGGCGCGTTCGCGATGGGCGGCATGGCGGCCTTCATCCCCTCGCGCCGCGACCCCGAGGTCAACGCCGTGGCTCTGGCCAAGGTGCGCGAGGACAAGACCCGTGAGGCGCGGGACGGTTTCGACGGCTCGTGGGTCGCGCATCCGGACCTGGTGGCGATCGCGCAGCCGATCTTCGACGAGGCGTTCGGCGCCGAGCCCAACCAGCTGGGCCGGCTGCGCGAGGACGTGCAGGTCGAGGCCGGCCAGCTGATCGACCTCACCGGCATCGACGGCGCGGTGACCAGCGCGGGTCTGCGGGCCAACGTCGATGTCGGTGTCCGCTACGTCGCCGCCTGGCTGTCCGGCAACGGCGCGGCCGCGATCCACAACTTGATGGAAGACGCTGCGACAGCGGAGATCTCGCGGTCGCAGATCTGGCAGTGGGCGCACGGTGGCGTCGCTCTGGCCGACACGGGCGAGACCGTCACGCCGGAGCTGGTGCGGGCGGTGCTCGACGAGATGGCCTTCGACGACCCGCACTACGCCGACGCCCGCAAGGTCTTCGAGCAGGTGGCCCTGGCCGACGACTTCGCGACCTTCCTGACGACACCGGCGTACGAGCTGATCGACTGATGCTCGACGAGTCCTTCATCGACTCCGCTCGACGCCGAGCTGCGGACCGACGACGCCGAGCGCGCGCGGCGCTATCCCGGCGGCTCGCTGCGCCGGCAGCCGGTGCACACCTGCTACGTCCCGGCCGACGCGTTCGACGCCGGTACGCCGCGCGCCTGGGGTGCGGCCGCGCATCGCGGCCGTCCACGAGCACGGCCCCCTGCCCGGTGTCGACGCGCACCCCGGGATGACCGACCGCGTGCTCGACAAGCTCGAGCGCGAGCCGATCGAGGACCTGCGGATCGACTTCGAGGACGGCTACGGGGTGCGGCCCGACGCCGACGAGGACGCCGCCGCCCGTGCGGCCGCGGCGGCGCTGCGGGAGATGGCCGACGATGGCACGGCCCCACCGTTCAGCGGCCTCCGGATGAAGTGCCTCGAGGGACCGGTCCGCCGGCGCGGGATGCGCACCCTGCAGCTGTTCCTCGACGGCCTGCTCGTGGACGGCCCACTGCCGGAGGGCTTCCGGGTGACCCTGCCCAAGGTCACGTCCGTGGCCCAGGTCGAGGTGATGGCGCGCCTGTGCGCCGCTCTCGAGTCGGCCCACGGCCTGGACCGGCTGCCGTTCGAGATCCAGGTGGAAACGCCCCAGGCCATCCTCGGTCCCGCCGGCACCGCCCTCATCGCCCCGATGATCGAGGCGACCGGCGGGCGCTGCGCGGGACTGCACTACGGCACCTACGACTACAGCGCGTCGGTCGGTGTCGCCGCGGCGTTCCAGTCGATGGAGCACCCGGCCGCCGACCACGCGAAGGCCGTGATGCAGCTCGCCGCGGCCGGCACCGGCGTGCCGATCTCGGACGGCTCGACCAACATCCTCCCGGTCGGTGACACCGAGTCGGTCCGCGCGGCCTGGCGGCTGCACGCGCGGCTGGTCCGGCGCTCGCTCGAGCGGGCCTACTACCAGGGCTGGGACCTCCACCCGGCCCAGCTGCCGACCCGCTACGCCGCCACGTTCGGGTTCTACCGGGACGGCCTCGAGGCGGCCGGGCGGCGGCTGCGGACCTACCTGGACAAGTCGGCCAGCGAGGTGATGGACGAGCCGGCGACCGCGCTCGCGCTCGCCGGCTACCTGGTCCGCGGCCTGGACGCCGGCGCCGTCAGCGAGGCCGAGGTCGCGGCCGGCTCCGGGCTCGACCGGGCGGCACTCGACGCGCTGGCCCGCAAACCGTCGCCCTGAGTCAGGGAGTGACCGCGCGCTCGGGCAGCCCCGGGAACGGCACGCTGAAGCCGCGCCACTGCGTGGCCCGCACCGCGCACTGACCCAGGGCCAGGGCGGCGACCTGCCGGTCACCGTTCGAGCTGGCCGCGACCAGGTCCGCGTACGCCGCCGCGACCCCCTGCTCCAGCGCCGTCGCCAGGCGGGCCGCGCTCGCCGGGTCGGTCACCGCGAACGGCAGCTCGTACGCCGGCTCGGCCGGCGGCACGCTGGCCCCGGCCCCGGCGAGCGCAGCCCGGAGCAGCGGTTGCTGGGCCTGGTGCCAGACCAGGCCGCGTGTTGCCTGGACCCGCGTCGCACCATAGGAGTGAGCCCCCACGACCCCGTACCCGTACGCCGCGGCGTACTCCGCGGCGAGCGCTGTCCGGGTCGCCGTCACGGCCTCGGCCGACAGTGGTGCGACGACCGATCCGGCGGCGCTCATCCGGCCTGCCTCGTCGACGTACCAGTGGGTTTCGTGGTTCGAGGCCGGGCCGGCAACCGGGCCAGGACGGTCAGGTGGGCCGAGCTGCACGCCGCGATCGAGGCGAGCAGCCGCGCGGCGGCCGGGCTCACCGAAGCGAGGTCGGCCAGGGCGGCTGAGGTCGACGACCGCTCGGCCTGGCTCAGGGCACTCAGCAGGGTGGTCGCGGTCAGCTGCGGGCGCCGTCGGCGACGGGGTCGGCGATGGGCTGGTCGTGCTGGTCGGGGTTGACGACACCAGCAGGGACTGGAGGGCCTGCCCGTGGGCGGTGTGGTCGGCGGCCAGCTGGCGCAGGGCGGGGTCGAGGTCGGGCCGGAGCCGGGCCGCCTGCGCATAGAGGGTGGCCAGCCGGCCGGCCCGGCCGGCCGCCCGACCCAGCGCCAGCTCGTCCGCTGTCGGCTCCGGGGCCGCCTGGTGCTGTGGTTTCGCCGGTTCGCCCACCCGCAGCCGGCAGCCGGAGGTGCCGACCAGCACGGCCGCCCCGGCCCCCGCGAGCCCGGCGCCCAGGACGGCACGCCGTCCCAACGGCACGGCCGGGGTCCGGGGGACAGGCATCGCAGGATGATCGCACGCGCGTCGGCGCGGCCGACGCTCCCGGCTCGGTAGGCTGGCCGCAAGGAAGGCAGCGGATCCTCGCCGCCTCGCAGTGGGACCTACTCGAGAACAGCGCGGCAGGAGGTGGCGGCCATGGCACGAAGAGCAGGCAGCACCCCGCCCCCGACGGGCGTTGAACTGGCACTGACCGAACACCTGCTGCCCGCGCTCGCCGCGGACGGCCTGGTGGTCGAGGAGCTCCGGCTCACCCCGGCCGGCAAGCGGCGGATCCTCAAGGTCCTGATCGACCGGGACCCCTACGCCGAGCGGGCCGGCTCGGCCGGAGCGCCGATGCCGGCGGCCGACGTCCCGATCGACGGGCTCAGCCTGGACGAGGTGGCCGAGGCCTCCCGTCTGGTCAGTGAGCAGCTGGACCGGTTGACCGGCGAGGGCGACCCGCTCGACGGGACGCCGTACACGCTGGAGGTCTCCTCACCCGGGATCGAGCGGCCACTGACGCTGCCCCGGCACTACCGGCGCAACGTCGGCCGGCTGGTCGACCTGGAGACGGCGGACGGCTCGACCCTGCGCTGCCGGATCACGGCCGCGACGCCGGACTCGGTCACGGTCGAGACCAGCCACGGGCCGCGTGAGCTGGGCTGGGCCGACGTCCTGAGCGCATCCGTGCAGGTGGAGTTCCGGCGGGCTGCGGCGACTCCCGAGCCGTCGCCGGATCTGGACGAGGAGGGCTGACATGGATATCGACCTGGCCGCGCTGCGCGCCCTCGTCCGCGAGAAGGACATCTCGCTGCCCGTCCTCGTGTCGGCGATCGAGCAGGCCCTCCTGGTCGCCTACCACCGCACGGAGGGCGCCAACAAGCACGCCCGCGTGGAGCTCGACACCAAGAGCGGGCATGTCGTCGTGTGGGCCCACGAGCAGGACGAGCAAGGTGTGCCCGGCCCCGAGTTCGACGACACCCCAGCGGGTTTCGGCCGGATCGCGGCCACGACGGCCCGCCAGGTGATCGTCCAGCGGCTACGCGACCTCGAGGACGAGCAGGTGCTCGGCGAGTTCGCCGGCCGTGAGGGCGACATCGTCGCCGGGGTCATCCAGCAGGGCCGCGACCCGCGCAACGTCATGGTCGACCTGGGGTCGGTCGAGGGGCTGCTGCCGGAGTCCGAGCAGGTGCCGGGCGAGCGCTATGAGCACGGCGAGCGGCTGCGCTGCTATGTCCTGAGCGTGCGCAAGGGGCTGCGCGGCCCGCAGATCGGCCTGTCCCGGTCCCATCCCGGGCTGGTCCGCAAGCTGTTCGCGCTCGAGGTGCCCGAGATCGCCGACGGTCGGGTCGAGATCGCCGCCCTGGCCCGGGAGTCCGGGCACCGGACCAAGATCGCCGTCCGCACGGCCGTCCCCGGGCTGAACGCCAAGGGCTCCTGCATCGGGCCGATGGGGCAGCGGGTCCGGGCCGTCATGGCCGAGCTGCACGGCGAGAAGATCGACATCGTCGACTTCTCCGACGACCCGGCCGACTTCGTCGCCAGCGCCCTCTCACCGGCCAAGGTGTCATCGGTCCAGGTGGTCGACGCGAGCGCCCGGTCGGCCCGGGTGATCGTCCCGGACTACCAGCTCTCGCTCGCGATCGGCAAAGAGGGGCAGAACGCCCGGCTGGCGGCCAAGCTGACCGGCTGGCGGATCGACATCCGGCCGGACACCGCCCCCGAGCCGCGCTGACTCCGGACACCAGGTTTCGCTGGACGAGCACGAGGCAGCAGCGCAGGGGTGAGCTCCGCCGGGAAGGTTCCACCGGCCGAAGGCGCTATGGTGGACGTGACCGTTCGCCCCGGGCGACGGCCTGCCAGCGTGCCTGAGCGCACCTGCGTCGGCTGTCGGACCAGAGCGCCTCGGTCGGTCCTGATGCGGATCGTCGCAGCCCCGACCGGTGATGGCACGTTCGTCGCCGAGCTCGACCTGCGGCGCCGGCGTCCCGGGCGTGGCTCCTGGCTGCATCCCTCGCCGGACTGCCTCGACCTCGCACTGCGTCGCCGGGCGTTCGTGCGGGCCCTGCGACTCGCGGGCCCGCTCGACACCACGGCGCTCAGCGCGGCGTTGACGCCGTACGCCGTCTCTGACCAGCACGAGAACCACCAGCACTAGCAGCACCGCACCACCAGCACGACCACACACCAGGTCGCAGCCCCACGCTGCGGCGCCGTTCGGAACCGGAAGCGGGTTACAGCGCTGATGAGCACCCGATGAGCACCCAGCAATGAGCACCCCCGAGCACTAACCGGTCCGCCGCCTGATCTGCGTCGCCTCTCGACAACAGGCCCGGACCACCGAAAACGCAGACAGGAGCAACGTGCCAAAGGTCCGGGTCTATGAGCTCGCCAAAGAGCTCGGAGTCGAGAGCAAGGTCGTCATGACCAAGCTCCAGGAGATGGGCGAGTTCGTGCGCAGCGCGTCCTCGACCGTCGAGCCCCCCGTCGTACGCCGGTTGCGGACCGAGATGCCGGCGGTCACCGCCGCCCCCGCCCCGGCCCCGGCGAAGAAGGCCGCCCCGCGCAAGGCGGCGGCCACGCCGGCCGCGCCGGCCGCACCGGTCGAAACCCCCACCGCCACCGTGGTGGACCAGCCGGCCGCAACGGCGGTCGAGCCGGTCGCACCGGTCGCCCCGACCGGCCGCAGCCTCGGCCACGCCGAGCCCGGCACCCGCCGCTCCGGCGGCACCCGCAGCCCCGGCCGAGTCCGCCGCTGCCGCGACCACGAGCCCGGCCGGCACCGACAGTGACGCCGACGCCGGCCATGCCGGGTCGGCCCCCGCAGAGGGCGCGCCGCGCCCCGGCAACAACCCGTTCGCCCCGAGCCAGGGCATGCCGCGTCCCGGCGGCCCCCGCCCGGGCAACAACCCGTTCGCGCCGAGCCAGGGCATGCCCCGTCCCGGCCAGCGTCCCGGCGGTCCCCGCCCGGGTGGCCCGCGGCCGAGCCCGGGCAGCATGCCGACCCGCGCCACGCCCGGGATGATGCCCGGTCGTGACGCCCGCCCGGCCGGTCCCGGCCGGCCCGGAGCGCCCAGCCGGACCGGTGGTCCCGGCGGTGGCCGTCCTGGTGGTCCCGGTGGCGGTGGCTTCGGCGGCCGTCCCGGTGGTCCCGGTGGCGGCCCGGCGGCGGTGGGGGTGGCGGCGGTTTCGCCGGTCGTCCCGGTGGTGGCGGCGGTGGCCGCGGCGGCCGCGGCGGCACCCAGGGTGCGTTCGGTCGCGGTGGTGGCCGGCCGGTCCGGGGCCGCAAGTCCAAGCGGCAGAAGCGCCAAGAGTTCGACAACATGCAGGCTCCGTCGCTCGGCGGCGTCACGGTTCCCCGCGGCGACGGCTCGACCGTCGTACGGATCCGCCGTGGCTCCTCGCTGAGCGACTTCGCCGACCGGATCGGCGCCAACCCGGCCAGCCTGGTCACGGTGCTGTTCCACCTCGGTGAGATGGCGACCGCGACCCAGTCCGTCGACGAGGACACCTTCCGCCTGCTCGGGGCCGAGCTGGGCTACGAGATCCAGGTCGTGTCCCCCGAGGAGGAGGAGCGCGAGCTGCTCGACTCCTTCAACATCGACCTCGACGCCGAGCTGGCCGCCGAGGGTGACGAGGACCTGCAGCCCCGGCCGCCGGTCGTCACGGTCATGGGTCACGTCGACCACGGCAAGACCCGCCTGCTGGACGCGATCCGCAACGCCGAGGTCGCAGCCGGCGAGGCGGGCGGCATCACCCAGCACATCGGCGCCTACCAGGTCCACACCGAGCACGAGGGTGCCGACCGGGCCATCACGTTCATCGACACCCCGGGTCACGAGGCCTTCACGGCCATGCGAGCCCGTGGTGCGCAGGTGACCGACATCGCGGTGCTCGTCGTCGCGGCCGATGACGGCGTCATGCCGCAGACCATCGAGGCGCTGAACCACGCCCAGGCGGCCGACGTGCCGATCGTCGTGGCGGTCAACAAGATCGACAAGGAAGGCGCCAACCCGGACAAGATCCGGCAGCAGCTGACCGAGTACAACCTGGTCGCGGAGGAGTACGGCGGCGACACCATGTTCGTCAACGTCTCCGCCCGCACCGGCGAGAACATCGACCAGCTGCTCGAGGCGGTCCTGCTGACCGCAGACGCCGCCCTGGACCTGCGGGCCAACCCCGACAAGGACGCCCGCGGTGTCGCCATCGAGGCGCACCTGGACAAGGGCCGCGGCTCCGTCGCCACGGTGCTGGTCCAGTCCGGCACCCTGAACGTCGGCGACTCGATCGTCACCGGGCACGCCTACGGGCGGGTGCGGGCGATGCTCGACGAGCACGGCGTCGCCATCGAGCGCGGCCACGCCGTCGCGTCCGGTCCAGGTGCTCGGGCTCACGTCCGTGCCCGGCGCCGGTGACACCTTCCTGGTGGCGCCGGACGACCGTACGGCGCGCCAGATCGCCGAGAAGCGTGAGGCTGCCGACCGGCAGGCCGCGCTGGCGAAGGCGCGCAAGCGGATCAGCCTGGAGGACCTCAACGAGGCGCTCGCGGCCGGCAAGGTCGAGACGCTCAACCTGATCCTCAAGGGCGACGTCTCGGGTTCGGTCGAGGCGCTGGAGGACGCGCTGCTGCAGATCGACGTCGGCGACGAGGTGGATCTGCGGATCATCGACCGCGGAGTCGGTGCGATCACGCTGAACAACATCAACCTGGCGGTCGCGTCGGACGCGATCATCCTCGGCTTCAACGTGCGGGCCGAAGGCCAGAACGCCGACGTCGCCGACCGCGAGGGCGTGGAGATCCGGTACTACTCGGTGATCTACCAGGCGATCGACGACATCGAGGCCGCGCTCAAGGGCATGCTCAAGCCGGAGTTCGAGGAGGTGCAGCTCGGCACGGCCGAGGTGCGCGAGGTCTTCCGCTCCAGCCGGTTCGGCAGCGTCGCGGGTTCGCTGGTGCGCAGCGGGGAGATCCGCCGCAACGCCAAGGCCCGCCTGCTGCGCGACGGTGTCGTGGTCGCGGACAACCTGGAGATCGCCGGTCTTCGGCGGTTCAAGGACGATGCCACCGAGGTCCGCGAGGGCTTCGAGTGCGGGATCAACCTGGGGTCGTTCAACGACATCAAGATCGACGACGTCATCCAGACCTTCGAGCTGCGCGAGAAGCCTCGCGCCTGACGGGGGAGCCGGACGTGGTAGTCGGCACCTTGTGGGCGGACCTTCTCCTCGGCGACGTGCACTCGCTGAAGGAGAAGCGCTCGCTCGTCCGACCGGTCGTGGCCGAGCTGCGCCGGCGGTTCGAGGTGTCGGCGGCCGAGACCGGCGCCCTGGACCTCCACCGGCGGTGTGAGCTCGCGGTCGCCGTGGTCGCCTCGACCCACGCCCATGTGGTCGAGGTGCTGGATGCCTGCGAGCGGCTGGTGGCCGGCCGGCCGGAACTGGAGCTGCTCGGCGTACGACGGTGGGTGCTCGACGATGACGACCTTGCTTGATCGGGACGAGGACGACGAGGAGAGACGATGGTCGACACCGCACGGGCGCTGAAGATGGCGGACCGGGTCAAGGTGATCGTTGCCGAGATGCTCGAGACCCGGGTCAAGGACCCGCGGCTCGGCTTCATCACGATCACCGACGCCCGGATGACCGGCGACCTGCAGCACGCGACGCTGTTCTACACGGTGCTCGGCACGGCGGACGAGCAGGCGGCGACCGCCGCAGCCCTCGAGAGCGCCAAGGGCGTCCTGCGCAGTGAGGTCGGCAAGCAGACCGGGCTGCGGCTGACCCCGACGCTGGAGTTCCTGGCCGACGCCGTACCGGAGAACGCCTCGCACATCGACGAGCTGCTCGCGGCGGCCGCGGCGCGCGACGCCGAGGTCGCGGCGCTGGCCAGCGACAAGACGTTCGCCGGCGACGCGGACCCCTACCGGCATCCGCTGGAGGACCCCGACGACGACGCGGACGACGCCTGACGACGCTCACGACGCGGACGAGGCTCACGACCTGGACGACGAAGCCGTCCACGAGTGAGCGCCGCGCCGTCGGGGATTCTCGTCGTCGACAAGCCCGCCGGCTGGACCAGCCACGACGTCGTGGGCCGGGTCCGCCGCCTGGCCGGCACCCGCAAGGTCGGTCATGCCGGAACGCTCGACCCGATGGCTACCGGAGTTCTGGTGCTCGGCCTGGGGCCGGGCACGCGGCTGCTGACCTACCTGGTCGGGGCCGACAAGACCTACGAGGCGACCATCCGGCTCGGTGTCTCGACGGTCACCGACGACGCCGAGGGCGA
This sequence comes from uncultured Actinomycetota bacterium, assembly GCA_963794535.1. Lineage (GTDB taxonomy): Bacteria > Actinomycetota > Actinomycetes > Actinomycetales > CAVURS01 > CAVURS01. Next base: position 108,708 of record CAWCEI010000013.1, read on the forward strand.
CCTGCTCGCGTCCGCCGACGCTTCGAGGGTCCCTCCGGACCGGCTGGCCGCCGCGGTGGCCGCGCTGACCGGCCCGATCGAGCAGCGGCCCAGCGCCGTCAGCGCGATCAAGGTCGACGGCAAGCGGGCCTACGCCCGGGTGCGGGCCGGCGAGCAGGTCGAGCTCAAGGCCCGGCCGGTCACTGTCCACCGGTTCGAGCTGTCCGGCCGCCGGCCCGGCGAGCTGGCCGGGTCGGGCGTCCTCGACCTCGATGTCGAGGTCGAGGTCAGCTCGGGCACCTACGTCCGGGCCCTGGCTCGTGACCTCGGCGACGCCCTCGGGCGTCGGCGGGCACCTGACGGCCCTGCGCCGGACCCGGGTCGGCCCGTTCGGGCTCGATGTCGCGCGCACCGCTGCCCGAGCTGGAGCAGGACTTCGGCTACGAGCCCCTGGCGACCGCGGCCCGGGCCGCCTTCCCGGCCCGGGAGCTGGCGCCGAGCGGAGGTGCAGGCGCTGCGCTACGGCCAGGTCTGGACCCGACCGGTTCGGGGGAGACCCCGGTGGCCGGCTTCGGGCCGGACGGGGACCTGGTCGCGCTGCTGCACGACGTGGACGGCCGGGCCCGGTCGCTGTTCGTCGTACCGGCCTGAGCCCTTCGCCCCATCCGACATCGTCGGGAATGCCTCTTGACGTCGACTGGTTACCGATATATCGTCAACGCATCAAGACAGATCGGAGTAACATCATGAGTACCACTCATCCCCATGACACCAGCGGCCAGCCGGCCGCTCACGAGCACCAGCACGATCACCACGACCACGACCACTCGCACCACCCGCACGGCTGGCGGCATTCCCGGCGCCGGTCATCGCGCTCGGACGGATGGCAAGGACCCAGGGAGGCCACCATGAGTGACAGTCCGCGCGGAGACTCCCGCGAAGAGCGACCCGAAGACCGGCCCGCGACGACATGCGCCGCACGGCGACCGACACGAGCGAGGCTCGCGTTCGCGCGGCCGGCGCGGCGGCTTCGGCACCGACTTCGAGCCCGGCTTCGCCGGCGGCATGCCGCCTGGTTTCGGCCCCGGGTTCGGGCCCGGTTTTGGCCCCCGCGGCGGCTTCGGCCGGCGCGGCGGTGGCCGGCGCGGCGGGCGCGGCGGCCGCGGCGATGTCCGCGCTGCCGTGCTGCTGCTGCTGGAGTCGGAGCCGATGCACGGCTATGAGCTGATCCAGCGGATCCAGGACAAGACCGGTGGCCTGTGGGTCCCCAGTCCCGGCTCGATCTACCCCGCGCTGCAGCAGCTCGAGGACGAGGGCCTGGTGGCCTTCGAGCGGGTCGACGGCCGCAAGACCGCGACCCTGACCGACACCGGCAAGCAGTACGTCGAGGAGCACCGGGCCGAGCTCGGCGCGCCGTGGGACGACGTCAGCGGCGGAGTCAGCGGCGAGGCTCGCGAGCTGCGCCAGCTGATCGGGGCCCTGATGGGCGCCGTCCACACCGTGTCGCACGTCGGGACCAAGGAGCAGGTGAGCCAGGCCAGCGAGGTGCTGGTCCAGGCCCGCAAGAGCCTCTACCGGATCCTGGCCGAGGACGAGCCGACCTCGTAACCCGCAGTCGGACCGACGCGGCCCGCTCCTGAACCGGAGCGGGCCGCGTCTCGTCGCACCGGCCGACTGGTCGAAGTCCGGGTTCGAGCCGGGCACAACCGGCCAGCGGCGACTTCGACCAGTTCGGCGGGTTCGGGCTAGCGGCTGGTGACCGCCGCGTAGGCATTGACGATCCCGTTGCCGTAGAAACCGTTGTGCGCCAACGGTCCGACGCAGGTGGCCGAGTTGTCGACGGTGAACGGCTCACTGCTGCGGATGCGGTGCCAGGTGAACGTGCGCGGCGTCGGGCAGGGGTGCTCGACCGCCGTGTTCTCCAGGATCCGCTCGGTGACCGCTCGGGTCGAGCGTCAGGCCGCCGTTCTTGCGGTCGGCCTTGCCGTACTGGCTCACGATCAGCGCCGCGACGCCGACCGCGTGGGGCGACGCCATCGAGGTGCCCTGGATCCGCTGGTAGTACGAGCACTCGCCGCCACCGGAGCAGTCCTTGAGGACGAAGCCGGGGTCGAGGACGTTGCCGTCGGCGTCGATGTCCCCGTTGGCGAGCGCGACGTTCTTCGGGTACGCCGCGAGTGATCTCCGCCGCCGGGTCGAGCGTGTTGGTCGGGGTGTCGTAGAAGTCGCCACCCGGCGCGGCCACGTCGGACTGCTCGGTGCCGTAGTTGGAGTAGTACGCCAGCCGGGTCGAGATGCCGGTCGAGTTGACCACCACGACGCCCTTGCTCTCGGACGGGACGCTGATGCACGAGTTGTTGATGACGCGCGTCGTGCGCGGTGTCGACCGGGAAGTCCGGGCTCGTGTCGTCGAACGTCGGGTTGCCGAGATCCGTGCTCTCGTTGCCCGCGGCCGCGATCGGCAGGACGCCGTGGGAGCGCGCATAGTTCAGCGCCCGCTGGGTGGCGGTCCGGATGACCCGCTGCTCGGCCTGCTCCGCTGCGGAGTCGGCCGGGTTGTCGATGCAGTTGAACAGCCACGGGTCGGTGTAGAAGCTCATGTTGATGACGTCCACGCCGAGGTCACCGGCGGCGGTGATGGCGTTCAGCGTCGGGCCCAGGAAGAAGTAGCCCGAGTCCTGGCCGGCCCGCAGGTTGACCAGCCGCACGTTCGGCGCGACCCCGGCGATCCCGATGCCGTTGATCGGCGAGGCGATCGTGCTGGCGACGTGGGTGCCGTGGCCGTCGTCGTCGACGTTGGCCGGGTCGACGCAGCTGGCGACCTCGCACGGCCCGTCGATCACCGGCAGGTCGGTGACGAAGTTCTGCGAGTCGGCTGCGTCGAAGTTCGGCGCGATGTCCGGGTGGGTGCCGTCGATGCCGGTGTCGATGACGCCGACGAGGACGCCCTGCTTGCCGGGCTGTACGGCGTAGGAGCCGGTCGGGGTCGCACCGATCTGGCGCATGTCCCACTGGCTGTCGGCGAGCGGCTCCGGGGCGACGGCGGTCGCCGCGGCAGCGGCCGACTTGGCGGCCTTGGCCTGGGCCTTGCCCTTGGCGGCGGCCTTGGCCGCGGCGCGCTCGGCGGTCAGTCGCTCGACAGCGTCGCTTCTTGGCCGGCGGCGTCCTTCGGGGCCACGCCGATGACCCGGTTGCGGGCAACGCCGCTGACAGCGGTGGACCGGCTGATGGCGGTCGCCACAGCGGCCGACCCGCGCACGACGGCGAAGCCGACCGCGTCGTTGCTCGACTCGATGGCGCCACCGGCCTTCGCGATTGCCGCCTTGGCGCTCGCGGCCGCGGCGGAGCTGGTGAACAGCACCACGTAGTCGCTGCGTCGGGCGAGTCGCGTTCGTCGAGCTGCACGGCGGCGGGTGCCGCCCCGGCTGACAGGGGCCGCGGCGATGGTCGCCGCCCCGACGACGAACGCGGACGCTGCGATGAGCAGCGGTGACTTTCGCATTGGTGCCTCCAGCTCTCGCATTGGCAAATGTTCGGACTAGTCCGGGTAAGGACTTGGTCAACCTAGGCCCGGAACGGTCTGGCGGCTGAGATGGCGCGCCTAGGCTGTCCGCCGTGCAGCGCTGGGACGACCTCGAGCAGGTGCCGCCGGGGTTCGGCCCGTCGGTGGTGACGCTGGGCAACTTCGACGGCGTGCACCTGGGCCACCGCAGCGTGCTGGCCGACGTGGTCGCCAGGGCCCGGCTGCGCGCGGCCAAGGCGGTCGCCGTGACCTTCGACCCGCATCCGCTCCAGGTGCTCTACCCCGACACAGCGCCGACGCCCGCTGAGCGGGCTCGACCAGCGGATCGAGCTGATGGCCCAGACCGGGCTCGACGCCGCGCTGGTCATGACCTTCACCCGGGAGCTGGCCCTGTGGAGCCCGGAGGACTTCGTCCGGCGGGTCTTCGCCGAGGCGCTGTCCGCGGTCGAGGTCGTCGTCGGGCCGCGACGTGCGGTTCGGGCATCGCAACGCCGGCGACCTCACGACGATGCGCGAGCTCGGCGCGGCGTACGGGTTCACGGTCACTGCGATGGACGACCTCGGCACGAGCGACGGCGAGCCGGCCGAGGACTCGGGGTCGGGGCGGCGCTGGTCCTCGACCTGGGCCCGCGAGCTGCTGGCCGAGGGCGACGTCGCCGGCGCCGCCCGGATCCTGGGCCGCCCGCACCGGGTCGAAGGCGTTGTCGTCCACGGTGACCATCGCGGCCGCGAGCTGGGCTACCCGACGGCGAACCTCGACCCGCACCCGACCGGGGTGGTCCCGGCCGACGGCGTGTACGCCGGGTGGCTGGTCCGCCCCGAGCTCGACGCCGCGGGAGCCGGACGCCCGCCTGCCGGCCGCCATCTCGATCGGGACGAACCCGACGTTCGACGGGACCCAGCGCCGGGTCGAGGCCTACGTCCTGGACCGCACCGACCTCGAGCTGTACGGCGAGCGGGTCGCCATCGACCTGGTCGCGCGGCTGCGGCCGACCGTGCGGTTCGACTCGGTCGACGCCCTGCTGGTCCAGATGGCCGACGACGTACGGCGCTGCCACGAGGTGCTGGGCCTGGTGCCCTAGCCGGCCCGATCCCACGGATTCGGTCCCACGGCGCCGCGCTGGTAGCCTGAGCACGCCGTACGAACGGCCGCGGAACGATAGAGCCCGGGTGGATGTGCCCCGGTGCGCCGCGCAACGATTTCCCAGAAGGAGCACCAGTGCCGCTCGAGGCCGCCGTGAAGAGCAAGATCATCGCCGAGTACGGCCTCAAAGAGGGCGACACCGGCTCCCCCGAGGTCCAGGTCGCGATGCTGACGCAGCGCATCAAGGACCTCACCGAGCACCTCAAGGAGCACCAGCACGACCACCACAGCCGTCGTGGTCTGCTGCTCCTCGTCGGCCAGCGCCGCCGTCTGCTGCGCTACCTGTCCGACGTCGACATCAACCGCTACCGCTCGCTCATCGAGCGACTCGGTCTGCGTCGCTGACCTTGCGCCTGGGAGTGGACCCGCGACCGCGGAGCCACTCCCTCGGTCTTTCCCGGCCGGTGGACCCCTGTGGCGACCGGCCCGCACCACACAACTGAATATCGCTAGATAGCCAGAATTACCCAAGGAACGAACCAGGGACGTCGGCCCAACGCCGCGCCGGTCCTCGGTAGTGGCCTCCGGGAGCTGCGCGGCGCAAGCCGCAGCCGCCCGTGGGCCTCGATCGAAGACCGGGCAATCACGCCGTCGGTGCCGTCGCTCCCGTCAACCAGCCCGGGCATGGATGCCCGGGCCAGAACGGAGGCGACCCATGGAGGGTCCCGAGATCCAGTTCGCCGAAGCTGTCATCGACAACGGCAGCCACGGCACCCGCACCATCCGCTTCGAGACCGGCCGGTTGGCCAAGCAGGCCGCCGGCAGCGCCGTCGCCTACCTCGACGGCGAGACCATGCTGCTGTCGGCCACCACGGCCGGCAAGCACCCGAAGGACCAGTTCGACTTCTTCCCCCTGACGGTCGACGTCGAGGAGAAGATGTACGCCGCGGGCAAGATCCCCGGCTCGTTCTTCCGCCGCGAGGGCCGGCCGTCCACCGACGCCATCCTCACCTGCCGGCTGATCGACCGCCCGCTGCGGCCGAGCTTCGTCAAGGGGCTGCGCAACGAGGTCCAGGTCGTCATCACGGTCCTGTCGCTCAACCCGGACCACCAGTACGACGTCGTGGCGATCAACGCCGCGTCGATGTCCACCCAGCTGTCCGGCCTGCCGTTCAGCGGCCCGATCGGCGCCGTCCGCGTCGCCCTGATCGACGGCCAGTGGGTGGCCTTCCCGAACTACAGCCAGGTCGAGCGCTCGGTCTTCGACATGGTCGTCGCCGGCCGCGTCGTCGGCAGCGACGAGGGCGGCAGCGCCGACGTCGCGATCATGATGGTCGAGGCCGAGGCCACCGAGTCGGCCTGGTCGCTGATCAAGGGCGAGAACGTCGCCCCGCCGACCGAGGAGGTCGTGGCCCAGGGCCTCGAGGCGGCCAAGCCGTTCATCGCCCAGCTCTGCGCCGCGCAGTCCGACCTGGCGGCGCGCGCGGCCAAGCCGGTCCAGGAGTTCCCGACCTTCCCGGACTACGCCGACGACGCGTACGCCGCGGTCGAGGGCGCCTCGGGTGACCTCGAGCGACGCGCTGCGGATCGGTGACAAGCAGGAGCGCGAGGGCCGGATCGACGAGATCAAGGCCCGGGTCCTCGGCGAGCTCGGCGAGCAGTTCGCCGGTCGCGAGAAGGAGCTGTCCGCGGCGTACCGCTCGGTCCAGAAGAAGCTGATCCGCCAGCGCATCCTGCGCGACAAGGTCCGCATCGACGGCCGTGGTCTGGCCGACATCCGCCAGCTCTCGGCCGAGGTCGAGGTCATCCCGCGGGTGCACGGCTCGGCGCTGTTCGAGCGCGGCGAGACCCAGATCCTGGGCGTCACCACGCTGAACATGCTGCGCATGGAGCAGATGCTCGACACGCTGTCGCCCGGAGACGCGCAAGCGCTACATGCACAACTACAACTTCCCGCCGTTCAGCACGGGTGAGACCGGCCGCGTGGGTTCGCCCAAGCGCCGCGAGATCGGCCACGGTGCGCTCGCCGAGCGCGCCCTGATGCCGGTGCTGCCGTCGCGCGAGGAGTTCCCCTACGCGATCCGTCAGGTCTCGGAAGCGTTGAGCAGCAACGGATCCACCTCGATGGGCTCGGTCTGCGCCTCGACGCTCTCGCTGCTGCAGGCCGGTGTGCCGCTCAAGGCGCCGGTCGCCGGCATCGCGATGGGCCTGGTGTCCGACACCGTCGACGGGAGTACCGAGTACGCCGCGCTGACCGACATCCTCGGCGCCGAGGACGCCTTCGGCGACATGGACTTCAAGGTCGCCGGCACCAAGGAGTTCGTCACCGCGATCCAGCTCGACACCAAGCTCGACGGCATCCCGGCCTCGGTCCTCGCCTCGGCGCTGACCCAGGCGCGCGACGCGCGGCTGCACATCCTGGACGTCATGGCCGAGGCCATCGACGCTCCGGACGAGATGTCGCCGTACGCGCCGCGCGTCATCTCGGTGCAGGTGCCGGTCGACAAGATCGGCGAGGTCATCGGGCCAAAGGGCAAGATGATCAACCAGATCCAGGACGAGACCGGCGCCCAGATCTCGATCGAGGACGACGGCACCGTCTACATCGGCGCGACCGACGGCCCGTCGGCCGAGGCCGCCCGGGCGATGGTCAACGCCATCGCCAACCCGACCATGCCGGAGGTCGGCGAGCGCTTCATGGGCACCGTCGTCAAGACGACGACCTTCGGGGCGTTCGTGTCGCTGCTGCCCGGCAAGGACGGCCTGCTGCACATCTCCGAGATCCGCAAGCTCGTCGGTGGCAAGCGGATCGACAGCGTCGACGACGTCGTCAAGATCGGCCAGAAGATCCAGGTCGAGCTCAAGGAGATCGACCCGCGCGGCAAGCTCTCGCTCGCCGCGGTGACCGAGGATGCGGCCGGCGAGTCCACGGTTCCCTCGGACGGGGCTCCGGTCGACGTGGACGCTGCCGCTGGGTCGACTGTGGCCGACGACAAGGTCGACGCCTGACGTGGCAGCCGTCCCGCTGCCGCTGACCCGCGGGACATCGGACACCGTTGCCGGGCAGGCCGGGGGCGCACTCGTGCGCCGTACCGTCCTGCCCGGCGGCGTCCGGGTCCTGACCGAGTCCGTCCCCGGCGTCCGCTCGGTGACGCTCGGCTGCTGGGTCGGGCGTCGGCAGCCGTGACGAGGCGCCGGGCTACCTCGGCGCCACGCACTTCCTCGAGCACCTGCTCTTCAAGGGCACCGCGCGGCGCTCGGCGCTGGACATCGCGGTCGCCTTCGACGAGGTCGGCGGCGAGTCCAACGCGGTGACCGGCAAGGAGCACACCTGCTACTTCGCCCGGGTGCTCGACGAGGACCTGCCGCTGGCCGCGGACGTGATCACCGACATGGTGACCTCGGCGACGATCAGCCCGGCGGACGTGGAGAGCGAGCGCGGGGTCATCCTCGAAGAGCTCGCCATGAACGACGACGACCCCAGTGACGTCGTCCACGAGCGGTTCTCCGAGGCCGTCCTCGGCGCGCACCCGCTGGGCCGGCCGATCGGCGGGACCCCGGCGTCCATCGCCGACGATCGACCGCGACCATGTGGCGTCGGCACTTCCGGGAGCACTACGCCGGGCCGGGCCTGGTCTTCACGGCCGCCGGCTCGCTCGACCACGACCTGCTCTGCCGGGTCATCGCCGACGAGCTGTCCCGCGACGGGGTCTACGCTCGGCCCGGACGCCGACCCGACGCCGCGCCGGCCCGGTGGCCTGGCGGCGATCGAGAGCCGCACCCAGCCGGTCGTCGTACGCCGGGCGACCGAGCAGGCCAACGTCCTGCTCGGCACGACCGCCCTGACCTCGACCGACGAGCGGCGCTACGCCATGTCGGTCCTCAACGCGGTGCTCGGCGGCGGCATGAGCAGCCGGCTGTTCCAGGAGGTGCGCGAGAAGCGCGGCCTGGCCTACTCGGTCTACTCCTTCGCCCAGGGCTACTCCGACGCCGGCTACTTCGGCCTGTACGCCGGGTGCGCCCCGGCCAAGCTGGACCAGGTGCTCGCGCTGATGCGGGCCGAGCTCGAGCGGCTGGCCGAGCGGCGGCATCACCGAGGACGAGCTGGAGCGCGGCATCGGCCAGCTGCGCGGCGGCCTGGTCCTCGGCATGGAGGACACCGGCTCGCGGATGTCGCGGCTGGGCAAGGCCGAGCTGGTCTACGGCGAGTACGTCGGGCTGGACGAGGCGCTGCAGCGGATCGGTGACGGTGAGCGCCGCCGACGTCAAGGACCTGGCGGCCGACCTGGCCGGGCGGCCGCGCTCGCTGACCGTCGTCGGCCCGTTCGACGAGGACCGCTGACCTTCACCGTCTGACGCGCTGCTCCTAACTAGGCTCGCGGCTGTGAACGCAGAGCAGCAGCCGAAGCCCCGGATCGCGGTGGCCGTCATCGGGGCCGCCGGGCGGATGGGCGCCGAGGTGTGCCGGGCGGTCGAGGCCGCGCCGGACCTGGACCTGGCCGGCCGGTACGACGTGGGCGACGACCTGGGCGACCTGGCGGGCGCCGAGGTGGCGGTCGACTTCACCGTCCCGGACGCGACCCTCGGCAACGTGCTGCACCTGGTGGCCGCCGGCGTCCACGCCGTCGTCGGCACGACCGGCTGGACCGACGACCGGCTCGACCAGGTGCGCGCCGCCCTGGACGACCGGCCGCACACCGGCGTGCTGATCGCGCCGAACTTCGCCATCGGGGCGATCCTGCTGATGCGCTTCGCCGAGCAGGCGGCCCGGTTCTACGAGTCGGCCGAGGTGGTCGAGCTGCACCACCCGGACAAGGTCGACGCCCCCAGCGGCACGGCGCTGCGCACGGCCCGGGTCATCGCGGCGGCCCGCGGCCGGGCCGGCCTGGCCCCGCCGCCGGACGCCACGACGCTCGGACCCGCACGGCGCCCGCGGCGCCGACATCGACGGCGTGCACGTCCACGCCGTCCGGCTGCGCGGGCTGGTCGCGCACGAGGAGATCCTGTTCGGCGGCGCGGGGGAGCAGCTGACCCTGCGGCACGACTCCTTCGACCGGGCGTCGTTCATGCCCGGCGTGCTGGCCGGGGTCCGGGCCGTCGTCGACCGTCCCGGCCTGACCGTCGGCCTCGAAGCCATCCTCGGCCTCTAAGCCCGCTCGTCCACGGGTCAGGTGAGGGCGCGCAGGGTGGCCGCGACGACCGCCCCGACGATGCACGACGACGAGGAACGGCGCGCGGAGCAGCAGCGCCACGGCGGCGGCGGCCAGCCCGGCCGCGCGGGCGTCGAGGACCAGCCGCCCGTGCGACGTGAACGTCTGCACGGTGACGAGCGCCGCCAGCAGCGAGACCGGCAGCAGCGCGCTGATCCGCGCCGCCGTCGGGTGCGCCAGCCAGGACGGCGGCACGATGTGCCCGGCCAGCTTGGCCACGTAGCCGAGCACGCAGGCCACCAGCACCGTCACCCAGAGGGTCACGCCGGCTCACCGGCCTCGCTCGGCCGGTCGGCGCCCGGCCGGGTGCGCCACACACCCGCGACGACGGCGGCCAAGCCCGGCGGCGAGGACCGGTACGCCGGCCGGGCACCGCGGGCGAGAGCACCATCGCCACGAACGCCGCGGCCACAGCGACGGCCTGCGCCTCACGCGCCTTGAGCCGGGGCCAGAGCAGCGCCAGGAAAGCCGACGACGCCGCCGCGTCCAGCCCGTAGCGCTTGGGGTCGCCCGAGCGCGTTGCCGGCCAGTGCGCCGACCAGGGTCGTGAGGTTCCACAGCACGAAGACGCTGGCGCCGGTCGCCCAGAAGCCGAGCCGCGAGGCCGCCGGCTCGGGCTGGCCGATCGCGACGGCGGTGGACTCGTCGATGGTCAGCTGCGCCCCGACTACGCGGCGCAGCCCGCGCAGCCCGAGGATCCGGGTCAGCTGGAGACCGTACAGGCCGTTGCGCAGCCCGAGCAGGGTCGAGGTTGCGACGGCCGCGACGCCCGAGCCACCGGCCCCGACGACGCCGACGAGTGCGAACTGCGAGCCGCCGGTGAACAGCAGCACCGACAGGGCGCAGGTCTGCCAGATCGACAGTCCGGCCGCGACCGACAGGGCACCGAAGCTGACGCCGTACGTCCCTGAGGCCACGCCCACCGAGATCGCCTGACGGATCACCTGAGCCCGGCGCGCGGCCGAAAGTGCTTGCGGCTGCAGGGCTTTCGCGCGCTCATGTGCGCCAGAGCGAGTGAGACGCGACCAACCGCACCTCGCGCAGCTCGGCAGCGCGCTCCGCACCGTCCGGCGGCGCGGCGGCGAACGTTCGATGAGCTCCGTCCGGCTCGAAGCCGGCCGCGGTCGAGGAACCGGCGCCGCACGTCGTCCCCGGCGAGCACCCAGACGACGACCTCGCTCGAAGCCCGACCTGCCGGAGCCGGTCGGCCGCGGCGTTGAGCAGCCGGGAGCCGTGGCCGGCGTGCTGGGCGTCCGGGCGCGACCACGAACGCGAGCGAGCTCGCCGACCTGCGGGCGGCGTCCGCATCGGCCGGCCCGATCGCCGCGAAGCCGACCAGCTCGCCGGCGGACAGCGCCACCAGCACCCGGTGCGACCCGCTCGGCGGCCGGACCAGTGCGTCCCGCCAGACCTCGCCCAGATCGTCGGGCTCCAGGGCCGCCAATGCGTCGGCCGGGCAGCACACCGGCGTACGACGCGCGCCAGGCCGCCGCCTGCACCCGCCCCATGCCCGGCGCGTCCGCCGCGGTCGCCTCCCGGACGCTCGCGTCGGCCGACGGGACCCGGTCGGCCGGTCGGAAGGTCGGCGTGGGCAGGTCCATCAGCCCATCCAACCAGCGAGGCCAATCAGCCTGGATTGGCCGCCGTCGCCTGGGCGAGGTAGCTGTCGATCTCGGCCAGGAGCCGGCGCTTGACCGGCTCGTCGGCGAACGACTGCCGCACCGCCGCGCGAGCCAGCTCGGCCACCCCGGCGGCGTCGAGGCCGAGCAGCTCGGCGGCCACGGCGTACTCGTGGTTGAGCGTCGTCGAGAACATCGGCGGGTCGTCGGAGTTGATCGACACCGGCACGCCCGCCGCCACCAGCGCCGGCAGCGGGTGCTCGGCCAACGAAGGCACCGACCGCGTGCACACGTTCGAGGTCGGGCAGATCTCGAGCGGGATCTGCTCCTGGGCCAGATGCTCGACGAGCGTTGGGTCATGAATAGCGTTGATACCGTGGCCGATTCGCTCGGCGCCCAGGAGGCGCAGCGAGTCCCAGACGGTCTCGGGGCCGGTCGACTCACCCGCGTGCGGGACGCTGTGCAGGCCGGCCGCTCGAGCCCGGGCGAAGTGGTCGGTGAACCACGACCGCGGTACGCCGACCTCCGGACCGCCCGAGGCCGAAGCTCACCAGCCCGTCGGGTCGTTGGCCGAGCGCGATGTCGAGCGTGACGTCGGCGGCCGGGACACCGGACTCGCCGGGGATGTCGAAGCACCAACGCAGGGTCAGGTCCCGCTCGGCCTCGACCGACCGCCGGGCGTCCTCCACCGCCTCGCAGAAGGCCTCGGCCGCGATGCCGCGCTTGACCGACGAGTACGGCGTGAGGGTCAGCTCGGCGTACCGGACGTTCTGGGCCGCGAGGTCGAGGCCGATGTCCCGGGTCAGGGTCCAGACGTCCTGCGGGTCGCGGATCAGGTCGACGACGGAGAGGTAGACGGTGATGAAGTGGGCGAAGTCGGTGAAGGTGAAGTAGTCCGCGAGCAGGGCCGGGTCGGCCGGCACATCGGTGCTCCCGGCGTGCCGCTCGGCCAGCGCCGCGACGGTGTGCGGGGCGGCGGAGCCGACGTGGTGCACGTGCAGCTCGGCCTTGGGCAGCCCGGCGATGAACGCCGTCAGGTCAACGGGTGCGGTCACGCACGCTCCTCGGGTCCGGCTCGCTCGTACCGGACGAAGTCATAGCCGTCACCCGGCTCGCGACCCACCTCGACCCACTGCGCCCGGTCGATCTCGGGGAAGAAGACGTCGCCGTCCAGCTCCGCCTGCACCTCGGTGAGCTCGAGCGCATCGGCGCGACCCATGGTCTGGGCGTAGATCTCGCCACCGCCGACCACGAACACGGGCCCGCTCCCAGCCAGCGCGAACGCCGCCTCCACCGACTCGACGACGTCGGCGCCGTCGGCCCGCAGGTCCCGGTCGCGGGTGATCACGATGCTGCGCCGGCCGGGCAGGGCGCCGGGCATGGAGTCCCAGGTCTTGCGGCCCATGACCATCGTGTGACCCATCGTCAATGCCTTGAACCGGCGCAGGTCGGCCGAGATCCGCACCGCGAGGTCTCCGTGCCGGCCGATCACCCGGTTCGCTCCCACCGCGGCGACAAGAGTCACCGCTCATACGGCGATGGGGGCCTTGATCGAAGGCTGCGGCGCGTAGCCCTCGAGGGTGAAGTCGCCAGCTCGAACTCGTCGATCGAGCGCCGCTGCCGGGTTGAGCCGCATCGTCGGCAGGGCCGTTGGCCGTCGCGTTAGCTGCTCGCGGGCCTGGTCGACGTGGTTCAGGTACAGGTGCGCGTCGCCCAGCGTGTGCACGAAGTCGCCCGGCTCCAGCCCGGTCACCTGGGCGACCATCATCGTCAGCAGCGCGTACGACGCGATGTTGAACGGGACGCCGAGGAAGATGTCGGCCGAGCGTTGGTAGAGCTGGCAGGAGAGCCGGCCGTCGGCGACGTAGAACTGGAACATGGTGTGGCACGGGGGCAGCGCCATCTGGTCGAGGTCGGCGACGTTCCACGCGCTGACCAGATGCCGGCGCGAGTCCGGGTTGGTCCGGATGTTCTCGATGACTGCCGCGATCTGGTCGACGTGCCGGCCATCCGGCGTCGGCCACGACCGCCACTGGTAGCCGTAGACCGGTCCGAGCTCGCCGTCATCGTCGGCCCACTCGTCCCAGATGGTCACTCCGGCCTCGTGCAGCCACTCGACATTCGTCGAGCCCCGCAGGAACCAGAGCAGCTCGCCCACGACGGAGCGCATGTGCAGCCGCTTCGTGGTCAGGGCCGGGAAGCCTTCGGACAAATCGAACCGCATCTGGTAGCCGAAGACGCTGAGCGTGCCGGTCCCGGTCCGATCGCCTTTGCTGGCGCCAGTTGTCAGGACATGGTCGAGGAGATCGAGGTACTGCTGCACGTCCCGAAAACTAACACCGCCGGACCTGTAACGCCGGGAGCTGGACTGCCGATGTAGTCGGTGGACCGTGTCGCTGCTCGGACCCCCGAGCGAGCAGCGACGCGGTCCTCACTTGTGTCTGGCCCGCCCGCGCGCGGCGGTAGCGTGTGACCATGCCCGACCACGCCGACGCCGCACTGGCGTTCGGCCGGGTGCTCACCGCGATGGTCACCCCGTTCGACGACGACGGGGCGCTCGACCTCGACGCGGCTCAGCACCTGGCCTCCCATCTGGTGGACCAGGGGTGCGACGGTCTCGTCGTGAGTGGCACGACGGGGGAGTCGCCCACGACCAGCCCGGCCGAGCAGCTCGAGCTGCTGCGCGCCGTACTGGCCGCGGTCGGTGACCGGGCCCGGGTCGTCGCCGGCGTCGGCACCAACGACACCGCCCACACCGTCGAGCTGGCCCAGGCTGCGCACCGGGCCGGGGCGAGCGGCGCGCTCGTCGTCACGCCGTACTACAGCAAGCCGCCCCAGGCCGGCCTGGTCGCCCACTTCACCGCCGTCGCCGACGCCACGCCGCTGCCGGTGATGCTCTACGACATTCCCGGCCGGACCGCCATGGCGATCCGGGCCGAGACCTTCTTCCGGCTGGCGGAGCACCCGCGCATCGTCGCCGTCAAGGACGCCAAGGGCGACCTGTTCGAAGGTTCCCAGGTCATGGCCGAGAGCGGCCTGGCCTACTACAGCGGCGACGACCTGCTCAACCTGCCCTGGCTGGCGGTCGGCGCCATCGGTGTCGTCTCGGTGGTCGCCCACGTCACCGCGGATCGGTACGCCGCGATGGTGCGCGCGGTCGACGCGGGCAACCTCGAGCTGGCCCGCAAGCTGCACGTCGAGCTCCTGCCGGTCGTGGCCGGGCTCATGACCCGCACGCAGGGGGTGATCGCGGTCAAGGCCGCGCTCGAGCTCCTCGGCGTGCTCCCCAACCGCTCGGTCCGGCTGCCTCTGGTGGCCGCGACCGAGGACGAGGTGTCGGCCCTGCGGGCCGACCTCCACCAGATCGGAATTCTGTGACCCAGATCCCCACGCTGCCCGCGCCGCCCTCCCTGGCGCCGGGCACGCTCCGAATCGTGCCGTTGGGCGGCCTCGGAGAGGTCGGCCGCAACATGGCCGTGCTCGAGTACGACGGACGGTTGCTCGTCATCGACTGCGGGGTCCTCTTCCCGGAGGACCATCAGCCCGGCGTCGACCTGATCCTGCCCGACTTCGACTACATCGCCGACCGGCTCGGTGACATCGAGGCCGTCATCCTGACCCACGGCCACGAGGACCACATCGGGGCCGTGCCCTACCTGCTCAAGCTGCGGGCGGACATCCCGCTGATCGGCTCCCAGCTCACCTTGGCGCTGGTCGAGGCCAAGCTCAAGGAACACCGGATCACGCCGTACTCGCTGACGGTCCGCGAGGGGCAGCGGGAGCGGCTCGGCGCGTTCGACTGCGAGTTCATCGCGGTCAACCACTCGATCCCGGACGCGCTCGCCGTGGCGGTCCGTACGCCGGCCGGCCTCGTCCTGCACACCGGCGACTTCAAGATGGACCAGCTGCCGCTGGACAACCGGCTCACCGACCTGCGGGCCTTCGCCCGGCTCGGCGAGGAGGGCGTCGACCTCTTCATGGTCGACTCCACCAACGCCGAGGTGCCGGGCTTCACGACGCCCGAGCGCGACATCGGCCAGGCGATGGACCGGGTCTTCTCCCACGCCGAGCGCCGGGTGATCATGGCCTGCTTCTCCAGCCATGTGCACCGGGTGCAGCAGGTGCTCGACGCCGCCGACGCCCATGGCCGCAAGGTCGCGCTGGTCGGCCGCTCGATGCTGCGCAACATGGGCGTGGCGCGCGAGCTCGGCTACCTCAAGGTGCCCGACGGCGTCCTGGTCGACGTCAAGGCCCTGGACAACCTGCCGGACGACCAGGTCGTCCTCGTCTGCACCGGATCCCAGGGCGAGCCGATGGCCGCGCTGTCCCGGATGGCCAACCGGGAGCACCGGATCGAGGTGGGCGAGGGCGACACCGTCGTGCTCGCCTCGAGCCTGATCCCGGGCAACGAGAACGCCGTCTTCCGGCGTGATCAACGGCCTGACCCGGCTCGGTGCCCGCGTCGTCCACAAGGGCAACGCGCTGGTCCACGTGTCCGGGCACGCCAGCGCCGGTGAGCTCCTCTACTGCTACAACATCGTCCGCCCGCGCAACGCCATGCCGGTGCACGGCGAGGTGCGCCACCTGGTGGCCAACGGCGACCTGGCGGTCGCGACCGGCGTGCCTCGCGAGCGGGTGATCCGCTGCGACGACGGCACCGTCGTCGACCTGGTCAACGGCGTTGCCAAGGTCGTCGGGTCGGTCCCGTGCGGGCTTCGTCTACGTCGATGCCTCCGGGGTCGGGGAGACCACCGAGGAGCTGCTCACCGATCGGCGGATCCTGCGCGACGAGGGGTTCATCTCGATCTTCGTCGTCGTCGACTCGGTGACCGGCAAGGTCGCGGCCGGGCCGACCGTGCAGGCCCGCGGGTTCGTCGTCAACGACACCGTCTTCGAGGACGTGATCCCGCGGATCGAGCAGGCGCTCGCCGAGGCTACGGAGCAGGGGGTCAAGGACACCTACGAGCTGCAGCAGGTCGTCCGGCGGGTGGTCGGCAAGTGGGTCGGCGGCAAGCTGCGCCGCCGGCCGATGATCATCCCGGTCGTCATCGCCGCCTGAACCGGGAGCTGGACCGGCGCTGCCGCCGCCGCGGAGCCGGGGCCGGGCGCCGCTCCTGCGCCACGATCGCCTCCCGCAGTCGCCGCAACCCGTAGTAGACCCGGGTCCGCAGCGTGCCGACCGGGATGCCGAGCTCGGCGGCGACCTCGGCGTACGGCCGGTCGCGCAGGAAGGTCTCGACGACCGCCGTGCGCTGGTCCGGGCCGATGGCGGCCAGGGCATCGCCCAGCTCGGCCCGCAGGAGCAGCAGGTCGACGTCGCCCAATCCGTCGGGGAGCCGGTCCGGTGCCTCCTGGCTGGGGGCCACGAGCGGTGGGCGGCGGGCTCGGGCCCGGGCCAGGTCGACCGCGGCGTTCGCAGTGATGACCAGCAACCAGCTGAGCACCGGCGCCCCGGTGGGGTCGAAGGTCGAGCAGGCCCGCCAGCCGCGCAGGAAGGCCTCCTGCACGGCCTCTTCCGCGAGGTGGGGGTCGCCGACCACGCGCCGGGCCCGGGCCAGGAGCCGCGACCGGTAGGCGTCGTGGGCCGCCGCGAGCCCGGCCTCGGAGCACAGGTAGGCGCAGCCGCCGGGCCGGCAGCTGGGCAGGTGGGACTTGGCCTCGACGGCGAGTGCGGCAGTTGGTTCCACGGGTCGAGCGTGACCCGCGGCGGGGGCTGGGTTCATCGGTGCCGACTGCCCATCCGCAACGGCGCGGTTGCCTACGTGAACGCGGCCGGCGCGGTGGTCGTGCCACCAACCGACAGCACTCACCCTGCCGCGCCGTGCGCGGCGAGAGCCGAAGGAACCGCACCATGTCCCTCGCCCACAACGTCCCTGACGTCCATGATGTCGATGCCGTCCGTAGCGGTCTGAACCTGACCGTCGTCGGCACCACCCACCCCTTCCCCGAGCCCGGCCAGTCCCTGCTGGACGCGCTCGGCAAGGCGCACGCGCACGCCGGCGTGGCTGACGAGACCGACACCGTCGTCTGCCCCGAGTGTGGGGGCCGGGCCAGCGTCGAGTGGCGTTCGGTGCGGGCCGGCACCAGCGGGCCCGTTGAGCACGTCAAGGTCCGCTGCCCGGACGGGCACTGGTTCCTGATGCCGTCCGCCTGGCTGGCGGATGCGCCGACGGACGGACAGAGCGCCTGAGCGACACGGCGCGCTGGGGCTCCCGAGACACCTGGGGTCAGAGGGACTGACGGGTACCGTGGGGAACATGGCGACCCGTACGTCTTCCCCCGCGCGGGCAGCCCAGGCGAGA
This sequence comes from uncultured Actinomycetota bacterium, assembly GCA_963794535.1. Taxonomy (GTDB): domain Bacteria; phylum Actinomycetota; class Actinomycetes; order Actinomycetales; family CAVURS01; genus CAVURS01. Next base: position 126,425 of record CAWCEI010000013.1, read on the forward strand.
ACCCCAGCCCGTACGTCGGGCCGGGGCAAGCCCCTGGGCGGCAAGCGACCGGCCAAGCGACCCAGCAGCCGCAAGCCCCGGGCCTCGACCCGGCACGCGACCCGGTCCCGGCGGACCGCCGCGCCGTGGCCGGTGCGGGCGGTCCGCGGCGCCTGGATGGGCGCCGCTCACGTCGTCGGTGGCGGCGCCCGCCGGATCGGGACCTCGGCCCGCGACCTCGACCCGGAGCTCCGTCGCGACGGCATCGGCCTCACCCTCGTCGGGCTGGCCATCGTCGTCGCCGCCAGCGAGTGGTGGGGTCTGGCCGGACCGGTCGGCCGGGTCGTCCACGCGGTGGTCGCGGGCACCCTGGGCCGGGTCGGCCTCGCGGTTCCGCTCGTCCTGCTCGCTCTCGGGGTCCGGCTGCTGCGGCACCCGCAGCAGTCCCAGGCCAACAGCCGGGTCGGGATCGGCCTGGCCGCTCTGACCGTCTCGGCCACCGGCCTGGTCCACCTGTCCCAGCACCTGCCCAGCCCGCCGGACGGTGCGACCCGGATGCGCGATGCCGGCGGCATGATCGGCTTCCTGGCCTCCAGCCCGCTGGCGGCCGCGGTCACCGGCTACGGCGCGATCGCCCTCCTGCTGCTCGTCGGCGGCTTCGGCGTCCTGGTCATCACCGCCACCCCGGTGCACCAGATCCCCGACCGGGTCCTGGACCTGCGGGAGCGCCTGCTGCACCACGGAACCCACCCGTCCACCGACGGCGAGGTCGCCGAGGCCGCGGGCGAGAGCTCCGGTGACCTGCCGGCCAACGGGGTCAAGGCCTCGGTGGCGACCGATGCCCCCGCCTCGATGCTCTCCCGGCTGCGCAAGAGCCGCTCGGCCGCGGCCAAGGACGACTCCGACGGCGACGCCGAGGGCACCCGGGCCGGCGACGAGGCGTTCGAGACGCCGCTGGAGAAGGCCGAGCGGGAGGCCAACGAGCGGGCCGGGCTGCGGCCGGGCCAGCGCAAGCCGACCGACGCCGAGCCCGCCCCAGCCGCCGCCGGCGGTGAGCTGGCCCCGATGGGCCCCGCGGTCGTCGTACCCGCGGGCAAGCCGGCCCTCGTCGCACCGCCCACTCAGCCGTTGCCCCCGCGGGTCGAGCAGCTCGCCCTGGCCGGCGACATCACCTACGCGCTGCCCACGGACGAGATCCTCGCGCCGGGCAGCCCGCACAAGGAGCGGTCCGCGGCCAACGACCGCGTGGTCGAGGCGTTGACCGAGGTGCTGACGCAGTTCGAGATCGACGCGCAGGTCACCGGCTTCAGCCGGGGGCCGACGGTGACCCGCTACGAGGTCGAGCTCGGCCCGGGCATCAAGGTCGAGCGGGTGACCGCACTCTCCAAGAACATCGCCTACGCGGTCGCCTCCGCCGACGTGCGGATCCTGTCGCCGATCCCCGGCAAGTCCGCGATCGGGATCGAGATCCCCAACACCGACCGCGAGAAGGTCAGCCTCGGGGATGTGTTGCGGTCCAACGCAGCCCGCACGACTGAGCACCCGATGGTCATCGGCGTCGGCAAGGACGTCGAGGGCGGCTACGTCGTCGCCAACCTGGCCAAGATGCCGCACCTGCTCGTCGCGGGTGCGACCGGAGCGGGCAAGTCGAGCTTCATCAACTCCATGATCGTGTCGATCCTGATGCGCTCGACCCCGGACGAGGTGCGCATGGTGCTGGTCGACCCCAAGCGGGTCGAGCTCACGGCGTACGAGGGCATTCCGCACCTGATCACGCCGATCATCACCAACCCCAAGAAGGCGGCCGAAGCGCTGGCCTGGGTGGTCAAGGAGATGGAGGTCCGGTACGACGACCTGGCCGCGTTCGGCTTCAAGCACGTCGACGACTTCAACAAGGGGGTGCGGGCCGGCACGGTCAAGCCGCTCCCTGGCAGCGAGCGGGTCGTCGCGCCCTACCCGTACCTGCTGGTCATCGTGGACGAGCTGGCCGACCTGATGATGGTCGCGCCCCGAGACGTCGAGGAGTCGATCGTCCGGATCACCCAGCTCGCGCGTGCGGCCGGCATCCACCTGGTGCTCGCCACCCAACGGCCGAGCGTCGACGTCGTGACCGGTCTGATCAAGGCCAACGTGCCGAGCCGGATGGCCTTCGCCACCAGCTCGCTCGCCGACTCGCGCGTCGTCCTCGACCAGCCCGGGGCCGAGAAGCTGGTGGGACAGGGCGATGCGCTCTTCCTGCCGATGGGCTCCAGCAAGTCGATGCGCGTCCAGGGTGCCTGGGTCACCGAGTCCGAGGTGGCCAAGGTCGTCGCCCACGTGAAGACCCAGCTCGCACCCACCTACCGGTCCGACATCATTGCGCCGGTCCAGCAGAAGATCGTCGACGACGACATCGGCGACGACCTCGACCTGCTGCTGCAGGCGACCGAGCTCGTGGTGTCCACGCAGTTCGGTTCGACCTCGATGCTCCAGCGCAAGCTCCGGGTCGGTTTCGCCAAGGCCGGCCGGCTGATGGACCTGCTCGAGTCGCGCGGCATCGTCGGCCCGAGCGAGGGCAGCAAGGCTCGCGACGTGCTGGTCAAGCCCGACGACCTGCCGGCCACGCTCGCCCTCCTGCGCGGGGAGGACCCGCCCGGTGAGCCGGTCGTCTTCGACGTCGAGGCCGTCGGCGAGGCGCCCGCGCCGCCGTACTGAGCACGGCAGTGGGGCGCCCTAGAGTTGCGGTCGTGTCCAACGCCCGCACGGTCGCCCTCGTCACGCTGGGCTGCGCCCGCAACGAGGTGGACTCCGAGGAGCTGGCCGGCCGGCTGGAGTCCCAGGGCTGGACCCTCGTCGACGACGCCGCCGACGCCGATGTCGCGGTGGTCAACACCTGCGGGTTCGTGGAGCAGGCCAAGAAGGACTCGATCGACACCCTGCTCGAGGCGTCGGCGCTGAAGGAGACCGGCCGGACCCGGGCCGTCGTGGCGGTCGGCTGCCTGGCCGAGCGGTACGGCGAACAGCTCGCCGCTGAGCTGCCCGAGGCGGACGCGGTGCTCGGCTTCGACTCCTACGCCGACCTGTCCGCCCACCTCGACGCGATCCTGCATGGCGAGCGGCCGAGCTCCCACGTCCCGGTCGACCGCCGGTCCCTGCTCCCGCTGAGCCCGGTGGACCGGCCGGGGTCGGCGGTGGCCGCGCCCGGGCACGGCGACGCCGGGCCGGCCGACCTCGAGCGGCCCGACCTGCCGGACGGGGTCGCACCGGCGAGCGGGCCCCGCGTCGTACGGCGCCGGCTCGACGGGCGCCCGTGGTCGCCGCTCAAGATCGCCTCAGGCTGCGACCGGCGCTGCGCGTTCTGCGCGATCCCGTCCTTCCGGGGCGCGTTCGTCTCACGCCGTCCGGCCGACGTGCTCAACGAGGCGCGCTGGCTGGCCGGCCAGGGGGTCCAGGAGCTCTTGCTGGTCAGCGAGAACTCCACGTCGTACGGCAAGGATCTCGGTGACCTGCGCCTGCTGGAGACGATGCTGCCTGAGCTCGCGGCCGTGGAAGGTGTTGCGCGAGTGCGGGTTTCGTACCTCCAGCCGGCTGAGGTGCGCCCCGGTCTGCTCGACGTGATGGCCGGTACGCCGGGCGTCGTGCCCTACTTCGACCTGTCCTTCCAGCACGCGTCGGGCCCGCTGCTGCGCCGGATGCGGCGCTTCGGCGACGGTGCGGCCTTCCTCGGGCTGCTCGAGCAGATCCGCTCGCGCGCGCCGCTGGCCGGGGTGCGGTCCAACGTGATCGTGGGGTTCCCGGGGGAGACCGAGGCCGACCTCGAGGAGCTCACGGCCTTCCTGACCGCGGCCCGGCTCGACGTCGTGGGCGTGTTCGGCTACTCCGACGAGGACGGCACCGAGGCCGAGGGCTACGACGGCAAGCTCGACGCCGACGAGGTCGCCGCGCGGGTGGAGCACGTCGCCGACCTGGTCGAGGAGCTGACCAGCCAGCGCGCCGAGGACCGGCTCGGTGAGTCGGTCGAGGTGCTGGTCGAGCAGGCCTCGGACGGGTCGGCTGACGAGCCGGCCGAGGGCCGGGCCGAGCACCAGGGCCCCGATGTCGACGGCACGACCCGGCTGCTGCCGGACGACGGCGCCGCGTTCGCGCTCGGCGACCTGGTGCGGGCTCGCGTGGTCGCCAGCGAGGGCGCCGACCTGGTCGCCCGGCGCGAGGTCGCTCGATGACCGAGCCGGCAGCGGGGGCCGGCGGCCGGGCGATGGACCCGGTGGCGCTGCCGGCGACGCCGGGCGTGAGCATCTGGAACATCGCCAACGCGCTGACGTTTGTGCGCTTGCTCCTGGTGCCTGTCTTCGCCGTCCTGCTCCTGCACGACGGTGGCCGCCAGAGCAGCTGGCGGGTCGCGGCGACGGTGGTCTTCGGGGTGGCCTCGCTGACCGACCGCTTCGACGGCGAGCTGGCCCGCCGGCGCGGGCTCATCACAGACCTCGGCAAGATCGTCGACCCGATCGCGGACAAGGCCCTCATCGGAACAGCGCTCGTCGGTCTCTCCTGGCTGGACCAGCTGTCCTGGTGGGTCACGGTCGCGGTGCTGGTGCGCGAGGTCGGCGTGACCATCCTTCGGTTCGTCGTGATCCGGCACGGCGTGATGCCGGCCAGCCGCGGCGGCAAGGTCAAGACCTTCCTGCAGGCCGTGGCCATCGGGCTCTACCTGTTGCCCCTGGAGGGCGGCTGGCAGACGATGGCCGCCGTCGTCATGGCCGTCGCCGTGGTGGTCACCCTGGTGACCGGCGCGGACTACGTCGCGCGGGCGGTCACCCTGCGCCGCACGAGCGAGCGGGCCCAGCGCAAACGGGCGGAGCGGGCCGCGCGGTCCGCCGAGCGTGGTCACTGAGGATCGGGTGATGGGGGATCGGCTGATGGCGGTGGTTCACCCATGACGGAGGCGGCAGCGCAGGCTCTGGCCGAGGAGGTCATCTCGCTGGCGGCCGCGCGGGGGGCGACCGTCGCGGTCGCCGAGTCACTGACCGCCGGGCTGGTCGCCGGGACGCTGGCCTCGGTGCCGGGAGCCTCGGTGGTGCTGCGCGGTGGGGTCGTGGCCTACGCCAGTGACCTGAAGGTCGCCCTGCTCGGGGTCGACCAGGACCTGCTCGACCATGGCGGCGCCGTTCAGGCCGAGGTGGCGATGGCGATGGCCGACGGGGTGGCGGCGCGGCTCGGCGCCGGCTACGGCGTGGCGACGACCGGCGTGGCCGGCCCGGACCCGCAGGACGGGCAGCCCCCGGGCACCGTCTACGTCGCTGTGCACGCGCCGACCGGACGGCACGTCCTGGGCCGGGCCCAGGACACGGCCCTGGACGGCGACCGGGCCCAGGTCCGCTGGGCGACGGTCGAGCTGGCCCTGGGCCTGCTGGCCGACCAGCTGACGGGCTGACTGGGCTGACTGGGCTGACTGGGCTGACTGGGCTGACTGAGGGTGCCCGGAAGAACCCGAGCGATGTCGCCGTTGACCCGTTCATGGCAGTCATCGCTCCCCGCCGCTCGTTTGTCCGCCCGCCGGGGTACCGTGGTCAGGCACCGGTCGGCAGCCGCCGGCCCGCACGGTCCACCGGCCAGCCCTCCGGTCCGCAGCAGCGGCCCGACGGCCAGCCGACGAAGGGAGGCGTGATGGTCCTGCTTCGCCACGAGATCGGTGACGTGCTGCGCGAGCAGCGGCAGAGCCAAGGCCGCACCCTGCGTCAGGTCTCCGGTGCCGCCCGGGTCTCCCTCGGCTACCTCAGCGAGGTCGAGCGCGGCCAGAAGGAAGCCTCCTCCGAGCTGCTCGCCTCGATCTGCGGAGCGCTCGAGCTCCCGCTCTCCGAAGTGCTGAGCCAGGTCTCTGAGCGAGTGGCCGTCGCCGAGCAGGCCAACGCCTCCGTCGCCGCCCTCCCGGTCGTCACCGGTCGTCCCCAGGCGTTCGTGTCGGCGGCCTAGCGCCGATCCCCTTACCCGCTCGCGGCCCGCACCCTCAGTCCGAGGTGCGGGCCGTGTTCTGTCTGCTCGCGGTGCGGTCGCCGCGTCGCGCCCCGGAACCGAGCGGGCGTTGGGGTCGGCCGTCGTCGGTCGGCGCCGGACCGCTCTGACAGGTGGGGCAGTAGAACGCGACCCGGTCGGTCGGCGCCGACCCGAGCCGCGCGACCCGCACCGTGGTCCCGCACCGCCGGCAGGGCTGCCCCGACCGCGCGTGCACGAACGCCTCGTGTCCCCGCCGCGCGTCGCCGGTCGTCACCTGGTGGACTCGGTCGCGGTTGAGCTGCAGCAGCCGGTAGGCCCGCTCCACCACCTGCCGTTGCTCGGCCGGGGTCAGGTCACCGGTCGGTGTCCACGGCGTACGCCCGACCAGGAACATCGTCTCGGCGAGGTAGAACGTGCCTACCCCGGCGAGGACGCGCTGGTCCAGCAGCGCCTCGCCGACGGCCCGGCCCGGATGGTCGGCCAGGTTCGCGATCGCGGTGTCGAGATCCCAGTCGGGCCCCAGGACATCCGGGCCGAGATGGCCGACCAGCGTGTGCTCGTCCGCCGTCCGGACGAGGTCCAGCATCCCCAGCCTGGTCCCGGTGGCGGTCCACTCCTCGTTGGCCAGGATGGCGCGCACGTCGTGCGGCGTCCGACGGTTCGACCCGGTCGGGTCGATCCGCCAGCTGCCGTCCATCCGCAGATGGGAGTGCAGCGTCGCGGCCGGCTCGGCGCCCAGGGCGGCCAGCCGGGTCAGGATGTGCTTGCCCCGAGCGACCGTCTCGAGGACCGGCCGCCCCACGAGGTCGGCCGTCGCCAGCGAGGGCCAACGGAGGTCGGAGCGGACCAAGGGCCGGCCGGACAGCGCGGCGTGCAGTCGCTGCGCGGTGCGCCAGACGACGTCGCCCTCAGGCATCGGGTCGCCTCAGCGGCGCAGCCGCAGGCCGCGCGGAGTGGCGTGGAAGCCGGACTTCTCCAGGGCCTGGGCCAGGGGTTGGTCGGAGCCGAGCACCCCGGCGCCGTCGGCCCGCTCCACGGTGAGCCGGCCCAGCGCGCCGTCATGGACGGCCAGTGCCAGCGCGTCCGCGGCCGCCTGCAGCGGGTCGACCTCCTCGCTCCAGGAGAGCAGGGTGCGGCCGCCGCGCTCGACGTACAGCACCAGCTCCCCACCGACGAGGACGACGAGCGCCCCGGCCTTGCGGCCGGGTCGGTGGCTGGTCGGGCTCTCGCCGGGGCGCGCCGGCCACGGCAGCGCGGCACCATAGGGGTTGGCCGGGTCGGCGGCTGCAAGGACGACGGTCCGTACGTCGGTCGGTTCGGACCGCAGCCGGTCTACCGCTCCCGCAGTAGCGAACTGGGCCGCGCCCAGTCCTTCGACGAAGTAGCCGCGCCGCACCCGGCCGGCCTCCTCGGCCGCGGCCAGCACCTTGTAGACGGCGGCATAGCCACCGGGGACCCGTTCGGCGGCCACGGCCCCGCGGGTGACGACGCCGTAGCGGTCGAGCAGCACCTCGGCGAAGGCGTGCGCCCGGACCGTCGCAACCGACTCGGTCTCAGGCAGCAGGGCCCAGCGGCCGGCCACCGCGGGCGGGCTGGTGCGGGCGCTCGGTCGACTGGCCGAGCGAGTCCCGACGGCGTACGCGCTGAGCCCGGCCCGGCCACCCGCGTAACGCCCGCGGGCCGGGCGAGCCGCCCGCCCGCGATGGGCTGTCCGTCCGCCGGCCAGCCGACCGCGCAGCGCAGCGAGGGTGTCGCCGGTGACCCGGCCGGTCCAGGCGAGGTCCCACAGGGCCGACGCCACGTCGTCGTCGGTCGGTGCTGACCCGGCCGCCTCTGTTGACCCGACAGCCTCTGCCACGGCGCCGGCCAAGGTCCGGAAGAAGAACGCGCCCCCGCCGGTCAGGGCCGCGAGGAGCGCCTCGTGCACCGGCGTGAGCTCAAGCTCGCTGGGCTCGGCCAGGGTCAAGGGTGCGGTGTCGGCCAGATGCAGCGAGACCCAGCCGTCGTCCCCGGGCAGCGCGCCGTGCCCGGACCAGAGCACGTCGCCCGCGCTCATCAGCTCGTCGAGCACCGACGGCTGGTAGCCCTCGACCCGACTGGGCAGGACGAGCGTCTCGAGGGCGCTCGCCGGGACCAAGGCCCCAGCCAGCTGCTCGACCGCGCGCAGGACACCTTCGGGACCGCGCAGCCGGCCACCGATGCCCTGCCAGCGCGGCAGGAAGCGGGCCAGCTCGACCGCCGGCACCGGCTCGACCTCGGCGCGCAGGGCGGCCAACGAACGGCGACGCAGGGTCCGCAGCACCTGCGCGTCGCAGTAGTCCAAACCGCCGCCGTGATGAGAGCCACTGCCGGGCCGGACATCACTGCCGAGGGCGTCCGCACCGTCAGGTGTCGACACCGGACCAGCGCCCAGTGGGCGCAGCTCACCCTCGACCAGCCGTCCGGCGGCGACCAGGCGGCGCAGGGCGTCGATGACCACGGCGACGCCGAGCCCGAGCCAGCCGGCCAGCTCGGCCGCCGTGAACGGTCCGTGCGACCGGGCATAGCGCGCGGTGAGGTCGCCGAGGGGATCGAGCTCGGGCGCGAGGAACGCCTCGGGCACGCCGACCGGCAGCGGGGTGCCAAGGGCATCGCGCAGCCGCCCGGCGTCCTCGATCGCCGCCCATCGCTCCTGGCCGGCCACCCGGACCCGGATCAGCCGGCGGGCATCCTCGAGCTCAGCCAGCCAGTGCGGTGCGGCAGCCGGGTCGGTCGACCGTGCGGCGACCGCGTCGGTGCTGATCGGCCCGAGCAAGCGCACCAGGTCGGCCACGCCTTCGGCATCGCGGGCGGCCCGCTCGGGCAACAACCGCTGGAGCTCCGCCTCGGTCCGGGCCAGCGCGTCGGGGTCGAGCAGGTCACGCAGGCTGGCCCCTTCGCCGCGACCGAGCAGCTCGCCCAGCAGGGTCGGGTCGAGGGCCAGGGCGGCCGCGCGTCGCTCGGCCAGCGGCGAGTCACCTTCGTAGAGGAACGCCGCGACGTAGCCGAACAGCAGGCTCTTGGCGAACGGGGACGGCGTGGCGGTCTCCACCTCGACGATTCGCACCTGGCGCGCGGCCAGATCCCGTTGCAGCGCAACGAGTCCCGGCACGTCGTACACATCCTGCAGACACTCGCGCACCGTCTCCAGGACGATCGGGAACGACGCATAGCGGCTGGCGACCTGCAGCAGCTGAGCAGCGCGCTGGCGCTGTTGCCAGAGCGGCTGCCGCCGGTCGGGCCGACGACGTGGCAGCAGTAGCGCACGGGCCGCGCACTCGCGGAAGCGGGACGCGAACAGCGCCGATCCGCCCACCTCGGCGGTCACCAGGTCCTCGACCGTGTCCGGGTCCATCAGCACGAGGTCGGCCACGTCGAGTGAGCCACCCGGCACGTCCTCGACCTCGAGGTCGGGCAGCCGCAGCACGATGCCGTCGTCGGCGTGCATGGCCTGCACGTCGATGCCGAAGCGCTCCCGCAGCCGGGCCGACACGGCCAGCGCCCACGGCGCGTGCACCTGGGCGCCGTACGGCGAGTGGACGACCACCCGCCAGTCGCCGATCTCGTCGCGGAACCGCTCGACCACGATGGTCCGGTCGTCGGGCAGGTGGCCGGTCGCCGCGCGCTGCTCGGTCAGATAGGCGAGCAGGTTGTCCGCGGCCCACTCGTCCAGCCCGGCCGCGGCCACCCGGGCCCGGGCCTTGGCTGGGGAGAGCGCGGCCAGCTCCCGCACGAAGCCACCCACAGCACGACCGAGCTCGGCCGGCCGGCCGAGCGAGTCACCGTGCCAGAACGGCAGCTTGCCCGGCTGGCCCGGCGCTGGGGTGACGAGCACCTGGTCGTGGGTGATGTCCTCGATCCGCCAGGAGCTGGAGCCGAGGGTGAAGACGTCACCGACCCGGGACTCGTAGACCATCTCCTCGTCCAGCTCACCCACCCGGCGCCCGGCCCGGGCCGAGTCCTGGGCGCCGGCGAGGAACACGCCGTACAGGCCTCGGTCGGGGATGGTGCCGCCGCTGGTGACGGCGAGCCACTGGGTGCCCGGCCGCCCGGTGACCGTGCCCTGGACCCGGTCCCAGACCACGCGCGGCTTGAGCTCGGCGAACTCCTCGGACGGGTAGCGCCCGGCCAGCATGTCCAGCACCGCTTCGAGGACGGGCCGGGTCAGTGCTGAGTACGGCGCGGCACGGCGCACCAGCGCCTCGATGTCGTCGACCGCCCACTCGTCCATCGCGGTCATCGCGACGACCTGCTGGGCCAGGACGTCGAGCGGGTTGGTCGGCACCCGCATGGCCTCGATCTGGCCGGCCCGCATCCGCTCGACGACGACCGCCGTCTGCACCAGGTCGCCGCGGTACTTCGGGAAGACCACGCCCTCGGACACCGCGCCCACCTGGTGGCCGGCCCGGCCGACACGCTGGAGGCCGCTGGCGACGCTGGGTGGCGACTCGACCTGGATCACGAGGTCGACCGCGCCCATGTCGATGCCGAGCTCGAGGGAGCTGGTCGCCACCACGGCGGGCAGCCGACCGGCCTTGAGGTCGTCCTCGATCAGCGCTCGCTGCTCCTTGCTCACCGAGCCGTGGTGGGCCCGAGCCAGGATCGCTGGGGCCCCGGCCGACGAGCCGGCCTGGGCCATGACCTGGGCCGGCGCCTGACTGGAGGGGTCGGGCAGGGCCAGCTCCTGGCGCTCGGCCCAGACCTCGTTGAGCCGGGCGGTCAGCCGCTCGGCCAACCGACGGGAGTTGGCGAAGACCAACGTCGACCGGTGCGCGGCGATCAGGTCGACCACGCGCTCCTCGACGTGTGGCCAGATCGACGATCTCGGTGGCTCGCCGGCGGCCGCACCGCTGAGGTCACCGGTCGGCTGCCCGAGCTCACCGAGGTCGGGCACCGGGACGACCACTCGCAGGTCGACCTGCTTGTCGGCGCGGGGCTGGACGACCGTGACCGGCCGGCCGCCGGCCAGGAACCGCGCCACCTCGGGCACGGGCCGCACCGTCGCCGACAGGCCGATCCGCTGTGCCGGCCGCTCCAGCAGAGCGTCGAGCCGCTCCAGGGTCAACGCCAGGTGGGCGCCGCGCTTGGTGCCGGCGACCGCGTGGACCTCGTCGACGATGACGGTCTCGACCCCGGCCAGCACCTCCCGGGCGCGCGAGGTCAGGAGCAGGAACAGCGACTCCGGCGTGGTGATGAGGACGTCCGGCGGGGTGCGCGGGAAGGCCCGGCGCTCGGCCGCGCTGGTGTCGCCGGAGCGGACCCCGACGGCGATCTGGGGCTCCGGCTCACCGAGCCGGACGGCCGCGTGGCGGATGCCGGTCAGCGGGGCCCTGAGGTTGCGCTCGACGTCGACCGCGAGGGCCTTCATCGGCGAGACATAGAGGACCCGGCACCGGCGCTGCGGCTCGGCGGGAGGAGGCACGGCGGCCAGCCGGTCGAGCGCCCACAGGAAGGCCGCGAGGGTCTTGCCGGAGCCGGTCGGCGCGACGACCAGCGCGTGGTCACCGGCCCGGATCGCCGTCCAGGCGCCCTCCTGCGCCGGGGTCGGCGCCGCGAACGCACCCGCGAACCAGTCCCGGGTCGCGGGGGAGAACGCGTCGAGCACCCCGGCCGGGTCGGGTTCGCTGGGCTGCCTGGGCATAACGCCATCCTCGCCCACGCCACTGACAAGCGCTGGCGGCGCGGATCAGGGGCGACGGCCGGGGAATTCCGAGATGCCGGGTGTCGCCGGTCGCCGATAGCGTTCGAACCGATGGAGGCCACCGACCAGACCGACCGTGATGGTGCGCGCCCGGGGGCTGGTCAAGCGCTTCGGCGAGTTCACCGCGGTCGACGGCATCGACGTGGAGATCCGAGCGCGGCGAGGCGTTCGGCTTCCTCGGGCCCAACGGCGCCGGCAAGTCCTCGACGATGCGGATGATCGGCTGCGTCTCACCGCCGAGCGACGGCGAGCTGACCGTGCTGGGCGGCGACCCGCAGCGCGACGGGCCGGCGATCCGGGCGCGGCTCGGCGTCGTCCCGCAGCAGGACTCGCTCGACACCGAGCTGACCGTCCTCGACAACCTGCATGGTCTACGCCCGGTTCTTCGGCCTGTCCCGGTCGCACGGCCCGGGCCAAGGCGGCCGAGCTGCTCGAGTTCGCCCAGCTCGCCGACCGGGCCGACAGCATCGTCGAGCCGCTGTCCGGTGGGATGAAGCGGCGGCTCACCATCGCCCGCGCCCTGGTCAACGAGCCCGAGCTGCTGCTGCTCGACGAGCCGACGACCGGGCTCGACCCGCAGGCGCGGCATGTGTTGTGGGACCGGCTGTTCCGGCTCAAGCAGCAGGGCGTGACCCTGATCCTGACCACGCACTACATGGACGAGGCCGAGCAGCTCTGCGACCGGCTCGTCGTCATGGACGGCGGCCGGATCGTCGCCGAGGGCAGCCCCCGCTCGCTGATCGAGGAGTGGTCGACGCGCGAGGTGCTCGAGCTGCGGTTCGCGGCCGAGGACCACGCGCCGTACGCCGAGCGGGTCGAGGGCGTCGCCGACCGGGTCGAGGTGCTGCCCGACCGGCTGCTGCTCTATGCGGCCGACGGCGAGGGGGCGCTGCAGGAGGTCCAGCGGCGCGGGCTGGACCCGATCTCCTCGCTCGTCCGGCGCAGCAGCCTCGAGGACGTGTTCCTGCGCCTGACCGGCCGGACCCTGGTGGACTGACATGGCCCAGATCCAGCGACCGTCGCCGGCCAGCCACGTGGCCGGTCGGGCCGTGTCTGCTGCGGTCGGCGAGGGCTGGCCCGCCCTGCGCGTCCTGTCGGTGCATCTGCTGGCCTGGCGACGGCTGTGGCGGGGCACGGTCTTCACGTCGTTCGCCCAGCCGTTGCTGTTCTTCGTCGCGATCGGCTACGGGCTGGGCAGCCTGGTCGGGCGCGGCGGGCGGCTGGTCGACGGCGTGGACTATCTCACCTTCGTGGCGCCCGGGATGATGGCCTCCGCTGCGATGCAGACCGCCATCGGCTGGTCCACCTGGCCGGTGCTGTCGGCGATCAAGTGGCAGCGCCAGTTCGACGCGATGCTGGCCACGCCGATCGGGGTCGCCGACGTCGTCGTCGGTCACCTGCTGCACGTGGCGCTGCGCATCGTGCTGTCCGAGGGCGTGTTCCTCGGCTTCGCGGCGGCGGTCGGCGCGGTGCCGTCCTGGAGCGGGCTCCTGGCGCTGCCGGTGGTCGTGATCGGTCGGGTTGGCTTTCGCCGCACCGGTTTTCGCGTTCACGACGCACCAGAACGGCGATGGCGGCTTCAACATCCTGTTCCGGCTGGTGATGATCCCGCTCTTCCTCTTCTCCGGCACGTTCTTCCCGATCAGCCAGCTGCCCGTCGTGCTCGAGCTGGTCGCTCGCATCACGCCGCTGTGGCACGGCGTCGAGCTGGCTCGCGACGCCACGCTGGGCCGGATGTCGCTCGACGACCTGGGGCACGCGGCGTACCTGCTGGTCTGGGTGGCTGTCGGCACCTGGCTGGCGGTCGACGGCCTGCGCCGGCGGATGGCGGACTGACATGGCACCGGTCGGCACCATCCGGGCAGGGTCGCGGTCGCGGTGGCGCTCGTTGGTCCCGTCGCGCGCGGGCGTCGTCCTCGAGCGCAACGTCCTGACCTACCGTCGCCAGTGGCTGGCCTTCTCCACGGGCTTCTTCGAGCCGGTGTTCTACCTGCTCTCGATCGGGGTGGGCGTCGGGGCGCTGGTCGGCCGGGTCCCGCTGGGCGACGGCCGGACGGTGCCCTACGCGCGAGTTCGTCGCGCCGGCGATGCTCGCCGCGTCCGCGATGAACGGCGCGATCTTCGACGCGACGTACAACATGTTCTTCAAGCTGCGCTACGCGCGGACCTTCGAGTCGATGCTCGCGACGCCGGTCGGCGTCGCCGACGTCGCGGCCGGCGAGCTGGCCTGGACGCTGGCCCGGGGTGGGATCTACTCGACGGTGTTCCTGGTCTTCGCGCTCGTGCTCGGGTTGGTGGCCAGCTGGTGGGCGCTGCTGGCCCTGCCGGTGGCGCTGCTGATCGGCTTCGCCTTCGGTGCGGCCGGCATGGCGGCGACGACCTGGATCCGGGGGATCGCCGACTTCGACTACGTCCAGCTGGCGATGGTGCCGATGCTGCTGCTCTCCGCGACCTTCTTCCCCGTGACGACCTACCCGGGGGCCAGCCGGTGGCTGGTCGAGCTGTCGCCGCTCTACCACGGGGTCGCGCTGGAGCGCGGGCTGATGCTGGGCCAGCTCGGGTGGGGTCTGCTGGCCCACCTGCGCGGTGCTGCTGGCGCTCGGGCCTGGTCGGCCTGCGGGTCCTGTCCCGGCGCCTCGATGCGCTGCTGTTGCGTAGTCCGGCCGCCTGGCGCTGAAAGCGGTGAGCGCCACGGGATTGAGCTCGTTGACGACTGAGGGAGCATGTGCGGGTGAGGTCGAGCGAGTTCTGGGAGCTGATGCGCGACGAGTTCGGCGCCGGCTATGCGGCGACCCTCGCCCGCGAGCACGTCGTCTCGGGCGCTGGGGGAGCGGACCGCCGAGCAGGCGCTGGCCGCCGGTGTGGACCCGCGCGACGTCTGGCTCGCCTTGTGTGCCGACCTGCAGGTGCCGCGTGAGCGCTGGCTCGGCCGGGACGACCCGCGCCAGGCCGCGGCCCGGCGCCGCCACGATTGAGCTCGCAGGCCGACCGGCCGAGCCCGAGCCGGTCGCGACACGCCGGGTCGCAGTTCCCGACCTCGAACAGGTGTACGGATAGCCTGTCCACAGCTCGAGGGGTTCGTCCCACCGTCCACAGGGCGGAGTCAGGCTTCCCGGGTTGTCGGCGGTGGCCCCTAACGTCACCGACGACAACACAGACCACTGGTGGCCCGGTACGACGCGGTCGCCGCTCGAGAACAGGTGAGATACATGCCCGCTCCCGCAGACCGCGAGAAGGCCCTCGACGTCGCGCTCGGCAACATCGACAAGCAGTTCGGCAAGGGATCGGTCATGCGCCTCGGCGACGAGGTGCGCGTCCCGATCGAGGTCATCCCGACCGGCTCGATCGCGCTCGACGTCGCGCTCGGCATCGGCGGCCTGCCGCGCGGCCGGGTCGTCGAGATCTACGGCCCGGAGTCCTCGGGCAAGACGACCGTGGCGCTGCACGCGGTCGCCAGCGCGCAGAAGGCCGGCGGCATCGCGGCGTTCATCGACGCCGAGCACGCGCTCGACCCGGACTACGCCCAGAAGCTCGGCGTCGACACCGACGCGCTGCTGGTCTCCCAGCCGGACACCGGCGAGCAGGCGCTCGAGATCGCCGACATGCTGATCCGCTCCGGCGCGCTCGACATCATCGTCATCGACTCGGTGGCCGCGCTGGTGCCGCGGGCCGAGATCGAGGGCGAGATGGGCGACAGCCACGTCGGCCTGCAGGCCCGGCTGATGTCCCAGGCGCTGCGCAAGATCACCGGTGCGCTGAGCACCTCCAACACGACCGCGATCTTCATCAACCAGCTGCGCGAGAAGATCGGCGTGATGTTCGGCTCGCCCGAGACCACGACCGGTGGCAAGGCGCTGAAGTTCTACGCCTCGGTCCGGCTGGACGTGCGGCGGATCGAGACGCTCAAGGACGGCACCGACGCGGTCGGCAACCGGACCCGCTGCAAGGTGGTCAAGAACAAGGTGGCGCCGCCGTTCAAGCAGGCCGAGTTCGACATCATCTACGGCCAGGGCATCTCCCGCGAGGGCGGCCTGATCGACATGGGCGTCGAGCAGGGCTTCGTCCGCAAGTCCGGCGCTTGGTACACCTACGAGGGCGACCAGCTCGGCCAGGGCAAGGAGAACGCGCGGACCTTCCTGCGCGACAACCCCGACCTGGCCGACGAGCTGGAGAAGAAGATCAAGGAGAAGCTCGGCATCGGCCCGCGGGTCGACGCGCCGAGCGAGGTCGACGTGACCACCCAGGCCGAGGCGAAGGTCGACTTCTGAGCCTCGCCGGCGAGCGCGAGCCCGGCCGTGCCAGCCGCAGGACGCCGGCGCGCCGGCCACGGCCGGGCTGTCGGCGCGGGCACCGGCCGGGTCCCGCGGCACGGCGGCGCGGGCCGGACGAGCCGACGCCGGGCAGCGACGCCGACCTGACCCCGCCCGCCGACCCGGAGTCGGTGGTCCGGACCATCGTGCTCACGGCGCTGACCGCCGCTCCGCGCAGCCGGGCCCAGCTGGAGACCAAGCTCGCCGCCAAGGGGGCCCCGGCCGACGTGGCCGCCCGGGTGCTCGACCGGTTCGAGGAGGTCGGGCTGATCGACGACGCGGAGTTCGCCCGGTCCCTGGTCCGGACCCGGCAGGCCAGCCGCGGTCTGGCCGGCCGGGCGCTGCGCCAGGAGCTGCGCCGCAACGGCGTCGACGACGAGGTGGCGACGGCTGCGCTGGCCGAGCTCGACCCGGACGCAGGAGCTGGCGACGGCCCGGGCGCTGGTGGCCAAGCGGCTGCCGTCGACCCGAGGCCTGCCGCAGCCCAAGCGGGTGGCCCGGCTCAGCGGCCTGCTGGCCCGCAAGGGCTACCCGAGCTCGCCTGGCCTACCAGGTGGTCCGTGAGGCCCTGCTGGCCGACGGCGAGGACGATCTCGACTGATTCCGTCGTGAACCGGGACCGATCAGCCTCGCCGGGGTGAACGCCGGCGACATTCAGGGCGTACTGGTGGGTGTGGCGGTGGAGGTTCCGGCCTACCGTGATGCGGTGACCGGCCGCAGCACGCCCCGACGCTGCTCGCGCGAGTGGCCGCGGGGGAGTCGTCGGCGGTCGGTGCGTTCTACGACCGCTACCGACCGATGATCATGCGGACGGTGCTCGGTCTGATGGGCGGGGACCAGGCGCTGGCCGAGGATGTCCTGCAGGAGACCGCGTTGCGACTCTGGCGGGCCGGGGCCCGGTTCGACCCCGCGCTCGGCAGCGAGGAGGTCTATGTCCGGGTCGTTGCCCGCCGGGCGGCGGTCGACCTGTTGCGCCGGCGGCGTGAGCTGCCCGCGTCCTGGGTCGCCGATGCCGCCGATGCTGCCGATGCGGCTCAGGCCGTGCGCGGCGACCGCGTGACGCCGCCGGCCCACGCCCAGGTCCTGGACGCGGACCTGGTCGAGCGCGGGCTGGCGACGCTGTCCGACGCCACCGCGAGGTGGTCACCCGGGCCTATCTGCACGACGAGAGCTACACGGACATCGCCCTGGGGTTGGGCGTGCCGGTGGCAACGGTGCGCACCCGGGTGTTCTATGCCCTGCGCGCGTTGCGCCGAGCGATGACGGAGGAAGAGCAGTGAGTGGGGGTCACGCGTGTGCGGAGCGGCTGCTGCTGCCCGAGGCGCTGTCCGGCCGGCTGAGCCGGCCGAGGAGAAGCGGGTGATGGCGCACGTCGAGACCTGTGCGCCTGCCAGGAGGCCGCGGCCGACATCGAGGTCTCGCTGATCGCGCTGGCCGTCCTCAAGGACGAGCGCGACCGGCCGGTGCTGATCCACGTCCGCCGTCGGGCGCCGGCCAGCGGCGCGGCTGCGGCTGCTCGCGGCGCCGGTCCGTCGGCCGACCCGGCCGGACCGGGGACGTCGGGCCGACGTCGTCGCCGCTGGCGGCCGGAGCGGCCCGGCGGCCGTCGCTGTCGCCTGGGCCGTCCGTGGGCTGGCGGCGGCTGCTGCCGTCGTCCTGCTGGCCGGCGGCGCGGTGATCGGCCGCCAGCTGCTGCCGCCGCGGGACACCGAGCACTACGGCCGCCGATCGCGCTGACTCCGCCCGCAACGCGGCCGCGGACCAGGCGGCGCGCGGCAACGTCGCCGTCGCCCCGGACGGTGCGGCTCTGGTGGTCCGGCTGAACGCGACCGGGCTGCCGCAGACCGGGCTGGTACGAGTGCGTCTGGGTGGCCGGGGGGCCAGAGCCGGTCGGCCGGGAGCTTCCGGGCGACCGGCGGGTGGTCAAGGACGTCGAGCTGCGGGTGGCGCAGCCGCAGGACTCCGCACACCTGGGACCTGCAGGTCGTCGCCCACCAGGGCGCTGTCGAGCCAGGTCGTGCTCGAGGGCGCGGCCGGGACCTAGCCCGAGCCGGCCACGCGCCGTACCCTGGGTCGGTCATGACTGACCCAACGCACCTACCAGGTCCGGACCTTCGGCTGCCAGATGAACGTCCACGACTCCGAGCGGCTCTCCGGCCTGCTCGAGGCGGCCGGCTACGTCCGCGCGGCCGAGGACGACCAGGCCGACGTCGTCGTCCTCAACACCTGCGCCGTCCGGGAGAACGCCGACAACAAGCTCTACGGCAACCTCGGCCACCTGCACCCGGTCAAGCAGGCCCAGCCCGGGATGCAGATCGCGGTCGGCGGCTGCCTGGCCCAGAAGGACCGCGGCGAGATCGTCCGCCGGGCGCCCTGGGTCGACGTCGTCTTCGGCACCCACAACATCGGCTCGCTGCCGGTGCTGCTCGAGCGGGCCCGGCACAACGCCGAGGCGCAGGTCGAGATCCTGGAGTCGCTCGAGGTCTTCCCCTCGACGCTGCCGACCCGGCGCGAGTCGCCGTACGCCGCCTGGGTCTCGATCTCGGTCGGCTGCAACAACACCTGCACGTTCTGCATCGTGCCGAGCCTGCGCGGCACCGAGGTGGACCGCCGGCCCGGCGACGTCCTGGCCGAGGTCGAGGCGCTGGTCGGCGAGGGCGTCCTCGAGGTGACCCTGCTCGGCCAGAACGTCAACACGTACGGCGTCGGCTTCGGCGACCGGCTCGCGTTCGGCAAGCTGCTCCGCTCCTGCGGCGCGATCGACGGGCTGGAGCGGGTGCGCTTCACCAGCCCGCACCCGGCGGCCTTCACCGACGACGTGATCGAGGCGATGGCCGAGACGCCGAACGTCATGCCCAGCCTGCACATGCCGCTGCAGTCCGGGTCGGACCAGGTGCTGCGCGCGATGCGCCGGTCCTACCGCAGCGAGCGCTACCTGGGGATCATCGACCGGGTGCGGGCGGCGATGCCGGACGCGGCGATCACGACCGACATCATCGTCGGCTTCCCCGGCGAGACCGAGGCCGACTTCCAGGCCACGCTCGACGTCGTCCGGGCGGCGCGGTTCGCCTCGGCCTTCACCTTCCAGTACTCGACCCGGCCCGGCACGCCGGCCGCGACGATGGCCGACCAGGTGCCGAAAGCCGTTGTGCAGGAACGGTATGAGCGACTGGTGGCGCTGCAGGAGGAGGTCTCCTGGGCCGAGAACCGGCGCCAGGTCGGCCGCACGCTCGACGTGCTCGTCGCCACGGGCGAGGGCCGCAAGGACGCGGCCACCGCGCGGCTGTCCGGCCGGGCGCCGGACAACCGGCTGGTGCACTTCGCCGTGCCGGAAGGCGGCGAGGTCCCGCGGCCCGGCGACCTGGCCGCCGGTCGAGGTGACCTACGGCGCGCCGCATCACCTGGTCGCTGACGGCGCGCTGGCCGGCGGCCCGTACGCCGTGCGCCGGACCCGCGCCGGCGACGCGTGGGCGCGCGCGGCCAGCGACGCCGAACCGGTCGGATCGCCGACCGGCCGGCGCCGACCGGCTCCCGGTCGGGCTCGGGCTGCCGGTGCGTCCGGTCCGCCGGCGACCGGCTCAGACGCGCCGGTCCGCGTCAGGCGAGTCGGCGGCTGCTCGGGGTCCGGCAGCGGCTCGGGCAGCGGGCTCCGGGCTCGGGCACCGGCTCGGGCCGGGACCGGGATCGGCTCCGGGCGGTCGGGCACTGGGTCGGTCCGGCGCCGGGATCGGCCGGGACGGCGCGGCGCCGGACTGGGCGCGGGCCGGGTCGGGGATGGTGCCGGCCGGGCTGGCGCACCCGCCGGGATCGAGCCGGGTCGGCCGAGTCGACCGGGTCACCGGCGTCGCCGGAGTCGGCGACCTTGTCCAGGCCCTCGTGGGCCTTGGCCCGGGCGGTGTCGATCTTGTCCGGCGTACTTCTCACCGGCCCGCTCGGAGACCGCCGCGGCGGTCTTGTCGATCGCCGAGCCGATCCGCTCGCGGTTCTCGCCGGCCAGCTCGACGGTCTTGTTCTTGGCCGTCTCCGCGGCCTCCTGCAGCTCGCCCGCAGCCTGCTCGGCCAGCTGCTGGGCCCGCTCGGTGACCTTCTTGAACTTGTCGGAGAACCCACGTCCCGCACCTCTCGCCTCGCCGTGGCACCCGACGGAACTGCCCGGCCCAGCCTCTCATCACCACGCCCGGATCCGGCCGCTGCGAGACTGCGGCCGTGCAGCCCGTCGTCGCAGTGGTGGGGCCGACCGCCACCGGCAAGTCCGACCTGGCGGTCGAGCTCGCCCTGCGGCTGGGCGGCGAGGTGGTCAGCGCCGACGCGATGCAGCTCTACCGGGGCATGGACATCGGCACCGCCAAGCTGAGCCGAGCCGGAGCGCCGCGGCGTGCCGCACCACCAGCTGGATGTCCTCGACGTCACCGAGGAGGCCAGCCTCGCGGCGTACCAGAGGGCCGCCCGGGCGGACATCGAAGCCGTACGCCGCGCGGGCCGGGTCGCCGTCGTGGCCGGTGGCTCCGGGCTCTACGTCCGGGCGGCCCTGGACGTGCTGGAGATCCCGCCGACCGACCCGGACGTACGCCGGCAGCTCGAGGAGCGGCTGGCGGCGCAGGGGGCCGAGGCCCTGCACGCCGAGCTGGCTGCGGCGGATCCCGTTGCGGCGCAGTCGATCCTGCCGACCAACGGCCGCCGCATCGTCCGCGCGCTCGAGGTGGTCGAGCTGACCGGGCGGCCGTTCAGCGCGACGCTGCCGACTCCGGCGTACGCCGTGCCGACCGTCCAGATCGGGCTCCGGCTCGATCGCGACCAGCTCGACGCGCCGGACCGACGCGCGGGTGGACCGGATGTGGGAGCCCAGGGCTGGTCGCGCGAGGTGGAGGCGCTTGGCGGCGCGCGGCCTGCGCAGCCGGCCGGACGGCCTCGCGGGCCGTGGGCTACGCGCAGGTGCTGGCCGCTCTGGACGGCCGCTGCACCCTGGACGAGGCGCGGGCGCGAGACGGCCCAGGCGACCCGGCGGCTGATCCGGCGTCAGGAGTCGTGGTTCCGCCGTGACGACCGGATCAGCTGGCTGGCCGCCGACGCACCGGACCTGGTCGACCAGGCGCTGCGGCCTCGTCGCGGCGGCGCCTGACCGGCCCGGGCAGGGGATGATGGGGGCATGGGTCGGCAGCTGGCGTTCACCAAGGGGCACGGGACGGAGAACGACTTCGTGCTGGTGCCCGACCTCGAGGGCCTGTCGCCGCTCGACGCCGACGACCGCCCGCTGGCTGGCCGACCGGCACGCCGGCGTCGGCGGCGACGGGGTGATCCGGGTCGCGCCGACGGCGTCGGTCGACGAGGTCGCCGACCAGGCCGCCGAGGCGCCGTGGTTCATGGACTACCGCAACGCCGACGGCAGCCTGGCCGAGATGTGCGGCAACGGGGCCCGGGTCTTCGCGGCCTACCTGCGGCGCGAGGGCCTGGTCGGCTCGGCCGGCGACAGCGGCGAGCGGCTCGGCGTCGCCACGCGCGGCGGCGTGAAGTGGGTGCGCTTCGAGCCGGACGGCTCGATCGCGGTGGACCTCGGTCCGTGGCGGGTCAGCGGCGGTGAGTCCGCGGTGCGGGCCGGCAGCGACAGCGACGTCACCGTCGCCGGCCTCCCCGGTCCGCTGCGCGGGCTGTCCCTCGACCTCGGCAACCCGCACGTCGTCGTCGCGCTGCCCGGGGTCACCGAGCTCGAGCTGGCCGACCTGACCAGGGCGCCGGTGGTCGACCCGGTGCCGGCGCACGGCACCAACGTCGAGCTGGTCACGCCGATCGAGCCCGGGCCACATCCGGATGCGCGTGCACGAGCGCGGGGTCGGCGAGACCCGCTCCTGCGGCACGGGCGTCGCCGCGGCCGCCCTGGCGACCAGGCTGTGGGCCGGTCCCGGCGCGCCTGACGTGTGGCGGGTCGACGTGCCCGGCGGCTCGCTCGACGGTGACCGCGCTGCCGGGCGACCGGGTCGAGCTGCGCGGCCCGGCCGAGCTGGTCGCCGACGGCCTGGTGCGCCTGCCCGACGACCTGGGCTGACCGCAGACCGGGACCAGAACGAGGTCGGCGCCGTGCTCTCCGGTCGCGGCATCGGTGCGGTCTGGCTAGCGTCGAAAGCGCTCTTAACGAGCGCTCTTGTCGCTCAACCCGGAGGTCAGTCATGCGTCCCGCCCACCTGCCCGCCCGACCGGCCGCCGCGGCGGTCCTCGCCTCGACGGTCGTCCTCGCCGGGCTGCTGGTCGCCGAACCGGGGCAGGCCGCCACGTCCGACCGAAAGCCGCGGCGCAACGGCCGCGAGCGCTGACGCAGCCGGCGTGAAGGTGCCGGTCATGACTGGCGCCGGCGGTGCGGTGGCCAGCGTCGACCAGACCGCCAGCCAGGTCGGGATCGAGGTGCTGCGCTCCGGCGGCAACGCCGCCGACGCGGCCGTGGCGATGGCCGGCGACGCTCGGGGTGACCGAGCCCTACTCCTCCGGCATCGGTGGCGGCGGGTTCTTCGTCTACTACGACGCCAGCACCACAGGGTCAGCACCATCGATGGCCGGGAGAGCGCGCCCGGAGGCCTTCACCCCAACGGTTTTCACCGCATCCGACGGCATCGGCGCTGGACTTCAACACGGTCGTCAGCTCGGGCCTGTCCGTCGGCGTGCCGGGCACGCTGGCCTTGTGGGACACCGCAGCCAAGCGGTTCGGCACGCGCTCGCTGGCCCGGCTCCTCGCCCCCGGCGAGAGGGTGGCCCGCGACGGCTTCCCCGTGGACGCGACCTTCGCCCAGCAGACCGCCGACAACGCGGCCCGGTTCCAGAAGTTCCCGGCGACCGCAGCGCTCTTCCTGCCGGGCGGCGCACCACCTGCGGTCGGCAGCACGTTCCGCAACCCTGACCTCGCCGCGACGTACGACACGTTGCGACACAAGGGAGTTGGCTGGTTCTACCAGGGCGGGCTCGGTGCGGACATCGTCGACGCGGCCCGCAACCCGAGCACCGCGCCCGGGCGTCGACGTCTACTCCGGCCTGGTGACGCGCAGCGACCTCCGGCGCTACCGGGCCGGCGTGCAGGCGCCCACGCACACGGCGTACCGGGGTCTGGATGTCTACGGCATGGGGCTGCCCAGCTCGGGCGGGCTAGCGACCGGCGAGGCACTGAACCTGCTGGAGGCCTACGACCGGCAGACCGACACGTCCCTGTCGCAGGTGAGCAATGCGCAGTACCTGCACCGGTTCTCCGAGGCCAGCGCCACCGCGTTCGCCGACCGCAACCGGTGGATCGGCGACGTGCCGGGCGTGCCCGAGAGCGGTCTGCTGCTCGCCAGGGCTTCGCCGACGAGCGGGCCTGCCAGCTGTTCTCCGCGACGACGGCTCAGCCGCGGCCGATCGCCTGGGGTTCAGCCCGACGGGCAGTACGGCGACTGCGCCCCGGCCAGCAGCAAGCAGCCGGCTGCGCGCGACGACCACGGCACGACGCACCTGGTCGTGGCCGACAAGTGGGGCAACGTCGCGAGCTACACCCTGACCATCGAGCAGACCGGCGGCTCCGGGCATCACGGTGCCCGGTCGCGGGTTCCTGCTCAACAACGAGATGACCGACTTCGACTTCGTGCCCCTGGCGGCTGGCGTGCCGGACCCGAACCTGCCGGCTCCCGGCAAGCAGCCGCGCTCGTCGATGAGCCCGACCATCGTGCTCAAGGACGGCAAGCCGTGGCTGGCGCTGGGCTCGCCGGGCGGCGCGACGATCATCACGACGACGCTGCAGGTGCTGACCGAGTACGTCGACCGTGGTCTGCCGCTGGTCGATGCCATCGCCGCCCCGCGGCTGTCCTCCCGCAACGGGGCCGCCGAGGACGCCGAGCAGGGGTTCCTCGACTCCCCGGAGGCCGCCGAGCTGCAGGCGCTGGGTCACGTGCTCAGGCTCAGCCCGGAGATCGGTGCGGCGGCGGCGGTGCGGATCTACGGTGACGGGACCTTCACCGCGGCGGCCGAGCCGGTGCGCCGCGGCGGAGGCTCGGCGCTGGTCGTGAACCCCGCGCCCTAGCGCGCTGAGACCAGCCGTCGACTAGGCCAGCCGCCGGACCTCCAGCACGCGGTAGCCCTTGGCGCTGCCCAGGCGCCCCACGTCGTACCGCTGCTCGGGGTCCTCGGCGAGCGCCGACCGCAGCCAGGCGTGCAGGGAGTCGGCACCGAGGTTGCGCTGGACGACGAGGTAGGCCACACCGCCGACTGGCCAACCGCGGGATCCATTGCCGCAGTAGCGAATGCAGCGCGTCCTTGCCGATCCGGATCGGCGGGTTGGACCAGATCACGTCGAAGCTGACGTCGGCCGGCACCTCGGCCGGCGCGCGGGCCCGGACCCCGTCCAGGCCGAGGGCGGCCGCGTTGTCGGCGGTCAGGGCGACGGCTCGGGCGTTGACGTCGACCGCCCAGACCGTCGCGGCGGGGGAGTCCAGTGCCATGGCGAGCGCGATCGGCCCCCAGCCGCAGCCCAGGTCGAGCAGCTGCCCGGTCGCCGGCAGGTCGGGAGCCTCCCGCAGCAGCACCCGGGTGCCCAGGTCGACCCGGTCCTGGCTGAAGACGCCGCCCTCGGTCCAGACCGAGACGTCGTGCCCGCGCAGCCGCAGCTCGAGCCGGCGGCGTTCACGCTCGCTCGAGGGCTGTTCGGTGAAGTAGTGCTCCGACATGGGCCCACCTCACCACGGCCACGGGCCCGGCGGGAATCGACCCCGTGGGCTAAGTCGTTCGCTTGTGAGCAGGGGTTTTGAGAGTCTGGAGCCGATGACCGAACCATTGATCGAGCCGTACGACGCGTCGCTGCCCGCGGACGACTACGACGGCGACCAGCTGGACCTGGCCGATCGCCAGGCCCTGCGCCGGGTCGCCGGGCTGTCGACCGAGCTGCAGGACGTCACCGAGGTCGAGTACCGCCAGCTGCGGCTGGAGCGGGTCGTGCTCGCCGGCGTCTGGTCCGAAGGCACCGCCGAGGACGCGGACAACTCGCTGCGGGAGCTGGCCGCACTGGCCGAGACCGCCGGCTCCCAGGTGCTCGACGGCCTGCTGCAACGCCGTCCGCGGCCGGACCCCGGCACCTATCTCGGCTCGGGCAAGGCCCGCGAGCTGCGCGACGTCGTGATCGCGACCGGCGCCGACACCGTGATCGCCGACACCGAGCTGTCACCGTCGCAGCGGCGCGCGCTCGAGGACATCGTCAAGGTCAAGGTCATCGACCGGACCGCGCTGATCCTCGACATCTTCGCCCAGCACGCGAAGAGCCGGGAGGGCAAGGCGCAGGTCGAGCTGGCCCAGATGGAGTACCTGCTGCCGCGGCTGCGCGGCTGGGGTGAGTCGATGTCCCGGCAGGCCGGTGGGCGGGTCGCCGGTGGTGAGGGCATCGGCTCGCGCGGGCCCGGCGAGACCAAGATCGAGCTCGACCGGCGGCGGATCCGCACCCGGATGGCCAAGCTGCGCCGCGAGATCAAGGCCATGCGCACGTCACGGGACACCAAGCGCTCCGGGCGGCGCCGGGCCGAGGTGCCGGCCGTGGCGATCGCGGGCTACACCAACGCCGGGAAGTCCTCGCTGCTCAACCGGCTGACCGGTGCGGGCGTGCTGGTCGAGGACGCGCTCTTCGCCACCCTGGACCCGACGGTGCGCCGGGCCAAGACGCCTGACGGACGGCTCTACACGCTGACCGACACCGTCGGCTTCGTGCGGTCGCTGCCGCACCAGCTGGTCGAGGCGTTCCGGTCCACCCTGGAGGAGGTCGGCGACGCCGACCTGCTGCTGCACGTCGTCGACGGCTCGCACCCCGACCCCGAGGGTCAGCTGGCCGCGGTCCGTGAGGTGCTCGGCGAGGTCGGGGCCAAGGACCTGCGCGAGATCGTCGTCATCAACAAGGCCGACATCGCCGACCCCGAGGTGCTGGCCCGGCTCCGGCTGCGCGAACCGCACAGCATCGTCGTGTCCGCCCGCACGGGTGCGGGGCTCGACGCCCTGGCTGAGCTGGTGGCGCAGAGCCTGCCGCGGCCGCGGATCCGGGTCGACGTGCTGCTGCCGTACGACCGGGGCGACCTGGTCAGCCGGGTGCACCGCGACGGCGAGGTCCTGGCCGAGGAGCACACGGCCGACGGCACCCGGCTGCATGCGCAGGTGCGCGGCCAGCTGGCCGGTGAGCTGGCGCCGTTCGCGGTCTGAGTGCCGCCGTCGTCCCACCCTGGCGTAGGTTCCGGGCATGACTGATGCCGACCCTCAGTTCGACGCCGCTGTCCCGCCGAGCGGGGCCGGCTGTGTGGAGTGCGACGCCGTAGGCGGCTGGTGGGTGCACCTGCGCCGCTGTGCGGCCTGCGGGCACGTCGGCTGCTGCGACACCTCCCCGGCCCAGCACGCCAGCGCCCACTTCGACGCCTCCGGGCACCGCTACATGCAGAGCTTCGAGCCGGGCGAGGACTGGTTCTGGGACTTCGCCGACCAGACCTTCGCCCAGGGCCCGCCGCTCACCGAACCGACCAGCCGCCCGGTCGACCAGCCGACACCGGGACCGGCCGGCCGGGTCCCCGACGACTGGATGCAGCACATCCACTGACCACGACGAGGCGAACCGCCCGACTGTTCCGGCGCGCGGTTTCGGCCGCTCGCTAGCCGGCACCGGAACGTCGCTCACGCGGCAGAACGTTAGCCTCGACCGGTGAGCGCGCAGCCGGGGGTCGAGCCGCTGCTGGGGGCCGCGGTCGAGGCCATCGGCGGCGCGGCGCGGCCCGGGCAGCTGCAGATGGCGACCGCCGTCGAGGCCGCGTTGGGCTCGGGCGAGCACCTGCTCGTGCAGGCCGGGACCGGCACCGGCAAGTCGCTCGCCTATCTCATCCCGGCCCTGACTCACGCCATGGACACCGGGCGGCCCGTCGTGATCTCCACCGCGACCCTGGCGTTGCAGGCGCAGGTCATCGACCGCGACCTGCCCCGGATGGCCGCCGCCGTCACGCCGCTGCTCGGCCGTCGCCCGACGTACGCGCTGGTCAAGGGCCGGCGCAACTACCTGTGCAAGCACAAGCTCGTCGGCGGGTTCCCGGCCGAGGAGGACGCGCTGTTCGACGTGCCTGGTGAGTCCGGGCCAGCGGTCGTGCCCGGCCGGCTGGGCTCGGAGGTGCTGCGGCTGCGCGAGTGGGCCGACGAGACCAAGACCGGCGACCGCGACGAGCTGGTGCCGGGCGTGACCGAGCGGGCCTGGCGCCAGGTGTCGGTCTCGGCGCACGAGTGCCTCGGCTCCAAGTGCCCGCTGGTGCTCGAGTGCTTCACCGAGAAGGCCCGGTCGGAGTCGCGGCAGGCGGACCTCGTGGTGACCAACCACGCGCTGCTGGCGATCGACGCGTTCGGCGACCCGACCCTGCTGCCGGAGCACGACGCCGTGATCGTCGACGAGGGCCACGAGCTGGTCGACCGGGTGACGTCCGCGATCACCGACGAGCTGACCGCGGCGATGGTCGAGCGGGCGGCCCGCCAGTCCGGTCGGCTGGTCCGCGGCGCATCGGCCGAAGGACTCGAGGAGCCGGACCAGGCCCTCGCGGCGAGCGCCGAGGAGCTCACGCTGGCCCTGGAGTCGGTGGCCGAGGGCCGGCTGACCGCGCTCCCGGCCGGCCTGACCGCCGCCCTCGCCCGGGTGCGGGACAGTGCCCGCTCGCTGCTCACAGCGCTCAAGCCGGCCCGCGGCGAGGAGATCGACGGCGCCCGGCAGGTCGCCAAGGCCGGAGTGCAGGAGGTGTACGACGTCTCGGCGCGGCTGCTCATCGGCGCCGACCAGGACGTGCTCTGGCTGGCCGACGAGCCGCGCCGCGGCAAGGTGCTGCACGTCGCTCCCATCACCGTGGCCGGAATGCTGCGCACGCAGCTGTTCGGCGAGCGCACCGTCATCCTGACCTCGGCGACGCTCGAGCTCGGCGGCACGTTCGACGCTGCCGCGCGCACCCTCGGACTGGCCGGGCCGGACGCGCCGGAGTGGACCGGGCTCGATGTCGGCAGCCCGTTCGACTACCCCAAGCAGGCGATGCTGTACGTCGCGCGACATCTGCCGCCACCCGGCCGGGACGGCATCGGCCCGGCCCAGCTGGACGAGCTGGAGGCCCTTGTGCGAGCGGCCGGCGGGCGCACCCTCGGCCTGTTCAGCTCGATGCGCGCGGCCCGGACGGCAGCTGAGGCGATGCGCGAGCGGCTGGACAGTGCGGTGCTGCTCCAGGGCGACGACCAGACCCCGACGCTGGTGCGGGCCTTCGCGCGGGACGCGACGACCAGCCTCTTCGGCACGCTGTCGCTCTGGCAGGGCGTCGACGTCCCTGGCCCGGCCTGCCAGCTGGTCGTGATCGACCGGGTGCCGTTCCCGCGCCCGGACGACCCGCTCGCCTCCGCGCGCTCCCAGGCCGTCGCCGACACCGGCGGCAACGGCTTCATGACGGTCGCCGCGACCCACGCCGCCCTCCGGCTGGCCCAGGGCTCGGGCCGGTTGATCCGCTCGTCGGCCGATCGCGGCGTGGTCGCGGTTCTGGACTCGCGACTGTCGACGGCGCGTTACGCCGGTTTCCTGCGGGCCTCCCTGCCGCCGTACTGGCCGACGACCGACCGGGCGCTCGTGCTGGCCGCCCTCGCTCGGCTGGACGCGGCGGCCGGCCCCGAGGTGTGGCCGGTCGCCGAGCCCGGATCCCGGGCGGATGGCAGTGCCACCGCCGCCGCCGAGCCGGCGTCGCCCGGGCCGGTCGCTGACTCGGCCCGGACGGCGGTCACCTTGGGGCACGCCTGGACGACCGAGCAGGACGAGGAGCTGCGCGACGGTGTCGAGATCGGCTGCACGGTCGCCGAGCTGGCCGAACAGCTCGACCTCGGGGTCGACCTGGTGACCGCCCGGCTCAGCGGTCTGGGCCTGGCGGCCGCGGCGGACTGACCGCTCACTGCGGGTAGATCGTCTCGCCGGCCTCGAGCATCTCGACGTACTGGCTGATCTTGCGGGCTCGGGTCTCGGCCCGCTTGACCGCCCCGATCCGATAGAGGATCGCGAACCGGTTGACACTGTTGAGGCCCGCGAAAGATGTTGCGGCAGTGGGGGACTCGTCGAGCGCGACCTGGAGGTCGGGCGGGACGGTGATGGACTTCGGCCCGGCGTAGGCCGCAGCCCAGCGGCCGTCGGCCTGCGCGGCGTCGACCTCGGCCTGGCCGGCCGGTCGCATCCGCCCGGCCGCCGTCAGAGCCTCGACCTTGGCGCAGTTGATCTGCGACCAGCGGCCACCGGGGCGCCGAGGCGTGAACCGCTGCAGCCACCAGCCGTCGTCGATGCTCGCTCCCTGGCTGTCGATCCAGCCGAAGCAGATCATCGTGTCGAGCGCCTCGGCGCGGGTGATCGACCGGTTGCCGCTGTCCTTCTTGGCCAGCTTGACCCAGATGCCCGAGTCCGACCCGTGGGCCTCCAGCCAGCGCTCCAGCGCGGCGACCGTCGCGAACCGGACCACCGGCAGACCGGCGCGGACCTCTCGACCTGCCATCTGGCCAGTGAACCAGCGGCCGCCGACAAAGCCGGACAAGCTCCTGTGCCAGGCTCGCCAGATGTCCGTTCTGGAGTTCACCGCGTCGCTCGACCAGGTCCGGACCGCGTGGGACCCCGTCCCGGGCTACCTCAACGCCGCGACTCTGGGCCTGCCGACGAGGGGCGTCGTCGAGACGATGAACCAGGCGGTCCAGACCTGGGCCCGGGGCGAGGCCTCCGCCGTGGCCTATGACGACGACGTGGCCCGCTGCCGGGAGCTCTTCGCCGGGCTGGTCGGGGTGCCACCGGCCTGGGTGGCCACCGGGGGACACGCCTCGGTGATGGCCTCCCTGGTCGCCGCGGCGATGCCGGACGGAGCCGAGGTGGTGGTGCCCGAGGTCGACTTCACCTCGGTGATCTTCCCGTTCCTGGTCCACGCGGACCGCGGGGTGCGGGTCCGGCCGGTGCCGCTGTCCGGGTTGGCCGAGGCGATCGGCCCGTCGACGACCGCGGTCGCCTTCTCGCTCGCCCAGTCCTCCGACGGGGTCGTCGCGGACGACGACGCAGTCCGGGAGGCCGCGGCCCGACATGGCGTGCTGACCTTCTGCGACATGACCCAGGCCGTCGGCTGGATGCCTTGTGACGCAAGCCTTTTCGACCTGACCATGTGTTCGGCGTACAAATGGCTGTGCCACCCGCGGGGCTCGGCGTACCTGACGGTGCGGCCCGAGGTCATGGACCGGCTCCGGCCGATCCATGCCGGGTGGTACGCCGGGGAGTCGCGTTGGGACTCCTGCTATGGCCCCGAGATGCTGCTGGCGGCCGACGCGCGGCGGTTCGACGTCTCGCCGGCCTGGCTGAGCTGGGCGGCGTCGGTCCCGGCGATGGAGCTCTTCGCCTCGGTCGACCCCGCGCAGGTCCAGGCCTACGACGTCGGCCTGGCCGACGGCCTGCTGGCCCGCCTCGACCTGGAGCCGCGGGGTCAGGCCGTCGTATCCCTGCCGGACGCCGACGGCTCGAAGGCCGCGGCCCTGTCCGCGCGCGGGGCCGTCGTCGCCGGTCGGGCCGGTCGGGTGCGGATCGGCTTCCACCTGTGGAACGACGAGGCCGACGTCGAGCTGGCCGCCGCGGTCCTCACCGGTGGCTGAGCGGTCCCACCTGCTTCACAGGGGGCGTTCAGAAACGCCCCGCACACTGCCCGGATGGAGGAAGCAGAGGCCGCCCGGATCGCCGACTCGCTGCGGGCCTATGGCCTGATCGCGCACGTCGCCCGGCCGTCGGCGTACCGGTTCGGGATCCGCCTGCCGCTCGGGGACGGGCGCGAGGCCCTCTGGGACGTCGACGGCGCGGCCGGGCTCGAGGCGCAGATCATGCGGGACGGTGTGCTGGTCGGCTTCGTGCCCAATATCGAGGGCTCGGAGGACTTCGACGAGGCGATGACCGCACGGGCCATCGCCACCGCCGACTACGGGACCTGAGCCCGGCTCAGATCCAGCCCACGCTCAGATCTTGCGGAGCACCGCCTGGACCCGACCCAGGACCACGGCGTGGTCACCGTCGATCGGTGAGTACGCCGGGTTGTGTGGCATCAGCCAGACGTGGCCGTCCTTGCGCTTGAAGGTCTTCACCGTCGCCTCGCCGTCGAGCATGGCCGCGACGACATCGCCGTTCACCGCGTCGGACTGCTGACGCACGACCACCCAGTCGCCGTCGCAGATCGCCGCGTCGACCATCGAGTCGCCGACCACCTTGAGCAGGAACAGGTTGCCGTCGCCGACGATCTGCCGGGGGAGCGCGAAGACGTCCTCGACCGCCTCCTCGGCCAGGATCGGCCCACCGGCCGCGATCCGGCCGAGCAGCGGCACGTCGACCGCCTCGGGGCGCTGGTCGCGCAGACCGGTCTCGTCGTAGGCCGCCGTGGTCGCGGAGTCGTGGTAGCGGACGCCCTTGGTCTCACCCGGCATGAACACCTCGATCGCCCGCGGGCGGTTGGGGTCGCGGCGCAGGAAACCCTTGCGCTCCAACGCCGCCAGCTGGTGGGCGACACTGCTCGGGCTGGTCAGCCCGACCGCGATCCCGATCTCGCGCATGCTCGGCGGGTAGCCCCGGCGCTCCACGCTGTCGCGGATCTCCTCGAGCACCCGGCGCTGGCGGGCGGTCAGGCCGTCGCCGCCGCCGAGGTCGCCGTACTCCTGCACGATCACCTCGTTGCTCGGCCGGCCGCGCTTGACGGCCACCGGCAGGTCCGACTTGGCCTTCGCCGCGCGCTTGGCCGCCGGTTTCGCCGCCGCCGCCGCGGCCGGCTTCGCCGCGGTGGCCTTGCCCGCCGCACTCTTCGCGCCCGCGCACTCTTCGCGCCCTTGGCGCCTTGTCCGGTTCTCGCCATGTCCGAGCCTCCTGTCTGCGTGGGCCTGCGCGGTTGCGCAGGACCCACATCGGGTGTCCGTCGTGCTCGCCTGCCTGCCGTCGAGCGGGTTGTCGGTGGTCGCTGCTGGGCTGTGTCCATGAGCGGCAACAGCAGTCCGGCAGCGAGCCGGCGAGCAGCTCGACTCTCGATGGTCACCGTACGAGGTTCGTACAGCAGTTTCAAACATGTGTTCGACGTGTCGCTCGACGAATGTCGGATCGATGTGTTAGAACTCGTACAGGCGTTCGATCGAACATCCGTTCGATCTCTTCCCAGGAGGCCAGCATGACCGCAGTCACGATCCACCGCCCGGCGACCGACGCGCGGCACTCGCTGCTCCCGTCGCCGCGCCCGGCCAGCGAGCCGCGTCGGTCGGCCCGGCCCCAGCTCGTCCTTGTCGGGCAGCCCACCCTCGCCAGGGAGCCGGCCGCATCGAGCGCGCGGGTGCGGGTCCAGGCCGGGTCCGCTGTGCAGCTCACCCGGCGCGGCCGGGTCGTCATCCTGCTGGTGCTCGTCGCGGCGGGGTTCGCCCTGATGCTGGCCCTCACCGGCCTGGTCGGCGGCGCCGCGGCCGGCACCGGTCCGGCCCGCCCGGCCACCCACACGATCGTCGTCCAGCCCGGTCAGACCCTCTGGTCGATCGCCCGCGACGTCGCGCCCAACGCTGACCGCCGGGAGACCATCGCCCGGATCATCCAGCTCAACGCCCTGCCCGCCTCGGGCGTCTCGGCGGGGGAGCGGATCGCCGTCCCGACCCGCTGAGGGCTAGTTCCACGACACGCTGAAATCTGGTCCTCGACAGACCTTGACCTTGGGTCGAGGGTCGGCATAACGTACCCCTACATCTAGTAGTTACACCGATGTTGTTCGCCCACATCTTGCGCACAGGCCAGGTCCGGTTATCCACCGGATTCGGGGGTTCTCTCCCCAGGCCGTCCACAGTGGA
>CAWCEI010000014.1:0-429646 GCA_963794535.1 uncultured Actinomycetota bacterium
GGGCGCGGGGCTCTTCCTGGCGGCGGTCTTCTGGTCCAACGGGCAGGTGTGGCGCCGCCGCGGTACGCCATCGCAAGGGTGGCTCGGTGCGTCCGGCTGGCCGGTCCTCGTCCTCGTCGCCGGTGCCGCCGCCCTGGTGCTCGGGGGCTGGGTCGTCCGGATGGCCATTGCGCTGACGGACACCCAGCCGCGCGCTGGCTGGACGAGCGGGGCGGGGCGACCGCCGGGTTGATGACCGCGTTGGCGCTGCTGCTGTTCGTCCTCGCGCTGTCGGCCGGGCTGCGCTTCGTGGCCTTCGGACTGGTCCTGCTGTTGCGGCTGGCGGCCCGCGTGGGATGGTCGGCCGGCCTGGTCTGGGCCGTCCGGCAGGCCCGCCGGGTCCGCCCGTCCTGGGACGGTGTCGAGGCCGGCGCCATGATCGGGGCGGCCATCTTCCTGGTCGGTGCTCTGCTGGGAGCCAGCCTGACCGAGTCCCCGCACGTGACCGAGGTCGACTCGCAGACCGGAGCGCCGGTCACGATGGGCACCGTCAACGGGGACCTGCGCCAGGCCAGCGACCAGACCATCCTGACCGCCTTCGCCCCCGTGCTCTCGCTCAGCGCCCAAGAGGGCCGGCCGCCCCGCCGGGTGGACGACTACCTGGCCGAGTCCACGGTCGTGGACCTGACCGGACAGACCGTGCTGACCCACCCGACGCCGGACCAGCTCGGCGGGACGACCTGCCCGGCCGGGCAGCCGCTCTGCCGGGTCGTGGTCGACGCGGGCTGCCCGGACACCCCCGCCTGTACGCCGTGGGAGACCGTTGCGGCACCTGGGCACGCCTACGACGACCCCGACGTCATGGCCTACGCCCGCGTCGTACGACGCCCGGCCAATGGTTCGTGGGATGAGTCGCCGTTCGGCTCGTCGCTGAGCTTCGTGGCCCAGTGGTGGTTCTTCATGCCGTTCGACAGCTGGACGACGCACCTCGGCTGGACCGATATCCGCCTGGTCAAACAGCATTCAGGCGACTGGGAGGGCGTGACCGTCGGCTTCTCCGACACCAAGCCGCTGTTCGTGGCGGGGACCAGCCACTGCGGGGGCACCTGGCGCGAGTTCGCCGATGCCCGGTTCGAGGACGCCGGCCGCGTGCAGGACCTGCTGGTCCCCGGCTCCACCCGGTCGTCGGGTTCGCCGACGGCTCGCATGCGATCTACTTCGACAGCTACCAGGGGCGCAGCCCGGACGGGCTCGGCTGCCAGAGCACCGCGGCGTCCGGCCTGCTCCAAGTCGGGATGTTCGCGGCCGGGCTGCGCGACCTGACCCAGCCGAGCTACCAGCTGATCGTGCACCCGGTCGTCGGGGCCGAGGCCGAGCGGGTGTTGACCTACCCGGCGTACTGGGGGATCCACAACGAGGTGTCGCTGGTCCTGCCCACGGGACGGGTCGGCGGCCCGAAGGGAACCGTCGCGGCGCCGGAAGGGCCGACCTCGCCGGGGTCCAAGGCGCTCTACCAGGACCCGGTGCGCACCATCTTCTGCGCCGCGACCTGGCGCTACCAGGGCCCGGGCTCGGCGCCCCGCTCGCACTGCGGTTAGGGCGCCGCACTCGCCGAAACTGACGGCCACGAGGTCCTCGAAACGGCTCTGCGCGCGGCACTAACTGGCTGGAGCAAGGCGGGGCTTGCAGACACTTGCTGGACAACAACTGTACTTCGTTTGTGGGCAGCATGCTGCCCACAAGAACGCCTGGGTACGTCGGTCTGTCAACCGAGTTGCGTTACTGGTTGAGCTTGAACGTTTGCACGATGCTCGAGTACTGGTCGAGGTGCCCGGCGTCCTCGACGTCCATGACTTCGATGGCCAGGACGTTGGAATGGTTGGTGAGCAGGTACAGGCGGTCTGCTACTCCTGGGTCGAGTCCGTGTTCCAGCCCGGACGGGTTGATCCCGGCCATGAGCGGTCGGGTGGGGTAGCCGTGGGAGTAGGGGCAGGTTTTCGTGTACCCCTTGGCGATTCGCAGGTCGAGCACGACTCCGGTCAAGCCGCCGACCGTGACGGGGTGGCGTTTGCTGATGGCGAACCCTGGTGTGGTGGCCAGCCACTTCGCGAAGTTCGGGACGGTGTTGACGAAGTCTTGGGGGAACGTGCTGTCGCAGTCTGCTGCAGGCCCGACGCTGCTGTAGACACCGATGAAGTCGCTGGCCCCGGCGTTCACCGTGTCGACGGTCTGGCCGGTCGGGACAAGGATGAAGTTGCCGGTGAGGTCTTCGAGGTTTGAGTAGCCGTCGGGCACGCTGTATGAGAGCTCGGGGATGAGGTGCTCGGTCGAGTAGTCGCCCGCCTTGAGGTCGCCCAGACACTGACCGCCTTCCGGGTTGGGACAGGTTGGCTGGGTGGCGGAAGGTGTTGGCTTGGAGGGTTCACTGTTCCCCGCTGGCGTGCCGCTGGATGACCCTCCACCGCATCCAGCCACCACGGTGGCGACGCTCAGCGCCAAGGCTGCGGCCCAGAGCCTGCGACTGCCGAATCTCGCCTGACTGGACATGGTCATCCTTTCAGCAGGCTCGATACGCGTGCTCCGGCGACAGCGTCCGAAGAGCGTCACCCATCGGGCCGTGCTCCACGGCGACGAGCAGCTCGTCCTCGGCACTTCGCACCGCAGGCGACAGCGCCGCGATCACCTCACCCGTGACCGGTGTGGGCTGGCCGCGCTTGCGCAACCGGGTCACCAGCTGCCGGATGGCGATGCCCCATAACCACGCACCGACGTCACCGTCGCCGCGGAATGCCTCCGGCTTTCGCCACACCGCAACAAACGTGTCGTGCAGGGCCTCCGCGGCCAGGTCCTGGTCCGCCGTCCTACGGCGTAGGCGCAGGAGCAACCAGGCCGAGTGCCGCTCGACAAGCTCTCTTAGCGCGAGCTCGTCGCCCTCGGTCATCAGACCGAGTAGCTGCGCGTCCGACCGTGTCTCCACGAACACACTGTCGCGCGAGCTGGCCAAACTCACCTGGAACAACGTCCACAGTCCCGACGTCGCTGAGGCCTGATCGCTCACCGGGATGGGGCGATGGTGGCAGGTGTGGTCAGCACGCGGTCAGGTCCTACGTGACGCGCCTGGCCGGTCAACCGAAAGTCCCCCCTCAGCGGTAGGTCGGTTGCAGAGGGCCCGACCAGGACTTCGACGTCACCCGGCTCGACCAGACGGGTGCCATCCAGTCCGGTGAAGGCCGTTCGGTCGGCGTGGATGGTGAAGGTGACCTTGACCGCGGCCCCAGGTTCGAGCGCGACGCGCTTGAATCCGATGAGCTGC
This sequence comes from uncultured Actinomycetota bacterium, assembly GCA_963794535.1. GTDB lineage: Bacteria > Actinomycetota > Actinomycetes > Actinomycetales > CAVURS01 > CAVURS01. Next base: position 3,293 of record CAWCEI010000014.1, read on the forward strand.
CGGAGGGGGCGGGCCACCTGGGCCTGTACGTCGTGCAGGTAGAGCTGGACGATCTCCTCGCCGGCGCGATCGCCGGTGTTGCTCAGGGTCAAGCTCACCTCGAGCCGGCCGTCGGTCGGCACCTCTCGTGAGCTCAGTTCGAGGTTCGCGTACTCGTACTGGGTGTAGGAGAGGCCATGGCCGAAGGGGTAGAGGGGCGTGGGATCGAGGCTGCTGATGCCTTCGCTGTTGGCGCCGAGAGGCGGCTGGAGGTAGGTGGTCGGCTGAGCCCCGGGATGCACCGGGACCTGGACCGGAAGCTTGCCGGTCGGTACGAGACGACCGGAAAGGATCCCGGCGATCGCGGGGCCGCCCTCTTCTCCTGGCATGAAGGCCTGGACGATGGCGGCCGCCGTTGCGGCGTATGCGCCGAGGGCGTAGGGACGCCCCGAGACCACGACCAGGATCACCGGTGTCCCGGTAGCCAGCACCCGCTCGACCAGTTCCCCTTGAAGGCCGGGAAGGCTCAGATCAGCGACGTCGCAACCTTCCCCGGACGTGCCCCGCCCGAAGAGACCGGCCCTGTCGCCGACGGCCAGGACACAGAGTTCGGCCGCAGCCGCGGATCGGACGGCCGCCTCCATCCCCGACCGGTCGCTGTCCCGGATGTGAACACCCTGCTGGTAGGTGACCGACGCGCCGGGAAACTCGGAGGTGATGGAGTCCAGCAGCGAGGCAGCTCGAACTCCGATGCCGAACTCGGGGTGCGCCTGCAGGATGTGGTTGGGGTAGGAGTAGCAACCCATGAACGTGAGCGCGTCGTCGGCGCACGGACCGATGAGGGCGAGGGACGGGACGCTTGCGGTCGCCGGCTCGAGCGGCAGGATGCCGTTGTTGGCGAGCAAGACGATGGATCGTTCGGCCAGCTCGCGAGCGATCGCCCGGTTGTGCGGGGAGTCGAGGTCGACCCCCGCGTTGCTCACCGATGCTTCGGCAGTCCAGTCCCGGTCGAGCAGGCCGAGCTCGAGCTTCTGCTGGAGCACTCGGCGTACCGATCGGTCCAACAGGGCTTCCGGCACCGATCCGGAGCGGATCAGCTCGAGCAGCTCGGCGTCGAAACAGTTGGTGTCGGGCAGCTCCACATCGACACCCGCGGCGAGCGCGAGCGCGCCGGCCTCATGGTTGGAGCCAGCGACTCGGTGCATGCTCTTGAGGAAGGAGATCGCCCAGTAGTCGGAGACGACAACGCCGGCGAAACCCCACTCCTCACGGAGGATTCCGGTGAGCAGTGCGTTGTCGGCGGCCGCAGGGACGCCGTCCACGTCGGAGTAGGAGTTCATCACCGAGCGCGCCCCACCGTCCCGGATGGCCATCTCGAACGGCGGGAGGATCGTGTCGCGCAGCTCGCGGGTTCCCATCGAGACGGGAGCGTGGTTGCGGCCTGCCCTGGATGCCGAGTAGCCGGCGAAGTGCTTCAGGGTAGAGACGATGCCGCTGCCTTCGAGGCCGCGGACGTACGCGGTGCCGAGCATTGCCACCAGGTAAGGATCTTCGCCGAGGGTCTCCTCGACTCGGCCCCAGCGGTAGTCACGCACGACATCGAGCACGGGGGAGAGCCCCTGGTGGATACCGACTGAGCGCAGGTCCGATCCGATGGCCGACGCCATGCGCTCGACCAGCTCAGGGTCGAAAGTGGCGGCCCAGGCGATCGGCGCGGGGTACACCGTCGCGCCCAAGGTGGAGAACCCGGTGAGGCACTCCTCGTGAACGATCGCCGGAATACCGAGCCGAGTGTTCTGGACAACGTCGGACTGCATGGTGACGAGGCGCTCCACCCCCTGCTCAACGGTGACGGGCGCGGTCCCGAAGGCTCGCGTGATGTGTCCGAGGCCGTGTCGACGGGCCTCTTCGAACGACGGCGTGGTCGGGGCGAACACGTCCTGCATCGGGCCGACGTTCGGCGCTGTTCTGCCGCGCGAATCCCAACCACTTGCTGCCGAGCTGCGCGAGCTTCTCCTCCAGAGTCATCTCGGCGAGGAGAGCATCGAGCCGAGCACCCGTCGGGACGGTCGGATCGGACCAGGCCCGCTCCGTGGTCGGCGGCGCGCCGGATGGGTCGGCGTCGAGGTCGGGCGTCGTCATGGGAATCCTTATCTAGGTCTGGGAGCGAGGGGCAGCGGTCGAGCTGCGTACGACGAGATGTGTCGCGAGCTCCACGTGGTGGGTGTCCGGGGCTGAGCCGTCGGCCAGAGCGAGCAGAACTCGTACCGCAGCGCGGCCCATCTCCTGTAGGGGCTGATGCACGGTCGTCAACGGCGGGGTGGACCAGCCCGCGACGTACGTGTCGTCGAAGCCGACGACGCTCAGGTCATCCGGCACCGACAGGCCGCGCTGGCGGGCCATCTGCATGACACCGAAGGCGATCGGGTCGCACGCCGTGAAGACGGCGGTCGGTGGAGAGGCTAGGGACAGCAGCCGCTCTGCGCGTTCGTAGCCGTTCTCATGGTTGAAACCGCCGTGCGACACGAGAGCAGGGTCGAACGGCAGCCCGTTGTTCTCGAGGGCGGCCCGGTAGCCATGCAGACGAGCTTGGCTGCACGCGGTGTTGGCCGGTCCGCCGACAAAGGCGATGCGGCTGTGGCCGAGATCGATGAGGTGCTGTGCCGCGCTCATGCCACCCGCCCAGTTCGTGGCGCCGATGCTGGGGATGTCGATCTTCGGGCATGTTGATCGGGTCGATCACCACGAGGGAACGACCGGCCGCGTCGAAGGCGCGCAGCTGCTCCGGGGTGAACTCAGAGGTGACGACGATCGCGCCCTCGCGAGCGCCCTGACCATCCGTCGGGCCCACGCCCGGCCGCTGTCCATGGGGCGACTGACACCACGTCGATCCCGCTGTGCTCGCCTGCTCGGTGACCCCGTGCAGGATCTCCCCGAAGTAGGGGTTGCGGTAGTCGCTGAAGACCAGCTCGACCGTCCGGGACTGCAGCTTGAAGCCCGGGTGGCCGGCGGTACGTACTCGAAGTCGCGCAGCGCCTGCTGCACTCGGCTGCGCGTCTCCGCCGCCACATCGGGCCGACCATTCAGCACCTTGGACACAGTGGGCGTGGTCACCCCGGCGGCCGCGGCAACCATGGCCAGCGTCGGGCGCCCCGCCTTCTTCGCCGGAACGGCCACGGGGCCACCTTTCCGCAATATTTCGATACTCGATCGTCATTTCGAACTCGTTGTTGGCTCAGCCTTTAGAGTTTGCCGGCATAGGTGCCAAAGCAAGCCTTGACGTGCCCGGGCCGGGTCTACGGTGTGGCAACTTCACTGGAAACTTTCTCGAAACTTTCTGTAAAGTCAAGGAAGATTCGTTACTCGCCCATGAGAGGAATCCCCATGACGAACGTTCGCCGGACGAGCGCGCGGCGCGCTGCCCTTGCCGCCAGCGGTGCCGCGGTGTCCCTGGCACTGGCCGCTTGCGGCACCAGCGGACCGAAGAGCGCGGGTTCTGGTGGCGGAGGGGGTGCAACCGCCTGGGCCCTCAGCGGTGGCGACGAGGCAACGTTCCGGGCGTCCTTCGATGCCTGGAACAAGGCTCACCCGGACGAGAAGATCACGCCGACGTTCTTCTCCAACGACGCGTACAAGCAGAAGGTGCGGACGGCGGTCGGCGCCGGGAAGCCGCCGACCCTGATCTACGGCTGGGGCGGCGGGATCCTCAAGGCGTACGTCGACGCCGGTCAGGTCGCGGACCTCACCTCCGACGTTGAGGCAGACCCGGCGCTGAAGTCGCGCTTCCTGCCGTCCATCGCGGCGGTCGGGCAGATCGACAGCAAGACCTACGCGCTGCCGAACAACGCCATGCAGCCGGTCGTCCTGTTCTACAACAAGGCGGTCTTCGCCAAGGCGGGCGTGCAACCGCCCACCACGATGGACGAGGTGATGGCGGACATCCCGAAGCTCAAGTCAGCCGGCGCGGCGCCCTTCTCCCTGGCGGGTCAGAGCAAGTGGCCCGACCTGATGTGGGAGGAGTACCTCGTGGACCGGATCGGCGGCCCACAGGTCTTCGACAACATCGCGGCCAACAAGGCCAACGCCTGGTCCGATCCCGCGGTCGTCAAGGCCAACACCCTGATCCAGCAGCTCGTCGACGCCGGCGCGTTCATCAAGGGCTTCTCGTCGGTGACCGCGGACAGCAACGCGGACCTCGCCCTGCTGTACACCGGCAAGGCGGCCATGCTGCTCCAGGGCAGCTGGAACTACCCCACCCTCAAGACAGCGAACCCGCAGTTCCTCAAGGACGGCAAGCTCGGCTGGGTGCCCTTCCCCGCTGTGACCGGTGGAGCTGGCGATCCGAAGGACGTGGCGGGAAACGCGGCCAACTTCTGGTCGATCTCGTCCAAGGCCACTGCATCGGAGCAGAAGGCAGCACTCGACTACCTGTCCCAGGGCGTGATGAGCACCGGCTACGTCTCGGATCTGCTCAAGGGCGGCGCGGTTCCCCCCGTGGCGGGGCTCGAGTCTCAGCTGACTTCGACCCAAGACCCCGCGTGGTTGGGCTACATCTACGGCCTGGCCAAGGACGCTCCCCACTACCAGCTCTCGTGGGACCAGGCCTTGTCGCCCACCCAGGCCGACGCGCTGCTGACCAACCTGGACAAGCTCTTCCTGAAGCAGGTCACGCCCGAGCAGTTCTCGACCAACATGAACGCGACGGTCGGTAAATGAGCGCGGTCGCTGGGCCCCGAGCCGACCGGCAACGGTCGGGGCCCAGCGTCCTGCTGGCGGTGCCGGCGTTGACGTTCTTCATCGTCTTCGCCCTCGTCCCACTGGCCGGGGTCGTCGCGCTGAGCTTCATGCGCTGGAACGGCCTGGACACGCCAACCTGGACCGGGTTCACCAACTGGAGCGGCGAGCTCTCCGACTCGGTGACGCGCGGCGCACTCGTCGTCACCCTCAAGATCATGGTCATCACCTGGCTGATCCAGACTCCGATCAGCCTGTTGCTCGGGGTGTTCACGGCCGGGACGCAGAAGTACCGAGCCCTCCTCGCGGTGCTCTACTTCCTGCCGCTGTTGCTGTCGTCCGCCGCCGTCGCGATCGCGTTCAAGTCCCTGCTCGACCCGAACTTCGGACTGAGCCGGGCTACCCACATCAGTGCCCTGGGCCAGGACTGGCTCGGCAACCCCCACCTCGTCCTCTACGTCATCGTGTTCGTGATCTCCTGGCAGTTCGTGCCCTTCCACACTCTGCTGTACCAGGCGGGGGTGCGGCAGATCCCGACGTCGCTCTACGAGGCCGCGCGGATCGACGGGGCCGGCCGGCTCAACCAGTTCCGCTACATCACCCTGCCGCAGCTCCGGAACACCATCGTCACGTCCTCGACCTTGATGCTGGTCGGGGCGCTGACCTACTTCGACCTCATCTTCGTCCTGACCGCCGGAGGTCCCGGTGACGCGACGCGGGTCCTGTCCCTGGACATGTACCTGACCGGCTTCTCGGCCAACGACATGGGCGCCGCCAGCGTGCTTGCCGTCCTTCTGGTCGCCGGCGGCCTGCTGCTGTCGTGGGGCATCACCAAGCTGACTGGGTTCAGTCAGATGCGCAGCGAACTCGAGGGAGCATGATGTCCGACGTCACTCACCGCGCCCCAGCCAACGTGACCCGTCAAGACGGTCACGACCAGCCGCAGCGTAAGACCTCGCTGATCGCCGGCCGTGAGCGTCCCAACATCCTCGGGGCTCTCTCCGGATATATCTGGCTCGCCATCATCATCGTGCCCATCTACTACGTGGTCATCACGAGCCTGCGCACCCAGGCCGGCTTCTTCAGCGGAAACCCCCTGGCGATCCCGAGCGACCCGACCCTGGACAACTACCGCCTGGTCCTGCAGAACGACTTCCTCCGCTACTTCGTCAACAGTGTCGTGGTGACGGTCGCGACGGTGGCGATCACGGTTGCGGTTTCGTTCATGGCCGCATTCGCGATCGTGCGGGGCAACGGGCGTCTGACGCGGCTGGCCTTCACGATCTTCCTGCTGGGACTCGCCATCCCGATCCAAGCCACGATCGTGCCGATCTTCTACATGATCACCAAGCTCAAGCTCTATGACACGCTGCTCGCCCTGATCCTGCCGTCGATCGCCTTCGCCATCCCCCTGACGGTCATCATCCTGGTGAACTTCCTCCGCGACGTGCCTAACGAGCTGTTCGAGTCGATGCGCCTGGACGGAGCCAGCCACTGGCAGACCATGTGGAAACTCGCTCTGCCGCTGGTCAAGCCGGCGGTCATCACCGTCGGCGTCTACGACGCCCTGAACGTCTGGAACGCATTCCTGTTCCCGTTGATCCTCACCCAGAGTCCAGACAAACGAGTGCTCCCCCTCGCACTGTGGAGCTTCCAAGGCCAGTTCACCGTCAACATCCCCGCAGTCTTGGCCGCGGTGGTCCTGTCGACGCTGCCCATCCTGGCCATCTACATCCTGGGCCGACGTCAGCTCGTGGCGGGACTCACCGCGGGCTTCAGCAAGTAGATCCGGAGCTCCCACAAGGAGGTCGCGGCCTGGGTGATCGTCCCTCACCCAGGCCGCAGAACATGCCGACCGTTCGAGGCCCCGCCGGTGGCCCTCGCTTGCGTGCGGAAGGTGCCAGGGGTCAGGCCGGTGCGCCGATGGAAGTACGCCGAGAAGTTGGACGGGTCGTCGAAGCCGAGCTGGGCCGCGATGTCGGCCACGGGCCCATCGGCGTGGCTGAGCAGTCGCTTGGCCTCAAGGATGACGCGGTCGTCGATGAGCTGCTTGGCTGAGAGTCCGGTGTTGTCGCGGGCTAGCCGGTTGAGGGTGCGGGTGGAGTAGCCGAGCCGGGCGGCGTAGTCGTTGACCTGGTGCCAGCTGTGAAAGCTGCGGTCGATCTCGTCGCGCAGCCACAGGTAGGCCTCGTGGGTGGGCGTCGGGAGCTGGGTGCTGCCCAGCGGCTGGAGGAGCGCGAGCTGGGTGAGCAGGGCGGCGGCGGCATGAGCCAGCAGGGCGCTGCGAAGTTCCCGGCCGTCCCCTTGGGCGGGTTGGCGGCCAGCGGCCAGCAGGAGGCTCCAGGCCGCGCTGCTGGGCGAACCCTGGACCGAGTCGGCCGACCAGTGGTTGGGCGTGCACGCCCGCGCCGCCTTGATCAGCTCCCGGGTCCGGTCGTCCAGGACATGTGGCGGGAACATGACAACCGGCCCCTCGATGTCCTGGATCCGGCCCCACTGCTGGACCTGACCGGCCCGAACCCACAAGACGTCGCCTCGACCGAGCTGGTACTCGGTGAAGTCCACGGTGTGCACGGCCTGGCCACGTTCGATCCGCAGGACTAGGTCGAAGTCGAGGCGTTGCGGCGACTGGAACTCGCGGAGCCCGCCACGTTTGCGGATTCCCGCGATCGTGGTGACCTCGGTGTCGCCGGCCTGCGGGCTCGGGGGCGTGAACCGAACGGCCCGGATCTGCCCCGCTCCAGCGCGCTGTCCCGTTTTCACCACTGGCGGTCCCTTCACGACCGTGCGCTCACCGACCCTCGGATCCTACTTTTACATCTCACCACCAGATCACGACCAGGAGCCATCATGTCCCCGACCCGTCTCATCTACGTCTTCGACGCCTACTGCGGCTGGTGCTTCGGCTTCGGTCCGGCGCTGCGCGAGTTCGCCACGGTGCAGGCAGGTCAGGTCGAGGTCGAGGTGGTCAGTGGTGGGCTCTTCGTGGGTCCGCAGCGGGCGCCCCTGCGGTCGATGCCCTATGTCGCGCAGGCCAACGAGCGGATCGCGCAGCTGACCGGTGCCCGGTTCGGCGACGGCTACCGGCGACTGGTCGAGGACGGGTCGTTCGTTATGGACTCCGGTGCCGCGGCGGTGGGCTTCGCCGCGCTGCGCGCCGAGGCGCCAGCCCACGCGATGCTCGGGCTCGCCGGAGCCATGCAGCAGGCGTTCTATGTCGACGGGCTCAGCCTGTCCGATCCCGAGACCTACCTGCAGATCGCGCTGGCGCACCAGCTCGACGGCGCGACCGTCGTGGCCCGCCTGGCCACCGCTGCGACGCAGACGGCGGCGCAGGCCGACTTCAAGCGGTCGCGCAGCCTCGGGGTCAGCTCGTTCCCGACCCTGCTCGTGCAGACCACCACCGGCACCGCTCGGCTCGGCGGACCGACGAGCACCGCCGACCAGCTCGCGGCCGCAGTCGAGCAGCACCGGCGCCCCGCCGGCGTGCGTGCCTGATCCTCCGCCGCGTTCTTCCCACCGACCAACCCACGACAGTGAGGAACAGCCATGACCGAACTCAGCTACACCGTCATCGACTCCGCCCCGGGGTCACTGCACAAGACCAGCGTGCTGGTCGCCGGCGAGACCGATGCCTTGCTCGTCGACGCCGGCTTCACCCGGGCCGATGGCCACCGGATCGTCGCCGAAGTCCTCGACTCGGGACGGACGTTGACCCGCGTCCTGATCACCGCAGGTGACCCGGACTTCTACTTCGGTGCCGAGGTGATCGCCGACGCTTTCCCTCAGGCAACTTTCGCCGCGCCGGCCGATGTCATCGAGCACATCAACCACAGCTACCAGGGCAAGCTCGCCGCGTGGGCCCACCTCGGCGTCAACCTGCCCACCCGGCTCGTGCCGATCGCGGAGCTCACCGAGACAGTCGTGAACCTCGAGGGCACCGAGATCCAGGTACGCCGGGGCAGTGACCTGCTGGGCGATCGCGCCTGGTACCTGTTCGAGCCGGTCTCGCGGTCGCTCATCGGCGGGGTCCTGCTCTTCGAAGGTCTGCACGTGTGGACAGCCGACAGCGCCACCCCCGAGCTGCGGACGGAGTGGGTCCGCGTGCTCGACGACCTCCAGTCCCTCGAGCCCACCTACGTTGTGGCCGGGCATCGCATCGCCGGTGCTCCCACGGACGTGACCGCGATCAGCCACACCCGCGACTACCTGCGTCTGTTCGAGCAGGCGGTGGCCGAGTCCTCCACCGCCGCCGCCGCCAAGGAACTGCTCCTGGCTGCCTACCCCGACGCCGGCCTGGTCATCGCCGCCGACCTGGGCACCAAGGTCGCCAAGGGAGAGATGACATGGGGCTGACCAGCGAAGCCGCGCCCGCCGACGTCGTACGCCGCCAGTACCTAGCGTCCGCGGCCGGTGACCTCGAAGCCCTGCACGCCACCCTCGCACCGGACGTCGAGTGGACCGAGATGGCCGGCTTCCCCCTCGCCGGGACCTATCGAACGCCGGACGAGGTCACCCGCCAGGTGATGGAGCGGCTGGCCGCCGAGTGGGATGGCTGGGTCGCCCACGATGACACCTACGTCGTCGACGGCGAGAACGTCGTCGTCCTGGCCCGGTACACCGCCCAACACCGCGGCACCGGCAAACCACTCGCCGTACGAGTCGCCCACCACTTCATCGTCCGAGCCGGACTCATCGTCCGCTTTGAACAGTTCGTCGACACCGCACTCGTCCGGGACGCCTCTGCCACCGACTGAACGCGACTTCGCCCTTGACGCTGAGCGTTCCAATGCATAGCGTCCCTTGGTATGAAGGCGGAGCAGCTCAAAGGTCACCTCGACCCACTGGTCCTGGCGATCCTCGAGGATGGACCGGCCCACGGCTACGCCATCATCGAGTCGCTTCGTGAACGTAGTGCGGGCGTGTTTGACCTGCCGGAGGGGACCATCTATCCGGCGCTTCACCGCCTCGAGCGGGCGGGAACCCTCACCAGCCGGCGGGAGGTAGTGGCCGGTCGAGAGCGGCGGACCTACCGGCTCTCCGCCAGGGGGCGGGCTGCCCTGCGCGAGCGGCGTACCGACTGGAACCGGTTCGCGCAGGCGGTTAGCCAGGTCTTGGGGGTGAGACCGGCGTGAGCCAGATCGATGAGTACGTCGCGGAGCTGTCGGCCGGTCTCCATGTTCCTGCGCGGCGCAGCCGACGCATCGTGGCCGAGGTCCGCGATCATCTCGAGGATGCGGTTGAGCGGGCGCAGTCAACCGATGGGGCCCTAACGCCTCTAGCCGACCTCACCGCGGGCGTGGTTGCGGACTTCGGCGCCGCACCTGTCCTTGCTGCCCAGTTCAACGCCCAAGCCGGGACCGCGGCCATGCGCCGAGGCCCGGTGATGGCAGCGGCTGGTGGAGCTGGCGTCTTCGGTGGCTTCCTGCTCGCGGGGGCCACACAGGCGCACTCCACGTCGCCGACGGACGCCACCCCGCTCACGCAGATCGCGTTCTTTGTCGCCGTCTTGTGCTTCGAGGTCGCGTTCGTGGCTGGTGTCTGCGCTGCGGCTCGCGCCGTGGCCTGGTGGGACGCCTCGGTGGCGAGTAGCCCAGACCGCGACATGGTCCGGCGCTGCTCCCTGGTCTCGACTGGGGCCCTTGGCCTGGCAGCCGCTGGGTGGTGTGCCGCCATGGCCCTCGCGACCGGTCAGCTGGTGAAGCCGAACGTGACGACCCTCGTGCTCGGCGGCACGGTGATGCTGGTCAGTGCGGCCGCAGCGTTCGTTGGGGTGTATCGGTTGTCGATGAACCTCCAGGACGAGTCTGCCTCGCCGCGGGAACGATCCGGCGGTCGTCTTGGGCTTGCTGAGCGGTCGATCGACGTCGTCCGGCGGCACCCCATCCCGTCCTGTCTGGTGTTCGCCGGGTTGGCAGCGGTGCCGGCCATGACGCATGCGGAGACCACGCTCCGCGGCGCCGTGCCCTGGGGGCTGGCCCAGGCGGCCAGCGTGATTCTGGGCTTTGTCCTCCTCGGCCCGCTGCTCGAACTTCGTCCACGCGGGCCCGTCTCCGGTGCGTAGCCGGCACACAGACCGCCCGGAGCTTGGTCGTCGGCCAGTCGTGCCGACCAGTCAGTGGATACGACGCGCGGCCCGGCGACGTGCAGACTGCACGGGTGAGTGGTGCGCCCGAGCGATTGCCGCTCGACCTGGGGCTTCCTACAGTGCGAGGTGTGACCGCGCACAGCCCGCCGTCCCCTGGGGACGAGGCGCCCCCCGGGGCCGCGGCGCTGCCCGGGTCTCGGGCGCTGGTGCTCGCCGTGCTCTCGCTCAGCCTGGTCGGTCGCGCAACTGACGCGAACCCGCACGCGACGTACTGGTATGTGCCGTTCGTGGTCGCCCTCTACGTCCTGCCGGTTTGGTACGCGACTGGCCGGCGCCGCGATCTGTGGGAGCGGTACGCCAAGTGGCTGCTCGGCGTGCAGGCGATCTTGACCTACGTCCCCTTCGCGATCTTCGGCAACGCCTGGGTCGGTGGAGTCTCCGGACTGCTCGGCGCGCTTGTCCTGCTCACGATGGGGCCACGAGTCCGGTGGCTCGTGTTCGCCGGCCTGGCCGGGCTCGAGCTGACGCTGTGGCTCATCGTCGGGCTTCCGGCCGGTCCGAGGGTCGACACGTCGTACTGGTTGATCAACGCGTTCCTCAACACCGGGCTCAGCGGCTTCGCCCTGACCCGGCTGGCTGACCTGTTGGACTCGCTCGTCGCCACCCGGCACCAGCTGGTGACCGCCGCGGTGATGCGGCAGCGGCTCGCGGCCGCCGGTCAGCTGCAGGAACGCATCGTCGACCGGCTCGCCGCGCTCACCGGACACGCGGCCGGTGTGGTGCGGTCGGCCCATCCCGAGGAGGTCCGCGCCGGGCTGCTCGCCACTGGGCAGCTCGCCCGCGCGGCCGCCGCGGACGCGCGCCGCCTCCTGCGTGAGCTGCCCGACCCGACCGAAGGCGCAGCGGACGAAAGCATCGTCGACCCGACGGCGGGCACGCCACGACTGGCGCGCGCTGTGGCCACCGTCGTCGTGCTGCTCTTCGCGATCCAATACCTCTTCAACGTCGGCGTCTTCACCGGCGAGCACGGGCCCACGACCGTCACCTACGTCGTCGCCGTCGACGTCCTCGTCATCTGGATCCAGCTCCGGCATCTCCAGCTGGCACCAGCCCAGCTGCAGGGCTCCGAACGCCCAGCGGGCTGGCCCTGGACGCTGGGCCTGCTGGCCGTGCTCTGTTTCGCGTCCTACCCGACGATCGGCGCATCGAGCCTGCTGTTCCTTGCCTTCCTGGCCGCGAGCGAGCTCATCCTGGTGCGGCACGCCGCTCGCTGGGCGATGTTCGCCGTAACCGTCTGCAGCCTGCCGGTCCTGACCCTGGCCCGCCCTGGAGTGACCCTGGGCGACCCGCAGACGCAGATTGTCTGGGCGGTCTACGCCACCGCGACCATCGCCGCCGCCGGGCTCCTGGGCTACGGGCTCTACGGGTTCACCCGGGCGTCGGCCGCGTTGCAGGCCGCCCACCGCGACGCGGCCGGAGCCGCCGGCACCCAGGAGCAGCTCCGGCTCGCCCGCGACGCGCACGACGCCCTCGGCCTCGGCCTGTCGACCATCGCGCTCAAGAGCGACCTGGCCCTGGGCCTGCTCGACGCCGACCCGGAGCTCGCCCGGCGCGAGACCGTGCAGATCATGCACCTGTCCACCATCGTCGCCCGAGACGCCCTCGCCGTCGGCAGCGGAAGTCTCAACCTCGACCTGGCCAGCGAGGTCGCGAGCGCTCGGCACACCCTGGACGCCGCCGGTATCAGCGCGCAGATCAGCACGACGCACGCGTCCGTACCCGACGCGACCGCGGCCGTCCTGGCCGCCGTCCTGCGCGAGGCGGTCACCAACGTGTTGCGGCACAGCGGTGCTGGCACGTGCGCCATCACCGTCGACTGCACCGACGAGGGAGTCCTGCTCGAAGTGACGAACGACGGGTCCAACCCGGCAACGGGCCGCATCCTCGGGCTGGGACTGCAGAGCATGTCGCAGCGGCTCCAGCCGTTGGGCGGCAGCCTGCGGGCCAGCCGGACCGGTGACGTCCACACCCTCATGGTCACCATCCCGAGCCGGTCCGACGCCACCAGTGTCGCGGTGTCGCGATGATCCGCGTCCTGGTCGCGGAGGACACCGCCATCCTGCGCGACACCCTGGTGGCGGTCCTCAACCTGCAGGACGATCTCGACGTCGTGGCACAGGTCGCCACTGGTGACCAAATCGTTGCCTCAGTGCAACAGTCCAACCCCGACGTGGCTGTGCTCGACATCGACCTGCCCGGGCTGGACGGCCTCTCGGCGGCCGCGACCCTGCGCACCATGGCGCCGGACTGCCGGGTGCTCATCCTGACTGCACTGGCGATGCCACGAAACCTGCGGACCGCCCTCAACGCCGAAGTGGCCGGCTTCCTGCCCAAGGACACGCCCGCCGCCGACCTGATCGCGGCCATCCGCGAGATCGCGGCCGGCGGGCGGGTCGTCGACCAGGCCACGGCGCTCGCCGCGCTGGAGTCCACCCCAAGCCCCCTGACAGCGCGCGAGACCGACGTGCTGCGCCGCTGCGCGGACGGACTGGACCCGCGCGAGATCTCGGCCGACCTCTACCTGTCGTACGGCACCGTGCGCAACTACCTGGCTGCGGCCACCGACAAGCTGGGTGCCAAGAACCGCATCCACGCGATCAAGATCGCGGCCGACAACGGGTGGATCTGACCGCGATGGCGCCCTGCCGTCGACCATGCGAAATCCGGGCGTTGACCGGCAACATGCGTTCTCCGCCGCGGTCCTCCTCGTGGTCATCGTCTGGCGTCGGCCCTGCGAACGAATTCGGTTGCTGTGCTTGGCAGGTGACGTCTGTGCGCATTGCACACGAACGGGGTGCGCGGGATCGCGGCTGTGATGACTGACGACACTCCCGATCTCCGGTCGCGATCGCGAAGGTGGGGACATCCGCTCAACCCAGGAGGTCACGATGTCCACCACGAAGTCCACCACCACCAACGTCTTCTCCACCACCTCGGCCGCGGGTGGCCAGCGCCGGCCCGTCTGGAAGCACGGCATCGCCGCCGCTGTCGTCGCCGCTGTCGCCACGACCGTCCTGGCGTCGATCGCCTCCGCCGCCGGTGCGTCGTTCACCGACCGGACCGGCGCGAGCATCCCCGTTGCCGCGTTTGCTCAGCTGACGCTGGTCTTCTCCCTTGTTGGCGTCGGGCTTGCCGCGGTCCTGGCGCGCAAGGCCCGCCGGCCGCGGTCCACCTTCGTGCGCACGGCCGTCGCATTGACCGCCCTGTCGTTCGTGCCGGACCTCACGTTCGGCTTCGAGGCCGGCTCCGCGGCCACGTTGATCGCCCTGCACACCGTCGCGGCAACGATTGTGGTGCCGACCCTGGCCCGGCAGCTCGCCCGCTCGCGCTGACTGGTCAACCGATGCAGTAGTTCGCCCACGGAAGGCCAGGAGGCCAAGGAATGGATGCGCTGAAGTCGGCAACAGTGCTGCGCCCCGGTGAGCGGGGGTACGACGAGGCCCGGTCGGTGTGGAACGGGATCGTCGACCACCGGCCGGCGATGATCGTCAAAGTCGCGACCGTCGAGCAGACCCAGGCCGCGGTCATGCAGGCCAGGGACCGTGGCCTTGAGCTGGGAGTCCGCTGTGGCGGGCACTCCTCGGTCGGGTACAGCGTGCCGGACGGTGGGCTGATGCTGGACCTGACCGACATGGGCGCGGTCGACGTCGATGTAGCAGCCCGACGGGCGCACGTTCAAGGCGGTGCACTGTTGGGCGCACTGGACCGGGCCACCCAGCCGCATGCGCTGGCCGTGACGGCGGGGAACGTGTCACACACCGGCGTCGGAGGTCTCACCCTCGGGGGCGGGTTCGGATGGCTGGCGCGCAAGTACGGGCTGGCCTGCGACAACGTCGTGTCCTTCCGCGTGGTCACGGCCGACGGCGGCCTCGTCCGCGCGTCGGCGGACGAGAACGCCGACCTGTACTGGGGGCTTCAGGGCGGCGGCGGCAACTTCGGAGTCGTCGTCGAATTTGAGTTCCGGCTCCATCACACGGGCACGCGCAGCCTGACGGTCGAGGTCGACTTCCCGTTCGACGAGGGCTTGGATGTGTTGCGCGGCTGGCGGACCCTGTTGGACGAGGCGCCACGCGAGGCGACGTTCACCGTTGACGTCGGCTCCGGGTCGGTCGTGACGGTCGGGTACGTGTGGACAGGTGATCCGGCCGAGGACATGGAGGCCGCGGCGGGGCTGATCCCGCGCGTCCGCGCGTTGGGTCGAAATCGGCTCGCCGAGCGAGTATTGGACCGGACCTACCTGGAATTGCAGACCCAGGCAGACGCCGCCCACGCCCACTCGATGCGCCGCTACACGAAAAGCCACTACCTGCAGTCGCTGCCCGACTCAGCGCTCGAAGCGATGCTCTTGAGAGGCAGCCGAGACGGCACACCGGACAGCGAAGCGCCGCTGCCCAGCGTCGGCCTACAGGCCTACGGAGGGGCTGTGGCCGACCGTCCTGATCAGGACAGTGCGTTCAGCCACCGTGCCGTGTGCGCCGAGTTTGCGGCTGGGCTGCGCTGGCAGGACCCCAGCCTGGACGAGTCCTACATCGGGAGCGCCCGCAGGGGAGCCGCTGCGCTCGACCCGTTCGCCAGCGGCGTCTATGTCAACGCGCTCAGCGATGAGGGAACAGCGGGGCTGCGTCGGGCCTACTCCTCGGAGAAGCTGGCGCGTCTCGTGCACGTGAAGGACCGTTGGGACCCGGACAACGTTTTCCACCTCAATGCGAATGTGCCCCCAACCGTGGGGTCCGCTGTCGTTGCAGCGGCCCCGACGTCGGAAGGCACGTGGTGCGTCCAAGAGGGCGATGTGAAGCCGACTGATCGGTCGATGATCAGGCCCCGTTGAGCCCGCGCTCCTCCGTGATGGTGTTCCCGCCGTCCACCACCAGCAGCTGGCCGGTGATGTACGACGCTCCCGGGCTGGCGAGGAATCCGACGAGGGCAGCCACCTCGGCGGGTGTACCAGGACGTCCCGCTGGGGTGGCCCGTCCCATGGCGAGCTCGCGTTCGCTCGATGACGGGGTGGCGATCCAGCCGGGTGCCACCACGTTGACGGTGATGTTATGTGGCGCGAGTTCGAACGCTGCCGCACGGGTGAGGCCCAGGGCACCGGCCTTTGCGGCGTGGTAAGCGACGTCGCCGCCGTAGGCGACGACAGCACCGGAGACGGACCCGATGTTCACGATCCGGCCGTATCGCGCGCGCATCATGTGCTTGGTGACGGCCTGGGTCATGAAGAACATCGTGTCGAGGTTCCGAGCCAGCGCTGCATGCCATCGCTCGACGGAAAGCTCGTCGATCGAGCCTGGGTCTCGGTGTTGCTCACCGAGGTCGGTCCCGCGTTGTTCACCAAGACGTCGACCCGGCCGTACTCGACGACGGCCCGTTCCACCAGGTCGCGCGCGGCATCCCGATCCGTGAGGTCCGCCGCGACGGTCGACACTGTGGCGCCGAGCTCGCGAAGCGCAGCCGCGCGCTCCTCGATCCTGGATGTGGTCGACGTGATCAGCAGCCGATGACCGCTGCTCGCCAGCTCGCCGGCGATCGCGAAGCCGATGCCCTCGCGGTTGCCGGCGCCAGTGACAATCGCCACCGGATCGTCCAGCGCCACCCTGAACCTTCCTTCTGATTGACGTAAGCCGGGACGGTCAACAGCCGGCCGGGAATGCGGTGAGCGTGTGCTCGTCGGGCCTCAGGTTTCAGCCCCGTTCGACCGTGCTCGCGACGCCGGCGAGAAGGATGTCGAGCGCGAGTTCGAATGCCCGGTCCGAGCGCTTGCGCCCGGCGCCGGCCTGCTGGATCGCCGCGATCAGCGCGGGGCTGCGGGCTTGGTCCAGAGCCCAGACCTCGTCTGGGGCCGCGAGGTCGAGGGCGGCGCCGAGGACGACGCTGTCGCACATCGTGATCACGTCGAGAAGTTGGCCGTCCGGCACGCCGGCGGTGCTCAAGACCTCGGCGAGCTCGTCGTACATTCCCATGACTTCCGGCGAGGACACCGTGTAGGCAGTCACCAGCGGGATCAGGCGCGGGTGCTTTGCGAAGCAGGCGCGGTATCGGCGCAGCATGAGGCGCACCGACTGGTCCCACGAGTCGGCGCGCTGGGTGTCCAGAGTCGCCTTCGCGGAACACGTGGCCGCGCATGGCCTCGACGATCTCGTCCTTGCCCGCGACGTGGTTGTACAGCGACGACGGCCGCACCCCGAGCGCGTCGGCGACCTGGGCGATCGTGAACCCCCCGGTGCGGTCGACCAGCCGGAGCGCAGCGAGCGCGATCGCCTCCGGGGAGAGCAGGGGCGTGCTCGGTCTGCCCACGGATTCCTCTCTCGAACCAGATTCCTTCGACGGATCCCTTGCCAAGTGGGCGGGAGCACAACGATACTAAAACGAATCTAATTCGTTTTAGTGATGCGAGGTCGACATGACTGCCGTCTCTGAACGTCCCACCTCCTCGGACCCCAGCGCATCTTCTCTGCGCCCGGACTCCATCGGCACCATCGGCGTGATGGCCACCGTGATCTCGGCGGCCGCGCCCCTCACGGTCATGGCCGGGGTCGCCCCGATCGCGCTGGCCATCGGCGGCGTCGGCGTGCCCGGCGCCTACCTGCTGGCCGGCGTCGTCCTGGCCATCTTCGCGATCGGATTCACCGCGATGGCGGCGACGATCCGGCGAACGGGCGGCTTCTTCGTCTACATCGGGCACGCGTTCGGCGGCACGGCCGGATTCGCCGCCGCAGTGCTCGCCATCGTGTCCTACAACCTCCTCCAGATCGGGGTCTACGGCCTGTTCGGCATCCAGACTCGCGCGGCGCTCGACGACCTCTTCGGCGTGACCGCCTCCGTGGTGGGTGATCTCCGCGATCGCGGTCGTCATCGTGTTCGTCCTCGGCGCCCTCGGGATCGACGTCGGAGCCAAGGTGCTCGTCGTACTGATCACTCTCGAGTCCGCGATCCTGGCGATCATGGGCATCTCGATCATCGCCCGCGGTGGTGCGCACGGGCTCGGGTTCGCCTCGTTCAACCCCCACAACGTCTTCCAGCCCGGCGTGATGGCGGTCCTGGGGATCTGCTTCGCCGCGTTCATGGGCTTCGAGTCGACGGCGTTGTACCGCGCCGAGGCGCGTGAGCCCGCGCGCACGATCCCGCGGGCGACCTTCGCCGCGGTCGCGTTCATGGCCCTGTTCTACTGCTTCATCTCCTGGACGGTGGTGCAGGCGCTCGGACAGGCTGACGTCCACGCCGGCGCAGGGAAGCAGGGCCCGGCGCTGTTCTTCGTCACCATCCACCAGTACGTCGGCGGCTGGGCCGAGCACGCGATGTACGTCCTGATCGTGACGAGTGTGTACGCCTCGCAGCTGGCCTTCCACAATGCGATCAACCGTTACGTCTACGGGATGGCGGAGAGCGGCGCGCTGCCGCGGGCGTTCGCCCGCACCAACCGCGCCGGGCAGCCCGGCGTTCGCCGGTGCAGTTCAGAGCCTGCTCGCGCTCACGGTGGTGCTCGTCTTCGGGCTGGGCGGGCTCGACCCGTTCCAGGACCTGCTGATCAAGGTCAACACCCCGGGCGTCATCGGCATCATCCTGTTGCAGGCCCTGGCCGCAGCCGCGGCGGTGGTGTTCTTCCTCCGTCGTCGAGGCGTCCCGCGACGGCTGTTCCTCATCTTCAGCTCGGTGGTTGCGGCCGGGCTGATGGCGTGGGTCATCTACATGGTGGTCAAGCACCTCGACGTACTCACCGGCGCGTCCAAAGAGACCAACGATGTGCTTCTCGCGGTTGTCCCGGCCGTGCTCCTGCTCGGTGTCGTCGGCGGGCTCGTGTTGCGGAGGGTCCGCCCGGCGACCATTGCGCTGCTCGGCCGCGACGACGCCGGCGTGGAGCTGCCGGAGTGATGGACCTCGTCGTCACCGCAGACCGGATCAGGACACTGGCCGAGGCCGGCGACGATGCCGACGTCGGGATCACCGCGGTGGCGATCCGCGCCGGCCGGATCGCGGCCCTCGGCACGCGCGCCGACGTCGCGGCGTGGCGCGGACCGACTACTCGGGTCATCGACGTCGGCGCGGCGACGGTCACGCCCGGCCTCATCGACGCGCACGTCCACCCCGTCATGGGCGCCGAGCTCACCCGAGGAGTCCGGGTTCTGGGCCTTGACCTCGAGGGCGTACGCCGGGCGCTGGCTGCGCATGCCGCCACCCTCGAACCGGACGCGTGGGTGCTCGGCTGGGGCCTCGACCCGAACGTGGTGCCCGGCAGGCGCCTGACAGCTGCGGACATCGACGACGTCTTCGGCGGGCGGCCCGCTCTCCTCAGGATCTTTGACGGCCACTCCGCGCTCGCGTCCACCGAGGCGCTGCGGATCGCGGGTGTCGACGGCCCACGAAGTTTCGCCCAGCAGTCCGAGATCGTCTGCCGGGCAGACGGCACGCCGACTGGGCTGCTGCTCGAGATGGCCGCGATTGACGTCGTGGTCAGCGTCGTCCCCGCGGCCACTGTCGAGGAGGTCGCGGCGCGTACCCACGGGGCGCTCTCGCAGATGGCCGCGCTCGGGATCACCGCGGCCCACGCGCTGGAGCACGCCCCGCACGCCGCCGCTGTCTATGAGTTGATCGAGGCCGAGCACACCCTGCCGGTGCGGTTGCGCTGCTCGCCGTGGGTCCACCCCGGCACCACCGAGCACGACTGGGCGGTGGTGGCAGCGTTGCAGGGAACCGGTGGGCGACGCTGGCAGGTGCGGGGCGCGAAGCTGTTCATCGACGGCACCGTCGACAACGGCACCGCCTGGCTAGCGGAGCCGGACACTGTGGGCCAGTCGACGTCGCCGTACTGGCCCGATCCCGAGGAGTTCTCCCGGGCGATCGCCTGGTTCGACGCCCACGACGTGCCAACGGCCACCCATGCGATCGGCGACCAAGGAGTCCGGCACTCGCTGCAGGCTGTCGCGCGAACTGGCCGCCGGGTGCCGCACCGGATCGAGCACATCGAGACAATCCCCGACGACCTGGTCGAGACCTTCGCGCGCCTGGCGGTCACCGCCAGCATGCAACCGACGCACTGCACGGAGTACACCGCGGCCGATCAGAGCGACAACTGGTCCGTGCGGCTCGGGCCCAGCCGCGCCCGCCACGGCTGGCGGATCCGCGACCTACGCGAGGCCGGCGTCCGGGTCGCGCTGGGGTCCGACTGGCCGATCGCGGACTTCGATCCGCGCGGCATCCTCGCGGCAGCGCAGCTGCGCCGACGAGGCGGTGCCCCCGACCGCGCGCCGATCCAACCGGACCAGGCCATCACGGCGCGGATGGCACTCGAGGGATACACCACACACGCCGCCTGGTCCGTGGGCGAGCAGGAGGACACCGGCACCCTCCAGGTCGGCAAACGCGCGGACCTGGCGGCGTTCGCCGCGGACCCGCTCGTTGCGCCGCCCGACGAGCTGGTCGACGCGCCGATCGTGCTCACCGTGGCGGACGGTGCGATAACCCACGAGGCTCTGGAGTATCTGGCGAGTTCAGGTTAAGAGGTGTTCGGGTTAAGAGGTGGAGGAACGCCGTTCACAGCGGATCTCTGGCGATGGCTAGCGTTCTCTCGAGTACCCCCGAGACCCACCGACCCCGGAGGCCCAGATGCCCGCGGCCAGCCCGACACCGGACCCGGCCGTTCTCGACGGGCCGGCCTTGTGGAGCGCGCAGGCGCACATGCCCTCGGTCATCGGCCGACAGCTCGTCATCACCAAGGGCGAGGGCTGCTACGTCGGCACCCAGGACGGACGCTGGCTGTTCGACGGAACCGCCGGCCTGTGGCATGCCAACGTCGGCCACGGGCGGCAAGAGCTCGCCCAGGCCGCCTTCGAACAGATGCGTCAGCTCGAAACCCATCACATCTTCGGCCGCTACGCGAATGACCGTGCGATCGCGCTGGCCGAACGACTGGCGTCGATCTCGCCCATCCACGACGCCAAGGTCATCCTCAACAGCGGCGGGTCCGATGCCATCGACGTCGCCTGCAAACTGGCCCGCCGCCATTGGCAGCGAGAAGGCCGGCCAACCAAGACGGCCATCCTGTCGCGCGAGTTCGCCTACCACGGACTTCACGCATTCGGCACCAGCATCGCCGGCCTCGACTTCAACCGAGAGGGCTACGGCACGGCGTCGCTCGTACCCGAGACAGCGCGTATCTCAACCACCGACATCTCGGCGGTCGAGCGCACCGTTGCCGAGGTCGGACCGGAGAACATCGCGGCCATCGTGGCCGAACCGATCCAGGGCACCGGGGGTGTGATCCCGCCACCGCCCGGCTATCTGGAGGGTCTGGCGCGGCTGTGCCGGGCCAACGAGATCCTGCTGATCGTCGATGAGGTCATCACCGGATTCGGCCGGACCGGCACCATGTTCGCGAGCCAGCGATACGGCCTCGAGCCCGACCTCGTGACGTTCGCGAAGGGCGTCACCTCGGGATATGCCCCGCTGGGCGGCGTCCTGGTCGCCCCCCGGATCTGGCAGCCGTTCTACGTCGCATCGCCGGACACCCCGATCTTCCGGCACGGCTCGACCTACGCTGGTCATGCCACCGCCTGCGCGGTGGCGATGGCGAATCTCGACATCCTCGAACGGGAGCAGCTGTTGCCACGCGTCACCCAGCTGGAGGCGCTACTGGTCGACCTGCTGGCAGAGCTGGCGCTTCGCGAGGGTGTGGTCGAGGTGCGCTGCGCCGGACTGCTCGGCGGAGTCTCGCTCGCTGCGGAGATCAGCAACGACCAGGTCACGGACGACCTCGTCGACAGCGGCTTCATCACGCGACCGCTGCGAGGCAACACCATCCAGATCAGCCCACCGTTCACCACCACGGATGCCGAACTGACGGCCCTCGTCAGCGCCCTCGGCTCCGTGATCGCCACCTACGGATCGAGAAGCGCATGACCGACCTGCGCAGGGCATCAAAGGGCGTTGGCACCCGTCGCATTGCCAAACTCTTCAGGTTTCCTGGACATTAACCGATCCGCTCTGGTTGGATTACCGTCGGTGAGATGGCTTGGGGATCGATGAGAGAGAGTGTGAGGATGCCGTGCCGGCCGCCGAACCCACGTTGCTCTACGTTATGAAACAGCTTGAGCTTGCGGTGCGCTCGCGCCTGGACGACATCGTCCGTCCGGCCGGCCTGACTGCGCTGCAGTACACGGCTCTCACCGTCCTGGAGCGGCGCCCAGATCTGACCAGCTCCCAACTGGCACGGCGGTCGTTCGTCACTGCACAGGCGATGGCCGACATGGTCACTTCCCTGGAGGGACAGGGCCTGATCGAGCGGCACCGCGACGCGAACGACCGGCGTCGCCTGGTGATCGCGCTGACGGCGGAGGGCAAGGTGTTGCTCCGCCGCTACCGCGCCAAAGTGGTTGCCCTGCAACGCGAAATGCTGTCTGGCCTCACCCCCGATGAGGCGGACGAGTTGCGGCGTTCCCTGCTGGTCTGCCGCACCAACCTTGCCGGCCGGCACGCGACGTGACCCAGCCGTCGGCGCCCGGCTACCCGCATGGATGGCAGCCCGTCCGCGGCTCGACGCACGCCTGGCTGCAGCCGGACGGCGGCTGGGGCCTGAGCAACGCCGGCCTCGTCGTCGGTGCGGATCAGTCTCTCCTGGTCGACACGCTCTTCGACCTGGCCCGGACCCGTTCGATGCTGGATGGCCTCGCGCCCCTCACGACTCCTGCGCCCATCGCCACGGTGGTCAACACCCATGGCAACGGTGACCATTGGTTCGGCAACGAGCTGGTCGCCGAGGCCGAGATCGTCGCCGCGTCCGGCACGGTGGCCGACATGCACGCGGTTGGTCCTGCCCAGCTGGTTGGCCTCCTCTCCATGCCCGGCCCCGCCGGGGACTTCGCCCGAGGGGTCTTCGGCCGGTATCGGTTCGACGACATCACCCCGACGTACCCGACTCGTATGTTCGACGGCGAGCTCGAGCTGGACATCGGAGGCGTGCCCGTTCGGCTGCTCGACGTCGGGCCGGCACACACGTCCGCAGACACCGTTGTGCATTGCCCGGATGAGGGTGTCGTCTTCACGGGCGACATCGTCTTCGCGGGCGGGACGCCCATCGTGTGGGCCGGCCCCGTGCAGAATTGGATCCGGGCCTGTGACCGGATCCGCGCGCTCGGCGCCGACCTTCTGGTGCCCGGTCACGGTCCGGTCAGCGGCGTCGAGGTCCTCACCGCCATGTCCGACTACCTCAGCTTCGTGCAGGAGGAGGCATCGAGCCGGTACGGCGCGGGCATGCCGTTCGACGACGCGATCGCCGACATCGACCTCGGCCGGTTCGCCGGCCGGCCCGAGAGTGAACGGCTCGCGGCCAATGTGTGCGAGGTCTACCGGGAGCTCGACCCCGACACGGATGAGCCGCCCAGCGGTCCGCAGATGTTTGCCGCGATGGCCGGATTCTGCGCCGAGAAGCTTGGTGCAGAAGGCAGTCCGGCCGCCGAGCCGTGGGCGGGGGAGCAGTAGATGAAGTGGATCCGCTTCGCGGCGAGCGACGGTGTCGATCGGCTGGGTCTGGTCGTCCGCGACCAGGTGCACGTGCTGGCCGGCCCGGCCGATTTGGTCAGCCTCCTGCGCGCGGACGCCCTGGGCTGGGCCGCCGACGCGGCGTTGTCGCGTCCTGAGTCGGTGCACGCCCTCGACGACCTGGCGATCCTCGCGCCCCTTGACGGGCTGCCGTCGATCCGCGACTTCATGGCGTTCGAGCAACACGTCGAGGGCGTCGGCCGGTTGGTGGCCGCAGAGCCGTCCGTGCCCGACGTGTGGTACCGACAGCCGCTCTTCTATTTCAGCAATCCGGCGGCCGTGGTCGGACCCTTCGACGACGTTCCGGTCCCACCGGGGTGCACGGTCCTGGATTTCGAGCTCGAGATCGCCGCCGTGGTCGGCCGCGCGGGCAGCGACCTGACCGTGGCGGAGGCCGATGCGGCGATCGCCGGTTTCATGGTCATGAACGATTGGTCGGCGCGCGACCTGCAGTTCGCCGAGATGCAGGGGCCGCTGGGTCCGTGCAAGGGCAAGGACTCGGCCATCACCCTGGGACCGGCCTTCGTCAGCGCCGACGAGATCGCAGATCGGCGCAGCGGCAATGGTTTCGACCTCGGGCTGCGGGCCTATGTCAATGACGAGCTGATCGGCGAGGACCGGTGGGACTCGATCGGATGGAGCTTCGCCGAGATGGTGGCCTATGCCTCGCGCGGGACTCGGGTCGAGGTCGGCGACGTCATCGGCTCGGGCACCTGCGGCAACGGCTGTCTGGCTGAGCTGTGGGGACGGACCGGTCGGGAGGCCCGCCCACCGCTCCAGGTCGGCGACGTGGTGCGGCTGGAGGTGGACGGCCTCGGCACGATCGCCAATCGGGTCGTGGCCGGGGCTCCCGTCCGCCAGCCCTTGGCCGACCGCCGGAACCGTGCCATCTAGACGAAGGCGAGAGTGAGACGGGCCGGCGAGGACTGATCGCTTGCTGCGGCTCGGCTGACGCAGACGCACACCCGCGAGCCGGCGGACTTCTGGCCGTCGCTGAGGAACACGTCGCGGTGGTCGAGCCGGCCATCGAGGCTCGTCACCGCCATCTCGCACAGACCGCACTCCCCCTTGCGGCA
The DNA here is from genome assembly GCA_963794535.1 of uncultured Actinomycetota bacterium. Taxonomy (GTDB): domain Bacteria; phylum Actinomycetota; class Actinomycetes; order Actinomycetales; family CAVURS01; genus CAVURS01. The sequence continues at coordinate 27,761 of CAWCEI010000014.1, forward strand.
GTCCCACATCAGATCCGCGCCGGCGGCGGTGAGGGCGTCGAGCATGGTCTCGTCGGGGGAGACGGTTGCGGTGATCCCGAGCTCCGGCAGGCTCACTTCGAACGGCTCGGCGTCGTACCACCCACTGTTGCCGAACGTCTCGTAACGCAGGTCCACCAGCGGCAGGTCGGCGGCCAGCCAGGCCCGACGTACCGCATCCATCAGACGCACCGGCCCACACATCACCAGCTCGTGCCGGCCGGGACGAGCCGCGAGCGCAGCGACCATGGCGGGTACGTCGAGGGCCGTGCCCTGGTCGTCGATGTGCGTTTCGAGCCGATCGCCGTGCTCCTCCGCGAGCTGGTCGAGATAAGCCATGGTCGTACGGGAGCGACCGACGTACGCCAGGCGGTAGTCAGCGCCTCGCCGGGCGAGGGCGCGAGCCGCGCCGACGAGCGCCGTCACGCCGATCCCGCCGGCGAGCAGCAGGTAGCCGTCGGCGCCGACGATCAGCGGGAAGTCCTGCAGGGGACGCGTCGCCTCGATGGTGTCCCCGACGCGGAGCCGGTGCAGGTACGCCGAACCGCCACGGCTGGGCTCGGCCAGCTGCACGGTCAAGGTCAACCGACGTCCGGTCGGGTCGGACTCGACGATGGAGTACGACCGCACGTCGACCGGGGCCGTCGGGTGCGAGCCGAGGCGGACCCGCACGTCGAGGTGGCTGCCGGGCTCAGCCGGTCGGCCGAGGGGACTCGGGCGTTCGAGGGTGATCCGCCGGGCGCGATCGGTCAGCAGTGTGCTCTCGACGACCCGGCACTCTCGCCAGTCCAGTGCGGCGACGTTCGTCATCGCACGCTCCCCTCGGTCTCCAGCATCCGGTCGAGGATGCGGCGCACCCACATGCCGCCGGCGTCGATGTTCAGGGCGTAGAACGCGTAGTCCGGGTTGGCGTCGATGGCCTCCTGCTGCGCCTGCAGCATCACCTCGTCCTCGCGGAAGACGCCCTGCACGCCGTTGCGCAGCTCCGTGGTGATCTGCTGGCTCTCCAAGCGGTAGTTGCGCATGAACGCCCAGAAGTAGTGCGAGGTGCGCTCGGTCTCGGGAGTGATCGCATTCATCACGTAGCCGTTCACACCCTGGCTGCGGTCCCCCTCGGGAGCACCGGTGCCGGTCGGAGCGACGCCGACATCGATGCAGATGGTGGCTGGCGCGTAGTAGTGGATGATCTGCCAGCGATCCACCCGGCCGGCGAAGTCGGGGAACCGGTCGCGAATGTTCTTGGCCCAGAAGGCGGGTGGCTCGACGTCGATCATCCAGCGGGTGACGCTCACGTGATGGTCGCTCTCCAGCCGCGTGCTGAATGCGGACTCGCTCAACTCGTCCTGGCCGAGGCTGGACCCGTGCACGAACTCCTCGTGGGTGAGGTCCATCAGGTTGTCCAGGATGAGCTGGTAGTTGCACTTGGCGTCGATGGTCAGCCCGTCACCGGCCCAGCCCGGGTCGTCCATCTGATGCATGTCGGGGATCGTGGCCGGATCGGCCTTCGCGGGGTCTCCCGGCCACACCCAGAGGTATCGGTAGCGGTCGACGATGGGGTACGACGACACCGAGGCGCTCGGGTTCAGAGTCTCCTGCGCCGGAAGTCTCGTGCAGCGGCCCGCGGGGTTGTAGCGCAACCCGTGATAGGGGCATTGGATCTCGTCCGCACCGACAAGCTTGCCCATCGACAATGGTGCGAGACGATGCCAACAGGCATCGGCCAGGGCCACCGGGCGGCCGGACTCGGTGCGATAGAGCGCCATCGGTCGTCCGGCCACCGTTCGCGCCATGATCGTTCGATGGGAAACCTCGTGATCCCAGGCGACGGCGTACCAGGCGTCGAGTGGGAACGGGAAGATCTTGGCGTTGACGCGTTCACGGCTGATCGGCTCGGGCATGAGGCCAGCCTGGACGTCGCCTCGTGAGACTCGCCACGAGTCTTGCACTGAGTGCAAGGCTCCCTCGCTAGCCGCCAGCCTGCGCGTACGCCCGCGAGATGGCCCGGGCGGCCGTGCGGACCACCGGCGCCAGCGAGGCCGGCCGGGCGCCTTTCGCTGCGACAACGAGCGATGCGGCAGCGACGACCCGATCCCGGGAGTCGGTGATGGGCGCGGCAACCGACAGAGCATCCGGGGTCACGGCCCCCCGACTCACGGCGTACCCGTCGCGTCGTACGTCGGCGAGCACCCGTCGCAGCTGAGCCGGTGCGGTGATCGTGGCTGACGTGTAGCGCGTCAGACCGTTCGCAAGCACCTGGTCGAGAATCTCGGCCGGGGCGTGGGCCAGCAGCACCAACCCGACGCCGGTCGCATGCAGGGCGAAGCGGCCACCCACGCGCGTCAACACCGGCACCGCGGAGCTTCCGGCGAGCCGTTCGACGAAGACCACCTCGGTGCCGTCCCGTACGGCGAGCTGCACGTTCTCGCGCGTGACCACATAGAGGTCCTCGAGGAAGGGCAACGCGACCTCGCGCAAGGTCGTGCCGCGGGGGGCGAGCGAGCCGACTTCCCACAGCCGCAACCCGATTCGGTAACCTCCGGCCTCGGTGCGCTCGAGCGCTCCCCAGGACACCAGCTCGCTCGCCCGGCGGTGCGCGGTCGACACGTGGAGCCCGGCCCGGCGAGCCAGCTCGGTCAGACTCAGATCGCGGTGGGTGGCGTCGAACGCTCCCAACAGCGCCAACACCTTGGCCGTGACGCTCTCGGCAGATGGATCGCCCGGCCGGGTCGGGCTCCATCGTCAGGGAAGGTCAGTGCACCAGCTTGGCGTCGGCGTCGAGGAACGCGTCGTGGTGCTTCTGGCCGCCGAGCAGGACCGCGGCGAGCAAGGCGGCGACCAGCGCGGCAATCCGCAGACCAGGTAACCGATCGCGTACGCGTGGGACAGGGCGTGGAACGCGGTGTCCTTCAACGGGTTGAACGGGATCAGCTTCCCTTCGGGGCCGGGGACCTGGGCCGGAACGCCGTTCTGGCCCAAGCGGCCCTGACTTCACCGCGCCCACCGCTGCCTCGACCGTTGCCTTCTGGGCCGCCGGCACGTGGGCCGGGGAGGCGTAGAAGCTGTTGAGCGCGGACTGCAAGGTGGGCGAGGCCGCGATCTTGGCGTTGATCGTGTCGGCCGCTTTGGTGAGCGCGATCGCGCCAACGATGGCCGGACCGAGGGTGAGGCCGAAGTCACGCAGCATGCTGGTCGCGCCGCTGGCCATTCCGGCCTTGTCGGTCGGGACGCTGTTGACGGCCACGACGGTGATCGAGGTGACCGACAGCTTGAAGCCCGCGCCGATGACCAGCAGCGGCACGGCAACGGCGGCGATCGAGAGATTGGTCGCTGGGATCGCGGCCAGGATCAGGTCGCCGACACCGATCATCGACATGCCCGCGGCGAGCACCCAACCCGGGTTGAAGCGCTCGATCATCCGGGTGCTCACCGGGAAGAGGACGACCCCCATGACGTTGAGGCAGAAGAACCCGATCGAGGTCTTCAAGGGCGTGTAGCCCTGGATCGCGGACAACCGGATGCTGGTGTCGTAGGCCGTGCCGAGGTAGGCGAACATGCCGATCACGGTCACCACCGCCGAGATGGCGAAGATCCGGTTGCTGAACAGCTCCAGGCGGATCAGTGGCCGGTCGACGCGGCGCTCGATCTGCACGAAGATCACCAGGAACACGGCGGCGATGACGAAGGCGCCGATGACTGTCGGTGCTGCCCCAGCCGTCCTCGGCGCCCTGGATCACGGCGTACAGCAGGGCGAACAGCGCCACCGCGATGGTGATCTGCCCGGGCCAGTCCAGCGACCGGCCCTGTGGGGCGGAGGAGTTCTGCGCCGACGTCATGGTGATCACTGCGCTGATCACGGCCAGGACGGCCATCGCCAGGAACGCGTAGCGCCAGCTGGCGTAGGGGGAGCCGGAGTGGTGGATCCGGAACAGCGTGCCGGCCAGGACCGGTGAGACGAAGCCGGCACCGGTGAGGGCGGCCGCCCAGATCGAGATGGCGTGAGCGCGATCCTTCACGTTGTGTGTGCCGGCGGCCAGCATCGCCACCGAGGTCGGGAAGATCGCACCGGCGCCGATACCGGAGATGACCTGGCCGGTCAGCAGGACGCCGACGCCGTGGGTCGGGGTGAAGAAGCCGAACAGGCCACCGATGCGCCATCAGCAAAGCGCCACCGGCGAGCAGCCGCTTGCGCCCGAACAGGTCGCCGATGACGCCGAAACTCAGCTCGAACAACGCAACGGGCACGAGGAAGGCATCGGAGACCCAGGTCAGCTGGGTGGAGGTGGTCCCGAGGTCCTGATTGATCGACCCGTTGATCACAGCAGGGATCGAGAGGCCGATCTGGGCGACGGCGACGGCGGCCGCAGCCGCCAGCAGGGTGCCGGCCGAGAGCCGGCTCAGTTGGTGCGAGGACGTGGTGTCCGGCGAGGCGGTGCTCATAGTTGTGCAGCAAACCACACCGGAAACCTGATGTACAGGTTTCCTGACTACTGTTCGGCGTCAAGCGCAGGATGCGGGCGGCGGTATTCACGAGGATGTCGCGATGGTGCGCCGCTGGCACGCCGAGCTCCTGGAAGTCGGCCAGCCAGCGCTCTGGGGTGATCAGCGGGTAGTCGCTGCCGAAGAGCACCTTCTGGCGCAAGGGTCCGCCGGCGGCCCGGACCAGCTCGGCCGGGAAGTACTTCGGTCGCCATCCGGACAGGTCGATGAAGACGTTCGCCTTGTGCGTGGCCATCGAGATCGCCTCGGCCTGCCAAGGCACCGAGGGGTGCGCCAGGATCACCGTGAGGCCCGGGAAGTCGGCCGCGACGTCGTCCAGCAGCAACGGGTTGGAGTAGCGCAGCTTGATCCCCCGCCCACCGGGAAGGCCGGCGCCGATGCCGTTCTGCCCGGTGTGGAAGAGCGCGGGCACGCCGAGCTCTTCCAGCGTGCCCCACAGCGGGGCGTGTTCGGGGTCATCGGGCGAGAAGGCTTGCAGGCTGGGATGGAACTTGAAGCCGCGGACGCCGTACTCCTCGACCAGCCGGCGGGCGCGCCGGATCGCGGCCGGTCCCTGGTGCGGGTCGACCGACCCGAACGGGATCAGCACGTCGGCGAACTCGGCCGCCTGCTCGGCGATCTCCTCGCTGGACAGGGCCGGGTGGCCGGTCGCCGTCGTCGCGTCGACGGTGAAGATCACGGCGGCCATGCCGGCCGTGCGATAGCGGGCGGCGAGGTCGGCGACGGTCGGCGTACGGCTCTCCGAGCCCTTGAAGTACGCCGCCGAGGCCGCCATCAGCTCGGCGTCGAGGGAGAGGTGGCCGTGGTCGTCGGCCTCGACGTGGACGTGGACGTCGAGCGCGCTGATCGCGTCGAGGTCGATCCGTGGCTCGTAGCGGGTCATGGGGCGATGTCCCTGAGCCGCGACTTGAGGAGCTTGCCGGAGGCGTTGTGGGGGAGCTCGCTGACGAAGACCACCGACTTCGGGAGCTTGTAGCGGGCCAGCTGCGTTCCGAGGTGGGCGATCACCGCGTCGGCGTCGAGACGCTCTCCCGCGCGTACGACGACGAAGGCCCTCCCCACCTCGCCCCAGGCGTCGTCGGGCACGCCGATGACCGCGCACTCGAGGATGTCCGGATGGGTGTGCAGGGCCTGTTCGACCTCAGCCGGATAGACGTTCTCGCCACCGGAGATGTACATGTCCTTGAGGCGGTCGACGACGCGCAGGTATCCCTCCGGGTCGAGCGTCGCGATGTCGCCCGTGTGCAACCACTCGCCCGTGAAGGCGCTGGCGGTCGCATCGTCGTCCTCGCCAGTAGCCGGGGGAGACGTTGGGGCCGGAGACGAGCACCTCACCCGGTTCGCCGGTGGCGACGTCGCGATCGAAGAGCGTGACGCGGACATCGGTGAAGAAGCAGGGCGTGCCCGCCGAGCCGAGCTTGCGGACACCGTCGGCGACGCGCAGCATCGTCGTGCCCGGTGAGGCTTCGGTGAGGCCGTAGCCCTGCACGATCATCAAGCCGCGCTCCAGCCAGGTGTGCAGGAGCGACTCGGGGATCGGCGCACCGCCGCTCAGGGCCAGCCGCAGGCTGGACAGGTCGGCCTCCGCGAAGCGAGGCGCCGCAGCCAGCGCGAGGTACATCGACGTCACGCCGAACAGCAGGGTGACCCGCTGGGACTCGATCAGGTCGATCGCGCGAGCGGGGTCGAACTTCGCCTCGACGAGCGAGGTGCCGCCCTTGAGGATCGTAGGAAACAGCACCTGGTTCAGCGCCGCCGTGTGGAACAGGGGCGCGGTGACCAGAGCGATCTCCTCGCTCGTCAGGTCGATGTCGACGAGCAGGTTGTAGACGTTCCACACGACGTTGCCGTGCGTGAGCATCACGCCCTTGGGCCGGCCGCTGGTGCCCGAGGTGTACTGGATCATGAACAGGTCGTCGAGCCCGACCGGTTCGTCGACGTCGGTCTCGTCGTCGGACATCAGGGGGTCGAGTCCACGGCCTCCGCGACGGGAGAAGGTGTGGATCTCCCCGTCGGGATCGGCGAGCGTCGGCGTTGTGGCGGCGGCCGCGAACGTGTCCTCGAGGATCAGCAGCCGCGCACCGCAATTGCTGAGGATGTGGGCGAGCTCCGGCGGCGCCAGCCGGGTGTTGACCGGCACGAACACCGCGCCGAGCTGCGCCGTCGCGAACATCGCGACCACCAGCTCCACGGAGTTCAGCCCGAGGAAGGCGACCCGATCGCCGCGCCGAACGCCGCGAGCGCGCAGCCCGTGGGCCAGGCGGGCGCAGTCCCGGTGCAGGTCGGCGTACGTCGTCACCTGACCGTCTTGGATCAGCGCCGCCTTGCCGGGCGTCATCCGCGCGCGGCGGCGGGGCCAGGAGCCGAGGCCGTTGTCTTTCATTGCGGCACAACCGTTCCCGGGGACAGCCCGAGCCGCTCCTTCGTCGCCAGGATCTCGCGCAAGGCCCGGTCGCGAGCAGCGAGAACGGCCGGCTCGCGGCCGTCGAGCTCCTCGTGGACGCCGTCGACCAGGGTAGCGATGAGCTCGGGGGTCAGGTCGGGGGCGCCGAGGTCGCTCCACCACTCGACCATCGGAGGGCCGAGGTGCTCGAGCACGTGCGCGAGTCCGCCCGGCCCGCCGGACAGGTGCTGGGTGGCGATCGGGCCGAGCAGAGCCCAGCGCAGGCCGGGTCCGGAGGCGACGGCCAGGTCGAGGTCGGACACCGAGATGGCGCCGCGGCGGACCAGGTCGTAGGCCTCCCGCCACAAGGCGGCTTGGAGGCGGTTGACGACGTGTCCGGGCAGCTCCGCGCGGACCCGGACCGGTCGACGGCCGAGCCGGGTCATCGCGTGCCATCGCCGCCGCGATCGCTGCCTCGGAGGTGCGGCGGCCACCGACGACCTCGACCAGCGGCACCAGGTGCGGCGGGTTGAACGGATGGGTGACCACCACGCGTTCGGGATGCCGGCAGGCGTCTTGGAAGGCGCTCGGCCCGAAGCCCGAGGAGCTGCTGGCGAGCAGCACGTCCGGGAGGGGTGGCGGCATCGAGCACGGCGAACAGCTCTCGCTTGGTCTCGATCCGCTCGGGCCCGGCCTCGAGGACGAGATCCACCTGTTCCGCCGCGTCGGTCGGGTTCGATTCAAACTGGAGCCGGTCGAAAGCGCCTGTGGGAGAGTCGATTTCGGCCAGGATCTCGGCGACGGTGGCCCGCAGGCGGGCTTCGGCGCCAGGCGCCGGATCGGAGGCGTGCACGCTCAGCCCGCGCGAGAGCGCGAGGGCGACCCAGCTGGCGCCGATCGAGCCCGTGCCGATCACGGCCACGGACCGCAGCGCCGTCCTCACGGTGCCGTCCTCACGGTGCCGGCCTCTCGTGCCGGGCCATCGCGACGAAGGCGTCCAGGGCCGCAGGGTCGGCGAGCGCGTCCCGGCTGGAGACCTGGGCGGCGGGCGTGCCTTGCAGGATCCGCTTGACGGGCAGCTCCAGCTTCTTGCCGGTCAGATTGCGTGGCACGGACGGCACCTCGATGACCCGGTCAGGGACGTGGCGCGGCGAGAGGGCTGAGCGGAGGGCACCGCGGATGGCCCGGACCAGGTCGTCGTCCAACCGGGTCGCGGGACGGGTCACGACGAAGAGCAGCAGCTCACCGTTGCCGCCGGCCGGGTCCTCGAGGTGTACGACGAGGCTGTCGTCGACCTCGGGCATCTCCTCGACGACGCGGTAGAACTCCGCGGTGCCCAGCCGGACGCCGCCCCGGTTGAGGGTGGCATCGCTGCGGCCGGTCACCACACAGCTCCCGTCGGGTTCGAAGATGATCCAGTCACCGTGCCGCCAGATGCCGGGGAAGTGGTCGAAGTACGTCTCGCGCAGTCGCTCTCCGGTCGGATCACCCCACAGGCCGAGGGGCATCGACGGCATCGGCGAGGTCACCACGAGCTCCCCGGGGATGCCGATGACCTCCTGGCCGGACTCGTCGTACGCGTGCGCGTCGACGCCGAGGCTGCGGCCGGAGATCAGGCCGGCGCGCACCGGCAGGAGCGGGTTGTTCTGGACCAGCCCGCTGCACACGTCCGTGCCGCCGCTGCCAACGTTGAGCTGAACGTCGGGGCCGAGCGCCTGACCGATCCAGCCGTAGCCCTCCGGGGGGAGTGGGGCGCCGGCCGAGCCGACCATGCGGATCCGCAGGTCCAGCGCGGACAGGTCGATCCCCGCGGAGCGGCAGGCCATCACGAACCCCGGGCTGGCGCCCATCATGGTCGCCCCGGTCTCCTCGGCCAGTCGCCACTGCCAGGCCAGGTCGGGGTACGCCGGATCGCCGTCGATCAGCACGATCGCGCAGCCGACCAGCAGGGCGGAGACCAGGGCGTTCCACATCATCCATGCGGTGGTGGAGTACCACAGCAGGGTGTCGCCGCGGCGCAGGTCCCACGACAGCGCGTGGTTCTTCAGATGCTCCAGAGTGATCCCGCCGTGACCGTGGATGATCGCCTTGGGGCGGCCAGTGGTGCCGGACGAGAACAGCACGACCAGCGGGTGGTCGAACGGCACCGGTACGACGTCGGGGCCGGGTTCGGTGACCGATGTCGAGCGCGACCCGCCAGGACTGGGAGTCGGCGCACGCGCCAGTCGCCCATCTCGATGTCGAGCACGTGGCGGACGCTGGGCAGGGCCGCCCGCACCTCGTCGATCTCGGCCCGGCGATCGATGTCCTTGGCGCCGTAGCGGTAGCCGCCGGCGACGAGGAGCACCACCGGCTCCACCTGCTCGAAGCGGTCGATCACGCTGCGGGCACCGAACTCGATCGCGCAGCTGGTCCACACGGCGCCGAGCCCGGCGGCGGCCAGGAACGCGATCACGGCTTCGGGGGTGTTGGGCAGGTATCCGGCGACACGATCCCCCTGTCCCACACCGAGATCGGCCAGGACGCGGCGGGCCCGGGCGACCTGGTCGCGAAGGTCACCCCACGTCAGGTCGACGTCGGGCCGGGCCTGGGACCTCGCGTGGACGGCCACCGTGTCGTCGTCCGCACCGGCACCGCGCAGCGCCTGCTCGGCGTAGTTGAGCAGGGAACCCGGGAACCAGACGGCTCCCGGCATCACGCGCTCGGCGAGGACCGAGGTGCGCGCGCCGTGGTCGGCAACGTCGAAGAAGTCCCAGATCGCCGACCAGAATCCGTCGAGATCGGATACCGACCACTGCCAGAGGGATTCGTGGTCGGTCACCGTGATGCCGCGATGCTCGTGGAGCCAGCTGATGAAGTCGCCGATCCGGGTGGTCTCGAGCGCGTCGGGTCGCGGCGTCCAGACCACGTCGCCCATCGCGACGACGGTGGTCATCGGTCGGTGACCTTGGCGGCGCGGCCGTCGAGGAAGGCTTGCATCCGCTCCTTGGCCTCGTCGGTGCCCTGGGCCATCGCAGCCATCATCGCCTCCATGAGGTAGCCCTCGCGGGGACTCGCCTCGGCGATGAGCGGAAGTGCTTGGACGACAGCGAAATTGGTGGCCGGGGCGTTCGCGGCGATGCGTTCGGCGAGCTCCAGGCTGGTCGACAGGCCGGCGCCATCGTCGACGACGTACTGCGAGAGGCCGGCCGCCGCACCCTCCTGGGCGTCGTAGCGGCGGCCGGTGAGCATCATGTCGGTCATCCGGGCGACGCCCATGAGGCGCGGCACGCGCACCGAGCCGCCGCCGCCGACGAACAGGCCTCGCTGCCCCTCGGGGAGGGCATAGAAGGTGGACCGCTCGGCGACCCGGATGTGCGCGGCCGCGGCCAGCTCCAGGCCGCCACCGACCACGGCACCCTTGAGCGCCGTGATGACCGGGACCGGGCCGAACTCGATCTGCGCGAAGGCGCTGTGCCACATTCGCGAGTGCCGGATCCCTGAGATGGCGTCCCGATCGGCCATCTCGGCGAGATCCAGTCCAGCGCAGAAGTGGTCCCCCTCGGCTGCGATCACCGCTGCCGCGATCTCGGGGCGCAGGCGGGTGAAGAACCGCTCGATCCCGAGGACCATCTCGTCACTGATCGCGTTGCGTTTCTCCGGTCGGGCGAGCGTCAGCACCGCGACGTTGCCTTCGCGGGCCGCGCGGAGTCCGGGCGGCAGATCCACCGGGACGCTGGTGGGGGAGCCGGACACGAAGACCTCCACAGTAATGATCAGGTTTCCTGACTATTAGAGCAGATGCCGTCCTGTCCCACAACGGAGGCGGGAGCCCCAGATAGCGCTGTCGGCAGGATGACGACCTTGCCGGTGAGGGTGCCGTCCGCGGCCCGGGTGTGGATTGATGCGAGGTCGGTCATCGGTACGCGTTCGGCGATGTCGATGGTGAGCTCACCTTGGTCGACGCGCGCGGCTAGCTCAGCCAGTTGGGTGGCGTCGCTGTGGACGAACAGGTCGATGCCGCGGACGCCGCGCGTTTCGTCGGACGGGGCGGGCATCCATACGGTGGTGTTGACGATGACTCCTCCATCGCGGACGACGCCCGCCAGGTTGGTGAACTGCTCGGGACTGATGGGGGCCAGGTTGAGCAGCACGTCGACCGGTTCGTGGACTGCGGCGCTCACGTCGCCGGCGGTGGGGTCGACGATCTCGTCGGCTCCCTGCGCGGTCACGTGTTCGCGGGTGCGGGGGGTCGCCGTGGCAATGACGTGGGCGCCGACCGACTTGGCCAGCTGTACGGCGTAGCCACCCACGGCTCCGCTGGCGCCGTTGATGAGGATCCGTTGTCCGGCGCGCAGGTTCGCGTGCTCGAAGAGCGCCTGCCACGCGGTGAGCCCAACGATGGGCAGGGCGGCGGCATCGGCAAGCGGGATGCTCGTGGGTGCGGGCGCCAGGTCGGCGGCGGTTGCCAACACGTACTCGGCCGTGGCGCCGTCCTCGCCGAACGGCAGGAACCCAATAACCGGGTCGCCCTGCCGCGGAACGCCGACACCCTCGCCGAGCGCGTCGATCGTGCCGGCCACGTCCAGGCCGGGGGTGTGGGGCAGGCCCATCGGCATCGGACCCTGCATGCGCCCAGCCCGGATGTTGCCGTCGACGCCGTTGAACGACGTGCCAGCAACCCGCACCCGCACCTGGCCAGGTCCGGGGGCGGGCAAGGGCACCTCGTCGAGGTGCAGCACCTTGGGGTCGCCGTACTCATGGAATCGGATCGCCTTCATGGAGAACGCCTCCTTCTGTGGGTGAGTGCTTCGAATCCGAAGCACTTGCAGAGACAGTAGCGCTGCTTCGAACTCAAAGCAAGTGCTTCGAATGTGAACATCTGCCGTAGGGTGTCGGGCGTGACCTTCGCGCCGCCGTACGCCGACCTGAACCTCGACGAGACTCAGCTGCGCGCCTACTTCGCGTTGATGGATGTGGCTGGGCTCCTGCGGCACAAGGTCGAGCAGCAACTGCGCACGGCCGCCCACCTCACCTACGTGCAGTTCAAGGTGCTGGCCCGCCTCGGTCTGGACTCACCCACGGGCAGCCTCCGGATGACCGAGCTCGCCGACGAGGTGGTCTACAGCCGCAGCGGCTTGACCTACCAGGCCGGCGAGATGGAGAAGGCGGGCTGGGTCGAGCGTGGCCCCTCGCCCGATGACGACCGCGGCGTCACGCTGACGATCACCGACGCCGGCCGCGAGCAGCTTGCCCAGGCGCTGCCTGGACACGTGGAGGTCCTGCGCGAGGTCCTGTTCGCTGCACTGACGCGCGACGACGTCAACGCCCTCGCCGCCCTGCTCGAACCGGTGCTCGACCACATGCGCGCCGGCCCTCCGCGTTCGGCGACCCCTCGGCGGCGTCGAGCGGCCGCACCGAACGCCTGATCGTCGATCGCACGGCGCGCCAACCGCCGCCTCTACGAGAGCTACGGAGACATCCCACCCGCCAGATCAAGACGGCGGTACGGCGTTGAGCTCGTCGACCACCTGGAGCGGCTGGCCGACTTGGGCGAAGTCGACGGCGACGAAGGTCGCATGCAGCCCCCGCTCCCGTTGGCAACGCCGGACCCGGTCGAGCAGGAACCTCTCGTCGTTGACGGCGAGCGCGGCCGACCGGGACGGGAGGGTCGAGGTCACCCAGTTGTTGACCAGGAACAGCGGAGCGCTGGCGGCACCGCGCCCGGGTTCGCAGCTCAAGGCCGAAACCCGGTCCGCCTCGAAGGGAGTCTCGGCCGCGTAGTCGTAGAAGTTGCGGATCGGGCCGGTCGTCGGGTTCGCGCGTTGGGTGAAGACCGCGAGCCGGTGTCCGTCGTGGATCATCTGTTGCAGGGTCGGCCAGGGCTTGCCGGGCGCGGGCGGCGTTGCCAGCAGGTGGTCCAGGCCGGCAGCGGTGATGGTCGCCTGCACATCGGCGGCCGACACGTCGTCCTCGAGGATCAGGGTCACAACCTCGTCCGGGTGGCTGGACAGCCACTTCCCGACGGCGGCCAGCTGCTCCTTGGCGGGGTCGGCACCGATCTGGCAGAGCTCATGGCAGAGCCACACCCCGGGGTGGGACTCCACGTTGCGGACCAGCGGGGCCAGAACGGCGCGGGTCGGTGCGTCCAGGCTGGCCAGGATCGGCTCGGCCTCGGCCGGGGTTGTCCAATAGTGCAGGTCGAGCATCAGTGCTCGCACTCCGTTGTCGAGCTGGCCGGTGATGTCGGGGTCCTGTCCAGCCGCCAGGAAGCCACGGTCGCTGCTCGACATCGCGTTGTGGCTGGTCAGATACGTCGCCTGGTCATACGTGCGGTCGCAGAGCCGGGCAGAGCCGTTGCAGGCCAACGGTTTTGCCGACGGCGGCGCAACCGCGACGACGAGGGTCCCCGCCAAGATCAGTCCCGCCGAAGTCCCGAGCACGATGCGGGGGCTGCGGGCCGGCCGCTTGTCCGTGACTCTTGCCGCCACGAGCAGGACCAGGGCCGCGACGGCCACGATGGCCGCCAGCTCGAGGTAGGCGTGGGTCACGCCTCGACGGAGCTGGTTGTCGATGTCAACGACGAGCTGACGGCTGTCCGCGTTCAGGGGGCCACCGTCTGCCAGGTCGCGGAGCGGGTCGACCGCGATGGCCAGAGTCACCCAGCCCACGACCACGACAACGACCACGGCGATCGAAAGGCTCAGGCCGATCTCGCGCATCCGGCGGCCGCGCCGCTCCAGCAGCGGCAACAGCCCGGCCGCGGTCAGGAGCGCGCCGACGGCCGTCAGCCAGCCCAAGCCGACGGGGAGCACCGGCCGTGGCGCAGAGTCCTGCAGCTGTGCCGGCAGGGCGTCGACCACGAGCCGAGCGCCTGCGTCCGCCCGCAGGGCGATCCGGCGTACGGTCGCGTCATCGAGGTAGGCCGGCACAACGAGTGCAAAGGCGGCGCTCAGGTCGCCGGCCAGCAGCAGCGGAACGATCCTCGCGGTCAGCGGCGCCGACTTGTCGGGGGGCAGCCCGGCCGTCATGATCGCGGCCACCCGCGCCACGCTCGCCCGGTCGAGCTTGACCGTCGGGAGGCGGATATCGGCACCGCCGCGGTCGAGCTCGCCGACGAGGCCGCGCACCTGCGTCTCGAACACAGCCAGTGACGCGGAGCTGATCTGCGGCGCAGCAGCCAGCGTGCCGGGTAGCAGCTGGTCGACGAGCCGGACCGCGTTGTCGGCCACCGGTTTCAGCACTGCGTCGATGTCGATCGACCCGGCGCGGCCCAGCACCACATCGACGTACTCAGCCAGCAGGACCTTGGTCAACGCTTTCAGCACCGGCGGCGGGAGAAGCAGGCGGACGTTGGCCGCGACGTACGCCGGGTCGACCGGCAGCCCGGCCACCGCCTGCCTGATCGCGGCCTGCGCGCCCGGGGAAGGCAGGACGTCGCTGTAGATCCGCTCGTAGCCGTCGGCCGCACCGATCGCGTGCTCGTCGAAGTTGGCGTCGAGCAAGGTCAGCCGCACAGTTGTGGTCAGCACCACCAGCGTCAGGCCGAGGCAGCAGGCCAGCCGCCACACCCAGACCGGAACGCGGGACATCACCCGACTTTCGCACGGCTCGCCGAGTCCCGTTCAGCGAACCGGCTCGGCCGGAAGTCCTTTGTACCCGCCGGACCGACCCCGACTGAGGTTTTGCTGTCCCTTTGCCACTTCAACTCGAACATGTTGGGGTTGCGTGTCACGCTCGCGTGATGGGCAGCATCTACGTGACCTGGCGGGGCGGCATCTGGTGGATGGTCTGCAAAAGCATCACCAACCCGATCGAGCCGATCGAGCCGACCAGTGAGGCCCTGGAAGCGTGGCTAGCGACACGCGGAGCCACCAGGGGAGACCTGGACTTTGGCCCGAGCCGCGCATTGGAGCAGAAGTTCATCCGCACCTTCGGGCCGTGCACCGACCCGACGCTAGAGCTGCTTGATGAGCGACTCGAAGCCTGACTGCCTGGCCACCCCCGTCTGACGCGCAGACGACGCCCCGCTCACCACTGGTCGCGAACACTCCTCGTTCCAAGTCCTGAGTTGCCGGGCGGGACCTCCACGCCTGCTCGACTGGAGCCGCGTCCTGGCCCGCGTTCGTCAGTGGTCGCGCAGCGCTTTGACGAGTTGTGACTTGGACATCGAGGATCGCCCGGAGACACCGATCTGGGACGCGCGCTTGCGCAGGTCGGCCACCGTCCACTCGTCGTACGAAGGGCTCTTGCCGCCCTTGCGGCCTACCTTCGAGCGGGACGTGTTGGCGGCCGCATTGGCTATCCGGGCCGACTTTTCCTTGCTGTTGCCTTCGTCGCGCAGGTCTTCGTAGAGCTTGGGGTCCTTCACGCTCGGTCCAGGCGTCTTGCGTCCGGGCATGGTCTCTCCTCCTCTGTCTCGGTCATCAGACGGTCGCCTACTCGTGACGCTAGGCCCGGACCCGCGCACCTGCCACTGGAAGTGCGTCGTGTCCCAGGGTGCGGGTCTTCACCGAGGCTGGTAGCAAAGGGGTTTCGAGACGACCGAGTTCGATGCGAGACGACCAGGAGGGATGTCCACATGAGTCAAGTAGTTGAGACCGTCGACGTCGAGGTGCCCGTTGGGGTGGCGTACAACCAGTGGACCCAGTTCGAGACCTTCCCCGAGTTCATGGACGGCGTGGAGCAGATCAACCAGCTGGATGCGACTCGCAGTCACTGGGTAACCAAGGTGGGCGGTGTCACGCGCGAGTTCGACACCGAGATCACCGAACAGCACCCGGACGAGCGGGTGGCTTGGCGGACGGTCGCAGGTGAGGTCGAGCATGGTGGCGTGGTGACCTTCCATCGCCTGGGGGACAGCCACACCCGGGTGACGATCCAGATCGACTGGAAGCCGCAGGGTCTGGTCGAGAAGGCGGGCGCCGCAGTCGGCGTCGACGACCATCAGGTCAAGGCCGACGCCAAGCGGTTCAAGACCTTCATTGAGGACACGGGACGGCCGACCGGCGCTTGGCGCGGTGACGTGCCGCCGCCCACGACCTGACGTCCGGCGGTCGTGGACGGGCCAGGCTCGACCTGATGCGAGCCGAGGCGGACAGTTGACTGAGGACAACGATCGGGCGGGACAGCCCTCGGCTGGGACCGAGAGCCGATTCACGGTGCTGTTGGCGCTGGGTGCCAATCTCGGCATTGCCATCCTCAAGCTCGTGGCCGGGCTGCTCTCCGGTTCGGGCGCGTTGCTGTCGGAAGCCGCGCACTCGGCTGGCGACTGCTCGACGGAGCTGCTTGCTGCTGACGGCGTTGTCCCGGTCCAGTCGGGCGGCGGACCGTAGACATCCTTTCGGTTACGGCAAGGAGCGCTACTTCTGGTCGCTGCTCGCGGCCATGGCGATCTTCATGTCCGGCGCTGTCTTCTCGTTCTACGAGGGTCTTCGAACCATCAACGAGCATTCCGCGCTGCGGATGGCCTGGGTCAACTATGCGGTCCTGCTGGGCGCTGCATGCGTTGGAGACGACGTCCCTGGTCCAGGGGGTCCGTCAGGCGCGCGCGGGTGCGGCCCGGCGTCGGACCAGCCTGTCGTCGCATATCCGCGATCCTGACGATCCGACGGTCAAGAGCGTGGTGCTCGAGGACACCGCCGCCCTGATCGGCTTGGCTCTGGCCGGCCTGGGAGTCACCCTGCGAGAACTGACTGGCAACGCGATGTACGACGGGGCCGCTTCGATCGCGATCGGCCTGCTTCTGGTCGGTGTCTCGGTCGCTATCGCTCGGACGTGCAAGTCCCTTCTCGTCGGTCAGCAGGCCGATGACGCCTTGGTGCGGTCGATCAAGCAGTATTTCGAGGCAGACGACGATGTGCTCGAGGTGGTCGACCTGCTCACGATGATGGTGGGCGTCGACCGCGTACTGCTATGCGCCCGTGTGGATTTCGTGCCCGAGCTGAGTTCGGACCAGCTCGAAGAGTCGTGCGTTCGGATCGACGAAGAGCTGCGGGAGCGGTTCCCGGTGCTAGGCGAGATCTTCGTCGAACCGGTCCCGCGGTCGAACCAGCGACTCAGGCAGCGGGTGCTGAGCCGATATGGCGCGGCCATGGCCGGCGGGTCGGCCGTAGCCGACGACTGAGCCGGCTCGGGAGGCGGGCCCGTGCTGTGCGAGCTAGATTTCGACGGCATGGAGAGCTACGACGAAGACGCAGTTCAGGCTGCTATCGCGCCGGGTGTCGCGAAGGCGCGAGCCCAGTTCGACGCGGTGGCAAAGGAAATGGGCGGTCGCCCCGTCGACGAGGTTCATGCGGAGCTGGTCAAGCGCCTTGAGGCTGAGCCGTTCGTGTGGGATGCCGAGGGCCTGCGCAAGGTCGCGACATCGATCAGCGGAGAGTCGGCGGAATCGGGCGGCGACCCCCAACCTGAAGACGAGGGCGACTGAAGGCCGCGCCTTAGTGCCCGGTAGCCGTCAGCCCTCAGCGCCGGTGGCTGTGTGAGCGGTGCCGACGGGTTTGGACTCTGGTGACCCGCGCTCGCGCAGGTAGATCGCGAAGACGGCCATGCTGGCGACAGCGAGGAACTCGGACTGCCAGTTTTGGAATGTGCGGTTCCAGAAGTCGGCCGACCAGACATAGCCGAACCAGCTCAAAGTTGGTTCCTGCTGCCGGATAGCTTCGTGGTTGAACGCGACGCGGCCGGCGATCGACTGAGCCAGCCAGGACAGGAAGAAGATAACGGCCATCACGGCGACGAGCGAGTGTGAGTAGATGCGCAGCCGCATGCCACGGGCCTTGGCCCAGGCCGGTGAGTCGTTGTCGGCGTACGGTCCGACCTTCTGGTCCTGGTCGGACTCCAGGCCGACCTGATCCGGTGTCTTGGACTCCGACGAGCCACGTTGCACCAGCCAAACGGTGACGAGGATGTACAGCGTGAACTGCAGGTACTCCGACTGCCAGTTCTCCGCGACGTCGACCGCGAAGTCCGAGGACGTGATGTATCGCACCAGTGAGATCGGATCGGCGCCGTCGGTCATGAGCTGGTCGTTGTGGTCCGCGTGCCCGGTCAGCGCCTGTCCCGTCAGGGCCAGCAGGAAGATCGCTGCGAAGAACAGGGTCAGCCCGTTGTCTTTGAGGAACCTCTTCATCGTCCGGCCAGGCCGATCGCAATGCAGTACGCCAGGCCGAGAACGATGAAGGTCAGCGTCCCGGCGAACATCGTTCTCATGGCCACACGCTAGGGGTGCGTACGCGTTTCGGCCTGTTCGGTCACCACTGCGCTCCGGGTGCTGCTCCTACCCCCGGCTCGACAGCGCCGGACGAGTTGCGGCGCGCGCGAGCCTCCGTAGGGTCGAGATGGACGGATCCGACTCGGTCGACTGTTCGACCCCGGCTGAAAGGCAGTGCCCCTGATGACCATCCCAGCGCATGTGCCCGCACCGTTGAACGATGCCGAACTTGTCGGAGAGCTGCAGCGGTTGCACGAGACCCGCGTCGATACGTTGCGCCACCGGCTGACCGCTGTCACGCGGGCCGACGACCGATGACCCCGGAGGTTTCCTCGGGCCAACGCCCCCCTTCCGTTCGGGAACAGCAGCCGGAAGATGACGAAGAGGTCCGGCAGCTCTTGGGAAATGCGATTCCCTCGCAGCGAGGCGGCGACGATGGGGATCCGCCTCGTCGCGGGTTCGTCGCCATCGTCTCGGGGGCCGGCTCGGGTGAGGGCATGTCCGCCGTCGCCCAGGGCCGGATCGTTGGGTACGTCGGTCTCCGCCCGGCGACGATCGACGCGACGGATGTGCTCGTGCTCGATCCCCTTGCCGTCGAACCGGATGAGCGGCACAAAGGGGTCGGGACCTACCTCGCGCAGTACGTCGTGGAGGTTCTGGCTGACAGCCATGCGGCCGCCGGCCTCGTGGCCCTCGACGACACGTCCTTCTGGAGCACCTTCGGCTTCCGGCCGGCCGATGAGGTCGATCTCACCGACCCCCAGTCGGGGCGCCACGGGCTGCAGTGGCTAAGCCTCGAGCACGAGGGATCCTTGCGCGGCACGTTGAGCTTCAGCCCCTCTTTTCGCTAGGGATCACGGGCCGGCGGGTTGGGGTCGTTGCTGCCCCGTGGGTCAGCCGGACCCGCGAGTCAGCCCCACCAGTGCGACGGGCCGATCGTGGGCACTGGGGCGCGGCGCTGGAGGGCCCGCAGGATTTCATCCAGGTCCCGGTCCCGGGCCGGGCCCTGGGATGTGACACCTGAGGACGGGATCGGGCCACCCGGTGATTGGCGGCCAGACCGGTCGACCTGCTGGCCGGCTGGGCCCGAGACCCGGGTGAACTGTGCTTGCAGAGCCTTCGTCATCACCATCACCCCACGCTGCCGCACCAAAGGGAGAGTAGTCAGTGCAACACGGTGCGTCACTCGCCGCAAGCCCCTTCATCCCGGTGGCCCAAGCGGGTGCGGGGAGTCACGCCCCGCCGACTAACTTCTCGGCGGGGGCACTGTCCGGGTCAGGGAGCCTCAGCCTCGCCTGGGACCCCAGTCTGGTGCGCTCTCCCACAGCGGTGTGTTCGTGACCTGTCGCAAGCCGCCACCGTGGAGGTCACTCGTGAAGATGTCCGGCTGGCCGGCACGCCCGGATCTGGAGTAGACGATCCGGTCGCCCTCCGGTGCGAACGAGGCCGACAGCAACATGGTGGTCGCGCTGACATGGGTGACCGGTCGCAGATGGCTACCGTCCGGGTGGATGACGTAGAGCTGAGAGTTGAGGAAGTCGCCGCCTTCGTTGGACCGGAAGAGGATCCACTGCCCGTCGGGCGACCAGTCCGGGTGATCGCCTGCATCCATTGACCAGGGCGTGATCCGCCTCAGGTGGGTGCCATCGATGTCCACCACGAAGACTGCGGTTCCATCCGCGGGGGCGACCAGGGGTGAGTTCTGTCGTTGGAAGGCGATGTGCCTGCCGTCGGGGGAGACGACCATCTGGGTGTTGTCCCCCGCGAACGGGCGAGATCGAAGCACGACCTCGGTGCTCGTCCCGGACAGGTCGCGGATGACGATGTCGGAGTGCTCGATGATCTCCTCACCGTTGGGGAACGTACGGACCGCGCCGGTTGCGCGAGTGAACACGATGCGGCCGTCAGGCAGGAACGCTACGTCCGACTCGTCGACGCACTCGGTCTCGACTGTTCGCCGGCGGCGCTGTGCATGGCGCCGTCAGGCGGTGAAGGTGGGTGCCGTTCGGCCGGATGGTGTAGATCGCGCACGGGGCATCGGGTGCGCAGCGGCGAAAGGCGATCAGCGACCCGTCAGCAGACCAGTCCGGCTGGTCGTCCACCGTCCCGAGCCCAGGGAACGTGATCTGGCTGGGCGGACTCCCGGCGGCTTCGTAAAGTCTCCCTACTCCCCGAACCTGCCTCTTGCGCTCGACGGCCGATGGTCGTATGGTCGTACGAACGTAAGACTTACGATCATAAGACAAACAAAGGAGCTAGTGATGGCGACAAGTCGGCCGGTGGCACTCGTGACGGGTGCGTCATCGGGAATCGGCAAGGAGACGGCCCGCGCCTTCGTCGCGGCGGGTTTCGACGTGGTCGGAACCGGCCGCAAGACCTCCGCACTCACGCCGCCCACCGGTGTGACGTACCTCGATCTCGACGTGGCCAGTGACGATTCCGCCACCGCCGCCGTCGAAGAGGTGATCGACCGGTTCGGCCGGATCGACGTCCTGGTCAACAACGCAGGCACCGGCTTGGCGGGCGCCGTCGAGGAGAACTCCCTCGCCCAGGCCCAGAGCGTCCTGAACATCAACGTCCTCGGTGTCATCCGGATGACGAAGGCCGTCCTACCGCAGATGCGCGTCCAGGGTGCCGGACGCATCATCAACATCTCCTCCGTCCTCGGGCTCGCCCCCCAGCCCTTCATGGCGCTCTACGTCGCGTCGAAGCACGCGATCGAGGGCTACTCGGAGTCCCTGGACCACGAGGTCCGCGAGCACGGCGTCCGGGTCCTCCTGGTCGAGCCCGCCTTCACCAAGACCAGCTTCGACACCAACGCCGTGCAGCCCGACACCCCGCTGCCGCTGTACGCCGAGCGCCGCCGCGCCTTCGACGAGGTGCTTGCGGAGGCGATGAAGAACGGCGACGACCCGACTGTCGTCGCCCAGGTGATCCTCGCTGCCGCCACCGACAAGAAGCCGAAACTGCGCTACACCGCCGGGCCACTAGCCTCACGGGTCAGCAAGGCTCGCCGCCTCGTCCCCGCTCGAGTGTTCGACAAGCAGATCCGCAAGAACAACCGGTTGCCCGTCTGAGGCACAGAGGAGCGCAAGCCCCGCTGCGATGGAGGAACGAATGGTGCGGTACGCGAAGGAACACAAGCAGGAGACGAGGCAGCGGATCATTGCGGCGGCCGGACGCCGGCTCAAGCAGGACGGCATCGACGGCTCCGGAGTCGCGACGCTCATGAAGGACGCGGGCCTGACCAACGGCGCCTTCTACGCTCACTTTGCCTCCAAGGACAGCCTCGTCGCCCTCGCGATCGCCGATCAGCTGGACACACTGAACTCGAACATCGGCGCGCAGGCGGAGCCCGGCCGGGCCGGCCTCGAGCAGGTTGTGCGCTGGTACCTGTCGGCCCACCACCGGGACAACCCGGGCGACGGCTGCCCCAACGCCGCCCTGCTCGACGAGATCGGGCGCTGCACGGACGCAACGAGGCAGGTCTATACCGACGGCGTTCTGGTGGTCATCGACGGCCTCGCCGCCCGCATCGCACCCCACGATCCGCCGTCTGCTCGCGTAAAGGCACTGAGCCTGCTCGGCCTGTTGGTCGGGACGCTGCAGCTCTCCCGTGCCCTAACCGACCGGCGGCTCTCCGACGAGCTCCTCGACCAGGGCATCCGCAATGCCCTCGCCCTGCTGGACGACGACGACCACGGCTAGGCGTAATGGGTGTATGGGAAACTAGGCGTTAGTGCGACCTGAGTGTCGGCGCGCCGACCTTCCTTGTTCGTCGGCCGGATCGAAGGGTGTTCGTCATGTTGCCGATGCTGCCGGACCGCACCCCTCACGTCGTCGGGAGCCGGCTCTGCCTGGCCCTCGTCAACACCGTCCTGTGGCGGCGCAGCGAGGCTCCCGATCGAGCAGCTGCAGTCGTATCCGGACCTCATCGATACCGTCGCCCAGGCCGGGTGGTTGGACTCCCCGGATGCCCTGCTCAAGGAGGCGGCGGCGCATCCGCGGCGGGCCCGAACCGCCCTGGCCGCCGCCATCGACCTGCGCGAGATGTTGTTCCCCCTGCTGTCCGGCGTCGCCGCCGGAGCCGTCCCTACGGCAAGCCAGCTCAAGCCGCTCAACGCCCACCTCAACAGGTCGCTCGGTCACGTCCGGGTGGCCGCCACGGATGATGGGCTGTCGACGACCTGGTGGCCGCAGAACGACCTCGACCTGCCGGTGTGGCAGATAGCGACATCGGCCGGCGCGGTCGTCACCTCCGACGACCGCGACCGACTGAAGCAGTGCCCGGGCGAGCAATGTGGCTGGCTGTTCGTCGACGAGAGCAGCAACCAGAGCCGGCGGTGGTGCGACTCTCGGCTCTGCGGCAACCGGGCCCGGGTCCGAGCGCACTACGAGCGCAGTCGCAACGCCGGCTGAGCGCGCGGGCCGCCCTTTGGCGGGCAGGTCGACGTTCGGTGTCTAACGACCGATACCGGATTGAGTCATTACGATTTCTCGCCGGCTCTTGATCGTCGACGTCCGGCGCTCTACGGTCGCCCTAACAGCCAAAGCCCGATTGAGTCGTTAGGACGATGCCATGTCCCGTCGAAGCCTCACCCGCCTCGTGATGACGACCGCCGTCGTGGCGTGCGTCGCGGCCACCACCCTCACCACGGCCGCCGCCGCCAGTCCGCAGGCGGCCCGGGCCGAGTCCTGGAGCCAGCTGCGGGCCCAGTTCGACTATCAGCGACACGAGATCCGGGTGGTCACGCACGGCAGTACCCACCGCGACGGAGCCGTGATCTCGGACATCAGCTACTCAGCCCCGGGCCAGGCCCCGGTCCAGGCCTACCTGGTGACTCCGGACCGGTCAGGGCGCTTCGCAGCCGCGATGTTCCTGCACTGGCTTGGTCCGGTCAACGCCGATCGCACCCAGTTCCTGGACGAGGCGGTGGCGCTGGCCGGTCACGGGCGGGGTTTGGTGTCCCTCCTGCCGCAGGAGGAGTTCCCGTTCGCGTTCGGCCCGATCGGTGACATCCGCGACCGGGACCAGGTGATCAAGCAGGTGGTCCAGCTGCGGCGCGGGCTCGACCTGCTCGACCAGATGTCCCGGGTCCGCGCGGACCGGGTCGCCGTCGTGGGGCATGACTACGGCGGCATGTATGCCACGCTCCTGGCCGCCGTCGACCGTGGCCGGATCCACTCCGACGTCGTCCTCGCCGCCGACGCCACGTGGGCGAACTGGTTCATCACGTTCTTCCTCGACCTGCCACCGTCGGAGACCGGCCCGTACGCCGCGAGCCTGAGCAGCCTGGACCCGATCCGCTACATCTCCCACGGACCGTCGGGCGGGAGCCTGCTGCAGTACGCGACGGAGGACTTCTTCATCCCGAACGACGTTGCCGGTTCGATGGCCGGGCAGGCCGGCCCCAACAGCACGTTCCTGACCTACGACACCGACCACGAGCTCGCCCTGCCGCAGGTCCGCAGCGACCGGGACGCGTTCCTGGTGCAGACCCTGTCGCTGGGGTGAGCCGGACCTACTTGATCGACCCGGCGGTCAGGCCGCTCACGACTCGGCCCTCGATGAACGCGAACAGCACGATCACCGGGATCGTGGCGATGACGGCGCCGGCGAACAGGTGGCCCCAGTCGATCGAGTACTGGCCGATGTAGCTGTTGATCCCGACGGTGAGCGGCTGCTGGCCGGCGACGTACCGAGGGTGAGGGTGAGCGCGACGAGGAACTCGTTCCAGGCGCCGATGAAGGTGAAGATCAGGGCGGTCACGATGCCAGGAACGGCCAGCGGCAACGTGATCCGCAGCAGCGCGCCCAGCCGGCTCGCGCCGTCGACCATCGCCGCTTCCTCGAGCTCCACCGGGATCGAGGAGAAGTAGCCGTTCATCAGCCAGACCGCGAAGGCCAGGTTGAAACCGGCGTTGACGAGGATCAGCGACAGGATCGGACTGGGCAGGTTGAAGCTGATGAACTCCCGCTGGATGCCGACGAGCATCGCGGCCGGCTGGAACATCTGGGTGCAGAGCACGAGCAGCAGGAACAGGCTGCGGCCCAGGAAGCGGTGGCGGGCGGTGTAGTACGCCGCGGGCATCGCGACGAGCAGGACGAGCAGGTCGAACCGCCGGCGACCTTGAGGCTGGCCCCGAGGTTGCCGCCGAAGCCGGTGCTCCAGATCGAGGTGAAGTTCGAGAGGGTGAAGTGGTGCGGGAGGTAGTTCGGCGCTGAGAGCTCGTTGGCCGGGCGCAGCGCGGTGATGACCATCTCGGCGTACGGCAGCAGGAAGAGGATCGCGACCGCATAGGCGGCGATCATCGTCGAGCGGGACGGGCTCGTTCGTGCGTCATGTCAGTCCACCGTCTCCTTCCACCGCGTCAGCCGCAGGAAGAGGAGCACGACGACGATCACGAGCCCGAAGTTCAGCACCGACATGGCGGCCGACTCGCCGACGTACGACTGCTTGAGGATGAACATGAAGGTCGTCGTCGTGCTGGTCTCATAGCCCGGGCCACCGCGGGTCATCTCCCAGATGATCGGGAACGAGTTGAAGACGTTGATGACGTTGATCAGCGTCGCGACGATGAGCGCCGGACGCAGCAGCGGCAAGGTGATCGAGAGGTAGGTCCGCCAGCGGCCGGCGCCGTCCACCCGGGCCGCCTCGTGCACGTCAGCGGGGATGGTCTGCAGACCGGCCAGGATGCGCGTAGGTCGTGAACGGGACCGACACGAAGACGGCCACGATCATCATCCAGATCAGGGCGGCGGTCGGGCGGCCGAGCCAGTCCGCCTGGTTGGAGCCGAGCTTCGGCATCAGGCCGATGTCATGGAGGAAGACGTTGATCACGCCGCTGGTGCGGTCGAGCACCCAGCGGAAGATCAGCGCAGTCATCACGACCGAGGCGGCCCAGGGGGCGATGAGAGCCCACCGCGCCATCCGACGGCCCGGGAAGTTCTGGTTGAACAGTTGCGCTATGGCAAGCGACACGAACATCGTGACCGCCACCACAACGACGACCCAGATCGCCGTGCGCAGCAACACGCCGGCCAGGGCCGGCTCATGGAACAGGTCGCTTGAAGTTCTCCCATCCGGCCGAGCCGAGGTTGAAGCCATCCGGGCTGATGTGCTGGAACGAGGTCCGGAACATCACGACGACCGGCCACAGCACCACGACGGCGATCAGGGCGATGGCTGGACCGAGCCACAACAGCGGGGCCAGCGCGGCTCCCCGTCGGCGCCGCCGTCGGCGGGGTGGCGACGACCAACCCGACTCGCCGAGACGGGTTGGTCGTGCGCTCTGTTCGGACACCGGCCTCTCCATCCGGGTGAGGTCAGCTGCCCTTCTTGGCCGTCGCCTGGATGGCGTCCAGAACGCTCTGCGGGTTGCCGGTGACGACGGTGCCAACGGTGTGCTGGATCTGCGTCTTGACCTGCGCCCAAGAGGTGTTGCTCGGGTACTGCACCGCGTTGGGCAAGGCCTTCAGGAACGGCCCGAAGCTCGGGTCCGAGGCCAGCGCCGTGCTGCCGGAAACCGTTGCCGGCAAAAGGACGTACTCCTTGTCGAACTGGGTCTGGTAGGTGTCCTGGTAGGCGAAGTCGAGGAACTTCTTGATCTGCGCCTGGTGGCCGTTGGGCTTGAACGCGGCGACGTTGTCGCAGACGCCGAGGGTGCTGGTGAGCGGGCCGGTCTTGCCGGCGATCGGCACCGACGTCCAGTCGCTGTCGGTGAGCTTGCCGCCGTCCTTGATGATCGGGATGAGGGCCGGCGAACCGTTGATCATGCCGATGTTGCCGGCTGCGAAGTCCTTCCAGAGGTCGGTGCGGTTCTTCGTCCCCGGGTTCGGCTCGGTGTCACCGGCCTTGACCAGCTGCTTCAGGAACTGCATCGTCTCGACGTTCTGGGCGCTGTTGATCGTCCATTGGCCGCTGCTGTCCTGGTAGTTGCCGCCGTTGCCCAGGAACCACAGGAGCGACTCGGCCTGGGCCTCCTCCGAACCGAGCGGGAGCCCGAAGCCGACCTTGCCCAGGCCCTTGATCTTCGCGGCGTCGGCCTGGATGTCCGCCCAGGTCTGCGGTGCGGAGCTGATGCCGGCCTGCTGGAAGAGCTTCTTGTTGTAGAACAAGGTTCGCGAGCTGGTCGTGAACGGCAGGCCGTACTGCTTGCCGTTGTACGTGCCCTGCTTGGCGAAGACCGGCAGCAGGTTCCCGGGGTTCGAGAGCACCTGGTCTGCGGAGTAGAGCAGGCCCTCCTGCGCGTACGTCGAGAAGTAGTCGCCCTCGGTGATGTCCGGGTATTGCCGGTTCTGGATCAGGGTCTGGACCTGGTTGTCGAAGTCGTTCCAGTTGATCGCCGTGACCTTGACCGTGATCGTGGGGTTGGCCTTGTGGAAGGCGTCCGCGATGTCCTGCCAGTACTTCTGGCTGGTGTTGCTGGGGCCGGTCCCGTAGTCGGCAGCGACGAGCTTGAGGGTGACATTGGCGCTCGAGCTGCCTCCGCCACCTCCGCTCGAGCTGCCACACGCGCCGACTGTCAGGGCCATGGTGGCAGCTACAGCAACAGCGCCAATCAGGCTCCGCCTCATGTCGAAACTCCTTGCTGCGTCAGGGGATGGGCGTGCTACCCGCCATGGCAGCGCATGCGGCAGCTTTCCAACGACGTACGTGATCGCGGGTAAACGGGACCGTACACCGCCATCACCGATTGGTCTAGACCACGCGCGTGTCGTCGTCAAATTGTGAGCAACGTTTGGGGACCAGTTCGCGCAAATCCGGCCACTTGGTCGCCTCGTCGCCAGCCGGTGCTGTCGTGGGGGCTGGACGCTCCTAGGAGCAGAGGACGCCGGTGACCGTTTCGGTGAAGGCGCCCGTGGTGAGGTTCTCGGTGCCGGCGAAGGTGAGCCGGCCCGTGGTGTGCCGGAACGGACCGGTTCCGGTCACGTTGGTCGAGGTGGCCTCGAACGTCCCGGCGCTCAGGTCGACGCCGCCTTGGACCGTCGCAGTCAGTCGCCCCGGCCCGATTCGCGGGGTGAACACGATGGAGCCGCCGAACGACAGCTCCGTCCCGACGGGGGGACCGGACGGGGTGAAGCTCGCGAACGTGGTGCCGACCGGCACCCCGTGCACGGCGAGAGTTGCCGTGGTGTGCAGAACGCCCTGGCTGTCCGGGCCCAGGTCCTGGCCCGTCCCGGTCAGCCGGACCGGGAGGCAGATCCGCGCTGTGGTGGCCTGAGCTGGCGCTGCGGCAGCGACGACACCGACTGCCGATAGGACGGTCACCAGAATGATGCCGGCGACCTTGGTGGCTCTGGACATATGGCCCACCTCCGCGATGCGTTGTCCCGTGCCTGCGAGCCTAGTCTCGAGGCGGTCACCCTTCCAGCGCGGCCAACTGGTCGAGGACGGTCGGTACGACGCGGGGGTCGTCGATCCCGAGCCACTCGACCAGGCGCGCGACGGCCGCGTCCGGTGGGCCGGCCACGAGCGCGGCCAGCTCCTCGCCGCGTACGTCGTTGACCGGAGCGCCATGGCCGCGCAGGTGGGCGGCCCAGGCGGCGATCGGACGGATGGCGCCTTCATTGACGCGTCCGGCGGCGAGCTCCGCCTCGATGACCGGGACGACGCGGATGGGCATCTTCTGCGAGCCGTCGGCGGCGATCTGGGCCAGGAGGTGCCGGATGTTCGCGTTGCCGAAGCGTTCTCGCAGCGCGGTCCGGTACGCCGCGACGTCCTCAGCGGGCAGCGGGACGTGCCCGGATGCGGCGTCCCACCATTGCTCGACCCAGTCGCGGACGACGGGATCGGCCATGGCCTCGGCGACGGTCTGATGACCCCGGATCGACCCGGCGTACGCCATGAGTGAGTGGGAGCCGTTGAGGAGCCAGAGCTTGCGCTGCTCGAACGGCCGGACGTCGTCGACGAACCGCGCGCCGGCACCGTCCCACGCGGGTCGGCCGCCCGGGAACCGACCGGCGAGGACCCACTCGGAGAATGGTTCCGTTGGCACCACCTGCGGGTCGACGACTCCGAGCCGGGCCGACACCTCGGCCCGGTCGGCGTCCGTGGTCCGCGGCGTGATCCGGTCGACCATCGTGGTGACGAACGAGACGTGGTCGTCGATCCAGCCCGGCAGGCTGGGGTCGACGGCGGCGGCGAGCTGGCCGACGACACGGGAGACCATCTCGCCGTTGTCGGGCACGTTGTCGTTGGGGACGATGGCGATCCCCGAGACCACGCCGACCCCGAGCGTCTGCGCCGCGCGCCGGGCGAGCAGGCCGGCGACCAGGCGACCCGGTGTGGTGGTCACCCTCGCGGCCAACGGATGGTCTTGCAGCGCAGCGATATCCGCCCGTACGGCGGGGGCGTCGACGTCCAGGTCACCGTCGGGCCGGCGGAGGTAGCCGGCCTCGGTGACGGTGAGCGTGACGATGGCGAGGGCCGGGTTGCAGAAGTAGTCGCGGAGCGCCTCGAGGTCAGTGGCGGCGTGGACCGCGGACAGGCTGGAGATGACCTCGGGGCGCGGCTCGTCCGGCCAACGGACGAGCAGTGTGTAGAGCGAGTCCTGCTGTTCGAGGGCGACAGCGATGTCGGGGGAGCGGCCGGTGAAGGCGGCGATGCCCCACTCGGCGGCATCCGGCGCGTGCTCGGTGTACCAGGCGGCGTGCGCCCGGAAGAAGTTGCCGAGGCCGAGGTGCACGATCCGGATCGGCGCGGCGGGACGGCCGTCGCGGCTGCGCTCGAGTCGGCGCAGCGGCCCGGTGGTCATCGACCCATCTTGTCCGGTCGGCGACCTGCGGCGAGAGTGGGTGGGTGACGTCCGTGACCCAGACCCCTGTCGCCGCAGACGAGGCCGGCGACCCGGCTCGGTGGCGCGCAGGGCGTCCTGGCCGACGCCGAGGTGCGAGCGTTCGTCCGCGACCAGCTGGCCGAGGTCGACCTCGACGGTCGCAGCGTCTGCATCCTCGTGCCGGACGGCACCCGGACCTGCCCGCTGCCGTTGCTGCTCGGGGCAGTGCACGAGGCGCTCGCCGGGCGGGTGAGCCGGATGACCGTGCTGATCGCGCTGGGGACGCACCAGCCGATGAGCGAGGCGGCGCTCGCTCGGCACCTGGGCTACGAGGAGGGCGCGTTGGACGCGACCTATCCCGGCCTGACCGTCATCAACCACGAGTGGTGGCGGCCGGAGACCTTCGCGGACCTCGGCACCATCCCGGCGGCCCGGCTCGAGTCGCTGTCCGAGGGACGGGTCAGCCTCGACGTCCGGGTGCTGCTCAACAAGGCCGTGGTCGAACACGACGTCGCCCTCGTCGTCGGGCCGGTCCTGCCGCACGAGGTGGTCGGCATCTCCGGCGGCAACAAGTACTTCTTCCCCGGCGTGGCCGGCCAGGACATCATCGACGTGTCCCACTGGATCGGTGCGCTCATCACATCGGCCGAAATCATTGGTACGACGGCGGTTACGCCGGTGCGGGCGCTCATCAACGAGGGCGCCGCGCTCGTGCCGGCCGAGAAGCTGTCGTTCTCTGTGGTCGGCGAGGCCGGCGGTCCTGGCCTGCACTCGATCTCGTTCGGCGACACCATCTCCGCGTGGGCCGACGCCGCGGAGATCTGCGCGGCGACTCACGTCCAGTACCTCGACGAACCGGTGCGGCGCGTCATCTCACTGATCCCCGAGATGTACGACGACATCTGGACCGGTGCCAAGGGCTTCTACAAGGTCGAGCCTGCGGTCGCCGACGGTGGCGAGGTCATCCTCTACGCGCCGCACATCACCCAGATCTCGATCAGCCACCCGGAGATCAACGAGATCGGCTACCACTGCCGCGACTACTTCGTGAAGCAGTGGGACCGGTTCAAGGACATCCACTGGGGGACCCTCGCGCACTCCACGCACCTGCGCGGCGCCGGCACGTACGACGCGGACACGGGGGAGGAGCGGCTGCGGGTGCGGGTCACCCTGGCGACGGGGATCCCCGAGGACGTCTGCCGGGCCGCGAACCTCGGCTACCTCGACCCGGACTCCCTCGACCTGGCCGCCGAGGCCGCCGCCGGCAGCTTCGTGGTGCCGAACGCAGGCGAGGTGCTCTTCCGACTGCGGTAGCCGGGTGTTTGCGGTTGTACGACCTGAGGCCACCTGCCCGGCAGCGCGTGCGTCTTACCGCCCAGATAGACCTGCGGCTCTGCCCTTGTTCAACTGTCTGGCCATCGCCTCTCACAAGAACTGGACCAGGCGCTGGGGCCGGCACAGGTGGTCTAAACGCCCTCATCGCCAGCAACCCGCTGTTCGAGGGCTTCGGCTGAGGCTGCGGCCCCGAGTTGGCGCTTCGAGCCGTCATCAGACGGATGTGCCTGCAAAGACATCGAGGGGGTTCGTAGGCGGCGCGCCGGGGAAGAGATGAAGGATGGGTGTGAGCTAGACGGCAATGCGGGCGTCACACCAGTTATGACTTCGGCTTGGGCAAGATCTTGCCTGCGGCGTCTGCGGCCTGTTGGATTCCCTGGATGGCGAATCCCAACTTCGTGAGCAGACCAACGAGGATGATGCCGAGCACCATCGCAGCCATAGTCCCTGCGGCACCAAACGTGGCCGACTTGTACGCAGTTCCGAGGAGTATTGCCAAAGTTGCGAGAACGAGGAACCACAGGCCGGCCTGCTGCCACTTGCTCCGGCGCTTGTTGTCAATGGCTACTTCTCTCTCGGGTAACTCGAGCCAGCGATCTGTTGCGATGAGTTCAGAACTGCAAGGCCCTATCTAGCAAATCCTCGCCGGTGGTGGCCTGCGGCTGTACAACCCAGAGGGTCAGGTCTCGCATCGCCGCCGCACGCCTCATCGCGTTGGCCTGCACTGTGGATGCCGCCTCGCCGGATAGGCGATACCTGTTGCCCAATTTTGATACGGCACTTGCACAACCTTGAATAGCAATGACGAGGCGTCGTTTCCCACGGATAGTGAAGGGGTCCTGTTGACCTTCCAGATACTTGCAAACGTGGCGAAGTCGTTGCATGGCACGGTCCGCCGCGAGCCAGTTGATGATGGACGACAACGTGACCGTTGCGACTAACGCGTACAGGAGCGTCAAAATGCTGAGAACTACGTAGAGAGTCAGTCGCGAAAGATTAAGGTTCCAAGCTGCCATGAATAAACTGAAGACCAGTACATATACTGGCAGAACAACAGCGAGCGCAGTCGCTAGTATCCGCCGCCGACCAATCTCCATGTTGGGATATCGACTGATCAGGCATCCGGATCAGCGGATATTTAGCAGCGGGATAAATGTCAAGCAGTCCTCGTCGAGGGAACACTCGCCAAGGTGGGTTGACCACGAGGCTGACGGTACCACTTCCCTTCCCCGCTCCCGGGGAGGCGCGCAACAGGGGTGAGGGAAGGTAAAGGACTCGGCGGCAGGTCGGGGGCGTGCTGGTTTTTGATTAGTTTCTCTAATAGTGGGCAATGTGGGCCCGGTTCCCGCCGCCTCGTAGTTGAGGACAGGACACTTCTAGCCCAGATTAATGCGGACGTACCACGTGCTGGACACCTGTCGGCGGGCATCATCGTTGCCAGCGGCAAACTTCTGAGTCGCCTGTGTGACGCCGGTAACCATCCGCTCTGGCATGTGCCCTTGTGTCCGGGCACGGCGCGGGGAAGCCTGGAACTGTCGCGCGCCGGGCGCAGATGCGCTGGCCCACCCTTCCCTCATCCAGGCCGACGGACGGCAGGATCTGCACACAGCCCTGCCGGCCGTACTGGCTGGCTGGAAGTAGGGGTGGCCCGACCTAGGGATCGTGTCCCGCCTGGATCAGTCCAGTGCGATGGATGACCACGGTCGGTCATACCGCCGCCTAGCGCCCTACGTGAGGATCCGCGGCCGCCTTACTCTCACTGGGCAGTCCTAGAGCGGGTCCGCGATCGCCGCTGTTGCTGCTAGGACCGCCTGCACCTGCTCAGGCTGGTTGACGAAGTCGGACAGAAAGACGGACGGCCACTTGGCCCAGCCGGCTGCCCTGGCTTCGAGAGCTGGACCGTAAGGCCGGGATCCGCTCACCTGCGCGGCGGCCTTCTCTACCCTGTCAACCCCGTGCCGTCTCGCGAAGTCGGCGAAGTACATAAGTAGATAGGCGCGGCTGGTCGATGCTTCGGTGTTCAGGTTGAGCACCCACACCGACGATTGCTGCCCTCGACGGGGTACCAACCGCCCACTCCGGGGGTTGCCCGCGCCCCCATGACAGCCGGCCCCCGTGCGTTCGCACATCGGTCAGTAGTGCCGTGATGAAGGCGATCTCCGGCGCCGAGCAGCGGCTCTCGGCCGCCGCGAGGAACGTCTCCTCGTTCCAGGCCACCGACGACGTCGGCTGTTTGGACTGGGCCGCGCGCGTGGTTTGGCCGATGACGTGGGGTACGAACGCGATGTGGTCCCCGCCCGCGTACTGGCGTACCTCAATGCCGAGCACCTCGGCCGGTCGCATCTGCTCGTTGAGGAACTCGATCACCCGGACGAGTTCGTCGGGCAGCTTGTCGGCAACGAACAGCAGCCGGATCCGACCCTCGGTTAGGTTGGCCTCGACGTTCGCCCAGAACCGGTCAGCATCGAGGGCTGAATTAAGGTCGGCGATCAGTTCCTCGACCGTGGTCTTGCGTCCACGAGCCTGTTCTTGCAGTGAAGCTTGCAGGAGGTCAATCGGCCAATACCGCGTGGCGTTTGCGGCGTAGTCGAGCATCTGCCCGACGACCTCCCGGCGAATGCAGGTATCGCTGGACCGCTTCACCTCGACCAGAACGGGGATGCAGTCGGAGTCGACGAAAAGGTGGTCAAGGCTGAAGCCCGGCCCCCCGACGGCGGCGCTCGGTACGGGCATCTCGCGACGGATCAACATCAACCGCCCTTCGCCGGCTCCAGCCGTCGTCGACCCGGCGATCACCTCGGGGTAGAGGGCGAGGGCCTCCTGAAGAACCGCCTCGGAGTCATACGCGGTGTTGTCGAGCTTGGCCAGGCCGCTCGCCGATCGTAGGAAGATGCTGTCGGACTGCACGATTCTCAGTCTGCCAAGACATGGCTCTGCGCGAGTGGCGATGGAACGATGCGCCACAACTTCGTGATCTCGCCCAAAACCTGGCTCTGCGGCATTCCGCCGCGAGTCAGCTGCGCAGAAGCGACGACCGCATCCGTCATGCACCGGTACGTTGACGCCACCCACCCTTCGAGGAGTTTGCGTGAAGTCGCCTGTCCTAGCTGTTGTCGCCCTTGTGCTTGCTGTAGCGGGGTGCGGAAGCTCGGCCACCCCCGCACCAACAGGGACTTCCAGCTCGTCAGGCCCGACCGCCACCTCGAGCGTGTCCGCACCAACCGTGACTGCTCAGCCATCCGTCCCGGCGTACAAGCTGTTGAGCAAGACAGCACTGACGAGAACGCTGCTGACGCTGAACGACATGCCAAATGGCTACGCCAACACCACCACCAAGGCCGACCAAGTGGACGACGCAGGAACCTTCTGCCACTACAAGCGTCCCTACCCCAACAAGACGTACACAACCCGGATCTTCACCAAGGGCGCGGGGTTCTCTGCGGAACTGATCTCTCCCAGCATCCGTCAATTCTCGAGCCCGGTTCAGGCGAAAGCGTCGATGACGAAGCTGCTGAACACGCTGAAGACATGTAGAAGGTTCACCTCGCAGGGCGAGTCGTTGAAGGTCGCGAGGGTCAAGGCGGACCCAGTCGGAGAAGCGAGCGTCGCGGTGCGGCTGGAAGGACGCGACTTCACCGTCATCCAGGGCTTCTCGCTCGTCGGCCCGTCCATGATTTCGGTGGGCACCGGTGGAGTCACGTCGGTTCACAGCGACGTCGTCGGCCGACTCCTGAAGAGGCAGGTCGACCGCTACATCGCCAGCGCCCAGTAGTCGCAAGGAGAAACGCGGACGTTCATCGCGTCCTTGTTGCGAGGACAGGCGCCTAGCTAGACCCGCACGAGGAGCTCTTACGAGCCGTTCAGGGTGCTCCCGGCATCCTGCCCGTAGGTCGACGCCGCGCCAGGTGCCCCAAGGCACGACGTTGCCCATCGCGTGGATCATGAAGTTCCACGGCCCGGTGTAGGTGTTGTTGGACCAGACGTTGTGCTGGCTCGACGTGATGTGGTCCTCGACGATCTCCGCCGTGAAGGGCGACCACGACGGGTACGTCCCATAGTTGGAGAA
This sequence comes from uncultured Actinomycetota bacterium, assembly GCA_963794535.1. GTDB lineage: Bacteria > Actinomycetota > Actinomycetes > Actinomycetales > CAVURS01 > CAVURS01. Next base: position 62,029 of record CAWCEI010000014.1, read on the forward strand.
CAGCCCGTTGTAGCCACACCCGTTGCCGGCCGTGCACTTCGGGCTCACGTTGCTCGGGGTGAGGTTGAACGTGTTGTCGTGGACCTTGATGTTCTGCGTCTTCCACCGGCAGTCGTCGAAGTACGGCGACTTGGCGATGTTGCTCGAGGTGCCACACGCCTTCTCGGTAGCCACCGAGGGGTTGACCAGGGTGGTGTAGCCCGAGCTGCTGTTGGCCGGTGAGCCGGCGAAGCGGTCGGCGTTCTCCCAGGCGATGATGCCGGCCCAGTTGTCCGTGAAGACGTTGCCCGAGATCTCGAACGACGAGCCGTACGTCGAGCCCGCGCGCGGGTCGCTGCCGGACTCGGACAGGTAGATCGCGCCACTGGGGAAGCCGGTGTTGGTCGGCCCCTCGACGATCGCGTTGCGGATGAAGGTGTTGTTCGTGATCGCCGCGTTGTAGCTGATCTCGTACATCAAGCCTTCGTTGTCGTTGTCCGCGATGTAGTTGCCGGAGAACAGGAAGCCGGTGTTGTTCGTGTCGGCCCACAGGCCGACGCCGCGGTTGTTGTGCACGTAGTTGTTGGTGACCGTCGCGCCCTTGGTGTCCCAGAACTTGCCGCCACCGGTGCAGCCGCAGCCAGGCTGGCGGACCTCCCAGTTGTCGGTGTTGTTGCCCGAGATCTCGTTGCCGCTGACCGTCAGGTTGACGACGCCGTCCGGCAGGTAGGAGCTGAAGCCGTACTGCCCGTTGTTGCGCAGGCAGTTGCCGTTGAGCGTGTCGTTGTTGCCCAGGAAGGCCCCGGCCCCGGCGTTGGTCTGGATGGTGTTGTTCAGCATCTTCCAGCCGGTGCCGGCGTCGTGGTTGACGACACCCTCGTTGTTCGTCGTACCGGCCGAGCCGAAGTTCTGGATCGTCAGGTTCTGCACGGTGACGTTCGTGGCCTTGCCGGTGAACGCGTAGAGGTTCTTGTGCTGCCCGTCGATGATCGCTCCGGGAGCACCGGTGAAGGTCTGGCCGTTCTGCGGCGTCACCTGGTCGTACTGCCCGGTGCCCAGGTGATAGGTCCCCGGGGACAGCCAGAACGACGTGCCGGCGGCGGCGTTGTCAGCCAGGGTGCCCAGGTTCTGCGCAGGCGTGACAGTCACCGAACCGGCGGGCGCCGTCGACGGGCCGTTCAGTGCGCTCGAGCCGCAGATGGAGGTCGGCGACTTCGGCGCGGAGCCCGGGGGCGAGCTGGAAGAGCTGCTGCTGGAGGAGCTCGACGACGTGGTGGAGCTGCTCGACGTCGAGCTGGTCGACGAGGTGCTCGACGATGTGCTGCTCGACGTCGTCGTCGAGGTCGGCGGTGTGGTCGGCGAGGTGCTGGTCGCGGTCGGCGACGGGCCGGTCCACGTGCCGCACATCAGGTCAACGGTCGTCGCGTTCAGCCGCTTCGTGGTGAGCGTCTTCGACTGGCACGCGAACGGGTGCGCGGAGCCCGGAGCGACTGCGGCTGCCTTGTCGGCGAGCGCGGCCGGGGGAGTCGCCGCGATCGACACGGCGCCGCCGACGCTGGCGGCCGACAGGCTGAGCCGCCAGGTGCGGGCCGAGCTCTTGGTGAACGCGCTCGCGACGGCGACGGCGACCTGGGAGGCGCGGGCGTTGGTCACGCTGCGCGCAGATGTGGTGCCGGCCGGCGCCGTTGCGGTGCCGTGTCCGGCCGACCCCTGGGTCAGCAGCACTGCACCGCCGGTGCCCGGCGCGACGTACGGCGAGGTCAACCCGGCCACGGCGGCAGCAGAGGTGACGGGGTGCGCGCTGTCGGTCTCGGTGAAGGACATGGTCAGCATCGAGACTGCGCCCGCGGGGCTGAGGGTCGCGGTCGGGAGCGGGTCGCCGGCCTTGGCCACGTGCCACCAGGTCGTCAGCCGGGTGTTGGCTCCGTTGTCCGCCCAGTAGGCCCGGGTCCAGCCGGTGGGGAAGCTGACCCGGATGCCGGGCTTGGTCTCCACGGTGCTCAGCACCAGGCTGCCGGCCGTGGTGCCGGTGGGCAGAGCAGTGGTGGCGGCGTTCGTCGAGCCGGCGCTGTACCGGCGAGCACCGCCGGTGTTGGCCGCGTGGGCGACAACACAGGTGAGAGTGACGGAGTCCTGGTCCACCGGGGTCACGACCAGCGATTTGCCTGCGCAGCCGAAAACGTTGTGCGAGCGTAGAACGTAGGACGCAGGGGAGGCAGTCACCGACGCGAAGATCGTCGTCAGAGCGAGGACAGCAGCGAGCAAGAGAGCTGTGACCCCAGCACTGGCTCGACCCGAGGAGTGTGGCCGCCCCGTCAAGTGGGCCGCCGGACGCACCCGGAAGAACGGTCCGATGGTGATGGGGGCTGCGTGCCGCCCGCGGCGATGTCCGCGGTAAGCGGTACCTCTCATGGCCTAGCTCCGTCCGGAAGGCTGCGCGCTCAGGGACCCGAAACTCCGTGTCCACTCTCGACAGGTTTTGATGCGTTCTTGAGCTGTTTTGCATCAAGATCCTGCGCCAAGGGTCAGCGCCCAATCCCCCAACTGGGTGGTGTGTCCTAGGCAATTGTGACTAACCTACGGCAACGGTTTGGCGCATTGTCAAACGAACATTGCGTTGCGTCACGCAGCGTATGTGCGCCCCAATTCGCCCGTTTCGCGGCTGCTGACAGCCGGTCCTCTCGGGAGCGGCGTACGCCGGCCGCTGGGGTCGCCACGGCGCCTGACGCCTCGGGCGACCGGTCGAGCCAAAGTCGGCTCGGCGTACGCCGATCTCGGTCTCAGCGGGCCAGAGCCGTTGTCCCGCAACGTTTTTACAGACAGGCAGGTTGCTCTGCGGCCGCTAGCTCTCCGGGCTCGCCCGCCCTGACCAGCCGGTCCAACCCGCACGCAGGCGCGCGGCCAGCACCCGATGACCACACGGAATCCGCACCCGCAGAGCCGAAGCGAAAGATCACGAAACGGCATCGGAGCTGCGAGAAAAAACTACTAACCGTGAGTGCGGGTGCTCAGGACTGCGCTGAGTGATATGCCGTTACTCGTCGTATCGACAGGCGGGTCTGAGCATTTCATCGCCTGGGTCCGGCTCGTCCTGAGGCAGGTGGCCGAGCAAGCGGGCCGGTACGCCGCCGACGACGGTGTCGGGATTGACGTCGGTCCGGACCAGCGAGCCGGCACCGACAACCGCTCCCGGCCCGACCGTCACGCCCGGCATCAGGATCACGTTGGCGCCCAGCCACGCGCCGGCCTCGACCCGGACCGGTTCGCCAAAGAAGGCGCCCGAGCGGCGGTGCGACGGGCCCAGCCGGTGCTTGGTGGTGATGACCGTCGTGCCGTGGCCGAAGACGACCGAGTCGCCGATGGTGATCGAGGACTCGAGGTCGAAGTAGCAGTTGCGGTTGACGAAGCAGTCGGCGCCGATCGTCAGGTTCCGCGGGTTGGTGAAGTGGGTCCCGCCATGGAAGTAGGTCCCGGTGCCGATCCTGGCCCCGCACGCGCGCAGCAACGCCGTACGGACGCGACGGCTGAGAACGTCATCGCCGAGCAGGTCGGACAGGGTGTTCATGAGATGGACGGCGACGCGGCGTAGGCCCCGGCTCGCTCGGTTCGGCATCAGGCTGCCGGTCCTTTCCAAGGGGGCGGGTCGAAATATGTCGCAGAGAGTTCATGGAACTGCTCGTCGAGCTCGTCGGCAACGTTCACGAGGGCCTGCCGGATGGCCGACTCTCGCAGGTCACCCTCAGCCTGCGCCTCCTTCAGCTGACGGGACAGGAGCTCCGGGTCGAAGGTGTCCATGCCCTGGGTGAACTCGCCCAGGCCGAACCGGCTCAACAGGTCTGCGTTCTTCTGCGCGTAGCCCAGGGACACCGTCGGCTTGGCCAGCTTGAGGGCCGCGATCAGGTTGTGGAACCGGCTGGCGACCACCACCTCGGCGGTGGACATCTCCAGCAGCAGGTCGTCCATGTTCGTGGCGTCGCTGACCTTCACCCGGTCCGCGTCGTGGCCGGTCGGCCCGGCCCGGACGGCCGCCTGGATCTCGAGGGCGACGTCGTGGTCGGCCAGGTCGCCGATCACCAGGGTCACCGACTTGCCCTGCCCGACCAGGGTGGTCACGAAGTCGGCCATCTCCCCGACGTACCGGCGCCGGACGCCGGCGCCCCGCACCGGGTCGTCGGTCCGCCCGTAGTAGGCCATGACGCCGATCACGACGTGCCCGGGCGCGGCCGGCTCGGGTGGGGGTGTCGGCAGGGAGAAGGCCAGGTCCGGGTAGACCGGGAGGGGCCGGTCCGGCACCCCCATCCGGCGAACCACATCGCGGGACGTCTCGTCGCGGAAGCTGCAGCTGCTCGCCAGCCGGACGGTCCACCGGTAGAAGAGCCGGGTCAGCGGGTTGGTGGCGTACTGCGCGCCCACACTCACCAACGCGACCTGCCGATGCCGCAGCCGCGCGGCGATGCTCAGGACGAAGAGCCAAAAGGGCAGCCCCCACGGCGGCACCCCGAGCTGGGTCTCCAGCGCTCCGGTGCCGGGCACGATCACCAGGTCGACCGCGCCGAGCATCGCGAAGGTCCGCGGCACGTCCCAGACCCGGCTGAGGCCCTTGAGGAACTTCATCCAGGCCCCGCGGCCGATGCCGAGCCGGGCGTAGGTCATGAGCTGCTTGGCCGGCACCCCGTGGTCGCGGGTGACGTTGTCCGCGCCGACCGCGAAGCAGCTGAGCTCGACCTCTGGGTGGTTCGTGCGCAGGTAGCCCAACAGGGCCGACAGCGAAGCCTCGTTGCCGAGGTTGCCGATCCCGAAGAACCCGAACGCCGCCACCCGCCGAGCAGGTCCGTTCACGACGTCCGCCTTCGGGCGGCTTCGGCCCGGGCTCGCACGGCCGGGTCGTGGCTGGCGAGCTGTCGGCTCCGCGCGCCCGGCCGGAGATGTGCGGTCAGCCAGCCGGTCAGCGCTCCCAGGCAGCGCAGCCGGTCGCCGACGCTCAACGGCGCGGTGGCGATCATCCTGAGGTAGCCCAGGATGTACTCGCCGTGGAGGCGGATCATCGGGTGCCGCCACCGGCTGGCGCGGCGCGGGTCGAGGTTGGCCGCCCGCACCCTGCGGGTGGCGGAGCGCTCGGCCCGCTGCGGGTGGTCCCGGCGGAAGTACAGGACCTCGCGGCACCTGGTAGAACGGCCCGCGCAGGCTCAGCGCCGCCACGAACGTCCGGTCCGCGTTGTGGTAGCTGCCCAGCGGGCCCGACGCTGCGCAGCACGTCGGTGCGGATCACGCCGTAGATGTCGTTGCCGCCCGACACGTGCAGCAGGCTGCGGAACCGCACCGGCGCCCGCGGGTCGTCGGTCTCGAGCTCGTACGGGCACGGGTTGGAGCTCTGCGCTCCGTGCTCGTCCAGGAAGGCGTCCCAGGAGTGCGCGAGGACGATGTCGGGCCGCGGCTCGAGCGCCGCGATGCAGAGCCGGAGCAGCTCGGCGCCGTACACGTCATCGTGCGAGGCCCACTTGAAGTACCGCCCCCGGGCCAGCGCGACCGTCGCGTTGTGGTTGGGGGCGGCGCCGATGTTGACCGGCTGGCGCACATAGCGGATCCGCGGGTCGCGGCCGGCGTAGTCCGCGCAGATCTCGGCCGTCCGGTCGGTCGAGGCGTTGTCGGAGATGATCAGCTCGAAGTCCGTGTAGGTCTGCGCGAGCAGCGCGTCGAGCGACTGCGTCGAGGTAGCGCTCGCCGTTGTAGACGGGCAGCCCGATGGTCAGGCGTGGGGCTCGTCACGTGACCACCTCGCGCGAGATGGCGGCCGGCCTGGGCAGCACGGCGCCGGCTCGAGTGCTCGTGCATGGCCCGACGCAGCTGGCAGCCACCAGCCGCCCGCGCCGATGATCGTGGCGGTCGCCACTCCCCAGCAGGTGCCCCGCGCGTCGTCGACCAGCGCACCGCCGACCCCGAAGAACAGATAGAGGACCGAGACCGACAGCTGCGCCTTCAGGCTCCGGCGCGCGGCCCCCATCGCGCGCAGACCCGGCCGCGGCGCCGGTCGAGAAGCAGGCCGCGCAGATCCCGATGGTCACGGGCACGAGCAGCGTGTGGGCCGGCGCCCAGATCGGCCCGAGCAGGGCGTTGCCCAGCCCCAGCGGCAGGATCACCAGCATCAGCAGCGCCCCACGACCGCGGCGGCTACGGCCTGGACCGTGCCGAGCCCGAAACAGAACAGCCGCAGGCGCCGGGGCGACCGGGCGAGGACGGCCGAGGCCTCGGGCACCGCGACCTGGCTGATCCCCATCAGGACGACGAGGAACGGGCCCATCAGGATCTCCGCGGCCCGCACGTCGCCGACGGTGGCCAGGCCGGCCACGGCCCCGAGGGCGAAGGCGCGGATCTGGCGGGCTCCGCTGATGCTGACGTTCTCGACCAGGTAGCGGGTGCCGAGGTCGCGATGCTCGACCACCCAGCCCCGAACGGCGTACGGCGTGGGCCGGATGACCGCTCTGCACCAGGCCGTAGCCGGCCGTGAGGGTCGCCGTGAAGCCGAAGGCGAGCAGGCAGCCCACGACGCTGTCGTGGTGCCCCCAGAGCAGGACGACCAGCGTGCCCAGCAGCAGGATCGTCCAGACCAGGTCGTTGACCAGCGACTTGCGACCGCGGCCGACCGCGAAGAACGCGAACCGCCAGCTGTCCTGCATCATCAGGCCGGGCAGCCCGAAGCCGAGCGCGATGAACGCGCCGCGCAGCTCGCCGGGCAGAGCGAAGCCCACGACGATGCAGACGACGCCGCACGACCACACCGACCGCACCGGCGGTCGCCGTCGCGGCGCCGACGGCCTTGCGCCAGGCCGGGGTGTCCGCCCCGCTGTGCCGCACCAGCAGCGGGTCGGTCGCCAGGCCGCGCGAGGCGTTCAGGACCACCGTGTAGGTGATGTAGGCGAGGCTGAACGCGCCGAAGCGCTCGGCGCCGAGGGCCCGGGCCACGAACAGGCTGAGCGCGAAGTTGCTCAGGCTCGAGACGGCCTGGTCGGCCACGCCCCAGCCGAGCCGGCGCACGATCGCCAGCTGCGTGGCGGGCCGGGCCTGTCATCCGCCAGTTCACGAGACGACCCCGAACCAGGTGTCCAGCTCGGCGGCCACCTCGGCGAACGGCGGCGCGTCCTTGTCCTTGGCCGACATCGGGCCGGCCGGCAGCGGCCAGTCGACGCCGAGGACCGGGTCGTCCCAGCGCACCGTCGCCTCGACCCCGGGCGCGTAGGGCCGGTCGATCCGGTAGCAGATGTCGGCCGTCTCGCTCAGGACCTGGAAGCCGTGGGCCAGCCCTCGGGGCAGCCACACGGAGCGATGCTCCTCGTCGTCGAGGATGACGCCCTGCCACTTCAGGAACGTGGGGGACATCGGCCGGAGGTCGACGGCCACGTCGTAGATCCGCCCGGAGGCGCAGCGGACGAGCTTGCCCTCACCGCCGTCGGTGCGCAGGTGCAGCCCGCGGACAGTGGCGTGGCTGGACCGGCTCTGGCTGTCCTGGACCAGCGACGCCGGGTCGAGGCCCGCGCCCGCCGCCACCTCGGCGTCGAACGTGCGGGTGAAGAAGCCGCGCTCGTCGCGCACCGGCGTGGGCTCGAAGACGAGCGTGCCGGCCAGCTCACCTGGTCGGACCCTCATCGGTGCCCCCCCGGCGTGCGGCATGATCTGCGGGCATGGACGAGGTGGAGACGATGCGCTGTCGCGGTTGCGGCGGCGGACCAGTGGAGAACGTCGTCGATCTGGGGGAGCAGACCGGGTCGGACCACTTCCCGCCGTACGACGACCCGGTGCCCGACGGGCGCTGGCCGCTCGGGCTGTGGCTCTGCCACGAGTGCGCACTGGTCCAGCTCGGGCCCGTCGTGCCCCAGGTGCCCGAGCCGGTGCGCGCGGTCGAGTCCGAGACGAGCAAGGCGCACGCGGCCACAACGGTGGCCGCGACCCTCGCCGAGTATCCCGAGCTGGCCGGCGGGACGGTCCGCGAGTTCGCCAGCCACCACGGCGGCTCGTGGCTCGAGCACCTCACGGCCGCCGGGTGTCGCCCAGCCGCGGCGGGTGAGCCGGCCCGCTTGGTCGTCGACGTTCACGGCATCGCGCACGAGCCCGACGTGGGCGCGCAGCTGCAGGAACGGGTGGACGCGCTCGCCGACGACGGCCTGCTCGTCCTGGAGTTCCACCACCTGCTGCCGCTGGTCACCGAGGGCCAGTTCGACACGATCCGGCACGGGCACTGGTCCTACTTCTCGCTGACGTCGGTGAGCAACCTGACCGAGCGGCTGGGGCTGAAAGTCGTTGGGGCAGTAGCCGAGCCGGTCTTCGGCGGAAGCCTGCGGGTCGTCCTCGCCCACGCGGCCGCGGACCGTCCGGTCGACTCCTCGGTCGACGAGGTCCTCGCGGCCGAGAGCGCGGCCGGCATCTCCACCAGCGCCGGTCTGCGGGCCTTCGCCGACGGCGCCGAGCGGTCCGCCGCAGCGCTCAAGGACTACCTGACCCAGCAGCGCGACTCCGGGCGTCGGGTCCTCGCCTACGGTGCGCCGTCCAAGGCCTCGGTCCTGCTCGGCGTCAGTGACGTGCGGGCCGACCTGGTGCCGTTCACCGTCGACGCCTCCGCGGCCAAGCACGGCCTGTCGCTGCCCGGCGTACGGATTCCGATCCGCCCGGTCGAGGAGCTGGTCGCGGCCCGGCCCGACGTGGTCCTGATCCTGACCTGGGACATCGCCGACGAGGTGATGGGACAGCTCGAGGCAGCGGGTGGCTGGGGCGCGGAGTTCGTCGTACCGCTGCCCGAGCCGCACCGCCTGTAGGTGCGACCGGTCGGCTACCACGTCAAGGTGGCCTTGCTGGTGGTGAACGCCTCGGCGTAGCGCGCCCGGCACTCCATGCCGCGCAGCCGGGCCAGCCCGAGGAAGGTCTCCTCGTCCCACCAGTCGCGGCCGACCTGCGAGGGGAACGCCTTCGACAGCAGGCGGACCTTCTCCCGGGCGGTCTCGTCCGAGAGCGGGACGTACATCGTCGGGCGGCCGAAGTCGCCGTCGTACTTCGGCAGCTCGTAGCCCAGCACCAGGTGGTCGCGCCACACCGTCGGGACCAGCTCGGCCAGCAGCCGGTGGTCCTGGTGGGCGTCGTACGGACTGGGCGCGAGGATCAGGTCGAAGGTCCCGGTGGCCGCGACCTGCTCGAGCAGGTCCTTGACGTCGTTCCAGCGGTGCGGCAGCCGGCCGTCGGGCAGGCCGCCGTGGTGCAGGGTGACCTCGCGGCCGGGCAGGAACAGCTGGGCGGCGTCCTGCGCCTCCGCAACTCGTCGTTCCTCACCGGTGGCGATGATGTACGTCGCGCTGGCGACCCGGCGCTCTTCACCGAGGCGCAACAACGTTGCGCCGCAGCCGATCTCGATGTCGTCGGGATGAGCGCCGATCGCCAGCAGCCGCAGCGGCTGGGCGTCGGGGAGCCCCAGGGAAAGGCTCAGCATCAACCGGCCGCCTTGTGTCGCTGCGTCCACAGCTCCCACGGCGGGTTGCCCTTCCGGTGCAGCTCCTCGAGGTAGCTGCGCTCCTTGAGGGTGTCCATCGGGGCCCAGAAGCCGTTGTAGCGCACCGCCGTCAGCTTGCCCTGCTCGGCCAGTCGGGGGAACGCGTCGGTCACCAGGTCCTCGCCCTCGTGCAGGACGTCGAAGACCCCCTGGCGCAGGACGAAGAAGCCACCGTTGACCCACAACTCCAGCTCGGACGCCGCTTTGAGCTGGCTGACCCGCTCGTTGTCCCCGACCTCGACGAGGTGGAACGACGCCTGCACCGGCACGGCCAGCAGGCTGGCCGTCGCGTCGGAGGCCAGGAAGTCGTTGACGATCGTGTCCATCGGCGCGTCGGTCAGCACGTCGCCGTAGTTGGCCAGGAAGACCTCGTCGTCCTCCAGGTAGCGCCGGACCCGGCGCAGCCGCTCGCCGATCGGGGTCTCGATCCCGGTGTCCACGAAGCTGATTCGCCACTCGGAGATGTCGGACTCCAGCAGCTCGACCTCTTGGCCGCCCTTGGCCAGGACGAAGTCGTTGGACAGCGTCTCCTCGTAGTTGAGGAAGTACTGCTTCACCGAGGCCGCCCCGTGGCCGAGGCAGAGGATGAACTCGTTGTGCCCGAAGTGCGCGTAGTAACGCATGATGTGCCAGAGCACGGGCCGGTCGCCGATACCCATCATCGGCTTGGGCGCGTCATGCATCTCGGAGCGCATGCGCAGGCCGAGACCACCGCAGAAGATGACGACCTTCATCGTGGTGCTCCGTTCGGCTTTCAGAGGATTTCTAGCTCCGGGATGGGTACGACGAACTTCGCGCCCCAGCTCCCGGGCATAGTCGAGCTGCGCGAGGATCTCGGTCTTGAGGTTCCACGGCAGGATGACGATCAGGTCCGGCTTCGTCTCGGCGAGACGCTCCGGCGCATAGATCGGGATGTGGCTCCCGGGCAGGAACCGGCCCTGCTTGTACTCGTTGCGGTCGACCGCGTAGGCGAGCAGGTCGGGGCGGATGGCGCAGTGGTTCAGCAGGGTGTTGCCCTTGCCCGGCGCGCCGTACGCCGCCACCGTGAGACCGTCCCGCGCCGCCTGGGTCAGCACCTCGACGAGGTCGGTGCGGATCTTCAGGACCGACTCGGCGAAGCCCAGGTGGCCCTCGACCGTGTGCAGGCCCGCGGCCGCCTCGGCGGCCAGGACGGCGTGGACCCGCTCGCTGGGCTCGACGCCCGCGCTCGTCGGTGAGGAGAGGACGCGCAGGGACCCGCCGTGGCTGGCCAGCTCGAAGACGTCGATGACCGACAGGTCGGCCAGCGCCAGGGCCGCCGTCGCCGTGCGCAGGGTGAGGTAGGAGTAGTGCTCGTGGTAGATCGTGTCGTACTGCCGGCCCTCGATCAGCCGCAGCAGGTGCGGGAACTCCAGCGACACGACGCCGTTGTCGGCGACCAGGGCGCGCAGCCCCTTGGCGAAGTCGATCAGGTCGGGCACGTGCGCGAAGACGTTGTTGCCGGCGACCAGGTCGGCCCGGCCGTGTTCGTTCGCGACCTCCTTGCCGGTCTGCTCCGACAGGAACGCCACCGTGGTCGGCACGCCGCGCTCGCGGGCGACCTCGGCGATGTTGGCGGCCGGCTCGATCCCGAGGCACCGGATGCCGCGGGCGACGACGTGCTGCAGCAGGTAGCCGTCGTTGCTCGCCACCTCGACCACGAAGCTCGACTCGTCCAGGTCCAGCCGCTCGACCATCGTGTCCACGAACCGGGCCGCGTGGGCGACCCAGCTGTCCGAGTAGGAGGAGAAGTAGGCGTAGTCGCTGAAGATGTCCTCGGCCGCGACGTAGGCGGGCAGCTGGACCAGCAGGCAGCGCTCGCAGATCCGGACGTGCAACGGGTAGAACACCTCGGGCCCGTCGATCTGGTCGGCACTGGGGTAGGTCTCGCAGGGCGGCGACATCCCGAGGTCGACGAAGGTCCGCCGCAGGGGCTCCTGGCAGAGCCGGCAGAGGGGCAGGTTCATGACACGGGCTCCCGGTTGAGGTCGATCGCCAGCTGGAGGTCCAGGCGCCGCAGCTCCTGGTCGAGGACGCCGGCGTCGATCAGCTCACGGATCCGGCGCAGCCGCGTGTAGCGCGAGGAGTTGAAGTCCGCCGTCGTCATGCCGTACTCGCGGTACTTGCCGACCAGCTCCTTGACGCCGTCGGCCACGGTCCAGCTCAGGCCGAGGTCAGGGAAGGTCTCGTTGAGCTTGGCGAAGTCGGCCCGGTAGTTGCGCAGGTCCGGGCCGGCGCCGGGAGCCAGGGTCACCTGGGCGCCCTCGACCTCGTCGGCGACCAGGCGGGCGACCTCGCCGATCTGCAGGTTGTCCTCGTCGCGGCCGACGTTGAAGGCCTCGTCGTGGACCAGCTCACGCTTCGCCTCGGTGGCGGCCAGGGCCGCTCGGGAGATGTCCTCGACGTGGACGAGCGGGCGCCACGGGGTGCCGTCACTCTCCAGCCGCACCTGGCCGGTCGCGATGGCGATGGCGCTCAGGTTGTTGACGACGATGTCCAGCCGCAGGCGGGGGGAGGCGCCGTACGCCGTGGCGTTGCGCATGTAGGTGGGGCTGAACGTGTCGTCGGCCAGCTCGTGCAGGGCCTTCTCGGCCAGGGCCTTGGTCTCGCCGTACGGCGTGACCGGGGACATCGGCGCGTCCTCGCCGACCGCGGTCGAGCCGGCCGAGCCGTAGAGGCTGCACGAGGAGGAGAAGACGAAGCGCTCGACGCCCGCGGCCTTGGCCGTGCGGGCCAGGTGCAGGGTGCCGTCGAGGTTGATCGCGAAGGTCGCCCCGGGGGCCAGGTGGCCCAGCGGGTCGTTGGACAGCGCGGCCAGGCAGACCACGGCGTCATAGCCCGCCAGGTCGGCCGCGGTCACGTCGCGGATGTCCCGCGGAGGCCCCGGAGGCACCTGTGGGGCCGGACCGAAGTCGCACCCGTCGTACAGGCCGCTGTCCAGCCCGTCGACGTCATGACCTGCGGCCCGGAACAACGGAACGAGCACCGTCCCGATGTAGCCCCGGTCTCCAGCCACGAGGACCTTCATGCAGCCATCACCTCTCCTGCTTTCCGCTCTTGCCTACAGACGTGTCGACATGGGGCTCCGACGGAGTCGGGTTCCCTTAATTGAGAGGCAAGAACTGCCCCTGGAATACCGATTCGCCGCTGTGAACCATCTGCCGGGCTAGGCGTGAACACGCTGTGTCACGGCAGGATTGCTCACGGCAAATCGGTAGATCGTCTCCAGCGCCTGAACGCTGGTTCCGGCCCGGAACCGACGCTCGACGGTGGCCACTCCACCCCGGCCGAGGGCGACGAACCGGTCCGGGTCCTGGTCCACGTCGGCGAGCAGGTCGGCCAGCCCCGCAGCGTCCTCGGCGGCGAACAGCTCGCCGTCGACGCCGGGGGTGATCAGCTCGGGGAAGGCGCCTCGGGACGGTGCGAGCGGGGCGACGCCGGCCGCCATGGCCTCGACGGCGACCAGCCCGAACGTCTCCTCCCACTGCGAGGGCACGACGGTGGCCACCGAGCGCTGGAGGAGGCGGCTGGCGTCCTCCCGCGTGAGGAGCCCGAGCACCGAGACCGAGTCGCGGGAGGCGCCCCAGGCCGTGACCTCCGCGGCCATCGGCCCCCCGCCGGCGATCGCCAGGCGCAGCGCGGCCCCGGGGTTGTTGGCCCGGAAGGTGTCCCAGGCGCGCATCAGGAAGGGCAGCCCCTTGGCGGCGTCCAGCCGGCCGAGGTAGGACACCAGGTGCTCGGGCCGGCGGGCGCCGGTCGGCGCCGGCGGCACGAAGTTGTGCTTGACGAACTGCCGCTCGGCGGGCAGCTCCAGGTCCTGCAGCAGGGCGCGTTGGGCGGCCGAGATGAAGACGTACGCCGAGACCATCGTGCGCCAGGCGGCGCGGTTGACGTTCGTGGCGAGCACGACCGGCACGGTGGCGGCGACCGAGTCCCGGTAGCACCCGTGCCGAACCCCGGCCAGGCCGCGCGTGCCACTGCACTCATGGCACAGCGCCCCGTCGCGGAAGAAGGTGCCGTTGGCGCAGGACAGCTTGTAGTTGTGGATGGTCGCGACGACCGGGACGCCGGCGTCGCGGCAGGCGTAGAGCATCGAGGCGCTGATCATCGGGAACGTGTTGTGCACATGGACGACGTCGGGCCGCCAGTCCCGGAGCCGGTCGGCCAGCTCGGACCGCACCTGCCGGCTCCACAGGCTGGTCACGGGCAGCAGCGCCTTGCGCCCGAGCGGCCAGCTCTCGATGTCGTCGCTCGAGCGCTCGAAGCGCTCGACATCGTGCCCCGCGGCCGCGAGCGCCGCGCACTCCTGGTCGACGACGTTGTTCTCACCACTGGGTGCCGCCGAGCGGTAGCGGCTGTGGACGACGAGCACTCTCATGATGGGTCACCGCTGCCGCCGCTGCCGCGGCGGTCGCCGCACCTCGGGGACCAGCAGCGCGACGGCGACGGTCAGGTCGAGCAGATACGGCGACGCGCTGCCCAGGCCGGTCTCCGTGATCGATGCGACGAGGCAGTAGACGACGAGGAAGAGCGCCACTGCGCGCTGCGGGCCACGCACGTGGGTGGCCGCCATCAGCAGGAGCAGCAGCAGGAAGGTCGCCTCGACGATGATCCCGAACCAGCCCTGGTCCAGGAAGGTCGCCACCCAGTTGCTGTCGATCGGCAGCCCGTTGAAGGACTGGTTCGACAGGCCCGAGCCGAAGAGCTCGTTGATCCTTGGTCGCGGGGTGTCGAACACGGCCGACCAGACCTTGGTGCGGCCGGTCAGCTGGGCGGCCTCCTGGGCGCTCTGGCCGCGCCGCGCCCACGCGGTCAGCTCGGGTGCGAAGAGCGTGGCGCCGAGGACTGCCAGCACCAGGCCCATCGCCGAGGTGTGCCGGACCCGGGCGTGGCCGAGGAACAGGCTGGCCGCCGCCGCGATCAGGCCGACCAGCATGGCGATGATCGCCGTACGGGTGTGGGTGCCGACCAGGACGGCGGAGGCGGCGAGCGCCGTGACGAGGGTGTAGCGCCCGCTGACCACCCGGCAGGCCCACAGGACGACGGTCGAGCCGAGCAGGACGGCCGGCGTAGTGCGCCACCTGCGTGGGCGGGCATCGGCCACAACGTCCCGGAGAGCCGGCCTTCGAAGGACCGGGCCTTGCCCGGTGCGATCGCGAAGCCGAGCATGACCGAGCCGAGGACGATCCAGAGGCAGCGCAGGTGGCAGCGCAACAACACCAGGTCGCGCCGGCCGAACCACGGGGTGAGCAGCCACAGGACCGTGACGAAGCCGAGCATCCGCGTCGCGCGGAAGGTCGAGCCGACGACGAACTGGTTGTGGATGCTGGTCATCGCGGCGACGATGGCGAGCATCGTGAGCAGGACCAGGAAGAGGTTGGACCGCAGCACCACCCGCGGGTTGGCCGCGAGGGCCAGGAGCACTGCCAGCAGGAGCGAGCCCTGCGTCATCAGCTGCCCGAGGGTGCTCGGGATCGGGATGATGGTCTCGAGGTGCGAGAAGGCCAGGACGTTGAAGAACAGCGCACCCCAGGCGGCGTAGACGGCACCGGGGACTCCCGGGTCCGGCTCGATCCGCTCGTGTCGGGGGCTGTGGGCGCCAGCCCGCAGGAGCGTGCGGGCGCCGGTCACCGGCTCTTGGTGCGCCGCAGCGCTGCCGCGACGGACCGGTCTCGCGTGTCCGGGAGCCCGACGCTCTCGTCCGTCCGGTCGGCCCCGAGCAGCACCGCGAACATCAAGGTCAGACCACTGTTGCGGATCAGGCTGGCGGCCGTGCGCAGGAGCTCGGCGGTGGACCGGCCGGCCGTGACCAGCAGGACGATCTGGGTCCCCCACGACGCGAGGTGTTCGGTGCCGACCGACGGGTCGACCTCAGCCAGCGTGAGCACGATGTCGGCCCGGTCCCACATCCCGCGCAGTGGGTCGTCCGACGGCAGGTCGCCGATGACGCCCATCTGGGCGGCCAGCGGGCCCTGGGACAGGGACGGGACCCCCTCGGGGCGGTACACCGTCGGTGCGGCGAGCGTCATCTGCGCGACCAGGGGCGCCAGGCTCCCGCCCGCGGTCAGGTCGACCAGGAAGACCGAGCTCCCGCGCTCGATCAGCCGCGCGGTCAACGCGGCGACCGCGACAGCGGCCTCCTCGGTCGAGTCGACCGCACCGAGGACGTAGCGGCTCTGGGTGCCGGTGCGGTGCCGAAGCCCTGACTCCAGGGCTTGGACCAGGACGTCCAGCTGGTGAGCGGCTGGGCGCTTGCGCTCGCGCAGGAGGTCGAGCCGCCGGGCCGGGCGGACCCGGCCGACGCTGACCCGCACGGGGGCGCCCAGCGCGGTCGCCACCTCCTCGCGACGGCGCAGCCGCCCGGAGGTCACCGCGAGGAAGAGGACGAGGCCGATGCCGATCGCCAGGCCACCGATCAGCCCGGACGCGACGTTGAGGATCGTCCGTTTCTTGCCGGGCGGCGGGAGGGCCCGAGCCGGGTCGAGCACGTGGCTGGCGCTGACGACCGCCGTGGTGCGCAGCGTCGCGTCCTCGACCGTCTGCTGGAGGGTGCTGACCTCGTCGCTGATCTGGGAGCGCTGGGTGAGCACGTCGGCCGCCTGGGCCTGACCCGTGGGGCCCTGACCACTCAACGTGTTGTAGCGCCCGGTCAGGATGTCGACCTGGCTCTGCAGGGCGGCGATCCGCGCGTTGTAGCCGTCGATCAGCGCGCTGGTCTGGCTGTGCATCTGGGTCGCGCGGAAGGTGAGGAAGGCGTTGCCGAGCTCCTTGGCCCGGGCCACGGCCTGGGCCGGTGTCGGGCCGCTGATCGAGAGCACCAGGACCTCGTTGGTGATAGCCCGGGCGGTGAACGACTCGATGAACGCCTCAGGGGTCATCGTCAGGCCGAGCTTGGCCGTCACCGTGGACGCGAGGGTCCGGGTGCTGAGCAGGCTCACATCGGTGGCCATCGCCAGTGCCGGGTCGCTGCCCGTGTCGTGCGCGAGCAGCAGCGTCGCGGTCGCCGTGTTCTTGGCCGGGAGCTCGAACGTCAGGCCGATGCCGAGCAGCATGCCGACGATGCCGATGCTCACCCAGACCTTCCAGCTGCGGACCAGTGCGTTGCGCATGAAGTGCAGGCTGAACAGCAGCGGCTCCGGTCCGGGGACACCGCCCTCGTCCGGCTCCTCCTCCGGGCTGAGCCACGTTGCCTGGCTCATCGCAACCCCCGCCGGACGTTGGTGACGCGGCTCGAGCGTCCCTCGACCGACGTCGTACCGGTGAGCCGGGTCGGCAGCGAGACCTGTTGCACCCGCTCGGTCTGCAGCATGCGTCCGGTCGTGCGGTCGAGGTTGTCCGGGTCGGCGACGACGATGCCGTCGATGATGTTGCCGACGTCGTCCACGGTCACGGCGGCCAGCGCCAGCTCCTGGGCGGTGGCCGCCCCGGAGGACACGGCCATGATCGTGACGGAGGTCTCGGGGATGTCGACCAGCTCGGGCTTACGACGGTCGACGACCACGAGGACCACGGTCAGGTCGATGTCGTCGCGCTCCGCGGGACGGGGGTCGACGTACAAGCCGGGCCGCAGCTCCTGGTCCGGGTTGAGGTTGTAGCAGGCCGCCCACAGCGCAGCGGCCGAGTCGTGTCGCGCCGTTGTGACGAGGCGGGTGCGCACGCCGACCGAGGCGGCGAAGGAGGCGATCTGCGGGCCGACGGCCAGACCCTTGCGGTCACCGGCGAGCGAGATGACGGTGATCGAGTCGGGGTGCTGGAGCTGCGACCCGCTGCGGTCCATGGGCCGCACGCCGCCGGCCCCGTGGGTGAGCAGCTGACGCAATGCCTTGGCGCAGGGCCCACGCGTCGACGGTGCCGGGGGAGTAGCCCTCGAGCAGCGCGGTCCAGCCGCTGAGCCGCTGCGGCATCCGGCTCTGGACCGACGCGATGACCGACGTCCCGAGAGCGTCGGCGATCTCGTCCCGCGAGCGAAGCTTGCGGTCCCGCCGGCCGAAGGTGAGCAGCATGATGGCCAACAGCACGGTGACCGCGAGCAGGCCGAGCACCCCGTAGACCACCAGCCGTTGGGCCAGGCTCGGACGGGCGGCGGGTGAGGCGGTCTGGATGATCGTCGCCGCTGCGCCGTTCGCGGCGTTGAGCGGCTGCCGACCGGCGGCCGTCTCCGCGTGCAGCTGGTCGATCTGGAGCGCCAGGTTGGCCTGCTGCGCCGTCAGCTGGGCCAGCGCCGTGGCGTCGGCCTTGCCCTCGGCGGAGCTGGGGAGCTCGGTCTTGGCCCGCTTGGTCGTCTTGACGATCTCGGCCTGCACCCGGTCCAGGGAGGCGGTGAGCGAGGCGGTGCGGTCGTCCAGCGCCGCCAGCTGGGCGGCGTTGAGCGAGCTCGCCGCTTCCTTGACGTAGTCGACGTAGGAGTTCGCGACGGCGGCCGAGAGGCGCTCGGCGTCCCGCGCTCGCGCTGCCTGGGCCTTGACCTCGAGCACCTCGTCGGTGGCCGCCTTGACCGTGACGTGTCGACTCAGCGCATGGGCCGAGAGCGGTGGTACCTGCTTCTTGCCGGCCGGGCTCAGGACGACATCGCTGCCGGCGATCCGCACCTCGGTGTCGATGCCGCGCGAGCTGCTCTGACCGCTGGAGTCGTGCGTCGGAGGCGGGAGCAGGATCAGGCTGACGCTGCTGTATTTGGCCGGGACCGCGAAGACGTAGGCGACGCCCGCGGAGAGGCCGATGGCCGCCGCTGCGCTGAGGACTACGCGGTGCCGGCGAAGAATCGCCAGCGACGAGCGCAGGTCGATGGCCTGCTCACCCACGGGGTGCTGCCTCCAATCGGTCGTGTCGCGGTGCTCCGGTGAGGGCAACGCCCTGAGAGTAACTTCGTGCTGCCTGCCGTGACCCTGGAATGAGAGAGGTCAACCCCTTCGATTCGTTGCTGCGCCGCGGCTTCGAGCGGGCGAGCGTCCGTTGTGGTTGCGTGCGGTGGCTCGGGGCTGGCCGGCCGGCCCGGGCCGAGGTGGTGAGCAGCGCGGCCTGGAAACAGGCTCCGACCAGGACCCCGATCGCCACCCCCTCGACGCCGCGCAGCTCGGCCAGCACGGCCGAGGCCACCAGCGTGACCACCAGACCGAGCAGCTGGTCGCGGAAGAGTCGTGCGGTGCGCCGGGTGGTCTTCAGGGTCACCGTGGGGCCGAGGCCGAGACCGGCCACCGCGTAGGCCGCGGCCAAGACGGCTGCGGTCAGGTGCAGTTGGGCGAAGCCGGCCCCGTAGACGGTGGCCAGCAGCCACGGGCCGAAGACAGCGACCACGCCGGCCATGACGGCGATGGCCAGGCAGCACAGCAGCGACAGGCGCCGCGCGACCCGCCTCAGCTCGCGGGGCCCGCCGCGCTCCAAAGCCATTGCCCCCTCGGGGAGTCCGATGCTGCCGGCGACCTGAAGGAGCACGAACGCCGGCCCGGTGACCAACGCCTGGACGGCTTTCAGGCCACCGAGCTCCACCGAACCGAGGATGATCCCGGCCAGCAGCAGGTAGCCCTGGCTGCTGCCCCACAGGGTCAGGTCGTTGCCGACCAGCCACCGGCTCACCCGCCAGCGCTCGGCCAACAGACCCGCCCCGCCCCGCCCGACGGAGACGGCGCGGAACTGCCAGCAGCCGTACGCCGCGCCGAGCAGCGCCCCGGCGCCCCAACAGGCGAAGAGCCAGCCGACCGAGGTGTCGATCCCGCGGACGAGGACCGTGCCGAGCAGCCCCAGCTGTACGACGGCGACGATGATGTCGTTGGCCAGCGACCGGTCGGGCCGACCGGCGAGGAAGCCCACCCAGCGCCAGAAGTCCTGGATGGCCAGGAACGGCAGCCAGATGCCGACCGCCAGCAGGCCTTCACCCGCCCCGGACCAGCCGGCCAGCACCAACCCGGCTCCCGCCAGCAGGGTCACCGCGGCGGCGCTCACGCCGAAGACGAGCTCCGCTGCCAGGCCTCGGACGATGCGCTCGTGGGCCTCGGGAGACTGGGCGTCGCCCTCGATGGCCATCGGGTCGGTGACGAGCGACCGGTGCAGGCTGGCCACGAAGAGCCAGGCGGCGTAGCCGACCGAGAACACCCCCAGACCGCGCAGCCCGACCAGGTGGGCAACGACGACCGTGATCGCGAAGTTCGACGCCGAGCAGACGGACTGGTCCGCCATCGTGAGGATCGATCGTCGAGCGACGCCGCGTCGGGTCGCTTGGGCTGACATCTGGCTCGCCCTCAGTCCGAGGGAAAGACGAGGAGAGTGCGCAGCTCGAGCGACTGGTCGCAGCTGCCGGTGCCCAACAGTGTGGTCGAAGGGACCTTCTCCCCGAATCGGGGGGAGTACCAGCCCAGCACCGGCTGGGTCTCCCCATGATGTTGCGACCAGTGCAGCTGACCCGGCAGATGCAGGTCGGCCGCCGCGGTGCCGCGTGCGGTGGGCCACTGCAGCTCGGCCACGGTGCCGCGCAGGACGACACTGACCTCCGGGCCCAGGTGGAACGCGATCTTGAGACTATGGTCCGAGGTCGTCGACACGAGGTCGACGATCGACAGGTGCCGTGAGTTGCTGTCCAGCGCAACGGTTCTCGCGTGGCTCAGGCCCTTGTCCAGCCGGCCGTAGCCGTCGTGTTCGCCCATACACACCTGGACGGTGCCTTCTTGGCTCTGGGCCACCTGCATCTCACTGTGCGCGTGAGCCGTCCACATGAACGGGCCGCCGTCGACGGACTGGTTCGTGCCGTCGATCTCGATGGTGTTGTGGGCCAGCGTCGAGCGGAAGTAGCTCCGCCACTCGGGCTCACCGTGGTAGCAGTAGGTGCCCGGGTCGGCCAGCACGTCGACCCCGTCGTAGCGCACCTCCACCGACATGGCATCGGCGTGGGCGTGCGCGGCGATCGAGAGGAAGCCGTGCGGCCCCGCGTCAAACCGGCACCAGATCTCGGGCGACCCGTCCCGCGGAGTGCGCAGCAGCGCCAAGCCGGCGTCCAGGAAGGTCAACGGCGGCTCGCTCGGCCGGTCCTCGACCGTGGCGTGGGCTCCGCTCAGCGCGCCGACGACGACCGCTGCCACCGACGGTGCACCGCGCGGCCACCACGGCATCGCCCCGACCGTCTGCGCGCCGACGCCGAGCAGGATCGGCCACGGCTCGGCGGCCGGGCCGTCGACGACCAGCGCCCGTCCCTCGTCACCGTCCCCTTGTCGCGGGGGTCGTCCGGTGACGTCGACGAGAGCAGCAGCGGCATCGAGCGAGCGAGCCAGGAGCGCCCACGTCGCCGGGGCCAGCGGCGCACCCGCCGCGTCGGCCTCGACCCCGGCCAGGAGGCCCAGCTCGGCCACCAGCAGCTGGTAGTCGGTCGCGAGCTCGCGGTTCACGCCGCTGTCGAACGTGTTGGCCTGCAGCTCGTTGCCGAGCTGGGCCGCGGCATCGGCGCGCCAGGACTCGCTCTCGGCGTACCAGGGGAAGGCGCAGGCAGCGACGAGCCGTCCGGCGGCCTCGGCGATCACGTGGTTGTTGGCCGACGAGCCCCGGCTCCGGAAGGTCGCCAGATAGCTCTGGTGCCACCAGATCTGCCGAAGGGCGTCGTCGTTGGTGTCGAAGACGTCCCCGACCTTGGGCCAGTCGTTCAGGAGGCGCCGGATCCAGGTCCAGCTGATCAGCCGGATGCCCAGCTCGATCCCGTTGGTCCAGTGCACCCCGGACAGGAACGGGTTCTCCGCCCACCACGACTTCAGCTGGCGCGCGACCAGGTCGGCGTAGACGTCGTCGCCGGTCAGCCAGTACGCCGTTGCCACGACCGTGAGGTGGTGGTGCCGGGACAGCTCCCAGACGCACTTGACGTTGCCGGTGACGGCCTCGTCCCGGTGGTCGATCCGGAAGGCCAGCTCGGTCTGGGGCGCTCGCCGACCGGTGGCCGGGTCGAGGAACCAGTCGGGCTGGTCGATGTCGGGTCGCGGCACACCGAGCAGCGACCAGTCGCCGCGCACGATCCGGTCGGCCGCCTCGATCACGGCTGCCCGGGCGTCGTCCGGCACGAGGTCACGAGCGCCGGCCGGCAGGGTCGCCGGCGAAGTCCCGGGTCTGGACCAGCCCGGCCGGCAACGGCGCGGCGACGCCCAGCGCGACCTGGCGGTGCGCCCAGGTCCGGTGGCGGGCATGGTCGACCGCACGGCTGGACATCTCACTCAGAGACATCTGCCGCAGCCGGCGGACGTACCAGGAGGGGGAGCGGGTCACAGGCTCACCGGCTGGCCGGTGACGGCACTCTTCTCGGCGGCGATCGTCGCCAAGGTCGTCGTCACCAGCGAGCTGAGGTCGATCGGCATCGGCGCACCGGTGCGGGCCGCCTCGACGAACCGCTCGAGCTGCGCCGCCTGGCCCTTGTCCTGGCCGCTCAGCGTCCGCTTGGCGTCCTTGCCGCTGCGGTTCCAGACGGTGGCCCGGGTGAAGTTGTCCAGCCGGGCGTTGCGCCCGCCACCCGCGCAGTCGAACGTCTCCTTGGGGAAGCGCGCGCTGCCGCCGGTGACGTAGGCGAGTGAGGCGAGGGAGCCGTCGGCGTACCGGAGGTTGACCTGCAGGTCGCCGCCGTCCGGCATCTGCTGGGCGAACACCTCGACCGGGGACTGGCCGACCCAGGCGCTGAGCGTGTCGATGAAGTGACCGCCCTCGCCGAGGAAGCGGGAGCCTTCGAGGTCCTGGTTGAGGTACCAGCTCGTGGCGTCGAGCCGGCCCGCGTTGACCAGGTAGCGCATGGTCACCGGACCGTCGATCCGGCCGTAGCGCGCCTTGAGCCCGGTGAACATGGGCGCGAAGCGACGGTTGAAGCCGACCATCAGCCGGTCGTTGCCGGTCCGCGTGACCGTCTCGCTGATCGCCTCGAGCTGCTCATGGGTGAGCGCGAGCGGCTTCTCGACGAAGACGGCCTTGCCTGCCTCGAGCGCCCGGCAGACGAAGTCCGCGTGCGAGTGATGCCGGGTGACCACGAAGACGGCGTCGATGGACGGGTCCTCGAGCACCACCTGCGAGTCGGTCGTCACCGTGTCGAAGCCGAACTTGCGCTGCGCGTTGACGCCCGAGAGGGACTTGGTGGTGGCCACGGTGGCGAGGCTGGCCGCGGGCGTTCTTGGCCAGGTGCGGCAGCAGCATCGACGCCGCGTAGTTGCCGGCGCCGATGAAGCCGATCCGCAGCTGCGGCCGGTTGGCGCCTCGGCTCGCGCCGGAGGCAACCGGCGTACGGCGAAGGGTCGAGATCGGGTCGTCGGCGACGGTCGTGGCCCCGCCTTCGGGCTGGGGGTACTCGAGCAGGAAGCCGACCCCGTTGAGGGTCCCGGCGCGCAGCTGGTCGTAGACCGACGCGGCGTCCTCGATCGGGTGCACCCCCGACACGAGGGACTGTACGTCGACCGACTCACCCGCGATCAGGTCGATGAAGCACTCGAGGTTGCGGCGCTCGGTCCAGCGCACGTAGCCCGCGGGGTAGTCGATGCCCTCGAGCTCGTAGCGGTCGTCGTAGCGGCCCGGCCCGTAGGAGCGGGAGAACCGGACGTCGAGCTCCTTCTCGTAGTAGTCGTTCCACGGCAGGTCGAGCCGGGTCTTGCCGATGTCGACGACACGGGCCCGGTCGCGGGCCAGTCGGGCGGCCAGCTCGACCGGCTCGTTGGACGGCCCGCCGGCCGCCAGGAAGATGTGGTCGGCGCCGCGGCCGGACGTGGCCAGGAGCAACGCCTGCTCGACCTCGGCGCGTGCCCGCGGTGTCGGAGCTGGCGCAGATCAGCGCCCCCGCCTTCTCGGCCATCCGACAACGCGCCTCGACGGTGTCGAGACCGACGACCCGTACGCCGGCGGCGACCAACAGGCGCACGACGAGCTGCCCGACGAGACCGAGACCGATGACGCAGGCGGTCTCGCCCAGCTGGACCTCGGCCCGGCGGACGCCCTGCATGGCGATGGCGCCGACGGTCGCGAAGGCCGCGTGCTCGGGGGCGACGCCGTCCGGCACCGCGACGCAGAGGTTGGTCGGGACCCAGTTGACCTCGGCGTGCAGCGCGAACTCGTTGCCGGCCGCGGCGACGACGTCGCCGACCGAGAACTCTTCGGCCCCGGCCCCGACCTCGACGACCACGCCGCAGAGCGAGTAGCCGAGCGGGGTGTAGCTGTCCAGCTTGTTGATGGCCTTCTTGTACGTCGCGACCGGACCCTGCTGCGCGACCGAGTCAACCAGCTTGCGCACCTGGTCCGGCCGGGCGCGAGCCTTGCCCAGCAACGACATCCGCGCCTCGGACACCTTCATCATCTCGGTGCCGGTGGAGATCAGGGAGTAGAGCGTGCGGACGAGCACACCGCCCGGCTTGCACGCCGGTGCGGGCACGTCGAGAACCACGAGCTCTCCCGAACGGTAGTTCTGAGCAACCTGCTTCATATCGCCTTCCGATGTCAGTCGAGCGTTCTTGAGGGCCGAGGCCGGGGTCAGGCGGCGCTGACCCCTTCGGCCATCGCGTTGCGGTACCAGAGCTCGAGGGTCAGCAGCTGCCAGATCTGCTTGGACGTGTCACGGCGCCCACTGCGCTGGTCGGCGATGAGCCGCACCAGCGGGTCGCGGCGGAGGAACCCGGTGCGCACCAGGTCGCCTCCGACGAGGACGTCGTCGACGAGGGTCCGGAGGTCGTTGGTGACCCAGGCCCGCAGCGGCGCGCCGAAGGAGGCCTTCGGCCGGTCGATGATCTGGTCCGGGATCCAGGCCCGCGCGGCGTCCTTGAGCGCTGCCTTCTGCACCCGCCCGCGGATCTTGTCCGAGCCCGGGAGGGAGAAGGCCGCGCCGAAGACGACGGGGTCGACGAACGGCACCCGCACCTCGGTCGACGCGGCCATGCTGGCCCGGTCGGTGTAGGTGAGGTTCAGCCCCTGCATGAACATCCGGGTGTCGGCCAGGCACATCCGGCTGACCTGGTCGGGCAGGTCGTTGTCCTCGTAGACCACGCGGTGCCGGTCGAGCACGCCGTCGACATCGCGGGCGAGGTCGGGGTCGATCAGGTCGACCAGCTCGTCGCGGTCGTAGAGGGTGTAGCTGCGCCGGAAGGCGGCCTCCTCCTCGAGCTCGGCGAAGCTGAGGAAGCGCTGGCCCCACCGAACGGTGCGCAGCCCCCGACCGGCGACGGCGACGGGCAGTCGGCGCGCGACCGGCCCGATGACCCCGGAGCGCAGGGGAGCCGGCAGCCGGCGGTACCGCGCGGTGAGCAGGCAGGCCAGATGCTTGCGGTAGCCGCCGAACAGCTCGTCGGCGCCCATGCCGGACAGGAGCACCTTGACCCCGGTCGCCCGGGCGGCGTCGCACATCAGCAACGTGTTGATCGCGGCCGGGTCACCGATCGGCTCGTCGAGGGTGTCGACCATCCGCGGCAGCAGGTCGACGATGTCGGGCTCGACCTCGATCTCGTGCAGCTTGATGCCCAGGTGGGCCGCCATGATCCGCGCGTAGTGCGCGTCGTCCGGCATGGCCTCCAGCCGCTGGTCCTGGGAGCGGAAGGCGATCGTGTAGGCCTCGATCGACGGGTCCCGGCGGAAGGCCAGAGCGGTGATGATGCTCGAGTCGAGGCCCCCGCTCAGGAACGACGCGACCGGGACGTCGGCCACCAGGTGGGCCTCGACGGACTCCTCGATCGTCGTCCGGAGGTCGGCCTTCGGGCCGGCGGCCGCGGCGGCGGCCACGTCGGGCGCGCTCCAGTAGACGCCCGTCGTCGACGTGCCGTCGGGACGGCACTGCATCCAGGACCCCGGAGCCAGCTTGTGGACCCCGTTGATCGCGTCGTACTCCTGGGGGAGCCAGTAGTACAGCGCCGAGGCGACCATCGCCGCCGGGTTGACGGTGAGCTCACCACCCACCGCCGAGACGATGGCCTTGAGCTCGGAGGCGAAGACGACGCCTTCGCCGCGCCGCATGACGTAGAGCGGCTTGATGCCCAACGGGTCGCGGGCCAGGCTGAGGATGCCGGTCGCCTCGTCGTGGATGGCGAACGCGAACATGCCGCGGAAGCGCCGCAGCGAGTCCGGGCCCCACGCCCGCCAGGCCTCCAGGACGACCTCGGTGTCGGAGGTCGTCGTGAACCGCGCGCCCATCGCCTCGAGGTCGCTGCGGATCTCGCGGTAGTTGTAGACCTCCCCGTTGTAGCTCAGGGTCAGGCCGCCCTTGACGAGCGGCTGGTCGGCCGCCGTCGACAGGTCGATGATGGACAGCCGTCGGTGGGCCAGGACGACCGACGTCTGCGGGTCGACGATCTCCAGGACGCCGCAGGCGTCCGGGCCGCGATGCCCCAGGCGGTCGATCATCGTGTTGACGATGACCTTGCCGTCACTTTGCTGGTAGGCCCCAGCCACTCCGCACATGTCAGATCTCCGAGGGGGGTCGGGCGGCGGGCATCCGGCGGTTCGCCGGGCCAGCGGTCCGGTAGCCGGTGAGGGTGTCGAAGACCCGGACGTAGCCGGTCTCCTGGTAGGGCCAGGCCAGCTCGGTCTCGACCCGCAGCCGGCCCTCCTGCCCCATCTCCTTGCGCGCAACGGGGTCGTCGATGAGCTCGACCAGAGCGTGGGCGAAGGCCTTCACGTCGTTGGGCTTGACGTAGCGGGCCGCGGTCTGGGCGGACACCCTGGTCTCGAGCAGGTCGAACGCCAGAACCGGCAGCTCGTAGGCCATGTACTCCATCGTCTTGTTCATGGTCGAGACGTTGTTCAACGGGTTCATCGGGTCGGGGCACAGGCCGACGTCGGCCGTCGACATCACGTCTGCCACCGTCTCGTCCGACACCCGGCCGGGCAGCTCCACGAAGTCCTGCAGCCCCAGGTCGTCGCGCAGCTGCACCAGCTCGTCGTAGCAGTCGCCGGAGCCCATCAGGGTGAACGCGATGTCCTGACGGCCCATCTCGTTGACGACGACGTCGGCCGCCCGGATCACGATGTCGACTCCGTCCTGCGGGCCCATGACCCCGAGGTAGGTCGCCAGGTGGGCGCGGCCGCGGCGCAGCTCAGCGTCCGGGGCCACCCGCTTGAGCCGCTCGGCGTCCGGCCCGGTGCGCACCACGGTCACGTCCTCCGGCTTCTTGCGCCCGCGCTCGCGAGCGATCCGGGCGTACGACGCGTTGGTGGAGGTGACGTGGTCGGCGGCGCGGAAGGTCTGACGCTCCAAGAGAAGCAGACCGCGGTGGGCCAGGCGGGAGCCTTCGGGAAATCTCGACTCGTACAGCTCGGGGCACAGGTCGTGGTGGTCGAAGACGAAGCGCGTGCGGTCGCGCAGCTTGAGCCAGCGCGCCATCGGCCAGAAGACGTCCGGCGGGTTGCACGCCTGCATCACGTCGAAGGTGCCGCGGCGCCGGGCGCGCAGGGCCAGCCGGGCCGTCGCGAACATCGAGTAGGCGTACTCGAACACGAAGCTGATCGGGCTGCCGCCCGGCGCATACGGCCGGTAGCCGTAGACGGTCACGTCATCGATGCACCTGGAACGCCCCGGTCCCGTTGCCCTGCGGGCAGATCACCGTGACGTCGTAGCCCGCGCGGACCAGGGACTGGCTCTCCAGCCAGACCCGCCGGTCGAACGGCACCGGCAGGTTCTGGACGATGATCAGGACGCGTGGTTTGCGGGTGAGGGGTCGAACGACACCTCTCGTCACCAGCCCACCCCCTCGTAGCCGGCCAGGGCCTCGACCTTCGGCCCGAGCCGGCCGTGGAGGTCGATGATCCGCTCCGGGTCGGCGGTGACCAGGGTCTCCAGGACGTCGGCCTCCGACGACGACACGATGGCGACCCCGGCGTGCGCCAGGGCGTCCTGCGGGGTGCGCGTGAGCAGCCGGCTCAGGTGCGGCAGGTGGGCCTGCATGTGCCGCAGGTTGGCCCCGACCAGCCGGGCCGGGTTGATGATCGGGTCGTAGATCGTGACCTCGAACCCCTTGCCGATCAGGCGCTCGGCCAGCTCGACGTTGGGGCTCTCGCGCAGGTCGTCGGTGTCCATCTTGAAGCTGAGCCCGAGGATCGCGACCCGTCGGTGGTGGCCGCCGGTGACCCGCTCGACCACGTCGCGCACGACCAGCTCGTTGGTCAGCACGGTGCCCGACAGGAGGGGCGCGTCGACGCCCGCCGTACGAGCCATGTGCAGGAGGGACCTGAGGTCCTTGGGCAGGCACGAGCCGCCGAACGCGAACCCCGGCCGCAGGTAGGTCGGGGCGATGTTCAGCTTGGTGTCCTCGACGAAGATCTCCATGACCTCGCGCGAGTCGACGCCGTGGAGCCGGAAGATCCGGGCCATCTCGTTGGCGAAGGACACCTTGTTGGCGTGGAAGGCGTTGCACGCGTACTTCAGCGCCTCAGCTGTCCGTACGTCGACCAGGTGCGGCTCGCGGGGGACGAAGGCGAACAGGTCGGTCAAGGTGGCCCGGGTGCGCGGGTCGTCGGTGCCGATGACGACGAACGGCGGGTCGTTGAAGTCCTTCAGGCCGCAGCCCTCGCGCAGGAACTCGGGGCACATCGCCGTACCGACCGTCCACCCGGCCGGCAGGTCACCGCCGAAGATCGGCCGGACCACGGTGTCGCCCGTCCCGGGCGGCACGGTGCTCCGGATGACCACCGAGTGATGGCCACTCGCGGGCGGCTCGGCCGTCGACATGGCGTCGGCCATGTCGTGCAGCGCCCGGGAGATGTAGGTCAGGTCGGTCTCACCGGTGGGAGCAGACGGGGTGCCGACGCAGATCAGGGACACGTCGGCCCGGTCCATCGCGACCCGGGCGTCCGTCGTGGCGCGGAAGGCGCCCGATGCCACCCCGTCGGCGACCAGGGCGTCGATGCCCGGCTCGACGACCGGGCTCCGGCCGCCCTGGATCATCTCCACCTTCAGCGGGTCGACGTCCACCCCGACAACCTCGTGGCCGCACGCGGCCAGCCCGGCGGCAGTGACGGTTCCCACGTAACCAAGTCCGAATACTGCGACTCTCACAAGTGACTCCAGAGGCACGGCCCGACAGGCCGCGGAAGCGACCACCGATAGGGAGACCTGGCAGCGGGCCCCGGTGATACCGACTGGGGCTGTGAATCGGCGAAATAGCCGGGGTGGGGGGCATCGAACCACTCAGCGTTGGCGGGGGTGAACGCTCTGTCGATATTTCACCCCGGCAATGGTGAACGGCGGCCCCAGAAGAAGTGAATTCGCGAGAACTCCGTCCCACCGCTGCCAATGCAGCCATAGCCTCGGCAGGACAGCACAGGTTCAGGGGTGGCCTTTCAGATGGCTCGCGTCTGATGGGCGAAGACAGAAGGGGGCAGCGTGCAGAAGCAGCCAGGGGATGAGACGAGGCCTCCGGGGCCGATCCCGCGCCAGGGCGGCGGCGAGGCGGCTCAGCTGGTCCGTCGGGCCATCGCCGGGGACCGGGCCGCCTGGGACGGGATCGTCAAGCGCTACTCCTCCCTGGTGTGGGCCGTGGCCATCCAACACGGCATCGGCCAGGCCGACGCAGCCGATGTTGCCCAGTCCACCTGGCTCCGGCTGTTCGAGCACATTGACGAGATCCGCGACCCGGAGCGGATCGGCGCCTGGCTGGCCACGACCGCGCGGCGAGAGTCGTTGCGGATAGTGGCTTTGCGGCGACGCATCGTGCTCGAAGGCGATGGTCAGGTCTTCGACGGGCCGGACGTCTCGCTCGCCCCGACGGACGCGCGGTTGCTGGAGGAGGAGCGCGGCCGCCACGTGGCCGTCGCCCTGGACTCGCTGCCGCCGGCGTGGCGATCGCTGGTCAACCTGCTGATGGTGGACCCGCCGATGTCGTACCAGGAGATCGGCGACCAGCTCGGGCTGCCCGTCGGCAGCATCGGCCCGACCCGCGGTCGGTGCATCTCGCGGATGCGCGCCAGCTTGGACTACGCCTGATGGTCGGCCGGTCGTTCGTCCCGCCGATCCGGCCCGAGCAACGGAAAGGAGCGTTCTGATGACAGTCCGGGTTGATTTAACGCCGCCTGGAATACGCATTGCGACGCCTGCTCAACGCTCCGCAACCACGGCTGTGACGGACGGGGAGATTGTTGTTGGACGGCCCTGGGGGTCGTTTAAAGAGTTGGTAAAGAATACGGAGGTGACCGTCAAGATCATCACCGTAGCGCCGGGGCACCGGTTGAGCCTGCAGCGGCACCAGCGGCGTGAGGAGGTCTGGCACATCCTCGACCACGCGATGCAGGTCGAGGTCGAGGACCGGGCCTGGGTCGCCCAGGTGGGCGAAAAGGTCCGGGTGCCACTCGGGGCCCGGCACCGGCTCGGCAACCCGGGAGCAGAGCCGGCCCGGGTGCTCGAGATCGCGTTCGGGGACTTCGACGAGGACGACATCGAGCGGCTGGCGGACGACTACTCCCGCTGAGGCCGGGGTCGTCGCAGCGCCGAGCTGCTGGCAGCGGCCAACGCGCCGACGGCGATGGTGGTGGCGCCGAGGATGTCGGTCAGCCAGTGCGCGGCCTCGAGCAGCAGCGCCAGGTCCATGGCCATCCCGGCCAGGGCGACCAGGCACCACTGCCACCAGCGTGTCGCCGGTCGCACCACCAGCAGGGCCAGGCCCAGGCAGACGAGAACGGCCAGGGCGTGGCCGGACGGGAAGCTGCCGCTGTCCCCGTTGAGCGTGCCGTGCGGGTCGGTGCGCCCGTAGCCGAGCTTGGTCGCCAGCGTGAGGGCGGCCGCCGCGCCGCCGTACAGGGCAACGAGGGCGACCGGCGCCCAGGACCGCCGTCGGACGGCGGTGGCGACGACGACCACGACCAGCAGGACGACGACATGGCTCGGTCGGCCGAGGTCGACGATCCGGTCGGCCAGCCGTTGGTCCGGTCCCCAGACGTCGTGTGGCCGGAAGCGATCGCGGGTCGCGACGTCCAGCCGATCGGTGACCCCGGTGGCGACCAGGACGAGCAGGACACCGAAACCGACGACGGCCAAGACGGCGACGGCGATCCGCCTAGAGCGGGGCACCCGAGGCCTGGCGTTCCTTGTCGATCGCGTCCACGATGTACTCCGCGATGGCCAGGCTCGACGTCGCCGCCGGCGACGGGGCGTTGCGGACGCAGGTCACGCCGTCGGACTGGGTGAGCCGGAAGTCGTCGACCAGGCTGCCATCACGGTCGACGGCCTGGGCCCGGATGCCGCTGCCGCCACGGACCACGTCGGGGGCGCCGATCTCCGGCACGTAGCGCTGGGCGACGCGCATGTAGGCCTGCATCGACAGCGAGCCGCGCACTTCCTTCACGCCGGTGCGCCAGTGGGTGCGCGCCATCCGCCAGAAGCCGGGCCAGCCGGCCATCGCCCGGAGGTCGCGAATCGAGGCCTCGGACCGTCGTCGGTAGCCCTCCCGCCGCAGGGCCAGGACGGCGTTCGGGCCGACCTCGAGCCCACCGCTGACCCGCCGGGTGTAGTGCACGCCCAGGAAGGGATAGCGCGGGTCCGGGACCGGGTAGACCATCCCGCGGACGAGGTCGGCCTTGTCCGGCCGCACCGACATGTACTCCCCGCGGAACGGGACGATCCGCGGGCCGTCCTCGCCGTCGACCCATCGAGACACCCGGTCCGCCTGCAGACCGGCACACACGACCAGGCGGTCGACGCGCTGTGGCTCGCCGGTGGTGGCGACGTCGATGCCGCCGACGGCCCGGCGGATACCGGTCACGGCCGTGTCGAGCCGGATCTCGCCGCCCTCGGCCACGATCTGCGCGGCCATGGCCGACGCGATCGCGACGTAGTCGGTGATGGCCGTCTCCGGCGAGTGCAGGGCGACCAGGCCGGCGGCATGCGGCTCGATCTCCGCGATCTCGTTCGGCCCGACGCGGCGCAGCCCCGGCACGTCGTTCTGCCGCGCCGTCAGCTCGAGGGCGTCGAACCGGGCGAGCTCACTGGGGTCGACGGCGACGACGAGCTTGCCGCAGCTGAGGATCGGGAGCTCATGCTCGGCGCAGAACTCCCGGATGAGCGAGCGCCCCCGCGCGCACAGCTGGGCTTTGAGACTGCCGGGCTTGTAGTAGATGCCCGCGTGGACGACGCCCGAGTTGTGGCCGGTCTGGTGGGCGGCGACCCGGTCCTCCTTCTCGAAGACCACCACTCGGGTTCCGGGTCGGCGGCGCAGGATCTCGTAGCCCACGGCGAGCCCGACGATGCCGCCACCGACAATGCCGACTGTCTCCGCGGCGTCGCTCGTCACAGGCGTCATCATGCCCAGCCCGTCCGGAGGGCGCAGGGTTTTGCGCGCAGACCAGGGCCGTTCGTGTAACGGTCGAGGGGTGGACGTGCACTGAGGGGAGTCAAGGCCGATCCCCCAGTGAGGAAGAAACCCCATGTCCAGCAACGACAACGGCGTCAGTGCTCGCTTCGCCGGAGTGTTTGTCCAGACCAACGACGCGTCAGCCAACCACCTGCTCCCGTTCCGTCGCCGCGACGACGGCTCCCTCGAGGCCCTTCCGGCCGTCGCAACCGACGGCATCGGCCTCGGTGCCCCGCATCTGACCTCGCAAGGCTCCGTCATCGTCACCGGAGACGGCGGCCATGTGTTGGCCACCAACGCCGGGAGCGACGACATCGCCGTGTTCGCCCTGGACGAGAACGGTCCGACGGCTGCTGCAGACCATCGCCGCCGGTGGCCGGCCGACGAGCGTGACCGAACACGACGGCCTGGTCTACGTCCTGGCCACCGCGGAGCCGGCGGTCGTCGGCTTCCGGCTCGGTGCCGACGGTCTCGAGGCGATCGAGGGCTCCCGGCGCGCGCTCGCCGCCGACGCCGACCCGGCTCAGGTCGGGTTCTCGCCCGACGGGTCCGCCGTGCTCGTGACGCAGCGCGGGACGAACTCGATCGTCATGTTCCGCGTCGACGAGGCCGGCAGTCTCGTTGCGGCACAGGAGCTTCCCTCGTCCGGTCCCACGCCGTACGGCTTCGCGTTCGCCGGGCCGAGCACTCTTGTCGTGACCGAGGCGTTCGGCGCGAAGGTCGGCGCGGCGGCCGCCTCGTCGTACCGGCTTGGTGCGGATCTGGAGCCGGCGTCCCGGTCGATCGGCAACGGCCGCAGCGAGATCTGTTGGGCTGTTTCCACGCTGGATGGTCGGTACGTCTTCACGACCAACTTCGCGGACGGCGCCGTCTCGCGCTACCAGGTCGCCGTGGACGGGTCGCTCATCCTGGACGACGCAGTCGCCGCCACGGCCCACGACGGTCGGACCGGTCTGCGCGACGAGGACCTGTCGTCGGACGGTCGGTTCCTCTACACGATCGACGCGGACGCCCAGCACATCTTCGGCTGGCACGTCGAGGCTGACGGCAAGCTGGTGCCGGTCGGCTCGTGGGGCGGCCTTCCCGAGACCGTCGCCGGGCTCGCGGCCAGCTGACGTCGGTGCGGCTCGAACCGCTGTACCGAGCCACCTTTGCCACCCCGGAGAGCTGGTCCGTCCAGCTCTCCGGGTCGGCGCTCGACGGGGGCAGCGAAGCTCAGTCGTTCCTGATCGCCGAGGGGAGGACCTCCGGCCAGGTGTCGGCTCGGCTCAGGGCGGCCAACTACCCCCGGCGCCGCGTCGACGGCGTCCTGCTGCCGGACTTCCGGGGCGTTCTGGAGGTCGACGACGGCGCGGTCGTCATGTTCAGCTGGCACGGCATCACGGCGCGGCCGGTCGACGGCATGCGCCGACTGACGGGGACCCTGACCCACCTGAGCGATGACCCGCGCTACGCCCGGCTCAACGACGTGGTCTGCACCTGCTCGGGTGAGCTCCGATCCCGTCCCGGCGGGGGCTATGAGGTGGCCCTGGACGTGGCGGAGCTCATCTGGGAGCCGCTCACTGCCGGAGCCGAGCCGGAAGGAGCACGTCTATGACGGTCGAGATCCGGGCCGGTCGCGCGGGCGACACGGCCGCCTTGGAAGGGGTGTTCCGGCGGGCCTCGCTGTCCAACGCGGGCGATCGGCCGGCGCTCCTCGCGCACCCGGAGGCGCTCCAGCTGTCCGAGGAGCTGGTCGGCGGCGGCCGGGTCGTCGTCGCGACGCTGTCGGACGGCACGATCGTCGGTTTCGCGAGCACCCGCGCCATCCACGCCGCGACGCTCGAGCTGGACGACCTGTTCGTCGATCCGTCGTGGATGCGGCGTGGCGTCGCCCGCGCGCTGATCGACGCCATCCGGGTGCAGGCCGCGGCTGAGGGGGTCACGCACCTGGAGGTGACCGGCAACGAGCACGCGCTCGAGTTCTACCTCGCGGCCGGGTTCGTCGTCGACGGGTCAGCCGACACCGAGTTCGGGCCCGGACTCCGGATGCACCTCGACATCGCAGGCAGCTAGGCCGAGCAGGCACGGCCCGGACGCGGGTCACGTCGCGGCAGAGGACAATTTCGCCATGAGCGGCGACCCGCAGGCGACCGTCGGCACTCTGGTGTCGGTGAACGTGGGCCTGCCGCGCGACGTCGCGTGGCACGGCCGGACGGTGCACACCGGCGTCTGGAAGACCTCCGTCGAAGGGCCGCAGCTGGTCCGCACGCTCAACGTCGACGGTGACGGTCAAGGCGACCTCGAAGGGCACGGCGGGCCGCACCGCGCCGTACTCGTCTACCAGCTCGACTCCTACGACCACTGGCGCGCGCACTTCGGTCGCGACGACTTCGAGTACGGCCAGTTCGGGGAGAACTTCACCGTGGCCGGTCTGGCCGACGACGAGGTGTGCATCGGCGACCAGCTCGCCATCGGGGAGGCGCTGTTCGAGGTGAGCCAACCTCGGGTGACCTGCTACCGGGTGGGCCTGCGGCTGGGCGAGCCCAGGCTCCCGGCTCTCCTCGTCTCCCATCGCCGGCCGGGGTTCTACCTCCGGGTCCTGCGCGAGGGACGCGTCCGCGCCGGGGACCCGGTTGCTCGGGTGCGCTCCGCAGCGGAGCAGATGTCCGTGGCCGAGGTCGACGCGTTGCTCTACCTGCCAGGCCATGACCGAGCCGACGTCGAGCGAGCGCTGCGGATCCCGGCCCTGAGTCCGGGCTGGCAGGCCTCCTTCCGGGCTCTGCTCGACGCCCCGGTCGGACTCGACGGGAACGCCGGCCTGAGCCCGGCGGCCGGCGATCGACCCGCCGCATGGACCGGATTCCGCCCCGTGCGCGTCGTCGACGTCGTGGCGGAGACGCCGACCGTCCGGTCCGTCCAGCTGGCTGCTCTGGACGGAGAGGCCTTGCCGCCCGCTGAGCCCGGGCAGTTCGTCGCCGTCCGCGCGGACCTCGGCGACGGGCAACCTGCCGCAGCCCGGAGCTACTCCCTCTCAAGCGCGCCGGGGAGCGCGTCGTACCGGATCAGTGTGAAGCTGGAGGTGAACGGTCGGTTCAGCGCGTTCGTCCACCAACGGCTGAAGGTGGGCGACGAGGTCGAGATCGCCGCCCCGCGGGGGCGGTTCACGCTCGACGCCGATGACGGGCCCGTCCTGCTCTGCTCTGCCGGCGTGGGCGCCACTCCCGTGCTGTCGATGCTGCAGGCCCTGGTCCGGGCCGGCGCGACTCGTGAGGTCTGGTGGCTGCACGGAGCGCGCAACAGTGCCGAGCACGCCTTCGCGGCCGAGGCGCGGGACCTCGTGGCTCGGCTGCCACGTGCCCACGCCCGGATCTTCTACAGCGCGCCTCTGGCGACTGACGAACCTGGCCGGGACTACTCCGAGCGCGGCCGGCTCACTGCTGACAGTCTGCGCGAGCTGGCTCTCCCGACGGACGCGCAGGCCTACATCTGTGGCCCGCCGGCGTTCATGGCCGATCTGCGAGCGGCCTTGGTGGGGATGGGGCTGGACAGCGGTCGGGTCCACACCGAGGTCTTCGGGGCCGGCCCGGCCCTGACCCCGGGGATCGCCTCCGCCGACGGCATCAAGGCGCATCCTCCGGCCGGGGGTCAGGGCGACGGGCCGAGCGTGAGCTTCTCGCGCAGCGGACTGTCGGTCAGCTGGCGCCGGGACTTCGAGAGCGTTCTCGAGCTGGCCGAGGCGTGCGACGTACCGGCCCGTTGGTCCTGCCGCACCGGGGTCTGCCACAACTGCGAGACCGGGCTGCTGGCCGGGTCCGTCAGCTACGACCCCGAGCCGGTCGACCCGCCAGCGGAAGGCAACGTGCTGATCTGCTGCTCGCAGACCCGAGACCGACCTGGTTCTTGACCTGTGAGCGGGCGGCGGGGTCACCCACCGGGCTCAAGGGCGGCCGGCCACCGCAGCGCCTCCAGCGGGCGTCGCTCGCGTTCGCGTTCCTTGACCAACCCGGTCGGCTCGGTCCCCGGCGGCACCCAGCCGAGAGCCGACATCGTCGTGATCTCCCAGTGCGCCGGGACCTCGAAGTCCTGCTCCAGCGCCTCGCGGTCGAACGCGCGGAACTGCCGGACGTACAGGTCGAGCGAACGGGCCTGCACGGTCAGGTGGGCGACCGCCTGTCCCAGGTCGTAGGCGGAGAACTCCGAGTAGTCCCAGTCGGTGTCCTCCACCCTGCGGTGCGCCAGGTTGGCGATGAGCAGGGCCGCGTCCGGCGCCCATCGACGGGCGCTCGCCGCAAGCCGCTCGACCAGCCGCTGATGGTCGCGATCGCCGCGGACCCCGACGATGAATGCCCACGGCTGCGAGTTGCCGGCTGAGGGTGCCCACCGGGCGGCCTGCAACAGCGAGTCGACCTGCTCGGGCGTCGCGGCCCGGGTCGGGTCGAACGCCGTTGGGCTCCAACGGCTCGCGAGCAGCGGGTGCAGGGGCACTTCAGCCATCCGTCATCACCTCTAGTCGAAGCCCGTGTAGGTCCAGCGGACAGTGTCGGTGCCCTTGAGCTGGCCGTCCTGCCGGACCTGGCGCTGCACGGAGATGCTGAACCCACCGCCGTTGCGGGTCACCCGCGGGCCGGTCGTCGAGGTCACGGTGCGGTTGCCGGTGTGGCCGTACAGCGCGACGGTGACCGATGTGCCGGTGGTCGTGACGCGGATGACCACCGGGGTCGTGGTGTCGTTCTTGAAGACCTGGTCGATGGTGTCGTAGTCCAGGGTGGCCTCGCGCCCGGGCGGGTAGCGCGAGATGTACTTGCTGTGCGGCTGGTGCTTCAAGGTCGGCAGCCCGGAGAACCACGTGGCGTTGAAGAGCGTGGTCGAGAACTGCGACACCCCGCCGCCGAACTGCTGGACCAGCTCGCCGTCGGCGATGGCCGGCGCCGCGACGAACCCGTTGGCCGCCGTACGCCGTCCTGATGCCTGGTTGAGCGAGAAGGTCGCGCCCGGCAATACCACTGTGCCGTCAACGATCTCGGCCATCCGGTGAATGTTCGTCACCCGTGGCTCGCAGCAGGCGTGATAGGTCGTGAAGCTGCCGATCAGCTGGTCGACCCGGCTGAGCGCCGCCGTGGTGATCTTGGGCTGGACGAGCTTCACGTCCAAGGTGACGGCTCGCTGGCCCTTGGCCACCGCGGCGCGGATCGCGGCGGCGGCCGTGGTCATGTCGACCGACTGTCCGGACCGCGCCGGATGAACGACGGCCCGGATCCGCCGAGACGCGAACGACACGTCTCCTTGGGCGTCCAGGACCGCCTTCGGCGCTGGGAGGTCGATCGTGGCGTTGGCCACGCCGTGTCGGACGTCGTCCAGCTTCTGGTCGAGGGTGGTCTCCGCGGTTCCTTGGTTCATCGCGAACTGTGGCGCGACGTCATGTCGGGTCCGGTGTAGGAACGGGATTCGGTCGCGCAGGTTGCTGTCCTTGAGCAGGACGCGCGCGGTGGCGGCGACGTCGACGCTGATGCCGAGCTCACGGGCGGCCAGCTCGAACCGGTCGGCGCCGGCGGTGACCGTGAGGGGCAGCTCGACCCGGGGCCGCACCCGCGACTCCAGGATCGCTGTCAGCCGACCGGCCTCGAGGCCGCCCACGGGCACGCCGGCCACGAAGGTGTTGGCCGGCACGCGCTGGGGTTGGGACTTGACGTAGGCGACGAAACCTCCGGCCGCTGCTGCGAGGACGAGGATCGAGACCAGTACGGCGACCCGGCCGCGGCCGCGATGACGGCGCGGTCGAGGCCCGGCCGTCTTGACCAGACGGCCGTTCGCATAGGTACTGACGTCCTCGCTGATGACCAACCTCCTGCGCTGATTCTGGCCTGCGCGGGGGCGGCCTCGTCGTCCGCCGTACCCCTCGAATGCCGCTTTCGGGGGCTGTTTGGGCGCCCGGAAGCCGCAGTCGGGGGGTAAACCGGGCGTCGGGGAGCACCCGCTGTCGTCGAACGGGTCAGCCGATCAGCGGGAGTCGGGGATCGCGGTGGCGGTCGCGGCCGGCGGCTGCCCTGACCCAGAGGAGGTCGTCAGCGAGGTCGACCGGTCGCCCCGGGTCGGCCGTACGCGCGAGGAGGTC
This sequence comes from uncultured Actinomycetota bacterium, assembly GCA_963794535.1. Classification (GTDB taxonomy): domain Bacteria; phylum Actinomycetota; class Actinomycetes; order Actinomycetales; family CAVURS01; genus CAVURS01. The sequence continues at coordinate 99,905 of CAWCEI010000014.1, forward strand.
GTCGAAGAGCAGCGCGGTGTGCTGGATGCCTGCCGCCGTCGCGGTGGTGGGCGAGCCGAGGGCATCCGTCAGGTCCAGCCCGTGCACGACCGCCTCGACGATGCGGCTCGAGACCCAGTCGTCCAGTCGGATAAGGGGATTCGGCTCGAAGCCCGGGAACGCACCGATCAGGTACGGCGGCGTGGAGCGGGCCGCGAGCAGGGCGGTCGAGAAGGACTCGCGCAGGGCCTCGGCCATCTTGGCCGGCGTCGTACCGGCTGTGCTCTCACGGGCGTAGTCGTAGAAGTCCTCAGCGACTTCGGCGGTCGGAAAGATGAAGAAGCTGACCGCGTCTCGCTCGGCTGGTCCCAGGCGCGGGTCGGCGATCAGGTCTCCGGTGAGGCCGACTGAGACGTCCAGGTGGCCGGCCAGCTCGAGCAGCGTCCACGGAGGTTGGTCGTCAGCCGGCGGCCTGAGCCGGGTCGGCCTTGCCCAGTCTGCTTCGGTCAGCCGGTCGAAGGCCTCGGTGACAACGGCCAGCTCGTCCTCGAGCGTGCGGAGCAGCCGCCGGTAGGCGAGCGCCTCGTCATCGGTCATGTTCACCTCCGGCTCGAATCGGCACCCGGGAAGTCGAACGGTGCGGGCCGCCGTACCCCTCGAAAGCTGCTCTCGGGGGCTGTTTGGGCGCCCGGATGCGGCTTTCGGGGGGTAAACCGGCTTTGGGGGAGCACCGGGGCTATTCGTAGGGGTCTTCGGGGGCGGGGATGTTCTTGACGATGGTGGCCGTGAGGACCGGGTCGTCGCCGTCGGGGGCGCCGTAGGAGCCGGTCACGGTGACCCACTGGTCGCGCGGGGGGACCGAGGTGACGCCCACGACCTGGACCGTCGCGGCGGCGGCGTCGGCCGCGCAGCAGGCGATCTGGTAGCGGGCGAGCTGGAACTGCCCGGAGCCGGCGTGCGACACGAAGCCGGTCAGCTGCACCGTCGCGCCGGCCAGTGACTTGCCGTCGTGGTCGAAGGCCCGCTCGGTGTACTCGGTCAGCGTCATCGGCACGTTGCCGGCGCTGGTGTTCAGCGGCGGCAGCTGCGAGCGCCCGGACGTCACCCGGATCGCCGGGGAGCGGCCCACCCCGAAGCTGCCGAGGCTGGGCGGCGCGACGAGGAGCAGTACGGCGACCGGCACCAGCAGCAGCCAGCCGACGCCGACCCCGTGCTCGTGGGCCTCGTCGTGAGCCTCGCCACCAGCCTCGTCGCCAGCCTCGCCGCCATCGCCGACCCCACCGGCATCAGCCGGCCCGGACCGGAGAGCGCGGACCAGCGCGACCAGCCCCAGCGCGAGCAGACAGACGCCGGCGATCAGCAGCCACACCTTCATCCCCGGCCGCACATAGCGCAGGAAGGTCCCGTCGACCGTCAGCCGCAAGGTGAGCAGCCCGACCAGCGCCGTCAGCGTGCCCCCGGCCGCCGTCACAGCAGCCACGTCCCCACGACCGCGGCCGAGCAGGTCGCCACGACCAGGGTCAACGGCGCGAACCGGGCCGCGAAGGACCGGCTGAAGATCCCGATCTGCAGGGCGATCAGCTTGACGTCGACCATCGGCCCGACCGTCATGAACGCGAGCTGCGCCGTCGGGGAGAACTGGCGCAGGCTGGCCGCGATGAACGCGTCCGCCTCGGAGCAGATCGCCATGACCACGGCGAGCCCGGCGAGGGCGATCACCGCCACGACCTCGTTGCCGGACAGTGAGGTCAGGACGTTGCGCGGGACGATCGTCTGCAGCGCCGCTGCGGTCGCCGCACCGATGATCAGGAAGCCGCCTGCGTTCAAGAAGTCGTGCTGCGCGATCTGCAGGAACGCCGCCGGCTTTGCTGTCGGCGTGGACGTGCGGGCTGCCGCCGCGACACCAGGAGGTCGTCCCGGCCGAGCTTGGCCCAGACCCAGCCGACGACCGTGGCGGCCATGAGCCCGGCGACGAACCGCCCCACCACCATCTCCGGCCGGCCCGGGAACGCGACGGCCGTCGCCACGAGTACGACCGGGTTGATCGCCGGCGCCGAGAGCAGGAAGGCCAGAGCTGCGGCGCTCGGTGCTCCGCGGTCGACAAGCCGCCGGGCGATCGGGACCGAGCCGCACTCACAACCCGGGAGTGCGGTCCCGGCGATCGCCCCGAGCGGCACGGCGAGCGCCGGTTGTTTGGGTAGCAGCCGGGCGAGCAGCCCGGGCGGGACGAACGTGCCGATTGCGGCGCTGACCGTGACGCCAAGGGCCAGGAACGGCACGGCCTGCAGCACGATCGCGACGAACACCGTCGCGAAGTTGGCCACAGCCGGGCGGGCGACCAGGTCGTGGATCACCGGCCGCGTCACCGCGGCGGCCACGATGACCAGCTCGGCGACCGACGCACGAGGCCCGACGTCCGGCCGGCCGGCTCCTGGTCGTGGTGCCCGTGGTCACGCGGCGAGGCTAACCGAACGAGGTACGTCCGCTCAGTTGTACGCGTGTTCATCTGACCGAGGGGTTGCGCCCGGCGCTCCCGATCGGTTGAGTGGGGTCGGCCGGCAGTTGCCGCACGACGCTCTGGGCTGGGGAGATCGACATGCGCATTGGTCCTCGTAACCGCTGGATGTCCGCTGGTGTCGCCGGCGTTGCCCTGGGGGCCGCGTTCCTGGCGCCGCTCGCGACCTCGGCACCCCGAAGGCCAACGCCGTCACGATCGCCGGCGCGAGATCACTGTCCGACCGGGTCTCCGTGCAGTTCCAGAGCGCCAAGCCCGAGCAGACGATCCACGGCGCATGTGCTCGCCTACAACGACTTCCACGGCAACCTCGAGCCCGCGCGCCTCAACATCTACGGCCAGTTCGCCGGCGGCGCGGCCTACCTGGCCAAGCTGATCGCACGACCGGCAGGCGGCAGTACGGCAAGCAACCGCGAGGCCACGGTGTTCGCCGGTGACAACATCGGCGCCAGCCCGCTGGCCAACGCGCTGTTCCACGAGGAGCCGGCGACGATCATCGCCAACCTGATGCACGTCGACTTCGCCTCGGTCGGCAACCACGAGTTCGACAAGGGCTCGCGCGAGCTCAAGCGGATCCAGAACGGCGGCTGCCCGACCGGCGGCTGCAACGGTGCGCCGTACCTGCTGCCGAACGGCAAGCACGACCAACCGCTACCCGGGCGCGAACTTCCAGTACCTCGCGGCCAACGTCACCAAGGACGACACCGGCGCAAGCCCTCTTCCCGGCGTACGGGATCAAGAAGTTCAGCGCCGCCCGGCGGCAGCGTCAAGGTCGGCTTCATCGGTGAGGTCCTCAAGGACACCCCGACGATCGTCACGCCGAGCGGCGTCGCCGGGCTGACCTTCGGCGACGAGGCCGCGGCCGCCAACAAGGCCGTCGCGGATCTCAAGGCCAAGGGCGTCAACGTCCCGATCCTCGTCGTCCACCAGGGTGGCTTCCAGAGCGGTCCGGCGGCGCTGAACGGCTGCGCCGGCAACCTGGCCGGCAGCCCGATCGAGGACATCGCCGCAGCATCTCGACCCGTCGATCAAGATCATCATCTCGGCCCACACCCACGCCGAGTACCGCTGCACGATCACGACTCCGGACGGTGTGACCCGGCTGGTCACCAGCGCCTCGTCGTTCGGCCGGATCCTGTCCGACCTCACGCTCAACGCTCGACCTCAAGACCGGCACGCTGGTCAGCGCGAGCGCCGAGAACATCGTCGTCAAGAACGCGCTCAACGCCTCCGGCCCCGGCGTCGTCCGGCAGCCGGACCCCTCGCTCAGCGACCCGACGGTCGCCGGCGTCGTCAGCCAGTACGTGACCGCGTCGGCGCCGCTGGCCAACCGGGTCATCGGCAAGATCCAGGGCGACCTGACCCGCGACGCGTCGCCGCAGGGCGAGCAGACGCTGGGCGACGTGATCGCCGACTCGCAGCTGGCCGCCACCGCCGGGCCGACCGTCGGCGCCGCGCAGGTCGCGTTCATGAACCCGGGCGGCATCCGGGCCGACCTCAAGGTCAGCGACATCTCCTCCGGCGGTGAGGCGCCGGGCGAGGTGACCTACGGCGAGGCGTTCACGGTCCAGCCGTTCGGCAACAGCCTGGTCACCAAGACGATGACCGGTGACATGATCCGGCGCCTGCTGCAGCAGCAGTTCACCGGCTGCGGCGGCCAGACCGACCGCCAAGACCATCCAGATCTCCTCGACGATCAAGTTCGAGCAGAACGCCGCCGCCGCGGACTGCGCCAGCAAGATCGGCCAGATCTGGGTCAACGGCACGCTGGTCGGCCCGACCGACACCTTCCGGGTGACGATGAACAACTTCCTGGCCACCGGCGGGGACGGGTTCACGGTCTTCAACGAGGGCACCAACTCGCTCGGCGGGGCGCAGGACATCGACGCGCTGATCGCCTACTTCACCGCTGCCGGGACAACGCGGCATCGCGGTGCCGCCACTGGACCGGATCGTCGCGCCGGCGGCCTAGCCGGTACGACGAGAGAGCTGGGGTCTAGCGACGTGCCTTGGGCCCCGGAGCTGTTCTCCGCCCCTGCGCTGCAACGGGTTCTGGACCGGTACGACAGCGACCACATGAGGTCGGTGCCGTTCTTCGACGGCCTCATGGCCGGGGAGATCGACGCCTTGTTGGGCTCGTTCGCCGGCGTGCCCGAGCTGCATCACCCGGTCCGCGGGCGGATCAGGGGCGAGTCGGCCTTCCGGCAGTTCGTCGCCGACATGACGGCGTGGATGACGCAGCACCGGATCGAGGTCGAGCACGTCAACTTCCTGCTCACCGACCCGCGCGGGTTCGAGGAGGTCGTGCTGCACCTCGATGGCGACAGTGCAGAAGGTGGTCGGATCAGCCTGCCCGTGGGGCTTGCGGCCGATCATGACCAGGACGCCCATGGCGAGCGAATCATCGAGATGCGTCTCTACTTCAGCCCGTGGCCGTTGACCGGCCACCACGCAACCCGGCTGCCCCTGCTCCAGCCGGACGTCTCCCTCGCCCTGCCCGATGTCGTCGAGGACTACCAGCGAGGGCTCGCGTCGGGCGGCGTCCGGGTCGAGCGGTGCACCGTCACCGACGACGGCCGGGCCTGTGCGCTGGAGTACAACGTGGTCGCCCGGGACGGCCAGGACGTGCCGCCGTCAGCGGGCCTGGCCGTCCATGTCTACGGCGACGGCGGCCAGCTCGCCGACGTACGGGTCTACGGCGACAGCGAGCCGGCCGCCCGCTGAGGAGCGGGCCGGCTCGCGCCCTCGTGTTCGCTCAGTTCGCTCAGTTCGCTCAGGTCGGCAGCTCCGCGCCCGCGTGCTCGGCCACCATGTAGGCGGCATACCACTCCGGCCAGTTGGCGTCGGCCTCGCCGATCCGCTTCTCATGCTCGCCGTGGGCCGCGGCCGCCCGGCGCAGCGCCTCGGTCACGTCGCTCACCGAGGCGTACGTCGTCTCGGCGGCGTCGACCCGGCCGGGCAGCCGCATCGTGACCTCCTGCAACAGCCACCGGTTGCCGTCCGGGTCGCTGAACGTGACGAACGAGCTGTAGCTCCCGCCGTCCTCGGCCCGACCCGCGGTCCGACCGGCGTCACCATCGGGCTGGAACTGGGCGCCCGGCGAGGTGGGGTGGAAGACCTCGCTGACCGAGACCCCGAGACCGGCCAGCTGGTCGTGCGCCGCCTGGATGTCCGAGACCACCAGATAGAGACCTTCGGCCGAGCCGGGCGCCGCGGACGTGATCTTGGTGCCGAACTGGACCGAGCAGGGCGACCCCGGAGGCGTGAGCTGGACGACGCGGAAGCCGTTGTCGAAGGGGAAGTCGGCGTCGAGCCGCCAGCCGAGGCTCACGTAGAACGCCTTCGCGCGGTCGACGTCCGCGACCGGGATGACGATGGCCTCGAGCTTGAGGTCCACGAGCCGCTGCTCGACGAGCTCCGGTGCGTCGGACCTGCTCACGTCGATACTGCTCATCTTGCCCTCCATCACTTGGGGTGAATGTCCTTGCCGGTCAACAGTTCAGATTGACATCCGGGCGCCGGCCCGGGCCGCCGCGATCTCCTCCGGCGTACGGCGGTCCCAGCCGTGGAAGGGCGCGTAGTCCCCGTCGTCCCAGGACTTCCGCAGCCCGGGCGTGGCCAGGTCCCAGTCGGGGCGGTCGGTCGACATGAGGTCGCGCAGGTCGCGCCACAGATCGTAGATCGAAGGCCGGCCCCAGAACCAGTAGCCGTTGTAGATCCGGTGGATGACCAGTCCAGGCCGGAGCACGATGGTGTGCGGGATCATCGGGTCGTGCTCGGGGTCGGTGTACTCCTGGATGTCGAGGTCCCGTTGGATGGTCCGGCCCGGGTCGGCCAGGAACGGCCAGGTGGCGCCGACCGAGTTACGGAACTCCTGGATCGTGTGATGGTCGTCCGTCGCGATCGTGGCGATCTTGGTGTAGCCCACGGTGAACTTGGGCTGATGAGCAGCGAGCTCGAGGTGCTGCTGGTGCTCCTTCGGGCAGTAGTGGCCGCGGGCCAGGGTGAGGACCATCGGGTCGCTGCCTTGGATCTCGCTGAGCTTGCGCATGGTGTCGGTGTGGTCCGGGAGCTCGTAGTCCGGCAGGACGGCGCCGGGAACCATGTCGGGTCGCATGTGGCGAGTCTCGAGCCGAGCGCGCTGCGGTCGCGCCAGTGAGAGTCCCTGGTCTGCCGCTGTCAACCTTCCGGTAGGCCCCGCGCGAGTGCAGGGTATGAGGGTGGATCGCCGGGATCCCGACGAGCGGACGGCAGTTACGACGGCCGATCCGGTGGACGTCGCTGTCCCGGTGACCGACCTGTCCGTGGAGCGGTTCGAGGACTTCTACCGGCGCGAGTTCCCACGGATCCGGGCGCTGGCCCGGGTCCTGGTCGGTGGGCCGGGATCGGACGACGTCGCGCAGGAGGCGCTGCTCGTCGCCTACCGCCGGTGGCGCGAGGTGTCGCGGCTGGAGGACCCCGCGATGTGGGTCCGCCGGGTGTGCGTCAACCTCGCGACCTCGCAGCTGCGCCGGCGTGGCGTGGAGGCTCGGGCGCTGCTCCGGCTCGGCGCTCGCCCCCGCCCGTCCGTCGCGCTCACCGACGACGACGAGACCTTCTGGTCGGCCGTGCGGTCGCTGCCCCGCCGTCAGGCGCAGGTCGTGGCGCTGTTCTATCTCTACGACCTGGCTGTGGCCGATGTCGCCGCGACGCTGGAGATGAGCGAGGGAAGCGTGAAGACGCACCTGTCCCGGGCCCGGGCCGCGCTGGCTCAGCGGCTGACCGCGTCGGGAGGTGAGGGCGCGTGAGCATCGACGAGATGGCCCGTACGGCGGCGCGCCGGACCAATGCGGCGATCGCCTCGGCCTCTGACGCCGAGACGACGTACGGCGATCTCGTGGCCGTCCACCGGCGTCGGTCGCGGGCCAAGGCCGTCGCGGTCTCCGCGACGCTGCTCGCCGTCCTGCTCGTCGTCGTCGTGGGTGCCGGCGGGCGGCCCAACCATCGGGTCGAGCCGATCGCCCCGAAACCGACGATTACCAAGGCTTTCCGGGCCGCTCCGCCGTTCTGCGGGAAGCTGCCGTTCGGTGTGTCGGTCGAGCAGTACGTCAACGTCGGCGGCGAGTGCCCGACCGGGCCGGGCCGCTATCTGACCGTCGCGATGGGCTATGGCACGTCGCCGCCGTTCGCCTTCACCCTGCCGAAGGACTGGACGATCTCGGAGGTCGGCGGCATCGGCGGCGGAGACGTCATGCCGGCCCTGGGTGGGCTGCTCCTCCGGTCCAGCGTCACCGGTCACGCGCTGGTGCTGACGGAGTACCCGACCGAGGTGCTGGACACCGGACGGCTGCGGAACACCGAGGGCGACTCGATCAAGGGCGTCGCCCAGCGGCTCGCGGAGCGCAGCATCGTGAAACCGACGACGCCGTTCTCCCTGGAGATCGACGGCCAGGATGCCTGGCGGGTCAACCTCGAGGCCCGACCCGGTACGGCGTACGCCGGGCACTGTCTGGTCGGCGACACGTGCGCGCTGACCTTCGCCCTCTCCCGGGACCCCTACCCGGGGCGGTCCTACGTCGGGCTGGTGCCGAACCTGCCCTCGACGGCCATCGTCATCGACGGGACCACCCACATCCTGATGCTCGCCTGGACCTGGGGCGACCCCGACGTCGACCCGGACCTGTCCGGCATCCTCTCCAGCATCGACCTCCACCCAGCGGTCGTCTGCAAGTTCCAGGTCGAGCCGTGCCCGCCGTGACGCTGGCCTGACCACTCAATGTTGGCAACTGACCCACCAGAGTGGGTCAGTTGCCAACATTTTCAGCTGCCGGGGGACCACCAGGGGGTCTCACTGGTGCGACGGGCCGGTCCAAGCGGCCAGGCTCGGCCCATGGACCAATGCCGGATGACGTCATGAGCGCCGACGTCTCTCGCCGCAGTGTGGTCGCGGACGCCGATCCGCTCGCGCCGCTGCGCAGCCGGACCGGCTACGCCCTGATCGCCGCGACCGTCCTGTCGTCCGGCGTCGCGTCGTACGACGCCTACGTCGTCAACGTCGCGGTGCCGACGATCGGCCGGCATTTCGACGCGAGCGTCACGGCGCTGCAGTGGACCCTGACCAGCTATCTGCTGTCGGTGGCCGCGCTCCTGCTGCTCGCGGGCGGCCTGGCCGATCGTTTCGGCCGGCGACGGGTGCTCATCATCGGGCTCGGGGTCATGTTCTTGTCCTCGATCCTCTGTGCCAGCGCGCCCTCGATCGACTGGCTGATCGCCGGCCGCGTGGCGCAGGGGGTCGGTGCAGCGCTGGTCACCCCGATCAGCCTGGCGTTGCTCAACGGCACCCTCCGGGTCTCCGACCGGGCCCGCGGCATCGGCGTGTGGGCGGGCCTGTCCACCCTCGCGACCACGGTCGGCCCGTACCTCGGCGGTTGGCTGGTCGACCACACCTCGTGGCGGTGGGTCTTCCTGCTCAACCTCCCGCTGATCCTGATCGGGCTGGCGGCGCTCCAGCTCGTGCCCGAGACGACGGGCCAACGCCGCTCGCTGTCGCTCGACGCGGTGGGCGCGCTGCTCGGGGTGTTCGGGCTCGGTGGCCTGATCTACGCGTTGACCGAGAGCTCGGGTGCCGGCTGGTCGAGCGCGCGGGTGATCGTCTCGCTCGTCATCGGCGTCGTCTGCCTGGTCGCGTTGGTCCCGGCCGAGCGCCGCCGGCGGGCGCCGCTGCTGAGACTCTCCCTGTTCAAGTCCCGTCAGTTCGACGCGATCAACATCGTGACCGTCCTGCTGTACGGCGCCCTCGCCGCGGCCGGCTATCTCCTCGTCCTCGAGTGCGAGCTGAAGCTCGGCTACACCGCCGCCCAGGCTGGAGCCGCGCTGATCCCGTCGACCTTGGTCTTCCTCGTCATGTCGCCGTTCAGTGGCGCGCTGGTGGCACGCGTCGGACCGCGCTGGCTGATGTTCTCCGGCATCGTCTTCGTTGCGGCGTCCCAGGTCTGGTTCGCGCAGATCGAGCCGGGCAGCGGCTACGTGGCCACTCTGTTGCCGGCGCAACTTGGTGCGCGGCATCGGGCTCGGCCTGCTCGTTGCGCCGCTCACGGCGGCGGTTCTCGCTGCCGTCGGTGACGCCGACCTCGGTGAGGCCTCGGCGATCAACGACGCCGCCGCCCGGGTCGGCGCCGTTGTGGCGGTCGCGGTCGTCCCGGTCCTGATCGGAGTCGGGGCGGGCAGCAGCCTGGGCGACTCGCTGACCAACGGCTACCGACCGGCGATGCTCGTCATCGGTGGCGTCTGCGCGGCCGCGGCCGTCGTCGCGGGGATCTTCGTCTCGGACGAACGCGCCGCCGGCTCCACGGGTCGCGCCGCCGGCGCCGTTCCACGGTTGCGCCTTGCCGGTCACCGACATCGGCCGCGACATGAGCACCGGCCGAGCCGGCAGCCTCGCCGGGCAGACCGTCGTCGTGATCGGCGGCAGCGCCGGCATCGGGCTGGAGACCGCCCGACTGGCCCGGGCCGAGGGTGCCGACGTGATCGATCGCCGGCGCGCAACCCGGACCGCGCTGGAGCGAGCCGGCCGCGAGATCGGCGCCACGCACAACGGCTTTCGACGCCACGAACTTCGGCGCAGCTCGAGCGGTTCTTCGACCAGCTGCCCGACGCCGATCGACCACGTGCTGGTCACCGGAGCCGGCCCGTACTACGCCCCGCTGGCCGAGCTCGACTTCGACGAGGCGCCGCCGCGTACATCGAGGCGCACCTGCTCGCTGCCGATGCAGGTCGCCCGAGCACGCGACGGCACGGGTGCGCCCCGGCGGGACGCTGATCTTCATCAGCGGCACGGGCGCGTCGCCGGACCGGGCCGGGCCTGTCGCTGATCGCCGCGCTCACGGCCGCGCGATGCCCGCGCTGACCAAGAACCTGGCGCTCGAGCTGGCGCCGATCCGGGTCAACGCTGATCGCGGCCGGCTTCGTCGACACGCCGCTGTCGGCGACGCATGCTCGGCGACCAGCTGGAGGCCCGGCGGGCCGAGCTGCGCGCCACCCTGCCGATCCGGCGGGTGGTCGGCGCCGGCCGACGTCGCCGCGCTGGCGCGTGCACCTGATGACCAACACCGCCCTGACCGGCGCGACCTACGACGTCGACGGCGGCCAGCAGCTGGTCTGAGCCTGAGTCGTCGCCGACGACGACCTCGGCGTCGGAGCCGAGCCGGATCTCGCGCAGCTGCCTGCGGGAGCTGATCGACAGCTTGGCGAAGACCTTGCGCAGGTGCCATTCGACCGTGCGCGGGCTGAGGAAGAGCCGGGCGCCCACCTCCGGGTTGGACAGGCCCGTCGCCGACCAGCAGGGCGATCTGCCGCTCCTGCGGGGTCAGCGCGTCACCGCCGCGGTCTCGACGGTGCGCTTGCGGACGGTCTCGCCGGTGGCGAGCAGCTCGCGCCGGGCCCGCTCGGCGAACGCCTCCATGCCGATCGGCCGCGAACAGGTCGTGGGCGGTGCGCAGCTGCTGCGCGCGCGTCGACCCGGCGCCGCTCGCGACGCAGCCACTCGCCGTACAGCAGATGGGTGCGGGCCAGCTCGGGTCGCAGCTGCGTCCGGCTGAACCGTTCGACCGCCTCCTGGTAACAGTCGTCGGCGCGCCGTCGCCGTCGCTCAGTCAGGGCGCGGGAGCGGGCCTCGAGGCCCAGCGCCCAGTCGGTGTCGGCGGCCGTCGTGGCCTCGACCAGGCGGTCGCAAGCCGCCGCGGCGCCGCGGCGCGTTCGCCGACTCGCGACGGCGGCCTCGATGAGCTCGGGCAGGGCCCACGCCGGACAGGAACAGCTCGGGGCTGTCCGCCGCGGCCCGCTCGGCCGCCGACATCGCCTGGTCGTAGTGGCCGAGGCCGTTGAACAGGACCGCGGCAGGCCCAGTGCGCGTACTGGACGGCGATCCCCTGTCCGCCCGCGTCGGCGCTCCAGCGCCGCCGCGTCGATCAGCCCGGTGGCCGTCGGCCTCCCGACCCCGCAGCGCCGCGAGCAGCATGGCGGCGTACGGCGCGATGCGGGTCTCGGTCGCCTCGACGACCGCGTCGGTCTCCGCGATCGCGGCCGCCGCTGCGGCTGAAGTCACCGCGCCAGGTCGACGCAGGATGGCCAGCGCGGTCAGGTCGATCGGCAGCCGGGCGAGCGCGCCCGCGTCACGGGCGACCTGGAGCTGTCGTTCGTTGATCGTCTGCCAGGACTCCTCGTCCCAGAGCACGTTGGCCGGCACGGTCGTCAACCAGCCCCACCGGAAGTTGTCGGCGGCCGAGACGCCCTGCGCGGCGAACGCGTCCGTCGGCCTGCGCGCAGCTCGGCGGCTGCCGCCGCACGGCCCTGCGGTGGCCAAGCGTGGCCAGGGCGTCCAGCAGCAGGTCGGCCGGCCGGGGCGCGGCGACCGGCGGCATCGCCCGGGCGGCGGTCGAGGTCTCGAGCAGACCACTCTTGGTCGCGAGCCTGCCGGCGAAAAGCGATGCGCCCCAGGCATCGAGATAGGTCTCGCGGGCGAGCTCGGGGTTGAGCGGCGCGAGCTGCGCGGCCGCCGCGATCAGGAGCGGCGGGGCGTCGCTGCCATGACCGGACGCGAAGGCGATCTGCCCCGCGCAGCAGGCTGGCCCGCGCGCGCCTGGAGCTCGTCCAGCGGCCCGGCGTCCGCGGTCTCCACCAGCCTGAGCGCCGTGTCGAACTCGCCGGCGTGCAGGCTGACCTGGGCTGCGGTCAACGCCCGGTCGGCCCGCCGGGCCGGCTCGGCCGGTCAAGGCGACCGCCCGCTGCAGGAAGGCGGCCGCGGCCGCCAGCCCGCCCCGGGCCTGGGCCCGCCCGGACGACCGCTCGAGCTCCGCCGCCACCTCCTCGTCCAGTCCCGGCTGCCGCCGATGCCAGATGCCAGGCCCGGCGGTCCGGGTCCACCTCGGCGTCAGTCACCTCCGCCAGCGCCAGGTGGACTGCGCGGCGGTCCGGCGCTGAGGCCGAGCCGTAGATCGCGGACCGGACCAGCGGATGCCGGAAGGTGACCCGGTCGCCGATCACGAGTAGCCGTTCGTCCGCCGCGGCCGCCGCGGCGGCGGCCCCGACGCCGAGCCGTTCGGCGGCGCGCCAGACGAGCAGCGGATCGCCGATCGGACTCGGCCGCGGCGACCAGCATCAGCAACCGGGTGTCGTTCGGCAGGGGCCGGATCCGGGCCAGGAAGCTGTCCTCGATCCGTCCCGACAGCGGAGTGCGCGTCCAGCAGCCCGAAGCCGCCGGCCAGCTGGGTCAAAGTCGAGCCCCCGGGGCAGCTCGATCAGCGCCAACGGGTTGCCGCCGGTCTCGGTCACGATGCGGTCGCGCACGCGCTCGTCGAGCCCGAACCGCACGACGGAGTCCAGCAGGGCGCGGGCATCGTCGGTGGCCAGGCCGGTGACCACCAGGTCAGGCGGGCCACCGGACCGCCCGGTCCGATTCCTGGTCGCGAACAGCATGCCCACGGACTCGGCCCCCAGCCGCCGGGTCACGAACTCCAGCACCTGGGCCGAGGCGCGGTCCAGCCACTGCGCATCGTCGACGACACAGAGCAGCGGGCGCTCCTCGGCCAGCTGCGCGAGCAGGCCCAGTACCGCCAAGCCGACCAGCAGTCGATCCGGGGGAGTGCCCGTGCTGAGGCCGAAGACCGTCCGCAGCGCATCGCCCTGCGGGCCGGGCAGTCGGTCCAGCCGGTCGGGCTGGTCCAGGCCGGGGGCACAGAGCTGGTGGAGGGCCGCGAACGCGAGCTCCATCTCGGACTCGACCCCGACCACCCGGTGGACCCGGAGCTCGGCGGCGGACTCCACCGCGTAGTCCAGGAGCGCGGTCTTCCCGACGCCCGCGTCGCCGCGCAACACCAGGGTGCGGCTCTCGCCGGCCCGGATGGCCGTGACCATCGCGTCAAGAGCGCCGCACTCCGCCTGGCGCCCGAGCAAGCTCTCGAACCCGTGCGGGCCGGAGGTGTCCAGCCGTTGCTCCACCGACATTCGCCTCGACAGACCGCGTACCCGGAACCGTGAAATTGTCAGCCTAGGCGGGCATCGATCGGGGTGGCTACCAGGGCGAGCCCGGCGAATCCGGCGAAAATCACACGTATTCGTGGATAGCGTTGGTCACCTGCTGCGCTGACGCGCGTAGGTTCGCGGCATGGACTACGGCGCGCACCTGCCGCTGGTCGACTTCGACGGTCAAGGGTGGGCGCCGGACACCCTGACGTCGTACGCCCGCAGGGCAGGCCAGCTGGGGTTCCGGGTGATCGCGGCGAACGACCACCTCGTCTTCGCCCGGCCGTGGCTGGACGGCATCGTCGCGCTGGCCAACGTCGTCGAGGCCAGCGGTGACCTGACCCTCGCCACCACCGCCGCGGTGCCCGTGGTGCGCGGGCCGGCCGCGCTGGCCAAGGCAGCCGCCGCCCTCGACCTCGTCTCTGGCGGCCGGCTGGTGCTCGGGGTCGGTCCGGGCTCGTCGCGCATCGACCACGAGCTGGCCGGCCGGCCGTTCGAGGAGCGTTGGCCGCGGTTCGACGAGGCGGTCCGGGTGTTGCGGGCGCACCTGAAGGACGGCTCGCCGGCGGTCGAGGGCCGGTTCTACTCGAGCACACCGGCCCTCGAGCCGCGCCCGCGGCCGGTCGGTCCACCGATCTGGATTGCCAGCTGGGGCTCGGACGCCGGGCTGCGACGAGTCGCGCGGTTCGGTGACGGGTGGCTGGCTTCGGCGTACAACACGACGCCGGACCTCCTGGCCGATGGCCGACAGCGACTGCGCGCGGCGATGACCCTCGCCGGACGGGCGGAGGATGACCTGCCGTGCGCTCTGGCGACGATGTGGACCTACGTGACGGCCGACGAGGGCCTGGCGGAGCAGGCTCTTGTCCGGGTCGCGGACCTGCTCAACCGCCCACGTGAGGAGCTGGCCGGGCAGCTCCTCATCGGCTCGCCGCACCACTGCGCGGGGTTGCTGCGCGCCTACGCTTCGGCCGGCGTCGCCTTCCTGTGCATCTGGCCGTTGGCCGAGCCCGAGAGTCAGCTCGAGCGGTTCATGCGCGAGGTCGTCCCGCTGGTGGGCGAAGGGTTGAGCCCATGACATCGGCGACGCGAGGCACCCGCGCCATCGTGGTCGGAGCCGGCGTCGCCGGCCTGCTGAGTGCTCGAGCGTTGGCCGACCACGTGGACGAGGTCGTCGTCCTGGAGCGTGAAAAGCTGGCCGACGTCGCGGAGCCCAGAGGCCATGTGCCGCAAGGCAAACACCTGCATCTCTTCCTCGCGGCGGGGCTGGACCAGCTGGTCACCTGGTTCCCCGGCATCGACGACGAGCTGGAGGGTCTCGGCGCCGTACGGCTCGACGGCTCGCGGGCCTGGGTGTTCCAGGCCGGTGGCTATCGGGCGCGAGGTGACTGGGGCACAACGGTTTTGAGCATGACCCGCCCGCTCCTCGAGCTCGTCGTACGACGGCGCGTCGGGGACCTGCCCAATGTGACGATCGAGGACGGCGCACTGGTCGACCGGGTGATGGTGGCCGGCGACACCGTCATCGGGGTGGCCCTGGCTGACGGCGAACGGCGCGCGGACCTCGTCGTCGACGCCTCCGGCCGCAGCTCGCGGATCGCCCAGCAGCTCGAGTCGTCGGGGGTGCTGGCCCCACCGACGAGCCGCGTCACCATCGACTGCGCCTACGCCAGCCGCTTCCTGGAGCGGGCGGACGACGACTTCGAGGGTTCGTTCCTGGCCTGCGCGACGACGCCGCCGAGCAGCTATCGGGGCGGCGTGGTGCTGCCCGTCGAGGGCGGCCGGTGGATGGTCACGCTGGCCGGGGTGCACGGCGACGTGCCGCCGAGTGATGACGTGGGTTTCCGCGACTTCGCCGGCAGCCTGCTGTCGCCGGTCGTCGGCCAGCTGATCGACCGGTGCGCGCCGACCTCACCAGTCGCCGCGTATCGCTTCCCGTCCAGCCAGCGGCGCCACTACGAACGGGCGGATCGGCTGTTGGCCCGGTTCGTCGCAGTCGGCGACGCGGCGTGCAGCTTCAACCCGGTCTATGGACAGGGCATGGCCTGCGCCACGCTCCAGGCGGCAGCGCTGGGCGAGGTGCTGCGCGCCGACGGCGTCGGCTCCACCGACCTGCCGCCTCACTTCCACCAGCGCTCCGCGAAGATCATCGACGGCCCCTGGACGATCGCCGTCGGCGCCGACTTCATGCACCCGCAGACGACCGGACCGAAGCCGCGGGGCACCGACCTCGCCAACCGGTATGTCATGAACCTGGCCCAGGCGACGCACGTGTCCCTGCCCCTGGCGCAGACCTTCAACCTCGTCCTCAACCTGGTCGAGCCGACCTCGACGCTGCTGCGGCCACGGACCGTCGCCCGCGTGCTCCGGACCTACCGGCGATCGCCGGCGCGGACCGGGCAGCCGCTGACGCATCCCTGGGTGGCGCCGGCCGAGTCGCCCAGCTGACCGGCGCCCGACCCGTCAGGCGATGTCGAACCGGTCGAGGTTCATGACCTTGTCCCACGCGGCCACGAAGTCGCCGACGAACTTCGCCTTCGCGTCCGCGCTCGCGTAGACCTCGGCGAGTGCCCGCAGCTCGGAGTTCGAGCCGAAGACCAGATCGGCCCGGCTGCCGGTCCACGTCAGCTCACCCGCGGCGTCGCGGGCCTCGTAGGTCTCGTCAGCCTCGGACGTCGACGTCCACGTCGTACCGACATCGAGCAGGTTGACGAAGAAGTCGTTGGTCAGCGTGCCCGGTGTCGCGGTGAGGACCCCCAGCTGCGACTGAGCCGTGTTGGCGCCCAGCACCCGGAGGCCGCCGACCAGGACGGTCATCTCGGGTGCGCTCAGCGTCAGCAGGTTGGCCCGGTCGATCAGCAGGTACTCGGCCGGCAGCCGATTGCCCTTGCCCAGGTAGTTGCGGAAGCCGTCGGCCGTCGGCTCGAGGGCCGCGAAGGACTCCACGTCGGTCTGCTCCTGGGCGGCGTCGGTGCGTCCCGGTGTGAACGGGACGGTGACGTCGTGGCCGGCGTCCTTGGCCGCCCGCTCGACCGCGGCACATCCGCCGAGGACGATCAGGTCGGCGAGCGAGATCTGCTTGCCACCCGCCTGCGATCCGTTGTACGACGACTGGATGCCCTCGAGGGTGCGGAGCACGACGGCCAGCTCGGCCGGGTCGTTGACCTCCCACCCGGACTGGGGCTCCAGGCGGATCCGCGCCCCGTTGGCGCCGCCGCGCTTGTCACTGCCGCGGAACGTCGAGGCCGATGCCCACGCCGCCGAAACCAGCTGCGAGACAGTCAGTCCCGAGTCGAGGACCTGCGCCTTCAGGGCCGCGATGTCGTCGGCGCCCACGAGCTCGTGGGTCACTGGCGGCACCGGGTCCTGCCAGATCAGCGTCTCCTGGGGGACCAGGGGTCCGAGGTAGCGGGGGAGCGGCCCCATGTCGCGGTGGGTCAGCTTGAACCAGGCGCGGGCGAAGGCGTCGGCGAGCTGGTCCGGGTGCTCGAGGAACCGGCGCGAGATCGGCTCGTAGATCGGGTCCATCCGCAACGCCAGGTCGCTCGTGAGCATCGTCGGCGGCCGGGACAGCGAGCCGTCCTCGGGGTCCGGGCACCGTGTTGGCCCCGGCGCCGTCCTTGGGCTGCCACTGGTTGGCCCCGGCCGGGCTCTTGGTCAGCTCCCACTCGAAGCCGAACAGCGTCTCGAAGAAGCTGTTGTCCCAGGTCGTCGGCGTCGACGTCCAGGTGACCTCGAGCCCGCTGGTGATGGCGTCGCGACCCTTGCCGCTGCCGAAGCTCTGCTTCCAGCCCAGGCCCTGCTCCTCCAACGGCGCACCCTCCGGCTCGGGTCCGACGTACTGCTCCGGGTCGGCTGCGCCGTGGGTCTTGCCGAAGGTGTGTCCACCGGCGATCAGCGCGACGGTCTCCTCGTCGTTCATCGCCATCCGGTGGAACGTCTCACGGATGTCCCGGGCCGAACCGAGCGGGTCCGGGTTGGCGTTCGGGCCTTCCGGGTTGACGTAGATCAGGCCCATCTGCACGGCGGCGAGAGGGTTCTCGAGCTCGCGGTCACCGGTGTAGCGGTCGTCGCCCAGCCAGGTCTCCTCCGGGCCCCAGTAGACGTCCTCGTCCGGCTCCCACACGTCGGCCCGGCCGCCGGCGAAGCCGAAGGTCGTGAAGCCCATCGACTCCAGCGCGCAGTTGCCGGCCAAGACCATGAGGTCGGCCCACGACAGGGCCGCGCCGTACTTCTGCTTGACCGGCCAGAGCAGTCTGCGGGCCTTGTCGAGGTTGCCGTTGTCCGGCCAGCTGTTGAGCGGAGCGAACCGCTGCATGCCGGCGCCGGCGCCGCCACGGCCGTCGTGGATCCGATAGGTGCCGGCGCTGTGCCAGGCCATCCGGATGAAGAACGGGCCGTAGTGACCGAAGTCGGCCGGCCACCAGTCCTGCGAGGTCGTCATGACCTGCTCGATGTCGGCCTTGACCGCGTCCAGGTCGAGGGTCAGGAAGGCCGCCCCGTAGTCGAAGTCGGCGTCCATCGGGTTGGCCACGTCGGTGTGCTTGCGCAGGATCTTCAGGTTGAGCTGCTTCGGCCACCAGTCGCGGTTGCTGCCGCCCTCGACGGGGTACGGGCGACGACCGTGGGCGACCGGGCACTTCGCCTCGTCGCTCGCCTCGGGCTCGTTCATCTCGCGTACGACGGCGTCGGGATGCTCAGTCATGGAAGTCCTTCCGGGATAAGGGTTTCGGTCTCAGGCGATGGATACGGCGGCACAGTTGGGGCACACGCCCCAGTAGGTGACCTCGGCCTCGTCGATGACGAAGCCGTGGTGGTCGGACGCGGTCAGGCAGGGGGTCGTGCCGGCGGCGCAGTCGACGTCGGCGATCGTCCCGCAGGACCGGCAGACGACGTGATGGTGGTTGTCGCCGACCCGCGACTCGTAGCGGGCCACGGAGCCGGCCGGCTCGATCCGCCGGACCAGCCGCGCGGTCGTGAGCACGCGGAGCACGTCGTAGACCGCCTGGTGGGACAGCTCGCCGAGCTGGCCTCTGGCGGCGCCGATGATCTGGTCGGTGTCGGCGTGCGGATGGTCGTAGACCGCCGTCAGCACGGCCACCCGAGGGCGGGTGACCCGCAGGGCCGCTCCACGCAACAGGTGCTCGACCTCCAGGCTCGTCGGCACCCGCCGAGTCTGTCCTGCTCTTCTTGAATCAGTCAAGACCACGGCGGGGAGATATGGAAGGAAAGTCGGAGTCGCGGGGATATTGCCCATGGCCCCACCGATGGGCCAGGATCGGCCCGAGACCGCGGACGGCTGGGTTCCCGGTCCGACCAGGGGAGGGTGCACATGACTCGTCAGTCGAGTGGACGTTTGGGCCGGGTCGCCGTGCTGGCGGCACTGACGGCTGCGGCGGTCCTCTGGTTCGGCGTTGGCGCTCCGTCCGGGTCAGCCAGCACGAGGTCCCCCGCAGCCGAGCTCGTGCCCTCGAGCGCGGCGACCGTACCGCCCGACTGCAACCCGCACGCGACCCTGCCGAGGATCAACGTCGCGAAGCCACCGACGCCGGAGTTCCCGGTCGGAGACCCAGCCGTGAACTGTGGGCCCGATGTCTCGATCTCGAACGTCGGCAACGAGCTCTGGTCCGACATGGCTGGATACTCCTACCACCAAGGTGGAGCGCCGGACTGTCCGGTCGCGCAAGCGGATCTCAAGGTCGTCCACATCAACTACTGGGGCTTCGACGGCGTCCGGTACCGCGGGGCCCTCGTCGTACGCCAGGGCTATGCGGCGAGCGTTGCCGACGCCTTCACGGACCTGTACGCGATGGGCTTCCGGATCCGCCGGATGCAGCCTCTTGGCTCGCAGTTCGGACACACCCCAGGCGGATACCCGGGAGCCGACGACCGCGAGTCGATGAACAAGGACAACACCTCCGCGTTCAACTGCCGCTATGTGACGTTCGAGGAGGCCTCCCACAGTTGGTCGCCGCATCGGTGTGGCTGGGCGATCGACGTGAACCCGTGGGAGAACCCCGAGACGACTGACCACGGTGCCGAGCCGAACGCCTACTACTACGACCTCAATCACCGACAGTCGACCGGCAGCATGTCGTCCGCGAACGACCCGGCGGTCAAAGCCTTCACCACGAGGGGCTTCACCTGGCTGGGCCGCACGGACTACCAGCACTTCGGGATCAGGAACTACTCCGCCTGCACTCTCTGAAAGCTAGGGCGCGCCACTCGGGACGTGGCGGACGAGGTTCTCGGCGAACGACGAGACCCAGACCCCGTCCGCTGCGGCCGCAACGTCGAGGTTGGCCTGGTCGTAGAGCTGGGCCTGGGTGCCGAGCACCTGCTTGGCCCGTACGGCGCCGGTGGTCGCGTCGACGGTGACCAGAGTCGGGCCGGCCTGACCGACGACGTAGAGCGTGTTGGCCGGGCCGGCGGTGATGCCGTCGGGAGCCTCGGGCATGGGAACCCGCAGCGTGGCTTTGAGGGTTCTCGGGTCGAGCCGGAGCAGCACGTTGTCCTTCGTACAGGTGACCCACACGACGTGAGCCGTCGCGACCAGACCCTGCGGTCCCTGGCACAGGACGGCAGAAGCGGTCACGGCTCTCGTCGTGGGGTTCACCCGGAGCACCCGGCCGTCGTGAAACTGTGAAACCCACACTGCGCCAAGGCCGGTCGTCACCAGCCGGGCGCCGACGCCGATGTCCACCCGGCTCTGGACCCGGAGTCCGCGTGGGTCCACCCGGACCAGACGACCGGCGTCCTGGGCGACGACCCACACCGAGCCGAATCCCGCGGCCACTCCTTCGGCGCCCTTGCCGACAGCTACCCGGCCACTGACCACGCCGGCCGGTGTGATGCGGACCAGCTCGCCCGACCCGAAGGCAGAGGCCCAGATTGCACCGTCACTGGCGAGCAGCCGCAGCGGGATCTCGACGCCGCTGACGTTGACATCCGAGCGGCCGCCACGGACCCGACTGACCTGCGACGAACCGGAGGCCGCGACCCAGACCGCCCCCGTCTCGTCCACGGCCAGGCCGACCGGCCCGTCGCCACTCTGAACGGTCGTCACCGAGGGCCTGGCGCTTGAGGGGGTGGCAGTGCCGGTGGGCTTCGCAGACCCCGACGACGCCGACCCACAGGCGCCGCAGCTCAGCGCGAGCGCAAGGACGAGCCACCTCATCGTCGGACGGTAGCAGCGCCGATGCGCGAGGTGTCGAAAAATCTCGACAACGTTGCGGGGATGTGACCTGCGTCGTCAGTCGAGAACGAAACCCCGCGCGGCCCGGGCCAGCGCGTCGAAGCCGCGGCGGTCCAACGCGTAGACGTTGGGCTCGCCGGACGTGACCGTGAGCGCGACGAACCCGGATGCACGCAACAGCGCCAGGTGATGCAACAGCGTCGTCCGCGGCCGGTCGAGGGCCAGGCAGAGCTCGACCAGGGTGCGCGGGCCGACCCTCAGCTCCTGCAGGATCTGGACTCGGTTGCCGTCGCCGACGGCGGCCCCATGAGTGCCGAGCAGGCTTGCGGCGTCAGCCATCCCGTGCGCATCCAACGGTGGATGCACGATCACCGTGACGTCGGCCTGGTCGACCGAGATCAGGATCGGCTCGACCAAGCCACAGCTGACCAGCAGCACGCGATCCAACACGGCCGGCCCGTAGCGGATGCCGGGCGTGACCTGCCGGAGGAGCCCGGGGCCGCCCAGCGCCGCCAGCCGCGCCCGGGCCTGTCGGGCCGCCTCCCGAGTGCCGCGCGGGTCACCCACAGCCGGCCACGACTCGACCGTCCTCAGCAGCACCTGCTTGACCTGGTTCGACCGAGTCGTTGCCAGCCAGGGGGTCACGTCGAGCAACAACCCCGGTGAGCGCAGCGCCTGGCGGAGGTCACGCCGGGCGGCGGCTTCACCGGCGAGGGCGGCGCGGAGCCGCTTGCCGTCGAGCCGGTCGGTCAGCTGGCGGCGCAGGCCGCCGGCCAGGGCGAAGTGCAGGTCCGGCGCCGGCATAGCGGCCAGCAGGCTGGTCAGCCGAGCCCTCGACCCGGCGCCTCGCCCGCGGGCCAGCAGGCCGACCAGGTTGATCCAGCCGAAGCGACCGAAGCGGGCCGCATCACGGACGAGGGCGGCGCCCCCATGCGCCTGGACCGTGGCGCGCAGGTCCGGTCCGTGCTGGAGCACCGAGCACCAGTCGTGGTCCGCCACCGCCACTGCCGACACCAGCAGGTCATAGCCGTCGCCGGCCGCCAGGTCGACTCGTGGTGTCGTCATTGGCGGTCGGCGTCAGTCGCCCAGGCCACGGCCACCGTCGACCACGATCCGCTGCCCGGTGATGAAGCCGGCCTGCTCGGAGGCGAAGAAGCTGACGGCGTGGGCGATGTCGTCCGGCGTACCCATCCGGCCGGCCGGCACGGACGCGAGGTAGCGGGTCTTCACCTCTGCCGGGAGGTCGGCATGGCGCTCGACCGGGATGAACCCGGGGGCAACGGTGTTCACGGTGATGCCGTCCGGCGCGAGCTCGCGCGCCCACGCGTGGGTCAAGCCGATCTGGGCGCTCTTGGCCGTGACGTAGGCGGACCGTCCGGGCGGCGGGCGGTGGGCGACCTCCGAGTCGATGCTGACGATGCGGCCGAACCCCCTGGCCCGCATGCCGGGGATGACCTGGCGGCCCAGCAGCACCGGGCTCTTCACGAAGAACCGGAGCTGGGCCAGGTGGTCGTCCCAGGACACGTCGGTCAGCTGCCCGTCCGGCTGCGGCCCGGTGGCGTTGAGGACCAGGACCTCGATCGGGCCGAGCCGTTCGGTCACCTGGGCGACCAGCTGGATGACCTGGTCCTCGTCGGTGACGTCGGCACACACCGCCTCGGCGACGCAGCCCTCGTCGCGCAGCGCCTGCGCGACCGCCTCCGGCTCGTTGTCGTCGCGCACCCCGTTGACCACGACTCGGAGGCCGTCCTGCGCCAGCCGCCGGGCGATGAAGCGCCCCAGGCCGCGTGAGCTCCCGGTGACCAGGGCGACTCGCATCCGTGCCACACCCTCTCCTCGCGCGACGCCCGTTCTTGGCCTCGCCGGCTCGAAGTTATCGCGTCGGGTGAACGCGGTCGGCGTCGCCGTCGTGCCTAGTCGACAGGGCAACCACCGCTGACCGAGGAACAGAGATGAGACGACCCGCCGACCTGCCGACGACGATCGGCGACATCCGCGTCCGTGACGGCGCACCCGCCGACTTCGGCGCGATCCGCCGACTGCTGTACGACGCGTACGCGCCGTACGAGCGCCTGGTGCAGCCGGCAGTCTTCGCCCGATGGTTGGCCGACCTGCAGGACCTGGACCGGCATTCCGCCCGAGGACGGATCATCGTCGCCGAGCAGGCCGGCCGCATCGTCGCGTCGGGGGCGTTCTATCCGGACAGCTCGCTGCAAGGCCTCGGCTGGCCGGCCGGCTGGGCCGGCGGGCGCGCCCTGGCTGTCCATCCATCGGCTCGCGGTCTCGGCGTCGCCCGGGCCCTCATCGACATCTGCGAGGGGCTCGCGGTCCGCACGGGCGCAGAGGCTTTCGCCTTCCACACGGCCGAGTTCATGACCAAGGCAGTGGCTCTCTACGACCGGCTGGGCTATCGCCGGGCGCCGGAGTTCGACTTCGACCTGAACGCTCAGTACGGCGGGGCCACCGGCCGACCGGTCATGGTCCTCGCCTACCGGCGCGGCCTGTTCCGCGCCGCCGCCTAGCCACCACGTCACCAATCAGGAGAACCCCAATGACCCACACCTCGCCCGCCACCACGACCCGCCCATCCCCAACGCGCGCAGGCTCACCCATCGCCGTCGGCCTGGTCGTGGGGACCTACGGATCGGTTGAGGGGCTGGCCCAGCGCGCTTTCGTCCTGGGGACCTACGGCTGGCCGGTGCTGCTCGCGCTGGCGCCGGTCATCGCTTCGCCTCGGCGGCCAGGGTCGTCGGCTGGCGGCTGAACGTGTCGAGGAAGCGGTTCCGGAAGGCGTCCATCGACCAGACCGGTCCGTGGGCGTCCGGCCGCAGCCCGGCCTTCCAGCCCCAGGGGGAGACCCGGTCCAGCACCGCCGGGTCGTGGGCAACGATGCTGATCGGCACGTCGTGCGTCGCCTGCGGGCCGCTGACCCGGGGCGCCGGCTGGTGGTCGCCGAGCAGGACCAGGACGAGGTTGTCGTCGTGGGCGTTCTGGACGAACGAGACCAGCGACTCGATGGAGTACTGGATCGACCGACCGTACGACGCCCGCACGTTGTCGTAGTTCTGGTACAGGTCGGCCACGGACGGCCCTTCGGCCGGCATCGGGTCGTAGATGGACCCGTCGCCGATCGCGTTCCAGTCGACGATGCGCGGGAGCGGCGTCCAGGGGTAGTGCGAGGAGACCAGGTCGATCTCGGCCATGACCGGAGCGTGGCCGGGAGCGAGCTCGCGCTGCTGAAATGCCTTGAGCGAGAACTGGTCCGGCATCGTCGCGTAGCTGAACCGCGGCCCTTTGTATCCGGTGTTCTTGGCGTCGTAGATCTGGTCGTAGTGGTAGAACGACGTCCCCTCGGGCCACGGCCCGACGTCCGACGGGTCGTCGGCGACGGTCCGCCAGCCGGCCTTCTTGAACGCGCCGCTGAGGGTGAACCGGTTGCTCTTGACGAGCTGGTTGTAGCGCTGCTGGTTGTTGATCCACAGCCCCGACTGCAACGTGGAGTGGGCCAGCCAGCTCAGCCCGCCGAACGTGGGCGAGGTCAGGAACCCGCTGCGCGAGGCGAACCCGGCCGCGTCCAGCGCCTTGGTCCCGCGGTCCAGGACGGACACGACGCCGGGCGCGAACGACGACCCTTGGACCGCGGTCTGGCCATAGCTCTCGACGAAAGCGACGATCACGTCCTTGCCCCGCAGGCCGGTCAACAGGTCGGCGGGGGCGGTCCCGGCGTACGGGTCGGCGGCGGTCAGCTGGCCCGGGAACTGCTGCCGGTCCCGGACGGCGGCCGCGACGTTGCGCACCTCGGTCGCGGCGAACTGGCTGGTGGACCCGGAGGCGACCGGCGTCGGCGGGGCGACATCGAGGCCGGCGGTCGCGCTGGCGACCCACAGCACGCCGAGCACGCCGACGACCCAGGTCGAGCCGAGCCGGTGGGCGGCGCTGAGCCGCGTCACGCGCAGGGCAGCCCACGCCAGCAGGGCGACGACGGCGACCGCGAGCAGGACCGCCGCGGCGACGGCCGCATAGGCAACGGCCGTTCCGCGGGAGTCCCGCAGCACCCCGACCGCCGGGGCCAGGCTGCTCCACTCGATGACCGGGTTGAACGCCCGGTCGAGCTCGGCGTAGTAGCCCATGTCGAGGATCTTCAACAGCACGAGTACGCCGAGCGCCCCACCCGCTGCGGCAGCGAGGACGCGCCGGGCCCGGCCGGGCAGGAACAGAGCGGCCGCCGCGAGGACCAGTCCCTCGACCGGGATCTGGACGAACGTGGCGGGGCTGAGCCGGTCCAGCCGGTCCGGCCAGGCGAGCGCGACCCACACGAGGACGACGGCCGCCGAGGTCAGGATGGTGGCGAGCCGGCCCGGCGCCCGAGGGCCCTGCTTGGCCAGCGTGACCACCTGGTGCGTGAAGGACTCGGCCAGCAGGATCAGGGCCGTCGCGGTGACCAGGATCTCGATCGGTCGCGAAAACACTTGCGCCGCAACGACGGTGAGCACGATGCCCTGGATCGCCGCGACGATCTTGGCCCAGTACCGGGGCGGGGTCTCGCGCCGCAGCCACGGCCACACCGCGGCGGCGGCCAGGAAGAGGTAGCGGCCCAACCCGATGAGCAGCACCCAGGCCCCGAGACTGCGCGCGACGTAGGCGCTCAGCACCAGGATCAGGAACGCGTCGACCTCCATGTCGAACCGGGCGCCGAGCGCCGACTCGGAGTGGGTACGCCGAGCCAGCCGCCCGTCGACCGAGTCCAGGGCCAGGGCGACCGCGGCCATGACAACGAGCACCGTGACGTCGACCGGCCGGCTGTACGAGCTCGCCACCAGCGCCGTCAGGCCGCCCACGAGAGCGGCTCGGGCCAGGGTCACCTGGTCGGCGACCCGCGGCCCCGATGCACCGGAGCGGCGCAGCCCGCGGCCGAACAAGGCAAGGGTCGCCAGGTCGAAACCGGCGCCGAGCACCCAACCGGCGGGCGTCAGGCCGACCAGGACTGCGAGCACGACAAGGACGCCGGCCATCCCGGCCAGCCCTGGGAGCAAACGCGTCCGAACGGAACTCACCCCGCCTCCGTATCTGGGTGTACACAAGTCATACGCCCGGGCGGCGGCCCCGGTTCACTCGCGGAGGAGGTCGGTCGATCGTGCCGGCTGACGCGCGTGCCTTCTGGCTCTCGACCCCGGGCGAGGGCGAGATCCGCACCGTAGTCCTCCCCGAGCCCACAGCGACAGACGTCGTCGTGCGCACCCTCTACTCGGGAGTCAGCCGCGGCACGGAGGCCCTGGTCTTCCGCGGCGGGGTCCCCGCCAGCCAGCACCAGGTGATGCGCGCCCCGTACCAGGAGGGGGACTTCCCCGGCCCGGTGAAGTACGGCTACCTCAACGTCGGTGTCGTCGAGGCCGGCCCGGCCGACCTGGTCGGCCGCACCGTCTTCTGCCTGTATCCGCACCAGACCCGCTACGTCGTGCCCGCGAGCGCGGTCACGGTCGTGCCGGACGGCGTCCCGGCGCGGCGGGCCGTGCTGGCCGGCACGGTCGAGACGGCCGTCAACGCGCTCTGGGACGGTGCACCGTTGCTCGGTGACCGGGTCGCGGTCGTGGGTGCTGGCATGGTCGGCGCCGGCGTGGCCCGACTCCTCACGCGGATCCCGGGCGTCTCGGTCACCCTCGTGGACGTGAACCCCGCCCGAGCCGGCCTGGCGGCGGCGCTGGAGGTTGGCTTCGCCGCGCCTGCGGATGCGCCGCGCGACCTGGACCTGGTCTTCCATGCCAGCGCGACCGGCGCCGGCCTCCAGCTCTCGCTCGACCTGCTGGCGCCGGACGCGACCGTCGTCGACCTCAGCTGGTACGGCGACGCCCCCGTGACGTTGTCGCTCGGCGAGGCCTTCCATCACCGCCGGCTGACCATCCGGGCCAGCCAGGTCGGTGCCGTCGCGCCGGCCCGGCGCGCTAGTCGGACCACCCGGGATCGTCTGCGATTGGCGTTGGATCTGTTGCAGGACAATACATTTGACGCACTGTTGAGCGGGTCGTCGGCCTTCGCGGACCTTCCGGACACGATGGCCCGGATCGCCACGTCCGACGGTTTGTGTCACACCATCACCTATGAGGGGGAGTGAGCGGCATGTTCAGCGTGACCGTCCGGGATTCCATGATGGTCGCCCACAGCTTCACGGGCGAGGTGTTCGGGCCGGCTCAGCGGCTGCACGGGGCCACCTTCGTGGTCGACGCGACCTTCCGCCGGGCCGAGCTCGATGCCGACGGGATCGTGGTCGACATCGGCCGGGCCACGGACCGGCTGCGCGCGATCCTCGCCGACTTCAACTACCGCAACCTCGACGAGGTGCCGGCGTTCGCGGGGGTGAACACGACGACCGAGACCCTGGCCCGGACGATCGCCGACCGACTGGCCGAGAGCATCCACGAGGGCGAGCTCGGGCCGGGCGCCCGGGAGATCGCCGGGATCGCCGTGACCCTGCACGAGTCGCACATCGCGTGGGCGTCGTACGAGCGCGACCTGTGACCGACGTCCATCTGATCCTCCCGGCGGGCTACGACGACCCGGGCCGGCCCAGCGGCGGCAACACCTACGACCAGGAGCTCCACACGGGGCTGGTCGCACGGGGCTGGACCGTTGTCGTGCAAGTCATTCCGCAGGGCTGGCCAAGGGCGGGGGCCGCCGCGGCAACCGCCGTAGAGCACGCCCTCGCCACGATCCCCGACGGTCGCGTCGTGGTCGTCGACGGGCTGCTCGGCACGGCCGCTGCCGCGGCGCTCGTCCGGCAGTCGGTGCGGCTGCAGCTCGTCCTGCTCGTCCACATGCCCGGGCCTCCCGGTGGCCCGCCCGGCGTGGTCCTGCGAGCCGCCCGGCGCGTCGTCGCGACCAGCGAGTGGACCGGCCGCACCCTGGTCGAGGCCCACGGGCTGCCGGCCGGCAACCTGGTCATCGCGCCGCCCGGAGCGCCCGTGGCCCCCCTGGTCACCGGCACGTCGAGCGGAGACTCGCTGCTCTGTGTGGCGGCCGTGACCGAGCCCAAGGGGCACGACCTGTTGTTCGCGGCCCTGGCCGACCTCTCGAGCGCACCGTGGTCGTGCGTGTGCGTCGGCGCCCTGGACCGGGAGCCCGGCTTCGTCCGCCGCCAGCGCCGGCTGCTCACTGACAGCGGCATCGGCGACCGGGTTCAGCTCACCGGGACGCTCGCCGGTCCGGCCCTCGAGCGGGCCTACGCCGCAGCCGATGTGGTGGTCCTGCCGACGCGGCTGGAGAGCTATGGCCTGGTCGTCACCGAGGCCCTGGCGCGAGCGCTGCCGGTGATCGCCACCGATATCGGGGGCGTGCCGGAGGCTCTCGGTCACGCCGCCGACGGGCGCCGGCCCGGGCTGCTGGTCCGGCCGGAGGACCCCCAGGCCCTGGCGGCTGCCATCGCCCAATGGCTGGGCAGCCCTGAGCTCCGCGAGGCCCTCCG
The DNA here is from genome assembly GCA_963794535.1 of uncultured Actinomycetota bacterium. Taxonomy (GTDB): domain Bacteria; phylum Actinomycetota; class Actinomycetes; order Actinomycetales; family CAVURS01; genus CAVURS01. The sequence goes on from CAWCEI010000014.1 coordinate 128,048, forward strand.
CTCGTCAGCGGCGAGCCGGCGCGGAATGCTGGGTGGATGGGACCGGACCATGGCGACGATCTCGGCGGCGCTGCAGTCGATGGCGGCCGGGTGAACCGCAGCGGAACTCTGCGCGTACCCATGACATGAACACCCGGCGCGAGATGCCAGCCGACACCCGGCCACGACTGTGGCGGTGGGTCCGGCTGGGCGCCGGTGCGCTGATCATTCTCGTTCTCGTCCTGCGGCTCGGCAGCGGACCGTTCATCGAGGGCGTACGCCGGGTGGACCTGGTCTCGGTGCTGGCCGCAGTGGCCATCACCGCTGTGACGACGGTGGTCTCGGCTTGGCGCTGGCGCCTGATCGCCCGCGGCCTGGGCCTCGAGATCCCGCTCGGGAGCGCCGTTTCGTCGTACTACCGGTCGCAGTTCCTCAACAGCACCTTGCCCGGAGGGGTGCTGGGTGACGTGCACCGCGGCGTGCTGCACGGACAGCAGGCCGCCGATGTCTCGCGCGGCCTGCGCAGTGTGGTCTGGGACCGGGCCGCCGGTCAGGTCGTCCAGGTCGTCCTGGCGACGGTGACCCTGCTCGCCCTGCCGTCGCCGGTGCGGGCGGCCACCTCGACGATCCTCACCGTCCTCGCGGCCATCGTCGCCATCGTGGTGCTGACCGCCCTGGTCACGCCGCACCGCGGCCCGTCGCGGGTGGCGCGGGTCGCGCGGGTGATCCGGGATGACCTGCGAGCCGGCCTGCTGACCCGACGGGCGGCACCGGCGATCGTGGCCGCCTCGGCCCTCGTCGTGGCCGGGCACATCGGGGTCTTCCTCGTCGCGGCCCGAGCCGGTGGCTCGCCGGCCTCGATCGGCACCCTGCTGCCCTTGGCGACCCTCGTCCTGCTCTCGATGACGGTGCCGACCAGCATCGGCGGTTGGGGACCGCGCGAAGGCGTTGCGGCGTGGGCGTTCGCGCTCGCCGGGCTGGGTGCCGGGCAAGGCGTCCAGACCGCGACGACGTACGGCGTCCTCAGCCTGATCGCCACGTTGCCGGGTGCTGTCGTCCTGGTGCGGTCCCGGCGACCGCGCGCGTCCGTCGACCGAGTGCCGGTGCCCGCACATGGCTGACCGCCCGTACACCTTGGTGAGCTGCAGCATGTCGCTGGACGGCTACCTGGACAGCAGCACGGTCCGGCGGCTCGCGCTGTCGAACGACGCCGACTTCGACCGGGTCGACGCCGTCCGCGCCGGCTGTGACGCGATCCTGGTCGGGGCCAACACGATCCGCAACGACGACCCCCGGTTGCTGGTGAAGTCGGCGGCCCGACGGGCCGAGCGCCTGGCCCTGGGCCAGCCGGCCTCGCCGGTCAAGGTCACGGTCACCCGCTCCGGGCAGCTCGACCCGGAGGCCCAGTTCTTCGTGACGGGGGACAGCGACCGAATCGTCTACTGCCCCAGTGCCGTCGTGGCCGAGACCCAGCGACGCCTGGGCGCGCGCGCGATCGTCGTCGATGCGGGCGCCGACGTCGACCTACGCCTCGTGGGCGCGGACCTCTCGGCCCGAGGGATCGACCGGCTGATGGTCGAGGGCGGCGGGCTGACCAACACGTCGTTCCTCACGGCGGAGCTCGTCGACCAGCTCGACCTGGTCGTCGCGCCGTTCTTCGTCGGGGACCCGCTGGCCCAGCGGTTCGTCGAAGCGGGCCGGTTCCCCTGGTCCGCGCAGCGGCGGGCGACCCTCGCCGACGTACAGCAGATCGGTGACGTCGTCCTGTTGCGATACGCCCTCTCGCCCCGGTTCGGAGACGCATGAGCCCCCTGCAGCCATCCTCGCCCCCGCCGGCCACGGTCCGCCGCCAGGTGGAGGTGACCTTGCGCTTGGGCGGGTTCGCCACGACCGCAAGGCTTTTCACCTTCCACGGTCTCGTCGACGGCCGCGAACACCTGGCCATCGGGTTGGGCGACCCCGGCCGCGTCCCCCTGGTCCGGCCGCACAGCGAGTGCCTCACCGGCGACGTCCTCGGCAGCGAGCGCTGCGACTGCGGACCTCAGCTCCGCGAGGCCGTCGCGCGCATCTCGGCCGCCGGGGGCTACCTGCTCTACCTGCGCCAGGAGGGCCGCGGGATCGGCCTCTACGACAAGCTCGACGCCTACGGGCTGCAGGACCAGGGACTCGACACGTACGACGCCAACCTGGCCCTGGGCCATGACGCCGACGAGCGCGACTACACGGTCGCCGCCCAGATGCTGCGGGCCCTCGGCGCGACCAGCATCGCGCTGCTCAGCAACAATCCGGACAAGCGGACCCAGCTGGCGGACAACGGCATCGAGATCGTGCGCCAGGTGCCGACCGACGTCCACGTCTCCGACACCAACGTCCGCTACCTGTCGACCAAGGAGCTGCGCGGCGGGCACCTGCTCCGCCACCTCGTCCCGGCCATCGAGCCGGACTTCTCCCCGGACCGCCCGGCCGGCTGACGGATCGGCCCGCGTCGTACGGTTCATGGTGTGACCGCGCGATGCTGACGCTCGGACTGCTGGGCGCAGGGAGCCCCCCTCCCGGGCTGCTGCCCGCTCGGGAGCAGATGGCCCTCTCGCTGGGCTGGCACATCGTCCTGGCCAGCTTCGGCGTCGCGTTCCCGACCATGATCTTCGTGGTTCATCGGCGCGGCATCGTGCGCAATGACCCGGTCGCCCTCGACCTGGCCCGTCGCTGGGCCAAGGTCTCCGCGGTGCTGTTCGCGATCGGCGCGGTCTCGGGCACCGTGCTGAGCTTCGAGATGGGGCTGCTCTGGCCCGGGCTGATGGGCCGGTTCGGCGACGTGCTGGGCCTGCCGTTCGCGTTCGAGGGCGTGTCCTTCTTCGTGGAGGCGATCTTCCTCGGCATCTACCTCTACGGGTGGGACCGACTGCCGCCGCGCCGGCATCTGGCGATGCTCGTGCCGATGGGGTGTGCCGGGGTCTTCGGCACGTTCTGCGTGGTCAGCGTCAACGCGTGGATGAACCACCCCACGGGCTTCCGGATCGTCGACGGCAAGGTCACGGACGTGAACCCCTGGCGGGCGATGTTCAACAACCTCGTGTGGCTGCAGTTCTCGCACATGTGGGTCGGCGCGTTCATGCTCGTCGGCTTCGTCGTTGCCGGCGTCTACGCCGCCGGGATGCTGCGCGGGCGTCGGGACGAACGACACCGGCTGGGCTTCCGGGTGCCGTTCGCCTTCGCGACCGTCAGTGCCCTGCTGCAGCCGTTGATCGGTCACGTGCTCGGGCTTCAGGTCGGCAGCGAGCAGCCGGCCAAGCTGGCCGCGTTCGAGCTGGCGCTGACGACCGAGTCACCGTCCCCCGAACGGCTGGGCGGGGTCGTCGTCGACGGCCAGGTCCGGTGGGCGCTCAGCATCCCTCGGCTCGGCTCGGTCCTCGCCAAGAACTCGTTCAGCAAGCCGGTGCAGGGGATGGACACGATCCCGGTCCAGGACCGCCCGCCGGTCAACACCACGCATCTGGCCTTCCAGTCGATGGTCGGCATCGGCCTGCTGCTCGCTTTCGTCGTCGTCCTGTACTGGTTCTTGCGATGGCGCCAGCGGGACCTGCTGGGCAACCCCTGGTTCCTGCGCTTCGCCGTCGTGGCCGGCCCGCTCGCCGTGGTCGCGCTCGAGTGCGGCTGGGTGGCGACCGAGGTCGGCCGGCAGCCCTGGACGGTCTGGCAGGTCCTGCGCACGACGGACGCGGCCAGCACCAACGCGGGTCTGTGGTGGAGCTACGCCGGGGTCCTGGTGATCTATCTCGGGATGACGGTCGGCGCGGTCGTCGTCCTGCGGTCGATGTCCCGCCGCTGGCGGGCGGGGGAGCTGGACCTGCCGACGCCCTACGGTCCGGGGGCCGCGCCGGTGGACGAGGCGGCCCGCGCCCAGCGGTCCAGCGGGGGCAGCGGCTGATGTCGCTCGCCGACGTCGTTGCCGCCGCGATGTTCGCCGGCGTACTCATCTATGCCCTCTTCGGCGGCGCCGACTTCGGCTCCGGCTTCTGGGATCTCACCGCCGGCGGTGCCCGACGGGGCGGCCGGCTCCGGGTTCTCATCGACCACAGCATCGGTCCGGTGTGGGAGGCCAACCACGTCTGGCTGATCTACGTCATGGTCTTCTGGTGGACCGCCTTCCCGCGCGCGTTCGCGGCGGCGATGACGACGCTCTTCGTCCCGCTCGCCCTCGCGCTGGCCGGAATCGTGTTGCGGGGGGCCGGTTTTGCCTTCCGCAAGTACGCCGCGACGATGACCCAGGCCCGGCTGTTCGGGGCGGTCTTTGCCGGGTCGTCCCTGATCACGCCGTTCTTCCTCGGAGCCGCCGCGGGGGCGGTGGCGTCCGGACGAGTGCCGAAGGGCGGGTACGGCGACCTGTGGAGCTCGTGGCTCAACCCGACGTCGCTGCTCGGCGGAGTGATCGCCGTGGCGACCTGCAGCTTCCTCGCCGGTGTCTTCCTGACCGCTGACGCGCAGCGCTCGGCTGACGACGACCTGGCCGAGCAGCTGCGGCGGGGCAGTCTCGCCGTGGGGCTGGTCACGGGTGGGCTCGTGCTCGTGGCGCTGCTGCCGATCCGCAACGACGCACCCACGTTGAGCGACCGGCTGACCGGGCGGGCCCTTCCGCTCGTCATCGTGTCGGCGCTCGCCGGCCTGGCGACGCTCTACCTGCTGCTGCGCCGGCGCTACGCCTGGGCCCGGCTCGGCGCCGTCATCGCGGTCGCCGCCGTCGTCACGGGCTGGGGAGTGGCGCAGTACCCGTGGATCCTGGTGGACCAGCTGCGGATCCAGGACGCCGCGGGATCGCGGGCCACCCTGGTCGGGCTGCTCGTCGTCGTCGCGCTGGCCGTCGTCGTCGTGCTGCCACCCCTGGCGTATCTCTACCGGCTGACCCAGACGCGAGAGCTGGAGCCACGAGCCCGAGCGTTACTCCCTGGCGCCCGGTGATCGGGCCTGATTCAGCGGCTGGTCACCGGGCCGGGGGGAGCAAGGTCATTCGTGCCTGCGACAGGGCCGCCGCCTCAGGGCTGCTCAGACGACGGTGACCGGGGTGCCGATCGGGATCTTGTTGTTGGCCCAGATCCAGTCGATGGCGGCGTTGCTCACCCGGGCACAACCGTGCGACGCCGGGTAGGGCGGGACCGAGTCGAGGCCGTGGATGGCGATGCCGCCGTTGAAGTACTTCGGCCGCCACAGCGCACCCAGCGGCCCGATCCGCTCACCGTCGATCTGCCGGGTCACGCGGAAGCTTCCCGGACGGGGTCAGGGCGATCTCCTGATGCCCCTCCTGGAGATAGGGTCGCCCGCTTCCGGTCGAGGTGTTCAGGATCGTGCTGATCTTGCTGCCGTCGATGATCAACAGCAGCTGGGTCTTCTTGTTGATCTCGACCCGGTGCCCGGACCCCGACGTCGTGATCCTCGGTCGCTTCCCGGCCGTCAGGGCCGCCTGGGTCTTGGCGCCGGCGACCCCGTCGCGCCCGAGTCCGGCCGCCTTCTGCACGGCGTACACCGCTTGCTGGGTCAGGCCGCCGAACTTGCCGTCCGGCGTGCCCAGCCAGTAGCCGAGCGCGGTCAGCCGGTTCTGCAGCGCGAGGACGGCCGCCCCGCGGTCGCCCAGCCGGAGCTTGACCGGCGCCGCCGGTGCGGTCGGGCTGGGGCTTGACGTGCTGGACGACGGAGTCGGTTGCGGCGTAACGGTTTCCGTAGGAGTCGACGTGCTGGTGCTTGAGCTGGTGGTGCTGCTGGTCGTGCTCTGCGAGGTCGGTTCGGCCTGGGGCGGGCTGCCACCCGACGACGTCGTACAGCCGGCCAGAGCCCACATCGCCAGGGCAGCGACCGCAACACCCGCGACTCGCTTCGTCATGGAGATGACCCCGCCGATCAGTAGAGCGAGTAGCCGCCGTCCATGACCAGCACCTCGCCGGTCATGAACGACGACGCGTCACTGGCCAGGAACACGATGGCCGGGCCGAACTCGGCGACCTCGGCGTACCGCTGCATCGGCGCGTCCTCGATCCACCAGCGGCGCAGCGCCGGGTCGTCGACCGGTGACATGTCCGTCTTCACATAGCCGGGCGCGAGCACATTGACCCGCACCCCGAACGGCGCCCACTCCGCCGCCAGGCTGCGGCTGAGATGGTGCACGGCCGCCTTGGACGCGTTGTACGCCGGCTGGTTCTGCGGGCGGTTGACGATGTTGCCGGACATCGACCCGATGTTGACGATCGAGCCGTGGCCGCGCTCGACCATGCCGCGGCCGAAGATCTGCGAGCAGTTCCAGACGCCGTCGAGGTTGACCGAGATCACCGTGCGCCACTGCTCCTCGGTCACGTCCAGGGCGTCCCCGTGCATCGCCACACCAGCGTTGTTGACCAGGATGTCGACCGGGCCGAGCGCGCCGGTGACGTCAGCCAGGGCGGCTTCCAGCGCCGGCCGGTCGGTCACGTCGGCCTCCACGCTCACTGCCTTGGCCCCGCTGGCGACCAGGGCCTGCTCCACCTCTCGGCACTCCTCGAGATGTCGCGACATCAGCGCCACGCTGGCCCCGGCATCGGCCAGGGCAGCCGCGAAGCCTCGCCCCAAGCCCTTCGAGGCGCCGGTCACCAACGCCACCTGGCCGCGCAGTGGATGAGTGTCCATCCACGAAACCTATCCGGAGCGCTCGTCCGGCACCCCACCGGTCAGCTGGTCAGGCAGTCACCGACAAGGTGTGGTGCCCCGAGGTCGTCAGGACCGTCACCTCGTTGCCACGGTTGGTCTCGACGACCTGGTAGTCCGTGACCACCTGCCCGTCGAGCATGACCTTGCTCGGGGTCACGCCGCGGGGGAGCGTCTGGCCGATGCCGACCTGCCGCGCCCCAACACTGCGGCTCACGTCGATGACCGTCCCGTACTGGCTGCCGGAATGCGTGGCGAGCACGTCAGCCGACCCACTGCCGAGCTGGATGTCCTTGCCCTGCACCAGGTTCTGCCCATCGGGCACCTGCGGCACGACGTCGAGCCGACCCGAGCCGAGGTCCGGCCGCACGCCCAGCCACTGGTGCACGACCGGCCACGCGGTGCCGTAGTTGCCCCAGGCCTGCATGAACATCGAGCGGCAGGTCCAGCACCGGTCGATGTTCGCGCCTTGGTCGGGCGACGGGAAGATCTCGGGCATCGCGCCGGGCTGCTCGTCCGGCGTACCGCCCGTTGCCGGCTCACCGAACATGGTCTCGGCCAACGCGTGCGTGTAGCGACCCTGCTCGTCGGCACCGAGGCGGCCGTAGTTGCCCTCACCGACCGACTGGATCGACGTGGTCAGGCCGAAGATGACCTTCTCGCCCAGACCGTTCGCCCCACCACCGCAACCGGTGTGGAACAGGCCGGGGTTGAGCGGCGGGGTGCCGCTGAAGCAGTCGTTCTCGCGGCCGGCCAGTGCCGTGTTGCCATGGTCGTACGGCGCGAGGCCCGGGACCGTCTGGCCGTTGACGTTGAGCTCGACCTCCATCGGGGTCTGCCCGATCCAGTGCTTCTGGAACGACTGGCTGTTGTCGACGCCGAGCGAGTCGGCGTACTGCTCGGCCGCCTGGTACCACCAGGTCGAGTCGAACCGGTCGCGCAGCGAGGTCGCCAGGCCGTTGGCCCAGTCGTAGGTCTTGGTGTCGTGCTTGGACTGCGCCATGTCGGCCAGGTCATAGAGCCCGCGGATGAAGTAGACCGTGTTGTCGAGCTTCTCCGGCCCCATGCCGGTGCGCTCCACGTTGCCGAGGCCTTCGGGCCAGCCGTCGCCGTCGGCGTCGAGCTGCTTCACGACGTAGCGCAGGTTGCGGACCGTGAAGTTGTACATGTCGTCGCGGAAGCGGTTGTCGCCGGTCCACCGCCAGACCAGCGCGACGGTGCTCGGGAACTTCACCGTCTCGTCGGTGTTGAAGTCGTACGTCGTTGTGCCGTCAGGGTTCTGGGCCCGCGAGTCATGCCCGAAGTAGACCGAGCCGTCCGACACGACCTCATGGGTGACGACGCCGGACCGGTTGTTCAGGATGTCCGACACCTGCTGCAGCGTGCGCAGATGGTCCTCGATCGCTTGGAACTGGCCGACGGACACAGCCGCGAACGCCGTGTACTCCGCGTCGGTGCCGAAGACCCAGGGATAGTCCGGATAGCCGGCGCCGATCCAGCTGGCCTTGCGCACCGTGCCCGAGGGTGCGGGGAACTGCTTGCCTTGGTTCGTCCAGCGGATCTGCAGGTTCTCGGCGCTCAGCGTCAGGTCGGCCAGGTTCTGCTTGCCCCAGTCGACGGCGTTCTGCACCAGCGGGTCGCCCGGCAGGGAGAGCTTGGTCATCTGGGCGATCCGCTGCCGGCTGGCGACCTTCTGCGCCAGCGCTGCGTCGGGGTTGCGCAGCGTCTTGGCCAGCTCGCTCTTCGCCGACGAGACGCCCTGGTCCGAGCCGGCGACGGCGAGCCACACGGTCTTGGACGCACCGGCCGCCAGCTTGAGCGAGTAGGTCAGCTCGCCGCCGGTGCCGTTGCCGAACGGGCCGTCGTCACAGGCCGAGGGCTTCGGGTCGGCCGGGGCGCCGGGCTCGGTGCCGGTGCACTGGTGACCGGCCTGCGGGCCCCAGAACTGGTCGCCGACCGCGCCGGAGTCCGGCTTCATCGACGTGCCGACAAGGGCGGCGTAGTGGTGCACCGGCGATCCGGAGAGCGCGCCGTCGTCGGTGAACTGCAGTGCGCGGCCGGTGAAGCTGCCTGTGTCGGGCAGGTTCTCACTCGCGTTGGGCGTCAAACCCGTGAAGCCCCAAGGAAACTGGCCCATCAGCTCGGAGTGCGCGTCGACCGAGAGCTTGGCCGTCCGGGCCGCGCCGGGGTTGGTCACCTTCAGCCCGAAGAGCACGCCGCGGTCGCCGTCCGGCACGACGTCGGTGCGCTCGACCTGGAGGCCGGCGGTGTCGGGCAGGTTGTAGTGCGTGTAGCCCCAGCCGCTGGAGAACTTCGTGGCCGGGCCGACCCACTGGCCGTCGAGCCCGAACCAAACCCCGTCGAGCAGCTTGACCGGAGGGGTCCAGACGCCACCCATCTCACCGGTGATGTGCCAGCCGTTGGCGTAGAACCGGCCGTCCTCGAAGCCGATCGAGTAGGCCCGGGTGCCGGCCGCCACCTCGCGGCGGTCCGCGAGCCGGCTGGTGACCGACAGCTCGGCGCCGGCCGCCGTACTGGCCGCCGAACCGGAACTCCCGGCGGCACCAGAGGCGAACGATGGCTGCCACAGCACCAGGCTCAGCAGGATGGCGACGGACGACAGCAGGATCACGAGACGACGCGGCACGATGAAACCCCTTCCGGCCCAACCACCTTGTTCCCGACGCGAACCGGCGGCAACCGGAGGGCCCCTCCAGAAGACTCGATCTTGTCGACGTACGGCGAGGTCATCGCCCGCAGGAGCGCGCCGTAGCCGAGCCGGATCACCAGCTCGTCACCGACGGCCATCTGGTGGTCGCCGATGTCGACGACCAGGTGGTCACTGCTCATGCCCAAGACGGTCATTCCGGGCGGCAGGTAGATGCTGTCCGGGTCGGTGTCCTGGCGGCCGAGCGCCAGGATCGCCTGCCGGACCCGGCCGGTGCCGCTTCGAGGGACGACGTCGCCGAACGCGTTCTGGGCCGGCGTCCCCCACGGCTGGGCCGGCTTGCTCTGCACCTCGATCACCTCGGCGGTCAGGGTGAACGCGTCGGTGCGCAGCCCGCTGACCACGCGTCGGTGCAGCGGCTCGGTGCCCAGCAGGATGGCCTCGCCGAGCCGGAGCTCGTCGACGCGCCCCACGTCGTCGGCCGTCAAGGCCCAGTCGAGGTTGGCCGAGTTCCCGCCCGACACAACCAGCAGCGGCCGGCCGCACGCTCCCTCGACCTGCTCGGCCAGCTCGGACAGCTGGTCCATCTTGGCCTGGTCGGGCGCGATGCCGTTCTGGCAGGCCAGGTTGGTGCCGAGCCCGGCCAGTCGGAGCCCCGGCAGCCGCGCGGTGACGCGGGCCAGGTCGACGACCTCACCGGCGGCGACCCCTTCGCGCAGGTCGCCGAGCTCGACCATCAGGACCACGCCGTGGGGCGTGCCCCGAGCGACGGCTGCGGCACTCAGTGCGGCCAGCAGGACCGGCTCGGTGTTCAGACTGATGTCCGCCTGCTGCACGACGAGCTCGGCCTGGCTCAGCATCGGTGACCGGATCAGCGTCATCGGGGCCGTGATGCCGGCCGCGCGCAGCCGGGTCAGGTTCTCGACCCGTGAGTCCCCGATCCCGGTGACGCCGCCCGACAACATCGCGGCCACCACGCCCGGAGAGCCGAGAGTCGCCTTCGCGACGCCCGTGACCCGGATCCCTTTGGGGGCAAGGCGACCCACCAGCTCGCGGGCGTTGTGGGTGATGGCGGCCAGGTCGACGTCGAGCCGGGGCTGGCTCAAGATCTGCTGGCTGCGTCCGAGGTCCGCAGGGCCGGGAAGGCGAGCAGGACCATGTCGACGAGGCGGTCCAGCGGACGGGTCAGCGGATCCGTGACCGGGAGGGCGAACTCGAGCTCCAGCTCGTCGATCTCGGCGCCGATCTCGTCGTCGGTCATGTGCTCGTGGTTCAGCGCGATGCCGATGACCTTGGTGTCGGCGAAGGCCTCGATCAACCTCACCTCGCTGGCGACTGTCGGCATCCGCACCATCGGGAAGTCACCGAGCATCACGCGCTTCGGTGCGTGCTGGACGATGACCCCTTCCGGCCGGCTCCCGCGCAGGATGTGGGCCGACGTCAGGTACGCCGGGTGGCTCAGCGCCCCCTGACCCTCGACCACGATCACGTCCGGGTCCTCACCCTCGAAGGCCGCAACGACCTGGGCCTCGACCTCGCCGGAGCAGAACTGGGGGACCAGCGCGTCGAGCGCGACGCCGTACTTGCCGCCCTGGATGAGGGTCGTCTGACCGGTGCCGACCAGGACGGCCTTGATGCCCCGGGCGTTGAGCGCCTGCACCAGCAGCGTGGCGGTCGTGCGCTTGCCGATCGCCCCGTCGGTGCCGAGCACGGCGATCCGCGGGCAGGTGACATCGAAGATCCGCCCGGAGAACAGATGGAGGTCCTTCGTGTCCTTCGGTCGGCGAACGTCCGTGATGGTGACCCCGGACAGGATGCTGGCCGCGACGAACTCGGCGTCGTCGTTGAGGAACTCGTGCAGGCCGTTGATGATGTGCATGCCGCGGTCGATACCGTCGAGCAGGACGACGCGCTGCTCGGGCGACAGGAGCCCGTCGGCGGGGGCGACACCGCAGATCAGGTAGTCCGGGACGTGCCCGGCCTGGGTGATCGCCTCGTCCAGGCTGGCCACGACCGGGATGCCGTTGGCCGTGCCGTCGAGGAACATCCCGGCATCGACACCTGCGTGGTGGCTGTCGATGACGCTGAGGACGTCGTACCTCTCCGAATGCCGGACGAGGCCGTTGGCGGTCTTGCCGTCCTGCTCACCGAACTGGCCCTCGCAGTAGACGACGGCGGATGCCCCGACCGGCAGCAGCGGCGTGAGACCTGGCACCGAGTGGGCGGCGGGATGGCCGGCGGGAACGGCGAAGGGCGTGGCGAAGGGACTGGCGACGGGCGGGGGCATTGCACTCCTCTGATGACTCAGAGGAGGCGACGGGATCGTGGCCGGGCGAGAGCTGCCCAACGGTCAACGAGGCGTCTTCCCTGATGGCGCGGCGGTCTGCCGGCTCCCTTGCACGGTAGCAGTGCGGCGGGCGGGAGCCGCCCGCTCAGGCCTTGCGGTCGGCCCGAGCAGTCCGTACGTCGACGACGCGTTTCGGGCGGGTTTGACCCCCGGGTTCGAGGTCCAGATGCACGTGCACCGTGACCGGCCCGTCGTACACGGCGGCCATCGCCCGATGCACCGCCTTCTGGCCCTGCGCGTCGAGCGGCGGCTCGGGCGTCGCGTCGAGGGTGAAGGTGAGCTCGATCTCGTTGAGGTGCTGGAAGGCCGTCGACGGCTCGGCGCTCGGGTTGTCGGTGTTGTCGTTGAGCGCGGCCAGCAGGGCGTGCAGCTCGATCGTCGGCGGCGGCCAGGATCCCAGCAGCACCGTCGCCCGCAGCTTGGCCATTCCTGAACGGTATGCCGGTCCCGCTGCGGGGACCAGTGGAAGCGGGGCCGCGTGACCGGGCCGTGCGCCCACGGAGTTTGATGAGCGCAGTTGTTGCGCCACTGCGAGGAGAGCGGAGCGAACCATGAGAGCGGTGGTCTACACCGAGACCGGCGCGGCTGACGTCCTGCGGCTGGTCGACCGTCCGGTCGGCGAGCCGGGTCCGGGCGAGGTGCGGGTCCGGATCCATCGGTCGGGGGTCAACCCGACGGACTGGAAGTCCCGGCAGGGCAGCCGGCCCGGGGTGGCAGTGGACCCGGCGCAGGTGCCGAACCACGACGGTGCGGGCGTCGTGGACGCGGTCGGCCCCGGGGTCGAGTCGGCCCTGCTCGGGCTGCGGGTCTGGATCTGGGAGGCGGCCTACCAACGCGCGGACGGGACGGCGCAGGAGCTCGCGCTCGTGCCGGCCCGCAACGTGGCCCTGTTGCCCGACGTGGCCAGCTTCGACCTCGGCGCCTCGCTCGGCATCCCGTTCGTGACGGCGCACCGATGCCTCACCGTGACGGAGGAGGGGCCGCGCCGGCTCGGCCCGGGCACCCTGTCCGGTCGGGTCGTCCTCGTCGCCGGCGGAGCCGGAGCGGTCGGGAACGCCGCCATCCAGCTGGCCCGGTGGTCCGACGCGACCGTCATCACGACGATCAGCAGCCCGGCCAAGGCGCAGCTCGCGGCAGCGGCCGGCGCCGACCATGTCATCAACTACCACCATGAGGACGTCGTCGCCGAGGTCCGCAAGATCAGCCCGCGCGGCGTCGACACCATCGTCGAGGTGAACCCGTCGGCCAACGCCGGCATCGACGCCGCGGTGTCGAGTCATCTGGGTTCGGTGGCGATGTATGCCGACAACGGCGGCACTGAGATCACCGTGCCGATTCGCCCGATGATGGGCCCGAACGCGCGCTGGCAGTTCGTACTGGTCTACACGATGCCGCGTGAGGCCAAGGGCTTTGCGATCGAAGACGTGGGCGGCGCCGTGCTCGACGGCGCGATCCGGGTCGGTGCCGAGGCCGGCCTCCCGCTGCACCACTTCCCCCTTGACCGGGCGGCTGAGGCCCACGCAGCGGTGGAGGGCGGCGAGGTCGGCAAGGTGCTGGTCGACGTCGCCGACTGAGCGACGCCGACCGGCCCGGCTGCCCTCTGCTCAGCTCTTGAAGGCGTCCTTGACCTTCTCGCCGGCCTGCTTCAGGTTCGACACCGACTGCTCGCCCTTGCCCTGAGCCTCACGGGTCTCGTCGCCCGTGGCCTTGCCCTCGAGCTCCTTGGCCTTGCCCTTGAGCTCGTCGATCTTGTTGTCGACCTTGTCCTCGTTGCCCATGCCACTCCTCGAGTTCGCTCTGGCCGGCGTCCGCCGGTCCTCCCATCGTGGGGCCGGAGCGCGCCCCCCGCCTCTCGAAGCGTTCGCCACCAGTGGCCACCCACAGCCAGCGCGAGCACAATCCGTGGCAGCACACGCTTTTCGACCGCAGTCTGTCGCCACCGCCGAGGGAACGGGGTTCGCCGATGTCCGACGACGTCCCGGACTGGTTCGCCCTCCCCACGGATCCGGACGCCGCCTCGCTCCCATCCTTGGACAGCGCCCCGGACACCACCCTGCGCATCGTCGTCGGCGTCGACGGGTCGGACACGTCGTGGCGAGCCGCGGCGTACGCCGTCGGGGTGGCCCGTCGACAGGGCGGCCAGGCCCGGCTGGTCTTCGTGTACGTCGCGCCGGTCGCCGGCATCGCGGCGTTCACGCCCGAAGTGGTGACGGCGGCGCTGGCCTCGTCGAACGACATCTACGCCCAGATCGCCCAGACCCTCGAGCGCGGGCTGCAGGACCTCCCGGCCCGATGGGAGCTCCGCGGCCGGATGGGCAGCGCGTTCGGCGAGCTCGTGAAGGTCGCCACCGATCTGCGGGCCGACATGGTGGTCGTCGGCGCGTCCAGCCGGATCGGCCACCGCGTCGCCGGGTCGGTCGCGGCCCGGCTGGTCAAGGTGCGCCGGTGGCCGGTCGTCGTGGTTCCGTGGACCTCGTCGACCTCGTCGACCACGTCGAGCTCGAACCGTTCGCGCAGCTCGGCCACCGTTGTGCCGAACGTCTCGACCACCACGACCGGCCCGGGCCCGAGCTGGAACGTCGCCCGGTCGGTGTAGACCCGGCTCACACACGCCAACCCGGTGAGCGGATAGGTGCACGACGGCACCAGCTTGGGCCGGCCGGCCTTGTCGAACAGGGTCATCATCACGAAGACCTGCTTGGCCCCGATGGCCAGGTCCATCGCCCCGCCGACCGCCGGGATCGCATCCGGCTCGCCGGTGTGCCAGTTGGCCAGGTCGCCGTGTTCGGACACCTGGAAGGCCCCGAGCACGCACACGTCCAGATGGCCGCCGCGCATCATCGCGAAGGAGTCGGCGTGGTGGAAGTACGACGCTCCCGGGGTCTCGGTGACGGGGATCTTGCCGGCGTTGATCAGGTCGAGGTCGATCTGGTCGCCGACGGCAGCCGGGCCCATCCCCAGCATGCCGTTCTCGGTGTGCAGGACGACACCACTGTCCGGTGCCAGGTAGTCGGCGATCGTGGTGGGCTGGCCGATGCCCAGGTTGACGTAGGAGCCGCTCGGGATGTCCGCCGCGACCCGCTGGGCGAGCTCGGTCCGGCTGAGCGGGCCGCGGTCCAGATGCTCGATGGTCATGCCGTAATCGCCTCTCCCGCAACGCGATTCGATGGCTCGCACACGACGATGCGGTCGACGAAGATCCCGGGAGTCACGACGGTCTCGGGGTCGATGCCGCCGAGCGGGACGAGCTGCTCGACCTGTACGACGGTCACGGCCGCCGCCGTCGCCATCACCGGGCCGAAGTTGCGGGCGGTCTTGCGATAGACCAGGTTGCCCATCGGGTCGCCGCGGTAGGCCTTGACCAGGGCGACGTCGCCGTGGATCGGCCGCTCCAGCACGTAGTCGCGCCCGTCGAAGGTGCGAGTCTCCTTGCCCTCGGCCAGCAACGTGCCCGCCCCGGTCGGGGTGTAGAACGCGCCGATCCCGGCCCCGGCCGCGCGCAGCCGCTCGGCCAGGTTGCCCTGCGGGACGACCTCGAGCTCGATCTCACCGGCCCGGTACAGCCCGTCGAACACATAGGAGTCGCTCTGCCGGGGGAACGAGCAGATCACCTTGCGCACCTGGCCCCCGGCCAACAGCGCGGCCAGCCCACGGTCGCCGTTGCCGGCGTTGTTGTTGACCACGGTGAGGTCACCGACGCCGGTCCGGATCAGAGCCTCGATCAGCTCCATCGGCTGCCCCGCGGTGCCGAAGCCGCCGATCAGGACCGTCGCGCCGTCCGTCACGCCGGCGACGGCCTCGTCGGCCGTGGCGCAGACCGTGGTCACGGGGCCGACCTGCTGGAGCCGACGTTCTCGAGGACGACGGCCAGTCCCTGACCGACCCCGATGCAGATCGCGGCCACACCCCAGCGGTGACCACCCTCGGCGAGCACCTTGGCCAGCGTGCCGAGGATCCGGCCGCCCGACGCCCCCAGCGGGTGGCCGATGGCGATCGCGCCACCGCGGGTGTTGACGATCTCGGGGTCCACGCCCCACGCGTCGACACAGGCGAGGGACTGGACGGCGAACGCCTCGTTGAGCTCGACGGCCGACACGTCGGACCAGCCGATCCCGGCCCGCTCGAGCGCCTGGTTCGCCGCCGCGACCGGCGCGTAGCCGAACCGTTGCGGCTCCAATGCCGCTGTCCCGCGCCCGGCGATGCGAGCCAGTGGATCGCGGTGCAGCGCAGCGGATCTGGCGGCCGAGCCGATGAGCAAGGCCGATGCGCCATCGTTCAGCGGCGACGCGTTGCCGGCGGTGATCGTCCCGTCCGGTCGGAACGACGGGGTGAGCCCGGCCAGCGTCTCGGCCGTCGAACCGGGCCGGATGCCCTCGTCCCTCGTCAGGTCGGTGTCCGGCACCGGCGACACGAGATCGTCGTAGAAGCCGGACTCCCACGCCGCGTGGGCGAGCTGGTGGGACCGGGCGGCGAAGGCGTCCTGGCGCTCGCGCGAGATGCCGAACTCCTCCTGCAGCTGCTCGTTGGCCTCGCCGAGGGAGACGGTCCATTCCTTCGGCATCGCCGGGTTGACCAGCCGCCAGCCCAAGGTGGTCGACACCGCCGTCATGTCACGCGCGGGGAACGGCCGGTCCGGCTTGGGCAGGACCCACGGCGCCCGGGTCATCGACTCGACGCCGCCCGCGACCACCAGGTCGGCATCGCCGCACTCGACCGCCCGGGACGCGATCATCGCGGCGTCGAGGCTCGAACCGCACAGCCGGTTGACCGTCGAGCCCGGCACAGTGACCGGGAGCCCGGCGAGCAGTGCGGCCATGCGGGCCACGTTGCGGTTGTCCTCACCCGCCCCGTTGGCGTTGCCGAGGACGACCTCGTCGACGGTCGACGGGTCGAGATCCGGCGTACGGCTCAGCAGTGCTCGGATCGCATGCGCCGCAAGGTCATCCGGCCGTACGCCGGCCAGCGCGCCGCCGAACCGGCCGAAGGGGGTGCGCACCGCGTCGTACAGGAAGGCGTCGTTCACTGCGGACCGTCCGCCGCCTCGGCGTCGAGCTCGGCCAGCACCCGCTGGGCGACCCGGAACGCCGTGTTGGCCGCCGGCACGCTGCAGTAGATCGCGCTCTGCAAGAGCGTCTCCTTGATCTCCTCGTCGGTCAGGCCGTTGGTCCGGGCGGCGCGGATATGCAGGGCCAGCTCCTCGTGATGGCCGCCGGCGACCAGGGCGGTGATGGTGATCATCGAACGGCTGCGCCGGTCGAGCCCGGGGCGGGTCCAGATCGTGCCCCAGGCGAACTGCGTGATCAGGTCCTGGAAGTCCCGGGTGAAATCGGTGGTGCCGGCCGTCGCCTGGTCGACGTAGGCCGCCCCCAGGACCGCGCGCCGTACGGCGAGCCCCGCGGCCCGAACCCCTTCTGTCGTCTGGGGATCCGGATCCGGGCTCCCGGCGTGCTGCGTGATCAGCCGGGCCACGTCGGCCGGCGCCTCGGCCGGCGCGAGATGCCCTACGCCGTCGAGCACGACCAGCCGGCCGTTGCTGACCCCGTCGACGACCTCCTGCAGGGTGGGCGCCGGCGTCGAGATGTCGTGTGTCCCGGCCACCGCCAGCACCGGTCGGTCGATCTCGGCCAGCCGCTGCCGCAGGTCGTAGCCGGCCAAGGCCAGGCAGGCCCACACATAGCTCGACGGGTCGGCGTCGGTGAGCGCCTGGAGCAGCCCATCGACGGCGTCCGGCCGACGGTCGGCGAAGCCGGGGCCGAACCAGCGACCGATCGCCGACTCGACCAGCGGCCCGGTGCCACTGACCCGGACCAGCTCGGCCCGCTCCGACCAGCTCTCGGCCGTCAGGATCTTCGCGCCGGTGCACAGCAGGGTCGCCGTGCGCACCCGCTCGGGCTGGTCCAGCAGCAGCTGCAGCGCGACGGCACCACCGAGGGAGTCGCCCGCGATGTGGAACGAGCCGCCGGCATCGCCTCGGGCGGACAGGACCTCGTCGACGCGGCTCAGCACCCCGGCGGCGAGCTCGCCGACGGTGAACGGCTCGGTCGCCGCGGGGCTGCCGCCGTGCCCCGGCAGGTCCCAGGCCAGGACGTCGAACTCGCCGGCCAGCAGCGCACCCGCCTCGCCCCACAGGGCGATGGCCGATGTGCCCAGCGCCGGCCCGAGCACCAGCAGCGGCCGGCCCGATCCCGTTGCCGAGCCAGTGCCCAGCGGGACAGCGGCGATGACCGGCGCGGCGCTCATGAGCCCGCTCCGAGCCGGCGCCGGGCCCGGTCGAGCGCGGCGTCGACCAGCAGGTCGGCCGCGCCCAGGTAGTCGCTCGGCTGGTCGAGGGTGCGGGCCGAGCCGGCGCCGAGGAGCGAGCGGCCCTCCGCGAGCAGGTCGTCGGCGGCCGACTCGGCGTTGGCGCGCATCCGGTCGACGTCGACCTGCAGTCCCGAGAGCAGCTCGCTGGCCTGAGCGGCGGCGACGACCGTACGCCGCGAAAGAGTCTGCAGCGCAGCCCATTCGGTGTGCCAGGCGCCGTCGGGCCGCTCGTCGTGGACGCCCGCCGCCGCGACGTGGAGCTGAGCCCCGAGCCCCGGCGCGGCCAGCGCCGCCCGCCGGAGCAAGACCGAAAGCACGGGGTTGGTTTTCTGCGGCATGGCCGACGAGCCACCACGGCCGGGGACGACCGGCTCCGCGACCTCGGCGATCTCGGGTCGCGCCATCGTGAGCACGTCGCCGGCGATGTGGCCCCAGGCATCGGTGCACTGCACCAACGCATCGCCGAACCCCGTCACCGGCGCGCGGGTCGTGTGCCACGGCGACCGGCCGGCCAGGCCCAGCGTCGCCGTGGCCTGGTCGGCCAGGTCGAGCGCGACCTGGGCGCCATCTGGGTGACCCGCCTCCGTGGCCAGCAGGGCGGCGGCGGCCAACGTGCCCGCCGCACCCCCGAACTGCCCGGCCAGGCCCACGGCCGCGAGGTCGAGCTGGTCCGACGCGTCGAGAAGACCCTGCAACCAGGTGGACACCTTGAGCCCGAAGGTGATCGGCACCGCGTGCTGGGTCAGGGTGCGGCCGGCGAGCACCGTGCGGCGATGTTGCTCGGCCAAGCCGGCGAGGGTGACGACCTGACCGGCGAGCTCCACGGCGACCCGCTCCGCGACGTCGCGCAGACCGAGCTGCAGTGCTGTGTCGAGCACGTCCTGGCTGGTCAGCCCTCGGTGCACCCACTCGGCGGCGGCCGGCGACCGCTCGGCGACTCGAGACCGCAGCAGCGAGACCAGGGGGATGACCGGGTTGCCGCCGGCCTCGGCGGCCGCGGCGATCGCCGCGACGTCGTCGTCGGAGACCAGCCCACCGAGCTCGGCGGCGACGACGGCCGTCGACGGGTCGGCGACCTTGAGGTCGGCCAGGGCGGCGAGCCAGGCGGCCTCGACGGCGACCAGCGCTCGCAGCACGGCCGCGTCGCTCATCAGGTCACCGGCCCGCTCGTCGCCGGGCCAGAGGAGGCTGCTCATGCCATCAGTGTCCGGGATAGGAGAGGAAAACCGTCTCCCGCTCCCCTTGGAGCGTGATGTCGAAGACCAGCCCAGCGGGCTCTCGCCGGGCGACCAGGGTGGCCCGCCGGTCGGCCGGCAGGGACGCGAGCAGCGGATCGGTCGACAGCGCCGCGTGGTCGGGCAGGTAGGCCCGGGTGAACAGCCGGTCGAGCAGGCCGCGGGCGAAGACCGTCAGGGCGAAGTACGGCGCGCGCCCCGCCTCCGTCGCCCCCGGCTCGAGGGTCGTGAACGAGTAGTGCCCGGCGTTGTCGGTCGCGGCCCGGCCCCAGCCGGTGAACGGGTAGCCGTCCCGGTGCAGCGAGCCGGCCTGGCGCGGCACCCGCCCGTCCGCGTCGGCCTGCCAGATCTCGACGAGCGCGTCCGGGATGGGGGAGCCGGCGCCGTCCCGCACGACGCCGTGCAGCTGGATCGCCCCGGGCCGGCCCGGCGGCACGAGGTCGCCGCCCCCGGCGTACGGAAGCGCGTAGGCGAAGAACGGGCCTACGGTCTGGCCGGGCGTCGGCGGCCGCCGGCCAGGGTTCACGGCCGTCATCCCTCGCCCTCCGGCTCCAGCAACGTCCGGGCGGTGCCGGACAGCACGATGTCCCAGCGGTATCCGGTGCTCCACTCGGGCTGGGTCAGCTCGTGGTCGTAGGTGGCGACCAGCCGGGCCCGGGCCGCCGGGTCGACGACGGACTGGTAGATCGGGTCGAAGTCGAACAGTGGGTCGCCGGGGAAGTACATCTGGGTGATCAGCCGCTGGGTGAAGTCGGTGCCGAACAACGAGAAGTGGATGTGCGCCGGGCGCCAGGCGTTGGTGTGGTTCTTCCACGGGTAGGGCCCCGGCTTGATCGTGGTGAACCGGTAGCTCCCGTCGGCGGCGGTCAGGCAGCGGCCGGCGCCGGTGAAGTTCGGGTCCAGCGGTGCCGGGTGCTGGTCCCGTTGGTGGATATAGCGACCGGCGGCGTTGGCCTGCCAGATCTCGACCAGCTGGTGGGCGACCGGGCGACCGTCGCCGTCCGTGACCCGGCCGGTCACGACGATCCGCTCGCCGACCGGCTCGCCGCGATGCTGGATGGTCAGGTCGGCCTCGAGCGGGTCGACGTCCTGCGGGCCGAACACCGGCGCGAGGAGCTCGATCGTCTCCGGGTCGACCTGGTGCAGCGACTTGGTCGGGTGGCGCAGGATGCTGCTGCGGTACGGCGGGTAGTCCACTCGCGGCATCGGCTCGGCGCCGTCGGCCCCGGCGCCGCGGTCGGCATAGGCCGCAGAGATGGTCGCGATCTCCGCGCTGATGTCGGCCTGGCTCACCTCTGGCACGCCCGTACGCTAACCGCCCACCCGCCGCCGCCGCGACCGTATCCTTTCACTGAGCGAAAGGAGGTGCAGATGGCCGGCAACACCTCGACCCCCGGCGCGAGCGTCGGTGCGCGCGCTGCTCTCGGTGCTGGCGGCGTTCGACGCCGAGCACCGCAGCCTGTCGCTGAGCGACCTGGCCCGGCGGGCCGACCTGCCGGTGCCCACGGCGTACCGGCTGGTCGGTGAGCTGACCGCCTGGGGGGCGCTGGTCCGTCAACCGTCGGGCGACTACGTCGTCGGCCGGCGGCTGTGGGACCTCGGGCTGCTGGCGCCGGTGCAGTCCGGCCTGCGGCAGGTCGCCTCGCCGTTCCTGCACGACATCTATGCGGCGACCCTGGCGACCGTCCACCTGGCGGTCCGCGACGGGACCGAGGTGCTGTACGTCGACCGGCTGTCCGGGCACGCGTCCGTGCCCGTGGTCAGCCAGGTCGGGTCGCGGCTGCCGATGCACGCGACCGGGGTCGGCAAGGTGCTGCTCGCGTTCGCGCCCGAGGCGGTGCAGACCGCTGTGCTGGCCAACCTGACCCGGCAGACGGCGTACACGATCACCCAGCCCGGGCGGCTGGTCGCCCAGCTGCGCCGGGTGCCCCGCGACGGCTTCGCCCAGACCAACGAGGAGATGAGCCTGGGCGCCTGCTCGGTGGCCGTGCCGATCCGTACGCCGGACGGCCGGGTCGTCGCAGCTCTGGGCATCGTCGTGCCCAGCCTGCGCCGCGACCGCGCCCGCCTGGTCGCGGCGCTGCACGTCGCGGCCCAGGGCATCGCCCGCAGCCTGCCCGTTTCACTCAGTGGAAGCTAGGGCTGGCGCTCGCCCCGCGCTTGCGCTGGACTGGTCGAGCATGGCCCAACGGCTCGTGACGAGCACCACGGTCGGGATCGTCGGCGCCGGGCCGGCCGGGTTGATGCTCTCGCATCTGTTGTCCCGCAACGGTATTGACTCCGTGGTCGTCGACAACCGGACCCGGCTCGAGATCGAGCAGACCGTGCGCGCCGGGATCCTGGAGCGCGACAGCGTCCGGTTGCTGGTCGACAGCGGGGTCTCGCGACCGGGTGCTGCGCGAGGGGCACGAGCATCAGGGCATCGACCTCGGCTTCGGCGGGAGCCGGGCACCGGATCGACTTCACCGACCTGGCCGGCGCGTCGGTCTGGCTCTACCCGCAGACCGACGTCTTCATGGACCTCGCGGCCGCGCGGGAGCGCGACGGTGGCGACGTCCGGTTCGGGATCACCGGCACCGAGGTCGTGGACGTCACCGCCGACCGGCCGGGCATCCGGTTCACCGACGCGGACGGCGTCGACCAGGAGGTGCGCTGCGACTACCTCGTCGGCGCCGACGGCTCGCGCAGCATCTGCCGCGCAGGAGATCCCGGCCGGCCAGCGGCGGGACTACTTCCGGGAGTATCCGTTCGCCTGGTTCGGCATCCTCTGCTCCGCGCCGCCGAGTGCGCCGGAGCTGATCTACAACCACTCCGACCGCGGCTTCGCGCTGATCAGCCAGCGCACCGAGTCGATGCAGCGGATGTACTTCCAGTGCGACCCGGCCGAGGACGTCGATGCCTGGTCCGACGACCGGATCTGGTCCGAGCTGCAGGCCCGGGTCGGCGCGAACGGCTACACGCTTGAAGGAGGGCCCGATCACCTCGAAGACGGTGCTGGGCTTCCGCAGCTACGTCTGCGAGCCGATGCGGCACGGCCGGCTGGTGCTGGCCGGCGACGCCGCCCACACCGTGCCGCCGACCGGAGCCAAGGGCCTCAACCTGGCCCTGGCCGATGTGCGGGTGCTGGCCGAGATCCTCAGCGCGCAGTCGGATCAGGTGACCCCGGACGTCGCTCGACGACTACACCGACCGGGCGCGTCGCCCGGGTCTGGAAGGCGCAGCACTTCTCCTACTGGATGACGACGATGCTGCACACGCTGCCCGACGCGACGCCGTTCGACGTACGGCGCCAGATCGGCGAGCTGCCTCGGTCGTGGACGTCGAGGGCCGGCTCGACCTTCCTGGCCGAGGCCTACACCGGCTGGCCGACCTAGCCTCAGCTACCGATGTGGAAGCCGGCCTGGATGGGCTGCTCGCCGGCCGACCCTCCGACGTACACGCGGTAGTCCCCATGGGGCATCACCCAGCGTTGAGCCGCGACGTCGTAGTAGGAGAGCGGGTGCGTCGAGGCCGACGAGGACACCGGAATGTCGACGACCGTAGAGGCCCCCGCTGCCAGCGTCACCTGGTCGTACCCGGCCAGTCGCCGCTTCGGCTCGCCGACGCGCGAGGGAAGACCGACATAGACCTGGGCGGTCTCGGTCGCGGTGCGGTTTCCCGTGTTCGTCAGCCGGAAGGTGACGTGCAGCGTCCCCGACGCCGGGTCGAAGCGGGCCGGTTGGGCGCCCACCCGCGTGGTAGCGGAACGAGGAGTACGTGAGGCCGTAGCCGAAGGGGAACAGGGGCTTGGTCCCCGTGCTGTCGTAGCCCTTGTAGCCGACGTTGACGCTCTCGCGGTACCTGACGTCGAGGTCGGCTGAACCGGCCCACGGGTTGGCGACCGGGACGCCGACTCTCGCTGGCCGGGTAGGTGAGCGGCAGCCGGCCCGACGGGTTGACGTCGCCGAACAGGACGTCGGCCAGCGCCGCGCCCTGGGCCTGACCGCCGAAGTAGGTCTGGACGACGCCGGCGACCGAGCCGAGCCACGGCATGGTGACCGGGCCGCCGGAGGCCAGCACGACGACGGTGCGCGGGTTGACCGCGGCGACCGCGCGGATCAGCTGGTCGGCGCTCTGCGGGAGCTTCAGCGAGACGCGGTCACGCTCTTCGGTCTCGAAGTCCGCACGTAGACGATGGCGACCTTGGCGGACCGGGCTGCGGCGACGGCCTGTCGCAGCGCGGGCGACTCGGCGCGCGGCCGGCGGCTTCCATTGCAGCAGAAGGGTTCCCGGCTGCAGCCCGGTGAGCGGCCGGGTGGCGGCGTAGTCGATGTGGATGCTGTGCCGGGATCCGGCGGCCAGGCTGAGCGGCGCCGAGTCGACGACGCGGCGGCCGTCCTGCCCGGTCATGGCGATGATCTGGGTGCCGTCCAGGCGTCATCGTCGCGTCGCCCCAGCCGGTCAGCGACAGGACGTAGCGCCCGCTGGCCGGCGCCGTCAGGAACCCGTCGTACTTCACCGACTGCTGCTCGAGGAAGAAGTTCGGTGGGCGGTAGCGGGACCTGGGTGCCGGCGCCGGCCCAGCTCGGGAACGTGCTGGTGAAGCCGACGTCGTAGTTGACCTGCTGGTCGACCCGGGTGACGGCCGGCGCGCCGGCGAAGTCGGGCGTGTGCCAGTACTGCGGCGTGAGGCCGGTGCCGGCGCCGCTCGACGGGGATCAGGACCGAGGACGGCACGGCGGTGCGGTTGGCCGTCTCGATCATCGACGCGGCGTTGACCGGGTCGTTGCCCGGCGTCCACGTGACCGCGCCCGCGCCGGCTCGGGCCGTGATGCCCGGCAGGGTCGAGGTGGCTGCTTCGTCGGCGCGACGTAGGCCGAGCCGCTCTCTGCGGCAAGGATGTTCGCGTCCGCGCCGATCAGCGCGATGGACTGCGCGTCGGCCCGCAGTGAGGGGCAGGACGTGGCGCGAGTTCTTCAGCAGCGTGATGGCCTGGTCCTCGACGGCCGGGCGCACGCGTCGTGGGCGTCGACCGGGATCGACGGTCGGTGTGTAGTCGGTGTCGAAGACGCCGAGCCGGAACATCGTCGTGAGGATCCGCAGCACCGCCTGGTCGACCTGGGCCATCGACGCCTGTCCGGACTGCAGGGCGGCCAGCAGCGCGCCGTCGTAGAACGTCGCGGTGCCGGTCTCCATGTCGGTGCCGGCGCGAGCCCGGTCAGCGTGTCGTGCAGGGCGCCGAAGTCGGTCATGACGAACCCGGTGAAGCCCAGCCGGCCCTTGAGCAGCGGTGCGGTCGGTCCGTGGCGTTCTGGCAGGAGTACTCGCCGTTGATCTTGTTGTAGGAGCACATGACCGCACCCAGCCCGGCCCGAGCGATGACCGACTCGAAGGCGAGCGCGTAGACCTCGCGGAGGGTCCGCTGGTCGATGATCGAGTTCTGCCCGATGTTGCGGTTGGTCTCCTGGTTGTAGCCGGTGTAGTGCTTCAGCGTGGCGATGACGTTGTGCGACTGGATGGCCTCGACGTACGCCGTGTTGAGGTCTCGCGTTGAGCAGCGGGATCCTCGCCCTCGCTCTCGCTGATCCGGCCGAACCAGGGCTGCCGGGCGATGTCCGTGTCCGGCCCGAGCAGCACGTTCTGGCCGGTCGCGCGGACCTCGTCGGCGACGACCTCGCGCGAACTGCTGGGCCGACGTCGGGCGACCAGGTGGCGCCCAGGGCGATCTCGGCCGGCAGCGCCGTGGCCGTGCTGTCCGGTGCCCGGGCAGCGTCCAGCCGCGCGGGCGCGACGCCGCCCCCGGCGTCGGCCATCTTCAGCGCCGGGATGCCGAGCCGGGGGATCGGCGCGTTGTAGAACGCGTACGGCGCGCCCTGGTCGCCGGTCATCAGGTCGACCTTCTCCGCCAAGGTCATCTGGGCGCGGAGCACGCACGCCCGCTGCGCCGGGCGGGAGCGAGGCGTTGAGCCAGGGTCGGGCCGAAGGCGACGGGGTGGTCGTCGTGGCCGCTGCCTGGCCGATCGACACCGCGCCAGTAGCGGCGAGCGCCAGGGTGAGGACTCCCGCGATCGTGGTCAGCTGCCGGTTCCGTCGCATGGCCAATCACCTCTCCGTAGCCCAAGCCTCGACGCGACGCTACCGCCTCCTCCCAACCAGTTGGTAGGTCTGGCCGGATCGACGACGGCGGAGGCGTGGATCTGCACCAGGAACCGCGCGGGTCAGCGATGATGGCCCCGTGGAGGTAGCCGAGTACGACGCTGTGCCGGCGCGCGCCAAGATCCTCGATGCCGCAGCTCTGGTCTTCGCCGTGCGGGGCTTCCGGGGGGCCACCGTCGAGACCATCGCCACGGACGCGGGGTTGACCCGGGCCGGGCTGTTGCATCACTTCCCGTCCAAGGAGCATTTGTTCCTGGCCGTGCTGCAGCAGCACGAGAAGCTCGAGCTCCAGCTCGTCCAGGAGCAGGCCGCCGAGGTGCCGGTACGGGACGCGCTCGTCGCGCTGTGCGCGATGAACGCCGAGCGGCCCAGCAAGGTGCAGCTGTTCTCGACCCTCGCGGCCGAGAGCGTCGATCCGCTGCATCCTGCTCACGACTGGTTCAACCGGCGCTACCGCGACCTGCGCCGGATCACGGCGGAGCTCGTTGAAGCGGACCAGCGGGCCGGACGGATCAGCCCGGAGCTGGATGCGGGCATCTTGGCCACGCACATCCTGGCGGCCTTCGACGGGCTCCAGATCCAGTGGCTGCACGAGGAGCAGGGCTTCGACCTCGCCCTGGCCTTCGGCCGGATGCTCGACCAGCTGCTCCTCGTGTCCGTTGCGCACCGGGCCGATCGTTAACGGCGGCTCGGGCTCCCCAAATTCTGTTGGCCGGATCGTGGGATGCGGTGCAACAGTGGAGCCATGGATCTGCTGCGGCTCGGCGACGTGCAGCGCAGGCTGCGGATCGTCGGCCAGACCTACGAAGGTGTCCGGCCGATCGAGGTGGCCCGCGTCGTCGGCTCGCTCGACCGCACGGCGGACTTCGACCGTGAGTTCCGCCCTCGGCGCGACGTGTCGGCGTCCCGGCTGGCCAGCCTGCGCGCGGCCTTCCCGGACGGCGACATGCCACCGATCGAGGCCTACGAGGCGGGCGGCGCCTATTTCGTCTCCGACGGCCACCACCGGGTGGCGCTCGCGCTGGAGCGGTCGGCCGACTACATCGACGCCGAGATCACCCGGCTCGAGACGAACTTCGAGATCGGCCCCGACGTCGACGTCCGGCAGCTGGTCCACACCGAGCAACAGCTGACCCTGTTGCAGGAGAGCGGTCTGGCCGCTGCCCGGCCGGATGCGGTCATCGAGTTCTCCCGCCCCGGCGGCTACCCCGAGCTGCTCGAGCTGATCAAGGCGCACGGCTACGACCTGGCCCGCCGGCGAGGGGCGCTGGTCCCGGCCGAGGAGGTCGGGGCCGACTGGTACGACAACGTTTTCACCCCTGGCGTCGCGGCGCTGCGCCGCGAGGCGCTCCCCGACATGTACCAGTACAAGACCGACGCCGACCTGTTCCTGTGGGTCTACCAGCGGCGGCGGGCACTGCGCATCGTGACCCCCGAGGCGGACTTCGACAAGGCGGCTCGAGACGCACGAGGCCAGCACGTCAGCCGGCGCTTCCGCAAGGAGTTCATGCGCGAGAAGAGCCGCCCGCTGCCGCCACGTCAACCACAGTGACGCCGGGCAGCTCGCCCGCGGCCATCGCCGCCATCGCCGACGGCACGTCGTCCAGGCGGATCCGTCGGTCGACGATGTCCTGCGGCCGCAGCGCGCCCGCCGTGACGAGGGCCATCAGCTCCGGATAACCCGCGGCCGCCAGCCCGTGGGCGCCGAAGATGGTCAGCTCGCGGGCGATCACCGCCGTCATGGGCACGACCGGCTCGGTCGCCAACAGCCCGATCTGCACGTGCCGCCCGCGCCGGGCCAGCGACCGGACGGCGAGGTCGATCGTCTCGGCCCGGCCCAGCGCGTCGACCGAAACCTGCGCCCCGCCTGCTCCGAGGCCGGCGCCGATCGCGGCCAGCGCGTCGTCGGCGCCCATGCCGGCGATGTCGACGACCGCGTCGGCCCCCAGTGCCCGGGCCCGGTCGAGGGCGGCGCCAGCCACGTCGACCGCGACGACCCGCGCCCCTTGCGCGGCGCCGATCATGACGCAGCTCAACCCGACCCCGCCGCAGCCGAGCACGAGGAGCGTCTCGCCCGGCTGCACCCGACCGAGCTGTACGACGCCGCGGAACGCCGTCGCGAAGCGGCAGCCGAGCAGCGCCCCCGCGCCGGCGTCGACCCTGTCCGGCAGCGCGATGAGGTTGACGTCGGCGTCGTGCAGCGCAACGAGCTCGGCGAACGAGCCCCAGTGGGTGAAGCCGGGCTGGGTCTGGTGGCGGCAGACCTGCGCGTTGCCGCCCAGGCACTCCGGGCAACGCCCACACGCGCAGACGAACGGGGTCGTCACCCGCTGGCCGACGATGAACCGCCGGACCTCCGGACCGAGCGACTCGATCCGCCCCACCAGCTCGTGACCCGGCACGTGCGGGAGATGGATTCCTGAGTCATGGCCCAGCCAGCCGTGAATATCGCTGCGGCACAGGCCGGTTGCCTCCACTCGGACCACGACACCTCGGGCGCTCGCGGTCGGTTCGGCGACCTCCCGGACGACGGGTTGTTCGCCGTACCGGTCGAAGACGACAGCGCGCATGGGCCGACTCAGCTGCCCGGCTCGGTCGGTTGCATCCCGTGCCGGCGCATCAGGTCGAGCTCCTGCTCCCGGTCCGGCGGACACCCCAGTGGCCCAGAGCTCGTGCAACCTTATCGTGCAGCGAGAACGTCGCTATCCGTCGTTGCCGCAACGGCTTTGAACAGCAGGGTGCTCCCGCGAACGGTCAGCTCTTCGCCGCCCCCACTCGGGACGACCTGGTACGACGCCATGTCCGCTCCGCTCAGCTCGGTCAACTGTCTGCACCCGCAGTGAAGGAGGCATAGCGGGCCGCCGCCTCGCGACGGGTCCGCACGCCCAGCTTCTGCAGGATCGCCGAGACGTGGTGGTCGACGGTGCGCGAGGAGATGACCAGCTCGTCGGCGATCTGGCCGTTCGAGCCGCCGGCCGCGAGCAGGCGCAGGATCTCCAGCTGTCGTCCGGTGAGGCCGCCCGGGTTGGCCAGTGTCTCGGGGTTCGTCCGTCGCGGCAGCCGGTTGACCCCGAGCTCGGCGCAGCCGACGGCGCACGAGCTCGGCTGCCGGCCGCGCGCCGAGCTGGTCCAGGACGGCGTAGGCCTCGAGCGTCGGCTCGACCTCGCCGGACTCGGCCAGCTCGAGTGCCCGTTCGTACGGGTCGCCCAGGCGCTCCCACGCCTCCGCGGCCGCGCGCCAGTCGCCGCCGATCCCTTCGGCGTACCCCTCCGGGCAGTCCGCGAACGCGGGACGGCGCAGGCCCAGCCGGCGCAGGTAGCGGAGCAGCTCGCCGCGCTGGACCGCCATCCCGGCCCGGTCGGTGCGGGCCAGCAGCAGCTCGGGATAGTCGCCGGCCAGCTCCGGGCGGCCGGTGAGCCAGGCCTGCTCGAGCCGGGCCAGCCCGGTCGGCACCAGCCACTCCAGCACGTCGGCCCGGCGGGCGTGCTGGTCGGCGAGCTCGAGCAGCTCGTCGGCGTCGGGCCGGCCCAGCCGGACCAGCACCCGGGCCAGGATCGGCAGGGTCTCGCGGCCGATCATGCCCGGGTCGCCGCGGCTGTCGACCAGGTCCCGCAGCCCGGCTTCCGCCTCGGCCAGCGCGCCCCGCCGGGCCAGCAGCCGGCACCGCCGCGCGTCGAACATGTAGAAGTGGACCGGGAAGTCGCGGTCCTGCCCGTACGCCGTGGCCTCGTCGAGGTAGCCCGCGGCGTCGTCGTACTCGCCGAGCCGCCACACGCCCTCGACCAGGTTGTAGTAGCCGCGCATCACGTACTCGTGGTTGCCCCGCGCCCGGGCCGTCTGGATGCTCAGCAGCAGCTCGGCCCGGCCCTCGGGCTGGCCCAGCTGGAGCCGGGCCGAGCCGCGGTAGTTGTGACACAGCGCCGCCAGGTCGACCTGGTCGGTCTGCTCGGCCAGCTGGAGGGCGGTGTCCAGCAGCGGGAGCCCGTCGTGCTCCCGGTCGAGCACGACGTTGAGCCCGCCGAGGTTCAGGGTGGCGAGGGCGAGGGCGCCCGGCTCGCCGTCGCGCGCGGCGAGGGACATGGCGTCCTCCGCGGCCGCCCAGGCCGCCGCACCCTGCTCGGTCAGCCAGAGCTGCCGCGACAGGGTGACCAGGGCGCGCACCTGCCGCCCGGTCTCGCCGATGTCGCGCCACTGGTCGACCGCCCGGGCCGCCGCCTGCGCCGCCGCGTGCAGCTGGTTGCTGTTGCTCAGCGCCCAGGCATAGGCCTCACCCAGGGCGGCCCGCCGGGGGACCGGGAGCAGCTCGCCATGGGCCAGGACCTGGGCGAAGCAGGCCGCCGCCTGGCGGTGGGCCCCCGACCGCGTCGCCTCGCGCGCCGGCCACCGCGCCGTAGTGGACCACCGCGTGGTCGTCGCCGGCCTCGACCGCGTGGTGCAGGATCCGGAACGGGTCGGCCGGGTCGCGGGCGAGCAGGACCTCCAGCACCCGGGCGTTGAGGTCGAGCCGGACGCTCGCCGGGAGCGCCCCCTCGACGGCGCGCCGGGCCAGCTCGTGGCGGAAGGCCACCTTGCCCAGCCGCAGGGTCAGGACCCCGGCCTCCTCGGCCTCGGCGATCGAGGCCAGGTCGCCGAACAGCTCGCGGAGCAGCTCGGCCTCGGCGCCGCCCGGCACGACGGCGAGCTGCTGTACGGCGGACCGCGCGGCCGGGCTCATCAGGCTGACCCGGGCCAGTACGGCGTCGACGACCGTCGGTGGTACGCCGTCGGCGCAGGAGGCGAGCGCCTCGGTGACGAAGAACGGGTTGCCGCCGGTGAGGTCGAACAGCTCCTGTCCGTCGACCGGCTCACTCTCGGCCAGCGACTGGACGGCACCGGCGGTCAGGCGGGCGAGCGGCAGCCGGACAGCCGCGACCGCCCAGCCCGCCGACGCACCCGCGCGCAGCGGATGGTCGACGCCCAGGTCGTCGTCGCGGTAGGTCAGCAGGAGCAGCGCCGGGCAGGTCGCGCACCCGCCGGCCCAGATGGCGGACGACGTCGAGGGTGGCGCCGTCGGCCCAGTGGGCGTCCTCGACCACCAGGACGGTCGGGGCCGGAGCGGGCGGCCAGCTCGGCACAGACGGCGTCGAAGACGAGGTCCGGGGCCGATGACGGCTGCAGTGCCTCGGCCAGCGGTCCGCGGCTCTGCCGGGCGGCGTCGCGCAGCGGGCCCGAGGGTCCGCGGGCGTCATCAGGTCCTCGCCCGCACCGACGAGGACGTGGGCGCGCGGCCGCAGGCCGGCCACGAACGACCGGACCAGGCTGGTCTTGCCGATGCCGGCCTCGCCGAGCACCAGGACGGTCGAGCCGTAGCCGTCAGCGGCCCGCTCGACGGCCGCGTCGAGCGCAGCCAGCTCCGCCTGGCGTTCCAGCAGGGGCGGGACCACGATCTGCATCGTGCCACCGGCCGCGGGCCGGGCATAGGTCGCGGAGCGGTGCTCGCGCGCAGACCTAGGCAGTTGTCGGCGTACGGATAGGCAGTGGCCGCCGATGTCCCGGCCCCGGCGGGGACCGCACGATCTCCGGGTGGACACCCGCGGCCGGACGGCCCTGCTCGTGCTGTGCGGCGTCGTGTTCCTCGACGCCCTCGACGTGTCGATGACCGGCATCACGCTGCCGTCGATCCAGCGCGACCTGGCCCTGCCGCCCGGCCAGCTGCAGTGGGTCGTCTCGGCGTACGTCGTGGGGTACGGCGGTCTGCTCCTGCTCGGTGGCCGGGCCGCCGACCTGCTCGGCCGCCGACGGGTCCTGCTCACGGCGCTGGTCGTCTTCGTCGTCGCCTCCGCCGCGGGCGGGTTGGCCGAAGACGGTGGCCAGCTCGTCGTGGCCCGGTTCGTCAAGGGCGTCAGCGCCGCGTTCACGGCGCCGGCCTGCCTGTCGATCATCACCACGACCATCCCGGAAGGCCCGGCGCGGCACCGGGCGCTGGGCGTCTTCGCCACGGTGACCGCGAGCGGCTACTCACTCGGCCTGGTGGTCGGGGGCATCGTCACGGGGGTGGGCTGGCGCTGGACCTTCCTGCTCCCCGCGGCGATCGCGGCCCTGTTGGTGGCCGGCGCCGCGCGCTGCGTGCCGGTCGACCCCGCCGGTCCGGCTCGGCGCGGCTACGACCTGCCGGGAGCCGTCCTGGTCACCGCCGCGATGCTGCTGCTGGTGCACCTCGTCGCGGCGGTTCCGGCGGCCGGGCTCGAGCTCCTCCGCACGGTCGGCGAGGCCGTCATCATTGGGCTGCTGGTCGCGGGTTTCGTTGCGGTGGAACGGCGTTCGTCCTACCCGCTGTTGCCGCGCGGAGTGGTGCGGTCGACGCCCCGGCTGCGCGCGAACATTGCGGCGATGGCGCTCTTCGGCTCCTATCTCGCGTTCCAGTTCGTGGGCACGCTCTATCTGCAGTCACTGCTGGGCTGGTCGCCAGTCGCCACGGCGTTGGCCTTCCTGCCCACTGGCCTGATCGTCATGGTCGGCTCCGGACGGGCCGCGTTGCTGGTCGGCCGGGTCGGGACCCAGCGGCTTGTCGCGTCGGCGTTCGGGCTGCAGGCCATCGGCTACCTGCTCTTCCTGCGGCTGGGGGCCGACCCGGCGTACCCGACGCTCGTGCTGCCGACCGTGCTGCTGCTCGGCGTGGGCTTCGCGCTCGGCATCCCGGCCATCAACGTCCAGGCGACGAACCGGGTGCCGGGCGGGCACGAGGGCGTGGCCGCCGGCCTGCTGAACGCCTCGTCGCAGCTCGGCGGCGCGATCGGGCTGGCCGCCGCCGGCGCGGCGACCACGGCGGCTGCGATGGGGACGGCGGTCGGGACGCCGATAGGGACGGCGGTCGGAGTCGCCGGCTATCGGGCCGGCGTCGGGGTCGCGCTCGCCATCAGCCTGCTGGGTCTGGTTGTGTCGGCAAGTGGCTGGCCCGGTCGCCCGCCGGACCCGCTGCCTCCCCTCGAACCCGCGCACCTCGACGAAAGGCCCGACCATGACCCACTCGCGCGCTGTTGACCCGGACGCCGGAGCGGATGTGCCTATCCCGCCGTCCCTGCTCCGGTTCGGAGACTCAGCCGACCTCCTCGCGCTCACCCTGGAGCCGGACGTCGACCTGGACATCCGGGCCGGCCAACCGCGGGCGTCGATCCGCGAGCTCTACCGCGATGACACGACCCAGTCGGGGGTCTGGGAGGCCACGCCCGGACGGTTCGGCGGGACGAACGACGGGATCGGCGAGCTGATGTTCGTCCTCGCCGGGTCAGCCACGGTGACCGGCGACGACGGCGTACAGGTCGAGCTGCGGCCCGGCGTCACGTTCCTGTCCCGCCCCGGCTGGCGGGGGGAGTGGGAGGTCCGGGAGACGGTGCGCAAGGTCTACGTGATCTGGACCGCCTGAGGCGCTGCGGCCGAGCCCGGGGCGAGAATGCGCGGGTGGACCAGCGGCTGGACGTCACGACGCTGCCCGACGGCACCGCGATCACGTACGCCGTGTCCGGGGGCGGCCCGTTCCTCGTCTGCGCGCCGGGGTGGCTGACCCATCTCGAGCTGAGCTGGGCGAACCCGCCCGAGCGCGCGTTCTACGAGGCGCTGTCGAGTGGCCGGACGCTGGTCCGCTACGACAAGCCCGGGTGCGGCCTCTCGGGGCCGGCCCGCGGCGGCTACTCGATGGAGCTCGAGCTCGAGACGCTGGCCGCGGTGGTGCAGGCCGTCGGGGCGTCGCGGTTCGACCTGTTCGGGGCCTCGCTGGGGGCGCCGGTCGCTGCGACCTGGGCCGCCGCCCAACCGTCGACGGTGGATCGGCTGGTGCTCTACGGCGGCTGGGTCGATGGTCACCAGATCGCCAATCCTGTTGTCCGGGAACATGTTCTGGCTCTGGTCAGCAAGCACTGGGGCCTGGGCTCGGACGTCCTGACCGACATCTTCGCGCCGGATGCCGACGGCCCGGCCCGGGCGGCGCTCGCCCGCTACCAACGCGACGCGGCGTCGGCGGAGACCGGGCGGGCGATGCTGGCGCTCTGCTACGAGATCGACATCCGGGCCGCCCTGCCCCGGATCGCAGCGCCCACCTTGGTGCTGCATCGCGACCGCGACCGGGCGGCGCCGGTGGCGCAGGGCCGGGCCCTCGCCGCGGGGATCGGCGGCGCCGAGTTCGAGCTGCTCAACGGCCGCTCGCACATCCCGTTCGTCGGCGACGTTGATGCGCTGGCCCGGGCGGTGCGGCGCTTCCTCGGGCTGCCCGTCCTGCGCCGCCGCCTGGCGCCGACCCTGACCGGGCGCCAGCGCGAGGTGGCCGCGCTGGTCGCCGATGGGCTGACCAACCGCGAGATCGCCGTACGGCTCGGGATCGCCGAGCGCTCGGCGGAGTCGCACGTCGAGCGGATCCTGGGCCGGCTGGGCTTCCGGTCGCGCTCGCAGGTCGCGGCCTGGTTCGTCGCGGGTGGAGGCGGCGGGCCGGCCGCCGATCGGTCAGGTTGAGGTATTTCCCCCGCTGACAACGGCGGCTCGGGGACCGGATGATCGACCGGTGACCAACGCCACGAACCACCTCACCGTCGGCATGTTCTTGCCCTTCGACCTGCTCGAGCGGGGCGCGCCCACGGCGGCGCCCCTGCTGGCCAAGGTCAGCGACGCCGGCCTCGACCACATCTGCTGCGGGGACCACGTCAGCTTCGGCGGGCACGGCTTCGACGGTCTCGTGCAGGCCGCGGCGCTGGCGATGCTGCATCCCACGCTGCCGATCTACAGCGGGCTGTTCCTGCTGCCGCTGCGTCACCCGGTCCTGGTCGCCCGTCAGCTGGCCGACATCGACCGGATCGCCCCGGGCCGGCTGGTCTTCGGGGTCGGCGTCGGCGGGGAGGACCGGCACGAGATCGAGATCTGCGATGTCGACCCGGCGACCCGCGGCCGCCGCATGGACGAGGCGCTCGAGCTGCTGCGCCAGCTGCTCACCGGCGCTCCGAGCAGCAGCCACGGCGAGTTCTTCGACGTCGACGCAGCAGTGATCGCCCCGGCGCCCGCGACGCCGATCCCGATCATCGTCGGCGGCCGCTCGGACGCGGCCGTCCGCCGGGCCGGCCGGCTCGGCGACGGGTGGCTGGGCATCTGGAACTCACCCCGCCGGTTCACCGAGGCCGTCGAGCTGGCGGCGGCAGAGGCCGCTCTGGTCGGCCGGCCGAACCCGCCGACCCGCCATGGCATGCAGGTCTGGTGCGGGCTGGCCGAGACCGCGGAGGCCGCCCGGGCGGTGCTGGCCCCCGCGATGCAGGGGTTCTACCGGCTGCCGTTCGAGCGGTTCGAGCGCTACTGCCCGTTCGGCCGGCCCGAGGACGTGGCCGAGTTCCTCGCGCCGTACGTCGCCGCCGGCTGCGCCGAGATCAACCTGATCCCGATCTCGCCGGACGCCGACCAGGCCATCGAGGGGGCGGCCGAGGTGCGCCGGCTCCTGCTGGCGGCCTGAGCCGTCCGCAACCCGGGCTTTTGGTCAGGTTTGCCGCGCGCCGCGACCGGACCTGCGCCGCCCGCTGACCCTGCGCCGCCCGCTGACCCGGTGGCCAACTCGCCTGATGACCCGCGCGTAGGGGCAGGTGAGAGGGTTGCAGCGTGAGCCCTCCCACGTCGCAGACCAACTGGGCCGGCAACATCGAGTTCGCCGCGGCTCGCTATCACGAGCCGACGTCCGTCGCGGAGCTGCAGGCCATCGTCGCCGGGAGCGACCGGGTTCGCGCGCTGGGGACCGGCCACTCGTTCAACCGGGTCGCCGACACCGAGGGCGACCTGGTCTCGGTCCGTCATCTGCCGCCCGTTCTGGACATCGACGCGGCGGCCCGCCAGGTCCGAGTCAGCGGCGGGATGCGCTACGGCGAGCTGTTCGCCGCGCTCCAGTCGGCCGGGCTGGCGCTGCCCAACACCGGCTCCCTCCCGCACATCTCGATCGCTGGGGCCTGCGCCACCGGCACCCACGGTTCTGGACGCGGCAACGCGATCCTGGGCCGGAGCGCCTGCGCGCTGTCGATGGTGCGGGCCGACGGTGAGCTGGTCCAGGCCGACCGGGACGAGGTCGGGGACGACTTCGACGGCTACGTGCTCTCGCTCGGCCGACTGGGCATCGTCACCGAGCTGGTCCTCGACCTCGTCCCGACCTTCGACGTCGCGCAGTCGGTGGTGGTCGACGTGCCGGACGACGCGTTGGCCGAACATCTCGTGGAGATCCTCGGTGCGGCGTACAGCGTCAGCGTCTTCACGGCGCTCGTGCCCGGCGGCAACCGGGTCTGGCTCAAGCAGCGGGTCGGCGACCCGACGCAGCCCGACAACACGGCGCAGCCCGACAACACGGCGCAGCCCGGCCCGGAAACATTGTGGGGCGGGCGGATCGCCGACGTGGCTCAACACCCGATCGACGGCATCGACGCTGGCTTCGCCACCGAACAGCTGGGGCGGCCCGGGCCGTGGCACGAGCGGCTCCCGCACTTCCGACTGGAGTTCCAGCCCAGCGCCGGCGAGGAACTCCAGTCCGAGTACCTGTTGCCGCTCTCCGACGGGCCGGCCGCGTGGCGGGCGCTGGTCGAGCTGCGGGCCGCGATCCGCGAGCCGCTGTTGACGATCGAGATCCGATCTGTGGCAGCCGATTCGATGTGGCTGAGCACGACCGGGGGCCAGGAGTCGATCGCCTTCCACTTCACTTGGCAGCCGGACCTGGCCCGGGTCCGGCCGGTGCTGCAACAGATCGAGCAGGCGCTCCTGCCCTTCGGGGCCCGGCCGCACTGGGGCAAGGTCTTCAGCACACCCGACGCCGCCTTCGGCCCGCTCTACCCGCGGCTGCCCGACTTCCGTCGCTTGGTCGCCGCCCACGACGCGGGCGGCAAGCTCGGCAACGACCTGGTCGACGGCTGGCTCGGCCTCTGACGGCGCGTCGGCCCGAACCGGCCGAACCCCAGGCAGCGCCGCTAGGCTCGCCCGGTGGGCACGACGCTCTTCGACTTCGCCGGCGGCCAGACCGCCTTCCTCGCCCTGGCTAGCGCTCACCACTCCCGCTGCCTGGCCGACCCCGAGCTCAACCACCCGTTCTCCCATGAGGACCAGAACCCGCAGCACATCGAACGGCTCGCTGCCTATTGGGCCGAGGTGATGGGCGGCCCGGCGTCGTACACCGGCTCGATGGGCGACCAGACCAGCCTCCTGGTCATGCACTCCGGCAACGGGGACATGACCGACCTGGGTCGCCGGTTCGTCACCTGCTTCGTCCAGGCGATGGACGATGCTGGGCTGCCGGCCGACCCGGACTTCCGGGCCGCGATGACCGCCTACATGCGTTGGGCCGTCGCCGACGTCCTGCTCTACTCCGACCCGGGCTCGCACGTGCCGCACGGCGTCGCCATCCCGCACTGGTCCTGGGACGGCCTCCAGCGCTGAGCTCGAGCGCGGACGGCGGATAAGCGCTCGCGGGCGGTCACCCGCGACTCCTAGGGTCCGAGGATGGACGTCGTCTCGCTGGCCACCCGGACCGACCTGGCTCTGCTCCGGCTCGGCGGGAGCGAGATCACCGACCACGACGACTACCTGGTGGTGCGGACCCCGCACAACCCCTCGTACTGGTGGGGCAACTTCCTGCTGCTCTCGGCCGTCCCGGCGCCGGGAGAGGCGGCGGCCTGGTTGGACCGGTTCGCCGCGGAGCTCCCCGGTGCGCGGCATATCGCGCTGGCTTTCGACGGGGTTTCGGGGACGGTCGCCGACCTGGCGCCGTTCGTCGAGCTGGGCCTGGTCTGCGAAGCGTCCACGGTCATGACCGCGAGCGCCGTCCATGAACCGCCAAGACCGAACCGCGAGGCGACCTACCGCGCGCTGACGTCGGCTGCTGACTGGGCTCAGAGCGTCGACCTGCAGGTGGTGAACCGCGACGACGACAACGAGCCAGACGAGACGGAGTACCGGGAGTTCGCGGCGCGCAAGGTCGCCACGAACCGGGCGCTGGCCGAAGCCGGCCACGGTCAGTGGTTCGGCGCGTTCCTCGACGATCGGCTGGTCACGCAGATGGGCCTGGTCAAGGCCGGCCCCGGACTGGCTCGGTTCCAGTGGGTCGAGACCCATCCGGAGGCGCGGGGTCGTGGCCTCGCCGGCAGCCTCGTGCACCACGTCAGTCGTTGGGGGTTCGATGAGCTCGGCGCCACGACGCTGGTGATGGTCGCCGACCCGGACTATGTGGCCATCCGGATCTACCGATCGGTCGGGTTCGTCGACCGGGAGACCCAGCTGCAGGCGGAGCGGGCGCCCGCGTAGCGCTCGCGTCCAGCGCACGAGGAGCCGGTACGGCGCGGCCGCCCAGTGCTGTTCCTGAGCCATGCTCGCGGCCTCCTTTTGGTTGCTGGGCAACGGGATTCGAGGTTCGACCGATTTGCCACCTGTCGGCCGTATGTGGCAGAATCATACACATGATCGAAAACAGTGCAACCGGGCTGGGTGACCCCGAGCCCACCGCCGAGTCCGTCCCCGAGTCCACGGGCGACGCGCATCTCGACGCTGTTCTGGCCGCGATAGAGGCGGGTGCCGATCAGCTGCTCGACGTCGATCTCGACGGTCTGGTCCGACTCGACGCACCCTCGTTCGGGCTCCACGCGGCCGCCCGGCGCGTAGAGCGGGTGAAGCGTCAGCTCGCGGCGTTCGACAACCGCTATGTCACGGCGATCGAGCTCGGCGACGAGGCGGCGCGCTACGGCCGGCCCAACCCGGCGGCCCTGATCCGCGACCAGCTCAAGGTGAGCCCGTCCGAGGCCAAGCGCCGAGTCCGGCTGGCTCACGCCTGCGCGCCGGGGCAGTCCTTCAG
The DNA here is from genome assembly GCA_963794535.1 of uncultured Actinomycetota bacterium. Lineage (GTDB taxonomy): Bacteria > Actinomycetota > Actinomycetes > Actinomycetales > CAVURS01 > CAVURS01. Next base: position 166,205 of record CAWCEI010000014.1, read on the forward strand.
CGCCGAGCCGGCGCCGGCCGAGTGCCAGACGCTGGCTCGCGCGATGTCAGCGGGGGCCGTCTCGGCCGAGCATGCGGATGTGGTGGTGAAGGCCTTGGCTGCCCTTCCGGCGGTCGCCCGCAAGGAGCACGGCGACTCGGTCGAAGAGCTGCTGGTCCGTGAGGCGACAAACTTCGACCCGACGCTGCTCGCCCGGCTGGCCCGGCACGCCGCCAGCGTCGTCGACCCGGACGGCGTCCTGCGTGACCAGGACTGGCAGGACCGCAACCGGACGGCTTCCCTGATGGCGAATGGCGACGGCACCGGCACCTTGCGGGCGGTGCTGACGGCGCAGGCGTTCGACAAGCTGCAGACGGTGCTGGGCGCGCTGGCCCACCCGGTGCCGGCCGGCCCTGATGGTCCCGACCCGCGCGACGCCGGCCAGCGGCTGCACGACGGGCTGGTGAGCCTGGCCGACCGGGCCTTGGACGCTGGTGACCTGCCGGCATCCGGTGGGACGCGCACCACGGTCGTCGTCCACGTCACCGCCGAGCAGCTGGCCAGCCAGGCGGGCCTGGCGGTCAGCGCGAACGGCACCCTCGTGCCGGTCGGGCCAGTGTTGGCGACGGCCGGGGACAGCCTGATCTACACGTTGGTCACCAACGCCAAGGCGGTTCCACTCTGGCTCGGCCGCACGACGCGGATTGCGACTCCGGGACAGAGCGTCGCGCTCGCTGCTCGCGACGGAGGGTGCGCCTTCCCGGGCTGCGATCGCCCGCCGGCTTGGTGCGAACGACATCACGTCCAAGAATGGGCGGCCGCGAATGGCCGGACGGATGTCGACGAGATGGCACTGCTCTGCGGATTCCACCACCGTGAGTTCAAGTCGCGCGGCTGGGTGGTGGTGATGATCGACGGGCACCCCTGGTGGATCCCGCCCAAGTGGATCGACCCGCAACAGGTGCCGATCCGCAACATGATGCACCGACCGTTCCCATGACGGTGGGGGACGACCCGAGCCCCGCACGCGTCCAGCCGACAGCACCCGCGAGCGAACCGTGCGAGCGAACCGTGCGAGCGAACCGTGCGAGCGAACCGTGCGAGCGAACTGTGCGAGCTATGTCGGCGCGAGGTCGACGGCGCCGACGATCCCGGAGACCGTGAGGGTCTCCAGGACCGGCCCATGCGCGCCGCGCAGCAGCGGCCGCCAACCGGCCCGTTGCCCGGCGACGATCAGCCGGGCGATGAAGCCGACCCCGATCGAGTCCATGAAGGTGACTCGGCTCACGTCGACGGCCACCGGCCGCCCCAGGGCCGTTGCCTGCGCTGCTGCGGTGTCGAGGTCAGAGCTCGCGGCGAGGTCGATCTCTCCGGACAGTGCGACGCGAGTGGACGTCGCGTCGTACTCGACGTGGACCTGCCGATGGCTTTCGCCACCGTTGGTCGCGTCACCGTTGGTCGCGTCACCGTTGGTCTCGCCGAGCGTCCGGGCGTCAAGCAGAATGTCCAGTTCGCCCGGCTCCTGCTCGAGCCGTGGTTCGTCAGACTGCGCCATGACGATGCTGCCTTCGTTCGACACTTCGCCCCGGGTCTAGAGGCACCCAACTTTGACTCGATCCAGACCGCAACGCAAGGCTTCAGGACCGTTTTACGCCCACGACCTGAAGGTACGGCGACGGGATCTCGCAGGTCCCGTCCGTCGCGATGTTGTGCTCGTCGGACAGGGCGATCCAGTCCCGCTGGAACGCCTCGGCCCGCTCGGCGTCCACCGACGCCAGGACGGTGGACACGGGTCCGAACCAGTCGCGGAAGAGGCCGAACAGACCGGCGGTGCTGTGGTGCACCAGATCTATGTACTGCTCCGTCGTCTGGAGGTCACTGACCCGCTCACCGAACAGCTCGTCCAGCCGGCCCCGGGTGCCCCACTGGCTGGGTGGCCGGACGCCCGCCGGCGGAGGCAGGTAGGCGGCCTGGAGCCGGAACTGCTCGCCCACCCAGCTCCGCGGCGTCCAGTTCGCCAGGCCGAGCCGGCCCCCTGGACGGAGCACGCGGACCAGCTCGCGCGCGGTCGCCTCCTGGTCGGGGGCGAACATCGCGCCGAAGGTCGAGGTCACGACATCGAAGCTGGCATCCGGGTAGGGGAGGGCCTGTACGTCGGCCACCTCGGTCCGCAGCGGCAGTCCCTCCGCCGCCGCTCGCTGCTCGGCGTGCACCAGCAGGTCGGGCACGTAGTCCGTGCAGGTGACGTCGGCCCAGCGCCGGGCTGCCGCGAGAGCGGTGTTGCCGGCCCCGGCCGCCACGTCCAGCACGCGCTCGCCGGCGTGAACGTGCAACGCCCGGACCAGCAGCTCACCGGCGAGGAGCTGCGAGACCCCGATCCGGTGGAAGTCGCCCTTGGCCCACATCACCTGCTGGGCGCGCGTCACGTCGTCGGGCACGGCAACATCCAACCCCAGCCGGCGTGCTCGTCAAGGGCGCGCTGGTCAGATGGCCGCGACCAGCTCGGCGAGGACCGGGTTGTCGATGCCGGCCGCGGCGAGCACCGCCGCCTCGGCCGCACCGGCCTGGCCGAGCTTGGCCCGATGGACGTGAGCGCGAATAACCATCTCCCGCATGCCACCTCGCGCGGCCACCTGGGACAACCGCTCGACCCAGCGGGGCGCGCTCGGTGCACCCACTCCGACGGTGACCTGGCAGGCGGCGTCCAGGACGTAGGCGTAGACCCACTGGTAGGTGTCCGGCCAGCGCGAGCATCGGGCCGTCGCATCCTCCAGCCAGGCCACGGCCGAGCGCACGTCTCCCGCGTCGGCCTGCAGCAGGCCGGAGCCTCGTGCCGCGATGCCCTCCCAGCACGGGTCACCGAGCTGGCAGCTCAGCGCGAACGCCCGCGCGTAGCCGTCGGCCGACTGCTCGGTGCGCCCCTGCTCCCGGTCGAGCTCGGCCTGCAGGCTCTGCGGCCAGGGCGCGAAGGCCATCCAGCGCTGCGCCCGCACATGGTCCATCGACTGTTCCAGGGCCTTGGCCGCGCGCTCGGTCTCGCCGCGCAGCAGGTGGATCCGGCCGACGAGGGACGAGGACCACGCGACCTGCCGCCCATCCGCGGCCAGCAGGGCTCGCTCGACCGAGTGCTCGAGGGTGGCCAGCGACTCCGCGTACCGAGCCATGTCCGACAGGTTCATCCCGCGTACGCCGAGCACCGCGGCGAGCTCCTCGTCGTCGCCCTCGGCCAGCGACTCGGCGGTCGCGAGCCAGCCGTCGGCCCGCTCCCGGCGACCGGCCTGTACGTCGATGAAGCCGAGCTCGCGCGCGGTCTTGGCGGCGGCCGCCCGGTCGCCCACGTCGTTCGCGGATGCCAGGGCCTCGTGCAGTACGGCGGCGCCCTCCTCGTCCCGGCCGCGCGCGCCATGGACGAGGGCACTGCCCAGCGCGATCATCGCCCGCAGGCGGAGCTGGTCGTCACCACAGGCCTCAGCCTCGGCGACGGCCCGGCGCAGGCACTCCAGCCCGGCGTCGACCGCGCCGGCGACGACGGCGGCCTCACCCGCCTCGAGCTGGGCGGCGGCGGCGGCCCGGCCGATCGACGGCGACCGGGTGGCGCCGCCGAGAGCGGAGTCGGCGGCCGCCCGAACGGCGGCCGAGGGGGGTGCTCCCAGCTCGCGTCGGAACAGCCGCTCGCACCGGGCGACCTGTTCCAGGGCTGCCTCGCGTTGCCCCGAGGCGGCCAGGGAGCGGACCAGCAGCGCCTGGTAGTTCTCGTCGAGCGGGTTCATCGACACCAGCCGGCTGGCCTCGTTGACGGCGGCGTCGGCGCGTCCGGAGGCCAGGTGCGACAAGGCGTTCTCGTGCAGCAGGGCCTCACTCGCCATGGCCAGCCGGCGGCGCTCCACCAGAAGCCAGGTCTCGAACGCCGAGGAGCCCTCGAAGCTCATCCCCTCGAGCAGCTCGCCGCCGACGGCCGCGTCCGAGGACGACCGGTCGACCCCAGCCAGCAGCGCGATGTCGGTCGTGACGCCCTCGGCCAGGAGCAGCTGCACCGGGTCACCGGTGATCTCGGCGTACGGCCGCAGGCTGCGGCGCAGCTCGGCCAGGTTCCAGCGCAGCGCTCCCAGGGGGTCGTCCGCGCCGTCGAAGAGCAGGCCCGCCAGCCGCTGCCGGGTCGGCGGCCGCTCGCTGAGGACCAGGTAGGTCAGCAGGGCCCAGCTCTTGCGGCCCCGCGGAGCGGGCGCCGGGGCGCCGTCGACCTCGACCGACGGAGCGCCCAGCAACCTGACCAGGACGGTCATGGTGCGAGGGTACGGGCCGCACTGCTACCGCTGTCCGCCGGAGCGAGCTGCGCCGTGTCGAGCGGGGCCGGTCGAGCGGGGCCAGGTCGAGCGGGGCCAGGTCGAGCGGGGCCAGGTCGAGCACCATCCCGAGCATCGAGTCCAGGCTCGGCTGGCGGGGGGCCGGGAGGCGCGCAGTGCTGGGCTGCGCAGTGCTGGGCCGGGTGGTCCCGGGCTTCAATGCGCCATCGAGGTGCACGGCGAAGCCGAGCGTCAGGTCGTCGTCCCGCACGAGGTCCACCTCGGCCCGCAGGTGCAGCAACAGGCCGACCATCGCGGTGTTGTCCAGCGCCACCTGTCCGGTGAACCGCCGGATGCCGGCCAGCCGGGCCCGGTGGGCCAGCCGGGTGAGCAGCTCCGTCGCGAGTCCACGGCGCTGCCAGCCGTCGACCACCGTGACTGCGCATTCCGCCGCCAGCGGGTCCTCGGTGGACCGGACGTAGCGCGCCACTCCCAGCCCGAGCCCGTCCACGCGGCCCATTCGCCGCATTCGCTCGGTCTGCCCACCCGTGAGTTGCACGGCGCCGAGCGCCTCGTGGTCGTGGTGGTCGAGGTCGGTGAGGCGGTCCAGCTCGCTCGGGGTCAGCATCTTCTTCGGTCCCAGGAAGCGCAGCCGGCGCGAGCGTGCGCTGAGCCGGGCGAAACCGTCCGCCAGGAGCGGCGCGTCGGCCGCCGTGACCGGGCGGACCAGGACGGCGGACCCGTCGCGCAGCACGACATCGGACCAGCCGTCGGCCCGCGCGGCTCGCGCGGCCCGCTCGGCCGCGCGGGAGGCGCGCACCTCGTCTCTGAGCCGGCTCCGGGCCGCATCATGCAGCCGGGTCTGGTGTTCCCTGGCTGCCGCGGCAGCCAGGACCTCGTGGGACATCATCGGTGTTCACCTATCTCTGCTTGTGGTCTCTGGTGGTTGTTCGCGCTCGTGGTCCGTTGTCATTCACTGTGCGGACCGGACGTGTGAGCGGATGTGTGAGCGGATGTGTGACTGAAGAACCGGCCGCGTTGCCTGGGCGGCACGGCTCGGCCAGACTCGGCGGATGCAGCCAGCCGGCCCGGCGAGGGACTCGTGCCGAGCACCATCCCGGGCCTGATCGCCGCGGCCGCGGAGCGCGACCCGGACGGCACCTGGCTGCGCACCGACGACGGCACGCTGACCTTCGGCGGCGCGGCCGCGCAGGTGTCCCGGCTGGCCGCTCGCCTGCAGGACGACGGCGTACGCCGGGGGGACCTCGTCCTCGTCACGGCCCGGACCACCCCGCCGTACCTGCTCTGCTGGCTGGCGCTGGCCTCGCTCGGGGCGGTGACGGTGCCGACCGACCCGGCCGGTACGCCGGAGGAGCTGGCCGCCCTGGTCGGCCAGGTCCAGCCTCGCTTCCTGGTCACCGACGCGGCCCTGCGGGCCACCGTGGACCAGGCCCGCCAGTCCGCCGGAGCCGAGGCCGTGGTGCTCGACATCGACGACCGGCTCGGCGACTGGCGCCGGGTCGAGTCAGCCGACAGCTGGCCGGGAGGGTCCGGATTGCCGGAACACACAGCCGTCGGCCCGGACGACCTCGCGGTGCTGATCCCGACCTCGGGCACGACCGGCCGGTCCAAGCTGGTGATGCAGACCCACCGGGCCTATGCCATGGCCGGCGAGGGCTTCCCGTGGTGGATGGAGCTGACCGCGGCCGACCGGCTGATGACCTCACTGCCGCTGTTCCACATCAACGCCCCGGCCTACTCGGTCCTGGGCTCGCTCGCCTGCGGCGCCGGGCTGGTGCTGCTGCCGCGGTTCTCGGCCCGCGGCTTCCTCGACTCGGCCCGGCGGCACGGCGCGACCGAGTTCAACGCCATCGGGGCGATGCTCGAGATCCTGATGCGCCAGCCGGTCCGGCCGGACGACGCCGACACCGACCTGCGGCTCTGCTACACCGGGCCGTCGCCGGACGCGCGAGTGGCAGGAGGCGTTCGAGCGGCGGTTCGGCCTGCGGGTGGTCTGCGGCTATGCGATGTCGGAGTCGCCGTACGGGCTGATCTGGCGCCACGGCACCCGGCCGTTCGGCACGCTCGGCTCGATCCGGCAGCACCCGACCCTGGGCGTCGTCAACGAGGGCCGGGTCGTGGACGACGACCGGGCAGGTCCTGGGCGTGGGGGAGACCGGCGAGCTGCTGCTGCGCAACCCGACGGTGACGCCGGGCTACTGGCAGATGCCGGACGAGACGGCGGCGGCCATCGTCGACGGCTGGCTGAACACCGGCGACCTGGTGACGGTCAACGACGACGAGACCTACACCTTCGTGGCGCGCAAGAAGGAGGTGCTGCGCCGCCGGGGCCAGAACCTCTCACCGGCCGAGGTCGAGGACGCGATCCTGGCCCACCCGTCGGTCCTCGAGGTGGCCGTCGTCGCCGTGCCGTCGGAGCTGACCGAGGACGAGGTCAAGGCGTTCGTCGTCGCCGCGCCGGGAGAGCCGCTCGACTTCGCCGAGCTGCGGGCGTGGACCGGCGAGCGGCTCTCGGCCTTCAAGGTGCCGCGGTTCTGGCAGGCCGTCGATGCGCTCCCGCGCACGCCGACGTCGCGGGTGGCCAAGCACCGGCTGCCGACCGGCCACCCGCCGGGCGAGTACGACGCGGAGGCCGGCCAGCCCCGGAAGAACAGCTAGATCCGGAAGAACAGGTTGAGGTAGCGCTCGGCGAGGTCCATGTCACCGCGGACCGTGCCGAAGTTGCCGCGGCCGAACGCGGTGAGCACCAGGCTGCCCGCGTCGAACTCGATGTACGCCGGCAGGCTCTCGATGTCACCGGGCTCGTAGCTCAGGCCCTCGCTGTTGACCGAGACCCGGTAGTCGCCGGCGTTGCGCCCGGTGACCCGGATGCCGACCGTGAACGGCTCGCGTGACGTCGTCCGTGCGCACCGTGCCGCGCCAGATCTCGAACATGAACGGCACCAAGAGGTCAGCGGCGTCGCCGGACAGGCCGTGCGCCTGGCCGGTGCCCTGCCGGATGTCCCAGGAGTGCACGCCGTAGTCCATCAGCTGGCCGGCGGCGTAGAAGAACGCCGGCACCGCGACCCATGTAGGCGTGGGTCACCATCAGCCCGGTCCAGTCCTCCGGGCTGAGCGGCTCGAGGATCTCGCGCATCTTGTGGAAGTCGGTGCGCAGCCGCTCCATCAGCTCGGCCTGCGGCACGCCGCGGAACGCCGTCGCGCCCTCGTCGGCCAGCTCGCTCATCACGGCCAGCCCGTGCGGGGCCGGCGCCGGGTTGCCGCTCGCGGGCCGCGTCGAACGCCGGTGAAGTAGCCCTCGGTCGTGTCGACGATGTGCGCCACGATGTCCCGGGTCGACCAGTTGGTGCAGGCGGTCGGAGCCTCCCAGCGGTCCGGGCGGTCGGCCAGCGCGAAGAACCGCTCGGCCTCGTCGTGCACCACCCGCAGGATGGTGTCCTTGCCCTCGTACGTCATTGCGTTCCACTCGGTCATGCCCATGCCTCCACTACTCGTCGAGCTGTTGGCCGCCGAAGTACATCAACGGGTCGCTCAGGAGCTCGATCTGGATGCCGTCCGGGTCCTTGAAGTACATCGACTCCTCGATGCCCAGGTCGGGCCCGGCGTACTTGACCCCTGCCGCGTCCAGCCGGTCTCGCGCCGCCTCCCACCGGTCCCGCGGCGCGGAGATCGCGATGTGCTGCACGCTGCCGATCGACTCGACGCCCGGCTGCAGCCCGAGCCCAGGGAAGTCGAAGAACCCGAGCAGCGTCTGGTTGCCCAGGTCGAAGAAGAAGTGCGATCGACCCCTTGTAGTCGCGGTTCTCCACCAGCTCGACCAGCGGGAAGCCGAGCAGGTCCTGGTAGAAGCGGATCGTCTGCTCGACGTCGGAGCAGATCAGGGCCGCGTGGTGGATGCCGCGGCCCGTGGTCTGGGGCCGGTCGGCCGCGGCCTTCAGGTACTGCTCGCGCAGCTCCTCGCGGCGGGCCTCGAGCTCGGCCAGCTCCTCGTCGCTCGGCATGGTGCTCTCCTCTCCGGCGGCGCTGCGGTGCGGCGCTCGCTTTCGACCCTAACCCCGGGACCGACGCAGCGGTAGTTGCCGATGCAACAAATTTGGGCGAGCGCTCCGGCCCTGGTCTGTCGTACCAAATGCGAACTATTGACAGGTTTCCCACAGTCCGCGGGCCTTTTCGGATTGTCGGGCAACAGGGGGTGGTCGGTGTGCTGAGGCGACGAGCATCGCGCCTGGCCCCGGCCGTAGCGATTCCTGACTCTAGACACAGGAAGGGCGTCGTTCGTACCCTCCAGGTCGGGTCGGTCGGCAATGAAGCCGTGCCCCTGACGCATCGAAAGGGGCACCACCCTTGCTCTCCGACATCGAGATCGCGAACGCGGCGACGCTGCAGCCGATCACCGCCATCGCCAAGGAAACCCTCGGGATCGAGCCCGAGCACCTGGTGCCCTACGGCCACACGAAGGCGAAGGTCGACCTGCCCTACCTGGCGTCGCTGGCCGACCGGCCGACCGGCCGGCTGATCCTCATGACCGCCATCTCGCCGACCCCGGCCGGCGAGGGTAAGACCACGACGACCGTCGGGCTGACCGACGGCCTGCACCGGCTCGGGTCATCGCTCGATGGCCTGCCTGCGCGAGCCCTCGATGGGGCCGGTCTTCGGGATGAAGGGCGGTGCGGCCGGCGGGGGCTACAGCCAGGTCGTGCCGATGATCGACATCAACCTGCACTTCACCGGCGACTTCGCCGCGCTCGCGGCGGCCAACAACCTGCTGGCCGCGATGATCGACAACCACGTGCACCACGGCAACGAGCTCGAGATCGACGTCCGGACGATCACCTGGAAGCGCGTCCTCGACATCAACGACCGAGCCCTGCGCGACATCGTCGTGGGGCTGGGCGGCGTCGCCAACGGCTTCACCCGCGAGGACGGCTTCGACATCGTCGTCGCCTCCGAGCTGATGGCGATCTTCTGCCTGACCGAGTCGTGGGCCGACCTGAAGCAGCGGATCGGCGACATCGTGGTCGGCTACAGCAGATCCGGGAAGCCGGTCACCGCTCGCGAGCTCGGGGCCGATGGCGCGATGACCGTCCTGCTCAAGGACGCACTGGCGCCCAACCTGGTCCAGACCCTCGGCGGCGCACCGGCTTTCGTCCACGGCGGCCCCTTCGCCAACATCGCGCACGGCTGCAGCTCGGTGATCGCGACGCGCGCGGCGCTCCGGATGGTCGACTACGTCGTGACGGAGGCCGGCTTCGGCGCCGACCTCGGCGCGGAGAAGTTCGTCGACATCAAGTGCCGCAAGTCCGGGCTGCGTCCGGATGCGGCCGTCGTCGTCGCGACGGTGCGGGCCTTGAAGTACCACGGCGGCGTGGCCGTCGCCGATGTCGGCACCGAGGACCTCGCCGCCATCGAGCGGGGGATGGCCAACCTCGCCCGGCACCTCGACAACATCCGCAACTCCTACGGCATCCCGTGCGTCGTGGCGCTCAACACCTTCCCCACCGACACTGCGGCCGAGACCGCCAAGGTGATCGAGCTCGTTGCGGCCCAAGGGGTTCGGGCCTTCCCGGCGACGCACTTCGCCGATGGCGGCGCCGGTGCCGAGGAGCTGGCCAAGGGAGTGCTCGAGCTGCTCGACGGGCCAAACGAACAGGAGTTCTCGCTCACCTACCCGGACGAGATGTCACTTGCCGAGAAGATGGAGACCGTGGCCACGAAGCTGTACGGCGCCTTGCAGGTGACCTGGGACGCCAAGGCGAAGCGCAGGCTGGAGCGGATCGAGGCCGACGGCTACGGCCACCTGCCGATCTGTGTGGCGAAGACCCAGTACTCCTTCTCCACCGACGTCAAGCTCCGCGGGGCACCGTCGGGTCACACGGTCAACGTGCGCGAGGTCCACCTGTCCGCCGGCGCCGGCTTCGTCGTACTCCTGTGCGGTGACGTGATGACGATGCCCGGCCTGCCGAGCAAGCCGGCCGCGATGCGGATCGACATCAGCGACGACGGGACCGTCACCGGCCTGTCCTAGTGCCGCAGCACCCGCACGAGCAGCTCGTCGACGGTGACGGTGTCGACCAGGGACCAGCCGCTCGCCGTGTAGATGCGGGTGTTCGCCTCGGTGACCGTCTCGAGGTACGCCGGGAGGCCGGCGCCGCGGGCCCGCTCGAGGCCCGGGTCCATCGCGAGCCGGCCCAACCGCCGGCCGGCGTGGTCCGGATGCGTCGCGAGGACGCCGAGGTACCAGTGCGGGTGGACCGGGGTGATCGCGTGCACCAGGGCGTCGTACCGCTCCAGTCGTTCGACGGCGGCCGTCGACAGGCCGGCCGACACGTCGAAGTGCGCTGCTCCGGGCGGGTTCCACATCGACACGGCGGAGCCGTCGTCGACCACCCACACGCTGCCCAAGCCGAGCCGCCCGTCGAACAGGTTGCCGGCGAAGACGGGGGCGTCGCTGGCATAGGAGCCGGGGAAGAAGTGGCGGAACGCCGGGTCTTCCGCGAACGCGGCGACGACAGTGTCGATGACACGCTCGCGGTCGGCCGGTGTGGCCAGGCGCACCTCGGGGGAGCTCACGGGCGTCACGCTACCCAGCCTCGCCGCACAGTCAGGACCCGGCAAAGAGGGGCGGCAGCAGGAACAGCATCAGCAGCGACCACGTGACGTGGGTGATGACCGGCGCCAGGATCCCGCCGGACGCGCGCCGCTCCAGGCCGAGCACCAGACCCAGGGTCAGCGCGGCGAACACCAGCATCGGGTTGCGGGTGGCCGCCGTCGCCAGGGCGTAGACCGCCGTCGAGAGCAGCACCGGATGGCGCCGGCCGATCGCCGCGAACAGCCCGCCACGGAAGAACACCTCCTCGGCGACGCCGTTGACCACCGTCACCACGGTGATCAGGCCGAGCGAACCCTTGCGGGCGTGCGCCAACAGGTCCTCGACATAGTCGTGCAGCGGCGGGATCTCCCGGACGACCAACGCCCCCAGGATGAAGACGCCGGCACACACCAGGCCGACCACGAACGAGGTCAGGAGCGGCCGGACCTGGGTCGGACCGCTGGTCCCGCCCCGCTCCACATAGCCCAGGTGCAACGGCCCGGAGAGCACGCCCCCGAGGGCCCAGGTCGCGGCGACCGCGAGGGTGAGCGGGTAGAAGACGGCGTCGCCGGGGCGCACCGAGAGCGACACACCGAGCAGTACGGCGCCCACGACCAGCAGCGCCGCCACGACGACCCGACGCCGGGTGAAGTCCTGGTCCGGCTGTCGGTGGTCTCGGGGCACCCGGTCGACGAGCGCCGAGCTGAAGCCGCGGACCAAGGACGTCCGCCAGGCCATGAGGCTGCGCCCGGTCATCTCTCGGCTGTCATTGCTCGGTGGTCAGCGCCCGCTCGCGGTCGGCGAGGGCGAGCCGGACGGCGTCGTCGTAGCCGAGCGTCGGGCCGGGCACCACGTCCTTGATGTCCGGGCCGCTGGACCGGACGACCATCTCGTTGGTCATCGAGTCGACCAGGTTGCGCCCGGTCGCGGTGTCGACATCGGTGACCAGCGACAGCCACATCGACGACAGCCGCGGCGAGAGCAGCGGCACGCTGAGGTTGGGCAGCGCCTTGCCCTGGATCTTCGCGGCCCGCTGCAGCATGTCGATGTAGCGCAACACATCTGGCCCGCCGATCTCGTAGACCTGGCCGCGCGCCTCGACCGGCTCGAGGACGCCGACGAGGTAGCGCACCACGTCCGGCAGCGCGATCGGCTGGGTGCGGGTGTTGACCCACTCCGGCGTGAGCATGGCCGGCAGGTGGTCGACCAGCTGGCGGGTGATCTCCCAGGAGATGCCGCCGTGCCCGATGACGACGGCGGCGCGCAGGACCGTGACCGGCACCCCGGCCAGCGGCAGCAGCTGCTCGACCTGGCGGCGGGAGCGCAGGTGCGGCGACAGCTCGCCGTCATCGACTCCCAGACCGCCCAGGTAGATGATTCGCTCCAGCCCGGCGTCGGCAGCAGCCCGGCCGAAGTTCAGCGCGGCCTCGGCGTCCTTGTCCTCGAAGTCCTGCGCCTCGAGCGAGTGGACCAGGTAGTAGGCGGCGTCCGCGCCGGCCAGCGCCTTCTCCAGGCTCTCGAGGTCGCCGACGTCGCCGGCGACCGGCTCGCCCGGGCCGTCGTACTCCTCGGGCCGGCGGGTCATGGCCCGCACCTGGTGCCCGGCATCGACCAAGGCCCGGGACAGGTGCGACCCGACGAACCCGGAGGCACCGGTGACGAGCACGGTCTTGGGCATGGTGAGAACAGCCTGACAGGCGGCCGGGCGGACGGCGCGCTCGACCGGATCCGAGGCGCCGGGAACCGCAGCCAGCGGCCGGTCAGATGTGCGGCAGCGCCATCCAGTCCGCCCAGGACAGGTCCCGGCCGACGTAGTGCGGCCGGTCCAGCGGCCAGTCCTGAGCCACCCAGGCCGGCACCGCAGCATCCAGCGCGGCCTCGACCGGACCGCCGGCGAGGGCGTCGACCACCCACCAGGAGATCTCGGCGTCCGCCCCGACCTTCTGCGGCGGGTCGATGTAGACGCAGCCCAACAGCTCGGTCTCGGCATCGTCGAACAGCGCGTAGTTGAACGACTCGTGGGCCTCGATCTCAGCCTCGTGGTGGGCGAGGTCGTCGAGGTCCTGCTCGCGGGTCATCGTCGCCGGCGGCCAACCCCAGGCCTCGCCGTAGATCGACCACAGCCGCTCCCGCGAACCCATGACCGCCGGCAGGTCGAGGTCGACGTCCCCGGCCCGGATCGGCCGCAGGTGCTGTCCGGTCGACAGGTCCAGGCGCAGGGGATGCGAGAAGTCGCTCGGCAACCAGGTCATTGGAACACCTTGGCACAGCGCTCTAGCCGGCTACGTCAGTCTCCACAGACAGCTCAGCCGGTCCCCTCCGAGGACATAGCCAGGACGAGCTTGCGTACGTCGTCGCCGCTGGCCAGTGTGAGTGCGGCCTGGGCCAGGTCACGGCACCGGCCCAGGTCGAGGTCGCGGATGTTCGCCTTGACCCGCGGCACCGCACGCGGCGAGACGCTCAGCTCGCGGGCCCCGAGCCCGACGAGCACCGGGATCGCCAGCTCGTCCGACGCCGCCTCACCACACACGGCGACGTCGACCCGGCCGGCGCAGGCCCGGCAGACCCGGTCGACCAGCTGCAGCACGCCGGGGTCGAGGGCGTCGGAAACCGCTGCTACTGCACCGTTTCCGCGCTCCGCGGCCAGCGTGTACTGGGTCAGGTCGTTAGTCCCGATGCTGACGAAGTCCAAGTGCGGCAGGAAGGTCTCGATCTTCAGGGCGGCCGCCGGCACCTCGATCATCATCCCGACCCGCAGACCCTCTGGCCGGCCCGCGGAGCCGGCCGCCTCGATCAGCACCTGGCTCGCCTCCAGGAGCTCGGCCAGGGTCGAGACCATCGGGAACATCACGTTGACCGGATGCTGCCTGGCCGTCCGGCAGATCGCCGTCAGCTGTTCGGCCAACAGGTCGCGCCGGTCCAGGCTCAGCCGGATCCCGCGCAGCCCGAGGAACGGGTTCTGCTCGACCGGCACGGGCACATAGGGGAGCGGCTTGTCGCCGCCGACATCGAGTGTTCGTAACGTGATTCGTCGGCCGGCCATGGCGGCGGCGATCGCGTCGTACTCGGCCTGTTGCTCGTCGACGTCCGGCGCAGTGGCCCGGCCCAGGAAGAGGAACTCGGTGCGGACCAGCCCGCTGCCCTCGGCACCCGCGGCCAGCGCGGCCCGCGCGTCGGCGACCGAGCCGAGGTTGGCCTCGACGGCGACCGTCGTGCCGTCGCGCGAGCGGGCCGGCTCGCCGGCCCGGGCCAGGTCCGCCGCGCGCCGCTCCTGCTGGTCGTCGGCCCGCCGGCGGAAGTCGGCCACGACCTCAGGCGCGGGGTTGATGTGCACCTCACCGGTGCCGCCGTCGATGACGACCGTCGTGCCGTCGACGACGTTGAGCACGTCGCGGCCGGCCGCGACGACGAGGGGGATGTCCCGGGCCCGGGTCAGGATCGCCGCGTGTGAGCTGGCACTGCCGTAGGCGAGGACGACTCCGGTGATCCGGTCCAGGTCGAGACCGGCCGCCTCGGCCGGGCTCAGGTCGCGCGCGACCAGCACCCCCGTGCCGGTCGTCTCCGGCGCCGACACTCCGACGACGGCCCGCAGGACCTGGTCGCCGACGGCCCGGACGTCGTGCGCCCGCTCGCGCAGGTAGGGGTCGGGCAGCTCGGCCCACTGCCGCTCGATCTCGGCGATGCAGCCGGCCCAGGCCGCAGCGGCGCCTTGGCCGTCGCCGATCCGCGCCTTCACGTCGGCCAGCAGCTCGGAGTCGGCGAGCAGGGACAGGTGGGCGTCGAAGATGCTGGCTTCCTCGGGGCCCACCTCGCGAACGGTCAGTGCCCGCACCCGGTCGATCTCCCGCCGTACGTCGGCGATCGCCTCGATGATCCGCCGCCACTCCGCGGCCGGCTCGCCGACCTCGCCGGAGGACAGGTCAGACAGGTCAAGGTCGGCGAGGGGTGCGGCCGTGGCGAGCAGTCGGGCCGGACCGATGGCGATCCCCGGCGAGCCCGGCAGCGGGCCGACGGACTCCGCCGTAGCGACGGGCATTGGCCGGACAGACCTGACGGCCGCCGTCGGCTCCGCCTCGAGCGGCTCGTCGAAGCGTCGCCGGGCGAGGGTGAGCAGGTGCTCGACCGCCTCCTGGGCCTGCGGTCCGGAGGCGCGGATCTCGATCTCGTGCCCGAGCAGGGCGCCGAGGGTCGCGACCCGGCTCAGGCTGGCGGCGGGCACGGGGCCGGTGCCGGTGGTGCGGTTGGTCAACCGTACGACGGCGTCCAGGCCGCGGACCTCGCTGACCAGGCGAGCCGCCGGGCGGGCGTGCAGGCCGTGGGCATTCAGCACCGGGAAGGTCGCGACGACGTCGTCGGCGCTCGCGGCAGCGGCCACCGGCCCGGCGGCCTCGTCGGGCACGGACAGGTGGGCGGCCTTGCCCATCAGGGCGGCCCGCGCCTCGGTCGCGACCTCGGCCCGGCCGGCGCCACCCGCGGCGGCGACCGCGGCCACGATCAGGCCCTCGACGATCGGGGCCGGCGACAGGATGACCCGCTCGCGGGTGGACTGGTCGGCCAACAGGTCGAGCGCGAGCTCGGTGCTCAGCACCGCGCTCCCCAGGTCCATCAGGACCACGACACCGGCCGGGCCGTCGACCCGCTCGATCGCGTCCTTGATCCGGACGGCGTCGGTGCCGAACGTCGTGTCGTCGAGCCCGGCCGCGATCTCGATCCGGACCCCACGGCCGTGCAGCATCTCGGCGGCCAGCGCCACGGCCGCAGCGGCGAGGGCCCGGCTGTGCGACACGACGACCAGGCCGACGGCCTCGCCGTCCCCGCGGCTGCTGGGGTCCGCCGTCATCGGGACGACGACTCGCTGGCGGCTTGCAGAAGCAGGGCCACGGTCGTCGCGCCCGGGTCCTGGTGCCCGACGCTGCGCTCACCCAGATAGCTGGCCCGGCCCTTGCGGGCCAGCATCGGCGTTGTCGCGTCCCGACCGGCCTCGGCGGCCGTCCACGCCCGGGCCAACGCGGCCGGGAGGTCGACGGACTCACTCAGGGCTGAGTCCAGAGCGTCGACCGCGGGGGCCAGGGCGTCGTACATCGTCTTGTCGCCGGGCTCGGCCTTGCCGCGCGCGACGACGCCTTCGAGACCGGCTCTGAGTGCCGCTGAGAACTGGTGCGGGGTAACGGTTTCGGTGTCGCCGAGCGACGTGCCCATCCGCAGGAAGAAGGTGCCGAACAGGGGGCCGCTCGCCCCGCCGACCGTAGACACCAGAGTCATGCCGACCTTGGTCAGGACGGCCCCGGCTGTGGCCGGGTTGGCCTCCTCGAGCGCGGCCACGGCGGCCGTCATGCCCCGGTCCATGTTCGACCCGTGGTCGGCGTCGCCGATCGCCGAGTCGAGCGCGGTCAGGTGGTCGCGGTTCTCGGACACGAGGTCCGCGAAGGCGCGCACCCAGGCCGTCAAGGCCGCCGTGGTCACGTCGTCGTCCACGTTGTCAGATGCCCCATCTCAAGGCGGGAGTGTTGACCGGAGCGTCCCAGAGGGACAGCAGCTCATCGTCCACCTTCAGCAGCGTGACCGAGGTGCCGGCCATCTCGAGGGAGGTGATGTAGGAGCCGACGAGGGAGCGCGCGACGTGCACCCCGTGGGCGGTGAGGATCTTGTTGACCTCGTTGTACATCAGGTAGAGCTCGATCAGCGGGGTGCCGCCGAGCCCGTTGACGAAGGCGATGACGCCGTCGCCGGAACTGAACGGAAGGTCGGCCAGGATCGGTTCGAGGAGCAGCGCGGCGATGTCCTTGGCCGGGGCGAGCGGCAGCCGCTGCCGGCCGGGCTCGCCATGGATCCCCACACCGAGCTCCATCTCGTCCTCACCGAGCTCGAACGTCGGTTTCCCGGCGGCCGGCACGGTGCAGGAAGTGAGGGCGACGCCCATGCTGCGGCCGTTGGCGTTGACCGTCCGGGCGATCTCGGCCACCTGGTCCAGGGTGCGGTCCTGTTCGGCCGCGGCCCCGGCGATCTTCTCCAGCAGCACCGTGACGCCGACGCCGCGGCGACCGGCCGTCCAGGTGGAGTCCTGGACGGCGACGTCGTCGTCGGTGACCACCGAGACCACCCGGGCGCCGGTCTCGGCGGCGGCCAGCTCGGCGGCCATCTCGAAGTTCATGACGTCGCCGGTGTAGTTCTTGACGACGTGCAGGACCCCGGCGCCACCGTCGACCAGCTTGGTCGCGGCGAGCATCTGGTCCGGCACCGGTGAGGTGAACACCTCACCGGCGCAGGCGGCGTCGAGCATGCCGAGCCCGACGAAGCCGCCGTGCAGCGGCTCGTGGCCCGACCCGCCGCCGGAGATGATCCCGACCTTGCCCGGCCGGGGCGCGTCCCCGCGGTAGATGATCTTGTTGTGGTGGTCGACCTGCAGCCCGGGGTGGGCGGCGTCGATGCCCAACAGGGCCTCGGCGACGACGTCGGCCGGGTCGTTGATCAGCTTCTTCATGGGCTGCCTTTCTGGTTCAGGTCAGGGTTTCAGGTCAGAGCTCATCAGGGCACAGCTGGTCAGACGGACGCGGTCACGGGGTCGGCGAGGTCGACGCCGGCACCGGCGCCCTGCTGGTCGGCCGGCGTACGGGTCAGGACGCCGTAGGCCAGTGCCGCCAGGGCACCGGCGAGCAGCTCGGCGGCCAGGTAGACCGGCAGCTGGCCCCACTTCACCGAACCACCGGCGATCTGCTGGACCAGCATCGGCCCGAAGGTGCGGGCCGGGTTGATCGAGGCGCCGGTCGCGGGGGCCACCGGGATGATCGCCGCGAACACCACGAGGCCGATCGCGACACCGGCGAAGCCGGCCGCCGCCTTGCGGTGGATGACCCCGAAGATGGTGAACACCAGGATGAACGTGCCGACGAACTCGGCCGTGAACGCTTGGACCCAGCTGATGTCGCCGTACGACGCGACGCCGAGCCCGACGTCACTCGCCTTCTTGCCCAGGACGCCGATGATGGCCGCGGCGCCCAGGATCGCGCCGAGCACCTGCGCGGCGAGGTAGGCCGGGACCTGCGCCCACGGGAACTTCCCCGAGACGGCGAGCCCTAGCGTCACCGCGGGGTTGATGTGGTTGCCGCCGATGTGGCCAAGGGCGTAGACCGTCGCCACGACGATGGTGCCGAAGGCCAGCGAGATCATGCCGAGGTCGGCCATCGTGAAGGGGGCGTCACCGTTGACGATCAGGGTCGCGGGCACCGAGCCCACGCCGATGAACACCAAGAAGGCCGTCCCGATGAACTCCGCGCCGAGCCGTTGAAACAGGGTGGTCTCGTCAAGCATGCCGTGCCCCTCTCCGGGTCGTGAACAGGAAGTCGAGTCCGAATAAGATTCGGTAATATCGAATGTGACGCGGACGTTACCCCCGTGATTCACTGATGGGCAAGAGTTTTCGTGAAGTTCGTCACGCGTAGTTCCGTGCGGAACGGGGAGAAACCGACGTGATCCAGTCCATCGACCGCGCCATCCGGGTGCTCACGGCGCTCCAGGGCGCCCGGCGGATGAGCCTGTCGGAGCTCGCCGCTCGGCTGGAGCTGGCGCCCTCGACGACGCACGGGATCGTCCGCAGCCTGGTCGAACACGGCATGGTCGTGCAGGAGCGCGGGTCCAGCCGCTACCAGCTCGGGCCGGCCGTCCTGCGGCTGGGCAACGTCTACCTGGACACCCTGGAGCTGAGGTCGAAGACGGCACCGTGGGCCGAGGACCTGGCCCGGCGGACCGGGCTCGCCGTGCGGACCGGCGTCCTACTGGTCGACGACGTCGTGATCATCCATCACGAGCCGCGCCCGGACGGCAGCCGTCAGATGCCCGAGGTGGGCATCGTGATCCCGGTCCACGCCAGCGCACTGGGCAAGGCGATGCTCGCCTTCCAGCCCGAGGAGGCCGACCGCGTGCTCGGCGCGGAGTCGCTGCGCAGCATGACCGGCGAGACGCTCACCGCGCCGGCCGACCTGCGCCGCCAGCTCGATGAGGTGCGAGCCACCGGGCTGGCCGTCGAGCAGGACGAGGCGGTGCTGGGGGAGAGTGCGCTGGCCAGCCCGGTCTTCGACTCATGGGGCAACGTCGGCGCGATCGCCGTCGTCATCCCCTCCGGCGCCGACCTGGCCCAGCACGAGGCGCGCGACCTGATCCGGGAGAGCGCCCGCGCGCTGTCCCGGGAGCTCGGCGCCGCCTCGTGGCTGCCCCGCCCGGCCGACTGATCGCCGGGTGACTACCGACTGACTGGCCGGCGTCAGGTCACGGCTTGAGGCCGAACAGCGCGTCGTCGCGGATCGAGCCGACGCTGCTGTCGGCGGCGTGCCCGAGCAACGGTGTGGCACCGACCATCTGCTGGATCCCCTTGAGCACCGAGTAGTGGTTGTAGCTCACCGAGGAGACGCCGCCGGCCTTGGTGTACGGCGTGATGACGATCAACGGCACCGTGAACGTCGAGTTGTTGCCCTCGTCCCAGGTGATGATGATCGCCGTGTTGCCGGACTGGTACGCCGCGGAGCTGAGCAGCTGCGGGATGAACACCTTGGCCCAGTTGTCGCCGTTCTTGATCCGCTGCGAGATGGTCGTCCCGGGCACCAGGTGCATGATGTCGACCTTGTTCGGGATGACCAGGTTGAACTGCGCGGACAGGGTCGTCTCCGGTGCGGCCGGGAACGGCTGGTCGTACTGCGGGCAGAGGCTGTTCTGGATCCGGGTGTAGTAGTGGTACGGCGCGTGGTTGTCGACGTAGTTGCCGCTGCCCTTCACCGCGCAGTTCGACGGCGCCGACTCGTTCCACTCGGCCGCGGCCGATCCCATCAGCTCGAAGATGCTCTTGCTGGCTTGGGGCCAGGTGGTCGACGGCTTGTTGGCGGTGATCTCTTTGACGCTAGTGCATTTGAAGCTGGCATCCACCGCCGCGCAGCCGGTATAGCCCGAGGTGAGCGCGACGTAGTTGGCCAGGCTCGTCGTCGACAGCGACAGGTCGTTCTTGCTGTAGCTGCAGGCGTTGATCAGCGAGTTCAGGTAGGGCGCGTCCGCGGTGTTGCCCACGATCTTCTTGAGTGGCTTGTTCTCGAACATGATCAGGGCGACGTGCGAGTACGTCGTGGGTGCACTGCTCGCCGGCAGTGCGCCGCACGGCGTGGTCGTCGGGATGGTCGCGCTTCGGGCCGTCGAGCCCTGCGTCGCCGGTGCGGCGGATGACATCGACGCAGACATCGCGACGGCGGGCAGCGCGAGGGCAACAGCGGCGACGACGGCTAGACGATGGGTTCGGCTCATGAGTGGCTCTTTCCGTTTCGCGGGCGGTTCAGGCGGCCGGGAACGTGGCGAGGTGTCCGACGCTCACGCCGTCGACGGTCGTGAAGTCACCACCGGTCCACAGCGCGTGGGTCAACGGGTCGACCCGGGCGACCAGCAGACCGAACGGGCTGTTGAACGCCGGCTTCCAGCTGGTCAGCTGCCCGCTGCTCAGAGACACCTCGAACGCCTTGCGGCGCTCCAGCGGCGCGTCGCAGATGAACGGTGCGCCGGCCCCGGTGCCGCCCACGCAGAAGTTCGTGAAGTGGCCGCCGGCCCAGAGCGAGTCGCCGTCGAGGGCGACGGCCTGGACGTTGCCGTCGGTCTGGTACGTCGGCCGCTGCTGCGAGCCGTCGAGGTTGTAGATGTCGAGGTGACCGCCGTGCCCGCCGCCACCGGCGTACACCCCACGCGCGTCGGCCTCCAGGTCGAGGATCGGGTACGCCGGGGCCGCGGCAAAGGCCGGGTCGACCGCGCCGTTGCCGGCTCCGACCGCACCCAGGTAGGCGTGCGCCGCCTGACCGTTGAGCGTCGTGAACGAACCGCCGAGGTAGACGTCCGAGCCGTTGGCCGAGGCCGTCAGGGTGTTGACGACCCCGTTGGCTTTCGGCTGCCAGGCCGAGCTGAGCGCGCCCGTGCCCAGGTCGAAGGCGGCCAGCCTCGTCCGCGCGGCCGAGCCGACCTTGGTGAACTCGCCACCGACGTAGAGCAGCGAGCCCGACGCCAGCAGGCCGTTCGCCTGCTTGTTGAGCACGGGCGCAAAGGGCAGGACGGCCGCGGACGACGCATCCAGAGCAGCCAGCCGCGAGCGGGCTGCACTGCCGACGTGCTTGAACGCGCCAGCGACGTACACAGTGGTCCCGGACACAGCCAGGTCGAGCACCGTGCCGTCCGCCGACGCGGTCCAACCGGTCAGGTCGCAGGTCGCGGTGTTGATCGCGGCGAGCCCGCCCCGCGCATTCGAGACGCCGGCGCGACTCTTGACATGGGTAAAGCTTCCGCCGATGTAGAGCGTGCTGCCGCTGAACGCCATGGCGTCGACCCGACCGTCCGGCTGCGCGCAGGGACGCGTGGGACTGGCTACGACCGAGGCGTACGACGTCGCGGCGCTACCGAGCAGCATGACAGTTGTTGCAAGGCAAGCGACGAGGGTGCGAGGGCGCATTGCATCTCCGGCAGGTCGAATGAACGGGGTCGGCACTCTGCTGTACCAAGCAGCCAGCCCTTCGCCCCGAGCGAAGACCAGGAACTCAGGGCACAACGTAGGGGGTTACCGGCGATCTCGGGCCGAGATGGCAACAACTTGCAGACCGTGGATCCTTTGCTACGCAACGCACTCAGGAGATGGTTGGTTTGTCCCTGATTGACTAACGCACTGCCAGCCAGACGAACGAGCCGGCGCCGGCGACGAGGCAGTACCAGGCGAACGGCCGCAGCGTCCCGGACCGGAAGTAGCGGGTGAGGAAGCGCACAGCGCCGTACGCGGCAACGAACGCCGCCACGCTCCCGGCCAGCACCGGCCCGCGGATCCCCGCGCCGAGCGGCCCGGTGAGATCCGGCACCTTGAGGGCTCCGGCGGCCAGGATGACCGGCGTCGCGAGCAGGAACGAGAACCGCGCGGCGTCCTCGCGCGAGAGCCCGCGCACCAGCCCGGCGACCATCGTCACGCCGGACCGGCTGATCCCCGGCAGCAGCGCGAGCACCTGCGCCGAACCGATCTGGGTGCCGCGACCGAAGGACAGGCCGGCCAGCCGACGGTCGGCCGCGTCCCCGGAGTGGTCCGGCTCGGGCGCCCGCCAGACCGGCAGGTCCGCCGGGTAGGCGTCGGCCTCGTCGTCGTACACCGTGGTCGGCTGGTCCCGGCGCCGCAACCGCTCGCCGAACAGGAGGACCAGGCCGTTGGCGAACAGGAACGCCGCCGCCGGCATCGGCCGGCCGAGGGTGGTCCGGAAGGTGTGCTCGAGCAGCAGGCCGGAGATGCCGACCGGGATCGTCGCGATGATCAGCAGCCAGGCCAGTCGCTCGTACGGCTCGACCGCCCGACGATGGACGACCGACGTGACGAACCCGCGCCCGATCCGCAGCCAGTCCCGCCAGAAGAACAGCAGCAGGGCCAGCGCCGTGGCGACGTGCAGTCCCACGATGAACGCGAGGTACGGCGACTCCGGGGCCGAGACCGAGAGGTCCTTGGCCCAGTGCCCACCGACGAGGGCCGGGAGCAGGACGCTGTGCCCGAGGCTGGAGATCGGCACCAGCTCGGTGACCCCCTGGAACGCGCCCACCACGGTCGCCTCGAGGTAGCTCAGATGGCTCACCCGGCCGACCCTAGGAGCCTGGACCCGCGCGGGTATACGGCCGGGGCCGCGCGCCGCCGGATCTGCGCAGGATCGGCACATCTGCTGCCAGGATGCCTGTCGTGCCCACGCTGCCACTGACCCCGGACGAGCTGCTCACGACGACCAGGGCGGTGCGCAAACGGCTCGACCTCACCCGGCCGGTCCCGGAGGCGCTCATCCGGGAGTGCCTGGAGATCGCGTTGCAGGCGCCCAGCGGGTCCAACCGGCAGAGCTGGCAGTGGGTCGTCGTGACCGACGCGGCGCAGCGTCAGGCGATCGGTGCGGTCTATGGCCGGGCAGTCGAGGCCTACCTGGCGTCGGAGTGGGCGGCCGGCAAGCTGTACGCCGATGACCCCGGACGGGCGCCGGTCCAGCGCCGTGTCGGTGACAGCGTCGCGTATCTCGGCGAGCACATGGGCGAGGTCCCGGTGTTGCTGCTGCCCTGCCTGAAGGTCGGCCGGGGTTCACTCGACGCGGGCAACCAGGCCGGACTGTGGGGCTCGCTCCTGCCGGCGGTCTGGAGCTACATGCTGGCCGCCCGGGCCCGCGGGCTGGGCACCGCGTGGACGACGCTGCACCTGGACTATGAGGCCGAGGTCGCCGAACTGCTCGGCCTCCCCGACGGCGTGGTCCAGGCGGCGTTGATCCCGACCGCGTACTACACGGGGGAGACGTTCAGCCCGGCGCCGCGCCAGCCGCTCGACGAGGTCCTCCACATCGACCGCTGGTAGCTAGCCGCGCCCGACGTACGGCATCTTGGTCGCGACCACGGTGAGGTTCAGGACGTTGGCGGTCAACGGCAGCCCGGCCATGTAGACGACCGCGCGGCCGACGTCCGCGACGTCCATCCGGGGCTCGGCACGGACCGACCCGTCGGCCTGCACGATCCCCGCCGCCATCGGGCCGGTCATGTCGGTGGCTGCGTTGCCGATGTCGATCTGCCCGCAGGCGATGTCGAACGGCCGGCCGTCGAGCGCGGTGGCCTTGGTGAGCCCGGTCACCGCGTGTTTCGTTGCGGTGTAAGCGATCGAGTGCGGGCGGGGCGCGTGGGCCGAGATCGAGCCGTTGTTGATGATCCGGCCGCCCTGAGGGGTCTGCTGCCGCATCACGCGGAAGGCCTCGCGAGTGCACAGGAACACCCCGGTCAGGTTGACGTCGACCGCCGCCTGCCACTCGACGAGCGGGATCTCGTCGATGTCCCGGGGCGGGGAGCCGCTGCCCGCGTTGTTGAACAGCAGGTCGACCCGGCCGTGCCGCTCGACCGCTGCGTCGAACAGCGCTCGCACCGAACCCTCGTCCGTGACGTCGCACACGACCGGGTCGAGCCGGCCGCCAGCCGACGCGGCCGTTGCCTGCAACGTCTCGAGCCGGCGACCGGCCAGGACGACGATCCAGCCCTCGCCGGCCAGCGCGCGGGCCACCTCGGCCCCGATGCCGCTGCCGGCGCCGGTTACGACAGCGACCCTCGTGGCTTGTTTTTCGGTTGGCTCAGTGCTCATCCCGCGGACCCTACCCATCCGTCGTTCGCAGCTTGCCCAGGATCCGGGCCAGGTGCGCCCGGTCGGTGGCGCTGAGCGCGCCGAACACCCGGTCGCCGGTCGCCGCTCGGTTGGCCTGTACGGCGGCACCGACTCGTTGGCCGGCGGCGGTCACGGCGACGATGGTCACCCGCCGGTCATCGGGGTCGGCCCGGCGCTCGACCAGCCCGCGCTCCTGGAGCCCGTCGACGACCTCGGTCGTGGAGCGGGGCGCGATGTGCAGCCGGTCGGACAGGTCGCTCAGCCGGAGCGCACCGTCGCGGATCAGGACGCCGAGGGCGCGGGCGTGCGACGGGGCGATGTCCCACTCGGCGAGGGACGCGCGCGATGCGTGCCGCAGCCGCCGGGCCACGTCCCAGAACACCTCGGACAACGACTCGTCCCGCTCACCGGACATGGGGAATACGGTAGCAGGATTACTAGTTCTCCCTCATGTTGAGGTAACCTCAGCATATGCCCGCCGCCCCTCCGCGCGGCGGCTCCCACCCCTTCCCGAAAGGTGGTCGTGCCCTATGGCAGCCACTCGTCCTCACTCCCGACAGTCCACGACGCGATCGCCCGGCCCGGCCGAGCGGGAGCTGGCCCGGACCGTTTCCCTGAGCCGGGTCGCCCGGCTCTTCCGGCCGCACCGCTGGCCGCTCGCCGTCGTGACCATCACGATCGTGGCCTCGTCCATCGTGTCGATGGCGTCGCCCTTCCTGCTCCGGGCCGTCATCGACGACGCCCTGCCCGAGCAGAACGTGTCCCTGCTCTCCGCACTGGTGGCCGGCATGGTCGCCGTCGCGGTCGTCACCGCGGCCCTCGGCGTGGTCCAGACCTGGATCAGCACCAAGGTCGGGCAGCGGGTCATGCACGCCCTGCGGACCGACGTCTTCGCGCACCTGCAGCGCCAGTCGCTCGCCTTCTTCACCCGCACCCGCACCGGTGAGGTGCAGTCGCGGATCACCAACGACATCGGCGGCATGGAGTCGGTCGTCACCTCGACCGCGACCTCGATCGCGTCGAGCCTGACGACGGTCGTCGCCACCTCCGTCGCGATGGTCGCCCTCTCCTGGCGGCTGTCGCTCATCTCGCTCGTCGTGATGCCGCCGGCGATCTACCTGACCCGCCGGGTGGCCCGGATGCGCCGGGCGATCACCACGCGCCGCCAGCGCGAGCTGGCCGACCTCAACGTCACCATCGAGGAGGGCCTGTCGGTCAGCGGCATCCACCTGAGCAA
Source organism: uncultured Actinomycetota bacterium (assembly GCA_963794535.1). Lineage (GTDB taxonomy): Bacteria > Actinomycetota > Actinomycetes > Actinomycetales > CAVURS01 > CAVURS01. The sequence continues at coordinate 191,470 of CAWCEI010000014.1, forward strand.
GACGATGGGCGCAGGCCCGGCGCTGACCGCGCGGTTCACCGAGTCCTCGCTGCGCCTGATCGACCTCGAGCTCCGCTCAGAGCTGGCCGGCCGGTGGCGGATGGCGACCATGAGCGTGATCTTCGCGGCGATCCCGGCCGTCATCTACCTCAGTGCCGGCCTGCCGGCGACGTCCGGCGGGATGAGCCTGGGCACCCTGGTCGCGTTCACCGCGTTGCAGAGCGGGCTGTTCCGCCCGCTGATGGGGCTGCTCAACGTGGGCGTCTCGCTGGTCACCTCGCTCGCCCTCTTCGCCCGGATCTTCGAGTACCTGGACCTGCCGGTCGAGGTCGACGACCCGGCCGTCCCGGTCGAGGTCCAGCCCACCGGCGTACGGGGTCATGTCCGGCTCGAGGACGTGACCTTCGCCTACCCCGGCAGCGAGACGGCCGCGGTCGCCGGGGTCACCCTCGACATCCCCGCCGGTACGACGCTCGCCCTTGTCGGCGAGACCGGCTCCGGCAAGAGCACCCTCGCCTCGCTGGTCGCCCGGCTCTACGACCCCAGCGGCGGCCGGATCACCATCGACGGCGTGGACCTGCGCGACCTGCGGCTGGCCGACCTCGCCGCCATCGTCGGCGTCGTCAGCCAGGAGACCTACCTGTTGCACACGACAGTGCGCGAGAACCTGCGCTACGCCAAGCCGGACGCGACGGACGCCGAGATCGAGGCGGCAGCCCGGGCCGCGCAGGTGCACGAGCTGATCAGCAGCCTGCCCGAGGGCTACGACACGGTGGTCGGCTCGCGCGGCTACCGGTTCTCCGGTGGGGAGAAGCAGCGGATCGCGATCGCCCGAACGCTGCTGCGCGACCCCCGGGTGCTGGTCCTCGACGAGGCGACCAGCGCACTGGACAACGAGACCGAGCGGGCCGTGCAGCAGGCGTTCGACGCCCTGGCGGCCGGCCGTACGACGATCACCATCGCCCACCGGCTCTCGACCGTGCGCGATGCGGACCAGATCGCGGTGGTGGACCAGGGGCGGGTCGTCGAGACCGGCCGCCATGACGCCCTCGTGGCTCGGGCGGGGCGCTACGCAGCGCTCGCGGCGTGAGCCCGGCCGGCTGACCGTCAGCCGGTCTGGACGATGACCTCGCTCCCGATCGGCGTGAAGCCGGCGGCCAGGAAGAGCCGCAGTGAGCGCACGTTGCCCGGTGAGACCGCGGCGAAGACGGGCTGGCCGGCCGGGACAAGCGCCAAGCCGTCGGCCAGGAGTGCGCCACCGATTCCCTTGCCCTGCAAGGCATCGCTGACCTCGATGGACAGCTCGAGCCGGCCAGCCAGTCCGTGGCCGAGCGTGACCAGACCACGATCGTCGCCGTAGACCCGCACGTCCCGCCGGATCTCGCGCGCGTGCTGCACGCGCGGATGGGCATCGAGATCGGTCCGCCGCGTGAGCGGACTCTGGGCCGAGCCGCTGCCGGTGCCCGCACCGACGAGGGTGCCGTCCAGGACCCCGATCCGGCCGCGCGGCCCGGCCAGCCGGAGCAGGACCTCGGGCTGCAGCGCTCGGCCGAAGCCGTCCGGTTCGAGGTCGGCGAAGTCCGCTGGGACCTGGGTCGTCGCGACGTACGCATGGCCGGTGAAGGACAGGACGCAGCGCAGGCCGGGCCGCAGCTCAGGCCCGAACTCGACCCGGCCGTCGACCGGTGGGAACCGGCCCGCGGCCGCCGCGAGCAGGACGGGCAGGAGCGGATGGGTCTCGACGTCGGGGTCCGGCACGCGCATATCGTCCTACGCTGCGCGGGTGAACCCCCTGCAGCCCGGCCCGCCCAACCTCCTCGACCCGCCGGACGCACCGGTCGCCACCGCGCTGGTCCGGCGGATCCGGGAGTCGGTCATCGGCGAGGACCAGGTGCTGCCGGGTCCCTACGGCCCGCGCCGGGTGACGTACGCCGACTACACCGCCTCAGGCCGGGCGCTGACCTTCCTGGAGGCCTACGTCCGCGACGAGGTCCTGCCGCGCTACGCCAACACGCACACCGAGTCCAGCGGCACCGGGCTGCAGACGACCCGGCTGCGCGAGGACGCACGGGCGATCATCCACGAGGCGGTCGGCGGTGACGACGAGACCGTCGTGATCTTCACCGGGTCCGGCTGCACCGGCGCGATCGCCAAGCTGGTCGGCATCCTCGGCCTGCGCATCCCGTCCGCGCTCGAGGACCGCTACCGGCTCACTGCGACGATCCCGCCGGGCGAGCGGCCGGTCGTGTTCATCGGGCCGTTCGAGCACCACTCCAACGAGCTGCCGTGGCGCGAGTCGATCGCCGATGTCGTCGTCATCCCGCAGGACGCGGACGGGCACATCGACGTGGACCTCCTGGCGGGCGAGCTGGTCCGGTACGCCGACCGTCCGCTGAAGATCGGCTCGTTCTCGGCGGCCAGCAACGTCACCGGGATCGTCAGCGACACCTACGGCATCTCGGCCCTGCTGCACCGGCACGGCGCCTTGTCCTTCTGGGACTTCGCCGCGGCCGCGCCGTACGTCGAGCATCGAGATGTCCGGCGACGCCGACCGGGACCCGTTGTCCTACAAGGACGCGATCTTCCTCAGCCCGCACAAGTTCATCGGCGGCCCGAGCACGCCCGGCGTACTCGTCGTCCGCCGCGACCTGCTCACCAACCGAGTGCCGGACGTGCCCGGCGGCGGGACGGTCGTCTACGTCAACCCGACCGACCACCGCTACCTCGACGACCCGGTGCACCGCGAGGAGGGCGGCACGCCGGCCATCGTCGAGTCGCATCCGGGCCGGCCTCGTCTTCCAGCTCAAGGAAGCAGTCGGCGTCGACGTCATCCGGGCCCATGAGGACTACTACCTGCGCCGGGCGGTCGAGGCCTGGCAGCAGGAGCCGGCAATCGAGATCCTCGGAAACGTTGACGGCGGAGCGGCTTTCGATCGTCTCGTTCATCGTCCGGGGGCCGAGCGGGCGCTATCTGCACCACAACTACGTCGTGGCCCTGCTCAACGACCTGTTCGGCATCCAGTCACGGGGCGGCTGCTCGTGCGCCGGGCCGTACGGGCACAAGCTGCTCGGCATCGACCTCGACCGCTCGCACGAGTTCGAGCGCGAGATCATCGCGCGGCTGCGAGGGGATCAAGCCGGGCTGGGTTCGGATCAACTTCAACTACTTCATCTCCGAGGCGGTCTTCAGCTACGTCGTCGACGCCGTGCGCCTCGTGGCGCGCGACGGCTGGCGGCTGCTCGAGGACTACCGGTTCGACCCCGAGACGGGGATCTGGCGGCACCACCTCGGGGCGGCGGAGCCACCGATGCGGTTGCGGGACATCACGTACGACGACGCCGGCGACATGACCTACCGCCGCGACGACACCCGCGCCGACGAGGCGGAGCTGGCGCGCTACCTGGCTCATGGCGCCGACCTGCTCGCGGCGGGGACCGGACGCGGTCGATGGCGAGCAGCAGCCGGGCGCTGCCCACCAGCTGTCGGCCGACTTCGAGCATCTGCAGTGGTTCGAGCTGCCACCGGCCTGCCTCGTGCTCCAGCCGGTCTGAGTCCGCCGCACTCAGGGCCGGCCGAAGCCCCCCGGCGGCCGGTGGTCGAAGCGGGAGCCCCAGTCGCCGGTGGCTCCGACCAACAGGACCGCGGTGAGCGCGGCCAGCAGGGCGACGACCGCGAGGACAGCTGTACGGCGGCCGCGGCCGGGCGGCCGCGGGTCGTCGGGCGGACGCAGCAGAGCGGTCCGCACCGCCGGGACGAGCCGGCTCAGCGTGTGCAGCCCGGTGGCCACGGCCCACACCGCGAACGTCGCCTGGTGCAGGGTCACGGCGTCGACCCGCTGCCCCAGCACGGTCACCAGGGTCTGCCGGCTGGTCTGCTCACCGAGCAGGACCAGGGCGACCCCGGTGCCGAGGACACCCAGGGTCGAGGCCACCACCAGCGGGCCGAGCAGCCGGAGCAGGGTCGGCGGCGGCCCGGCCGCGCGGTAGTCCGCGTCGCCGAGGTAGTAGCGGACGATCCGCCAGCCGGTCGTCGCCGTCTTGAGCAGCGCCGGTGGCACGAGCAGCGCACCGATCGCGATGTGCCAGCTGATCAAGCCATGGACGTCGAGCAGCGTCACCAGCTCGGCGAGGAACAGCACGAGCAGCAGGAGCCCGGTCCACGCGGTGAGGGTCGCGTTGCCGGCCGGACCACCCGTGCGCGGCCGCACCGGGTCGTCGCGCCGCCGACGCCCGGTTGCCTCGTCGAGGGTCGCCACACCCAGCTCGCGCACGCGGTCGCCGACCGTCGGTTCCGACATGAGAACAGTGCAGCGGCCCGTTCTCAGCGAGTTCTTAGACCGTGCTGCGTTCTGAGACGCGAGCCGGGCCCAGCCGGACGTCGGGGTCCAGCCGACCGTCGTCGTGCACGACGAGAGCCTCCACGCCGGGAGCCGGTCCAGCCAGGCCGCCGCGTCCGCGCCGTGCGGCGACGGCCGCGGTGGCCAGGACGTCGGCCCGCAGGATGTCGCGTGAGACCACCGAGAGGCGCTGCGCGACTGCCGCGGGCAGCATTGCCGCGCAGCGGGTCCCAGATGTGACTGCCCCGCTCGGCGGTGCCCGACGTCGCGACGGCGCCGCCACTCAGCCCGACAGCGTCGAGGAGCTCGCCCGGCTCGTCCGGGGCGGCGATCCGACGACCCACGGCTCGCCCGGCCGCGCCTGGCCGTGGACCAGCACGTCACCGGCGGCGGTGATGCACCAGTGGCGCAAGCCGGGCGCAGCAGAAGCTGCCCGACCTGCGCGACCGCCCAGCCCTTCACCAGGCCGCTGGGGTCGACCCCGCCCGTGGGGGTTGCGGGCGCGGAACCGCCCTCCGGTTGCCCGCTCGCGCGTGGACGCAGAGGCGGAGCACCTCGACGACCTCGACCGGCATCTCGCCAGCGCCGCCGGCCCGGCGCTCAGCCGGGCCATCGGGGTGTCCGGACGCCACAGGCTGAACGTGTCGTCGGCCGAGCGCAGCGGGTCGAAGCAGCGGTCGAGCGACGCTTCGGTCTCGTCCGGGTCTCGATGCGACGGGTCCCGCAGGTCGAGGCCGAACGGCATGCCCATCACCGACTCGACCCGGAAAGCGTTGCCCCGCAACGGATCCACTGATCGCCGTCAGACATGGTCATCGTCGTCAGACCCCGGCGGCGCGGGCCGCGTCCAGCGCCGACTGCAGGCTCTGGATGTACCCCGCGCTGGTGTACGACGCGCCGCTGACCGCGTCGATCCGGGCCGAGCCGGCGGCCAGCGCCTCGCGCCGCAGGGTCGGCGCTGCCGATGCGCTGATCGACACCGAGCGGCCGTCGCGGTCGGTCAGGTGCAGCGGCGACGACGTCGACCAGCTTGCCGCCCTTGATGACGGACGGCGACCTGGACGGTGCCGTACTGGGTCTGCTCGGCGGCTCCGTTGAACGAGCGGGTCGCGGCGCTGCGTCGGGACTGGTCTGCGCTTCGGCCGCTTCGTTGGTGCCGGACGTGCTCGGTGGACGAGTGACCCGGTGCGTCGCCGTCCGCGGCGCCGGTCGGGCCGGTGGCGCCAGCGCCCTGGCGCGCGGCCGCTGGACCCGGCTGCTGGCCCAGCCGCCAGCCCCGAACAGGGCGGCGCAGCTGGCCAGCGCGAGACCCAGCGCGCTGCCCCGCCTCACCAGACGAACCGTTCGTCGTGGACCTGGCGACGCGGGACGCCGGCGTGGGCCAGGCTGCGGTGGACCAGGTCCATCCAGCGCCGGGCCCGCACACGTAGACGTCCTGCAGGTCGATGTCCGGCACGAGCCGAGGCCAGCGCGACGCCGTCCGGGGCCGACCGCCGGTGACCTCCGCGGCAGCCAGGAGCCGGGGACCGGCGGCCCGACCAGCAGGTGCAGCACCAGCCCGGGTGCCTGGGCCAGCTGCTCAGCTCGCCGGCCAACGCCAGCTGGTCGGCGGAGTCGGCCCGGTAGACCAGGGTGACCTCGCCCGGTCGGCTGTTGTGCTCGGTCGGGAGCTCCTCGGCCAGGGCGCGCACGGGGGTGATGCCGATCCCGGCGGCGAGCAACGTGACCCGCCGGCGGACCCGGCGGTCGGCGGTGAACGCGCCGTACGGGCCCTCGATCAGCACCCGGGTGCCGGGCCGGAGGTCGGCCAGCCGGCTGGAGTGGTCGCCGAGCTCGCGCACCGTGATCCGCAGCCGGTGCCGATCCGGCGCGGCGGACAGCGACCAGGGGTGTCCGGCAAGCAACATGCCGCGGGCCAGGAAGCGCCAGGTGAAGTACTGCCCGGCCTGCGCGCCGATCCGGTCCAGCTGGCGGCCGCGGATCCAGACCGACCAGACGCCAGCCGCCTCGGGGACGACGGCCTCGACGTACGGCGCGTGCCACACCGACCGGCCGACCGGCACCAGCAGCCGCCACCACACCAGGCAGGTGGCCGTGAACAGGTAGAGGCCGAGCCAGTACGCCCGCTCGACCGGATGCCCGGCGATGTCCGAGCCGGTCGAGAGCTGGTGGGGCAACGACAGCAGCGACCGCGGCGTACGCCGTGAGATGGACCAGATGCCAACGCTCGTAGCCCATCCGGTTGCGCGCGGCGCGGATCGAGGTGACGGCGACCAGCGTCATCAGCAGCAGCGAGATGGTGGCGGTCAGCATGTCCGGGAGCGCGCCGTGCAGCAGCCGCCAGGGCTCGACCAGCCAGGCGGTGCGCGCCGGGAGTCCGTCCTGCGCGGCGTAGCCGGCGGTCAGGGTGACGGCGTGCAGCAGCAACAGCGGCACGGTGATCCGGCCGAGGACGCGATGTGCCTTGAGGGCCCGGTCAATGCCGTAGACCCGGTCCACCCAGGGCACCCGGGCGGCCAGCAGCAGCTGGATCAGCAAGAGGTCGGTGGCGACGAGCCCGAGCACCTGGCCGGCCGCGATCAGGATCGCCGCCGTCGTGCCCAGGTGCGCGGCGCCGCCCCGGGCCAGGAAGGCGACGACGACCACGACGACCGAGGCCACTGCGGCGCCCTCGAGCAGGTCGGCGCGTCGCGCCCGCCACTGGCGGTGCCATCGGCCGTACGCCGGGATCCAGCCCGGCGGCCGGGTCATGGTGGTGGTCATGCCTCAACCGTCGGCTCGCGTTCTCAGAAGGTTCTGAGAGCCGCGTGGAACCATGCCGACGTGGACGTCGGGAGCGAGCCGTGCGCCGGGCGCGCCCCCGGCTGCTGCTGGTGGAGGACGACCGGGAGCTGGCCGGGCTGCTGGCCGACCTGCTGCGACGACGAGCAGTACGACGTGACGGTCGCGCGCAACGGACAGGAGGGCCTGCACCTCGGGCTGTCCCGGGACTGGGACGTGCTGGTGGTCGACCGCGGTCTGCCGGCGATCGAAGGCGTGGACCTGCTCGGCCGGCTGCGGGCGCGCGGTGTGCGGGCCCCGGTGCTGATGCTCACCGCCCGGGGGACCGTCGCGGACCGGGTGGAGGGGCTGGACGCCGGGGCCAACGACTACCTGGTCAAGCCGTTCGACGTCGAGGAGCTGCTGGCCCGGCTGCGGGCCCTGTTGCGCAGCCCGGTCGACCGGGCCGAGCAGCTGCCGCTCGGCGAGCGGGTCCTGGTCGTGGCCGACGCCCGCGTGGTCGGGCCGGGGCGGCCGGACGTGCAGCTGTCCCGCCGGGAGAGCGACCTGCTGCGGGTGTTGGCCCAGCGTCCGACCCGGGTCTTCACCCGCGACGAGCTGCTGTCGACGGTGTTCGAGGGCGCGGACACGCTGGGGGCGGTGGACACCTACGTGCACTACCTGCGGCGCAAGCTCGGTCGCGAGTCGGTGCGGACCGTGCACGGTCTGGGCTATCGGATGGGCCGGACGTGAGGGCCGACCTCGATGTGCGCGACCGCGAGCTGCTCCGCTCAGCCACTCGCCGGATCGCCCTCCAGTCCGCGGCGCTGCTGGCTGTCGTCGTGGCGCTCGGGGTCGTCGGCGGCGGCGGCCGTCTTCGACCACGCCCAGCACGCCGAGATCGAGCGGACCATCCGCAATGCGGCGTCCAGCGCCGACGATGTGGGCGATCCGCCGCCCGGCGTCGTACTGATCGAAACCCGCAATGGTGCAACGCAGTTGACGCCGGGGGCGCCGCGCGGACTGCTGCGTCTCGCGGCGGCGCGCGACGGCAAGGGGTCGGCCGAGGTCGATGGACACGGCTATGCGACCTACGCGCGGACCCGCGACGGGGCGCGCTATGTCGCGGCGTACGACATGGCTGGACACCATCGCCAGGAGGTGCGGTTGATCTGGTCGAGCGTCGGTGCCGGCGTCGTTGGGGTCCTGCTCGCCGCGGGTGCCGGCTGGCTGATCGGGCGGCGGGCGGTCCAGCCGCTGGCGGCGGCGCTCTCCTTGCAGCGACGCTTCGTCACCGACGCGAGCCACGAGCTGCGGACGCCGTTGACGGTGCTGCACACCCGAGCCCAGATCCTGCGCCGGCGGCTCGGCGGACCAGGTCGACGCGGACCAGCTACGCGAGCTGAACCTGCTCGTCGACGACACGTCGGCGCTCGGTGAGGTCGTGAGTGACCTGCTCCTGTCGGCCCAGCTCGAGCGGGACGACCTGTCCGGCGTGGCGGTCGACCTGCGCGACCTGGCCGGGGCCGTGGTCGCCAGCCTGGCTCCGCTCGCGAGCCGCCAACGGCACCAGCCTGCACGCCGAGGTCGACAGCCGGTCAGTGGCGGGTCAACGGCGCTCCGGCCGCGCTCCGCCGGGCCCTGGTTGCGTTGGTGGACAACGCGATCAGCCACACCCCGAACGGTGCCGTCGTGGTGCTGGTCGGTGGCGACGACGAGACGGTGCGCGTCTCGGTGGTGGATGACGGCGAGGGGCTGGACCCGGCCGACACGAGGCGGCTGACCGAGCGGTTCTCGCGCGGGGCCTCCGGCACTGGTCAGGACGGCGGTTCGGCCTCGGTCTGGCGCTGGTCGACGAGGTGGTCCGCGCCCACGACGGCCGGCTGGAGCTCGCCGGGGCCATCGACGCCGGCGCGACCGTCACGATGGTCCTGCCGCGCGGGTAGCTGCTAGTCGTTGGCCGGGACCAGCCCGGCGGTCCACTTCTCCTCGATCCGGCCGTACTTCCACACGGCCAGAGCGACGCCCCAGGTGAGGACGAAGAGCGCGACGATCGCGTAGCCCACGACGTTGAGGTCGAGGCCGGCGATGACGGCGAGCGGACCGGAGGCGATCCCCAGCTTGTCGGCCAGGATCGAGACCAGCTCGACCGTCCCGATGATCAGGGCCACGGCGACCGACAGGGCCGTGATGGTGATGTTGTAGTAGACCTTGCGCACCGGCTTGGAGAAGGCCCAGCCGTAGGCGAAGTTCATGAAGCAGCCGTCGATGCTGTCCAGCAGGCTCATCCCGGCGGCGAACAGGACCGGCAGGGTCAGGATCGCGTACCAGGGCAGCGCGAACGCCGCCGCTCCACCGGCGAGGACGAGCAGCCCGACCTCGGTCGCGGTGTCGAAGCCCAGCCCGAAGAGCAGGCCGACGAAGTACATCTGGCCCGGCTTCCGGACGGCCTTGGTCGCGCCGCCCAGGATCCGGTTCATGAAGCCGCGGTTGTTGAGCTGGTCCTCGAGGCTCGCCTCGTCGAAGGCGCCGTGCCGCATCTGCCGGAACACCCGGACGATGCCGAGCAGGACGACCAGGTTGAGGATGCCGATCAGGTAGAGGAAGACGCCGGAGACGCCCGTGCCGATGACGCCGGTGACCGAGTGCAGCTGCGACCCGTCGCTGGTGACCGGTCCGGCGAGCGCCCGGACGCCGAAGGCCAGCAGCGCGCAGAGCCCGAAGACGATGCTCGAGTGGCCCAGGCTGAACCAGAACCCGACCGAGAGCGGGCGCTTGCCGTCACCCATCAGCTTGCGGGTCGTGTTGTCGATCGCCGCGATGTGGTCGGCGTCGAACGCGTGCCGCATGCCGAGGGTGTACGCCGTCAGGCCGAGCCCGACGCCGAAGACCTGGTGGGCGTTGACCTGGTAGTGCTGCGGGATGACGGCGAAGAGCAGGACGCCCCAGCCGATGATGTGCAGGGCGGCGACGAAGCCGCCCATGCCGGCCAAGGTCAGCCATTCCCCGCGGCCGAGTGAGCTCCGGATGCGAGCCAGGGGCGATGGCGCCTCGTCGGTCGGGCTGGTCGCCGCGATGGCGGTGGCGGTCATGAGTACCCGTTCTGCTCGGCCCCGGTCGTTGCTCTCAGGTCACCGTAGAACGGCCCGGCCGTTGTTGCAACACTTTCGCAACAGTGGCCCCTGGATGGCCCGTGACGGCCTCGACGTCGCTGCTGACCAGGGCCATCTCACCGCTCGCGATCGAGGTGTACGTCGACACCCAGGCCTCGACCTGCCAGTCCGGCGCGCCGTAGCCGGCTCGTGAGGCGTAGGCCTCGTCGAGCGTCTCGTCGTGGAACGTCACTGTGCGGCCGGTGACCCGGCTGACGGTCGCGGCGATCTCGGTCAGCGTGAGCGCCTCCGGCCCGGTCAGGTCGTAGGTCGCGCCGACGTGCTCGCTCGGTGCCAGCAGGACCGCCGTGGCGACGTCGGCCACATCGCCCCGGGCCACCGCTGACAGCCGTCCGTCGCCGGCCGGACCGCGGATCACCCCGTCCGGACCGGCCAGGTGGTCGAGGAAGTCGGCGTACAGGCTGTCCCGCAGGATCGTGTGCGACAGTCCGCTGGCCCGCAGGTGCTCTTCGGTCGCCCAGTGGTCGCGGGCGAGGGTGAAGATCGCGGTCGGGCTCGCCCCGAGGAACGAGGTGTAGACGAGGTGGCCGACGCCCGCGCGGGCCGCGGCGTCGATGAAGCTGAAGTGCTCGCTCACCCGATCCGGCGTCTCGGCCGCCGACACCATCAGGACGATGTCGACCCCCAGCAGCGCCGCCTCGACGGCGGCCTCGTCGGCGTACGACGCCTGCGCGACCTCGCTACCGGGCAGGTCCGGGGCGCGGCTCGGGTCGCGCACCAGGAGCCGCTGGCTCACTCCCGCTGCGGCCAGCCGGCGAGCCACCATGCCCCCGAGCTGTCCGGTCGAACCGGTCACCGCAATCGTCGTCATGCCCGGACCAACCCTGCGCCCAACCCGGGTGTTCCTAGCTGGTCAGCACAGATACCCAGGCCAGCGAGCCCAACGCGGCCACGATGTCGACCAGGTACCAGACCCGGTTGACGTGGCGCCCGTGACGGATCATCCGCCACGAGGCCAGCGCGAAAGCGAGGGGCGGTATCAACAGCGCCACGGCGAAGGCGATCACCAGCTCAGCGCCGGTCGTGTGGTCAATCGGCGGCGGCCTGCGAAGCCAGGCCCGGGTCGATGTCGTCACGTTCATATGATCGAGCCCGGGCCGCCGTACGGGCCAGTGATCGCTCCCGTGTTGTAGGCGTTCACGTGGTAGGCGAACGTGTCGCAGAGGTTCAGTTTCAAGTAGCAGGCCTTGAACTCCTCGCGAACCACCGACGCGTGACTGGCCAGATACGAGCTGGAACAGCCCGTGCTGTCCACCGACCAGAGGATGCCGCGAGATCCGGTGGTCTGACAGAAGTGCGTGCCGTACTGGCCGGCCAGGCGGCAAGCGGTGTTGCACGCCGCATACCAAACTGCCCAGACGATCGTGCCGGACATGCACTCGTGCACGAACCCAGCCTCAGCGCTGGCGCAGGCGACGAACGCCCGTTTGTACACCGTGGACTCGACCTGGCAACTCGTGCCAGGTACGCACACGACGCCGACATAGACGTTGTTCCCGGCGCTCAGACACGGCACCGCGTCGCCGCACGCGGATGCTGCAGCAAAGGCTCTCAGCTCGGCAGCGGTGGCCTTGGTTGCCGGTGCCACCGACAGGGTGCCCGCCTTGGTCCGAGTGGTGACCCAGCCCGGAGCCTGCTTCACCGCAGTGGTGTTGACGACCTTCGCGTTCACGACCTTCGCGTTCACGACCTTCGGGTGTAGCGCGTTCCCCGTGGACGCCGTTGCGCCGGCGAGGGCGGAATCTCCCAGCGTGCAAGCGGTCACCAGAAGAAGGACGACGATGGCCAGCCTTGCTCGTGCTCGTCGTCCCGTTCTCGGAACGGCGTGATGGCTCGATGACATGAAGTGCCCCCTTGGCGACGAGATGTCGGTGATGCTACTTATAAGTGTGGCTACCGACAAGTAGCGGCAAACGGTGCACGACATGGCCCGCCCTGCCTCGGACAGCGGGGCGCAGCCATCCATTGACGAGCGGACCGGTCGGCGTACGCTCGCGGAGTCGCTCACCTGCCTACGAGAGGGACCCTCGATGACCGTCGTACGTGCTGCAATCACCCAGGTCGAGTGGACGGGTGACAAGGAGTCGATGACCGCCAGGCACGAGGAGCTGGCTCGGGAGGCGGCGGCCGGCGGGGCCCAGGTGATCTGCTTCCAGGAGCTCTTCTACGGGCCGTACTTCGGTGCCGTGCAGGACCAGAAGTACTACCAGTACGTCGAGTCGATCCCCGGCCCCACGGTCGAGCGGTTCCAGGCGCTGGCCAAGGAGCTCGGCCTCGTGACGATCCTGCCGATCTACGAGGTCGTCAACGAGGGCGAGTACTACAACTCGGCCGCTGTCGTCGACGCCGACGGGTCGCTGCTCGGCACGTACCGCAAGCACCACATCCCGCACCTGCCCAACTTCTGGGAGAAGTTCTACTTCCGCCCGGGCAACCTGGGTTACCCGGTCTTCGACACCGCGGTCGGGCGGGTCGGCGTCTACATCTGTTACGACCGGCACTTCCCCGAGGGCTGGCGCGAGCTCGGGCTGAACGGCGCGCAGGTCGTCTTCAACCCCTCGGCGACCAAGCCGGGCCTGTCCAACCGGCTGTGGGAGCTGGAGCAGCCGGCGGCCGCCGCGGCCAACCAGTACTTCGTCGCCGCCAACAACCGGATCGGCCAGGAGGTCGGCGAGTTCGGCGCCGACGCACCGCACTTCTACGGCTCGTCCTACTTCGTCGACCCGCGCGGCAACTACGTCGGCGAGGTCGCCTCCCAGGACAAGGAGGAGATCGTGATCCGCGACCTCGACCTCGACCTGATCACGCAGGTGCGCAACGACTGGCAGTTCTACCGAGACCGCAGGCCCGACTCCTACACCCGGATCTCGGCGCCGTAGGGAGGCGGCATGCCCGACACCATCATCAAGGGCGGCACCGTCATCTCGGCCACGGGCAGCACGCTGGCCGACGTCGTGGTCGACGGTGAGCGGATCGCCGCCCTGCTCGCGCCCGGGGTCGCCGAGCAGGTGGGCCTCGTCTCGGACACGGTGATCGACGCGACCGGCAAGTACGTCATCCCCGGCGGCATCGACGGCCACACCCACATGGAGATGCCGTTCGGGGGCACCCAGGCCTCGGACACGTTCGAGACCGGCACCCGGGCGGCCGCCTGGGGCGGTACGACGACGATCGTCGACTTCGTGGTGCAGGCCCACGGCCAGCGGGTCCAGGACCAGGTCGCCCTCTGGCACGACAAGGCCGGCGGCAACTGCGCGATCGACTACGGCTTCCACCAGATCATCGGCGAGGTCAACGACGAGTCGCTCAAGGCGATGGACGAGCTGATCGGCGAGGGCATCAGCAGCTTCAAGCTGTTCATGGCCTACCCCGGGGTCTTCCTGTCCTCCGACGGCCAGATCGTCCAGGCCATGCAGACCGCCGCGGGCAACGGCGGGTTGGTCATGATGCACGCCGAGAATGGCTCCGCCATCGACGTTCTCGTCCAGCAGGCCTTGGCTCGGGGCGACACGGCGCCGTACTACCACGGCGTCACCCGGCCCTGGCAGACCGAGCAGGAGGCGACCCACCGGGCCGTGATGCTGGCCGACATGACGGGGGCGCCGCTCTACGTCGTGCACGTGTCGGCCAAGCAGGCGCTGGCCCGGATCGCCGAGGCCCGCAACACCGGGCAGAACGTCTTCGGCGAGACCTGCCCGCAGTACCTCTACCTCTCGCTCGAGGAGCAGCTCGGCGCCCAGAGCGACCAGTGGGGTGGTTTCGAGGGCGCCAAGTGGGTCTGCTCGACGCCGCTGCGCGCGCGGTCGGAGGGACACCAGGACGAGCTGTGGAAGTACATCCGGACCGGCGACGTCACCACCGTCTCGACCGACCACTGCCCGTTCTGCATGAAGGACCAGAAGGAGATGGGGATCGGCAACTTCGCCAAGATCCCCAACGGGATCGGCTCGGTCGAGCACCGGATGGACCTGCTTTTCCAGGGCGTGGTGGACGGCCGGATCTCCAAGGAGCGCTGGGTCGACGTGTGCTGTACGACGCCGGCCCGGATGTTCGGCCTCTACGGCAAGAAGGGTGTCCTGGCTCCCGGGGCCGACGCCGATGTGGTGATCTACGACCCGAACGGCCACACGACGATCAGCGTCGAGACACACCACATGAACATGGACTACTCGGCCTGGGAGGGCTACGAGATCGGCGGGCACGTCGACACCGTGCTGTCCCGCGGTCGGGTGATCGTCGACAATGGCGCCTACCTCGGGTCCAAGGGCGACGGGCAGTTCGTGAAACGCGCTCTCTCGCAGAACCTCATCTGAGCGGAAAAGGTTCACCACCAATGGATTTCGGCGTCGTCTTGCAGTGCAACCCACCCGCCTCGCGGGTCGTCGAGCTGTCCCGGCAGGCCGAGACCCAGGGCTTCAGCCACGTCTGGACCTTCGACTCCCACCTGCTCTGGGAGGAGCCGTTCGTCATCTACAGCGCGATCCTCGCCGCGACCCGCAAGGTCATCGTGGGTCCGATGGTGACCAACCCGGCCACGCGGGACGTCACGGTGGTGGCGTCGCTGTTCGCGACGCTGAACGAGATGTACGGCAACCGCACGGTCTGCGGCATCGGGCGGGGCGACTCGGCGGTCCGGGTCCTCAACGGGCGCCCGACCAACCTGGCCACGCTGCGCGAGTCGGTGCACATCATCCGGGAGCTGGCCAACGGCCGCGGCGTCGAGCACCAGGGGTCGACCCTGCGCTTCCCGTGGGGCAGCGACAGCCGACTCGACGTCTGGGTCGCGGCGTACGGGCCGTTGGCCCTGAAGCTCACCGGCGAGGTGGCCGACGGGTTCATCCTGCAGCTGGCCGACCCGGCCATCGTCGAGTGGACGGTGGGCGCGGTCCGCCGCGCGGCGGCTGACGCGGGCCGCGATCCCGACGCGGTCACGATCTGCGTCGCGGCGCCGGCGTACATCGGGGACGACAGCCCGGAGTCGATGAGCCACATGCGTGACCAGTGCCGGTGGTTCGGCGGCATGGTGGGCAACCACGTGGCCGACCTGGTGGCGCGGTACGGCGACGACGCGGCGGTGCCGAAGGCGCTGACCGACTACATCGCCGGGCGGCAGGGCTACGACTACAACCAGCACGGACGGGCCGGCAACACCCACGCCGACTTCGTGCCGGACGAGATCGTCGACCGGTTCTGCATCCTCGGCCCGGCCGAGGAGCACATCCGACGGCTCGAGGAGCTCAAGGCCCTGGGCGTGGACCAGTTCGCGGTCTACCTGCAGCACGACGCGAAGGCCGTGACGCTCGAGGCCTACGGCGAGACGGTCATCCCGGCGGTGCGGGACCAGGTGGTCGCGCGCTCCTGAGGTTTCGGATCCGCGCAGGCGGCCCGCGGCGGGCCTTGCTGTCCGGAGACGACGGGGTGACACTGAGGTCCCGGGGCCCGGCTGACTCTCGGCCGACCCGTTGGAGGCGACATGACCGGCACTGGACCGGGCTTGCTCGCTGCGGCGCACCCGATCCATCGCGCGCTGGTTTATCGCGACGTCGACGAGTTCGTCACGCTGACCGCTCGGGTGATCCACGGTGCGCTCGCGGCCGGCCAGCCGGTGCTCGCCGCGTTGCCGACGACTCACTTGCGCCTCGTTCGCGAGGCGCTGCAGTCCGACGGCGGCGACGTGCGCTGGATCGACATGTCGGCCGAGGGCCGCAACCCGGGCCGGATCCTGCCCGCGGTGCTGACGGCGTTCGAGGACGAGCACGCGGGTGCGACCGTGACGATGATCGGTGAGCCGATCTGGCCGGGGCGCAACGCCAACGAGTACGCCGCGGCGCTGGCTCACGAGGCGCTGATCAACGTCGCCTTCGCCGGGCACGAGCTGAGCGTCGTCTGCCCTTACGACGCCGCGGGTCTGACCCCGGACGCGATGCACGACGCGCACCGCACGCATCCGGAGATCCTCGACCGGCGGGGCACCCGGGCCAGCGAAGACTACGGCGACCCAGTGGCCGTTGCCGCCGAAGCGACGGCTCGGCTGAGCGACCCGTCGCCGGAAGCCGTTGTGCTGCAAGTGAACCAGGTCGACGAGGTGCGCCCGCCCGTCAGGTCCTGCGCAACGAGGCGACCCGCTTGGGTCTCAGCGAGGACCGCCTTGACCGGTTCGTGCTGGCCGCTCATGAGGCGATCGCCAACGCCCTGAAGCACGGCGGTGGCCGGGCAGAGGTGCGGCTCTGGCGCGAAGGCGGAGAGCTGGTCTGTCAGGTCGACAGTGCCGGCGGGTTCGAGGACGTGCTGGCGGGGCGGCGTCGGCCGGGTCCGGAGGCCACCGGCGGTCGCGGTCTGATCATGGTCAACGAGCTGTGCGACCTGGTGCTGCTGCGCGCCAACGCACACGGAGCGACGATCCAGATGCGGACGGCGACGGCTGCGGCCTGACGCGGTCCGGGTGGACCAATTCGCCTGTACGCGAGGTATTTCCGCGATGAGCGCCCGCTCTTTGTCCCGACGGATCTGCCTGGAGACATGTCGCGCCTGGCGACAGTCCGGATCCGAAGAGCCGATGTTTCGGCGGATCGGGAGTATCACCATGAAGACTCGACTGCGAGTGACGACAGCGGTTTTCGCCGCCGGCGGCTTGCTCCTCCTGGGGCTCGGCGCGGCATCGGCATCCAACAGTGCGAAGGCACCTGACCTCAGCAAGCTGGCCGCTGGCAAGGCTCTGGCCGCCGGCAAGGCAGCGAACGCGGCGCTGCTGACCGGACCGGCCAAGTCGGAGGCGGTGTTCGTCGCGATCGCGCCGTGCCGGATCGCCGACACCCGGATCGTCGGCGGGGCGCTGGGCAATGGCAGCGCACGCGGCTTTTATGTCCGTGGCACAACGGGATTCAACACCCAGGGTGGCAAGAACGGCGGTTGCGGCGTCCCGTCGTCGGCCACAGCCGTCACCACGAACGTGACGATCCCGGCGGTCGGCAGCGGCGGGGGCTACATGATCGGCTGGCCCTACAGCACGACCACGCCGCACACGAACTTCGTCACCTACCCGACCGGCCAGACCGTGACCGTGAACCCGACGCTGGCTCTCAGCACCGGTGGAGCGGATCCCTCCCTGGCGATCAAGAACGTCGGGCACAGCGCGAACGTGGTCATCGACGTGACGGGCTACTACGCGCCGCAGATGGAGGGCTCCGTCTCGCCCGGCGGCTCGCTCTACGCCGGGACCGCGCGCATGGTGTCGGCGACCCACGTGGGCACCGGGTCGTACGCGGTCGTTTGGGACACCGACGTGACCTACTGCACGCCGACCGCCACGCCGTACGGCGGATCCGGGTACTACGCCGAGGCCTACAACTTCAGCGGCAACACGACGTACGTGCACGTCTGGTACCTCAGCGGCAGCACGCTGACGCCGATCGACCAGTACGTGAACGTCGCCGTCACCTGCTGACGGCCTGACAACGATGGGGTGGCTCCTCCGGGAGCCATCCCATCGCTGTGTCCCGGTACCTTGACCGCCATGCCCACGGCCGATATCGACGCTGTCCTGCAAGCACCGCCGCCGACGTACTCGACGTCGGATGCCTGCGCGATCGCCCGGGTCACCCACGGGCTGGACGCGGCCGACGCGCGGAACCTGGGCAGCGAGCGGGACCAGACCTTCCTGCTGCTCGACGCGGGCGGGGACGGCCTGGCCGTCGTCAAGATCTCGAACCCGGCCGAGGACCCGGCCACCCTGGACATGGAGGCGCTGGTCGCTCTCCACGCCGTACGGGCCGACCCTGGTCTCGCGGTGGCGCAGCCGCTGCGGGTCGCGTCGGGATCGGCTGGGCGGTCGGGATCGGCTGGCAACGAGGTGTTGAGCCGGCGCGCGCGTTGGGACGGGGACCAGGGCGTCAACTGGGTCCGCGCTTACGACCTGCTGCCCGGCCGGGCCCGGCTGGACCCCCGCACGCTGGGCGACCCGGCCCTCGTCGCGTGGGGCGAGACGACCGCGCGGTTGGGCCTGGCGTTGCGAACCTTCATCCATCCCCAGGCGATTCGCCGGCTGCCGTGGGACGTCCAACACGCTGCCAGCGTGCGGCCGATGCTCGATGCAGTGACCGACCCTGCGCTGCGGGCGCTGGTGGTCGCGAGTGCTCGACCGGTACGACGACGTGGTCGCGCCGGCCTGGCCGTCGTTGCGCTCTCAGGCCGTGCACAGCGACCTCACGACGGACAACGTGTTGGCCGACGACGACGGCTTCATCACCGGGATCATCGACTTCGGCGACCTGAGCTACACCGGACTGGTCGTCGACCTGGCGTCGGTGCTGGACTCACTGGCCTCGGGCCGGTCCGGCGACGAGATGCTGCGGGTGGCGCGGCTGGCGTTGGACGGGTACGAGCGGGTCGTGCCGCTCGAGGAGCGCGAGCTGGCCATCATGGGCGAGCTGTGGGCGACCCGCTCCGCGGTCGGCGTGGCCATCGGCTCGTGGCGGGCCCGCGAAGGTCTGGAGGAGCCGGAGTTCGCCCAGCGGCTCAACGAGGTGGCGGCGGTCATGATCGACCACCTGCTGACCACTGGATGGGACGCCGTGGCGCACCGGCTCGGGGCTGGGGACCGGTCCGGCCGCGGGCCTGACCTGGCGAGCCGGCAACATGACCTGGCGAGCCGGCAACATGGGCTGGCGAGCCGGCGGCAGGCGGTGTTCGGGCCGGCGATGGAGTCGCTCAGCTATGCCGAGCCGATCGAGATGGCCAGCGCGAGCGGGGTGTGGATGGTCGACACCGCCGGGCGGCGGTATCTCGACATGTACAACAACGTCGTATGCCTCGGGCATGCGCATCCCCGGGTCACGTCCGCCGTCGCGCGGCAGTGGCGGGTGCTGAACACCAACCTGCGCTATCTGCACCACGCGGCGATCGAGCTCGGCGAACGGCTGCTGTCGACCTGCCCGGCCGGGCTGGACACGGTGCTGTTCGTCAACTCGGGTTCGGAGGCCAACGACGTGGCCTGGCGGATCGCCCGGCAGCACACTGGCAACGCGGGCGGGCTGTGCACGGACTTCGCGTATCACGGGATCACGGACGCGATCGCGGCCCTGTCACCCGAGACTCTGCCGGTCGATGGTCGGCCGGCTCATGTCGAGACCTGGGCTCCGCCGGACGCCTACCGCGGTTCGCACGAGGACGTCTCGGGATTCGCGGCCGCGCTGGATCGGTTGTCGGCCAAGGGGATTGCCCCCGCGGCGGCCATCCTCGACGGTGTCCTGCAGAGCGACGGAGTCCTCGACCTCGAGCCGGCGTACGTCAAGGAGCTGGTCCGCCGGACGCATGCCGCCGGTGGTCTCTGGATCGCCGACGAGGTCCAGGGCGGCCATGGCCGCACCGGTGAGGCGATGTGGTCGTTCGAACGCTTCGGGATAACGCCGGACTTCGTCACGCTGGGCAAGCCGATGGGCAACGGCCAGCCGGTCGGCGCGGTGATCACCCGTCGGGAGCTGGTCGAGTCGTTTGCTCGGGACACGGTCTTCTTCTCGACGTTCGGTGGCAACCAGGTGTCGATGGCCGCCTCCCACGCGGTCCTCGACGTCCTTGCGGACGAGCGGATCCTGCCGCGGGTGGTCGAGTCGGGCCTGGCGCTGCGCTCCGCCGTCCGGACGGCAACAACTGGACACGACCAGGTGGGCGACGTCCGCGGCATGGGCCTGGCCAACGGGATCGAGATCGTGACCGACCGCGCGTCGAAGGCGCCCGATGCCGCTGCTGCGTCGGCGGTGAAGGACGGTCTGCGCGATCGTGGCGTCCTGGTCGGCACGACCGGTCGACATGGCAATGTGCTCAAGGTGCGCCCCCCGCTGGCCTTCACGCCGGACCTGGTGCCGACCTTCGTCCAGGCGTTGACCGCAGCCCTCGATGACCTGGGCCACCTCGACCCTCGGGCCTAGCGCTAGTACGGCGGATCGCACTAGGCCAGCGCTAGTACGGCGGATCGCCGAGGGCAACCGTCGCCTCGGGCCGGTGGCGTCGCGCCGGCTCGACGTTGGCGAAGACCGGTGGGTCCTCCCAGAGCTCGGGCCAGCTGACGTACTGATGCCCGGTGTGCGTCGTATAGGTCAGCGGGCCGTTGGCGTCGCCGGCGACGCTGAGCATCCGGTCGGTCTTGAGGTGGTGCTCGCGCAGACCCGCGCAGGCCAGGTCGGCGGCGGTCGTCTGGCCGCCGCGATCCGGCCGCTCATGGTCGTAGGGCTGCACGTGGTCGAGCTCGATCCGGCGCACGTTGCTCGAGGGCAGCCGCGAGCGCATCCCGTCGCGGAGCATGACGAACGTTCGCTGGCGTGGCGGTGGTCGATATCCCCGGGAGATGTCCGTGGCGATCCCGGTCCTGGGGTCGGTGTAGAGCCCGATCCAGGTCGAGTCCCGTTCGTCGTATCCGATGCGTCGCGCCACCGGCGCCGGTATCGGACTCGGCCCGCCTGGACCGTGCAGGGTGGCCGGCTGGTCGTCGATGCCCAGCGCGGTCGTGTCCGGCATGGAGATCACGATCAACGCGCCGGGCGGTCGAGGCAGCTGCACCTCGAACCGGTCGTCGTCGACGAACGTCGGCCGGGTCGTCGGTGAGTCCGCCAGCCCGGACCCCACCAGTCCAGACATGGCGAGCAGAGCCGCCTCGACGCGGGAGTGCGCCGAGGGGTCGAAGCCACCGGTCGTCTGCGTCGAGGTGCTTGGTGCCGCTCGGCCTGACCCAGAGCTGGTGGTCGACGTCCTGGGCACGGTGCTGGCCGGCGCCGTCCCGGCTGGGGCTGGTCGAGTCACCAGGGTGCCGAAGGCGCCTTCGGTCAGCCAGCCGATCGAGATGTCGCAGCGCAGCTGGTCCAGGGTCCGGCCATCGCCGCGTCGGCGCGCGGCCCGGGCGGCCAGGTCGATGTTGGTGACCGCGGCGGCGATGGCATAGCCCGGCGCCACGACGCGCAGCTCGGCCATGCAGTCCGGCAAGGCTTGATGCTCGATCCGCCGGCCGGCCCGCGCCGCCGCCTCGCGCCGGATGAACAGGTCGGCATCGAGGGCGGCGCATT
Source organism: uncultured Actinomycetota bacterium (assembly GCA_963794535.1). Taxonomy (GTDB): domain Bacteria; phylum Actinomycetota; class Actinomycetes; order Actinomycetales; family CAVURS01; genus CAVURS01. The sequence continues at coordinate 212,791 of CAWCEI010000014.1, forward strand.
CCTGGCGCACCGCTCGGCGCAAAGTGGCCGGCTGGAGCTGCTGGAGGTGGGTGTCCGCCCGGCGCAACGGCCGGATCAGGTCGGCCCGCCGTTCCGCTTCCTCGGCCGAGTGCGAGCCGTCGCCCACGACGGCCGCCAACACCTGTGCTCGGGCCGACGGATCGATCAGCCCGCCGAGCTCCTCCAGGACCAGCTCGGTCCGACGCCGGTCGATGCGACCTGCCGCCAAGGCGACCCCGAGCTCGGGTGCGGCGGCCATCGCCGCAGCCAGTTCGATCTCGCGATCAGCCGCCCACGGCGTGAGACCGAGGGCCAGGGAGAGGTCGGTCGAGACGGTGCGCTGGGCCATCCGCTCGTCGTCGTACGCATGGGACGCTCCCGCCGTGCTGCCCCGGGTGTCGCCGTGCCGGGCCAGGCCGTGCCGGACGAGCTCGGCCTCGGTCCGGCTGACGAGCTGCTGGGTCACCCTTGCCCGGGCGGCCACCGCCCAGGCCTCGAGCCGGGACAGTCCGACACAGAGGTCGACCAGCTCCGCGTCGCCGTCAACGCTGTCGGGGATGGCTGCGAGGTTGGCCAGCGACGGCCCGAGCAGGTGGGCGAGCACGACGCCGGACACGTCACCGAACCGGGTGTCAGCGGGCGAAGGCGATGAGTCGAACATGTGTTCGATAATAGACCAATGACCCGACCGGGTGCAAGTCGCCCGAACGGGTCAGGGGCAGTAGAGCCGGCCGATCGTCGCCGTACGGTCGCTCTGGTGTCGGGAGATCGGCTGGCCGCAGCTCGGGCAGTCCAGGTCGATCGGCGCCCGGGCCGAGATCTCGTCGCCCGGCGCCACATACGGGCCGATGCTGGCCGAGCCCACGAAGTTCGACAGCAGGCTGTCGAGGCCATCGGCCCAGCGCACCAGCAGTGACCTCAACCGCACGGCCGGGCTCGCCTTCGACCCTGACCCGCGTCCGGCCCTCCGGTCCAGCATCCTGATCCTCCCTATGTCCACCAATGATTGGTGCACCAAACATTAGGGGATAACATAACACGCAAGGAGGTGTCCGTGCCGCGAACCCAGACCAAGCCCCAGACCAAGCCCCAGCCGCGCAGAACCCAGACCGACCAAACCCAGTCCGACCAAGCTGACCCGCTCACCCTCGAGCGGCAGGTGTGCTTCGCGCTCTCGGTGGCCTCGCGCAGCGTCGTCGCGCTGTACCGACCCTTGCTCGAGCCGATGGGCCTGACCCACCCGCAGTACCTGGTGATGCTGGCGCTCTGGGGCCGCGAGCCGCTGTCGGTGAAGGACCTCAGCGGTCTGCTCGGGCTCGACCCGGGAACGCTCTCACCCCTGCTGAAGCGGCTCGAGGCGGCCGGCTATCTGCGCCGCGACCGCAACCCGCGCGACGAGCGCAACCTCGCGGTCGCCCTCACCCCGACCGGCCGGGCACTGCGCGCGCAGGCCGAGCGGATCCCGCCCGCCATCGTCGCGCGGCTGGGGATCCCGCTGGCCGAGCTCGAACGGCTGCACGCCGCCCTGACCGCGGTGATCGCCGCCGCGGCGGAGGACTGACGGAGGGCACTGAGGCGGAGGACTGACGCAGGGAGTCCGTAGGCTTCGGGGTCTGATGGACCGCCGCGCATGACGAACTTCCTCGACCCCCTGCTGGGCGCGCCCACGTGGGCGGTCCTGTCCGTCGTCGCGCTCGTGGTCTTCGCCGAGGACGCGCTGTTCGTGGGGTTCGTGCTGCCGGGGGAGACGGCGGCGATCCTCGGTGGGGTCGCGGCCAGCCGCTCGCACGTGTCGGTAGCCGCGGTGATCGTGGTGGTCGTCGCGGCGGCGATCATCGGAGACAGCGTCGGATACGAGGTCGGCCGTCAGGTCGGGCCGCGGATCCTGGCCCTCGGATTCATGGAGCGACGACGGCACCGGCTCGACGGCGCCCAGGCCTATCTGGCTCGTCGCGGCGGCACCGCCGTGTTCCTCGGCCGCTGGACCGCGTTCCTGCGGGCGGTCATGCCCGCGCTCGCGGGATCGGCCCGGATGCCCTACGGGCGCTTCCTCGCGTTCAACGCCGCCGGCGGTCTGCTCTGGGGCGTGACCGTCGTGCTGGCGGGGTTCTTCGCCGGCGAGTCGTTCACCCAGGTCGAGGGCGTGCTCGGCAAGGCTTCCGCGATCGTCCTCGCGGTGGTGCTGGTCGCGGCGGTCGTCATCTGGCGGATCCGCAAACGCCGCAGCGAGGCCGCCGCGGATGCGGCCGACCTCGCTGCGGACGAGCAGGGCTGAGCGGGCGAGCCCCGCTCAGCCGTCACTTGGTGGTCTTGCGCACCTGGGCCGGCGTCTTGCTCGGCTTGGCGCTGTTGCCGAACGCCCAGCCCTCGATGCTGCCCTGGGCCGGCTTGTACGACGAGGCCCCGGTGGCGCTGTAGGTCCACGTCGTCGCGCCCTTGTTGGCGTGGTAGTACGCCCAGTAGGCGTTGACCGGAGGCGTTGTGAGGCAGGCCTGTTGGGCCGTCGACGGCAGGTTGTTGATCCGGCAGATGAAGGCCAGGCCGTACGCCGCGGTGCCGGCCGGAGTGAAGCCCGCCTGCTGCAGCGCCGCCACACCCGTCGCCGGTGCTCCGGGGGCGCAGCGCACCTGGACCGTGCCGCCGGGGAACGCCGTGAAGTCGACCGCCACCGTGACGCCCTTCGTCTTGGTCGGGCAGGCACCGGCGGTTCCGGCCAGCGCCGCGGCGCTGGTCACCGTCGCCGCGGTCGACCGCGCCGCGACGGACCGCGCAGCGACGGCGGGCGCCGCCGCCGGACACGGCATGGTCGGGATGCTGGCCTTCGGCGTCGAGGCCGGCAGCGGCAGCGTCGCCTTCGCGAGCGCGGGCACGGCCTGCACGGTCGCGAAGATGTTGGCCGAGCGAACCCCCAGGGCGAAGAACGCGCCCCGGTCGGCCGCCGCGTCACCGCAGCCGAGCTGGTAGGCGGCGAGCGCGGCGTACGGCGTCGCGCCGCCGACCCGGTAGCCCGGCAGCGACCCGGCGACGCCCTCAGCCAAGAGCGCCTGGATCGACGAGAGCCGTCGAGTTCGGGTCGGAGTCCTGCCGCCGCTTGCGCGAGGAACGGGAAGCCGCCGTCGGAGCTCTGGATCTGCTTGAGCGTCTTGAGCACCAACGCTTTCAGCGGGTGGCTGTGGTACGCCGCGAGCCCCTGCACCGCGAGGCTGGTGCTGTTGGTGTCGGGCCCGGTGAAGTTGTTCGGGTCGGCCGGCGGGCACGGCAGTCGTGGTGTCGGCGCGGTAGCTCATCCAGAAACCGTTGGCGCACTGCTGCGTCGTCAGCCAGGCGATGTTCGCCGCCACGGCGGCCTTGGGCACTCCGGCCTGCCGCGAGCGCCGCCAGCGCGGTGCCCTGCCGGTAGGAGCCGTCGAAGCTTCGGGTCGCCCGCGCCGAACAGGCCGGCGTCGGTCCCGCTGGTCCGCGAGGTCGCGAGCAGCCGGGCGACCAGGTCGTTCTCGGCGGCCGTGCCGCCGAAGTGACGCGGGTCCTGGCCGGCGCTGACCGGCGGCGAGGATCGATGTAGCCGATCCGGCCCGGGTCGTCCGTGCCGTCGAAGCCGGTCAGCCCGGTCGCGACCTGCGACTGCAGATAGCCGATGGCCTGGTCGGACGCTGCCCGGCCGACGCCCGCGGCATGCAGACGCGAGGACGGCGTACGCCGTGCTGCTCAGGTCGGGGCCACCACCGAAGCCGGTGACGAAGCCGCCGTTGGTGGCGATCTGGCCGCCAGGTAGCCGGCGCCGTAGCGCGCGACGGCGACGTTGCTCGGCGCCGCCGCGCTGGCAGAGCTGGCGGCGGGGCTCGCCGGCGCGAGCGTGCCGCCCCGGCCGGGGTGAGGGCGAGGCCGGACAGCGCGAGCGCGCTCCCGGCGACGGCTGCCGCGGCAGCCGTGATGGTGCGACGGCGCCGCGCGCAGGCGGCGGGTCGTCGGGGTCTTGCTCGGATAGCTCGGCACGCGATCCCTTTCGGTGGGGACCCGCGAAGCGCCAAGACTGGACCGGCCGCCCGCTGCACTGCCGGGTGGCTCGCCCAGGCTCCGACTCGCAGTCCACGACGGTCTTCTCGGAGCCCGCCCCTCGCGGGCGTTCCGGCTCGCCCGGCGGCCAGACCTGGCCGCAGGCCTACGGTTGCGGGTCAGCGCCGGGATCGGACCGGCTTTCCCCACGCGAGGCGTGCGAGCGGAAACTAACACAGGTTCAGCGGGTTGCGGCGTGTCGCAGCAGCCACCTCCGGCCGGCCGCCACCCCGGGCAGGGTGGCTCCGACGGCGCCGGCGCGCGTTAAGGTCACAGCGCGGCTCCCGTGGAGCCGCGACAACTCAACACGCTCCGCCGCAGGGCAAGCCGGATCGCCGGCGCTGACCCGCAACCGTGTGCCGACCCACGCTGTACTCAGTCGTGTGCCGGCCAGCCGGAAAACCTGCCGCGGAGCGCGCAACAGCTCAACCGTCGTGGTCTACGGGTCGGAGCCGGTCTCAGCGCCGCTCGCCCCTCGCCGTGTTCGTCAGCGTGTCAGTGGAGGCGTGCAGGTGTCGTTCGTCAGGTCAACCGCCCGAGCCCGGCTCGGTGCCGCTCTGCTCGCGGCAGCCGTCATCGGCCCAGCCGCCTTCGCGCTCACCGGTCCGTCGGCCCAGGCCGCCGCCGTCCCCGCGTCGGCGACGGCCGCCGCCGAGCTGGCTCGGCGCGCAGATCACCGCCAACGGCGGCTCGCTGCCGGGCTTCGTCGGAGCGGACGTCGGGCTGACCGAGGACGCGGTGCTGGCGCTGACCGCAGCGGGGCAGGGCGAGAGCGACGCCGCGCGTGCGGCTACCGCCGAAATCGCCTCGCACATCACGGATTTCGTGTCGTTCGACAACTTCGGTGTCCCGGACGTGCACCTCGCGGGCCCGCTCGCCAAGTCGCTGCTCGTCGCCGAGGTGCAGGGTGCTGACCCGACGTCGTTCGGCGGCCGCAACCTCGAGACCGAGCTGCGCGGGACGCTGACGACGAGCTGGCGCCTCGAAGGGCCGGTTCTCCGACCAGGGAACGACCGACACGAGCAACGGATTCGGCCAGGCGCTCGCGATCCTCGCCCTGCTGCGCACCAGCGGCGGGGTCCCGGCCGACGCGGTGACCTACCTGCTGGCCCAGCAGTGCCCGTCGGGGGCCTTCCGGCTGTTCTACGACACCGGCACCAGCTGCACCGACGACAGCCAGGCCGACACGGACGCCACGGGCCTGACCGTCCAGGCCCTCGCGGCGCTGCCGGCGACTCGCCGCCGTCACGGCGGCCATGGCCGATGCGGTGACCTGGCTGCAGGGCAAGCAGAACGCCACGACCGGGTCGTTCAACGGCAGCGGACCGACCGACGTGCCGAACACCAACAGCACCGGCCTGGCCACGGCGGCGCTCCGGCTGGCCGGCGACACGACGCGCGGCCGACAAGGGCCAGGCGTACGTCGACGGCCCAGCAGCTCGAGCTCCGGCTCGGGCGCCGGCGCCATCGCCTACGACCCGGCCGCCAAGGCCGCGGCGACCGGCGGCACGATCGGCGACTCCGACCTCGACCAGTGGCGGCGGGCGACCGTCGCAGGCGGTGCTGGCCCTGGGCGTGCCGTCGTACGGCCAGATCGTCGCCGTGCCGACCGCCCCCACGACCTCGCCCACCACGTCGCCGACAACGTCCCCCACGACGTCGCCGACGACGTCGCCCAGCTCCACGACGTCGACCACCTCGACCACCTCGGGCAGCGTGACCGTCGTCGGCCACATCGGCGTCGGTCACGTCGTCCGGGCCGACGCGTCCTCGGTGAGAACACGTCCGCCGTCAGCGGGCTGGCCGCAACCGGTGGGGTCGCCGGCGGGCCTGGTCCTGTTCGGCCTGCTGGCGCTGCTGCTCGGCGTCGGGCTCACCGTCGCGGCGACCGACCGGGCGGCCAAGCACCGGTGAGACGCGCCCTGCTCGCTGCTGTCCTCCTGGTCGCCGCACTGGTCGCCCCCGGACTGGCGGCCCCCGCCTCGGCCGGAGTCGTCTCCGGCGCCTGTACGACGAGCAAAGGCGTCACTGTCGTCGTGAACTTCGGCTCCCTCGGCGGCGGCACCCAGGTCAAGTGCGACTCCAGCGCGACGTCCTCGACGACCGGGTACACCGCGATGAACGCCGTCGGTTTCGCCACTGACGGCACCGCAACACGACGGCCCCGGCGTTCGTCTGCCGGATCAACAACAAGCCGTCGCCGGCGCAGGAGCAGTGCATCAATACGCCGCCGGCCACGGCGTACTGGTCCTACTGGCACGCGACCAACGGTGGGTCGTGGACCTACAGCAGCTAGGGGGCGATGAGCCACAAGGTCGATCGTCGGTGGCTTCGAGGGCTGGTCGTTCGGCAACGGCGAACACGCCGCCCACGAGCGGCAGCCCGACCCGGCCCGCGCCGCCGCCGCAGGTCCAGCCGACGGTCAAGCTCGGCCCGGCCGCGTCGACGACCACGACTCGGCAACTCGACCAAGCCCTCGTCGTCGAAGAGCTCGAGCAGCACGCACCTCGGCGCCCTCGAAAACGACTGCGACACAGGGCAGTCCGACGCGACCCCGGCGCGAGCAGCACCGGCGCGACGCCCGCTCGCGACGAGCACCTCCGCCGACTCGGCCGGGGGAGCACTGGCCGCGGACGACCCGGACAGCGGCGGTCCGTCCTGGCCGATCCTCGGCGGCCGTCGGCGGTCATCGCGGCGATCCTGGCCGGCGCGCTCATCGTCGTGCTCCGGCGGCGCGGAGCCGGCGGCTTCTGACATGCCCGGCCAGTCGTCCGGCCGGTTGCCGAGGTCCCTGCACCCCGGGGCCTGGTGGCTGTGGGCGCTCGGCCTGGCGACGGCGGCCAGCCGCACGACCAACCCGCTGCTGCTGCTGCTGATCGTCGCCGTCGCCTGCCTCGTCGTCGCCGCGCGGCGGCCGGATGCGGTGTGGGCGTTGGGTTTCCGCTTCTACCTCTACCTCGGCCTCGTCGTCGTCACTCATGCGGGTGCTCTTCCGGGTCCTGTTCGGCGGCGGGCTCGGGTCCGCACGTCCTCGTCGCACCTGCCGCAGGTCCCGCTGCCCGGCTGGGCCGCCGGCATCACCCTGCTCGGACCGGTCAGCGCCGAGTCGGTGCTCGAGCGGTCTCTACGACGGCATGCGGCTGGCGACCATGCTGATCTGCCTCGGCGCGGCCAACAGCCTGGCCAACCCCAAGCGCCTGCTGAAGTCCGTGCCGAGCGCGCTCTACGAGCTCGGCACGGCCGTCGTCGTGGCGCTTTCCGTTGCGCCGCAGCTGATCGAGAGCGTCCTGCGGGTCCGCCGGGCCCGCCGGCTGCGAGCCGGTCCGCAGAAGGGCGCCGGCGCCCTGCACGGGATCATCATCCCGGTGCTCGAGGACGCCCTCGACCGGTCCGCGGGCCTGGCCGCGGCGATGGACTCGCGGGGCTACGGCAGCACGCGTGGCCAGCCTCGGGGCAGCCGCCGGCTGACCGGCGGCCTGGTGCTCGGCGGCCTGCTCGGCGTCTGCGTCGGGATCTACGGGCTGCTCGACGCCAGCACCCCGCGCTACCTCGGCGCCCCGATGCTGGGGCTCGGCCTGGTCGCCGCGGCCTTCGGGCTGCGGGCCAGCGGCCAGCGCACCCGGCGTACGCGCTACCGACCCGACCCCTGGCGCGCCCCCGAGTGGCTCGTCGCCGGCAGCGGGCTGGTCGCCTGCGTCGTCGGCTTCCTCGCCAGCTCGGTCGACGCGATCAACCTGGTGCCCTCGCTCTACCCGCTGTCGCTGGCCCCAGGTGCCGCTGGTGTCCAGCCTCGGCGTCCTGGTCGCCCTGCTGCCCGCGGTCGTGGCCCCGACCCCGCCCACCGAGGCATCGTCCGCCCGGCCGGCGCTGGCGAGTGAGCCCACGCCGGACCGGCCCGAACCCGTCGGCCGTCCGCCGCCGGTGGGGGAGCGCGGCCGATGATCCGGTTCGAGAACGTGACGATCACGTACGACGGCGCGCCGGCCCCGACGCTGCGCGCACGTCGAGCTGGTCGTGCCCGAGGGCGAGCTCTGCCTCGTCGCCGGCCGCACCGGCTCCGGCAAGTCGACCCTGCTCGGCGCCATCAACGGCCTGGTCCCGCACTTCACCGGCGGCCGGCTGGCCGGCCGGGTGACCGTCGACGGGCTCGACACCGCCCATCACCCGCCGCGCGACCTGGCCTCCGTCGTCGGGCGTCGTCGGCCAGGACCCGCTCGCCGGCTTCGTCACCGACACCGTCGAGGAGGAGCTGGCCTACGGCATGGAGCAGCAGGGCATCGCGCCCGAGGTGATGCGGCGGCGGGTCGAGGAGACGCTCGACCTGCTCGGCATCGCCGACCTGCGCGGCCGCGCCCTGCGGGCGCTGTCCGGCGGCCAGCAGCAGCGGGTCGCCATCGGCTCGGTGCTCACGGCCCACCCCCAGGTCCTCGTTCTCGACGAGCCCACGTCGGCCCTCGACCCCACGGCGGCCGAGGAGGTGCTGGCCGCGATCACCCGCCTGGTGCACGACCTCGGCACGACGGTGGTCATGGCCGAGCACCGGATGGAGCGGGTGGTGCAGTACGCCGACCGCGTCGTCCTCGTCGACGGCGGTGTCGTCGTCGACGGCCCGCCCGCCGACGATCATGGCGGACCAGCCCGGTCGCGCCGCCCGTCGTCGAGCTGGGCCGGCTGGCCGGCTGGTCCCCGCTGCCGCTGTCGGTGCGCGACGCCCGCCGCGAGGCCGGCCCGCTGCGCGAGCTGCTGTCCGCGTGCGGCGCCGCCGATCCGCGCAACGGCCCGGCGACCGGATCGACAGCGGCGCACCGCTCCTGACCGCGCGCGGCGTGACCGTGCGGTACGGCGACACGGTCGCCGTGCGCGAGGTCGACCTGACGCTGCGGGCCGGTGAGCTGGTCGCCCTCATGGGGCGCAACGGGTCCGGCAAGTCCTCGCTGCTCTGGGCGATGCAGGGGTCGGGCCGGCGCCAGGCCGGCTCGGTCCAGGTCGGCGGCCGGGAGACCCGCGGGCTCGGCCCCCGGCAGGCCCGGCGCCTGGTCGGGATGGTGCCCGCAGACCGCTAGTGACCTGCTCTACCTGGAGACCGTCGCCGACGAGTGCCGGCAGGCCGACCACGAGGCGGGCGTGGCCGCCGGGCGCCTGCTGGGCCCTGTTGGCCCGGCTGGCGCCGGACATCGAGGCCGACCCGGCACCCGCGCGACCTGTCCGAGGGGCAGCGGCTGGCGCTCGTCCTCGCCGTACAGATGCTCGCCGCGCCCCAGGTCATGCTGCTCGACGAGCCGACCCGCGGGCTGGACTACGGCGCCAAGGCGGCGCTGGCCGAGATCCTCGACCTGCTCTGCGCCGAGGGGAAGTCCGTCGTCGTGTCGACCCACGACGTCGAGTTCGTGGCCACCGTGGCCGACCGCGTCGTCGTGCTGGCCGAGGGCGAGGTCGTCACCGACGGCGCCGCGACGGAGGTGCTGAGCCGGCTCGCCGGCGTTCGCCCCGCAGGTCGCCAAGATCCTCGCGCCCGGCCCCTGGCTGACCGTGGCCCAGGTGCAGACCGCGCTGCCCGACCTGCTGCCGGTGCTGCGATGACGGCGCGGATCGTCCGGCTCAGCCCGCGCAGCGCCTTGGTGCTGGTCGTCGCGTCCGTGGCGGGTCTGGCGATGTTCACCTGGCCGCTGTTCATCGCCGTGTCACCGACCGCCGTCGCGCACACCGTCGGACGCGCCGTTCTACTTCATCGCCACCATGCCGCTGCTGGTGCTGCTCGTCGGCGCGGAGCTGTCCGAGGGTGGCATGGACGCGAAAACCATTGCCATGCTTGGCATCCTGGCCGCGATCAACACGCGCGCTGCGGCCGCTGGGCGCGGGCACGGCCGGCATCGAGACGGTGTTCTTCCTGCTGATCCTGGCCGGGCGGGTCTTCGGTCCGGGCTTCGGCTTCCTGCTCGGCTCGATCTCGCTGTTCGCGTCCGCGCTGCTGACCGGCGGCGTCGGCCCGTGGCTGCCGTTCCAGATGCTGGCCGCGTCCTGGGTCGGGCTGGGCGCGGGTCTGCTGCCGCGGCGGTTGCCGCGGGCGGTGCCGAGATCGCCCTGCTGGCGGCGTACGGCGTCGTCGCTGCGTACTTCTACGGCACGATCATGAACCTCTGGTTCTGGCCGTTCGCGACCGGCGACGGCACCGGCCTGAGCTACGTCGCCGGCGCCTCTATCGCCACGAACCTGCACCGCTTCGCGCTGTTCGACGTGGCGACGTCGCTCGGGCTGGGACACCGGGCGGGCGATCACCAACGTCGTCGCGATCACGGTGCTCGGGACGGCCGTGCTGTCGACCCTGCGGCGGGCTGCGCGCAAGGCGGCCTTCGACGCGCCCGTGGTGTTCGAGCCGGCGCCGGCGCCGGTGTCAGGCTGAAAGGTCGCTGGCGGCGGGCGCCTGCTCGACCGGCGTCCGGGGGGCCAGGGGCGCCAGCCCCTCGAGGTGCCGCACGAGGTCGGTCATCTCGTTGCGCCAGCCGTCGACATGCTCCTCGAACAGCTCCTCGAGGTCGGTCGCGACGCCGGCCGTGGACCATCGCGTCCAGCCCGGTCTCGAGCACCCGGACCGACGTGCCGCCGTCCACCGGCCGGAGCCGGAACTCCACCTGGGTGAACAGGCTCGGGTCGACGATCGTCCCGAAGACGTCCCAGCGAGAACGCGAAGGTGGTCATCGGCTCGACCGTCCGGACCACCCCGTTGCTCACCTCACCAGCCGGCCAGGTGAACCGGACCGGGCCGCCGACCCGGAGGTCGATCTGGGCCGTGTCGCCGAACCACTGCGCCACCTCGCCCGGGTCGGTGAGCGCCGCCCAGACCTGCTCGACGCTCACGGATACGACAACTTCGCGAGTCACGCAGTCGAGCATGACGATCTCCCTGGATCCGACCCATCCCCCGCGCGAGCTCCCCCGCGCGTCGGCATTCTCGGCCGCCCCGCCGTGCCGTTATCCCCGAAGAATAGACGTATTTGCCCCCCGGCGCGCGCGCACGTCAAGAGCCGATTCCTTGCTGATGCAAACAGATCAGTCGTCGTGGCGCGGCCGCGCCCCGCCGGTCCCGTCCCGTCGCAAACTGCGAGGACCTCGTCGTGCAGGGGTCCGTTGGTCGCGAGTGCACTACCGCCCCAGGGGCCGTCCCGACCCTCGAGGGAGGTGAACCGGCCGCCGGCCTCGGTCACGACCGGCACGAGCGCGGCCATGTCGTGCAGCTTGAGGTCCGGCTCGCAGGCGATGTCGACGGCGCCCTCGGCGACCAGCATGTACGACCAGAAGTCGCCGTAGGCCCGGGTCCGCCAGCACCGCTGCTGCAGCTCGGCGAAGCCCGCTGCCGCGACCGTTCGCCGACCACTCGGACAGCTCGGAGTAGGACAGCGACGCGTCCGAGATCTCGGCGACCTTGGACGTGTGCAGCCGGCGGGCCGCGGACAGGCTGCGGCCGGTCCAGGCGCCGGAGCCGCCGGCCGCCCACCAGCGCCGGCCCAGTGCCGGCGCGGACACCAGTCCCAGCACCGGCTCCTCGTCGACGACCAGCGCGATCAGGGTCGCCCAGACCGGTACGCCGCGGACGTAGTTCTTGGTGCCGTCGATCGGGTCGACCACCCAGCGCCGCGGGCCGTGCCCGGTCGGCTCGAACTCCTCGCCGACGACCGCGTCGCGGGGGCGGGTCCGCTGGAGCTGGGAGCGGATGACCTGCTCCGCCGTGCGTGTCGGCGTCGCTGACCGGGGTCAGGTCCGGCTTGGTGTCGACGACCAGGTCCTCGGCGAGGAAGCGTTGCATCGTCACGCCGTCGACGGAGTCGGCCAGGACATGGGCCAGGCGCAGGTCGTCGTCATACTTCGGCACGCCCTGACGCTAGCGCGGCCCGGCCCGACTTCCCCGCATTCGGGCGGGTCGCGCTGAACACCGCCCAGGCGCCTCGCCGTACGGTTCGACGAGCAGCCAACCAAGGGAGCCGGCATGTTCGACACCTTCCAGGGACTACCCGTCCACGCGCTGATCGTGCACGCGACGGTCGTCCTGCTGCCGCTGATGTGCCTGGTCACCGTGCTGGTCGCGGTGCGCCCGCGGCTGCGGGCGAAGTACGCCTGGTGGACCTTCGCGGCCGACGTCGCGCTGATCGCCCTGCTGCTACGCGACGACCCAGAGCGGGAGCCGGCTGGAGGACCGGCTGGGCGTCGAGCCCGGCGATCCAGCAGCACGCCGACCTGGGCCACCAGCTGATCTGGTTCGTCTCGGCTCTTGCCGTCGCCGCACTGGTCGTCGCCCTGGTCAAGGACCGCGGCGGCTCGTTCGCCGGCGGGAGCGAGCGTGCTCACGGCGATCGCCGCTGTTCTGCTGCTGGTCTGGACGGTCCGGGTCGGGCACGCCGGCGCCGAGGCGGTCTGGTCCGGCCTGCCGAGCAAGAAGTCCTAGCGACCGGCTCGCGAGCCGGCCCGAACGTCAGTCGTCGACCGTCGCCGCGTCGACGTCGCCGGACCGCGCGCGCAGCAGCCGGCGCAGCGAGTCCAGCCGGGACCGCCCGGCCGGCCCGGCCCGGCCCGAGTCGACCCACGCGTCCAGCGCGCACTCCGGCTCGTCGTGCGTGCACCCGCGCGGGACACCCGGCCGTGCCCGGCTCGAGGTCGGGGAAGTGGTTGATGATCCGGGCCAGGTCGACGTGGGCCAGCCCGAACGACCGGATGCCCGGCGTGTCGACCACCCAGCCGGCCTCGTCGGGCAGCGCGAGCGCGACGACCGACGTCGAGGTGTGCCGGCCACGTCCGGTGACGTCATTGACGATGCCGGTGGTGCGAAAAGCGCCTGGTACCAACGCATTCACCAGCGTCGACTTGCCGACCCCGGAGTGGCCGAGCAGCACGCTGACCCGGCCCTGCAGCGCGGCGCGCAGCTCGTCGAGACCGTTGATCGTGCCGCCGTCGCCGCGGCTGGTCACGACGTACGGCACGTCCAGCGGGGCGTAGCTGGCCAGGAAGTCGTCCGGGTCGGTGAGGTCGGCCTTGGTCAGCGCCAGCAGCGGGTCCAGCCCGGCGTCGTACGCCGCGACCAGGGCCCGGTCGATCAGCCGCGGCCGCGGGGGCGGGTCGGCCAGCGACGTGACGACGACGAGCTGGTCGACGTTGGCGACGACGACCCGCTCGATCGGGTCGGTGTCGTCGGCGGTCCGGCGCAGGACCGTCCGCCGCGGCTCGACCCGCACGACCCGGGCCAGCTCGTCCGCGCCACCCGTGGTCTCGCCGACCAGGGCCACCCGGTCGCCGACGACGACGCCCTTGCGGCCGAGCTCGCGCGCCTTCATCGCGGTGACCTCGTGGGCCTTTCGGCCCTCGCCGACGATCACGGCGTAGCGGCCGCGGTCGACCCGGACGACGAAGCCGGGCACCGCGCTCTCGTGCCGCGGCCGGTCCTTGGTGCGCGGCCGGGACCCCCGCGGGTTGGGCCGGATCCGGACGTCGTCCTCGTCGTAGTCGCCGGGGTTGCGTGGGCTCATCGGCCGCCGTCGAGCATCTGCTGCCACAGGCCGGTGAAGCCGGGCAGGGTCTTGCCGGTGGTCTCGACGTCCTCGATGAGCGACCCCGTCGACGCCGAGGCCGAGGACCGCGCCGGCCATGGCCATCCGGTGGTCGGCGTACGTCGCGAAACGCCCGCCCTGCAACGGTTTCGGCGAGATCCGCAGCCCGTCGTCGGTCTCGGTGACCGCGCCGCCGAGCCCGTTGATCTCGCGTGGCCAGCGCGGCCAGCCGGTCGGTCTCGTGACCGCGCAGGTGGGCGATCCCGCGGATCCAGGTCGGGGAGTCGGCCAGGGCGGCGAGGGCGGCCACGACCGGGGTGAGCTCGCCGGCGTCGTGCAGGTCGACGTCGAGCCCGGAGACCTCGCCGCCGCCCTGCACGGTCAGCCCGGTCGCGTCGAGGGTGACGTCGGCGCCCATCGCGTCGAGGATGTCGCGCAGCGCGTCGCCGGCCTGGGTCGTGCGCTGCGGCCAGCCCGGCACCTTCACCCGGCCGCCGGTCACGAGCGCGGCGGCGAGGAACGGCGCCGCGTTGGACAGGTCGGGCTCGACCTCGACGTCGAGCGGGTGGATCTGGCCCGGGCTGACCCGCCAGGTGTTCGGCTCGGAGTCGTCGACCTGCACCCCGGCGTCGCGCAGCACCTCGACCGTCATCGCGATGTGCGGCTCGCTCGGCACCGGCTTGCCCGTCGTGGTGCACGGTCACGCCCTCGGCGTACCGGGCGCCGGCCAGCAGCAGGCCGGAGACGAACTGGCTGGACGTCGAGGCGTCGATCGTGACCGCGCCGCCGCGCAGCCCGCCGGTGCCGTGGACGGCGAACGGCAGCGAGCCGTCGCCGTCGATCCGGGCGCCCAGGTCGCGCAGGGCGTCCAGCACCGGACCCATCGGGCGGGCCCGGGCCTGCGCGTCGCCGTCGAAGTCGATCCGGCCGTCGGCGAGCACGGCCACCGGCGGCAGGAACCGCATCACCGTGCCGGCCAGCCCGCAGTCGATGGCCGCCGGGCCGCGCAGGCCGGCGGGGGTGACCAGCCAGTCGGCCCCGAACCGGTCGTGGTCGTCGTTGTCGTCGCGGTGCGGCCGGCTGGCGTGGTCGGCCAGCCCGACCCCGAGCGCGGTCAGTGCGCCGGCCATCAGCAGGGTGTCGCGCGAGCGCAGCGGCCGGCGCAGCCGGGACGGGCCCGCCGGCGAGCGCGGCGAGCACCAGGTAGCGGTTGGTCAGGGACTTGCTGCCGGGCAGGGCGACGGTCGCGTCGACCGGTCCGGCCGCCAGTGGGGCCGGCCAGTCGGGGGTGCTCACCCGGGCATTGCTCGCCGTAGTTCCGGCTAGTCGAAGGGCAGTGCGTCGCTCGGCCTGCTTCGCGGCCAGCCGGGCCTGGGCCTTGGCCGCCTTGGCGTTCAGCTTGGCCTCGCGCTTGGCCGTGTGAGCGGCGCGGGACACGTCCTTCGCGGCCCGCCGCGCCCGCCACGGCATCCCCGGCTTGCCGCCGGTGTCGACGGCGGCCAGCAGGGTCGCCGCCGAGCAGGCTGAGGTTCTTGAGGAAGTGGACCCGCTGGGCCCGCTTCTGGGCCGGGTCGGACTCCTCCCAGAACCGGTGGCCGGCCACCGTCGTCGGGCACCAGCGTCGCGGCGAGCACCAGGGCGCTGAAGCCGGGGCAGCTTGCCGACGGCCAGCAGGCCGCCCGCGGCGACCATCGCCGCCCCGTTGGCCCGGATCAGCAGCTCGGGGTCGTCGGGCAGGTGCAGCGGGCCGGCCAGCTTGTGGACGACGGGCTCGGCCTTGGCGACCCGGGAGGACGGGTGGCGCAGGGCGTCCAGTCCGCCGTCGATGTACATCGCGGCGAGCAGCGGGCGGGCCAAGCGGCGTACGACGGTCATGCGTCCTCCTGGAACACGAGCCGAAACGGCCTATCGGCGGCCCGCATCCTCTCGCCACCGGCCAGATCGCGCCCCTGGGGCGCGCCGTCGGGTGCCGCATGACAGGGTGGGCGCCATGTGTGGCCGGTACGCCGCGAGCGCCCATCCCGACGACCTGGTCGAGGAGTTCGAGGTGGACGCCACGGACGAGACAGTGCGTGCTCGAGCCGGATGTGAAGGCGCAGTGGCAGGCCGAAGTTCAACACCGCCCCGACCGACCTCGCGCCGGTCGTGCTGACCCGGACGCCCCGCGGCGAGCCGGACGCGGCTCCCGTCCGCCAGCTGCGGCTGCTGCGCTGGGGCCTGGTGCCGTCCTGGTCCAAGGACCCGAGCGGCGGGGCGCGGATGATCAACGCCCGGGCCGAGTCGCTGTTCGAGAAGGCGGCGTTCCGCCGGACGGCGCTGGCCCGCCGGTGCCTGGTGCCGGCGGACGGCTGGTACGAGTGGCAGGCCAGCCCGACCGCCCTGGACAGCAAGGGCAAGCCGCGCAAGCAGCCCTTCTTCGTCCACCGGACCGACCAGACCGACCGACCGGCCGCAGCCGCTGGCCTTCGCCGGGCTGTACGAGTTCTGGAAGGACAAGCGGCTCGAACCGAGGACGACCCGGCCAGCTGGCTGGTGACCTACACGATCATCACGACCGCGGCCGAGCCCGGCCTGGACCGGCTGCACGACCGGATGCCGGTGGTGCTGGACCCGGACCGGTGGGCGCACTGGCTCGACCCGGCCGTCCAGGACCAGGCGACCGTGCTGGACCTGCTGGCCTCGCCCGGCCCCGGCCGGTTCGAGGCCTATCCGGTCAGCACCCAGGTCAACTCCGTGCGCAACGACGGACCGGAGCTGCTGACGCCGGCTCCGGCAGAGACGCTGGTGGGGGTCGTCGACCCCATGACCGGCGAGGTCGTCGGGTGAGCGGAGACCGTGCGGCTGCAGCTGACCAGCCGCGAGATCGCGACGCCGCTCGGCCCGGCCCGGGTGCACGTCGCCCGACCGCCGGCGTCGGAACGCGGCCCGGGGCACGCTGCTGCTCGGGCATGGCGCCGGCGGCGGCATCGGGGCCGCGGACCTGCAGGCCGTGGCCCGGCGCGCGCTGGCGGACGGCTGGGTCGTCGGCCTGGTCGAGCAGCCGTGGCGGGTCGCCGGGCGCAAGGTGGCGACGCCGCCGCCGCAGCTCGACGTCGGCTGGACCGCGGTGGTCGCGGGCCTGGACGCGCGGCCGGTGGCGGCTGCCCCGGCCGTTCGTGTTCGGCGGCCGCAGCGCCGGGGCCCGGGTGGCCTGCCGCCTGGCCGGCCCGCTCGACGGCGGTCGCCGTGGTGGCGCTGGCCTTCCCGCTGCACCCGCCCGGCCGGCCGGAACGGTCCCGGCTGGCCGAGCTGGTCGGCGGCGGTCGAGCGCGGGCCGACCCGTCCTGGTCGTCCAGGGCGAGCGCGACCCGTTCGGCTCGCCGAGCGAGGTCATCGCCGGCGTGCGGGCCGCCCTGCCGCCGAAGCTCCGGGCCTTGCGTCCGGGTCGTCCCGGTGCCCGGGGACCACGGCTTGAAAGGGAGCGCCGGGGCGGCGGCCGACGCCGTACAGGAGTTCCTCGCCAGCCGGTCCGGCTGAGGGCTCTGGCTATCGCGCGCTAGAGGATCCCGCCGGCGGCCTCGGGCGCGGACGCGTCGGCCCCGGCGTCGCCGACGGCCTCGCGGGTCAGGTGCTCCTCGATCCGGAACCAGTCGTCGCCGGCCCGCTCGGCGATCGCCACCAGCGTGGCCATCGACGCGACCTCCTCGACCTGCTCCTTGAGGAACCAGAGCATGAACTGCTCGCCCAGCACGTCGTTCTCGGCCCGCGCGGCCTTGAACAGCGTCTCGACCTGCTCGGTGACCGCGCGCTCCTGGGCCAGGGCCATCTGCAGCGGCTCGATCGGGGTCTTGAAGTCGTTGCGCACCTCGTCGATGCCCGGGATCGGCGCCGGCAGGTCCCGGTCGAGCAGGTAGCGCACCATCATCATCGCGTGGTTGCGCTCCTCGACGGCCTGCCGGTAGAAGTGCGCGGCCAGCCGGGGCAGGTCCTGGTCGTCGAACCACACCGCGGCCGCCACGTACTGCTGGTGGGCGGTGAACTCGTTGCGGATCTGCCGCCCGAGCAGGTCGGCGAAGCTGGTGCTCATGCCCAGACCCTATGGGCCGACCCTTTTTGCCGTGGAGCGGAATGCCCGCCCGGCCCAGGTGCGTTCCCCCCACGGACACCCAACGATCGGAGCGTTCGTGCTGCTTGCCAATCTCACCCGTGGGGCCGAAGGCTCCGGGCTCGCCGACCTGACTGCGTCGGGGGGCGGGTCGATAGGGTTGCGCTCGATGAGCGACACCACCGAGACACCGCCGAGAGCACCGTTCGGTGCGCCCCGAGGGAGAGTCCGACGCCCAGCGCACCGCCCGGTTCGAGGCGGAGGCGCTGCAGTACCTGGACCAGCTCTACTCCGCGGCCCTGCGGATGACCCGCAACCCCAGCGACGCCGAGGACCTGGTCCAGGAGACCTTCGCCAAGGCGTTCGCCGCGTTCCACCAGTACCGGCCGGGCACCAACCTCAAGGCCTGGCTGTACCGGATCCTGACCAACACCTACATCAACACCTACCGCAAGAAGCAGCGCCAGCCGCTGCAGTCCGACGCGCAGGAGATCGAGGACTACCAGCTCCACCGCGCCGAGTCGCACAGCTCCAGCGGCTTGCGGTCGGCTGAGACGGTCGCCCTGGACCACCTGCCGGACAGCGACGTCAAGGACGCCCTGCAGGCCATCCCGGAGGAGTTCCGGATCGCGGTCTACCTGGCCGACGTCGAGGGCTTTGCCTACAAGGAGATCGCGGAGATCATGGGTACGCCGATCGGGACGGTCATGTCCCGGCTGCACCGTGGCCGTCGCCAGCTGCGGGCCCTGCTCGAGGACTACGCGCGGGACCGCGGCCTGACCCCGTCGGAGCACCCGGAGGACCCGTCATGAGCTGCGGCAAACATCACGAGACGCCGTGCGAGGAGGTCCTGCAGCGGGCCTATGAGTACATCGACGGCGAGCTCGGCCAGCTCGACTACGCCAAGATCAAGGTCCATCTCGACGAGTGCGCCCACTGCCTGGACGAGTACCACCATGACGAGCTGGTCAAGGCGCTGGTCCGGCGCTCCTGCACCGAGACCGCCCCGGAGCAGCTCCGGACCCGGATCCTGGCGACCATCACGACGCTGCGGATCGAGTACGACGCCTGAGCCGTACCGAGCACGAACAGCACAAAGGCCCCGAACCGGTTGGTTCGGGGCCTTCGTTGTCTACCGACTGTTGTCTACCGACTGTCGTACGGCGCAGAGCCGGGTCAGGCGTTGGGCTTCTTGCCGTGGTTGGCGCCGTTCTTCTTGCGGCTGCGACGCTTGCGGGCACGCTTGCTCATGCGGACTCCAGTGCTCCGGGATGCTTCGGGATGGTTCAAAGGATGGCTCGGTCCCCATGATCCCATAGCCTGGGCGGGCTCAGTCGACACGAGGAGGACCCGCGGTGGCCGAGGAAGTCCGCGCCGAGATGGTGGCCAACGTGCTCGCCGTGTCCGTCGCCGAGGGTGAAGAGGTCCAGCCGGGACAGCCGATGGCCATCCTGGAGTCGATGAAGATGGAGATCCCCGTGGTCCCCGAGTTCGGCGGTGTCGTACGCCGGGTGGCCATCGCCGTCGGTGACGTCGTCCAGGAGGGCGACCTGCTCTTCAGCCTGGCCTGAGCACCGGGCGTTCAGCCGTTCGGCTCAAGGTCGGCCAGCCCGGACGCCGATGAGGAGCAGGTGTCCGAGCCATTGTCGATCGTCCCGTACCTGCAGGCTCTCAACGAGCTGAAGGGGTCCGACCTGCACTGCAAGGTCGGCTCGCCCCCGCGCATCCGCATCGACGGCCGCCTGCGCCGGCTGCAGGCCCCCGACCTGACCGCGGAGGACACCGAGCACATGGTCGAGGAGGTCATGCGCGAGGACCTGCGCGAGCGAGTTCCGCAAGACCAACGAGGCCGACTTCGCCTACAGCGTCGCCGGCATCGGCCGGTTCCGGGTCAACGCGTTCCGGGCCCGCGGCAGCGCCGGCCTGGTCCTGCGCCGGGTCTCCTTCGGCGCCATCCCGCTGGACCTGCTCGGCGTCCCCGACGTGATCAAGCAGCTCGCCCTCGAGCCGCGCGGCCTGGTGCTGGTCACCGGCCCGACCGGCTCGGGCAAGACCACGACGCTGGCCGGCATGGTCGACCACATCAACACCAACCGCGAGGTCCACATCGTCACGATCGAGGACCCGATCGAGATCATGCACTCGGACAACCTGTCCATGATCAACCAGCGCGAGGTGCGGCTGGACACGGCCGACTTCGCCGTCGCGCTGCGGGCCGCCATGCGGCAGGACCCCGACGTCATCCTGGTCGGCGAGATGCGCGACACCGAGACGGTGAAGGCCGCGCTCGCCGCCGCGGAGACCGGCCACTTCGTCATGTCGACGCTGCACACCGCCGACGCCCGCGAGACGATCGCCCGGATCATCGACTTCTTCCCGCCGCACGAGCACAAGCAGGTGCGGCTCGCGCTCGCCGGCTCGCTCAAGGGCATCGTCTGCCAGCGGCTCGTGCCGCGGGCCGACGGCCAGGGCCGCTGCGTCGCGATGGAGATCTGCGTCGTCACCGGCCGGGTCGCCGAGGCGATCGCCGACGAGGACAAGACCAGCACCATCACCGACCTGATCAAGGAAGGTGGCTACTACGGCATGCAGACGTTCGACCAGCACCTGGTCGAGCTGATCCGCGACGGGGTCATCACCCTCGAGGGCGGCATGGCCGTGGCCAGCAACCCGCACGACCTGACGGTCGAGCTGCGCCGCCTCGGGCTGGTCGCCTGAGCTAGCTCTGCGGTTCGGGCTGCTCGGTGAGCTGCACGCACGAAGCCGAGCAGCTGGATCGACGGGATCGGCTGCCAGTCGCGCTCGGGATCGCGCACGAAGCCCGAGCCGGGCGTAGATGCCCTGGGCCGACGTCATCTCCGGCATCGTGCAGATCGCCACCGCCGTCGCTCCGTCTCGCCGGGCCCGGTCCAGGCAGGCCTGGACCAGCGCCTCGCCGACCCCGCGGCCGCGGGCCGCCGGGTCCACGCCCAGCATCCGGAACTCCGCCTCACCCGGGCGGCTCACCTCGGCGTACGGCTGCCCGGCGAGCGGAGTAGGTGACGCTGCCGAGCACCGCACCGTCGGCGTCGACCGCGACCAGCAGCTCGGCCTTGTCCGCCCGGTCCTGGGCCTGCCCCAGCCGGCTGCGGTAGTCCGCGCTGGCGAAGGCGTCCACCTCGTACGCCGCAGCGCACGACCCGGCCGGCCGCCTCGATCTCGGCCGGACCGGACGCCCGCCGGACCTCGAGACTGCGACCTGCGATCCGTCTGCTCGCTCACCCGGCGATCATGACAGGCTGCGCCGCCAGCGGCCCGGACGGTCCGCGGTCGCGCGGCTGTCCTTGTCGTCCCGGGGCAGGGCCAGGGAGTAGACGTCGAGGTTCAGCCCGGGCATCGGCGAGAGCTCGCGGCCTTTGACGAGGCGAAAACCCAAGCGCTGGAAGGTCTTCGCCGGCGCTGTGCGACCGCTTGCGCACGGCCGACATCACCAGGGCGGGGCAGCCGTCGCGCTCGGCCCGCTCGATGCAGGCCTCGACCAGCAGCTCCTCGACCCGCGCCTTGCCGCGGTGCTCGGCGACGCCCAGCATCCGCAGCTCGCCCTCACCCTCGACGCTGACCAGCGCGAACGGCGTGCCGGCCCGGGCGTAGGTGACCGAGCCCGATGACCCGGTGCCCGTCGACCGCGACCAGCAGCTCGGCCAGGGCCATCCGCGGCCCGACGTCGCGCAGGTGTTCCAGATAGGCCGGGCTGGCCGACTGGTCGTAGCTCGGCGCGGAGCAGCTCGCCGGCCAGCAGGGCCTCCGCGAGGTCCCGCGCCGGGCGCACGACGACACCGCTCGGGTCGCCGCAGCAGTCTGCGTCGACCGCTGCGTGGACCGCCCCGGAGGGGTGGCCCCGGCTGCTCCTCTGGGCACCCCACGATCATGGCAGCCGGACGACCGATCCGTCCCCGTCGTTTCGCGCCGCGGGTCAGCGACTCAGCCGGTCAGCGCGGGCAGCTCGCTGACCCGCGGGTCGCCGGCGTCGGCGTGGTAGTCGTCGGCCTCGGTGATGTCCTCGCCGGCCGGCACCTTCATCGCCCGCAGCACGGCCGTCACGACGACCGCGATGACCAGGTTGAGGGCGAGCGCGGTCAGCCCGATGTAGCCGATCTCGCCGATCAGGCCGATGTTGGCCGTGGAGCCGCCGAAGTGCTTGGTCGCCGGGCTGGCCACGCCGTACGCCTTCCAGGTGCCGTAGACCATCGCGACCGCCCAGCCGGCCAGCAGCGCCCAGCGGTGCAGCCATCGGGTGTAGAGCCCGATCGACGATCGCCGGGAAGGTCTGCAGGATCCAGATGCCGCCGAGCAGCTGGAAGTTGATCGCGTTCTGCCGGTCCAGGAACAGCACGAACAGCAGGGCCACGAACTTCACCACCAGCGAGACCAGCTTGGAGACCTGGGCCTCCTGGTGCGGGGTGGCGTCGCGGCCGCAGCCACTCGCGGTAGATGTTGCGGGTGAACAGGTTCGCCGCCGCGATCGACATGATCGCCGCCGGCACGAGCGCGCCGATCGCGATCGCCGCGAAGGCGACGCCGGCGAACCACGACGGGAACTTGTCCTCGAACAGCTGGGGGATCACCAGCTGCGGGTTGGGCTTGCCGTCGAGCCCGATCGGCTTGGTGCCGGCCGCGATCGCGACGAAGCCGAGCAGCGCCAGCAGGCCGAGCAGGAACGAGTACGCCGGCAGGATCGCGGCGTTGCGCCGGATCACGTTGCGGCTCTTGGACGACAGGACCGCGGTGATCGAGTGCGGGTACATGAACAGCGCCATCGCCGAGCCCGAGCGCCAGCGTCCCGTAGGCCCAGAACTGTTGCGAGCTGGGGATGAACGTGCCGGTCGGCTTGCCGGTCGCCGGGTTGGTCTTGGCCAGCTTGGTCTGCGCCGCGTCGAAGATCGTGCCCGAAGCCGCCGAGCTTGTGCGGCAGGTAGATCACGGCGACGACGATGACCAGGTAGATCAGCCCGTCCTTGAGGAACGCGATCAGCGCGGGCGCGCGCAGCCCGGAGGTGTAGGTGTACGCCGCGAGCACGGCGAACGCGATGAACAGCGGCAGGTCCTTGGCGACCGTGTTGCCCGAGCCGCCGACGCCCATGACCTCGAGCACCGCCTGGATGCCGACGAGCTGCAGCGCGATGTACGGCATCGTCGCCAGGATGCCGGTGACCGCGACGGCCAGGGACAGCCCGCGCGAGCCGTAGCGGCCGCGGACGAAGTCGGCCGGCGTCACGAACGAGTGCCGGTGCGAGACCGACCAGAGCCGGGCCATGAAGACGAAGATGATCGGGTAGACGACGATCGTGTACGGCACGGCGAAGAAGCCCGGCGACCGAGCCGGTCGCGTACATCGCGGCCGGCACGGCGACGAACGTGTACGCCGTGTAGAGGTCGCCGCCGAGCAGGAACCAGGTGACGAACGTCCCGAAGCCGCGGCCGCCGAGCCCCCACTCCTCGAGGCTGGCCATCGAGTCGCCGCGGCGCCAGCGCGCGGCGTAGAAGCCGATGCCGGTGACCAGCACGAAGATCACGATGACGATGGTGAGGGCGACGCCGTTGACGTCATGCATCAGCGCTCACCCCTCGCGCGGTTCTCGTTCTGGCCGAAGCGCCGTACGGGTGTCGTCGTCAGCACGACCCGGTACGCCGCGTAGGTGCAGCCGGCCGCGAGGAAGACCCAGAGGAACTGGTACCAGTAGAAGAACGGCACGCCCCAGAGCCGCGGCGTCTCCCGGGCGTACGACGACACCCACATCAGGGCCACGACGGGGATCGCGACCAGGACGCCGACCAGGACGACGACCCCGGTGGGTCGGCCGGGCCGGGGCCTGCTCGCTTCGAACTGGACTGGTCGCTCACGGGAGCCTCCCGGGAATGACCCGCGCATCCGCACAGGAGACCGCAGCCTTGCGATCCGTCTCAGCACGCTAGTCCCGCTCAGAGGCGTTCGCCTGTTGAGATGGCCAGTCATACTGGCGGATGGAGGGGATACGCCATGGGGTCGTTCCTGTCAGTGGCCGGACCGGTGGCGGTGGTCGCCATCATGGTTTTCGGCGGGGGCTTACTGGCGCGCAGCCTGTTCGGCTCCGGGCACACGTCCGACGGAGACACCGTGCGTAACCGCCTCGAGGGCCGCGGCCCCAACGACCAGCCGATGGATCATCCGGGTCAACGCGACGACCCGCACCACGACGGGCGGTACCACTTCCCGAGCTAGGCGGATCCGGTCGGGAAGGGGCACCGCAACGAGCGTCGGTCGGCTAGGCCTTCTTGGTCGAGGGCGGGAGCGGGCCCTTGACCCCGATTCCTGATTTGCTAGGGTCTGCCATATTTCGACGGAGCTTTTTGGGGGCAAATGATGAAGTTTCGTTGGTCCAGGCCGCGCGCACTAATTCTCTTCGTCGTCCTTCCGGCTGTGCTCTGTGGAGTGACGCTCACACCACTGCCAGCCGGGGCGTTGCCGGCCGATGACGGCCGGGCCGACCTCTTTGCTATCGACGTCAACGACGCCGGAGTCGTTGCGGCGCACGGTCTTTCGGGCGGAAGTGGCTATCAGACATTCACGCTGCACCAGCTCACCCCCATGACCACGCCAGGAGCGGCTCGCGCCAACTGGGTCTATAAGGTCGCCGACTTCGACGGTGACCGTGTGCCAGACCTGTTCGCGATCAACCGGGACGACGACGGAGCGACGTCGGTGCACATCCTCGACGGTGCCGACGACTTCCGGTCCTACCTGGCCGAGATCGACACACCGTTGGGTGTCACGACCGACCCGGCCTGGCAGTTCGACGTCGGCGACTACGACGCGGATGGGCGGGCGGACCTGTTCGCCATCAACAAGAACGACAACGGCCGGACCGCGGTTCACGTCTTGGATGGCGCTCAGTACTTCCAGGTCTGGGACCTGCATACGCTCACACCGCTGGGCGCGGCGACTGATCCGGTGTGGCGCTTCGACGTCGGAGACTATGACGGAGACCACCGAGCCGACCTGTACGCAATCAACATCAACGACAACGGCCGTACGGCGGTGCACGTGCTGAGCGCGGCCAGCTCCTTCCAGAGCTTCACCTTGCACACCTTGACGCCGTTGGGGGCGGCCACCGACCCGAACTGGCAGTTCGACATCGGCGACTATGACCGCGATGGTCGCGGCGACCTGTTCGCGCTGTACAAGAACGATCGGGGGCAGACTGCCGTCCACGTCCTGAGCGCGACGAGCAACTTCCAGGTCTGGACTCTGCATACGCTCAGTGCGCTGCAGCGGACCGACGACCCGATCTGGGACCTCGAGGTGGGCCTCGAGGGCACCGGCGCGACGTCCGCCCTTCCGGCTGACATCCTGCCGCGGACCAGTGCCGGTGGGGACCCGGACGTTCCGCAGAGCTGGAGGTTCATCTATGACTACCCAAGGGGCCGGCCCGCGTCCTTCGCCTATCGCAACTACGACGACGCCACGACCTGCTACCCCTACACGGGCGGCGACTACCTAACCGGTGACTGCTATCTGAACTACTTCCACGTCGCGCGTGGTGCGGCTCTGGTGCATGTGGAGACCTATCAGCTCGACGACAGCAAGCGCAACGACACGAACACGTTCATGGTCAAGGTGAGCATTCAACAACCGAGCCCGCCGGCCGAAGGCTGGGTCGGGAAGTCAGACGAGGGCTGGGCGAAGATCTCGATCGAGGACAACAACCCCACGTTGTCGGTGATCGGGCATGTCAGCTCACAGTCCGTCGACGCGCCAGGCCCCAGCTGCACGAGGGTTCCCATCGCGCTGGGAGGAAGCCTGGCCAGCGAGTTCGGCTTGGGTGTGAGCCTGTCAGCGACCGTGTACACCTTCGTGTCATGTGACAAGGCAGCGAGCCTTCACCTGATCTCGGACAGCGGAACCAAGAACACCTGGGTGGCGGACGACATGCGCCAGATCAAGAGCCTGGGCGCATTCCGGGCGGTGATGGTTGAGAAGGGCAAGTACCCGAGCTTCAAGGTGACGGTGACGCTACCGACTGACGTCTGCACCAGCGCGAAGGACGGCTACTGCACGGCGACGATCGACAGACAGATCACGCGAACGTTCGTGGCCAACACTGGTACGAGCTACCTCGGGAGCTAGGTCGCCCGTCTTCAGACGGGCGACCCGTTTGACGACGGGCGGTACCACTTCCCGACCTAAGTCGTGGGGCGCTGCCGGTAGTAGTCCCGCCAGATCAGCCGGTGCACCGGGACCCATCGCGGGATCGAGCGGACCCCGGGGATGAACGGAACAAGGATCAGGCCGAGCGTGAGCAGCATCATCAGCGCCCAGACCAGCGAGTCGGCGTTCTCGGACGTGGAGAACGGCGGCACCTGGTACCAGAACGTGTAGAGCCACATCCACGGCTGGCCGGGGTAGTTGCCGGTCTCGTTCATCATTCCCCACTGGTCGCCGCCGAGCTGGCGGGCGCGAGCCTGGTCCTCCAGGTAGGCGCCGTCGGCCAGGAGCATCAACGAACGGGTGGCGTCGCCGCCGTAGAAGGTCCCGGCCGAGGTCAACGCTCCCTCCAGCCCGCCGGACTGCGCGAGGGCGAGGAACCCGGCAGTCAGCGCGGGCACCGGGCCGTAGCTCCCGGCCGCGACCTGAGCCGGGTCGCCGTCGGGCGCCTTGGCCAGGGCATCGGTGTAGGCGGTCGCCCACGACGTGCGCTGGTCGGGTTGGCGCGGTTCGCCAGGTCGACAGCGCAGCCGCCAGCGCCGGATCGCCCGGCACCGAGGACAGCGGGGTCGATCACCAGGTCCTTGGCCGAGTCGACAGGCAGCCGCACACCCGCCCACTTCTGCAGCGGCAGTGGCCCGAGCTTCGCGCCCTCCGCGTTGGCGTTGTACGGGCCTCCGTAGCCCGCACTGGTCGTCGTACCAGCGAGCTCGCCGGCCGCGGTGGCCACCACGTCTGCAGGGGCCGCTGCAGCCCAGGCCTTCATGGTGATGGCCGGCTCGTCGGGTGAGGAGAACACCGCGGCCAACCCGAGCGAGAGCAGCCCGACGACCACAAGGGCGATGACGAACTCGCGGACCAGATCGTAGCGGCCGGGTCGGGAACGTGATGGGCGTCCGGGGTGCTGGCTTGGGATCTAGCGCATGGCTCTCACGCCTCCTCGGCGCCGATGGGCGGTACGACGCCGTGCCGCCGCACGAGGATCACGTGCAGGACGGTCAGCAGACCGAGGCCCAGGGGGAGGAGGGCGACGTGCCACAGCAGCATCTGCTCGGGGTTGAGGACGTTGAAGTAGGCGCCGATCCCCACCGAGTTGAGGCCGTCCTTGGCCTGGGTGCTGATCCACTGCGAGTCGAAGTTGGACTGGGTGAGGTACCCCGTGAAGGCGGTCCCGATCGACGTCGAGGAACGCGACCACACCGGTGATCCAGGTCAGCGCGCGGCGGCCGCGCCAGGCCGCCATCCAGAACTTGCCCCAGAGGTGGACCACCATGAAGACGAAGAACAGCTCGACGCTCCAGAGGTGGACCGAGTTGGTGAAGTGACCGAGCGACGAGACGTATGCCACCAGGTCGAGCCACCGGCGGCGAGCACGCCGCCTGAGACGCAGGACGACGAGCGAGCGCGGCCAGGGTCAGCACGCCGAAGACGTAGATCCAGGAGGAGACGTACGCTGGCTGCCGGTCCGGCAGGACCTGTCCCGGTGGCACGGTGCGCGGCCAGCCGCGTGCGCAGCCGCACGGTCCAGCTCGCCGGGTCCGGTTGGCCGGCGTGGCCGCCGCGCGCTGGTGGCCGGTGGCGGTCATGGCCGGTCCTGGGCCTCAGCCGCCTCCGGCTGTACCCGGGAACGGCAGCAGGAGCGCGGCCACGAAGAGGCGCGACCATGAGGGCGATGATGACCAGGTTGGTGACCGAGATCCGGATCACGCCGAGCATGGACGTAATGGCCGGCCACACGGCGGCGACGATCTGCGCCTGGTGCATGGCTGACTCACCCTGCTTCGCTGGTCGGACGGGGCCGCGCCCGCGGTCCGACACCGCCATCAGCTGCGGCGGGCTGCTTCCCGCGCAGTCAGGGCCGAAGGTCCCGGCCTTGCTGTTGATCGACGACGACTGTCGGCGAAGGCTAGGAGAGGGCAACGGGAGGGCAAAGGGACGGCGAAAACGATGGCAGAGCAGGGCGAAAGGCCCGACGGCACAACGCGAGGCCGGCCCGGTCTGATGACCGGGCCGGCCCCGCGTCTGCGCGGTGGGCTGGTGCTGCTGCGCTAGGCCTTCTTGGTCTCCGCAGAAGATCGCGGCGATCTCGTCGATCTTGGCGAGCAGCTCGTCGGCCTTGCCGGCGTCGCTGCTGCCCTTGGTGCCCGCGGCGCCGGCCAGCTTGGTCGCCTCGTTGAACAGCGTGTGCAGCTGCGGGTACTTCTCGAAGTGCGGCGGCTTGAAGTAGTCGGTCCAGAGCACCCAGAGGTGGTGCTTGACCAGCTCGGAGCGCTGCTCCTTGATCAGGATGGCGCGGGTGCTGGAACTCGGGGTCGTCGTTGTCGGCCATCTTGGCGATGATGGCCTTGACCGACTCGGCCTCGATCCGGGCCTGGGCGGGGTCGTAGACGCCGCAGGGCAGGTCGCAGTGGGCGCTGACCTCGATGGTGGGGGCGAACAGGCGAGCAAACATCAACCGGTCCTTCTCTCTTGTCGACGCGTCGGGATGTCTCTGTCCGGCTCACGCTACCCGCGGCCGTCGGCCGGGGCATTCCCGCGGTGGTTGTCGGGACGGCGTCGCAACAAGGACGGCCTCGGCCAGAGCCGGGCTCGCACGATCGCGACGACGTCCGCCGACGGGACGGCCCCGACCAGCCAGGAGTCGACGCCGTACGCCGGGTTGTCCCGCTCGACCCACCAGCCGCTGTCCTGCGGATGCGAAAGCCGTTTGACCGCAACGGGTCTGGCCGTCCCGTCCGGCTCGGGCGGCAGCCGGACGACGGCCAGCCGGCCGGCCGTCGGGGCGGCCGGCGTGCTGCACCAGCAGGCGGTCGCCGGCCCTGCAGCGTGGGCTCCATCGAGCGACCCGCGCACCACCGCCAGGCCCAGCCGGCACCGGGCAACGGCCGGCTCAGCCCTCCAGCTCCTCGCTGGTCGGCTCGACCGCCAGGGCGCCGACGTGCCCGGCGTCCTCCTCCTGGCGCATCCGGGACAGGAACGACCGGGTCCGGGCGTGCTGCGGGTTGTTGATGACGTCGTTCGGGGTTGCCCTGCTCGACGACGACGCCGCCGTCCATGAAGACGACCTTGTCGGCGACCTCGCGGGCGAAGGCCATCTCGTGGGTCACGACGACCATCGTCATGCCCTCGGCGGCCAGCTCACGCATGACCGCGAGCACCTCGCCGACCAGCTCGGGGTCGAGCGCGCTGGTCGGCTCGTCGAAGAGCATCAGCTTGGGCTTCATGGCCAGCGCCCGGGCGATCGCCACCCGCTGCTGCTGCCCGCCGGAGAGCTGGGCCGGGTAGGCGCTCGCGCTTGTCGGCCAGGCCGACCCGCTCCAGCAGCGCCACGGCCGCCGCAGTCGCGTCCTTCTTGCTGGCCCCGCGGACCTTGACCGGGGCCTCGACGACGTTCTCCAGCGCGGTCATGTGCGGGAACAGGTTGAACCGCTGGAAGACCATGCCGATCTCGCGCCGCTGGGTGGCGATCGCCTTGTCGGTCAGCCGGTGCAGCCGGCCGTCGCGCTCGGCGTAGCCCATCAGGTCGCCGTCGACCCAGATCCGGCCACCGTCGATGGTCTCCAGCTGGTTGATGCAGCGCAGGAAGGTCGTCTTGCCCGACCCGGACGGGCCGAGCAGGCAGACGACCTCGCCGCCGTGACACGTCGAGGTCGATGCCCTTGAGCACCTCGACCTTGTGGAAGCTCTTGGTGACGTTGAGGGCGCGGACCAGACGTGCGATCCGTGCCCCTCGTGCTGTCGGTGGCGCATCAGCCGACCGCCCTGCCCGAGCGCCGAAGCCCTTGCCGTAGCGACGTTCCAGGTAGCTACTGGAGCAGGCCGAGCACGCTCGCCGATGATCAGGTAGTAGAGCGTCGCCGCGAGGTAGCGCCGGGAAGAGCTTGAAGGTCGACGCGCCGATGGCGCCGGTCTGGTAGATCAGCTCGGCGATGACCGGGAGGGCGGACAGCAGCGAGGTGTCCTTGACCATCGCGATGGTCTCGTTGCCGGTCGGCGGGCACGATCACCCGCATCGCCTGCGGCAGGACGATCCGGCGCATCGTCTGTCCGCGGCTCATCCCCAGTGCCTGCGGCCGCCTCGGTCTGGCCGCGGTCGACGCTGTTGATGCCGGCCCGGGCGATCTCGGCCATGTACGCCGCCTCGGACAGGCCCAGGCCGATGATGCCGGTCCAGGATCCCGGTCAGCAGCGTGTTCATGTCGATGTCGAAGAACGTCAGGTTGTTGTGCGACCCGAACACGCTGGCGATCTGGCCCGCGAACGGCGGCCCGATGTGCGAGCGTCGCGTAGAGGATGCCGATGTTGCCGCAGCATCAGCGAGCAGGACGTAGCGCGGGATGGCGCGGAAGAACCAGATGTACGCCGCGGCACGAGCCTCGCAGGACCGGGTTGGGCGACAGCCGCATGACGGCGAGGATCACGCCGAGGCCGACGCCGAGGGCCATGGCCCCGACCGTGCCGACCAGCGTCCCCTTGAGCAGGCCGTCGATGACCGGCTTCTGCTGCATGACCCGCCAGGCGAAGGACCAGTCCCATGCCGGGTTGGTGACGAACGAGCTGACCAACATCCCGAGCAGGACCAGGACGACGGCCAGGCCGACCCAGCGGACCGGGGTGGCGCACCGGGACGGCGTCGATCCGTCCCGGCCGCTCCCCGGCCGCCGGTCGTCCGGCGCCGGGGTCTGCGGTCACGAGACCGAGGGGTTGACGGCGAAGTCGGTGATGGCGCCGCTGGCGACGCCCCACTTGTCGAGGGCCTGCTTGTAGGCGCCGGACGCCGTGAGCCTTCTTCAGCGCGTCGGCGATGGCCTGGCCGAAGTCGGTCTCGGCCTTGGGCAGGACGTAGCCGTAGGGCGCCGAGTCGTAGATCGCAGCCGAGGGCCTGCAGCTTGCCGCCCGTGGTCTTCACGGCGTACAGCGCAGACCGGGGAGTCGGCCAGCATGGCGTCGTTCTTGCCGGTCACGACCGAGGCCGTGGCCTGGCCCTGGTCGGCGTAGACCGCGATGTTGATCGCCTTCTTGCCGGCGTTGGTGCACTTCTTGCTGCTTGGCCGTCGACGTCGTCGAGCTGGGTCGTGGCCTTCTGGACCGCGATGTTGTGGCCGCAGGCGTTGTCCGGGTCGATCTTCTTGGGGTTGCCCTTTGGCCGTGGCCCACTGGGTGCCGGCGGTGAAGTAGCTGACCATCGTCGCCTGCTTCTCGCGGTCGGACGTGACCGAGAACGAGGAGATGCCGATGTCGTACTTCCCGCTGTTGACGCCGAGGATGATGCTGTCGAACGGCGCCGGCTGCCAGTCGACCTTGACGCCGAAGGTCTGCGCGATCGCGTTGAACAGGTCGACGTCCATGCCCTCGACGGTCTTGCCGTCCGGCCCGAGGAACTCGTTCGGCGCGTAGGTCGCGTCGACGCCGACGACGATCTTGCCGGCGGCCTTGACCTTGGCCGGGAGCTTGGCGACGAGCGCCTGGTCGACGCTGCCGGTCGGGGTGACGGAGTTGCTCGGGCCGCCACCTGCGCTGCCCCCGAGCGAGCTCGAGCCGCAGGCGGAGGCGGCGAGGGACAGGGCGGCGCCGACGGCGACGGCGGCGGCGAGACGGCGGTGGGGCAGACGCACGGGGAATCCTCCAGTAAGAGACGACGGGTCACGCGGCATCTTGCCATCCGGACCAGGCACGGTCATCCGCCTCCCGAGTGGGTGTCCGGCATCGAGACCGAGTTGTGCCCTTCGCGTCGCCGGGGCCGGCCCGGTGTGGCACGATGGCCGGGCGGGCGACCCCCGTGCGTGGGTGTTCGCGCCAGCTAGGGACAAAAACCGGCGCGATGCGAAGTTCAGCGGCTCAACCACCCCGAGCCCCCTTCCGTCCGAGATTCATGCGTTAAGTCCCTTTGAGGTGACTGATGTCCGCCCAACCGCTGCACCGACCCCTCCAACTCCTGCCCGACGACCCCGTACGACGCCGAGCGCGACCGCGCCGCCGTCTTCGACCTGCACCGCGGCGGCAAGCTCGAGGTCGTCCCGCGCTCGCCGCTGCGCGACCACCGCGACCTGTCCCTCGCCTACACCCCGGGGTCGCCGAGGTCTCCCGGGCGATCGCCCTCGACCCCGCGCTGGCCGACGTCTACACCGCCCGGGCCAACACGGTGGCGATCGTCACCGACGGCACGGCCGTGCTGGGCCTGGGCGACATCGGCCCGGCCGCGGCCCTGCCGGTGATGGAGGGCAAGGCCGTGCTGTTCAAGCATTTCGGCGGCGTCGACGCCGTGCCGGTGTGCCTGGCCACCAGGACGTCGAGGAGATCGTCGAGACGGTCGTGCGGATGGCACCGACGTACGGCGGGATCAACCTCGAGGACATCTCGGCGCCGCGCTGCTTCGAGGTCGAGCGGCTGCTGCAGCAGCGGCTGGGCATCCCGGTCTTCCACGACGACCAGCACGGCACGGCCATCGTGGCGCTTGCGGCGCTGTTCAACGCGGCCCGCGTCATCGGTCGTCAGCTGGAGGGGCTGCGGGTCGCCGTCAGCGGTGCAGGGGCGGCCGGGGTGGCCGTCACCAAGATCCTGCAGCGGGCCGGGGTCCACGACATCGTCGTGTGCGACAGCCAGGGCGTGGTCCACCTGGGGCGGCCGGACCTGTTGCCGCACAAGCGAGATCTCGCCCTGACCACCAACCCGCGCCGCGTCACCGGGACCCTGGCCGACGCGCTCGCCGGAGCCGACGTCTTCATCGGGGTGTCCGGCGGCAAGGTGGCCGAGGCGGCCATCGCGGCGATGGCCCCCGACCCGATCGTCTTCGCGCTGGCCAACCCCGACCCCGAGGTCGACCCGGCCGTGGCAATGCGGCACGCGGCCGTCGTGGCGACCGGGCGCAGCGACTACCCGAACCAGATCAACAACGTGCTGGCCTTCCCGGGGGTCTTCCGGGGCGCGCTGGACGTGCGGGCCTCGCGGGTGACCGAGGGGATGAAGCTGGCGGCCGCGTCGGCCCTGGCCGCGCTGCTCGACGAGCCGCGCGCCGACGAGATCGTGCCCAGCGCCTTCGACCCCCGCGTCGTGCCGGCCGTAGCTGCGGCGGTGGCCGACGCCGCGCGGGCGGACGGGGTCGCGCGCGCTGGCTAGGGTCGGGGGATGCTCGCCGCCTTCGCCACCTCGCAGTCGACGGACGACCCGCTGTCCGGGCTGGAGGTGGGCGAGCGCGCCGGCGCCCGGACGTGCCCGACGGCTGGGCCCGGGTGCGGCTGCGCGCGGCGAGCCTCAACCACCACGACCTGTGGAGCCTGAAAGGCGTTGGCCTGCCTGCGGATCGGCTGCCGATGACCCTGGGCTGCGACGGCGCGGGCATCGATGATGACGGCAACGAGGTCGTCGTCCACGCCGTCGTCTCCTCGCCCGGGTGGACCGGTGACGAGACGCTGGACCCGCGGCGCTCGCTGTTGTCCGAGGTGCACCAGGGCACGCTGGCCGAGGAGGTCGTCGTCCCCGGCGCCAACCTGGTGCCCAAGCCGGCCGGGCTCTCCTGGGCCGACGCGGCCTGCCTGCCGACGGCCTGGCTCACGGCGTACCGGATGCTGTTCACCCAGTCCGGGCTCGCGCCGGGGGACACCGTCCTGGTGCAGGGCGCCGGGGGAGGCGTCGCGACGGCGCTGGTCTCGCTGGCCGCGGCCACGGGCCTCCGGGTGTGGGTCACCAGCCGCGACGAGGCCAAGGGGGCGCGGGCGGTGGAGCTCGGTGCGGCCCAGGCGTTCGCCTCCGGTGCCCGGCTGCCCGAGCGGGTCGACGCCGTGATGGAGACCGTGGGCGAGGCGACCTGGTCTCACTCGCTCAAGGCGCTGCGCCCGGGCGGGACGGTCGTCGTGTGCGGCGCGACGAGCGGGTTCAACCCGCCGGCCGAGCTCAACCGGGTGTTCTTCCTGCAGCTGCGGGTCGTCGGCTCGACGATGGGCACCCGGGCCGAGCTCGGCCGGCTGCTGCAGCTGTGCGAGACGACCGGCGTGCGCCCGGTGGTCGACTCGGTCGTGCCCTTGGCCGAGGCCCGCGACGGCTTCGCCCGGCTGACTCGACGCCGACCTGTTCGGCAAGGTCGTCATCGACATCTCCTGAGCGCATCGCGCCGGCTGAACGCCCACATCCACCGGGCGGAGGGGAGCATGGGGTCGCCGTACGCCGGGTCAGCGGGGCTCGAGCGCGGTGGCGATCCGGGCCCAGGCGTCGCTCAGCGCGGCCCGGATCTCGGCGAGCTGCGCGTCGTCGAGCCGCCCGCGCCGGGCCGCGGTGCGGACCTGGCGGCGCAGCTGCTCGAGCAGCAGGTCGACCTCGTGACCGCCACGGGTCGGCCGGCTGCCGACCGGGGTGGCGGACGACCGGGCCTCCCGGGCCGCGTCGGCGAGCTCGGTGCGCAGGTCGGCTGCCGACTGGCGGATCTGGCTGCGCAGCTGGTCGGCCATCGCGCGCACCGAGTGGGTGACGTCGCGCTGCAGCGAAGCCAGCTCCTCCGCGCGGGCGGCGACCTCGGCCCGGCCGGCGGGCGTGATCCGGTACGTCGTCTTGCGGCCGTTCTCCTCCCGGACGACCAGCCCGTCCTCCTCGAGCCGGGCCAGTCGCGGGTAGATGGTGCCGGCGCTCGGGGCGTACATCCCTTCGAACCGCTCCTCCAGGGCGCGGATCAGCTCGTACCCATGGCGGGGGGCCTCGTCGAGCAGGGCGAGCAGGTAGAGCCGGAGCTGGCCGTGGGCGAAGACCGGGCTCATGCGTCCACCATCGCCGGGACATCGGCCGACGGTGGGCCGGACGCGGGCCGGAGCAGGGTGATGTCGCCGGAGACCGTGCTGGCCTTGACCCGTACGCCGGCGCCGGGGTCGTGCTGGCGGTGCCGGACGGCGCCGAAGTCGCCGCGGACCCGCTCGCTGCCGACGACCACGCGGCCGCTGACGCTGCGCAGGTCGGCGTCGTAGCCGCCGCCGTCCTCCTGCCGCACGACGAGGCCACCGGACACCGAGCTGAAGGCGAGCGTGACGGCCGCAGCCGCCGGCGTCGACGCTGAGCGAGCCGGAGACGGTCTTCGCGACCAGGCTGGGAGCGCCGGCGGACTGGACGGTGAACGAGCCGGACACCGAGTCCATCCGCATCAGGCCGGCCTGGCCGCGGGCGTCGACCGAGCCGGAGACCGTGCGGGCGACGACCGGGCCGGTGACGCCGTCGAGCGTGATCAGCGCCCGAGACCGTGCGGATCTCGACGTCGCCGGTGAGGCCGACGACCAGGCCCTCGGCCGAGACGGTGCCGATCTGCAGGATCGACGCCGGGCGGCACGGCGAGGCTCAGCTCGGCCGTGTCGTTGAGGCGCGTGCGGCCTCGCCGCGGAGCTTGTCGGCCAGGCTGCCGAGCAGGCCATCCCAGCGGGCCTGCGGGTGGCTGACCTCCAGCGTCTCGCCGTCCCAGGTCACCTCGAGCGGGCGGCCGACGACCGACTGCACCTCGAGCCGGGCCTCCGGGTCGTCGTGCGCGACGACGTCGATCCGGCCGCCGATCAGGCCCACCTTGACCCGGCGTACGGCGCGGTCGGGGCCGCCGACCTCGATCACCTTGGGGCCGTCGACCGGACCAGGACTCGCTCATCTGCTCGCTCCTCCGTTTCGAGATATATCGCGTGTGTCGAGAACACGATATATCTCGAGTTCCGGATGTCAAGCCCCGTCCCCAAACAACGGGCGGCTGCGGGTACGACGGGACGGCGGTACGACGAAAGAGCTCAGCCGAGGGTGATGCCGAGCCAGTCCGCCCAGCCCTGGTGCAGCACCAGCCAGGCGATCAGGCCGTAGCCGGCCTGCCCCGGGTGTACGCCGTCGCCGGTCGCGAGGTCGGACTGCCACTGCTCGTGGCGCAGCAGCGGCTCGAAGCAGTCGACGAACGGCACGCTGCGCCGCGAGCAGACGTCGGCCTGGGCGTCGGCGACCACCTTGAGCCGCTCGTCGAACGGCTGGTCGAGCATCGGCGGCGGCCCGACCACCAGCGTCGGGATGCTGAACGCCGCCGCGTCGTCGAGGACGTTGGCCAGGTTGAGCCGGCTGCGCGCGGTCGACAGGCCCTGGTTGACGTCGCCGTGGCCCATCGTCAGCACCAGCCGGTGCTCGGACCCGGGGGCGAACCGGCGCGCGGTCTCCTCCCGCCAGCGGTCGAGCACGTCGGCCGAGGAGTCGCCGCGCACCCCCAGGTTGTACGGCGTGAGGGCCAGCTCCGAGCTCTGGCTGCGGGCCACGACCCGGCCGACCCAGCCCAGGGCCTTGGGGTCGCCGACCCCGGCGGCGAAGTCGTCGCCGACGACCACGAGCCGGACGTCGCGCACCCCGAGGCCGTCGGTCATGTCACGGCTCGAGCGTCGTCATCGTCGTCGCGGGCCAGCCAGGTGGCCAGCCGCTCGACCGGCGTCTCGAACTCCGGGTGCAGGTCGACGAACGCCCGCAGCCGGTCGGCCAGCCACTCGAAGGTGACGTCTTCCTCGCCCCGCCGCTGCGCCAGCTCCTCGATGCCGCGGTCGGTGAAGTACATGCCGGCCATCTTGCCCGACCGGCCCGGGGCCGGCCGGGAGGCTCAGCGGGCGAAGGCCTGCTCGATCAGCGTCTGCTGCTCCAGCGCGTGCATCTTGGACGAGCCGGTCGCGGTCGACGCCGACCGCGGCCGGGAGACGACGCGCAGGTCGCGGCCATCGAGGTGCTCGGGCAGGTTGAGCGCGATGAACGGCCACGGGCCCTGGTTGGCCGGCTCCTCCTGGGTCCACACCAGGTCGGCGTCCGGGAACTGCCCGATCGCCTCGAGGATCTCGTCGGCCGGCAGCGGCGCGAGCTGCTCGACCCGCACGATCGCGGTGTGGGTGTCGCCGATCTTCTCCCGCGCGGCGACCAGGTCGTAGTAGACCTTGCCGGAGCACAGCAGGACGCGGTCGACCTGGCTCGGGTCGGTGACCGCCGGGTCGGAGATCACCGGCTCGAACGTCCCGGTCGTCAGGTCGTCCACGCCGCTCGCCGCCGCCTTGAGCCGCAGCATCGACTTCGGCGTGAACACGATCAGCGGCCGGCGCGGGCGGGCGAACGCCTGCCGGCGCAACAGATGGAAGTACGACGCGGGCGTGCTCGGGATGGCCACCGTCATGTTGTCCTCGGCGCACATCTGCAGGTAGCGCTCGGGCCGCGCGGACGAGTGGTCCGGTCCCTGGCCCTCGTAGCCGTGCGGCAGCAGCAGCACGACCGAGGAGTGCTGGCCCCACTTCTGCTCCGAGCTGGAGATGAACTCGTCGAGGATGCTCTGCGCGCCGTTGGCGAAGTCGCCGAACTGGGCCTCCCACAGGACCAGGGCGTCCGGCCGCTCGACCGAGTAGCCGTACTCGAAGCCCATCGCGGCGAACTCGCTCAGCAGCGAGTCGTAGACCCAGAACCGGGCCTGGTCGTCGGACGAGGTAGAGCAGCGGCGTCCACTCCTCCGCCGTCTCCTTGTCGATCAGTACGGCGTGCCGCTGGACGAACGTGCCCCGCCGGCTGTCCTGGCCGGCCAGGCGGACCGGAACCTGCTCCAGCAGAAGGGATCCGAAGGCCAGCAGCTCGCCCATCGCCCAGTCGATGCCGCCGTCGCGGGTCATGCCCTTGCGGCGGTCGAGCAGCTGCTGGATCTTCGGGTGGACCGTGAAGCCCTCGGGCGGGCTCGGCGAACGCGTCGCCGATCCGGTGCAGCACCTCGACCGGAACGGCGGTGTGCACCTCGCGCGGCGGCTCGGACAGGTCGCGCACCTGGGCGGCCGGCCGCTCCAGGCCGCCCTTGCCGATCGTGACGTCGTCGACCGCGGTCTCGATCGGAGCCTTGGCGGCGGCCTGGGTCTCGGTGAACGCCCGCTCGAGCTGGGCCTGGTAGTCCTTCAGCGCGGCCTCGGACTCCTCGACGGTGATGTCGCCGCGGCCGGTGAGGGCCTCGGTGTAGAGCTTGCGGACGCTGCGCTTGGCCTCGATCAGGTTGTACATCAACGGCTGGGTCATCGACGGGTCGTCGCCCTCGTTGTGCCCGCGGCGGCGGTAGCAGACCAGGTCGATCACGACGTCCTTGTTGAACTCCTGGCGGAAGTCGAAGGCCAGCTCGGCGACCCGCACGCAGGCCTCGGGGTCGTCGCCGTTGACGTGGAAGATCGGCGCCTGCACCATCCGCGCGACGTCGGTCGAGTAGAACGAGGACCGCGACGACGACGGCGAGGTCGTGAAGCCGACCTGGTTGTTGACGACCACGTGGATCGTGCCGCCGGTGCGGTAGCCGCGCAGCTGCGACAGGTTCAGCGTCTCGGCGACGACGCCCTGTCCGGCGAAGGCCGCATCGCCGTGCATCAGCAGCGGCAGCACGGTGAACGCCTCGCCGGCCAGGTCCAGCCGGTCCTGCTTGGCCCGCACGATGCCCTCGAGCACCGGGTCGACCGCCTCCAGGTGCGAGGGGTTGGCGGCCAGGTAGACCTGGGTCGGTCTCACCGTCCTCGTCGGTGAAGGTGCCCTCGGTGCCGAGGTGGTACTTCACGTCACCGGACCCCTGGACGCTCTTGGGGTCGACGCTGCCCTCGAACTCCTTGAAGATCTGGCCGTAGCTCTTGCCGGCGATGTTGGCCAGCACGTTGAGCCGGCCGCGGTGCGGCATGCCGATGCAGACCTCGTCCATCTTGGCCTGCGGCGGCCCGGGACAGGATCCGGTCGAGCAGCGCGATCGTGCTCTCGGCCGCCCTCGAGGCTGAACCGCTTCTGCCCGACGAACTTGGTCTGCAGGAAGGTCTCGAACGCCTCAGCAGCGTTGAGCCGCCGCAGGATTCGCAGCTGCTCCTCGCGCGAGGTCTTCGCGTACGGCCGCTCGACGTGGTGCTGGATCCAGGCCCGCTGGTCCGGGTCCTGGATGTGCATGTACTCGATGCCGACGGTGCGGCAGTAGGAGTCGCGCAGGACGCCGAGGATGTGCCGCAGCTTCATCATCGGCTTGCCGCCGAAGCCACCGGTCGGGAACTCGCGGTCGAGGTCCCACAGGGTCAGCCCGTGGGTCGCGACGTCGAGGTCGGGGTGCCGGCGCTGCCGGTACTCCAGCGGGTCGGTGTCGGCCATCAGGTGGCCGCGCACCCGGTAGGCGTGGACCAGCTCGATCACCCGGGCCGTCTTGTTGACGTCGTCGTCGTGGGTCGTCGAGATGTCCTGGATCCAGCGGATCGGCTCGTAGGGGATCCGCAGCGAGCGGAAGATCTCGTCGTAGAAGCCCTCCTCGCCGAGCAGCAGGTGGTGCAGCCAGCGCAGGAACTCACCGGACTGCGCGCCCTGGATGACCCGGTGGTCGTAGGTCGAGGTCAGCGTCAGGATCTTGGAGACGGCGTTGCGGGTGATCGTCTCCAGCGCTGGCGCCCTGCCACTCGGCCGGGTACTCCAGCGCGCCGACGCCGAGGATCGTGCCCTGGCCGCTCATCAGCCGCGGCACCGAGTGGACGGTGCCGATGGTGCCCGGGTTGGTCAGGCTGATCGTCGTACCGGCGAAGTCGTCAGCGGTCAGCTTGTTCTCGCGCGCGCGGCGGACGATGTCCTCGTACGCCGTCCAGAACTGGGCGAAGTCCATCGTCTCGGCCCGCTTGATGTTCGGGCACGAGCAGAGAGCGCGAGCCGTCCGGCTTGCACGACGTCGATGGCCAGGCCGAGGTTCACGTGCGCCGGGGTCACGACCGAGGGCTTGCCGTCGATCTCGGCGAAGCCGCGGTTCATCTCCGGCAGCGCGGTCACGGCCTTGACCGCGGCGTAGCCGATCAGGTGGGTGAACGAGACCTTGCCGCCGCGGCTGCGGGCCAGGTGGTTGTTGACGACGACCCGGTTGTCGATCAGCAGCTTGGCCGGCACGGCGCGGACGCTGGTCGCGGTCGGGACGGTGAGGCTGGTCTCCATGTTGGCCACGACCCGGGCGGCCGGGCCGCGCAGCGTCGCGCTCTCGGACTCGTCGGACCGGGCGGGGGCCGGCGCGGTCGCTGGCCGTGGCTGGCTGGCCGGCTTCGCAGCGGCGGGAGCGGGGGCCGGCTTCGCAGCGGCGGGAGCGGGGGCCGGCGTTCGCCGGCGCGGGGCGCGGGGGCGGCTTGGGCGGCTGCACGGGTGCCGGGGTTGCCGGCGACCGGCTTGGCGGGCGGGCTCGCGACCGCCGTGCTCGGTCCCGCTGCCGTTGGCGCCGTTGGGGTGGGCCGCGAAGTAGGTCTGCCAGGAGGCGTCGACCGAGCTCTTGTCCTTGAGGTACTGGTCGTACATCTCGTCGACCAGCCACTCGTTCGCTCCGAAGTCGGCCAGTGGGTCACTCGACGGTGAGTGCTGCGACACGGTCGCAATCGCCTCTTTCATCTGTTCTGCGGCTGAAACGTCTCCTGTGGCTCAAACCCGTTTCACCGAACGGTCAAACAAGCGGAGCGCACAGCATCTTCCAGGCTAGACCTCCCGGGGGCCGGTGGTCAGGCCAGTGGCCCGCAGCACGTCAAAGTCTGGTGAAGATCTCGGGTGGACCTCGGGCCAGGACCGGTCAGGTGACGTCGCGGCGCAGGGTCAGCAGGGCGCCGACCCCGGCGAAGAGCGCGGCGTAGGCCAGCATCACCAGCGCGCCGCCCCACCAGGCCAGCAGGTGGGTGCCCGAGTCGCCGACGTCGGGCGAGAGCATCGCGCTGGTCGCCTCGGACGGCAGGTACGCCGCGATGCCCGGCCGGTGGAACAGGTTGGTGATGACCGCGCTGAGGATCGGCTGGACGATCCAGGCGACCGCGACCGAGATGAGCAGGGCGGCGACCTGGTTGCGGATCAGCGTGGCGATGCCCAGGCCGAACAGCGCCCAGAGGGCCACGGCGAGGACGCCCGAGCGGCGAGCGAGCGCGGCACGCCGTCCGAGAGCAGCCGCAGCTGAGCCGCCGCGGGCGAGGATGACCGGGCCGCCGGCCGCGACGCCGCAGACCACGCTGGTCAGGCCGTAGAGCCCGCCGAGCACGACCAGCCCGGCGATCTTGGCGAGGACGACGCGCGCCCGGTGCGGGCTGGCCAGGAAGGTCGCGCTGATCGTCTGGTGCCGCCACTCGCCGGCCATCGCCAGGATGCCGGCCGCCAGCGAGAACAGGTAGGTCGTGCCGATGCCCGGACGTGTAGATCGTCCGGACCGTCGCCGGGTCGTCGCACGCCGGCCAGCCCGCCGCCGTTGTCGCTGGCCGGCGATCAGCGCGATCAGCAGCGGGAAGGCGATCGACACCAGCGCGACGCCGATGAGCATGCCCCACCAGGCCCGGGTGGTGAACAGCTTGCGCAGCTCGGCCCGCACCAGGCCGGTCATGCGCCGAGTCTCCGCCGTCGGTCAGCTCGAGGAAGATCCGCTCCAGGTCGCTGGCCTCGGTCCGCAGCTCGTGCAGCTCGATGCTCGCGCCGTACGCCGCGTGACCCGACCGCCGCCGGGTCGGAGGTCGCGACCCGGACCAGGTCCGGGACCGGTCGAGCGTCGGCGGCCAGGCCGGCCGACGCGCAGGGCGTCGACGAGGGCGGTGGCCCGCGGCGAGCGGGCCAGCACGACCGGGGCGCCCTCGAGGTCGGCGAGCGTGCTGGCCCGGACCAGCCGGCCCCGGGCGATGATCACGACGTCGTCGACGGTCTGCTGCACCTCGGAGAGCACGTGGCTGGAGACCAGGATCGTGCGGCCCTGCCCGGCCAGGTGGCGCAGGAAGCCGCGCAGCCAGGCGATGCCCTCCGGGTCGAGCCCGTTGGCCGGCTCGTCGAGCAGCAGGACCCGGGGGTCGGCCAGCAGCGCGCCGGCCAGGCCGAGCCGCTGGCGCATGCCGAGCGAGTAGCCCGGCGGTCCGTCGCCGGGCCGCGTCGGTCAGCCCGACCATCGCGAGCACCTCGTCGACCCGGCGGTCGTCGACGCCGGCCGTCGCGGCCAGGACGCGCAGGTGGTTGCGCCCGCTGCGGCCCGGATGGAAGCCGGTGGCCTCGAGCGCGGCGCCGACAACGCGTTGCGGCGCGACGAGATCGGCGTACGGGAGGCCGCCGACGGTCGCCGTGCCGGCCGTCGGTGCGACCAGGCCGAGCGCCATCCGCAGGGTCGTCGTCTTGCCGGCGCCGTTCGGCCCGAGGAAGCCGGTGACCCGGCCCGGCTGGACCGAGAAGGTCAGGTCGTCGACGGCGAGCGTCGACCCGAACCGCTTGGTCAGGCCGCGCACCTCGACCGCGACCTCGCCGTGGCCCGAGGCCGTCGGGCCTGGCGAGTCGCTGGGCGGCCGGGTCATGCGCGGCTGCCCGGCCGACGGCCAGGGCGGGCTCGGTCGAGGGCGGGCGGGGCAGGACGACCCGGATCCGGCAGCCGACCTGGGTGTCGACGACCCGGATCGTGCCGCCGTGCAGGTCGACGACCCAGCGGGCGATGGCCAGGCCGAGGCCGGTGCCGCCGTCGCTGAGCGCCTGGCCGCCGCGGTGGAACCGCTCGAACACGCGGGCCCGGTCCTCCGGGGCGATGCCCGGCCCCTCGTCGACGACGTCGAGCACGATGCCGGTCACGTCGTCGTGGGCGTGCAGCGAGACGGTGCCGCCCTCGGGGGAGTGCCGGGTGGCGTTGTCGACCAGGTTGGCGAGCACCTGGTGCAGGCGCTCGCGGTCGGCCAGGACGGTGAGGTCCGGCGGGTCGACCCGTACGTCGAAGTGCACCGGCCGGCCGGACATCGCCGCCTCGTCCCGGCAGACGGCGAGGAACTCCTGCAGCCGCACGTGGGCCAGCCGCATCGACGTGGCGCCGCCCTCGATCCGGGACAGGTCGAGCAGCTGCTCGACGAGACCGGCCAGCCGCTCGGTCTGCAGCAGCGCCGTCCGCAGCGTGGCCGGGTCCGGCTCGGTCACGCCGTCGACGATGTTCTCCAGCACCGCCCGCAGGGCGGACACGGGCGTGCGCAGCTCGTGGCTGACGTTGGCGACCAGCTCGCGGCGCTGGCGGTCGACCGAGGCCAGGTCCTCGGCCATGAGGTTGAACGCGGCGCGCCAGCTCGCCGACCTCGTCGTTGCTGGTCGCCCGCACCCGCCGGCTGTAGTCGCCGCGCGACATCGAGACGGCCGCCGCGGTCATCTCGCGCAGCGGCGAGGTCATGCCGCGGGCCAGCAGCTGGGTGACGACGAGGGCGAGCAGGACCGACAGGGGCAGCGTGTAGCGCGTGGCCAGGCCGGTGTGCAGGCCCCACCAGACGGCCAGCGCGCAGACGGTCGAGGCCGACCCGACCAGGACCCCGAGCTTGATCTTGATCGAGGCGAACCGGTCGAGCGGGCGGATGTCACGCATCAGCGTGCGGCTCCACGGCAGTAGCGGCTCGACGGCCGCGTGGGCTCGACCGAGTAGCCCACACCGTGCACGGTCCGGATCAGGTCCGGGCCGAGCTTGCGGCGCAACGCCTTGATGTGGCTGTCGACGGTGCGGGTGCCCGAGGCGTCGACCCAGTCCCAGACGTCGGCGAGCAGCTTCTCCCGGGTCAGCACGGTGCGCGGGTTGGTGGCCAGCCGGACGAGCAGGTCGAACTCGGTCGGCGTCAGGTGCACCTCGGTGCCGTCGCGACGGACCCGCCGCTCGGCCCGGTCGATCTCGACGTCCGCCGATCGAGACCGGCGAAAGGTCGTGCGGCCGCACCGGAGTCGGCCAGCGGCCGGGCCCGCTCGACCCGCCGGACCAGTGCGTTGACCCGCGCCACCAGCTCGCGCATGGAGAACGGCTTGGTCATGTAGTCGTCGGCGCCGACGCCCAGGCCGACCAGCATGTCGGTCTCGTCGTCGCGGGCGGTGAGCATCAGGACCGGCACCGGCCGGGCGGCCTGGACCCGGCGGCAGACCTCGAGCCCGTCGAAGCCGGGGAGCATCACGTCCAGCACGATCGCCGCCGGGCGCAGCCGCTCGGCCGCCTCGACGGCGCTCGGCCCGTCCGCCGCGGTCTCGACCTGGTAGCCCTCGGCCCGCAGCCGGGTGGCCACCGCGTGGGAGATGGTCGGCTCGTCCTCCACCAGGAGCAGGCAGCGGGCCGACGCGAGGCGTCGCGACGGACTTGAGGGAGAGCTCATGGGGTCAAATCTAAGCCGTTACGCGCGGTCGCACAGCCGGGTCATGAAGCACAGCCCGGACCAGGTCGCGTCGACCGCGCAGACCTTGACGTCGACCACGCCCGGCCGCCAGCCCGCGCTCGCGGACCACGTTGTCGTCCAGGTCGGTCGCCACGCCCGAGGCGCGCTTGGGCCAGCAGAGCCAGAGCCGGCCCGGCTGGCTGACTCGGGGCCGGTGCCGGGCCAGGGCCCGCTCGAGCGCGGCCTGGTCCGGGCAGAACGCCACGACCACGTCGTACGGCGCGATCCGGCCGGCCCGGGTCTGGACGGTCGCCGTGCGCTCGGGGTCGAGGGCGGTGAGGTCCCAGCCGTGCGGGTACGCCGACGGCGAGGACCCGGTGGCCGGGCTTGATGCCGAGCTTGCGGTGCAGCGGCGTCCCGGAGTAGCCCGCGGCCGGGGTCCGGTCGGTGCTCACGGCCGAAAACTACGCCGGGTCGCCGTGCCGCCGGCTCGCTGGGCGGCCGCCCGGTG
This sequence comes from uncultured Actinomycetota bacterium, assembly GCA_963794535.1. Taxonomy (GTDB): domain Bacteria; phylum Actinomycetota; class Actinomycetes; order Actinomycetales; family CAVURS01; genus CAVURS01. The sequence continues at coordinate 257,276 of CAWCEI010000014.1, forward strand.
CACGAGGGCGGGATCCGCTGGGACACTGGCGCGCATGCAGTTCCTCGACGGCCGCCAGCACCCGACCGACCTGACGTACTCCGACGTCTTCCTGGTCCCGTCGCGCTCGGACGTCACCTCGCGGCTGGACGTCGACCTGACCCCGCCGGACGGCACCGGCTCGACCATGCCGGTCGTCGTCGCCAACATGACCGCCGTCGCCGGCCGCCGGATGGCCGAGACCGTGGCTCGGCGCGGCGGTCTGGTGGTGCTGCCCCAGGACGTGCCGCTCGAGATCGTGGCCGAGGTCGTCGCGTGGGTGAAGCAGCGCGACCCGGTGCTGGAGACGCCGCTGACCCTCAGCCCGCACGACACGGTCCTGGACGCGCTCAACCTGATGCCCAAGCGGGCGCACGGCGCCGTCGTCGTCGTCCAGCGAGGGCAAGCTGGTCGGTGTCGTGACCGAGGCCGACTGCACGGGCGTCGACCGCTACACCCAGGTCGGCGACGTGCTGAGCGCCGACCTGCTGGTCCTCGACGGCGACGACCTGGCCGCCGAGGGCGGCCTGCGCCGGGCCTTCGACACCCTGCACGACGCGCGCCGCCGGTTCGCCCCGGTCGTTCGCGGCGGCGAGCTGCGCGGCGTACTGACCCGCACCGGTGCCCTGCGCTCGACGATCTACCGACCCGGCCCTCGACGACGACGGCCGGCTGCGGGTCGCGGCGGCGGTCGGGATCAACGGCGACGTCACGGCCAAGGCCGCAGGCGCTGCTGGCCGCCGGCGTCGACACGATCGTCGTCGACACGGCGCACGGCCACCAGGACAAGATGCTGGCGCGTCCTGCCCGCTGGTCCGGGCGGCCGTCGACGCGCGCGCGCCTCGACCGGGGTCAAGGTGCCGGTCGTCGCGGGCAACGTCGTCACCGCCGCGGGAGCCCGTGACCTGGTCGAGCGCCGGTGCGGACATCGTCAAGGTCGGCGTCGGCCCGGGAGCGATGTGTACGACGCGGATGATGACCGCCGTCGGGCGGCCGCAGTTCTCCGCCGTCCTCGAATGTGCTTCTGCTGCAAGGGAGCTCGGCGCGCACGTCTGGGCCGACGGCGGTGTGCGGCACCCGCGCGACGTCGCGTTGGCGCTCGCCGCCGGCGCCTCGCAGGTCATGGTCGGCTCGTGGTTCGCGGGCACCTACGAGAGCCCGGGTGACCTGCACACGGACGCGAGCGGCCGGGCCTACAAGGAGAGCTTCGGCATGGCGTCGGCGCGGGCGGTGGCCGCGCGCAGCCGCGACGACAGCGCCTTCGACCGGGCCCGCAAGGGCTTGTTCGAGGAGGGCATCTCCAGCTCGCGGATGCTGATCGACCCGCAGCGCCCCGGGGTCGAGGACCTGCTGGACCACATCACCTCCGGCGTCCGCAGCGCCTGCACCTACGTCGGCGCGCGCACGCTCGACGAGCTGCACGAGCGGGCCGTCGTCGGGGTGCAGTCGCGCGCCGGCTACGACGAGGGACAGCCGTTGCCCGGCGGTTGGTGACGGGTGCCTGACCCGACAGACGTCGCCTCCGAAGGGCGACCCGTGCTGACCGAGTGGTTGCTCGTCCTGGCCGGGGTCCTGCTCACCCTGGGCACCGCGGTCTTCGTGGCGGCCGAGTTCGCCTACATCACGCTGGACCGGGCGACCGTCGAGCGGGCCGTCGACGACGGCGACCAGCGCAGCCAGCACGTCCTGACGCGCTGCGCGGCGCTGTCGACCCAGCTGTCCGCGTCGCAGGTCGGCATCACGCTGACGACCCTGCTGGTCGGCTTCCTGGTCGAGCCGAGCGTGGCCAGCCTGCTGGAGGGCCCGCTCGGCGCGGTCGGCCTGCCCGACGGCGCGGTCGAGCCGCTCGCGGTCGCCATCGCGCTGGTGCTGGCCACGGCCTTCTCGATGGTCGTCGGCGAGCTGGTGCCGCAGTTCCTCGGCCTGTCGGCACCGCTGGCGACGGCCCGCGTCGTCACGCCGTTCATGCGGGTGTTCTCGACCGTCGCCCGGCCCGCTGATCCTGCTGCTCAACGGCAGCGCGAACCGGGTCCTGCGGGCCGCGGGCATCGAGCCCCAGGAGGAGCTGTCCGGGGCGCGCACCCCGGACGAGCTGGCCTCGATGGTGCTGCGCTCGGCCGAGGCCGGCACGCTCGACCCGGCGACCGCGCAGCTCGTCACCCGGTCCCTGGGCTTCGCCGAGCGCACCGCGGCCGACGTCATGACCCCGCGGGTCCGGTGCACGCCGGTCCAGCGCGAGGAGAGCGCGGCGCGGGTGATCGAGCTGTGCCGCGAGACCGGGCACTCGCGCTTCCCGGTCGTCGAGGACGACCTCGACCACGTCATCGGCGTCGTCCACATCAAGAAGGCCGTGTCCGTGCCGTACGAGCGGCGGGACGACGTGCCGGCCGGCGCCCTGATGGTCGACACGCTGGTCGTGCCCGAGAGCATCCGGCTCGACCCGTTGCTGGCCCAGCTGCGCGAGCAGGGCCTCCAGATGGCGATCGTGGTCGACGAGTACGGCGGCACGTCCGGCGTCGTGACGCTCGAGGACGTGGTCGAGGAGCTCGTCGGCGAGGTCGCGGACGAGCACGACCGGGTGCGCCAGTCCGGGCGCCGGCTGCGCGACGGCAGCTGGGTCGTGCCCGGGCCTGTGGCGGCCGGACGAGCTGAGCGAGCGGGTCGGGGTCGAGGTGCCCGACGACGCGAACTACGAGACGGTCGGCGGCTTCCTGATGGCCCGCCTGGGCCGGGTGCCCACGGTCGGCGACGAGGTGACGGTCGACGGCGGCCGGCTGCGCGTGCTGCGGATGGACGGCCGCCGGGTCGACCGGCTGCGCTACCAGCCGGACACCGGCGACGGCGACGGCCCGACTGCCAAGGCCGTCGGCGGCGGCGAGCAGCTGCATGAGCGGCGGCGTCGGGCTCGCTCGTCGCGCTGGCCCTGCTGCTCGGCAACGCGTTCTTCGTCGGCGCCGAGTTCGCCGTCATGACCGCCCGGCGCAGCCAGATCGAGCCGCTGGCCCAGGCCGGCAGCCGCCGGGCCCGGACGACCATCGTCGCGATGGAGAACGTCTCGCGGATGCTGGCCTGCGCCCAGCTCGGGCATCACGGTCTGCTCGCTCGGCCTGGGTGCGGTGGCCGAGCCGGCGCTGGCCGGGCTGCTGCGGCCGGCTTTCGACGCGGCCCGGCTGCCGCACGGGCTGGTCCATCCGCTCGCCTTCGCGATCGGGCTGGCCCTCGTGGTCTACCTGCACGTCGTCCTCGGCGAGGTCGTGCCCAAGAACCTGTCGCTGGCCGGCCCGGACCGGGCCGCCCTGCTGCTGGCCCCGCCGCTGGTCTGGTGCGCCCAGGCCGCCGGGCCCGCTGGCCCGCGGCCTCAACGCCGTCGCCAAGTCCGTCGTCCGGCTGCTGCGGGTCGAGCCCAAGGACGAGGTGACCTCGACCTTCACGGCCGACGAGGTCGCCTCGATCCTGGCCGAGTCGCGCCGCGAGGGGCTGATCGAGGACCAGCAGGGCCTGGTCACCGGCGCGCTGGCCTTCGCCGGCCGCGACGCCGGCGAGGCCGCCGTACCGCTCGCCGAGCTGGTCGTCCTGCCCGCCGTCGGCCACGCCGGCCGACGTCGAGCGGGCCGTGGCGCAGACCGGCTACTCCCGGTTCGCGGTCGTCCGGACGACGACGGGCGAGCTGATCGGCTACCTCCACCTCAAGGACGTGCTCGGGGCCAAGGATGTCGAGCGCGACGAGCCGGTCGCGCGCCGGCGCTTGCGCGACCTGGCCACGGTCGGGGCCGGTGACGACGCCGAGGACGTCGTCGCCGTGATGCAGCGGACCGGGGCGCACCTGGCCCGGGTCGTGGACGCCGACGGGGCCGGTCGTCGGCGTGGTCTTCCTCGAGGACATGCTCGAGCAGCTGGTCGGCGAGGTCCGGGACGCGAGTCGCCGTACGCCGTGATTGTCCGGCTCGTGCGGTGCGGTGACACGCCGCAGATTTGGGTCGGGCCCGGCGCGCCGTTAGGTTCGGGGCACCCCCCGCACCCGGCCTGCCGGAGTTCTGTTCTTCCTGTGTCGCAACACGATCCTGCGCTCGACGCGGTCCCGGAGTACCGGGGCCGCCGCCGGGTCGCGCCTGCCGCCGAGCCGGCCGAGACGCCGCTGGACCCGACTGGGTGACCCGACGCCGCGAGACGCTCGTCGAGGCCCCGCCGCCGCTGACCCGGCGGCAGCTGCTCGAGCAGCGGCGCGCGCTCGAGGAGGCCCTGGAGCAGAGCCGGGAGTCCGAGCCTCCGCCGCCGCTGACCCGCCGCCAGGTCGTCGAGCAGCGGCGCAGCGAGAGCTCGCACGTCAGCCTGATCGCCCAGCCTGGCGACGGCGGCGCTCGGCGCGGCCAGCGTCGCCCTGGTCGCGGCGGTGGCGGCGCATGTCTACGGCGGCCCGGTCGGGCCGGCGTCCGCAGCCGCCGACCTGACGACGTCGGCGACCGGCAGCGTCGGCCCACAACGCGACCGCGACCACGACGGCCGACCAGGCGCTCGTCCGACGTCGACCCGGAGGTGGCGCTGGCCGCCCTGCGGCTCGGGGCCACCCCGGCCCTGCCGGCCGGGCTGCGCGCTGCCTCGCGGTCGAAGTTCCGGCCGATCCTGCCCGGGTGCGACGGCAAGGTCACCGGACTACGACTACGCCGAACGGGCAGATCCCGGCCGACGAGCTGTGCACGCTGAACTTCGACGCCGCGGCCACCACCTGCGGGCCGACGCGGCCGTGGCGCTGGCCAAGCTGAACATCGCCTACCGGGCCAGGTTCGGCGAGAACCTCTGCCTGACCGACTCCTACCGGACCCTGGCCTCGCAGGCCAGCCTGGCCGCGCGCAAGCCCGGCCTGGCCGCCCGCCCGGGCACCAGCGAGCACGGGATGGGTCTGGCGGTCGACTTCTGCGCGGGCGTCCAGACCTACCGCTCGCAGCGCTACAACTGGATGCGCGCCAACGCGCCGACCTTCGGCTGGCAGAACCCGGCCTGGGCGATCCCGCCGAGCTCGCGCGAGGAGCCCTGGCACTGGGAGTACGTCGTGGGCGAGGCGCGCACCGCGGCCAGCTGACGAACGGCTGACCGCGGCCTATCGGGCCTGGCCGGCTGTCCCGACTGACTAGCCGGTGGCGTGCGCAGCGAGGCGGTCCACGGCCGCCGACCAGTGCTGGCGCAGGTCGATCGAGCCGCCGCCGGCGAGGCGCTCGTGCCGCACGACCAGCTCGGTGCCGTCGCCGTCCGGGCGCAGGTCCATCTCGACCAGGCTGGCCGGAGCGTCGTCGTCGGCGTGCCAGGAGACCCGCAGCTGTTCGAGCGGGTGATAGCTGCGGACGACGCCGTGCGGTCCGTCGGATGTTCGCCAGGTCTCGCCCTTGCCGCCGAGCACTGCGCCCTCACCGAGCAGCGCGGCCGAGCCGGGTGCGGATGTCATCAGCTGCCAGACCTGGTCCGGCGGAGCTGGGATGGTGCGGCTGATCTCCACGACGTGCGAGTCGCTCTGGAGATCCGAACCCCCCTCTGAACCCCCCTCGGTCTTCCCTTCGGCAGACAGCTCCTGCTCGCTGGTTGGGGCCACGGCGCCTCCTCGATGCACATCCTGGATCGTCCGCCGGGCCGGTGCCCGGCGTGGGCGCGTCCAGGTGTCCAGCAGACCAAGACTTGGCCGGTTGCACAATCCCCCGGAGGGGGTCAATCAACCGGCGCACCGGGGCATCAGCCCGCCGGGGCGGCGAGGTGGCGTTCGAACCGGTCCAGCAGCTCGACCTGGCTGGCCAGGACCTTCGTCCGGGCGTGGGCCGGGGTGAACCAGGCCGCTCGGTCCAGCTCGGGGAACTCCTGCAGCCGGCCGGAGTGCGGCGGCCACTCGAGCTCGAAGGTGTTGCTGACCATCGGCGTCCGCGTCGAGGTCGCCCTCCATCGCGTACGCCGTGACGACCTTGCCGTTGCGTTGGACCACCTCCCCGAGCGGGATCGGCGTTCCCTCGGGTGGCGGGACGCCCAGCTCCTCGGCGAACTCGCGGCGGGCGGCGGCCCACGGGGCCTCGGGCTCGGCGTACTCGCCCTTCGGGATGCTCCAGGCGCCGGCGTCCTTGCGGGCCCAGAACGGTCCGCCCATGTGGCCGAGCAGGACCTCGACCCCGGCCGCGCCGGTACGGCGGAAGAGCAGGATCCCCGCGCTGCGGACGGTCATCGGTGGCCCAGCTCGACCAGCCCGGCGATCACGACCCGGGCCTGCTCCAGGGCGGCCGGGCCGACCCGCTCGGTGATCGCCGCGTCGACATCGCCGACGGCCGCGGCCACGACGGCCGCGGCCTCCTCGCCGCGAGGCGTCAGCCGGAGGTTGACCCGGCGGCGGTCCTGCTCGTCGGTCGTCCGGCTCAGGTAGCCGCGCATGACCAGGGTGTCGACCAGCTGGCTCGCGGCCTGCTTGGAGATGCCGCAGAGCTCGGCGATGTCGGTCACGCCCGAGTCGCGGGCCAGGGCCCCGAGCACGCGGGCGCCCAGTCGCGGGACGTCGTCGCAGCCGACCTCACCCAGGGCGTGGGCGATGGCCGAGCCATAGGTCTTGCGGGCCGCGCCGAGCAGCACCGGCAGGACGATGTCGGTGTGCCACGGGGTTTCGATCGTGGGGTCGCTCATGGCGCCGAGGCTAGTCGTCAATGTACTTGACGGTCAACCGGCCAGACGGTTCCGATCGGAGCGCCCCTCGTCCTAGGCTCGGCGGATGGCGGACGCGGAACAGCTGACCAAGGTCTGGCTCTGGTACGTCGACGAGGCCCTCGACCAGATGACGGCGATCGTGGTCGGTCTCGGCGACGACCTCGCCAGCACCCGCCCGGACCTGCCGGGGGCCAACTCGCCGTACGCGATCCTCACGCACTGCTGCGGGGTCATGGAGGAGTGGGGCGGTGAGGCGGTCCACGGGCGGCGGATCCAGCGCGACCGCGCGGCCGAGTTCGTCGCGACCGGCGCGGTGGCCGACCTGGAGGCGCGGGTGGCAGCCGCTCGGCTGCGGCTGCGAGCCGACCTGGCCGACCTCGACTGGGACGCACCGCCGCGGGGTCCGGTCGACCCGCAGGACGCGGACCTGCCGCTCGGCCGGAGCCAGGGCGGGGTCCTGCTGCACATCTACGAGGAGCTGTCCCAGCACCTCGGGCAGATGGAGATCACCCGCGACCTGCTCCGTCGTCCGGCGTCGCGATGAAGACCGGGATCTCGCGTTCGGTCCGGGTCTGGTACTCGGCGTACGGCGGGTAGGCCGCCACGCCGCGCTCCCACCACTGCGCCCGCTCGTCGCCCGTCGCCAGGTGGACCGTCATCTCCACGGGCTCCGGGCCGTCCTGGACCAGGACGTGCGGGTCGGCGATCAGGTTGTGGAACCAGAACGGGTGCTTGGGTGCGCCGCCCTGCGAGGCCACCAGGGCGTACTGACCCTGGTGCTCCACCCGCATCAGGGCGATCTTGCGGATCTTGCCGCTCTTGTTGCCGCGCATCGTGACGATGACGACCGGGAGGCCGGTGTCGCGCAGGGTGTTGGCCCGCCGCCCACCGGACGCCTCGTAGGCCGCCACCTGGTCCCGCACCCACGTGGCTTTGCTCGGCTCGTACTCTCCTGCCAGACGCATGACACGAAGTCTAAGAAGGCCGAACCGGGCGCGTGTCGGTGGTCCACGGCAGGGTTGGCTCATGGCAGACACCGACAGCAGCCCAGCCGCGACGACGGCACCGTTCGACATCCGGCTCGAGCTGGTGATCCTCCCGGTCACCGACATCGATGCCGCCAAAGCGTTCTATGTCGACCAGGTCGGCTTCGTGGCCGACCATGACGTCACCGTCAGCGAGGACATCCGGTTCGTCCAGCTGACGCCACCCGGCTCGGCGGCATCGATCGCGTTCGGCAAGGGCCTGACCGACGCGGAGGCCGGCCCGGTCAAGGGACTGCAGGTCGTCGTCGACGATGCCGACGCGGTGCATGCCCACCTGGTCGCACGCGGCGTAGAGGCCAGCCCGGTGCAGGACTTGGCCTGGGGCCGGTTCACCGGCTTCAGCGACCCGGACGGCAACACCTGGGCGGTCCAGCAGCTACCGGCTCGCGGCTAGAAAGCGCACGCGACCCGGAGCAGGAAAAGCGCCCCCGGCAGGATTCGAACCTGCGCTTCCGCCTCCGGAGGGCGGCGCTCTATCCCCTGAGCTACGGGGGCTCTGAGGCGAGTGCGAGGTTATCAGGACGGGGTAGGCCTCCCGAGCCGTACGCTGACCGGGTGGAGCGCGTGTACGACGCCAGGCGTCGACGACCGGTATCGCGCTTGCGCGCCCCAAGGGTTCTGGTCTGCGACGACACCGATGCCGTCCGGCATCTGATCCGGGTCAACCTCGAGCTCGAGGGCTACGACGTGATCGAGGCGCACGACGGCGAGGAAGCGCTCAACATCCTGGCCAGCATCACCGACGCCGAGGACGACCCGCTGCCCGACGTCGTCACGGTCGACGCGCTGATGCCCCGGCGCGACGGCTGGTGGACGGTCGGCATGATCCGCACCGACCCCCGGCTCGAGCACATCCCGGTCGTGATGGTGACCGCGTCGGTCCAGAGCCACCACCGCGCGCAGGCCGAGCAGGCCGCCGTTGACGGCTTCATCGCCAAGCCGTTCGAGCCGGACGAGCTGATCGCCCTCGTGGGCGTGCTCGCCTCCGGCGGCCGGGTCTAGCCCGACCTAGCCCGACCCAGTTCTCTTAACCTTCGCGCGGCAGCAGCGAGATCTTCTGCCAGATCTTGTTGGAGAGCTCGGTGGTGAGCGTCTCCAGCGTCGAGATGGTGTCGAGGACGACGACGTCGGTGCTGTGCTCGGCGCACAGCGCCGCGGTCTTGGCGGTGAGGCTGAGCATCTCGGAGCAGTAGTCCAGGTAGTGGTGCAGCTGGTCCGCGTCCAGCCCGTGGGTCACGCTCTGGGACGTGCGGGTGTACGTCGGGCTGACCTGCTCCGGGTCCTTGGACAGCTGGTGCATGTCGATCACGTGGGCCAGCGAGCGCAGCCGGTAGAGCAGGCCGAGCAGGGTCTTGCGTTCGAGCCGCTCGGGGAACGCCCACAGGAAGAGCACGGCGATCGCGGCGAAGACCAGGTCGTTGATCGCGCTCTCGACGAACGGCACCCAGTCGGCGGTCTCGTCCAGTCCGTCGCTGATCGCCGAGTGCAGGCTGATCGCGAGGGCCACTGCGGTGGCCGCCACGATCAGCACGCTGAGGGTCGCGCGCGCTCCACGTCGTACGCCGCAGCCGGGCCCGCGACTGACCGGCCTGCTCCTGGACCAGCAGAACCAGCTGGCGCAGGTCGCGGGCCGCTCTGGTCAGGCCGCGGTCGCCGAAGCGGGCGTTGATCCGGCGCTCGAGCTGCTCGACGGTCGCGCCGACGTGGTCGGCGACCAGCTGGACCTCGTCGCCGGCGGGGCTGGTCGTCGGGCTGGTCGTAGGCCCGGTCGTCGGCCTGGTCGTCGGCACGGGGCGACTCTAGGGCGCCGGTAGCCTTTTGGGGTGACCCCCGAAGAGCTGTCCGCCGCGATCCGCGCGTGTCTGAACGACGCCGTGGCCGCCGGCGAGCTCGCCATCACGGTGCCGGCCGAGATCCGGGTCGAGCGCCCGCGGGTCCGGGAGCACGGCGACTGGTCGACCAACGTCGCACTCCAGCTGGCCAAGCCGGCCGGGCTCCAGCCGCGGCAGGTGGCTGACGCGCTCGCGGCCCGGCTCGGTGCGGTTCCCGGGATCAAGAGCGTCGCCGTGGCGGGCCCCGGCTTCCTCAACATCGTGCTCGACGCCGCCGCGGCGGGTGAGCTGGCCCGGACGATCGTGACCGAGGGGGCCGAGTACGGTCGCTCGGCTGCGCTGGCCGGAGAACGGCTCAACCTGGAGTTCGTGTCGGCCAACCCGACCGGACCGCTGCACCTGGGCGGCACCCGATGGGCCGCGGTCGGCGACTCGCTGGCCCGGATCCTGACGGCCCAGGGCGCCGCTGTCGGCAAGGAGTACTACTTCAACGACCATGGCGTGCAGATCGACCGGTATGCCCGCTCGCTGCTGGCCGCGGCCAAGGGCGAGCCGACGCCCGAGGACGGCTACGGCGGGGCCTACATCGGCGACATCGCCCAGCGCGTGCTGGCCGACCACCCGAACGCGCTGTCGTTGCCCGAGGCCGAGCTGCAGGAGGTCTTCCGGTCGGCCGGCGTCCAGCTGATGTTCGACGAGATCAAGACCGACCTCCATGACTTCCGGGTGGACTTCGACGTCTACTTCCACGAGAACGAGCTGCACGACACGGGTGCCGTCGAGCATGCGGTCGAGCGGCTGCGCGAGCTCGGGCACATGTACGAGTCCGACGGCGCACTCTGGCTGCGCACAACGGAGTTCGGCGACGACAAGGACCGGGTGATCGTCAAGAGCGACGGTGCGGCGTCGTACTTCTCGGGTGACCTGGCCTACTACCTCAACAAGCGCGAGCGCGGCTTCGACCGGGTCGTCATCATGCTCGGCGCCGACCACCACGGCTACATCGGCCGGCTCATGGCGATGTGCGCGGCGTTCGGGGACACCCCGGGCGTCAACCTGGAGATCCTGATCGGCCAGATGGTCAACCTGCTCAAGAACGGCGAGCCGGTCCGGATGAGCAAGCGGGCGGGCAACACGGTGACGATGCAGGACCTGGTCGAGGCGGTCGGGGTCGACGCGGCGCGCTATTCGCTGGCCCGCTCGTCGGCCGACTCACAGATGGACATCGACCTCGACCTGCTGACCAAGCGCAGCAACGACAACCCGGTCTACTACGTGCAGTACGTGCACGCCCGCGCGGCCGGAGTCGCACGCAACGCCGAGGCCGACGGAGTGCGGACGGCCGACGGTTTCGACCCGTCGCTCCTGACCCACGACACCGAGTCGCTCCTGCTGGCGGCGCTGGGCGAGTTCCCCCGGGTGGTCGGACAGGCGGCGACGCTGCGCGAGCCGCACCGGGTCGCGCGCTACCTCGAGGAACTGGCCGGCACCTACCACCGCTGGTACGACGCGTGCCGGGTGCGCCCGGACAACGCCGACGACCCAGTCACCGATCTGCACCGCACCCGGCTCTGGCTCAACCAGGCGACCGGCCAGGTGATCGCCAACGGCCTTGGCCTGCTTGGGGTTTCAGCGCCGGACCGGATGTAGCCGATGCCTGCTCATCCGGCCGGGGAGATGCACGCCGGCATCCGCGGCCCGGGCTGGCTGCAGGTGCCGGACGACGTCAACGACCTCGTCCCGCGGCTCTGGTCGTCGACGGTGCGGCGGGGTGACGACGGGGCTCTGCTGGTCGGTGGCGTCGACGTCCGGGAGATCGCGCGGGAGCACGGCACCCCGGCGTACGTGCTGGACGAGGTCGACCTGCGCGCTCGGGCCGTGGCCTTCCGCGAGGCATTCACGCGCGCCTTCGGCGGCAACGCCGACGTCTACTACGCGGGCAAGGCGTTCCTCTGCACCGCGGTCGCGCGCTGGATGGCGGCCGACGGCTTGGCCGTCGACACCTGCAGCGGTGGGGAGCTCGCCGTCGCCCTCCGGGCGGGCGTGCCGCCAGCGCGAATCGGCTTGCACGGCAACAACAAGAGCGATGCCGAGATCGACCGTGCCGTCGCCGCGGGCATCGGTCGGGTGGTGGTCGACGGGATGGACGAGATCGGCCGGGTGGCGGCGGCGGGGGAGCGCCACGGCCGCCGCGTCCCGGTCCTGCTGCGGGTCACCGTCGGCGTGGAGGCGCACACCCACGAGTACATCGCGACCGCCCACGAGGACCAGAAGTTCGGCCTGTCCTTGGCCGGCGGCCAGGCCCGCAAGGCCGTGGATCTCGTTCTGGAGCATGAGAACTGGCTCGACCTGCGCGGTCTGCACTCGCACATCGGCAGCCAGATCTTCGACACGTCGGGCTTCGACGTCGCCGCGCACCGGATCATCGCGCTGCACGCCCAGCTCTGTCATGAGCTGGGTCGCGAGCTGCCCGAGCTCGACCTGGGCGGGGGCTTCGGCGTGGCCTACACGACCCAGCACGACCCGCTCGCGCCGGACCAGCTGGCCGACGGCCTGGCCGAGATCGTGACCCGGGAGTGTGCCGCCGCCGGCGTCGACGTACCGCGAATCTCGGTCGAGCCGGGCCGGGCCATCGCTGCGCCGAGCACCTTCACGCTCTACTCGGTCGGCACCGTCAAGCCGGTCGAGCTGGACCGGGGCCTGGCCCGCACCTACGTCGCGGTCGACGGCGGGATGAGCGACAACGTGCGCACCGCGCTGTACGACGCGGACTACTCCTGCACCCTCGCCTCCCGGGCGTCGGATGCGGCGCCGATGCTGTCCCGGGTCGTCGGCAAGCACTGCGAGAGCGGCGACATCGTGGTGAAGGACGAGTTCCTGCCGGCCGACGTCCGCACCGGCGACCTGGTGGCCGTGCCCGGCACCGGGGCCTACTGCCGCAGCATGGCCAGCCAGTACAACCATGTCCCGCGGCCGCCCGTGCTGTCCGTCCGCGACGGCGTGGTGTCCGTGCTGCTGCGCCGGGAGACCGAGGACGACCTGCTGGGGCTGGACGTCAGCTAGGTCAGGTTCTCGACCAGGTGCCAGATGCCCAGCCCAGCGGTCACCCCGACGAGAGTCAGCAACATCAGCCAGCCCGCGGCGCGGGCCGGCCAACGCCGGTTCGCGAGAAGGGCCCGGCCGAAGTTGGCGGTCTGGATGTACTCTCCCGCGGGCGAGTAGGCGGAGTAGCCGCCGGTGCTCGCATACGGCGCGAGGTCGGTGCGGTCCGTCAGGTCGCCCACCCCCGGCGGCTCGGGGTGTTCGGCGGTCCACCCGTGCCAGTCGGCGCGGGTCGGGTCGTGAGCGCGTTCGTGCCCGGGTCCGGTGCTGTTGCCCCCATTGCTCATGTCGGGAGTGTGCCACTTGCGGGTCCCAAACGTCCGGATGGCGGAATGTGGGACGCTCAGCCTGCGGACAGCGGCACAATTTCCGGCACCGCGACTTCTCGACGGTCCACCTCGAAAGGACTCCCATGCCCGGCCCCCTCGCGAACCCGGACGGCAGGCCCGTTCGGGTCGCGCTGCTCGGCTGCGGTGTTGTGGGCTCGGCGGTCGCCCGGCTGCTCGGTGAGCACTCCGGCGATCTGGCCGCACGGGTCGGGGCGCCGCTCGAGCTGGTCGGGGTGGCGGTGCGCCGGCTGGGCCGCGACCGGTCCGCGGCCAACGTGCCGGCGGAGCTGTTCACGACCGACGCGACCGAGCTCGTCACCCGGGCCGACGTCGTCGTCGAGGTCATCGGCGGCATCGAGCCGGCCCGGAGCCTGATCCTGCGCGCGATGGAGCACGGCGCGAGCGTCGTGACCGCCAACAAGGCGCTGCTCGCCGCCGACGGCCCGACGCTCTACGCGGCGGCCGCCGACAAGGGCGTCGACCTCTACTACGAGGCCGCCGTCGCCGGCGCGATCCCGTTGCTGCGCCCGCTGCGCGAGTCCCTGGCCGGCGACTCGGTACGCCGGGTGCTCGGGATCGTCAACGGGACCACCAACTACGTGCTCGACAAGATGGACACAACCGGCGCCGGCTTCGCCGAGGCGGTGGAGCAGGCCCAGGCTCTGGGCTACGCCGAGGCCGACCCCACAGCGGACATCGAGGGCTTCGACGCGGCGGCCAAGGCCGCGATCCTGGCCTCGCTCGCATTCCATACCCGGGTGGCGGCGGCCGACGTCCACCGCGAGGGCATCACGGACGTGTCCGCGGCCGATGTCGCCGCGGCCCGCGCGATGGGCTGCGTCGTCAAGCTCCTGGCCATCTGCGAGCGGGCGCCGATCCCGGCCGATGGGCCCGATTCAGTTGCTACCGAAGGGGTTTCGGTGCGGGTGCATCCCGCGATGATCCCGCGCAGCCATCCGCTCGCCGGCGTGCGCGAGGCCTTCAATGCGGTCTTCGTGGAGGCCGACGCGGCCGGTCAGCTGATGTTCTACGGCAAGGGGGCCGGCGGCGACCCCACGGCCAGTGCGGTGCTCGGCGACCTGGTCGCCGTGGCGCGCCATCGTGTGGTCGGTGGCCGTGGGCCGGGCGAGTCGTCGTACGCGGACCTGCGCGTCCTGCCCATGGGGCAGGCCATCACGAGGTACCACATCAGCCTCGACGTGGCGGACCGCCCAGGCGTGCTCGCCCAGGTCGCGTCCGCGTTCGCCGAACACGAGGTCTCGATCGAGACGGTGCGCCAGCAGCTGCTGCCGGCCGACGACGGCACGCAGGGCCGGGCCGCGCTGGTCGTCGTGACCCACGCCGCCGCCGACTCGGCGCTCTCGGCGACCGTGGAGTCCTTGGCCAAGCTCGACGTGGTCGAGTCGGTGGTCAGCGTCATGCGGGTGGAAGGGGACTGACCGAGTGGCGCAGCCATGGCGGGGGGTCATCGCGGAGTATCTGGACCGGCTGCCGTTCGATGACCGAACGGCGGTCGTCACCCTCGGCGAGGGCGGCACGCCACTCGTCCCCGCGACCTACCTCTCCGCCCTGACCGGCTGCGAGGTCTGGCTCAAGTGCGAGGGCGTCAACCCCACCGGTTCGTTCAAGGACCGGGGCATGACGACCGCGATCACCCACGCCCGGGCTGCCGGCGCGCGCAGTGTCATCTGTGCCTCGACCGGCAACACGTCCGCGTCCGCCGCGGCCTACGCGACGGCGGCCGGGCTGAGCTGCGCGGTCCTCGTGCCGGACGGCAAGATCGCGCTGGGCAAGCTCAGCCAGGCGATCGCGCACGGCGCGACCCTGCTGCAGGTGGACGGCAACTTCGACGACTGCCTGACCCTGGCCCGCAAGCTGGCCGAGGCCTACCCGGTCGAGCTGGTCAACTCGGTCAACCCGGTGCGGATCCAGGGCCAGAAGACGGCGGCGTTCGAGGTCGTCGACACCCTCGGTGACGCACCGGACATCCACTGCCTGCCGGTCGGCAACGCCGGGAACATCACGGCGTACTGGCTCGGCTACCGCGAGTACCTGCGCGGGGCGGACAACCCGGGCCCGGCGACCCAGACGCCGCGGATGTGGGGCTTCCAGGCCGCTGGCTCCGCACCGATCGTGCTGGGTCATCCGGTCGACCAGCCGGACACCATCGCGACCGCGATCCGGATCGGCAACCCGGCGTCGTGGCAGCAGGCCGTCGCGGCCCGCGACGAAAGCGGCGGGCTGATCGAGGCGGTCACCGACCAGCAGATCCTGGCGGCGCACCGGATCCTCTCGGCCGAGGAGGGCGTCTTCGTCGAGCCGGCCTCCGCGGCCAGCGCGGCTGGACTGATCGCCTTGCACGAGGCCGGCCGGCTCGACCCGGGACAGCGCGTGGTCTGCACCGTCACCGGGCACGGGTTGAAGGACCCGGAGTGGGCGATCAAGGGGCTCGACGGCGGCGCCGTGACACCGGTGCGGGTGCCGGTCGACGCGATGACGGCCGCCGTCGCGCTGGGCCTCGAGGGCTGAGGCTTGGCTGCGGACGTCAGTCCCTGGGTGGTCGGAAGACGTTGCACCGTAAGGGTTCCCGCCACGAGCGCCAACCTCGGGCCGGGCTTCGACTCGCTCGGCCTGGCCCTCGGTCTGTACGACGTCGTCGAGGCTGAGGTACTGGCCGAAGGCCTCGAGGTCACGGTCGACGGTGAAGGGGCCGGGCATGTGCCGCTGGACCAGGGGCACCTCGTCGTACGGGCGATGGACGCTGCCGCGCGGCACTGGGGACTGCCGGCCTGGCCCGGGCTGCGCCTGCACGCCCACAACGCGATCCCGCACGGCCGCGGACTGGGGTCGTCCGCTGCGGCGATCGTCGCGGCCCTGGTGCTGACCGACCTGCTGGCGCCGACGGACGAACCGCGCGACCTGCTCGCCTTCGCGGGCCGGCTGGAAGGGCATCCGGACAACGTCGCGGCGGCGCTGCTCGGCGGCGCCACCATCGCCTGGTGCGAGCCCGACGGCGAGCCGGACGAGCTGGTCGGAGACTTCGGCTCGGGAGCGGGGGCCGGCCGGGCCCGGGCGGTGCGGCTGCAGCCCGACGCCTCGATCGAGCCGGTGCTGCTGATCCCCGAGCACCGGCTGGACACCCGGCACGCGCGTTCCGTGCTGCCGAGCAAGGTCACCCACGACGATGCCGCCCGGACCGCCGGGCGGGCGGCCCTGCTCGTCCATGCGCTGACCCGGGAGCCGGCCCTGCTGTTGCCGGCGACCGAGGACTGGCTGCACCAGCTGCCCCGCACGGCAGCGATGCCGGCGACGCTCGACCTGATGGACCGGCTGCGGGCCGACGGCTATGCGGCCGTGGTCTCCGGCGCCGGCCCGAGCATCCTCGTGCTCTGCGTCGGTGACCCGGACGGGGGTCTGGGGCCGCAGGCCGCGGGTCTGGTCGAACATCCACCCGCCGGCTGGCGGGCGATGGCACCCGGGATCGCCTTCAACGGCACGCGGGGTGGGCACCGGAGCGGCTAGGAGAGCGAGGATTGCGCGGGTCGGGAAGCCGGAGGCCCCGGACAGTGTTAGATTAGGCGCGCACCGCCGGACCAGGAGTCCCGGTGCACCCCCCATGTTCTGGTTCGGGCCAGCGTCGAGTGAGGCTGGGTCACAGCCGGTGTTACGGGCGCTCGCATCAGCGAGACGGCCGTGAGCCCCGGAGAGCATGGAACCACCTGATGCGCCTGCCCCACGGGCAGGCTCGGCATCAATGCGGCCGGCGATGGACGTCGGTTCCGCGATGAGGGGGAAGGATCCCCGTGACAGACACCACCGAGATCACCGCAGCGCCGTCCGGCGCCGGTGACACAGGCCGCCGTACCGGCAGCCTGTCCGCACTGCGCCTCCCGCAGCTGCAGGCCCTGGCTTCCGAGCTGGGCCTGTCCGGGACGGCCAAGATGCGCAAGAGCGACCTGGTCGAGGCCATCACGGCCCGCCAGGGCGGCGGCGCGCCACGCCGGGCCAGTGCCCCGGCCAAGGCCCCAGACCGGGCCACCGACCGGGCCGCGACCCCGGTGACGGAGTCGGAGACCGCGCGGTCCGCCGACAGCACCAGCCACGACAACAGCACGGCCAACAGCACGGCGAACGGCGCGGCCAACGGGCACGGTTCGGCCCGCCGCGCCGAGGCGCCGCAGCAGGCTCGCCGCGACTCGGCCAGCAGTGCCGAGCCCGCGGGCGCCGAGTCCAGCAGCGACGCCGGCAGCACCGACGCCGCTGCGCGCGGTGGCGAGGAGCAGCACGCCGACGGTGACTCGAGCCAGTCCGGCAGTGGCCAGGGCGGCCAGCGCCGCGAGCCGCGCCAGCGCAACCGCCAGCAGGGCGACCGCCAGCAGGGCGACCGCCAGCAGGCGACCGCCAGCAGGGCGACCGCCAGCAGGGCCAGGGCAACCAGGACCGCCAGCAGGGCGAGCGCCAGCAGGGCCAGGGCAACCAGGACCGTCAGCAGGGCGACCGTCAGCAGGGCCAGGGCAACCAGCAGGGCAACCAGCAGGGCGGCCCGCGCCGGGACGACCGGGACGACCTCGACGACGGCAGCCGTCGCGGCCGCCGGAACCGGTACCGCGACCGCAAGCGCCGCGGTGGCACCAGCGGCCCCGGTGGCCGTGACCTGCCCGGCCAGTACGACGAGCCGGAGATCACCGAGGACGACGTCCTGGTGCCGGTGGCCGGCATCCTCGACCTGCTCGACAACTATGCGTTCGTCCGCACCTCGGGCTACCTGCCCGGGCCGAACGACGTCTACGTCTCGCTCGGCCAGGTCAAGAAGAACGGCCTGCGCAAGGGCGATGCCGTGACCGGTGCCGTCCGCGCGCCCCAGGAGGGCCAGCCGGAGAGCCAGCGGCAGAAGTTCAACGCCCTGGTCCGCCTCGACACCGTCAACGGCATGACACCGGAGCAGGCCAAGGCCCGGGTGGAGTTCAGCAAGCTGACCCCGCTCTACCCGCAGGAGCGGCTGCGCCTCGAGACCGAGCCGGGGATCCTGACCACGCGGATCATCGACCTGGTCGCCCCGATCGGCAAGGGCCAGCGTGGCCTGATCGTCTCCCCGGCCAAGGCCGGCAAGACCCTCGTCCTGCAGGCCATCGCCAACTCGATCTCGACGAACAACCCCGAGTGCCACCTCATGGTCGTCCTCGTGGACGAGCGTCCTGAGGAAGTCACCGACATGCAGCGGGCGATCAAGGGCGAGGTCATCGCCTCGACGTTCGACCGCCCGGCCGACGACCACACCACGGTCGCCGAGCTGGCCATCGAGCGGGCCAAGCGGCTGGTCGAGATGGGCCACGACGTCGTCGTCCTGCTCGACTCGATCACCCGGCTGGGCCGCGCCTACAACCTGGCGGCCCCCGCCAGCGGGCGCATCCTGTCCGGTGGTGTCGACTCCAGCGCGCTCTACCCGCCGAAGCGGTTCTTCGGCGCGGCCCGCAACGTCGAGAACGGCGGCTCGCTGACGATCCTCGCCACGGCCCTGATCGACACCGGCTCCAAGATGGACGAGGTCATCTTCGAGGAGTTCAAGGGCACCGGGAACATGGAGCTCCGGCTCGACCGGCGGCTCGCCGACAAGCGGCTGTTCCCCGCGGTCGACGTCAACCCCTCCGGCACGCGGCGCGAGGAGATCCTGCTCGGTCGCGAGGAGCTGGCCGTCAGCTGGAAGCTGCGGCGGGTCCTCACCGCTCTGGACTCCCAGCAGGCGCTCGAGCTGCTGCTCGACCGGCTGCGCAAGACGAGCAGC
Organism: uncultured Actinomycetota bacterium; assembly: GCA_963794535.1. GTDB lineage: Bacteria > Actinomycetota > Actinomycetes > Actinomycetales > CAVURS01 > CAVURS01. Next base: position 276,051 of record CAWCEI010000014.1, read on the forward strand.
AACGCCGAGTTCCTCATGCAGGTCCAGAAGACCAGCCCGTCGGTGCCTGGCCAGCAAGAGGACTGACCGAAGACATTGCGTACGACGATGGCCGGTGGCGACACCGGCCATCGGCGTCCTCCCGGTCAAGTGCGCAGTTCCGGACGCCGATAGCCGGAGCATGTCGAGCGTGCCGCCTGCCGTGCCCGCTACCGGGCCTGCTGGGCACGCGGGCGACCGGCCGGCGCACTCCACCCGGCGGTTCGTGCGCCGGGTCAGCGTCGGCCTGGTGCTCGCCCTGCTCGTCGTCGGGATCGCCGGTCTGGTCTCGATCCGCTTCTCCACCCTGCGCTCCGACGCCGTCACCGATGTCGTCGACCCAGCCCTCGGGGCCAACGCCGCCGCGGTCCAGCTCGCCACCGACGCCCGGCTGGCCGCGATCGCGGACGAGCCGACCGGGCTGAGCGCCGAGCAGACCGGGGTGAGCGTGGCCGCCCAGCTGAGCCGGCTCGGACCGGCCCGGTCCATCGACCCGGAGCTGGCCCCGCTGCTCTCCACCCAAGCCACCGCCGCCCACGGCTGGACGACGTCGTACGCCGCCTTCCGGGCAGCCCCGCGCGATCGGGCCGCGCGCGCGGCGGAGGGCGCGAGCTTCGGCACGTTCCGCGGCGCCAGTGCTGCCGTGAGTGCGCAGCTCGACCGGGACCGGGCCCGGCTGCATGCCGAGGCGGCCCGGCTGCGCGATGCGGCCCGGCTCGCGTTCGGGCTGCTCGTCCTTGTCGGGCTGGTGGCGCTGGCCCTGGTCGGTGCCCTCGCCTCGCGCTTCCTGGTCCGGCCGCAGCGCACCCTGACCGACGTCGTCGAGCGGCTGCGGGCCGGTGAGAGCGACGCCCGCGCGCCGACCGACGAGGGCTCGGCCGAGGTGCGGGAGATCGCCGTCGCGCTCAACGCGCTGGCCGACGAGGTCACGGACTGGCGCAGCGCTGCCGCCGAGACCGACCGGCTGCGCAACACCTCGCTCGACGTCGCGCGCACCGTGCGGGAGGAGCTCACCACCGAAGCGGTCCTGCGGGCCATCCCGCTCGTGGGCGAGGCGCTGCTGGCCGACCGGTGCTGGCTGCGGCTGACCATCGGCAGCGCCTTCGGGCCGGTGGTCCGGGAGTGGGCCCGGGAGGGTCTGGACCTCGTGGCGACCGACATCCCGATGGCCGGGGACGACCCGTTCGGGCTGGCCCAGCGGCTGTGGCGCCGCGGCGAGGTGCTGAACCTGCCCTATCTCACGCCCGACATCGACCTCGGCCAGCGCGGGCTGCAGGGGTTCGTGACGACGACCGGCGCCACCAGCCTGCTCGTCGTACCGGTCGGGGCCGGGGAGCGCGTTCTCGGGCTGCTCGGCTGGGCGATGACCGGCGGCCCGCGGGGCTGGACGGCGGACGAGGTCGCCTGGGCCCAGCGGGTCGCGGCCGACCTCGGCCGAGCCCTGGAGCACGCCCAGCTCTATGAGACCCAGCGGGGGCTGGTCGAGCAGCTGCGCGACCTGGACCGGCGCCGGGACGACTTCCTGTCCACCATCTCCCACGAGCTCCGGACGCCGTTGACGTCGATCCTGAGCTCCCTGGACTCGGTGCGCGAAGGCAGCCGCGGCCCGATCGCACCGGAGCTGGCGCAGGTGCTCGACGCGGTGGGTGGCGACGCCAGCCGACTCGGCGAGCTGATCGACGACCTGCTGGTGCTGGCCCGGATCGAGGACGGCAGCCTCGCCGCCCGGCAGACCCCGGTCGACGTCGCCGGCATCATCGAGGAGGCCGAGCGGGCGGTGCGCCCGCTCGCCGAGGCAGGCGGCGTCCGGCTCGGCCGTCGACGCTGGCCCGCCGGACCTCACCGTCCCCGGCGACGCCCACCACCTGGCGCTGGTCGCGCTCAACGTGCTGAGCAACGCGGTCCGGCTCACCCCGCCCGGCGGGCACGTCGAGGTGGCCGTCCGCCACGACACCCGGACCGGCGAGCTGCTGCTGACCTGCGCTGACTCCGGGGTCGAGACCCCGGCGGGCGACCGAGGAGACCTGTTCGGCCGGCTCGGGACGTTCTTCCATCCGGCCACGGATGCCGACGGCGAGCTGCCGCCGATGCCGGGCACCAGCCTCGGGATGAGCGTGGTCCGGGGCATCGTCGACGCCCACGGCGGCGCCATCGCCGTGACGTCGCGCGAGGGGATGGGCACGATCGTCACCGTCCGGCTGCCAGGGGCCAGCCTCGAACCGGCCGGCCGGCCCGCCCAGCGGGAGCCCGCCGTACCGGCCTGAGCGGGAATGTGGCCGCCCCGGCGGCCGTTCCCTGGACAGTCCAGTGGGCTTACGCCGTGCGGGAGCGTGCGGCGATCTCTGGCACACTGGTCACCGGTTCCGGTTCACGTCCGTCCCATCAAACCGAGATGCGATGCGGCGACCCGGCGACTGACCCCGAGGAGAGATCGTGAAGAAGGACATCCATCCGGCGTACGTCACCACTGAGGTGACCTGCACCTGCGGCGCGAAGTTCACCACGCGCAGCACGGCGAGCGGCGGCACCATCCACGCCGACGTCTGCAGCCAGTGCCACCCGTTCTACACGGGTAAGCAGAAGATTCTCGACACCGGTGGCCGCGTGGCCCGGTTCGAGGCGCGTTACGGCAAGAAGGCCGACGCCAAGTAGCTCGACTTCGGTGCCGGTGCGGACCACGCTGCGAAAAGCAGCGGTCTGCGCCGGCACCGTTTTTCATGCCCGCGGTCGTCTGGCTGTCGAGTGAAGATGTCGAGTGGCGCTGTCGAGTGGAGGTGAGGACCCGTGTTCGAGGCCGTTGAGACCCTGCTGACCGAGTACGCCGACGTCGAAGGGCGCCTCGCCGACCCGGATGTCCACGGTGACCCGGGAGCGGCCAAGCGGCTGGGCCGGCGCTACTCCGAGCTGACCCCGGTCATCGCCGCCTACCGCGCCTGGCAGGCCGCCAGCGGCGACGTGGCGGCTGCTCGCGAGCTGGCGCCGGACGACGAGTCGTTCGCGGCCGAGCTGCCCGCGCTCGAAGCCGTCGCGGACGCCGCGGCCGAGCGGCTGCGGCTGTTGCTCATCCCGCGTGACCCGGACGACGACCGCGACGTCATCCTCGAGGTCAAGGCCGGCGAGGGTGGCGAGGAGTCGGCGCTGTTCGCCGGCGACCTGCTGCGGATGTACCTGCGCTACGCCGAGCGCCGAGGCTGGCGGACCCAGATCCTGCACAGCGCGCCGAGCGACCTCGGTGGCTACAAGGACGTCGCCGTGTCGATCACCGCACCCGGCAACGCGGTGCTGCAGCCCGGCGAGGGCGTCTGGGCCCGGCTGAAGTACGAGGGGGGCGTCCACCGGGTCCAGCGGGTGCCGGTGACCGAGTCGCAGGGGCGGATCCACACCTCCGCGGCCGGCGTACTGGTCACCCCCGAGGTCGACGAGGTGGAGGTCGAGCTCAACCCGGCCGACCTGCGGATCGACGTCTTCCGCTCCTCGGGCCCCGGCGGGCAGAGCGTCAACACCACCGACTCCGCGGTTCGGATCACGCACCTGCCGACCGGTGTCGTCGTGTCCTGCCAGAACGAGAAGTCGCAGCTGCAGAACAAGGAGCAGGCGATGCGGATCCTGCGCGCCCGGCTGCACGCGATCGCCCAGGAGGAGGCCGAGGCCAGCGCCTCGGCGGCCCGGCGCTCGCAGGTCCGGACCGTCGACCGCTCCGAACGGATCCGCACCTACAACTACCCGGAGAACCGGCTCTCGGACCACCGCACCGGGTTCAAGGCGTACAAGCTGGACCAGATCCTCGAGGGCGACCTGGACGACGTCGTGCAGTCGGCCATCGATGCCGACGAGGCCGCCCAGCTCGCCGCCGTCGCGGACTGAGCGCCGATGAGGTTCCGCACGACGCCTGCTCCAGTTCGGCCGGTGATTCGGGCCGGAGCGGGCCGATCACCGGCCGAACTGGAGCATGACGGCCGGGTGGGAGCAGCGTGACGGGGAGCGCTGGGCCTGGCGCTGGCCGCGGCGACGGCGTCTGGCCGATGCCGGCGTCCCGAGCCCCCGGGCCGACGCCGAGCTGCTGGCCGCGCACCTGCTCGGCGTCTCCCGCAGCGAGGTCGCCCGGCTGGCCCTGGTCGGCGGGACCGAACCGCCGAGCGGGTACGACGACCTGGTCGCCGAGCGCGAGCGGCGGGTCCCGCTGCAGCACCTGACCGGTCTCGCGCCGTTCCGCGACCTCGAGCTGGCGGTCGGGCCCGGGGTCTTCGTGCCCCGGCCCGAGACCGAGGACGTGGCGGGCGCCGCGATCGACGCGGCCCGGGCGATCGCCGACGAGCGGGGCACGGTCCTCGTCGTCGACCTGTGCGCCGGGTCGGCGGCGATCGCCCTCGCGGTCGCCACCGAGCTGCCGGCGGCGCGGGTGGTGGCGGTCGAGGTGAGTGAGCCGGCCCGGGCCTGGGCGGCCGCGAACATCGCCCGGCTCGCCCCGGGCCGGGTCGACCTGCGGCCCGGCGACGTGCGGTCGCCGGCCGCACTGGAGCGCCTGGGCGACCTCGCCGGCCGGGTCGACGTCGTCGTCAGCAACCCGCCGTACATCCCGCCCGGCCAGGAGCCGGTCGACGCCGAGGTCCGCGACCACGACCCGGAGGTCGCGCTGTACGGCGGCGGGCCGGACGGGCTGGCCGTCCCGCGGGCGGTGATCGCGCTCGCGGCCGGGCTGCTCCGCCCGGCGGGCTCCTGGTCATGGAGCACGCCGACGTGCAGGGAGCCGGTGTGCTCGCCGCCGCGGCCGCCCATGGCGGCTGGGCCGAGGTGAGCGACCACGACGACCTCGCCGGCCGGCCCCGCTACCTCACGGCGCGCCGCGCCGAGGTCCCGGCATAGGGTCGGCGCATGCTCGCCGGAAGCCCGCTCTTCGCGTTCGTCCCGACGACCGACCTGGACCGGGCCACCGACTTCTACGAGCAGACGCTCGGCCTGGAGGTCTTGGAGCGCACGTCGTACGCCGTCGTCCTGGACGCGGGCGGCACCACGGTGCGCATCACGCTGGTCCAGGAGCTGCAGCCGCAGCCGTTCACGGTGCTCGGCTGGCTGGTCGACGACATCGACCAGAAGGCTGCGGCCCTCGCGGCGGCCGACGTGACGGCGCTGCGCTACGACGGCATGGAGCAGGACGAGGCCGGGGTCTGGACGGCGCCGGGCGGCGCGCACGTCATGTGGTTCCTGGACCCGGACGGCAACATCCTCTCGCTCACGGCCGGCTGAGCCTCGACCGACCTAACCCGTGCGAGGATGCCGGGCGTGAGCCGCCGCATCGACGTGCGTGATGCTCCAGGGCGCGAGGACGGCGTCATGCTGGGCTCCGACGCCATCCGCCGCGGCGAGGTCATCGTGCTGCCGACCGACACGGTGTACGGCGTGGGCGCGGACGCGTTCGACCGCAACGCGGTCCGCGCAGTGCTCGCCGCCAAGGGTCGCGGCCGCGACATGCCCCCGCCGGTGCTGGTCGCCAGCCCGCGGGTGCTCGACGGCCTGGCCTACGACCTGCCGACCTATGCCCGCGAGCTGGTCGACGCGTTCTGGCCCGGCGGTCTGACATTGGTCTGCCCGGCCCAGCCGTCGCTCGACTGGGACCTCGGCGCGGACGGGACGGTGGCCGTCCGGATGCCGCTGCACCGCACGGCCCTCGCCCTGCTCGACCGGACCGGTCCGCTCGCGGTGACCAGTGCCAACCGGACCGGCCAGCCGGCCGCGACCACCTGCGACGAGGCCGAGGAACAGCTCGGCGAGGCGGTGTCGGTCTACCTCGACGCCGGGCCGTGTGCCGGCAGTGCGGCCTCGACCATCGTGGACGTCACCGGCGAGCGGCCGCGGGTGCTCCGCGTCGGTGCGCTCGAGCTCGACCGGCTGCGCACCGTCGTACCGGACCTCATCGGCCCCGACGAGCCCACCGAGCCCGACTGAGCCCACTGAGCCCACCGAGCCCACCGAGCCGGTCGAGCGCCCGGGGTCCGTGGAGCCCGGCGGGTGAGGGAGTACCTGTTCGTCCTCGTGATGGCCGCGGCCGTGACCTACGTGGCCACGCCGCTGGTGCGCTGGTTCGCGTTCAAGGTCGGCGCGCTCAACCCGGTGCGCGAGCGCGACATGCACGCGGAGCCGATGCCGCGGCTCGGTGGGGTCGGCATGTTCTGCGGCTTCGCGGCGGCGCTGCTCCTGGCCTGGAAGCTGCCCTTCCTGTCCCAGGTGTTCGCCTCGGGTGAGCCGCAGGCCGTCCTGCTGGGGGCCGGACTGGTCTGCGCCCTCGGCGTGATCGACGACCTGCGCGGGCTGGATGCGTTGACCAAGCTGGCCGGGCAGCTGCTCGCCGCCGGGCTGATGGCCTACCAGGGGATCCAGCTCCTCTCGCTGCCGCTGTTCGGCGTCACGGTGCTCCCGACGCCGGTGCTGGTCGGACTGACGGTCCTCGTCGTGGTCGTGACCATCAACGCGGTCAACTTCGTGGACGGGCTCGACGGCCTGGCCGCGGGCATCGTCGGCATCGCGGCCGTGGCGTTCTTCACCTACTCCTACCTGCTCGCGCGGGCCTACGACCCCAACGTCTTCAGCGCCGCGTCGCTGATCACGGCCGCGCTGATCGGCTGCTGCGCCGGCTTCCTGCCGCACAACTTCAACCCGGCCCGGATCTTCATGGGCGACTCGGGCTCGATGCTGCTGGGCCTGTTGCTGGCGGCGGCGACGATCTCGCTGACCGGCAACGTCGACCCGGCCAACGTGCCGCTGCGGCTGGCGTCGTACGTGCCGATCCTGCTGCCCATCGCGGTCCTGCTACTGCCCTCGCTGGACCTCGTGCTCGCGGTGATCCGGCGGACCCGGGCGGGCCAGAAGTGGAGCCAGCCGGACAACGGGCACCTGCACCACCGGCTGCTCGCGATCGGGCACAGCCATGCGCATGCGGTGCTGATCATGTACCTGTGGACCGCGGTCCTGACCTTCGGCGCGGCCTCCTTCGCGTTCATCCCGGCCCGTACGGCGGTCGCGCTGATCGCGGGGGCGGCTGTCGTCGCCGCCGGGCTCACCGTCGGCCTGCCGCGGGTGCAGCGTCGGGCGGCCAGGGGAGTAAAGGTCGAGTAACGATCCCGGATTCGCTTGTGATAGCGTTCACAAGCGACGCCAGTCGCTGTTCCAGCCGGTGGCCGGAGGGTCTCTGGTCGGGATGTTTGATCGGAATCTCCCCGGATCACAGTCGATTTCGCAGGAGGGCGCCATGACAGCTCAGGCGATCACTTCGGCCGGACGGCCGGCAGTCCAGGCGTGGTTCAAGCCCCTGTCCGATGGCCGATACGCTCTTGACGCTTCCCAGCCTTACCGCTGGGATCGACACAACGTCGGGCACGTCGGTTCGAACCACGGATCAGCCGTTCTCGCAGTGGCCGGACCAGCGACGTGACCAACGAGAGGAGCGAGTCCTTGCCCGAGCCAGGGCCAGCCCCAGACGTGGTCGGCGCCGACCAGCCGATGGCGACGCCGACCCTGCGTGCGGCCGTCGCGGGCCAGCGCCGGATCGTCCAGGTCGGGGCGTTGTTCGTGCTCGCCGCTCTTGTCGGCGGAGCCGCGCTCAGTGAGCCGGCGATCGGTGCGTTCCTGGCCGCCGGCGTCGTGCTGGCCATCGTCAACGCGGTCCTGACCGAGCACTCGATGGCCCGCATGGTCGCCAGCGGGGAGCTGCTGAGCAAGAAGCAGTTCGCCGCCAGCTCCATGATGCGACTTGGAGCGGTCTCCCTCGTAGGCTTCGGGCTCGTCGTCCTGTTCTGGCCGAACGGGGTCGCGGTCCTGTTCGGGCTCGCGGTCTTCCAGTTCGCCACCTTGGTGCTGCAAGGCATCCCGTTGCTGAAGGAGCTGCACAAGGTATGAGTGCCCTCATCGCAGCACTGCCGACCGCGCTCCCAGGGGCCGACATCACCGTCGGCGAGCACCACACGGCCGAGTGGCTCGGCATCACGTTCAACGTCGACACGATCTGGACCACGCTGATCGCCGGCGGCATCGTTCTCGGCCTCGGGTTCTTCGTCGCCAGCCGGGTCACCTCGGGTGTGCCGGGCAAGATCCAGCTGGTCTGGGAGAGCATCGTCAACTGGATCAGCCAGCTGGTGCAGGACAACATCGGCCGGCCGGACCGCAACGTCATCCAGCTGGCGATCATGCTGTTCACGCTGATCCTGCTGTCCAACTGGCTCGAGCTGATCCCCAGCCAGCACTACCTGCCGGCCCCGACGTCCGACCTCAACCTCACGTTGGCGCTCGCGCTGATCGTCATCGTCGGCGTGCACGTGCGCAGCATCCGGGCCAAGGGCTTCGGCGGGTACATCAAGCACTACTTCCAGCCGATCCCGGTGCTCTTCCCGCTGAACTTCATCGAGGAGCTGGTCAAGCCGTTCACGCTGGCGCTGCGGCTCTTCGGCAACATCTTCGCCGGCGGGCTGATGCTCTCGATCATCGGGCTGATCCCGGTAGCGGCGAACTGGCCGCTGCAGATCGTCTGGAAGCTGTTCGACATGGCGATCGGCGGGATCCAGGCCTTCATCTTCGCCCTGCTGACCGTCATCTACTACGCGCAGGCGAGCGAGTCGCACTCCGACGAGGACGCGCACGCCGGTGACCCGGCGCATGCAGGAGCCGGCGAGGGCGAGGGCGACGGCCAGGGCAAGGCCGGCCGCGCTTCGGTGCGACTGCCCGACCAGGAGCCGGTCGCCGCCGGCGCCACCCACTGACGGCACGACCCGATAGCAGCAGGACCCACAACCCAACAGACGTGACCGGGCAGGTCGCCCGGCCGAACAGCCAAGGAGAGTCATGGCAGACACAACCACGATGGAAAGCGCCGTCAAGACCGCCGGTGCGCTGGTCGGCGGTGGACTCGCCCTCGCCGGTGGTGCTGTCGGCGCCGCGATCGGTGACGGCCTCGCCGGTAGCGCGACGATCTCCGGCGTCGCCCGCCAGCCCGAGGCGCAGGGCCGGCTGATGACCCTGTTCTTCCTCACGGTCGGTCTGTGTGAGGCGGCCTACTTCATCAACCTGGCCTTCATGGCCCTGTTCGTCTTCTCGCTCGGCAAGTAAGTCCACCCCAGCCAGACGGGACTGATCCATGCATGCACTAGCCGCCGCCTCGGGGGACAGTAACTTCCTGGTCCCGAACGGGACGTTCATCGTCGAGATCATTGCCTTCCTGATCATGCTGGCGATCCTCGGCAAGTACGTCCTGCCCCGGATCAACAAGGCACTCGAGGACCGGCAGGAGCAGATCCGCAGCCAGTTCGAGGCGAGCGAGAAGGCCCAGCACGACGCGGCCGAGGCGCTGGAGGAGTACAAGCAGCAGCTCGCCGACGCCCGCGAGGAAGCCGGCCGGATGCGTGAGGAGGCCCGCGAGCAGGGCGCCGCGATCATCGCCCAGATGCGCCAGCAGGCCCAGTCCGAGGCCGAACGGATCACCACCAGCGCGCACAGCCAGATCGAGGCGGAGCGCCAGCAGGCGCTCAACTCGCTGCGCACCGAGGTGGGCGGCATGGCCACGACCCTGGCGTCCCGGATCGTCGGGGAGTCGCTCGAGGACCCGGCCCGCCAGAGCCGCGTGGTCGAGCGCTTCCTGGCCGACCTCGAGGCCTGAGCATGGCGACGCTGATGCAGGGCAGCAGCCGGGGCTCCTTGGCGGGAGCGCTCAAGCAGGTGGCGACCGCGGCCTCCGGCAAGGGCGTCGACGCGATGGAGCTGGCCGACGAGCTGTTCGCGATCACCGCGGCGCTGGACTCCAGCGCCACGTTGCGGCGGGCACTGACCGACTCCGGACGCGACCCGGCCGCCCGGGGCACGTTGGTGACCAGCCTGTTCGGCGGCCGGTACGCGGCCACCACCGTGGACCTGGCCAAGCAGCTGGTCGCTGCCCGCTGGTCCAGCCCGGGTGACCTGGCCGACGCGTTCGAGGCGCTCGCCATCGCCGCCGTGGTCATCTCGGCGGACGAGGCCGGGGAGCTCGGTGCGCTCGAGGACGAGCTGTTCCGGTTCGAGCGGACCATCCTGGGCAGCCCCGACCTACGGGACGCGTTCGCCGACCACCGGGGCGACGGAGTGCCCAAGGCCGACCTGGTCGAGAGCCTGCTCGAGGGCAAGGCGACCGACCAGACCATCCGGCTGGCCCGGCAGGCGGTGCTCGCCCCGCGCGGCCGCCGGATCGGCGCCGCGCTGGAGACCTACCTGGCCGCCGCCGCGGCGCGCCGCCAGCAGTCGGTCGCCCACGCCACCGTCGCGGCCCCGCTGAGCGCGGCCCATCACGACCGGCTGCAGGCCGCGCTGTCCACGCTCTTCAGCCGGCCGGTGCAGCTCAACGTCGACATCGACCCCTCGATCATCGGCGGCATCCGGGTCGAGGTCGGCGACGAGGTCGTCGACGGCTCGATCCTGGGTCGCCTCGAAGAAGCCAACCGCCGGCTCGCCGGCTGACCACGCTGATGAACCGCGCTGACCTAAAGAGAGAGCAGGAGAGATGACCGAGCTCACCATCCGCCCGGAGGAGATCCGGGACGCGCTGGACACGTTCGTGAAGTCCTACGAGCCCGGCACAGCGGCGCGCGAAGAGGTCGGCCGGGTCAGCGAGGCGGGCGACGGCGTCGCCAAGGTCGAGGGCCTGCCCTCGGTCATGGCCAGCGAGCTGCTGCGCTTCGAGGACGGCACCCTGGGCCTGGCCCTGAACCTCGACGTCCGCGACATCGGCGTCGTCGTGCTGGGTGAGTTCACCGGCATCGACGAGGGGCAGACCGTCCACCGGACCGGCGAGATCCTCTCGGTCCCGGTCGGCGACGGGTTCCTCGGCCGGGTCGTCGACCCGCTGGCCGAGCCGATCGACGGGCTGGGCCCGATCGAGTCGTCCGAGCGTCGCGCGCTCGAGACCCAGGCCGCCACCGTCGTCGAGCGCAAGAGCGTGCACGAGCCGCTGCAGACCGGCATCAAGGCGATCGACGCGATGACCCCGATCGGCCGGGGCCAGCGGCAGCTGATCATCGGCGACCGGCAGACCGGCAAGACGGCCATCGCGATCGACACGATCATCAACCAGAAGGACGCCTGGGCCAGCGGCGACCCGGACAAGCAGGTCCGCTGCATCTACGTCGCGATCGGCCAGAAGGGCTCGACCATCGCGGCCGTCCGCGGTGCGCTGGAGGACGCCGGAGCGCTGGAGTACACCACGATCGTGGCCGCGCCGGCCTCCGACCCGGCCGGCTTCAAGTACCTCGCGCCGTACACCGGGTCGGCCATCGGGCAGCACTGGATGTACGCCGGCAAGCACGTCCTGATCATCTTCGACGACCTGTCCAAGCAGGCCGAGGCCTATCGCGCCGTCTCGCTGCTGCTGCGCCGCCCGCCCGGCCGCGAGGCCTACCCCGGCGACGTGTTCTACCTGCACAGCCGCCTGCTCGAGCGGTGCGCCAAGCTCTCCGACGACATGGGCCGTGGCTCCATGACGGCTTTGCCGATCGTGGAGACCAAGGCCAACGACGTGTCGGCGTACATCCCGACCAACGTCATCTCGATCACCGACGGCCAGATCTTCCTGCAGTCCGACCTGTTCAACGCCAACCAGCGGCCGGCGGTCGACGTCGGCATCTCGGTGTCCCGGGTCGGTGGTGCCGCGCAGGTCAAGGCGATGAAGTCGGTCGCCGGCCGGCTGAAGATCGACCTCGCGCAGTACCGCGCCCTGGAGGCGTTCGCGATGTTCGCCTCCGACCTCGACGCCGCGTCGCGGCAGCAGCTGTCCCGTGGGCAGCGGCTGATGGAGCTGCTCAAGCAGCCGCAGTACTCGCCGTACCCGGTCGAGGAGCAGGTGGTCTCGGTCTGGCTGGGCACCACAGGCCAGCTCGACGACATCGCCGTCGAGGACGTGCGCCTGTTCGAGCAGGACTTCCTGACCAAGCTGCGCAGCAACGGCAAGGCGCTGAACACGATCCGGGAGACCGGCGCGTTCGATGACGACACCGAGGCGGCGCTCAAGAGCGAGCTCGACGCGTTCAAGCGCGGCTACGCCAAGGACAGCGACACGACGGTGCACCACGCCGGGCATGAGGAGAACGAGCCGATGGAGGACGAGGACGTCCACCAGGAGCAGATCGTCAAGCAGAAGCGCGGCTGAGGGAGTCTCTGACCGACTATGGGAGCCCAGCAGCGGGTCTATCGCAACCGGATCAAGTCGACCCAGTCGATGAAGAAGATCTTCAGTGCGATGGAGCTGATCGCCACGTCCCGGATCGCCCGCGCGCGGGCGAAGGTGGCGGCGTCCGCGCCGTACGCGAACGCGATCACCCGGGCCCTGTCGGCGGTGGCGACCTGGTCCGACGTCGACCACCCGCTGCTCACCGGCAAGGACGAGGTGAAGCGCGCCGCGGTCCTGCTCATCACGAGTGACCGCGGGATGGCGGGCGCCTACTCCTTCAACGTGATCAAGGCGGGGGAGGGCCTCAACGAGCTGCTGCACCAGCGCACCGTGGAGTCCGTGCCGTACGTCGCGGGCCGCAAGGGCGTGGCCTTCTTCAAGTTCCGCCAGCGCAAGGTCGCGCACGAGTGGATCGGCTTCTCCGAGGCGCCGACCTTCGAGCACGCCAAGGAGATCGCCGACGTCCTGGTCGATGCCTTCATCCGCGGCTCGGAGGACGGCGGGGTCGACGAGATCCACGTGGTCTACACCCGCTTCGTCAACATGGTCACCCAGGAGCCGGAGGTCATCCGGATGCTCCCGCTCGAGGTGGTCGAGGGAGTCGAGGAGCCGGCCCCGGACCAGCTCATCCCGCTGTATGAGTTCGAGCCGGACGCCGAGCACGTGCTCGACACCCTGCTCCCGCAGTACGTCGGGGCCCGGATCTACAGCTGTCTGCTGCAGGCGTCGGCCAGCGAGCAGGCCGCGCGCCAGCGGGCGATGAAGTCGGCGTCGGACAACGCCGAGGAGCTCATCCGGCTGTACACCCGGCTGGCCAACCAGGCCCGCCAGTCCGAGATCACCCAGGAGATCAGCGAGATCGTCGGCGGCGCCGACGCGTTGGCCTCCGCAGGCGCCAGCAACTAACCGAGTGAAGAGGACATCATGACTGCCACTGTCAGCGAGACCGCCGGCGCCACGAAGGCCCAGGGCATCGGCCGGGTCAGCCGGGTCATCGGGCCGGTCTGCGACATCGAGTTCGCGGCCGACGAGATGCCGGAGATCTACAACGCCCTGGAGATCGACTTCACCCTCGAGGGCGTGGACAAGACCCTGGTCCTCGAGGTCGCCCAGCACATCGGTGACAACACGGTGCGCGCGATCGCGATGAAGCCCACCGACGGCCTCGTCCGCGGTCTGCCCGTGCGCGACACCGGCGCGGGGATCAGCGTGCCGGTCGGCGACGTGACCAAGGGCCACGTCTGGAACGCCACCGGCGAGATCCTCAACGCCAAGCCCGGCGAGAAGATCGAGATCACCGAGCGCTGGCCGATCCACCGCAAGGCCCCGGCGTTCGACCAGCTGGAGAGCAAGACCGAGATGTTCCAGACCGGCATCAAGGTCATCGACCTGCTCACGCCGTACGTGCAGGGCGGCAAGATCGGCCTGTTCGGCGGGGCCGGCGTCGGCAAGACCGTGCTGATCCAGGAGATGATCGCCCGCGTCGCGCGCGACCACAACGGCGTCTCGGTGTTCGCCGGCGTCGGCGAGCGCACCCGTGAGGGCAACGACCTGATCGAGGAGATGACCGACACCGGCGTCATCGAGCAGACCGCGCTGGTGTTCGGCCAGATGGACGAGCCGCCGGGCACCCGGCTGCGGGTGGCCCTGTCCGGGCTGACGATGGCGGAGTACTTCCGCGACGTGCAGAACCAGGACGTGCTGCTCTTCATCGACAACATCTTCCGGTTCACCCAGGCCGGCTCCGAGGTGTCGACGCTGCTCGGCCGGATGCCGTCCGCGGTGGGCTACCAGCCGACGCTGGCCGACGAGATGGGCGTCCTGCAGGAGCGGATCACGTCGACCCGCGGTCACTCGATCACCTCGATGCAGGCGATCTACGTGCCGGCTGACGACTACACCGACCCGGCGCCGGCGACGACGTTCGCCCACCTCGACGCCACGACCGAGCTGTCCCGCGAGATCGCCTCGCTGGGCATCTACCCGGCCGTGGACCCGCTGACCTCGACCTCCCGGATCCTCGACCCGCGGTACATCTCGCAGGACCACTACAACACCGCGGTGCGGGTCAAGGTCGATCCTGCAGCGCAACAAGGAGCTCCAGGACATCATCGCCATCCTGGGTGTCGACGAGCTGTCCGAGGAGGACAAGGTCGTCGTGGCCCGCGCCCGGCGGATCCAGCGGTTCCTGTCCCAGAACACCTACGTGGCCAAGCAGTTCACCGGCATCGAGGGCTCGACCGTCCCGATCGACGAGACGATCGACGCCTTCACCAAGATCTCCGAGGGTGAGTACGACCACGTGGCCGAGCAGGCCTTCTTCATGTGCGGTGGGCTGGACGACGTCGACCGCAAGTGGGCCGAGATCCAGAAGAGCCTCTGACCGCTGTCGGACAGTCTGGACAGTCGGGCCAGGACCCCACCCGCGAGGTGCTTGTAAGGTGAACATCTATCGTTTGGACAACTGTCCAGAAACGGGTTGGGGAGGTCGACGTTGAGCTCGCTACAGGTTGAGCTGGTCGCGGCGGACCGCAAGGTCTGGGACGGCGAGGCCTCGATGGTGGTCGCGCGGACGCTGGAGGGGGAGCTCGGCATCCTGCCCGGACACACCCCGCTGCTCGGCGTGCTCGGTGAGGGCCAGGTGCGGATCACGACCGACAGTGGCGTGATCGAGGTCGACGTGGATGGTGGCTTCATGTCCGTCGACCATGACCGGGTGACCCTGGTGACCGAGTCCGCTGACGTCACGTCCGCTTCACCAGAGGCGCGTTAAGGCGTCATGCACGACCTCCTCATCCCGCTCGAGGTGGTCGTCGCGGTGCTCGTCGTCACCGCAGCTCTGTTGCTCGGCGTGGTCTCGCGCCGTCGTTTCCTGACCCGTGACGTGGGGGCGTTCGACTGCTCGCTGCGCTTCGGCGGTGGGCCTGCCGGCTCGCCCGGCAAGGGCTGGCGGCTGGGGGTCGCCCGCTACGAGGCGGACCGGATCGACTGGTACCGGGTGTTCTCGGTGTCACCCCGCCCGGGCGCCTCGCTGGTCCGGGCCGAGCTCGACGTCCAGGACCGGCGCCGGCCGTCGACGCAGGAGTCCTTCGCCGTACTGGCCGGCTCGATCATCGCCCGATGTCGCTACCGCGGCTCCGAGGTCGAGCTGGCCATGACCGAGCAGGCCTACACCGGCTTCGCGTCCTGGCTCGAGGCCGCGCCGCCCGGCCAGAACGTCAACGTCGCCTAGCTGCCCTCCGCGCTTTCGCGGCCGCCGCCGGGCTCCCACAGCACGTCGCCGCCGCTGGCCCCCGCCGCGCCCGATGCCT
Organism: uncultured Actinomycetota bacterium; assembly: GCA_963794535.1. Lineage (GTDB taxonomy): Bacteria > Actinomycetota > Actinomycetes > Actinomycetales > CAVURS01 > CAVURS01. The sequence goes on from CAWCEI010000014.1 coordinate 291,555, forward strand.
CGTGGTTGGCGTAGCGGCCCAGGATGAACAGCAGGTCGCTCAGCCGGTTGAGGTACTGCGCGGTCAGCGGGTTGACCCCGCCCTCGTCGCCCGTCCCGTAGGCCTCGATCGCGGCCCAGGTGGACCGCTCGGCCCGGCGGGCGACGGTTCGGGCGACATGCAGGTACGCCGAGCCCGGTGAGCCACCGGGCAGGACGAACGAGCGGAGCTTGGCCAGCGGCTCGTTGTAGGTGTCGCAGGCCGCCTCGAGCTCGTCGACCCAGCGGGCCTGGACCCGCAGCGGCGGGTGGTCGTAGGCCGGGGCGAGCGGCGTACAGAGGTCGGCGCCGACGTCGAACAGGTCGTTCTGCACCCGCCGCAGCAGCCGCGTGACGTCGTCGGCCAGGCCGCCGACGGTGACCGCAACCCCTACTGCCGCATTGGTTTCGTCGACATCGGCGTACGCCGCGAGCCGCGGGTCGGTCTTCGGCGTCCGGCTGAAGTCGCCCAGCGCCGTCGTGCCGTCGTCGCCGGTCCGGGTGTAGATCCGGGTGAGGTTGACCATGCCGGCCAGCCTAGGCGCGGCCTGAGCCTTGGCGACCGTGGACAGCTTCCGGGTGGTGGGCGGCGCCCGGCTGGTGGGTGAGGTCGTCGATCGACGGCGCGAAGAACAGCGCGCTGAAGCTGATGGCCGCGTCGCTGCTGGCCGTGGGGCGCACCGAGCTGACGAACGTGCCGGCGATCCGTGACGTCGAGGTCATGGCCGAGCTGTTGCGGCGGCTGGGCTGCGACGGTCGAGCACGCTGCCGGTCGCCGGGACGGTCTCGATCGACGTGCCCGAGGTCGTCGGGCACCGGGCCGACTACGACCTGGTGCGGGCGATGCGGGCCTCGATCAGCGTGCTCGGGCCGCTCGTGGCCCGGATCGGCCTGGCCGACGTGGCGATCCCCGGTGGCGACGCGATCGGCTCCCGCGGGCTGGATCTGCACGCCAGCGGCCTCGAGCGGCTGGGTGCGCGGGTGCACGTCGACCACGGGTACCTGGTGGCCGAGGCGCCGGACGGGCTGACCGGCGCGGCGGTCGGGCTGGACTTCCCGTCGGTCGGCGCGACCGAGAACATCCTGATGGCGGCCGTGCTGGCCCGCGGGACGACGGTGATCGACAACGCCGCCCGCGAGCCGGAGATCGTCGACATCACCCGGATGCTGATCGAGATGGGGGCCCAGGTCGAGGGGGTCGGCGGCTCGACCCTCGTCGTCCACGGGGTCGAGGCGCTGCACGCCGGTCGCGCACCGCGTCGTACCGGACCGGATCGCCGCCGGCACCTGGGCCTTCGCCGCCGCGACGACCCGGGGCGACATCACCATCCGGTCGGCCGAGGCCGGCCACCTGGACCTGGTCCTGGACAAGCTGATGCACGCCGGGGCCGACATCGAGCGGCTCGAGGACGGCTTCCGGGTGGTCGCGACGGACCGCTCGCTCAAGGCGATCGACGCGGCGACGCTGCCCTATCCCGGGCTTCCCGACCGACCTGCAGCCGTTCGTGCTGGGCTACGACGCGGTGGCGGAGGGGTCGGGGATGGTCACCGAGAACCTGTTCGAGGCGCGGTTCCGGACGGTGCAGGAGCTGGCCCGGCTGGGCGCCGACGTACGGGTCGACGGGCACCACGCGATGGTCCACGGCAAGCCCCGGCTCTCGGCCGCGCCGGTCGAGGCCAGCGACATCCGGGCCGGTGCGGCGCTGGTCATCGCCGGGCTGGTGGCCGAGGGCGTGACGCGGGTCAGCGGCGTGCATCACGTGGACCGGGGCTATGCCCGCTTCGACGAGCACCTGCGGGCGCTGGGCGCCGACGTACGCCGCGAGGCCGACCCCCTCGCCCCCCTCGCCGGCTAGCCGCTCCCCGAACGCCGCTTTACGCCCGGAAAGCCGCTCGCGCGGGCCGGTTTGGCCTCCGGGAGCGGCTTTGGGGGAGCAAACCGGCTTTGGGGGAGCACGACGCTGGGTGGGCGGGGCTAGGTGCGCAGGAGGGCGCGGGCGGTGCGGGCCTCCTCGGGGAAGACCAGGACCCGCGGCCCGTCGACGGTGCGCGCCATCGTGGCGCGGATCCCCGCGTCGACCAGCTTGCGGCGCAGCAGCTCGGCCTCGATGACACTGCCCGGCGCTGCGACGGGGACCAGCGCGCCGTACTCGTCCTCGTGACCGGGCCGGGCGGCCGCTCCACGAGGGACGAGCCGTGCCCGAAGGCCCAGCGCAGCAGGACGGCCAGGAACCCGACGACGAGCAGGGCGATGCCCGGTCCCCACAGGAAGTCCAGCTCGCTGCCCGGCCGCACGAGACCAGTGTGCTCCTGGCGTAGCCTCCCCGGCATGGCTGAACTGGTTCAGGCAACCGGCCGGACCGCGCGCTGGTCGTGGTCGGGGCCGGGCTGATGGGCTCCGGCATCGCCCAGGTCGCGGCAGCCGCCGGCTGGGACGTGACCCTGCGCGACGTGACCGACGAGGCGCTGGCCCGCGGCCGGGCCGGCATCGAGCGCTCGCTGAGCCGGTTCGTCGACAAGGGCAAGCTGTCCCGCGACGACGCCGACACGGCGCTGGCCCGGATCACCACGACGACCGACCTGGGCTGTGTGGGCGAGGCCGGGCTGGTGGTCGAGGCGGTCTTCGAGAGCCTGGAGGTCAAGAGCGAGGTGTTCGCCGAGCTCGACCGGCTCGCCCCGCCCGACGCGGTACTCGCCACCAACACCTCGGCCATCCCGATCACCCGGATCGCGGCCGTGACCCAGCGGCCCGAGTCGGTCGTGGGCACGCACTTCTTCTCGCCGGTGCCGATGATGGCGCTCTGCGAGCTGGTCCGCGGCTACAAGACCAGTGATGAGACCCTCGCCACGGCCCGGGCGTTCGCCGAGTCGGTCGGCAAGACCTGCGTCGTCGTCAACCGCGACGTCGCGGGCTTCGTCACGACCCGGCTGATCTCCGCCCTGGCGATGGAGGCCGTCCGGCTGGTCGAGACCGGCGTCGCGAGCGCGGAGGACATCGACACGGCGTGCAGGCTCGGCTTCGGCCACGCGATGGGCCCGCTCGCGACGACCGACCTGACCGGGGTCGACATCCTGCGCAACGCCTCGCAGAACATCTACGACGAGACCCAGGACGAGAAGTTCGCCCCGCCCGAGCTGCTCAACCGGATGGTCAGTGCGGGCGACATCGGCCGCAAGTCCGGCCGCGGCTTCTACCGCTACGACTGACGACGCTGGGCGGAACCCGCCGCTGAAACCGCCGCGACCGCCCGTGCGATAGTCCTGAGGTGCACTTTGCCCTCGGCGTCGTGGCCATCGTCGTCGTGGTGGCGGCGGTGTCCTCGGCGGGCCCGCCGGATCGGCTGGTCCGCGCCGCTGCTGCTGACCCTGGCCGGCGTCGTCGGGTCCTACCTGCCGTTCGTCCCGGACTACCGGCTCGACCCCGACCTGGTCCTCGTCGGCCTGCTGCCACCGCTCCTGTACGCCGCGTCGATCCGCACCTCCGTCCTCGACTTCCGCCGCAACCGGCGGCCGATCGCGCTGCTCTCGGTCGGGCTGGTCGCCTTCACGGCGCTGGTCGTGGCCCTGGTCCTGCACTGGGTCATCCCGGAGATGTCGTTCGCGGCGGCGTTCGCGCTCGGGGCGGTCGTGGCCCCGCCGGACGCGGTCGCGACGACCGCGGTCGCCCGCAAGGTCGGGCTGCCCCGCCGGGTGGTGTCGATCCTCGAGGGCGAGAGCCTGGTCAACGATGCGACCTCCCTCGTCCTGCTCCGTACGGCGACCGGCGCCATCACCGCCTCGGTCGTCGTTCTGGAAGGTCGGCCTCGAGTTCGCCTGGGCGGCGGCCGGCGGCGTGCTGATCGGCCTGGCCGTCGCGTTGGTCCTGGCCAAGGTCCGGCGCCATATCGAGGACCCGATGATCGACACGACGCTGTCCTTCGTGGCGCCGTTCCTGGCCTACCTGCCGGCCGAGGGGGCGCACGCCAGCGGGGTGCTGGCCGTCGTCGTGACGGGCATCGTCCTCGGCCACAAGGCGCCGGTGCTGCAGTCCGCGTCGTCCCGCCTGTCCGAGCGGATCAACTGGTCGACGGTGCAGTTCCTGCTCGAGAACGCCGTCTTCCTGCTGATCGGGCTGCAGGTCAAGCAGGTCGTCCAGGAGGCCCGGGCCGGGCAGCATGTCCGATCGGCCGCCTGGCCTGGGTCTGCGTCGCCGTCCTGCTGGCGGTGGTCATCTCGCGGCCGGTCTGGGTCTTCCCGGCGACCTACCTGCCGCGGCTGATCCCCGCCGTGGGCCGGGTCGACCCGAAGCCGCCGTGGCAGGTGCCGACGGCGATCTCCTGGGCCGGGATGCGCGGCGTCGTCACCCTGGCGGCGGCGTTCGCGCTGCCCGAGAGCATCCCGCAGGTCGCGGTGCTGCGGCTGATCGCCTTCGTGGTGGTGGCCGGCACGCTGCTGGTCCAGGGCCCGACCCTGCCCGCTGCTGGTCCGCGGCTCTGCACCTGCCGCGCCCGGACCCGCTGGAGGACGCCCTGCAGGAGGCGGTCGCGCTGCAGCACGCCGACCGAGGCCGGGGTCCGGCCGGCTCGAGGAGGTCCTCGACGGCTCCGAGCCGGAGTCGACGGTCCACCAGCTGCGCAGCCGCGGGATCAAGCGGGCCAACACGGCCTGGGAGCGGCTCGGCCGGCCGGAGCGCGACTGGGAGACGCCGAGCGAGACCTACCGCCGGCTCCGCCTCGAGATGCTCCAGGCCGAGCGCGACAGCATCCTCAACGGGACCGCGGCCGGCGAGCTGCCGGACGAGGTGGCCCGGTCGCTGATGGCGATGCTCGACGTCGAGGAGTCGACGCTGGACCGGATCGGCGCCCGCGACGACGTCCTCGAGCGGGTCGAGGACCTGACCGGCCACTCGCTGGCCGGCAGCTGCGACCACCTGCGAGAGGCGCCGACCATCGCCGTACCGCAGACGCCCCAGGGGTGCGCGGAGTGCCTGCGGGACAGCCTCAAGTGGGTCCATCTGCGGCTGTGCCTGACCTGCGGCCACGTCGGCTGCTGCGACTCCTCGATCGGCCGGCACGCCGACGGCGCACTACGCCGAGACCGGGCATCCCGGTGATGCGCAGCTTCGAGCCGGGCGAGGCCTGGCGCTGGTGCTTCGTGGACGCCCTGGTCGACTAGCCGTCGACCAGCCGACTGGCCCTGTGGTCGGCATCACCCGGCCGGGACCTCGTCACCCGGCGTACCCGCCGGTAGCGTCGCAACGTGGCTGAGCGCGACCGACCGTGGGTGATGCGGACGTACGCCGGTCACTCCAGCGCCGCCGAGTCCAACGCGCTCTACCGGCGCAACCTCGACAAGGGCCAGACCGGGCTCTCGGTGGCCTTCGACCTGCCGACCCAGACCGGCTACGACCCGGACCACCCGCTGGCCCGCGGCGAGGTCGGCAAGGTCGGCGTGCCGATCGCCCATCTCGGCGACCTGACCGCGCTGTTCGACGGCATCGACCTGGCCGGGATGAACACGTCGATGACGATCAACGCGACCGCCATGTGGCTGATGGCGCTCTACGAGGTCGTCGCCGAGCAGCAGGCCGAGGCGGCCGGTGCGACCCCCGACGAGATCGCTGGCGTCGTCACCCGGCTGACCGGCACGACCCAGAACGACATCATCAAGGAGTACCTGTCCCGCGGGACCTACGTCTTCCCGCCCGGCCCGTCGTTGCGGCTCAGCACCGACGTCGTCGCCTACACGGCGACGGCCATGCCCAAGTGGAACCCGATCAACATCTGCAGCTACCACCTGCAGGAGGCCGGCGCGACGCCGGTGCAGGAGCTCGCCTTCGCCATCTGTACGGCGATCGCGGTGCTCGACGCGGTGCGCGACTCGGGGCAGGTGCCGGCCGACCGGTTCGGCGACGTCGTCGCCCGGATCTCGTTCTTCGTCAACGCCGGCGTGCGCTTCGTCGAGGAGATGTGCAAGATGCGCGCGTTCGTCGAGCTCTGGGACGACCTCACCCGCACCCGGTACGGCGTGAGGACCCGGCCCAGCGGCGGTTTCGCTACGGCGTGCAGGTCAACTCGCTGGGCCTGACCGAGGCGCAGCCGGAGAACAACGTCCAGCGGATCGTCCTGGAGATGCTGGCCGTGACGCTGTCCAAGGACGCGCGCGCCCGGGCCGTGCAGCTGCCGGCCTGGAACGAGGCGCTCGGCCTGCCCCGGCCCTGGGACCAGCAGTGGAGCCTGCGGATCCAGCAGGTCCTCGCCTTCGAGTCCGACCTGCTGGAGTACGACGACCTGTTCACCGGCTCGGTCGTCGTCGAGGCGCGGGTGGCGGAGCTGGTCGCCGCCGCGCGCGAGGAGATCGACCGGGTGCAGGCGATGGGCGGCGCGGTTGCCGCCGTCGAGAGCGGCTACCTCAAGTCCGAGCTCGTGGCGGCCCACGCCCGGCACCGGGCCCGGGTCGAGGCCGGCGAGCGACGTCGTCGTCGGCGTCAACCGGTTCACGACGACCGAGCCCAGCCCGCTCACTGCCGACCTCGATGCCGCCGTGCAAGGGATCGACCCCGCGGCCGAGGAGTCGGCGGCGAAAGCCGTTGTGGCGTGGCGGATCTCGCGCGACAGTGACCAGACGCAGGCGGCCGAGGCGAAGGCTGCGGTCGCCCAGCTCAAGGCCGACGCGGCGGGCGATGCGAACCTCATGACGGCGACGCTGCGCTGCGCCCGGGCGGGCGTGACGACGGGGGAGTGGGCCGGCGCGCTGCGCGAGGTCTTCGGGGAGTACCGCGCCCCGACCGGCGTCAGCGGGGCCGTCGGCCACGACGGCGCCGCTCGAGGGCGGGGCGGCTGCGAACGAGCTGGCCCGGGTGCGGACCGAGGTGCGCCGCACCGGCGACGAGCTCGGCGGCCGGCTGCGGCTGCTGGTCGGCAAGCCGGGACTCGACGGGCACAGCAACGGGGCCGAACAGGTCGCCGTGCGGGCTCGGGACGTCGGCTTCGAGGTGATCTACCAAGGGATCCGGCTGACCCCGGAGCAGATCGTCGCGGCCGCCGTCGCCGAGGACGTGCACTGCGTCGGCCTCTCGGTGCTGTCCGGGTCGCACCTGTCGCTGGTGCCGGACGTGCTGGGCCGGATGCGGGCCGCCGGTCTGGACGACGTACCGTTGATCGTCGGCGGGATCATCCCCGAGAGCGACGCCCGGACCCTGCTCGACCAGGGGGTCGCTGCGGTCTTCACGCCGAAGGACATCTCCTTGACCACCATGATGGGGCAGATCGTGACCGAGATCAGGCGGGCCCGAGGGCTGGGAAGCACGACGGCTGTCGGGTGAGCGGGGGTCCCCTGTCGATCCTGCACAAGGTCGCGGTCGACGTACGTCCGTTGCGGCACAACGACTTCCGGCGTCTGTTCATCGGGCAGGGAGTCTCGTTCATCGGGTTCCAGCTCACCGCAGTCGCGGTGCCGGTGCAGATGTTCGCCGTCACTGGGTCGTCCTTCTGGGTCGGCCTGATCGGGCTGGCGGCGCTGGTGCCACTGGTGGTGTTCGGCCTGTACGGCGGGGCGATCTCCGACGCTGTTGACCGCCGGCTGCTCTACATCTCGTCGTCCTGCTTCGTCTGGGCGGCGACCGGTGGTCTCTTGCTTCAGGCACTGTTGCATCTCAACAACCGTTGGCTGCTGCTCGTGCTGGTGGCGTTGCAGACGGTCGGCTTCGCCGTCTCCGCGCCGGTGCGCGGCGCGATCACCCCGCGGATCCTGCCGACCGAGCTGGTGCCGGCCGGCAACACGCTCAACTTCACGATGAGCACGGCCGGGGCGGTGGTGGGCCCGTTGCTCGCCGGGCTGATCCTCGCCCAGGGCAGCTTCGCGTGGGCTTACGGTCTCGACGCGGCGCTCTTCACCGTCGGCCTGTACGCCGCCCTGCGGCTGCCGCCGATCCCGCCGCTGGGCGAGAAGGTCAAGCCCGGCCTGCGCTCGGTCATCGACGGCCTGGCCTTCATCGCGACCCGCCCGGTGCTGTTGATGTCGTTCGCCGTCGACATCGCCGCGATGGTCTTGGCGATGCCGCGAGCGCTCTTCCCCGAGCTGGCGGTCGACCGGTTCCATGACGTGGGGGCCGTCGGCTGGCTGTTCGCCGCGATCGCCATCGGGTCGGTCGTCGCGGGCCTGGGGTCAGGGTGGATCGGCCGGGTCCGGCGGCAGGGCCTGGCCCTGATCGTCGCGGTCGTGGTGTGGGGCGCCGCGGTCGCGCTGGCCGGGCTGGCCCACAGCCTCTGGCTGGCCGTCCTGCTGCTCGCGGTCGGGTGGCGCGGCCGACCTGGTGTCGGCGGTCTACCGGCAGACGATCCTGCAGACCTACGCCCCGGACCAGATGCGTGGCCGGCTGCAGGGCGTCTTCACGGTGGTCGTGGCCGGCGGACCGAGGCTGGGCGACCTGCGGGCCGGCGCGACCGCAGCGGCGTTCGGCGCCAGCGCCTCCTGGGTCGGGGGTGGCATCGCCTGCATCGTCCTGGTGCTGTCCTGGCGGCCGCCGTACCGGCCCTGCGGCACTACGCACGCGCGCCGACCCCGACGGCCGACCCAGCGCCGGAAGCCCCGCTAGTCGGTCGGGGTCGAAGGCCTCGCCCAGCCGGTCCACGAGATCCAGCACGCGCGGTCGGTCGACGTCGCCAGGTTGACCCGCACGTGCCCCGGGCCGCCCGGCCCGAAGTCGCTGCCGTCCCGCACCATCACCTGGCCGCGGCTCGAGCGCGACCGGCCGGCCGGGTCCTCGGTGCCGTAGGCCCGCAGGTCGACCCAGGCCAGATAGGTCGCCTCGAGCCGCCGCATCCGGGCCAGCGGCAGCCGCTCGGCCAGCTGCTGGGCGAACAGGTCGCGGTTGCCCGCCAGGTGGGCGACCGCGCGGTCCAGCCACGGCCCACCGTCGGTCGTACGCCGCGATGTTGGCCACGATGCCGAGCGGGGAGGTGCCGTGGTTGAGGACCAGCGGCAGGGCGGCGAGGGCCTGCGCATCGGCCGCGGTTGCCGGCGACGATCTGCGCGCACTTCAGGCCGGGGATGTTGAAGGCCTTGCTCGCCGAGAGCAGCGTCGTGACGTGGTCGGCCGTCCCGTCGAGCGTGGCGTACGGCGTGTGGCTGCTGCCGGGCAGCACGAGCGGGGCGTGGATCTCGTCGGCGACGACCCGCGCGCCGTGGCGGAGGACGACGTCGCGCAGGTCAGTCAGCTCGTCCGCGGTCCAGGCCCGGCCCCACGGGTTGTGCGGGTTGCACAGCAGCACGGTCCGCGCCCCCGCCGCCAGGGCCGCATCGATCCGGTCGAGGTCGAGCGTCGCCCGGTCGGCATCCGGGTCGAGCGGCACCGGGACGAGCTCGCGGCGGACGCCCGGGACGCCTCGAGGAACGGCGGGTAGGCCGGGGTGGGCACGACCACCGGCGCGTCCGCACACAGGGTGTCGATGGCCAGCATCACTCCCGCCATGACGTCACCGGTCGCGATGACGAGGTCGGGGTCGAGCGTCCCAGCCGTAGCGCTGCGCCGCGAAAGGCGGCGGTCGACGTCCGCAGCCGGCGCACCGCCGGGGGCGACGGGTAGCCGAACCGGCCGACGCGCACGGCCTCGCTGACGGCGTGGGTGACCGCGGGGCAGGGGGCGTAGTCCATCTCGGCGACCCAGGCGGGCAGCACCCCTCGGGGGCCACGGCCCAGTTGACGTCGCGCGCTCGCGCAGCGCCTGCTCGGTCACGTCGTCGAAGCCAGGGCTCGCGTCATGGGCTGACCGCGACCGCCGCGGCCCGCCGCGGGTCGGCGGCCGCCTGCAGCTCACCGCCCGGCCGGACCACCGCGGCCGCGACCCCGCCGAAGAACATCGAGCGGGCCGGATGCTCGTACGTCGGCAGGCCCACGTCCGGGACGACCAGGTCGGCTTCGTGGTCGACCCGCACGACGCCGCGTCGTCGAGGTGCCGCACATGCAGCCGGGGCGCATCGACCGCCGCTTGCAGATCGAGCCCACCCAGCGCGTGGCCGCCGAGCACCTGGAGCAGGGCCGTCGTGATCCGGTCGGCGCCCGGGCTGCCGATCGCCAGCACGCTCCCGTCGGCGTGCCGGCCGACTGACGGCGCCATGTTCGAGCCGAGCCGCGTGCCCGGCCGCAGGGCGTGGACGCCGCGCCGGTTGAGCTCGGGCTCGCCGAGACAGTTGTTCATCAGGATGCCCGTTCCCGGGATCGTCGCGCCGGAGCCGTAGCCCGCGGAAGCCGTTGTGGCACAAGCCATCCCGTTGTCGTCAACCACAGAGACATGCACGGTCGAGCCCGACGCGTGCGCGACCGGGTCCCAGCCCCGGTCGACCATGTCGAGCAGCTCCCGACCGGCTGCGCCCAGGTCCTCGGCCAGGTCGAGGACGTCCAGCCGGTGGTCGAGCACGGCCCGCTGGATCGCCACCAGTCGCGAGACATCGGCCGGGCGGCCCGGGCTCGTAGCCCGCCCGCGCGAGCAACGTCAGCATCGCCGCCAGGACCGGGCCGCCGATCGACGGCGGCGGGTTGGTGGCCAGGCTCCAGTCGGCCAGCTGGACCTGGATGGCCGGCCGGACGACCGCGTCGTACGACGTGAGGTCCTCGGCGGTGATCAGCCCGCCGCGCTCGACCATGTCGGCGGCCAGGATCCGGCCCAGGGTGCCGTCGTACATCGCGCCCGGTCCTTCGGCGGCCACGACCTCGAGCGCACCGGCGAGGTCGGCCGAGCGCAGCGTGTCGCCGGCCCGCGCGGGTGTCCCGTCGGCCAGGCGCAGGGCCGCAGACGACTCCGAGTCCCAGTCGAAGACGATCTCGCGGACCAGGTCGAGGTAGCTCGCGGCGGCGGTGCCGAGCGGGAACCCTTGGCGCGCAACGTCGATGGCCGGAGCGACGACCTCGGCCCACGGCGCCGCGCCGTAGCGCTCGTGGGCCAGGCCGAGGCCGGCCAGGGCGCCCGGGGTCGCGACCGAGCCGGGACCGATCCAGAGCCGCAGGCCCCCGCCGTACGCGGTCTCGACCTGCAGTCAGGCCGGTGCCGAACCGCTCGGGCGGGCAGCCCCCGGCCGGGCATCTCGACGTTGCCGTCGACGGTGACAGGGGCTGACCCGTCCCCGGGGTCGATCGTGACGAAGGCGCCGCCGGCGAGACTGACCACGCCCGGCTCGGTCACGGTGGCGACCAGGGTCGCGGCCACGGCGGCGTCGACCGCGTTGCCGCCGAGGGCGGCGAGCCGCAGCCCGGCGTCAGTGGCCAGGCGGCTGGTGGCCGCGACGGCGACCCGGGTCGAACGCCCTGCTGCCGGCCCGGACATGGCGAGAAGTCTGCCGCATGGCCGGCCGCCCGCAGCGGGCGGACGTCACCCAGGTCTCAGCAGGCTTCAGCGGGGTTCAGTGGTCGGCGCGCACGGAGTCGTTGACGATGACCGGCACCGGCCGCAGCGAGAAGTAGTGACCCATGACCGCAGTCGGCCGGGTGCCCCGGCTGGTCGAGAAGGCGCCGATGCCGCTCGGGGTGCCCAGGCCGGTCGGGCCGTCCCAGCCGGTGGTGGCGTGGCACAGGACGCTCGGGCTGCAGCTGCCGTTGCTCCCGGTGGTCACGTCGTTGAGCCGGCTGCGGTGCGAGTAGAGCGTCTGGCCCGGCTTGCTGCCGGCGGACGGGGGGCCGGCCAGGGCGAAGGCCGCGGCGATGATCGGCGAGGAGGCGCTCGTGCCGCCGTACACACTCCAGCCGCTGCCGCCCGTGGTCAGGTAGACGCTCACCCCGGTCGAGGGGTCGGCGACGGCAGAGATGTCGGTGAAGGCGCGCGTGGTGCAGCCCGGGTTGCCGGCCTGCCAGGAGGCCTGGTCCTCGACGACCCGAGCAGCCGCTGCCGGCGCCGGACCAGGCGCTCTCGGTCCAGCCGCGGGCGTTGCTCGCCCGGCTCAGCGACGTGCCGCCGACGGCCACGACCCGGTTGGACGACGCGGGATAGAGCGCGCCGTTGAAGCCGCTGTCGCCGGAGGATGCCGTGTAGACGACGCCGGAGGGCTTGAAGTAGGCCGCGTCGTACGCCGCCGCGCTCCTGCTCTCGACCCCGCCCCAGCTCATCGAGACGAACTTCGCGCCCATCGTGTTGGCCCGGCGCGACCGCGGTCATCATGTTGCCGCTGGAGTCGTTGGCCTCGACCAGCGTGATGTTGCAGTTGGGGCAGACCGCGGAGACCATGTCGAGGTCCAGCGCCATCTCGGCGGCCCAGCCGTTGTCGGTGGCGGGCAGCGGGCTGGTGAGGCCGTTCTGGTTGACCTTGCGGAAGCAGCCGTTCGCGGTGGTGCAGGCGGGCAGGCCGTACTGCGCGCGGTAGACCGCGAGGTCGGACTCGGCGTTCGGGTAGTTGTAGGCGTCGACGATGTAGACCGTCTGGCCGACGCCGCGAGTGCTCGAGGGCAGCTGGTACGCCGCGGTGAGGTCGGCCGGGTGCAGCCCGGGCGGTGTGACGGCGGCCTTGAAGCCGGCGGCGGCGCGGGCCGCCTTGAAGGATGCGCTGGTCGTGGTGCCATGGGGCAGCGGGGCGATGTCGGTGCGGCGCTCGGCGAAGCAGCGGAACTTCGTCGTCGTGTGGAAGCTCATCGTCGACGTGACGGAGCAGGCGTGGGCCAGCTTGGCCTGCGCGGGGAGGCGGACGTGCCCGGTGCCGGCGGCCTGGGCCGGTGCGGCGAGGGCGAGCGCCGAGACCAGGATCGAGAAGAGGGCGAGCAGAACTCCTAAGGTCGTCGTGGCCGCGGCCGATCGGGTAGGCCTGCGAGTGCTTCGGGCCATGGCCACCGTCGTGGTGACGCCCTGGGTGTGCCGTCCTGGCAAGGGCATGATCGTCTCTCCGGTAGGGGTTTGACGAGGCTGCGTGTCCTCCCAGACTGTAACGACACTCTGTAGTCATTTGTTAACCGTCAGTCACCCAGACGGAGGGCCGCCAGGCGTGGCCCATGTGGGTGGTCTCAGTGGGTGGTGTCGTGACTAGAAGAGCCGCGAGTCCGGGTCGTCCGCGCCGCGCATCGCCTCGTAGTCCAGGGTCACGCAGCGGATCCCGCGGTCGATGGCGAGCACCCGGGCCTGCGGCTTGATCTCCTGCGCGGCGAAGACGCCGATGACCGGGGCCAGCAGCGGGTCGCGGTTCATCAGCTCCAGATAGCGGGTCAGCTGCTCCACGCCGTCGATCTCGCCGCGCCGCTTGATCTCGACCGCGACGCTGACCCCGGAGCCGTCCCGGGCCAGGATGTCGACCGGCCCGATGGCCGTCATGTACTCCCGGCGGACCAGGGTGTGGCCCGGCCCGAGCAGCTGGATCTGCTCCGCGAGCAGCCGCTGCAGGTGGGCCTCGACGCCGTCCTTGACCAGTCCCGGGTCGACGCCCAGGTCGTGCCGGCTGTCCTCGAGGATCTCGTGCAGCCGCACGACGAGCCGGTCGTCGGTCTTGGTGTGCTGGACCGTCCAGACCGCCTGTGACGCCGAGCTCGGCGTCGACCGGCTCCGGCTCGCTCTCGGTCAGCGTGCAGGGCGGGCTCATCCAGTTGAGCGGCTTGTAGGACCCGCCGTCGCTGTGCACGAGCACGCTGCCGTCGGCCTTGACCATGAGGACGCGGGTCGCCAGTGGCAGGTGCGCGGTCAGCCGACCGACGTAGTCGACGCTGCAACGGGCGATCACCAGGCGCACGGTCCGCACCCTAACCGGCGGCGACGGCCGGGCTCGCCCTCGGTCATCTCGGCCACCCGGGTCAGCCCGATGGCCCCGCCGACCGTCGCGACGAAGCCCGGCGACCGCGACGGCGGCGAACCCCGGCCGGGTCGTGTCGTCGAGGGCCAGGATCCCGATCAGCGACGGCACGACCGTCTCGACGGCGAAGGTGACCGCCGGTGACCGTGGTCACCTTGCCGCGGGCGATGGCTGAGGCGTACGCCGTGATGCCGACCGCGCCATAGCCGAGCAGGGCATAGAGGTTGGGTCCGCCAGGACGTGCCACCACGGGTCGGGCAGCTCCAGGGTGCGCTCGGCCAGGCCCATCCCGCTGAAGGCCAGACCGCAGGTGAGGGCCATCGCGAGCGAGGACGTCGTGCGCAGCGCCCGCCAGGCGACCACCGCGATCACCGCGACGCCGGCCAGCAGCAGCCAGGCGGCCGCGGACCCGAGCGACCGCGCGGGACCGGACGAGGAGCTCACCGCCAGCCCGACCAGACCCAGCCCGACCACCACGAGGGCGCCGACCTCGCGCGGGTGCAGCCGCAGGCCGAGCACCGGCACCGCGATGACCGCGGTCACGGCGATCGAGGCGGCGATGCAGGACTCCACGATGAACAGCGGCAGGTGCTGCAGCGCCACCGCCGTGGCCACGGCACCGAAGAAGTCGAGAGCCGAGCCCGCGATGTACCAGCGGTCGGTGACCAGGCGGAGCAGCCCGGACGCCGAGTCCTTGGCGGACGGGCCGCCGGCCCGGTCCGCGACCTCGGCCCGTCGCCGTACGCCGATCGCCTGCCAGACGGTGGCCACCCCGAACAGCAGGGCGGCGCCCAGCGACAGCACGAGGCCCAGCAGCACGCGCCGATCATGGCAGGCTGAGCCCCGACATCGGGCGGGCGAGGCATGAGGGAGTGGCACGCGATGGGGCGTGAGTTCAGCAAGGTCGGGGTCATCGGCCTCGGCACGATGGGCGCGGGCATCGTCGAGGTGTTCGCCCGCAACGGCCTGGACGTCACGGCCGTCGAGGCCAGCGAGGACGGCGGTCGAGCACGGCCGCGGCGTGCTGCAGCACTCGACCGACCGGGCCGTCGCTCGCGGCAAGCTGACGCCGGAGGACCAGGCGGCGCTGATGTCGCACGTCCGGTTCAGCGACGGCGCTGGAGGACCTGGCCGACCGCGACCTCGTGGTCGAGGCGGTGCCCGAGCACCTGGACCTCAAGCGCGAGATCTTCGGCAAGCTCGACTCGATCGTCAGCGCCGGACGCGATCCTCGCGACCAACACCTCGAGCCTGTCGGTCACCGAGATCTCGGTCGCCACGCACAACCCGCGCCGGGTCGTCGGGATGCACTTCTTCAACCCCGCGCCGGTGCTGAAGTTCGTCGAGGTGATCCGCACCGTCGTCACCGAGGACGCCGTGGTCGACGACGTCAAGGCGCTGGCCCAGCGGCTCGGCAAGCAGCCGGTGGTCGTCGGCGACAAGGCCGGCTTCATCGCCAACGCCTTGCTCTTCGGCTACCTCAACCACGCGGTGTCGCTGTTCGAGTCGCACTACGCGACCCGCGAGGACATCGACGCCGCAATGACGCTGGGCTGCGGCCTGCCGATGGGGCCGCTCGCGCTGATGGACCTGATCGGGCTCGACACGGCGTACGAGATCCTCGACACGATGTACAAGCAGGGCCGTGACCGGCTGCATGCCCCGAGCCCGATCCTGAAGCAGATGTCGACGGCCGGGCCTCAAGGGCCGCAAGACCGGCAAGGGCTTCTACACGTACGACGAGGCCGGCTCGAGCCGCGTGGTCGATGACCTGCTGACGCCGAAACCGGTTGCAGCGCAGGGCGTTTCGATGCGCGACGTACAGCGGGTCGGGGTTGTCGGATCGGGAACCATGGCGACCGGCATCGCCGAGGTCTTCGCCAAGGGCGGCTTCGACGTGACCCTCGTTGCGCGCAGCGCGGACGCCCAGGCGCCGGGCCCAGTCGGCCGTCGAGCAAGAGCCTGGAGAAGGCGGTGCAGCGCGGCAAGCTCGAGGCCGACCGACCGGGACGCGGCGCTGGGCCGGCTGACGGTCAGCACCCGGCTCGACGACCTGGCCGACGTCGACCTCGTCGTCGAGGCCGTCGTCGAGGAGCTGGACGTCAAGCAGGCGCTGTTCGAGAACCTGGACGAGATCTGCCGGCCCGGGCGTGATCCTGGCGACCACGACGTCGTCCCTGCCGGTGGTGGAGTGCGCGGTCGCGACGGAGCGACCGGGCGACGTGGTGGGCCTGCACTTCTTCAACCCGGCGCCGGTGATGCGCCTGGTCGAGGTCGTGCACACGGTCTCGACCGCCCCCGATGTCGTCGCCACGGCCCGGGCGGTCATCGAGCGGCTCGGCAAGCACCCGGTCGTCTGCGGCGACCGGTCCGGGTTCATCGTCAACACCCTGCTGTTCCCCTACCTCAACGACGCGGTGAAGATGCTGCAGGCGCACTACGCCGGGGTCGAGGACATCGACACGGCGATGAAGACCGGCTGCGGCTACCCGATGGGGCCGTTCGAGCTGCTCGACGTCGTGGGCCTCGACGTGTCGCTGGCCATCCAGCGCCAGCTCTACCTGGAGTTCCGCGAGCCGGGCTTCGCGCCGGCGCCGCTGCTCGAGCAGCTCGTGACGGCGGGCTACCTGGGCCGCAAGGCCGGCCGCGGGTTCCGCACCTACGGCTGAGGCGCGGATCCCAGATGCCGCGCAGCAACCGGGTCCGCCGGGGTGGTCGGCGCGCCGGACCGCCACCGACCGAGGACGAGGTCGACATCGGCCGCGCCCTGGCCGGCCTGGAGCGCCGCGAGACGCACCCGGACGGTGAGTGGTTCGTCCGGCCGGTCAACGGCGGTGTCTCACCCAAGGCCTACCGCTGTCCCGGCTGCCAGCAGGAGATCCCGGCCGGGGTCTCGCACCTCGTGGCTTGGCCGGCCGACGGCATGCTCGACGTCACGGACCGCCGGCACTGGCACACGCCGTGCTGGCGGGCCCGGGAACGCCGCCGGTCCCGTTGAGCCGGGAAATCCGAAGCTGGACCGCAACGCGGGGCCGCCGGGCGGCGTCTGGGTGATGTGGACTCCATGACGGCGGGGGCGGGGGCGGCAGGGGCGGGTGCCCGGGCCGAGGCACCGTCGTTCGACGACTTCGTGGTCGCGCGCGGGCCGGCCCTGCTGCCGGCTGGCGACTGCGCTGTGCGGTGACCCCCAGCTGGCCCAGGACGTCGTCCAGGACGTCCTGGTCACGGCGATGACCCACTGGGGCCGGGTCGCAGCCGCGGACAACCTCGACGCCTACGTGCGCCGGATGGTCGTCAACCGGCTCAACTCGTGGTGGCGCCGGGCCGCCCGGCGCGAGCAGCCGCGGGCGACCGCCGACCTGCCGCTGGTCGCCGTCTCGGACCAGGCCGGGTCCGTCGTCGACCGCCGGGTGCTGGTCCGGGCCCTGGCCGCCCTGCCGCCCAAGCAACGCACCGTCCTCGTCCTGCGGCACTACGAGGGCTGTTCCGACGCCGAGATCGCCGACCTGCTCGGCTGCCCGCCCGCGACGGTCCGCAGCCATGCCCTGCGCGGGCTGCGCGCGCTGCGGACCGCACTCACCGAGGAGGTGACGTCATGACCAACGGCAACCTGCTGACGGACGAGCAGCTCGGCCAGGCGGTCGCGGACACGGTCGCGGCTCAGGTCGGCTCGGTGGCCCCGGCCGATGGGCTGGCCCTGCTGGCCGGCGTCAAGGCCGCCGCCCGGGTCCGGCGGCGGCAGCACCGTCGTACGGCGCGGGTCGCCCTGGGCGGCCTGGCCGTCGCGGCGTCCGTCGCGTGGGTCCTGCTCGGTCCGGGCGGCTTCGACCTGCGCGGCTCCGGCCCGACCCCGCCGAGCCATCCCGCGGTCACCAAGGAGCAGCGGTCGACCGGCACCCTCGCCGTCGGTCAGGTCGTGGGCAGCACGCCGGAGCAACTGCTGAGCCAGGGACCGTACGCCGCCGTGCCGCCGATCCCGGCCGGGGTCCAGTGGGGGGCGACGGCGGCCCAGCTGCGGACGGCGTTCCTGGACCGGAACGCCGACCTGGTCGCCTTCCCGTTCCCGGCCGACTCCGTCCTGCAGCCGGCCGATCTGGGCACCGACCAGGTCGACATCGACCTCGGCGCCGTCCAGAGCACCACGCTCTTCCCGCCGCTCGGCACGTTCTCCTGCACGGGCGGCTACGACCCCGGCTGGAGCCAGGTCGTGGCGGGGCTGGGGATCTCGCTGTGGCCGGCCACGGTCAACTCGGGCGAGCCCGGCGCGGCGGAGCCGACGGCACCCGAGCCGACCTCAGGTGTCGTGACCGAGACGTTGGCGGCCTTCGAGGGAGACGGGGCGCACCGGCTGCTCCGGGAAGCGGGCGCCTTGGTGAAGTGCAATGGCACAGCGTCCCGGGAGCTCCTCAAGCCGGAGGTCCTCCCGACGGCTGGCCTGCCCGGGGACGAGGCGTTCGCCGTGGTCGGCCGGCCGGGCGGGATCGACCTGGCAGGGGGTTGGGCCTACCTCGGCCTGGCCCGGGCCGGGAAGGTCACCGTGTCCGTGGCCATCTCGGTTGAGGCACCGACCGACCGCGCGGATGTGGTGGCGCGGGGCAACGCGCTCCTGGCGTCAGCCGTGGCCCGGGTCTCGACACCCGAGGTGCAGGGGCCTGGTCGCCCGCTACGTCCGCTGAGCCGTCAGGGCCCGGTGGCGATGTCGTACGGCGTGAGGTCGGGCAGGACCCACGGCTGGTCCGGTCGATGCGACAGGTCGAGGGTCGCGACGACCGGGTTGCCTTGTCCCACAACGGTTGTGGGCACCGGGCCCGTAGACGTGCGGGAACGGCGCAGGGGCTCCTGGCACGTCGTCCCAGCGCACCGGTGACCCGGCCGCTGCCAGCGCCTCGATGTCGAGCACGAGCAGGACGACGTCGGGCACGTCCGCGTAGTAGCGTCGCCAGTACGCCGGCCAGCTGTGCCGTCGTACTGGCGTGCAGGAAGCCCTCGTCGGCCAAGGTCCGGCCCCGCGAGGAGACCCGGTAGTCGCCGGCCGCGCGGGCCGCGGCCCAGTCGACCGGCAGGGCCGCGTGCAGGATGCGGCTCATGCGCCGGGGCTCAGCAGGTCGAGCCGGTCCATCGCGATCAGCACCAGCGCGTCGGTCCAGGCGAGCGGCGCTACGTCGCCCGGGCTGGCCGTGGGCATCGACCTTCTCCGGGATCGAGCGTTGAGGCAGCGCATGCTGGGCGAACCAGGCCAGCCAGCCGTTGGCCTGGGCCGCGTCGCCGGACTCCGCCGACGCGACCAGGAAGAGCGCGGTCTCCGGGGTCCACGAGACGCCGTCGTGCCGGGGCCAGGTCGCGCCGGGGGACAGGCCTCCGGCCGGCTGCCGGAGCGCGCTCGGAGCCCCGCTCGCCACGATGACCGCGCCGGGCAGCGGGGTGTCGACGTACGGCGGGAGCAGGAAGGTCACTGCGGCGTCCGGGCCACGGCCGCCGGCGTAGCGGGAGTAGCCGCTGGTGCCGAACGTCGCGCTCGATGCTGGCCCGCAGGGTGTCGGCTCGCGTCGGCCGCGTCGTGTGCGGTGTCGGGGTCACGCGCCTGCAGCAGCCGGCTCCCGGCCAGCAGCCCGGCCAGGGTCGGCGCCGCGATGCCCAGGGTCAGCCGGGCCTCGCGCTGCTCCCAGTAGTCGCTGCTCGGAGCGGGCAGCGCACCCGGCCCGGCGGTCCGCGGCGAGCAGCCGGGCGACGGACCGGTCGACGAGCGGCTCGACGCTCCGGGCGATCTCGGCCCGTCGGTCCTCCGGCGCGGCGGCCGAGGACGGCGTCGACGCGCCCAGAGCACCCAGCCGGGCGCGTCCTCCTGCACGCCGCGGGCATCGGGCGGCCCCGACCCGTCCGGCCGGTAGCGCGCCTGGAAGCTCCCGTCCGCGCGCCTGCACCGCCTGCAGGAAGCTGAGCGCGCGCAGGGCGTCCGGCAGGTGCCCGGTCCGGGCGAAGGCGACGGCGGCGAAGGCGGTGTCCCGCGGCCAGACGTAGTGCCACGACCTGCGGAACGAGGCGAGCACGCCGCCGTTCTCGAGGGTGAGCGCGTGCAGGTCGGCCAGGGCGGTGCGTGGCCAGCGCGGCGTACGGGCTGGTCGGGTCCGGCCGGTCGCCGGACGCCGAGCCAGCTGCGGAACGGCTCGGTGTCGGCGGCCTGCGAGCCGGTCTGCCCGCCGGCCACCAGGTGGGCGCCGGCCGGCGAGGGCCGTTGCGGGGTGGCCGGATCCGGTCGACCGGCTCGACGGCAACCCGGTCGAGCGCGACCAGCCCGGCGCCGTGGCTCCGAGCGCGAGTGCAGGCGGCGGCGAGGGCGACCGCGACCCGGCGTCGCACTGCGGCCACGAGGCGTCCTTCCCGCGTGCGCCGGACGCGCTGCCCGCTGTACTTGCGCCTCAACTAGGCTCGGTCTCGATGAGCCCCGAGGATATCCGCCACGACTCCGTGCTGCCGGCGCGTCGCGAAGAGATCGAGCTGCACACCGCCGATCAGCCTGACCCTCGTGGGCGAGCTGGCCAGCCCGCTCGACCGCCCCGCGCGTCGCGACGCTGGTGACGCTGCACCCGCTGCCGACGCACGGTGGGTTCATGGACAGCCACGTCTTCCGCAAGGCCGCCGCGCGGCTGCCGGCGCTGGCCGACATCGCGGTGCTGCGGTTCAACCTGCGCGGCGTCAGCAGTGCGCGCGGCACCAGCCAGGGCGACGTTCGACGAGGGCGTGGCCGAGCGGTACGACGTGGCGGCGGCGATCGAGTACGCCGAGTTCCACGAGCTGGCCGGCCGTGGCTGCTGGGCTGGAGCTTCGGCACCGACCTGGTGCTGCGCTATGGCTGCGACCCTGGCGTTGAGGGGGCGATCCTGCTCAGCCCGCCGCTGCGCTCGGCCACCGACGGCGACCTCGATGTGTGGGCCGCCTCCGGCAAGCCGATGCTGGTCCTGGTGCCGGAGTTCGACGACTACCTGCGGCCGGCCGAGGCGCGCCGCCGGTTCGCCCGGGTCCCGCAGGCCCGGGTCGTCGGCGTCGACGGTGCTCGGCACCTGTGGGTGGGTGAGCCCTACGTCCGGCGGGCCCTGGACGAGATCGTCGAGCAGGTCCGTCCCGGCCACGGCCCGCTCCCCCGTCGTACTGAGGTGCGCCGGCGCTAGTGCTGGGCCTGCCGGGGGACGACGACCTCCTGGTAGATCAGGATCAGCCCGGCGGCCGTCGGGATCGCCATCAGCGCGCCGATCACGCCGAGCAGGGTGCCACCGGCCAGAGCGGCGATGACCGTCACGGCCCCGGGCACCGCGATGGTCCGTTTCATCACGCGCGGCGCGATGACGTAGTTCTCGACCTGCTGGTAGATGACGTAGTAGACGGCCGCGACGACCGCCGTCGTCACTGAGCTGAACAGCGCCACCAGCACCACGACGACCGCACCCAGCGTCGCGCCGACCATCGGGATCAGGCCGAGGACAGCCGACCAGCACGGCGAGCGCCTCGGGATAGGGCAGGCCCAGGATCCGCAGCAGGATGTAGGTGCAGACCGCGTTGGTCGTCGCGACGGCGATCTGGCCGATGACGTAACCGCCGACCCGGCGGGTGATCTCGTCGCCCAGGGTGCTGCACGCGGTCGCGCCGGCTGGCCGGCACGGCGCGGTAGCAGACCTCCTTGACCGTCGGCAGCGACGCGGTCAGGTAGAGGGTCAGCACCAGCACCGTGAACGGCGCTGAAGACCCCGCTGACCGCGGCCTTGCCCGCCCCCAGCACGCCGCCGAAGACGTCGGTCCAGACCTGGCCGTCGGACAGCTTGGCCTTGAGCTGCTCCTGCAGCTTGCTGATCACGTGGTAGTGCTCGTCCAGGCTCTTGACCTGCTTGTTGCGCAGCAGGCTCTCGACGTAGGCCGGCGCGTTGTTGGCCAGGTCGGTGCCCTGCTTGGCCAGCGGCGGCAGCAGCAGCCCGACCAGCGCGGCGAAGACCACGATGACCGCCGAGGAACACCACCGCCACCGCCCAGCCGCGGCTCAGCCCGCGCCGCTGCAGGAACCGGACGACGGGGTCGAGCCCGAGGGCCAGGAAGATCGAGACCGCCAGCAGGGTGATGACCTGGGACAGCTTGGCGAGCGAGAGCACCAGCCCGTACGCCGTGAGCAGGCCGAGCCCGCCGACCAGCCCGACGTAGTACGGCGAGCGCCGGTTGAGCGGCGCGCCCGGGCGGCCGAACTCCGGCTCGCGTCGACGTCCCGGGATCTCCAGCGACCTGCGCGGGCTCGGTCGCGGCGGCAGCGGCTGCCGCCGGCTCGGCGCCGGCGGCCGCGCGGCGCGCTTGGCGCGCCGGCCGACCGAGCCGGTCGGACCAGCCGATCAGTTGCCGCCGTGGCTGGTCGTGGCCTGCTGCGCCGCGCGCAGGTCGGCCAGGGCCTTGGCCCGGTCGACGTCGCTCTCGACCTTGGGCTTGCCGCCCGACGGTGCCTTCGGCGTCGTCGCCGCCTCGGCCCCGCCGGCGTCGGCGTCCGACGTCGGCCTCGGCCGTCCGCGTCGTCGGCGGCGCCGGCGGTCGCGGCGGACAGCGACGCGGACGAGCGAGTCGGCGAGCGACTCGGCCGGCGCCTCGCTGGCCGCCGGGGCCGGGCTGGGTGAAGAAGTCGGACGGGTCGAGCCGGCCCTTGCCGGCGCCCTTGGCGCGCTTGCCCTTGCCGGCCTTGCCGGCGCTGTCCTCGGTCCGGCGCGTGCCGTGCGGTCGGCCCGGTCCGGCATCGGGATGGTCGGGAACGGCGAGCGGGCGGCTGGCTGTGACCGGACGCCGGAGCCTGCGAACCGGAGCCGGAGCCCGACTCGGCGGCCGAGCGGCGCCCGGACCCTTGGCGACCGCGTTGGCCAGCGCCTCGAGGCCCGGGCACCGGCATCGAGCCGAGCAGGCCGCGCAGCTGGTCCAGGTGGGCGGTGATCGAGTCGCGCTGGCGCTGCAGGTCCTCGACCTGGCGGTGCGCCGCACTGCGCTGGCGCTCGGCCTCGGCCCGGGCGTCCTGCAGGATCTTGTCGGCGTGCGCCTTGGCGTCGGCGATCGTGGTGTCCGCGGTGCGGCGGGCGGCCTGGACCTGGTTGCGGGACTGCTCCTCGGCCTCGCCGCGCACCGTCTCGGCCTTCTCCAGGGCCCGGGTGGCCCGCGACTCGGCGGAGGCGGCGCGCTCCTCGGCGGCCTTGGTCAGCTCCTGCAGCTTGGCGACGGCGGCGTCGTGCCGCTCGGCGTCGAGCCGCTCGGCCTCCTCGCGCTGGCTGGCCAGCAGCACCTCGTGGTCGGAGGCGTCCTGCAGCGCCTTGGCCTGGGCGGCCTCGAGCACGGCGGACGCGGCGGCGGTGTGCTCGTCGGCTTCCTTCTTGGCGTTGGACCGGAAGTCGTCGGCCTCGCGCTTGGCCTTGGCCCGCAGCTCGGTGATCTCCCGCTCGGCGGTCGCCCGCAGCCGGCCGACCTCGCGCTCGAGGCTGAGCCGCTTCTCGGTCGCCTCGGTCTCGACCGCGGACCGCAGCTTGTCGGCCTGGCGCTGGGCCGAGCCCAGCTCCTCCTCGGCCTTGCGGGTCGCGGTGGCCGCGGGCCTCCTCGGCCTCCTGGTTGGCGCCGTCGAGGCGCTCGCGGGCCTGCCGGGTCGACGTCGCGTTGAGCTCGTTGGACGGCCTGCTCGGCGCTGGCCCGCAGCTCGTGGGCCTCGGTCCGGGCGGCGGCCAGGGTCTGGTCGGCGTCGTTCTGGGCGGCGGCGACCATCTCGATCGCCTGCTCCTCGGCCAGCCGCAGGAGCTGCTCGATCCGGGCGCCCAGACCGGCGTACGACGGACGGTCGACCTCGCGCAGCTGGCGCTGCGCGTCGGTCATGTCGTTGGTGAGCTTCTGGTTCTGGGCGTCGAGCTGCTCGACCGCGGCGCGGGCCTTGCTCAGCGCGGCCTGCATGGCGGCGATCTGCTCGTCGACCTGTTCGCGGTCGTAGCCGCGCATGGCGACGGTGAAGGCCTTGGGCGTGATCGAGAACTGCTCGGTCATAACTCATTCCTCCGTGGCGCGGCAGCGCGACGTGTACGAGAAGGGGCGGTGGGGACTCCGGGACGGGGACGACTCGGGGCCAACCCTACTCCCGACTGGAGCAGCCTGGTCGCCGATCGGCAGCACGTTCGCGACAGACCGTGATCAGACGTCACGGAACCGGTCGATCGCGACCTGGTGGCGGGCCCGGAGCTCGGGGTTGCGGATGCCCAGGCCCGCCTCGGGGGCCAGGCAGAGCACGCCGACCTTGCCCTGGTGCCGGTTGGCGTGGACCTCGGCGGCGGCCCGGCCGGTCTGCCTCCAGCGGGTAGGCCCGGGACAGCGTCGGGTGGATCAGCCCGCGGGCGATCAGGTCGTTGGCCGCCCAGGCCTCGCGGTAGTTGGCGAAGTGCGAGCCGACGATCCGCTTGAGGTTCATCCACAGGTAGCGGTTGTCGTACTCGTGCATGAAGCCCGAGGTCGAGGCGCAGGTGACGATCGTGCCGCCGCGCCGGGCGACGTACACGCTGGCCCCGAAGGTCTCCCGGCCCGGGTGCTCGAAGACGATGTCGACGTCCCGGCCACCGGTCAGCTCGCGGATCTTGGCGCCGAGCCGCTTCCACTCGGCCTGGTCCTGCGTGCTGCTCGGGTCCTTCCAGAACCGGTAGCCCTCGGCGGTCCGGTCGATCACCAGCTCGGCCCCCATCTGGTGGCAGAGCTCGGCCTTGTCCGGGCTGGACACGACGCAGATCGGCTGGGCGCCCGCGGCCAGCGCCATCTGGGTCGCATACGACCCCAGGCCGCCGCTGGCGCCCCAGATCAGGACGGTGTCGCCGAGCTTGACCCCGGCGCCGTGATGGGAGACGAGCTGCCGGTACGCCGTGGAGTTGACCAGGCCCGGGCAGGCGGCCTCCTCCCAGGACAGGTGGCCCGGCTTGGGCATCAGCTGGTTGGCCTTGACCAGCGCGATCTCGGCCAGGCCGCCGAAGTTGGTCTCGAAGCCCCAGATCCGCTGCTGCGGGTCGAGCATCGTGTCGTCGTGGCCGTCGGGGGACTCCAGCTCGACCGACAGGCAGTGGGCGACCACCTCGTCGCCCGGCTTCCAGGCGTGCACGCCCGGCCCGGCCCGCAGGACGACGCCGGCCAGGTCGGAGCCGACCACGTGGTAGGGCTGGTCGTGCTTGGCGGCCAGCGGCGAGGACCGGCCGTAGCGCTTGAGGAAGCCGAAGGTCGACATCGGCTCGAAGATCGACGTCCAGACGGTGTTGTAGTTGATCGCGCTCGCCATGACGGCGACCAGGGCCTCGCCCGGCCCGACCTCGGGCACCGGCACGTCGTCCAGGTGCAGGCTGCGCTGCGGGTCCTTGTCCCGCGTGGCCAGGCCCTCGAACATCCCGGTCTCGTCCTCGTGGACCGTGACCCCCGGTACGCCGCGGGCAGCGGCAGTGCGGCGTACTCCGCGCTCGTCGTGTCCCCGGCCAGGATCGGCGTCGCGGATCTGCTGCATCTCAGTACATGCGCCGCTCCAGCCGGCTGGACCAGCTCGACGAGCACCCCGCCGGCGTCCTTGGGGTGGACGAAGTTGACCCGGCTGCCGGCCGTGCCGCGCCGCGCCTCGTCGTACAGCAGCCGCACTCCCTTGTCCCGCAAGGCTGGCCGCGGTGGCCTCGACGTCGTCGACCCGGTAGGCGACCTGCTGCAGGCCGGGGCCGCTGCGGTCGAGGAACCGGGCGATGGTCGAGTCCGGGGTGAGCGGGGCCAGCAGCTGCACGCAGGACCCGCTGTCGCCGACCGCCATCATCGCCTCGCGCACGCCCTGCTCCTCGTTGGTCTCCTCGTGCACCAGCGCGAGGCCGAGGGTGTCGCGGTAGAACGCGATCGCCTCGTCCAGGTCGGGCACGGCGACGCCCGACGTGGTCGATCGCGGTGAACATCACAGGCAGCGGCTGTGGCATGCCGCGAAGCGTAGGCTCGGCGGGAACACTTGGGCACCCAGACTTGTCCTACCTCACACGCACCCGACACATCGCCCTACTGCGTACCGAACGAGAGGTTTCCGCCGTGACCGACCAGCCCCGCTCCGTCATCGTCGCCGGAGCGCGCACCCCGATGGGCCGGCTGCTCGGCTCGCTCAAGGACTTCAGTGGCTCCGACCTCGGCGGGTTCGCCATCAAGGCCGCCCTCGAGCGGTCCGGCGTGGCGCCGGACCAGGTCGACTACGTGATCATGGGCCAGGTCCTGACGGCCGGCGCCGGCCAGATCCCGGCCCGCCAGGCCGCCGCCAAGGCCGGCATCCCGATGACGGTCCCGGCGCTGACCATCAACAAGGTGTGCCTGTCCGGGCTGGACGCGATCGCGCTGGCCGACCAGCTGATCCGGGCCGGCGAGTTCGAGATCGTCGTCGCCGGCGGCCAGGAGTCGATGAGCCAGGCGCCGCACCTGCTGGAGCGCTCCCGCGAGGGGTTCAAGTACGGCGACGTGACGATGCGCGACCACATGGCGTACGACGGGCTGTGGGACGCCTTCACCGACCAGGCGATGGGCGGCCTGACCGAGGCGGCCAACGAGGGCGACGGCGCGTTCAGCCGCGAGGAGCAGGACGCGTTCTCGGCCCGGTCGCACCAGCTGGCGGCCCGGGCCTGGAAGGACGGCCTGTTCGACGACGAGGTGGCCAGCGTGGAGATCCCGCAGCGCAAGGGTGACCCGGTCGTCTTCCGCGAGGACGAGGGGATCCGGGCCGACACGACCGTCGAGTCGCTGGCCCGGCTGCGCCCGGCCTTCCGCAAGGACGGCACGATCACCGCCGGGTCGGCGTCCCAGATCTCCGACGGCGCGGCCGCGGTCGTCGTCATGAGCAAGGCCAAGGCCGAGTAGCTCGGGCTGACCTGGCTGGCCGAGATCGGCGCCCACGGCGTCGTCGCCGGACCGGACTCGACCCTGCAGTCGCAGCCGGCCAAGCGCGATCCGGGCCGCGCTCGCCAAGGAGGGGCTGGAGCCGGGCGAGCTCGACCTGATCGAGATCAACGAGGCGTTCGCCGCGGTCGGGCTGGCCTCGACCCAGGAGCTGGGGGTCGACCCGGACCGGGTCAACGTCAACGGCGGCGCCATCGCGCTCGGCCACCCGATCGGGATGTCCGGGGCCCGGCTCGCGCTGCACCTGGCGCTGGAGCTGCGCCGCCGCGGCGGCGGGGTCGGCGCGGCCGCTCTGTGCGGCGGTGGTGGGCAGGGCGACGCTCTGCTGATCCACGTGCCGTCGGCCTGAGCCGGCCGGTCCGGATTCCGTGCGAGAGACCGACCCCGCCCGGCTGGTGGAGCAGGCCCGCGAGGGCGACGGCCGCGCCGTCGCCCGGCTGATCTCGCTGGTCGAGAGCGACGGCCCACAGCTGCGCGAGGTGATGAGTCTCCTTGCGCCGCAGACCGGTTCGGCGCTCTCGATCGGGCTGACCGGCAGCCCGGGAGTCGGCAAGTCCACGACGACCGCGGCCCTCGTCGTCGGCCTACCGGCGGCGCGGGCTGCGGGTCGGGGTGCTCGCCGTCGACCCCAGCTCGCCGTTCTCCGGAGGGGCGCTGCTCGGCGACCGGGTGCGGATGCAGGACGTCGCCCTGGACCCCGGGGTCTACATCCGCTCGATGGCCACGCGCGGGCACCTGGGCGGGCTGTCCCGGGCGACCCCGCAGGCGATCCGGGTGCTCGACGCGGCCGGCTGTGACGTCGTGCTGGTCGAGACCGTCGGGGTCGGGCAGTCCGAGGTCGAGGTGGCCGGCCTGGCCGACACGACCGTCGTCCTGCTGGCGCCGGGCATGGGCGACGGGATCCAGGCGGCGAAGGCCGGCATCCTCGAGATCGGCGACGTCTTCGCGGTCAACAAGGCCGACCGCGACGGCGCCGACGCGGCGGTGCGCGAGATCCAGCACATGCTCGGCCTGGGCGAGAGCCCGGTCGCCGGGTGACTGGCGGCCCTCGGTGGTCAAGACGGTGGCCATGCGGGGCGACGGCATCGACGAGCTGGTCGAGGCGCTGGACAAGCACCAGGCCTGGCTGCGCTCGTCCGGCGGGCTGCGCGACCGGCGGGTCCGGCGTACGGCGCGTGAGGTCGAGGCCCTCGCGGTCGAGACGCTGCGGTCGCGGATCAGCGACCCGGCGTGGGGCTCGTCCAACGTGGACGACCTCGCCGGCGCCGTCGTGGACGGCCGGCTCGACCCGTACGCCGCAGCCGACCGGCTGGTCGCCGAGCTGACCGAGGTCTAGGCCGGTGCTCAGGGGCTCGCTGACGGTCCAGGCACTCCGGCACCGCCGCGGGCAGGCGGTACTCCTGGTGGTGCTGTCCACCCTGATCACCGCGGCGACCGTCATCGGGCCGCTCTACCAGCCGCGGTCAACGAGGCCGTCGTCCGGGCGGCGCTGGACACCGCACCGGTCAGCGCGACCGGCCTGTCCATCCACTACGACGAAGACGGCGGCCCGATCGGGCCGCGCGGCGCTGCTGCCGACCGGAGGCCCAGCGCCTCTACGGGCCCGAGATCGGACGGCGAGCAGGCCTCGATCGGGCTGGAGCTCGGCCCGACGGACAACGTCGCCGGTCACCCTCGCGAGCCGGGCCGGGATCTGCGACCACCTGCGCTTCACCGAGGGCGGCTGCCCGGCCGGGGCCGCGCAGGTCGCGGTCAGCGCCGGAGACGGCGCGGGCGGACCGCCTGCACGCCGGCGAGTGCGATCTCGCTGACGTCCGACCCCGAGGCGCCCGGTGCTCACGTCGCGGTGAAGGTGCCCGGTCGCCGGCGATCTACGCGACGGTTCGACCCGGCCTCGCCGTACTGGTTCGACCAGCCGTACGTCGGTCCGGTCACCGGCCACGCATCAGCAGCCGGACGCGCATGCTTCACCGGCGTACGGCTTCCTGGACGGCACCATCAAGGACGCTGGTGAACGGGAACGGCGAGATCACGCATCGACCAGTTCATCGACGTGCCGCTGCGTCACGCGTCGGTCGGGGTCGCCCAGGTCGACGACGGCCCTGCGCGGCGTGGATCGACGCCCGCGCGATCGATCGCCTCCGAGCAACAGGGCCTGCTCGACACGGCGCTCGACTCGCTGCTCGTCGACACCCGCGCCGGCGCACCGAGGTCGGCGACGTGGTGCCGCTCTTCGCGGGTGAGCTGGTGCTGCTCGCGGTCGCCCTCCTGCTGTTCGTCGTGTCGGCCGCGGCGACCCAGCGGCGGCCCGGAGGTGGCCCTGGCCCGGCTGCGCGGCCAGCGGCCGCGCAGCGCCGCCGGGCTGCTCGTCGGGAGCTGGCCGGGCCGGTCCTGCTCGGGATCCCGCTCGGCGCTCTGGTCGCGGTCGGGGCGCTGACGCTGGCCCGGTCGGTCTGGCTGCCGCCCGGCGTGCCGTTCGTCGTGGGCTCGCCGGCGCTGGTCGCGCTGGGCGTCGCGCTGCTCGTGCAGCTCCTGGTCATCGCGCTGGTCGCCCGGCGGCTGGTCCGCGAGCCGGTCGACACGCTGCTGCGCCGGGTGCCCGTGCGCGGCACCCGGGTCCGGCTCGGGCCGCTCGAGGTGGGGGTCGCGTGCGCTCGCCGTGGCCGGAGTCCTCACGGTCGTGAGCTCCGGGCCAGTCCGGGCCGATCGCCGTGCTCGCCCCCGGGCTGCTGGCGCTGGCGGTCGGGCTGCTGGCCGGCGGTGCGGTGCCCGTGCTGGCCGCGCGGATCGGGCCGCGGGCGCTGGCCCGCGGGCGGGTCCGGGCCGGGCTGGGGGCGCTGCAGATGGCCCGCCGGCCGGGCACGCGCGGGGTGTTCGTGCTGCTGGTCGTGGCGGTCGCCGGCCTGGTGGCCGTCGCCGACTGCTGGCAGGTCGCGGCCGGGACAACCGCACCGCGCGGGCCGGCGTCGAGGTGGGTGCCCCGGCGGTGCTGCACGTCGCGCGCGGCCTCGATGCGCGAGCTGTCCGCCGCCACGACGCAGCTCGACCCGAGCGGGCGGCGGGTCGTGCCGACGGCGCACGATCGTGCCGCCCAACGTCGGGGTCTCGGTGCTGGCGATGCCGCCCGCCGGCGCTGCGGCGGTCGCCCAGTGGGGCTGGGCCGACGACCGGCCGAGCGCCAAGGACCTGGCCCGGCTCGACCCGCAGCTGCCCGCGCCGATCATCCTGACCGGGGCATCGGTCGACGTCCGGCTGTCCGACGTCGCGGTCCGGGGCGGCAAGCTCGTCCGACCTGTTCCTGGACATGGTCGGACGCCGACCGGCGTGCCGGGGTCCTACGACCTGGGGCCGCTGCCGCGGCGAGGCCGGCACGGTCGACGCTGCGCCGGCCGATCCCGTGCGAGCAGGGTTGCCGTCTGCAGGGACTGACGCTCGTTCGGGCGCTCACCGACTCGGACCCGCAGCTGACCAGCCTCCAGGTCGACGCGGTCAGCGTGGGTGCGTCGACCGCCGTGGACGGCGCGGCCGGCGCTGCCGGGACGGCGGTGGAGCTCGGGCCGGCGACGGCCTGGCGCGGCTCGACGGCGGCCCAGGCGACCGAGGACCGAGCTGGCCCAGCTCGACGCCGCCGTCCCGACCGGCGAACGGACCTCAGCCGACCCGCCGGACTATCGCGCTGGCGCGGGTCACGTCAGTCGGCGACCGGGCGTGACGGCTGCACTCCTACAGCGCCGGGGACAGGTCGGCCTGGTCCACGGCGACGTGCCGCTGCAGATCCCGGCCCTGACGCCGGCGGTGCCGACGTCGCCGGGCCAGCCGGCCCACACCTTCACCGCCGGGCGGCTGGACGGGCTGACTCCAGGCCTATCGTCAGCGTCGGCCGGCTGGCGGCCGTGCCGAGCCTGCTCGGCGCCTCGGCCGTGGTGGACCTGGACCTGCTGGCCCGGCTGGCGGACCAGCCGAGCACGCGCGTCGTCGTACGCCGTGTGGCTGGCCGACGGCTCGCCGCGCGAACGTGCGCCGGCAGACCGATGCGCTGGCCGCCAAGGACGATCGGGGTGACGCAGTGTGCAGACGGAGGCCGCGCGCGTCGAGCAGCTCGAACCGCAGCGGCGCGGTCTGGTCGCTGCGGCTGGGGCTGCTCGCCGGCCTCGCCGGGCGTGCTGGTCGCGATGGCGGTGCTGGTGATCGGGGTGATCACGACGCTGCGCAGCCGCCGGTACGACGTGGCGGCCCTGCGGCCTGAGCCGGGGTGCCGCGCCGGGTCGGGACCGGCGCGACGCGTCGGCGAGCAGGTCGCGCTCAGCGCGCTGGGCAGCGTGGTCGGCGCGGCCTGTGGGGTCGTCGGGAGCCCGGCTGCTGTTCCGGGCGGCGCCGTACCTGGCCGGCGGGGTGGGGTTCCCCGGCTCCCGGGTCTTCACGGCGTGGCTGCTCGCGACGGCGGCCTGGCTGGCGGTGCTCGTCGTCCTGCGTCGCGGTCTCGGTGGCGGCTGCCCGGCAGGTGTCCGCCGGGCCGTGCCGTCGGTCGTCCGGGAGGGTGCGACATGACCGGGCTGGCGGTGGCCGCGCACGGGCTGGTCCACATCTACCGGTCCGAGGGCAACGACGTCGTGGCCCTGGGCGGCGTCGACCTCGACGTGGCGCCGGGCGAGGTCGTCGGTCTGCTCGGCCCGTCCGGGGCCGGCAAGTCGACGCTGCTGACCCTGCTCGCCGGGCTGCTCCGGCCGAGCGCGGGCAAGCTGTGGGTCGGCGAGCACGACCTGCTGGCGCTGGACGAGGCGGGGCGCGACCGGATGCGGGCGCGGGACGTCGGCGTGGTGCTCCAGGGCGCGGCCCGCAACCTGCTGCCGTTCGCGACGGCCGACGGCCAACGTCGCCTTCGCGGCGCGCGCGCCTGCCCCGCGGGGACCGGCCCGACCCGGCCGAGGTGGTCGAGCTGGTCGGGCTGGCGCGAGGTCGGCCGACGAGCCACTGTCGTCGTACACCCCGGGGCGGCTGCAGCGGCTCGCCCTCGGCGTGGCGATCGCGACCGGCCCCGGGTCTGCTGCTGGCGGACGAGCCGACCAGCGACCTGGACCACCGCTCGCGGGACGAGGTGCTCGCGGTGATGCGGGACATCAACGGCCGGCTCGGTACGACGGTCGTCGTGGTGACGCACGACGCCGAGGTGGCGGCGCGGCTGCCGCGGACCGTGACGATCCGCGACGGCCGGGTCGGCTCGGAGGGCCGCCGTGGTGAGGAGCTGGCGGTCGTCGCCCGCGACGGCACGGTGCAGCTGCCGCCGGCGGTGCTGCGCGACCTGCCGCCGGGCACGCTGCTGCGGGTGCGGGCGGGGGCGGACGGCATCCATCTGGAGCCGGCGGACGGACGCCGTCGACCGCGCGGCCTGGGAAGCGACCCACCACGAAGAGGTCCGTCGTGACGGCCGCCGGGCTGGCGCTGGTCGCCGACGGGGTGAGCGTCGCGTACGACGGCGAGCTGCGCCTGCACGAGGTCTCGCTGACGGTGCCGGCCGGGCGGCTGCTGGCGGTCACCGGCAGCGCCGGGCGCGGGCAAGACGACGTTGCTCTGGGCGCTGGCCGGTCTGCTGCCGTTGGCAGCCGGGTCGGTGCTCGACCGGCGGGGCGACCCGGCGGCGCTCGACGGCGGGCGGCCCGGATCGTGCTGATGCCGCAGGGCGACGGGCTGGCCGGGGTGCTCTCGGCGGAGGAGAACGTGCTGCTGCCGCTGCTGGCGACCGGCCTGGATCCCTCGGTCGCGCGGGCCCGGGCCGAGTCGGCGCTGGTGACGGTGGGCCTCGGTGAGGCCGGCGGCCAGCTGGTCGAGGAGCTGTCCGGTGGTCAGCAGCAGCGGGTGTGCGTGGCCCGGGGGCTGGCTCGCGGCGGCGATGTCGTGCTCGCGGACGAGCCGACGAGCGCGGTCGACGCGGTCAACCGGGCGGTGATCATCGACCTGTTGCGGGCCGAAGCCGACCGCGGCGCGGTGGTCGTGGTCGCGACCCACGACCCGGAGGCGGCGGCGGCGTGCGACGGCGAGCTGCACCTCGACGACGGCCGGGCCGGCCTGGGTGCGGCCCCTGGCCTAGAAGGCGAAGCAGGTGTTGTCGCGGCATACGTACCACAGCAGTGCGATGAACCCGAGCTCCACCAGGTACGGCGTCATCAGGCCGAGGACGAACCCGGCCAACGAGGCTCGCCGGGCCAGCAGCCCGATCACCAAGGCAGCGAGAGCCAGGTAGCCCAGCGTGTGCGGGACGCTTGCCGTCAGGGGATGCGAGGTGGTGTCCATCAGCGTCCGGACTGCCAGGACAACTACCCAGGACGCGACACCGACCACGAGACCGGCGAGGAACCGGCGGCGCGGTTGACGCTTGGCAGGGGTATCCGAGGCAGCCGGTGGTCGGGGCTCGGTCGGCTCGGTCGGCTCGGTCATCAGAAGTTCCAGCAGCCGAAGCGCAGGGCCTGGATCTCGAGGAAGGGCAGCATCGGCCGGACACCGACGTACCCGACGTACGCCGCGAGGGCGGTCGTGACGGCGAGAACGACGCCGAGGGCCAGGCTGATCAGCAGGAACGTGAGCGCCGGCTGGGCGCCCGTCGGTGCGGTGGTCGAGGTCATGTCTCAAGGCTGCGGGCGCCGGCTCGCCGTCACATCAGGCCAACTACTCGACCCGGATAGGGGGATCTACTCAGCCCGGCCCGGCCGGTCGTCCAGACCACGCTCGATCGCGTAGCGGGTCAGCTCGACCCGGTTGTGCAGCTGCAGCTTGCGCAAGGTGTTCTGGACGTGGTTCTCGACGGTCCGCGTCCGAGAGGACGAGCCGGGTCGGCGATCTGCTTCGAGGACAGCCCGGTGGCGACGAGGCGCAGCACCTCGGTCTCCCGCTCGGTGAGCTCGGGCGCGGCTTGCGCGTCGGGAGACCGCGGGCTGGAGTCCGTTGCCATCCGGCGGAACTCGCCGAGGACGAGCCCAGCCAGTCCGGGGGTGAAGACCGCTTCGCCGTCAGGGCAGTGCGGGCGACTGCGTCGATCAGCTCCTCGCTGACGCGGACTTGACGAGGTAGCCCGATCGCCCCGGCCTTGACCGCCTCGAGGACGTCGACCTGCTCGCCGCTGGCGGACAGCACCAGCACAGCCCGGCGGCGGCGCCAGTCGACGGCAAGCGCCCGGGTCACGTCGACGCCGGACCGGTCCGGGCAGCTGCAGGTCCAGGACGACGACGTCCGGCGCGCGTCGGCCTCGCGCCCGCCGCGTCGCCTCGGCGCCGGTGCCGGCCGTCCCCACGACCTGGAACCCGGCGGTCACCAGGTCCGCGCGCCACGCGCCTCGCGCCACATCGGGTGGTCGTCGACGACCAGCACTCGAACCTGCGGGGGCGGGGTCGTCGGTGGCGGCGGAGGCATGGTCATCGCGGCACCCGGAGCTCGACCTCGGTGCCCTCGCCGGGCTCCGAGCGCACCGTCGCGGTCCCACCGAGATCAGCTCATCCGGCCGATGATCGACCCGGCGACACCCAGTCGCCCGTCCCGCCGCGCCGCGCCCAACCGGTCTGCCGCGATGCCCGGTCCGTCGTCGCGGATCACCACCACGACCTGAGCGCCGTCGTCGTCGACGAGGACCCAGGCCCGCGCCTGCGGGCCGGCGTGCCGGCGCACGTTGCAGCAGCGCCTCGACCGGTAGCGGCCGCCAACGCCCCGGCGGTCGCGGCGGGCAGGTCCACCGGCCCCGCGGGCGGCCGACAGCGTGACGCCTTCCCGTTCGAAGGCGGTAAGGAGACCGAGCAGGTTGACCAGTGCCGGCCGGCGAGGCGATCCCGTGTCGCTGGCGACGAGGGCCCGCAAGGCGTGCTCCTGCTCGGCCGGCCAGAGCTGGCCAGCTCGGCAGCCGGCCCACCCAGCGCCGCCCCGCGCCGGTGGATCAGCGCGAGCACCTGCAGCACGCCGTCGTGGATGTCCCGGGAGAGCCGCTCGCGCTCGCGGGTTGCCGCCTGCGCCGCCTCCGCCTGGGCCAGCGCGACCTCGCCCCGCCGCGCCACCGGCACCACGTAGCCGACCAGCGCGCCTCCGACGACCAGCAGCACGACGTTGGTGAGCGTGGTGGCACTCAGCCCCTGGCGATGAAGCACATCGGCGACCCCGACGGCGACGGCTGCACCCAACCCGGCCGCCCAGCCACCCCGGATCGCGAAGGCCAGGACGGGCGCCGCCGACCAGACGACGGGCAGGGTCGGCGACCCCGAGGCGATGTGGGCCGGGCTGTCCAGGACCCGAGAGGCCAGGATCGCGGCCACCGCCACCGCGAGGTCCGGCCCGACCCACCGCCAGGACGGCCGCCGGCCGCGGCGATAGGCCAGGGTCACCGCGAGGGACCAGGCCGCCATGAGGGCCAGCAGCAGCCAGGCGCTGGTGCGGTGGCGGTAGCCGTCCTGCTCGGCGCCGTACAGCGCGACGGCATAGACCAGTGCGAGCGCCCGGAAGACCGCGAGGACGCGCCAGGCGGCCGGCTCGATGCCGTCAGCCACGGACCGCCCCGTCGACCGCAGCGTGTTCGACCTCGAGCAGGGACTCCGAGTGCCGCTCGGCCTCGAAGGCCGCCCGGCCACCGCGCAGCCCGAACAGCCGCTTGGTGTACAGCAGATAAGCGACCGCCCCGATGTTGATCGCGAAGGCTCCCAGCCGCAGCACCGTCACCCGGTCCAGCAGCTCGTGGATCTCCAGCGGCAGGAAGATCGCCGTCCCGACCGCCGCGACGTACTCGCCCCAGCGCCGCATCAGCCACAGCCCGACCGCCTCGAGCAGCTCCAGCCCGGCGTACGCCAGCACTCCGAGGGTCAGCCAGAACAAGGTGTTCGACGACAGCCCGAGCGCCTCCCGGATCAGCCGCACCGGCCCGCTGGTCTCGAGGTCGACCCCGAACTGGTCGGCCAGTGGCTTGGCCAGCGGCAGGTCCTGCTCGAAGACCTTCTGCAGCGACCCCTGGGCGCCCGAAAAGCGGTGCAGCGCATAGGCCAGGACGACGAGCAGCACCCCGCGCAGGCCGCGCTCGACCGACAGCAGCCGCAGGACGAAGGCATCGCGCAGGGCCCGTCCGCGCAACACGATCGGCGCATCGTCGGCCGGCCCGCTGCCGCGCGGTGAGCCGGCGACGAAGTCCCCGCAGCGCAGGCAGCGCCAGGCCTCGCCGGCCGCGGTCGTGACATGGAGCCGGTCGCGCAGCTCGGGCTCGTCCGGCGCGTACGTCGCGTGACCGTGCCGCCCGCAGGCCCGCAGGTCCCAGCTGAAGTGCGGGAACGGGCGCCAGCGGATCATGCCCCGACCCTAGGGGCGCCGGTCCGCCTGTCGGTCGCCCAGACGGTCCGCAGCCCGGTCACCTCTACGGTTGGGCCCGTGGCGCAGGAGCTGGGACTGCCGTTCGACCCCATCGCGCGGGCTGAAGAGCTCTGGAACCACCGCTGGGGCGATGCCGGCGCGATGGCCGCCGCCACGTCGATCATGCGAGTGCAGCAGCTCCTGCTGGCCCGGTTCGACGACGTGCTCAAGCCGCACGGCCTGACCTTCGCCCGCTACGAGGCGCTGGTGCTGCTGGCCTTCAGCCGCTCCGGCGAGCTGCCCATGGGCAAGATCGGGGAGCGGCTCATGGTGCACCCGACCAGCGTCACGAACATCATGCAGCGGCTCGAGCAGCAGGGGCTGGTCTCGCGGCGGCCCAACCCCAACGACGGCCGCGGCCTGCTCGCCTCGCTCACCGACTCCGGCCGCGAGGTCATGGAGCGGGCCACCAAGGACCTGGTCGGCACCGGCTTCGGCCTGGCGGCGCTGGGCGACGGCGGCCAGCAGCAGCTGTTCGCCCTGCTGCGCGGCGTACGGGTCGCGGCCGGCGACTTCGGCCCGGATTAGGAAAATAGTAGGACGTCCTAGTAAATTGGCGGGGTGAGCACAAGCAGCGGTCGTCAGCGGTGGCAAGAGCGGTACGACGCTGCGCTGGCCCGCGGCCAGGTCCGGGACGCCGACTTCACGACCCTCTCGGGGGTCGAGGTCGAGCCGGTCTACGGCCCCACAGGCCCCGACGGGCAGCCGGTCGAGCCGGACCCGCGGATCGGCTGGCCGGGGGAGTTCCCGTTCACCCGCGGTCTCTACCCCACCGGCTACCGCGGCCGGACCTGGACCATCCGGCAGTTCGCCGGCTTCGGCAACGCCGAGCAGACCAACGAGCGCTACCGGATGATCCTGGCTCGCGGCGGCGGCGGCCTGTCCGTGGCCTTCGACATGCCGACCCTGATGGGCCGCGACTCCGACGACCCGAAGAGCCTGGGCGAGGTCGGCCACTGCGGCGTCGCAATCGACTCCGCCAAGGACATGGAGACGCTCTTCGCCGACATCCCGCTGGCCGACGTCACGACGTCGATGACGATCAGCGGCCCGGCGGTCCCGGTCTTCTGCATGTACCTCGTTGCCGCAGAGCGGCAGGGCGCCGACGTGGCCAAGCTCAACGGCACGCTGCAGACCGACATCTTCAAGGAGTACATCGCCCAGAAGGAGTGGCTCTTCCCGCCCGCGCCGCACCTGCGGCTGATCGGCGACCTGATGGAGTACTGCGCCGAGGGCATCCCGGACTACAAGCCGCTGTCCGTCTCCGGCTATCACATCCGTGAGGCGGGATCGACGGCCGCGCAGGAGCTGGCGTTCACGCTGGCCGACGGCTTCGGCTACGTCGAGCTCGGGCTGGAGCGCGGCCTGGACATCGAGGCGTTTGCGCCGGGGCTGAGCTTCTTCTTCGACGCGCACCTGGACTTCTTCGAGGAGATCGCGAAGTTCCGTGCGGCGCGGCGGATCTGGGCGCGCTGGCTGCGCGATGTGTACGGCGCGAAGACCGACAAGGCGCAGTGGCTGAGGTTCCACACCCAGACGGCCGGCGTCTCGCTGACCGCGCAGCAGCCCTACAACAACGTCGTGCGCACCGCCGTCGAGGCGCTCGCCGCCGTCCTCGGCGGCACGAACTCGTTGCACACCAACGCTTTGGACGAGACGCTCGCGCTCCCGAGCGAGCAGGCGGCCGAGATCGCCCTGCGGACCCAGCAGGTGCTGATGGAGGAGATCGGCGTCGTCAACGTGGCCGACCCGCTCGGCGGCTCCTGGTATGTCGAGGCGCTCACCGACCGGCTCGAGGCCGAGGCCGAGGCGATCTTCGACCGGATCCGCGCGATGGGCTCCGACGGGACGATGACGTCCGGGATCCTGCGCGGCATCGAGGACGGCTGGTTCATGGCGGAGATCGCCGACGCCGCGTTCCAGTACCAGGTGGCCCTGGAGAAGGGCGACAAGCGGGTCGTCGGCGTCAACGTGCTGCCCGAGTCGATCAGCTCCGAGCTGGAGATCATGCGGGTCAGCCACGACGTCGAGCGCGACCAGGTCGCGGACCTCGCGACGCGCCGGGCCGGCCGCGACGAGGATGCCGTCCAGGCGGCCTTGGCCGCGATGGTCGAGGTCTCCCGGACCAGCGACAACATGGTGCCCGCCATGCTGGCCGCCGCCCGGGTCGAGGCCACCCTGGGGGAGATCTGCGACGCCCTGCGCGGCGAGTGGGGCGAGTACCGGGAGCCGGCCCGGTTCTGAGGGGGTTCTGAGCGCCGGACCTGAGCGCATTTCAGCGGACGGCGTACGCCCCCTTACCCTGGGCGGTCGTGGCTCGTCGCGGTAAGTACCTGATCGCCGACCTGCGCGACATGCTCGAACGACCCGGCAGCGTCCTGGGCGTCGCGCTGGTCGCGGTCGGCGCCCTCATGCTGCTCGTCGGCCTGGCCGGAGCCGTCCTGGTCGGCCCGAGCAGCACCTGGCACGCGGACAAGACGGTGCGCCCGAACGCGCCGGCCATCGTGGTCACCTCGGGTGTCGTTGGGGCGATCGGGCCGCACCTCACGCTGGACGCCCGGCGGGCCGACGGCGGCGAGCTGTTCGTGGGGCGGGCCATCTCCTCGGACGTGCGGGACCTGACCAGTACGGCGCCGCGGCTCGTCGTGTCCGGCGTACACCCTCTGCACCGGCTCACGGCCACCGCGCAGGCGGGCTCGACCAGCCTCGCCGACGTACAGACCAGCGACGTCTGGCGCGAGACGAGCGTGGGCAACGGCGCGCGGAGCCTGGACTGGCAACCGGACGACGAGTCGCAGTCGATCCTGATCGCCTCGACCGACGGGTCCGCGCTGCCCGCGGTGAAGATCTCCGTGACCTGGCATCGCAGCGGCTGGTTCCCGGGCGCGCTGCTGCTGGTCGTGCTGGGGCTGCTGCTCTTCGCGTTCGGCTTCCACAGCCTGACCGGCGGCCGGTTGCTACCCCGGCTGCTGGACCGGGTCTTCGCCCTGCTGTCCCGGATCCCGATGCCGGCCCGCAAGGCCCGGGGTGCGACATGAGGGCGCGGTTGCGGGCTCGGCTGGGCCGGCTGAGCGCTGTCGTCGTCGCGGTCACCCTGCTGGCCGGTTGCTCGGTCGGCGGGGCACTCGTCGGCGTCCACGCGCCGCCGTCCGACCCGGTGCCCGGTGCCGCCCTCGAGCCGCAGCAGGCCCGGCAGATCGTCGGTCGGGTGCTGGCCGCGGCCAACCGGGCCGACCAGGCGCGCAGCGCCGCCCAGGCCGCGAAGGCGTACGACGGCCTGGCGCTGCAGACGCTGGCCGCGCTCTACCAGGTCGACACCGCGCAGGGGCTCACCGTGCCGCCCCGGCCGACCTCGAACACCCGCCCGGCGGTGCTGCTGACCCGCGGGACGGCGTACCCGCGGTTCTTCTTCGCGGTCCTGGCCGGCAACGACCACGCAGGCGCCGATCGTGAGCGTCCTGACGGCCAAGGACGCGTCGTCGGCGTACCGGATCGCTGGCTCGGTGACCCTGCTGCCGGGCGCCCGGCTGCCCGAGGTGGCCGACCCGTCCGAGGGCTCGCCGGTGCTGGCCGCCGACACGACCGGGCTGGCGGTCGCGCCGGGCGACCTCGGCCCGACCTACGCCGCGGTGCTCAACACCGGCTCGACCGCTCCGGAGGCGGCCAGCTTCACCAAGGACTCGTTCGTCGACCAGGTGCAGAAGGCGGCGGCGGCCCAACGTCAGGGCGTGGCCCGGTTCGGGACCTACGCGCAGACCCACACCGCCGTGCCCGGCGCGACGCTGGCGATCCGGACCAGCAACGGTGGCGCGCTGGTCTTCACGGCGCTGCAGCGCTCGAGCACGTTCACCGCCCGCCCGGGCAACACGGCGACGCTGCCGCCCGACGTGCGGGTCTTGACCGGCGAGGTGCAGGCGGCCCGGTTCACGACCACGGCCGCGGAGCTGCTGCTCTTCGTCGTGCCACCCGCCGGCAAGGGCCGGGCCACGCTCGTCGCCGCATCCGACGGGCTCATCTCGGCCTCGGCCAAGTGAGCAGATCGAATGAGCCCTGAGAGGATGACGTCATGAGTCAGCAGCCGTTCAGCACTGCCGCCCTGCGCGGTGCCGTCGACCTCGGGGCCCTCGCGGCCGCCAGCCAGCGCAAGGCCACCGGAGGGCCCGGCGGCGCCGGCGCGGCGGGCGGAGCCGGGGCGGCCAGCGCGTTCGTGGTCGAGGTGACCGAGGCCGACTTCCCGACCGTCGTGATCGAGCAGTCGATGACCGTGCCGGTCGTCGTCGACCTCTGGACCGCCCGCGCCCAGCAGTCGGTGCAGACAGCGGCGATCCTCGACAAGCTGGCCGACGACTACGCCGGGGCCTTCCTGGTCGCGCGGGTCGACATCGACACGAGTCCCGCTCTCGCGCAGGCCTTCCAGGTGCAGACGCTGCCCTACGTCGTGGCCGTGATCAAGGGTCAGCCCGTGCCGCTGGTCGCCGATGTGGTGCCGGAGGCGGCCATGCGTCAGGTGATCGACAAGCTGCTCGAGCTGGCGGCGCAGAACGGCCTCACCGGGCGGGTGGCCGGCGCTCCCGCCGAGGACGGGGCGGACGACGACGCGGCCGCCGGGCCGGTCGAGCCGCCGTTGCCGCCGCTGCACCAGGCGGCGTACGACGCGATCGAGCGCGACGACCTGCCGGCCGCCGTCGCGGCCTACGAGCAGGCCCTGCGGGAGAGCCCGGCCGACGACCTGGCCGCGGTCGGGCTGGTCAACGTGCAGCTGATGCAGCGGACGGCCGACGCCGACGCGGCAACGGCTGTGGCGGCCGCCGATGCCGCCCCCGAAGACACCGAGGCCACCCTGTTGGCAGCCGACCTGGAGTTCGTCGAGGGTCGGGTCGACGCGGCGTTCGACCGGTTGGTCGAGGCGGTCCGGTCGCGGTCCGGCGACGAGCGCGAGCTCGTGCGCAAGCGGCTGGTCGACCTGTTCGCGCTGCTCGGTCCGGACGACCCGCAGGTACGCCGTGCGCGGATCGCCCTGACCAACGCGCTCTTCTAGCGGTGCTGCGCTGGAGCCTGCCCGACCCCGATCGGGCGCTGGCCGCCGTGCGGCTGCAGCAGCACGCCGGCCTCGACCGCGCGGCCGTCGGCTTCGCCCGCGACGGCGATGAGTGGGTGCTCGAGGTCCCGCGGCCGCCGATCGACCGGATCGAGTACCAGCTCGAGCTGCACTGGGCCGACGGCCGGGTCGAGACCGTGCCCGACCCGGGCAACCCGCTGCCGGGCGGCCGGGGTTTTCGGCAGCCGTCGGTGCTGGAGCTGCCGGAGTACCGCGCGCCGGCGTGGCTGGACGCCGAGCCGCGCGGAGTGGACCCGGGTCGACCTGAGCGCCCGCGGGCGGCGCGGGCTCCGGGACGTGCCGGTGCAGCTGTGCTCGCCGGAAGGCGCCGAGCCAGGTGATGCCCTGCCGCTGCTCGTCGCGCACGACGGCGGGGAGCTCGACGCGCTGGCCCGGCATCACGGACTACGCCT
Organism: uncultured Actinomycetota bacterium; assembly: GCA_963794535.1. GTDB lineage: Bacteria > Actinomycetota > Actinomycetes > Actinomycetales > CAVURS01 > CAVURS01. The sequence continues at coordinate 333,112 of CAWCEI010000014.1, forward strand.
CCGCGACGGTGGCGGCCGGGTCGGTGCCGCCGTACCGGATCGCTCTGCTCTCTCCGCTGGATCGGGACAACTGGTACTCGGGGTCCACGGCCTATGGGCGCTCGCTGGCGACGTCGGTGCTGCCGCTGTTGCGCTACTCGGTCGCCGTCGCGGGGGCCGGTCGTGGGCTACGGCGCGAGCCTGGGTGCGCTGTCGATGCTGGCGACCGAGCTGCGCCACCCGGGGACGTTCGGCGGGCTGATGCTGGCCTCGGGGTCGTTCTTCCACCCGACCGACGACCCGCAGGAGGCCGGCTTCCGGCGCTACTGGCGGATCGTGGACCGCGTCACCGACGTGCTGCAGGGGGCGCTGGCGACCGACCGCTCGCCGTGGCTGCGGGTCGGGATGGTGTGCGGCACGGTCGAGGAGAACCTCGCGAACAACCGGCGGATGGCCACGGCGCTGGTCGAGTCCGGGCACGGGGTCTCGTTCGCGGAGTTCCGCGATGCGCACAACTTCACGGCCTGGCGGGATGCCTTCGACCCGCATCTGACCGGCGTACTGGCCGATCTCTGGGGTTGACCGGCAGGATGGCGCGGTGCGCCGAGACTCCGTCCAGCTGAACGTCCCCGGCACCGACCTGCACCCGACTGTCGTGGCCTTCGGGCACTGGGGCCGGCCGGTGCTGGTGTTCCCGTCCGAGGGCGGCAGCGCCTGGGACTACGAGAACAACGGAATGGTCGGCGCGGTCGCGGACCTGATCGACGCGGGCCGGGTCAAGCTCTACTGCGTCGACTCGCTCGACGCCTACACCTGGTCCGACCGCAGCCTGCCGCTCGAGGAGCGGGCCCGACGGCATGCGACGTACGCCGGGCTGGATCCGCGACGTCGTGGTGCCGTGGATCTTCGCTGACTGCGGCGGCCCGGTCGAGATCGCCGTGACCGGCTGCAGCCTCGGGGCCTACCACGCGCTCCAGACCGGGCTGACTCGCGCCGACCTCTTCCCGCTGGTGATCGGGCTGTCCGGCAACTACGACGTGTCGACCTGGCATGCCTGGGGCGAGCGGGGGGACGCGACCTACTTCGCGAACCCGGCGGACTACGTGCCGCACCTGCACGGCGACCACCTGGACTGGCTGCGCGGGCGGCTGTCCGTCGTACTGGTCAGTGGACAGGGCGCCTGGGAGACGCATCCGACCGGATCGTTGCCGGCGACGCGGGCGATGGGAGCAGCGTTGCAGGAGAAGGGAATTCGCTGTGAGGTGGATCTGTGGGGCTTCGATGTCAGCCACGACTGGGAATGGTGGCGGCGCCAGATCGCGCATCACCTGCCCCGCTTCTGCTAGGACTGGCACATGACGGACACGGCACTCCCGCCCGAGACCACCAAGCACCTGATCGGGCTCCTGCTGGGCACCGAGAACGACTGGCCGCGCGCCTTCGAGACGCTGACCGGGCGGCTCGGGCCTGATCGAGGACGGGCTCGGGGGCCAGCACGAGTTCGCGACCGAGCGGGTGTCGATCGAGCCGTTCGAGCTGCGCGACAAGCCGCGGCACTCGCTGGTGATCGACCGGCTGGCGTACTGGTACTACCACCCGCGCGAGTGGCTGAAGAAGATCGCGCTGATGGACGACGTCTACCTGCTCAACAGCCCGTTCACGTTCCAGTCGATGGAGAAGCACGCGGCGTACTGCGCGATGATCCGGCTCGGGCTCAAGGTGCCGACGACGGTGCTGGTGCCGTACAAGAACCCGGTCGAGAACGCGCGCTACGCCTACACGGCGGCGCAGTACAACCGCGGGTTCGACCTCGACGCCGTGGCGTCGTCGGTGGGCTATCCGATGTTCATGAAGCCGTTCGACGGCGGCGGCTGGCGCGGGGTCTCGATGATCCCGGACGCGGCGACCTTGCATCGGGCGTACGACGAGTCCGGCGAGATGCTGATGCATCTCCAGGCGGCGGTGAAGGACTACGACGTCTTCGCCCGGGCGCTGTCGATCGGCGCCGAGACGATGGTGATGAAGTTCCAGCCGGACGAGCCGATGCACAACCGGTACGCCGTGGAGCACGGCTTCCTGTCGCCGCAGGCGGGAGAGGAGGCGGTGACGATCTCGCGGGTCGTCAACGCGTTCTTCCGCTGGGAGTTCAACTCCTGCGAGATGTTGGTCAAGGACGACCAGGTCCACCCGATCGACTACGCCAACGCGTGCCCGGACGTCGCGGTGACCTCGCTGCACTACTACTTCCCGTGGGCGATGTCGGCGCTGGTGAAGTGGTCGGCATTCTGTTGCGCGACAGGGCGGCCCGCGCAGCTGCACGTGGACACCGGTCCCTGGTTCGCGATCGCGGACCGCGACCGACCTGTCGTACGAGGAGAAGCTGGCGGAGTACCGCGCGCTCGCCGACGGCCACTTCGAGACGGAGCGGTACAACGACTTCGTCGCGGCCCGGCTGTCCCATGTTGACGAGCTGGTCTTCGACTGGGTCACGTCGGCGGACTTCGACGCGCTGCTGGTCGACACGGTGCAGACGACCTATCCGCCGCACGAGCACGAGAAGTTCCTGGCGCATTTCCGCGGCCTGGTCGGGCTCTGGGTCAGCGACCAGTCCGCCCGCGCGGTCTAGTCGTCAGTCGCTGTCGAGGTGGCAACCGAGTGGCTGGATGACGCCTTCGGGCCGGACGGGATCCGGGTGACGATCGGTGTCGAGCCCGCCGTCCAGCGTTGGGTGCGAGCGCGGGACCAGTGGACCGCCCCGCTCTTCGGCTGGTGGCCGTCACGTTGGCAGCCGCGCAACCTGCTGCCGGTGCTGATCCAGCAACGACTTCTCAAGAACGCGTGGGCGGTGAACATCGAGTCTGACTCGGGCGTGCGGGTGCGGCTGGTGCGGCCGACCCGGGAGGAGGCCGGGACGGCGGCCCGTTCGGTGTCGGCATCAGTTCTGCAGCACGGGGTTTCGGCGCTCGCTGAGCTCACCTAGGCGGCTACCAGATGCCGGGGAACAGGCGCGGCCTGCCCTGCGAATAGCGTTGGTACGGCTCGCCGATGCGGCTCAGCAGGGCGGCCTCCTCGACCCGGATCCGCCCGACCAGACCGATCGTGGGCAGCACCACGATGCAGAGCAACGCCAGCCAGTTGCCGAACGTCAGGCCGACGCCGTACAGGACCAGCAGGACTCCGGTGTAGCTGGGGTGGCGCACCCAGCGGTAGGGGCCGCTCTGGACGACGGGCTGGCCCTCGGTGACGCGGACGTCGTACGTGAACCAGCGGCCCAGGGTGGTGATCGCCCAGAGTCGCAGGGCGGCTCCGACCACGATCACGGCGATGCCCGCGCCGAAGAGCAGCCAGCGCACCGCGGGAGTCCCGGGGGCGATGGTCGCGCCGGTCAGGTGGACAGCGCTCGTGCTCGCGCCCAGGACGCCCAGGCCGGCGGTCAGGATGACCAACGGCAACGAGCCGCGGTCAACCCGGGTGGAGGTGGGTCCGAGGGCTCGCGCTCGAAAGGCTGATGTCACGGACGAGGTGAGCTGGAGTACGGCGAACAGCCCGATCGCTACAGCGAAGACGAGTTCTGCACCGCGGTTGACGAACGGAAGAGGCTGCACGCGGTACCCCTCTCGCCTTGCTCAGTGCTCCTTCGGCCGTTCGTCTATGTCGGGCGGCAACCCGTACGTCGATGGCTGCGGGCCGGCTCCGCGCGGCTTGGTCACAGGTGGCGAGCCGTAGCCGGGGACCGAGAGCGGCCCGATGTGGTCGTCGTTGTGGCCGGGCCGTTGCAGGGGCGACGGCTTGGCCTGGTCGCCGGACAGTCGCGGCTCTCGTCTCGATGCGCGGCGTCGGGTCCAGTGGTCGACCTGACGCCTGACTCGGGCGCCATGTGAGCCCTCCGCTGAGCGGCCGCTATCGGGCGCGCCGCGATCCGCGCGCTGCAGTAAAGGAATCGTCAAGGCGGTTTGGGCTGTTGCGTTGACTCTCTCACCGACAGACTGCAGGCATGTCCACCACATCGCAGCCGCGCATCGCCGGCGTCGAGGTTCGCTCGATCGACTACGTGCCGCTGAACGAGCGGCACGGCAAGCTGTGGCACCTCGGCCCGCTGTGGTTCATGTCCAACGCCCAGATCGCCACTCTCGCAGTGGGACTGATCAGCTTCTACGACGGCGGCAACCTGATCTGGTCGCTGATCGCGGTCATCGCCGGGGTGTTGCTCGGGACGTTGTTCATGGCGTTCCACTCGGCGCAGGGCCCGCAGCTCGGGCTGCCGCAGATGATCCAGTCGCGACCGCAGTTCGGCTATCTCGGCGCCTTGCTGGTGTGGTTGTTCGCCTATCTCCAGTACGCCGGGTTCAACATCTTCAACACGATCCTGGCCGGCCAGTCGATGAACAAGGTCGTCCACGGGCCGACCAAGATGTGGGTCGTCATCGTGACGATCGTCGCGTTCGTGATCGCGCTGGTCGGCTACGACCTGATCCACAAGGCCGAGCGCTACCTGACCTACGCGATGCTGGTCATCTTCGGCGTCTTCACGCTGGTCGTGCTGTTCAAGCTGCACTACCCGGCCGGCTCGTGGTCGCTGAGCGACTTCAAGTGGACGCCGTTCCTCGGCCAGTTCGGCGTCGTCGCCGGCTACCAGATCAGCTGGGCCATCTACGTTTCCGACTACTCGCGCTACCTGCCGCCGGACGTCACCGTGCGCAAGACGTTCTACTGGACCTACTGGGGCTCGGCGATCGGCGGCGGCTGGCTGATGGTGCTCGGCGCGCTTCTCGGAGCGTGGGCCGGCAAGGACTTCACACATCGGCTCGATCAACGACGCCGCGAACAAGCTGTTCGACGGCTTCGGCTCGATCGTCCTGATCCTTCCGCGCTCGGCCTGATCTCGGTCACGGCGTTGAACATGTACGGCGGTTCGCTCACCTTGATCAGTGCGATCGACTCGTTCAGCCGGGTCAAACCGACGATGTCCGTGCGGGCCATCACGATCGGGATCACCGCGGTCCTGTCGACCATCGGCGCGCTGCTCGCGACCGACAACTTCCTGGCCAACTTCAACAACTTCCTGCTGCTGATCCTCTACTTGTTCATCCCGTGGACCGCGGTGAACCTGGTCGACTACTACATCGTCCGCAAGGGTCACTACGCGATCGCCGAGATCTTCAAACCCGATGGCATGTATGGCCGTTGGGGCTGGCGTGGCATCGCGGCGTACCTGATCGGGTTCGTGGTGATGATCCCGTTCTTCTCGGTCGGCACCCTGTTCACCGGCTTCATCGCCAAGAAGCTTGACGGTGCGGACATCTCCCTGTTCATCGGATTGCCGGTGTCGGCGATCCTCTACTTCGTCTTCAGCCGCTCGATCGACGTCGCGGCGGAGACGGTCGTGGCCGAGGAGGAGAAGGCCGAGCTGGAGACCGCCGCCGCGCAGCACGAGCTGCCCTGATGGACGCGTGGGCGACGGCGCAGGCCATCGCGCGCGGGCCGGCAGTCGGCCATCGGAGACGGTCCGGTCGGCACTGGAGGCGATCGGGGCGAGCGACGACGAGCTCAACGCCTTCACGGTGGTGCGAGACGACGTCGCGCTGGCCGCGGCAGAGGAGGTCGACCGCGGCGTCCGCACGGGACCGCTGGCCGGCGTACCGATCTCGGTCAAGGACCACGTGTGGCTGGCCGGCTGGCCGTCGACCAACGGCTCGCGTGCGCTGGCCGACTTCGTGCCGGACGTGGACTGCGTGTGTGTCAGCCGGCTGGTCGCGGCGGGGGCCGTGGTCGTGGGCAAGACCAACAACCCCGAGTTCTGCTATCGCGGAACGACTTTCAACGAGGTCTACGGCGTCTCCCGCAACCCGCACGACCCGACCCGGACCACCGGCGGGTCGAGCGGGGGAGCGGCGGCGTCGGTGGCGGCGGGGATGGTGCCGTTGGCCGTCGGCACGGATGGGGGTGGCTCGATCCGAATCCCGTCGGCCTTCTGTGGTGTCTATGGCATCAAGCCGACTTTCGGGCTGGTGCCCAAGCTGCCCGGGCTTCCGGGGGTGGCCGACGCTCTCGGTCACCGGTCCGATCGCCGCCTCGACGCGCGACCTCGCCCTCGCCCTGTCGGTCATGGCCGGTCCGTCCAGCGCCGACCCGCTCTCCTACCCGTCGCCGGCCACCAACTACCTTGCGGCGGTTGCGAACCCGAGCCTGACCGGTCTGCGGATCGCGTCCTCCGAGGACCTGGGTTTCGCTGCGGTCGACCCGGATGTGCGGCAGTCGTTCCGTGCCGCTGTTGCCGCCCTCCGCGCGGCCGGCGCATCGATCGAGGAGGCGCAGCCGCGAGCCGATCGACCCGGGCCCGCTCTGGGACGCCATCGCCCTTCCGGAGGGCTACGCCTCCGAAGGCCCGCTGTTGGAGGGCTCACCCGACCTGGTCGGGCCGGACGCCGCCGCCATCATCCGGGCCGGTGCGGGCTGCGAGCGCCCGCGACTATCTTGACGCCCAGGACGCGCGGGCGCGGTTCACCGCGACCTGGGCCGGCTTCTTCTCGTCGTACGACGTATTGCTCACGCCGACGATGCCCGTCGTGGCCTTCTCGGCCGACCGGATGGCGCCGGAAACTGTTGACGGGCAAGCGGTTCCGGAGACGTTCGACGCCTGGTGTGCCCTCGCCCTGCCGGCCAACCTGGCCGGGCTGCCGGCCGTGTCGATCCCGATCGGGCCGGGACGTGACGGGATGCCGGTCGGGCTGCAGCTGATCGGTCCCCGCTGGTCCGATGCCGCCCTGCTAGCGGCGGCGGCCGCCGCGGAGACCATCCTGCGCAACCGGGGCTGAGCGAAACGGCCGTTGGCTCAGTAGGGGATCGGCCCACCGCCGCGAAGGCGGGTGACCAGGTCCTCCTGGGCGTTCGACAGGCCGAACACGATGGGCACGAAGGCGGCGTACGCCGCGATGCCGACCAGTGCTGCGACCAGCTCCAGCGCCGGGTTGATGCCCCGGTGGCCGGTGTAGACGGCGCACTGGCAGTTGGCGTTGATGGTGGTCGAGCCGGCGGAGACCCAGACCCGGGTCCCCACGCCGGACAGGAAGGTGAACGTGATCCACAGCCCCCACCAGAGGCCGGTCGAGCGTCGCCGGCCCGGAGTGGCCGGTCCGGCCCCGGGGGGAGCCGTGACACGCCAGCTGTCGTCCACGATCTGCTTGATCACGAACCAGCTCGCGATCGGGGTGATCCAGCCGAACCACGACCAGGCCTGGGCTCGCCGGACATGGAGCGGTGAGATCGCCCGGGCGTTGGCCTGGGCCCGGTACAGCCACAGCGAGCCGACGATGAACAGCGGGATCAGGACGAGGCCGAGGATCGCCACACCGTCGTACGCGGTGGCGACGCGTCGGGTGTCGTAGCCCGCCGCGGCATAGAGGTCCAGCTTGTGGACCGCTGACGGCGCCGTCGCGGCGCGCAGGAGTGAGTATCCGACGAACACTCCGCCCAGGACGAGCGTGGCGATCCCCAGACCCTTGTTGCCGCGGACCGCCATGGCCGGGCCGGCGTACGGCGACGCGCCCAGCGGCGGGTAGCCCGACGGGTCGGCCGCGGGTAGGCCGGCGGGTAGGCCGGCTGGGTAGCAGGTGCCGTCGCCGCCGGTGCGTAAGGGTTGGCGGGCGGCGGCGGGTACGGGCCCGGTGCAGGGACTGCAGCAGGGTTGGGTGTGGTGAAGAACGGGGGCGGTTCGGCACTGCCCGGTGCTCGCCACGGGTCGACGGGATCGGATCCCGACCCGCCAAAACGGTTCGGCTCGGACATTGTGGCCCCCTCGGTGCGCGGACGCGGTCCCGCACGCACGCCCGGAACCGTCCCTCCGGAATCGGTCGATCCGGACGCCGACTTGAGGTTTAGCCGGCGAGTGCCGCCGACACGACCTCGCGGGCCTCTGCCTGCACGACGGCCAGGTGCTCCGGGCCCTTGAACGACTCGGCGTAGATCTTGTAGACGTCCTCGGTGCCGGACGGCCGCGCGGCGAACCAGGCCGACTCGGTGCACACCTTGAGGCCGCCGATCGGGGCACCGTTGCCCGGTGCCGCCGTCAGCCGGGCGGTGATCGGCTCGCCGGCCAGCTCCGTCGCGGTCACGTCCTCCGGCGCCAGCTTGGCCAGCTTCGCCTTCTCCTCGCGAGAGGCGGCGGCGTCGACTCGCGCGTAGGCCGGATCGCCATGCGCCGCAACGAGATCGCGATAGTGCTCGCTGGGCGAGCGTCCCGTCACGGCCTTGATCTCCGATGCCAGCAGGGCCAACAGGATGCCGTCCTTGTCGGTCGTCCACACCGAGCCGTCGCGGCGCAGGAACGATGCACCGGCCGACTCCTCGCCACCGAAACCGACGCTTCCGTCGAGCAGCCCGGGCACGAACCACTTGAAGCCGACCGGCACCTCGACCAGACGGCGACCGAGGTCCGCGGCAACCCGGTCGATCATCGACGAGGACACCAGCGTCTTGCCGATCGCCGCGTCGCTCGACCAGCCGGTGCGGCCGGCGTACAGGTACTGGATCGCCACGGCCAGGAAGTGGTTGGGGTTCATCAGCCCACCGTCCGGCGTGACGATCCCGTGCCGGTCCGAGTCGGCGTCGTTGCCGGTGGCGATGGCATACGGCGCCTCGCCGCCGTCGGGGCCGAGGCCCATCCGGTTGATCAACGACGCCATCGCGTTGGGGGAGGAGCAGTCCATCCGGATCTTGCCGTCCCAGTCCAGCGTCATGAACCGCCAGGTCGGGTCGACGAGCGGGTTGACGACGGTGAGGTCGAGCCGATGCCGCTCGGCGATCGCGCCCCAGTAGTCCACCGACGCCCCGCCGAGCGGGTCCGCGCCGATCTTCACCCCGGCGGACCGGATCGCGTCGAGATCGAGCACGTTGGGCAGGTCATCGACATAGGTCGCCATGAAGTCGTACGACGAAGCGGCCGCGCGGGCCCGGGCGAACGGGATCCGTTGCACCCCAGCAAGATCCGCGGCGAGCAGCTCGTTGGCCCGACGGGCGATCCACCCGGTGGCGTCGGTGTCGGCCGGGCCGCCGTGGGGCGGGTTGTACTTGAACCCGCCATCGGTGGGCGGGTTGTGCGAGGGCGTCACGACGATGCCGTCGGCCAGACCGGAGCCGGTCGTCCGGCCGCCGTTGGCTCGCAGGATGGCGTGGGAGACGGCAGGGGTCGGGGTGTAGGCGTCCGCCGAGTCGACCAGGACGGTCACGTCGTTGGCCGCGAGCACCTCGAGGGCGCTCACCCAGGCCGGCTCGGACAGGCCGTGCGTGTCCCGGCCGACGAACAGCGGCCCGTCATAGCCCTGGTCCCGGCGGTACTCGCAGATGGCCTGGGTCGTGGCCAGGATGTGCGCCTCGTTGAACGAGCCGTTGAGGCTGGTGCCGCGGTGGCCCGAGGTGCCGAACACCACCTGCTGCATCGGGTCGGCCGGGTCCGGGACGGTGGCGTAGTACGACGTGACGAGGTGGGGCACGTCGACCAGGTCGCTCGTCGCGGCCAGCTGTCCGGCGCGCGTCGCACCCGTGGAACTCGGCTCACTCATGTCGCCCATCCTTTCGGATCGCCGAGGCGTGCGCCAAGGCCATCACCTCTCGGACGGCTGACACGGGCACGTGGTCGGTCGCACTGAACACCGTGAGCAGCCAGCCGCGGTCTCCCTCGCGAGCGCCCATCCCCGAGATGAGCCGCATTCCCATGCGCCGCAACAACTCTGTGGTCAGCTCGTCCGAGGTGTCGACCGCGCCTTGCTCCCGGTCGTAGCCGAACACGTGGCCGTCATCCATCGCGGCGAGCGCACCGGGGAAGTCCACGACGCGGCGCACCTCGTGCGCGATCTCGGCCTCCTCTGGCGGCGGCTCGGTGCCGAGGCGGGCCCGCCGCATGCCGAGTGAGTCGAGCACGAACTCGGCGCCGTCCGGCCCTTCGCGCACGGTGCTGAGCACCCAGCGGTCCAGGTCGAGCGGGCCGAGCAGCGTGTCGCCGACCCAGCGCAGGGCTCCGGGCGCGTCTTGTGGGGCGTCGGGCAGTCCGTCGGCCAGTGCCTGCACGGCCTCGGCAACGGCAGCCGCGGCGTCGGCGGCGTACGGCCGGTCGGTCGCGTCGTCCCAGCGCCGTCGGCGGGGCGGCACCGGGCCCTTCGGCCGGGCCCGGAGCAGCTCGTGCTCGCCGTCGCCCAGGTCGGACGAGAGCAGCAGCTGGGCGCCGCGGTGCTTGGCGCCGTACAGCGCCGCATCGGCAGTGACGAAGAGCGTCCGGGGCAGGGTTCCGGGTGGCGCCGCCGCGACGCCGCAGCTCATCGTCGCCCGCTCCGGCCCACGCTCCAACAGCGCCGCTGCGCGCTGGGCGACCGCGACCGCCTGCGAGCGGGCGTCACCGGGCAGGATCAGGGCGAACTCATCGCCGCCGATCCGCGCGGCCACACAGCCCTGGACCCGGCTGGCCACGACCGAGAGTGCGTCGGCGGCCAGGATGATCACCCGGTCACCGGCATCGTGACCCGCCTCGTCGTTGATCGCCTTGAGGTCGTCGAGGTCGCAGAGCACGACCGTGGCGCCGGGTTGCCCGGGCTCGAGCAGTCTCGCCAGCCGGTCGTCGAAGACCCGCCGGTTGGCCAGCCGGGTCAACGGGTCCTCGTAGGCCATCCGGGCCGTCCGCTCGAGCAGCTCGCCCGACGCGATGACCTCGCCGATGAGGGCGGCCACCTCACTCGCGAACTCCAGGTCGGCCTCGCTGTACGCCGGACGGCCGGCCCCCCGGGTCGCCCACATCTCGCCCCAGAGCCGGCCCTCGCTGGGGATCGGCATCGTGATGCCCGAGGACATCGACGCGCCGAGCAGGATCGTGCGGTCCGGCTCGGGGGCGTCGGGGTCGTCGGCCCGGACCAGGAATCCGTTGCCCTCCAACAGGACTACGGCCTCACGGGCCAGCTGGTAGACCTCGTCCTGCGGGAAGCGCACCTCGCCCGGCGCGAGGACGCCGAGGTTGACCCGCGTGACCAGCCGGCCCAGGTCGCGGTCCCAGGCCGACAGCGACAGGCTGTCCGCCTCGAGGGCCGCGAGGGCCTGCTCGCCGGTGATCTCGAGGACGTCGATGAACCGCCGGCTCGAGCGCAGCGCCAGGACCAGGTCGTGCAAACCATGCAACGAAGCCGGTCTCGGCATCTCCGGTGCGTTCATGGTCCCCCGGGCGCCGGCTACTCGGCGGGGGTCGGCTCAGCCGCCAGCGCACAGCCGCAACGGCCGGCTCGGCCGCCACGGCCGGCGCTGCCACCCGGGCCGGGCGCAGCCACACCGCGCCGAGCGGCGGCAGGCTCACCGTCGCCGAGGCCGGCTGGGCGTGCCAGGACTCATCCGTCGCCTCGACCGCACCGAGGTTGCCGACGCCGGAGCCGCCATAGCTCTCGGCGTCGGTGTTGAGCACCTCGTCCCAGCGACCCGCCTTGGGCAGGCCGAGCCGGTAGTCGAAGTGCGGCTCGCCGGAGAAGTTGATCGCCGCAACCAGGACGTCGTCCGGGCCGCCGGGACCCTGCCGGATGAAGGTGAAGGTGTTGCCGGCGGCGTCGTTGGCGTCGATCCAGCGGAAGCCCTCCGGCGTCAGGTCGCGAGCCCACATGGCGGGCGTCTCGCGATAGACGCGGTTGAGGTCCTTGACCATCTGATGGACGCCGAGGTGCCACGGCTGGTCGAGCAGCCACCAGTCCAGGCTGCGGCTGTCGGCCCACTCGGACTCCTGGCCGAACTCGGTGCCCATGAACAGCAGCTGCTTGCCCGGGTGGGCCCACATCAGCGCCAGGTAGGCGCGCAGGGTCGCGAGCTGCTTCCACCGGTCGCCCGGGATCTTGCGCAGCAGCGAGCCCTTGCCGTGGACGACCTCGTCGTGGCTGATCGGGAGGACGAAGTTCTCGCTCCAGGCGTACATCAGCGAGAACGTCATCTCGTGGTGGTGCCATTGCCGATGCACCGGCTCGTGGGCGATGTAGGCCAGTGAGTCGTGCATCCAGCCCATGTTCCACTTCAGGCCGAAACCCAAGCCGCCCAAGTGAGTTGGCCGCGTGACACCGGGCCAGGCGGTCGACTCCTCGGCGATCGTCACGACACCGGGGACGCGCTTGTAGACCGTGGCGTTGGTCTCCTGCAGGAACTGCACAGCCTCGAGGTGCTCACGCCCGCCGTACTGGTTCGGCGCCCACTCGCCCTCCTTGCGGGAGTAGTCGAGGTAGAGCATCGAGGCGACGGCGTCGACCCGCAGGCCGTCGGCGTGGAACTCCTCGCACCAGTAGATCGCGTTGGCCACCAGGAAGTTGCGGACCTGCGGGTTGCCGAAGTCGAAGACGTGCGTGCCCCAGTCGGGCTGGTCGCCGCGCCGCGGGTCCGGGTGCTCGTAGAGCGCCTGCCCGTCGAACCGGGCCAGCGCGAAGGCGTCCTTGGGGAAGTGCGCCGGCACCCAGTCCAGGATCACGCCGATCCCGCGCTGGTGCAGGGTGTCGACGAGGTAGCGGTAGTCGTCCGGCGTACCGAAGCGAGCGGTCGGGGCGTAGTAGCCGGTGACCTGGTAGCCCCAGGACGGGCCGTAGGGGTGCTCCATAACCGGCATCAGCTCGACGTGGGTGTAGCCCAGGTCGGCCACGTAGTTGACCAGCTGGTCGGCCAGGTCGCGGTAGGACAGGCCCTGCCGCCACGACCCGAGGTGCACCTCGTAGACGCTCATCGGGCCGTTGTGGACGTCGTTGGTGACCCGGTCCGCCATCCACTGCTGGTCACCCCAGGTGTACGACGACTCCGTGACGATCGAGGCCGTCGACGGCGGCACCTCGGTGGCGCGGGCCATCGGGTCCGACTTCATCAGCCGGCGGCCGTCGCGGGCGAGGATCTCGAACTTGTAGCGGGTGCCCTCGCCGACGCCGGGGACGAACAGCTCCCATACGCCGGAGGACCCCAGCGAGCGCATCGGGTGCGCGGCGGGGTCCCAGTGGTTGACGTCCGAGGCCAGCCGGACCCCGACGGCATGTGGCGCCCAGACGGCGAACGAGGTGCCCAGCACCGGCCCCAGCGGGCCGTCGTACTCGCGGACGTGCGCCCCGAGCACCGTCCACAGCTGCTCGTGCCGGCCCTCGCCGATCAGGTGCAGGTCGACGTCACCGAGGGTGGGCAGGAAGCGGTAGGGGTCGTCGCCGGTGACCGGGTCGAGCCCGTCGTAGGTCACCTCGAGCCGGTAGTCGCCGACCTGAGCGAACGGCAGGACTCCGGCAAAGACCCCTTCGCGCTCGTGGGTCAGCGCGTGCCGCGACCCGTCGTCGAGCAGCGCCACGACGCTCAGGGCCAGCGGCCGCAGGACCCGGAGGCTGACGCCCCCGTCGTACGGGTGCGGGCCGAGGATCGAGTGCGGGTCGTGGTGGGCCCCGGCGACGACGCGCTCGATCTCGTTGGCCCCGACCGGCAGCAGGCTCGGAGCGCTCACGCGTGGCGTCCCGGCGTCCTCCACCGTCAGGGGAGGTTCGGTGCGCTGGGTCGGCGGTTGCGGGTCCGGCATGCCTGCCATCCTTGCGGGCCGGGGCGGGTCACACCAGCCCGGGCCGTTTCGTCCGGTTGTGCGGCTGGTTGTGCGCCCTCAGGCCGGGACGAGGACGAGCTTGCCGCGGACGTGACCGGCCTCGCTCACCCGGTGCGCCTCGGCCGCCTGGTCGAACCGGAAGGCCTGGGCGACCGGCAGGCTGAACCGGCCCTGTTCGAACAGCTGCGCGGCCTGGTCCAGCGCGTCCCAGGAGCGCGCCTCGCCGCCACCCGTCGTGAGGCGCACGCCGTAGTCGGCGGCGTCGTAGCTCGCGATCGTGACGACGTTCTGCGGGTCGCCCGTGATCTCGACCAGCGCCGGGAGCACGCCTCGCCCGGCCGTGTCGAAGGCGAGGTCGACCCCGTCCGGAGCGAGCTCGCGGACCCGGTCGGCCAGGCCGTCGCCGTATGTCGTGGGCACGACCCCCAGCGAGCGCAGGTAGTCGTGGTTGCTCTCGCTCGCGGTGCCGATGACCCGGCCCGCGCCGGACGCGAGGGCCAGCTGTACGGCGGCGGTGCCGACGCCGCCGGCCGCGCCGTTGACCAGAACGGTGTCGCCCGGCTCGATCCCGATCGTGCGGAAGGCCCGCTGGGCCGTCTCGACCGCGACCGGCAGTCCGGCTGCCTCCTCGAACGACATGGTGGCCGGCTTGCGGGCCCAGTGCGTCAGGACGGCGAACTCGGCGGCGGCCCCGCCGGTCGCCTGGCCGAAGACCTCGTCGCCGACGGCGGTGCCCTCGACCCCGTCACCGATCTCGTCGACGATGCCGGAGGCGTCCAGCGCCGTGGTCACGGGCAGCTTCTTGCTCGGGCCGAACATCCCGGAGCGGTTCTTGAAGTCGATCGGGTTGATCCCGGCCGCGCGCACCGCCACCCGGACCTGGCCGGGGCCGGCGTGCGGCTCGTGGACCTCGGCCACGTGCAGGACCTCAGGCCCGCCGTTCACGTCGAACTGGACTGCCTTCATGGCCTGCTCCCTCGGCTGCGGTGCGAACGCTGTGCCCGCCGCAACATCAGCCCGACCAGATCTAGTCCCGATGCCAGCCGCGAAATGTCGCCGGTACGGAGGCGCCGGGGGTCCGACCTAGGTCTAGGTGCCGGTGAGCCGGGCCACGGCGCGCAGCGGCACGTCGATCCAGTCCGGGCGGTTGCGGGCCTCGTAGACGACCTCGTAGAGCGCCTTGTCCAGCTCGAGCGCGACGAGCAGCGTGGCGTGCTCGCGCGGGTCGCGACCGTCGACGTCGGCGTAGCCGAGGCAGAACTGCTCACGGCACCGGCCGGCCCACTCCTGGCCCCAGGCCAGGGCCTCCTGCGGCGCCAGCTGCCCCGCCTCGGCCTGGTGGGCGGCGTAGTCGAACGAGCGCAGCATTCCGGCGACGTCGCGCAGGGCGAGATCGGGGTCGCTGCGCTCGCTGATCGGCCGCAGCGGCTCCCCCTCGAAGTCGAGCAGGACCCAACCGCGGCCGGGAGCGTCCAAGACCTGGCCGAGGTGGTAGTCGCCGTGGATCCGTTGCAGCACAGGGAATTCGGTGAGCTCGTCCAGCTCGTCGTGCAGCGCGTGGGCTCGCTCCTCGACCCCCTTGAGGTCCTCGACCTGTCCGCAGGCCCAGGTCGCCCGCACCCGCAGCGCGTGGACCAGGTCGGACCGCCGGGCCGGCGACGCGACCTCGGTCGACATGTGCTGGGCCAGCGTCCGGTGGACCTCCGCCGTGGCCTGCCCGAGGGTGTAGGCCTGCGGACCGAAGTCGGCGTGCTGCTCCAGTGACTGGGAGGCCTCACGCCAGGCGTCCCGGGTCCCCACCAGGAACTCGCTGGCGAAGGCCAGGTGCCCGGAGACCACCGAGCCGTCCGGCCGCGGCCATGAACCCTCCACCCAGCCGGACGGGGTCGGCACGCGGGTGCTGCCGGCTGCCGCGAGTGCGGACTGTACGACGACGTCGGGGTTGGCACCGGCGTACAGGGTCCGGAAGATCTTGACGATGACCGGCGGGTCGCCCTCGACGATGACGCTGGTGTTGGACTGCTCGCCGGACAGCACCTTGGCCTGGCCGTCGACCGGCACCGGCACCCCGCCCGGCTGACGCCGGCCCTTGGCGCTCGGCCCGCCGCTGCTGCTGGCCGAGACCTGGTCGTCGATCAGGCGCAGCCAGCGCCGGGTGAAGGCCGGGTCGTGCGCGCCGTCGTAGACGTGGGTCCGGCCGTCGTCCACAACGCCGACGAGAGCACCCCCAGGCACAGCGGTCGTCCGGAAGACCAACGGCACCTGGTAGGTCGTGATCTCGCCCCTGGTCGTGATCGCCGAGACGACCCACACCTGCACCCGGACGTCATCGGCGGGATCGGCGGGATCGGCGGGATCCGCGTCCGGGTCGCTCAGGTCGATGGCGCCGCCGAGGGCGAGCTCACCGCTGGTGCCCTTGCCGGCGAACCACCGCTGGGCCGGGACCCAGCGGTCCAGGATCTGGCGCAGGGCCTCGTCGTGCGGCTGGGCCGTCATCGGCCGCTCTCGCCGCCACGGATCTCGAGCCAGAAGAAGTCCCGCGAGCCCATGGTCAGCGACATCGGCCCCTCAGCCGGGATCGAGGGGAAGGTCGCGCCGCCGAAGAGATCCCGAGTGCTATGTCCCGCAACGGATTCGGGCATGACGAGCTGAGCGCTCTGCGGCGTGCGGGCCAGGTTGTTGACGCACAGCACCGTCGAGGCGCCTGGCTCGTCGCCGATGTGGTCGTCCGGGTGCAGCACGCGCAGGAAGGCGAGCACGGCGTCGTTGTCACTGGGCACCGGCACATAGGCGCCCATGCCGAAGACCGGGTGCTGCCGCCGCAGCATCAGCATCGACCGGGTCCAGTGCAGCAGCGACGAGGAGCTCGCCAGCTGAGCCTCCACGTTGGTGATGCCGTAGTGGTAGACGAGCGACTGGACGACCGGCAGGTAGAGCTTGCCCGGGTCGGCGGTCGAGAAGCCGGCGTTGCGGTCCGGGGTCCACTGCATCGGGGTGCGGACGGCGTCGCGGTCGTCGAGCCAGATGTTGTCGCCCATGCCGATCTCGTCGCCGTAGTACAGGCAGGGGCTGCCCGGCATCGAGAGCAGCAGCGCGGTGATCAGCTCGACCTCGGCGCGGGAGTTCTCCAGCAACGGCGAGAGCCGGCGCCGGATGCCGATGTTGGCGCGCATCCGTGGGTCGGGCGCGAACCAGCCGTACATCGCGGCCCGCTCCTCGGTCGTCACCATCTCGAGGGTGAGCTCGTCATGGTTGCGCAGGAACGTGCCCCACTGACCACCGCGCGGGATGTCCGGTGTCTCGGCCATGATCTCGACGACCGGGGTGGCCTTCTCCTCGCGCAACGCGTAGTACAGCCGCGGCATGACCGGGAAGTGGAAGCACATGTGGCACTCGGGCTCGTCCTCCGAGCCGAAGTACCCGACGACGTCCTTGGGCCACTGGTTGGCCTCGGCCAGCATGATCCGGCCCGGGTACTCCTCGTCGACGAGCCGGCGCAGCTTGACCAGGAACTCGTGCGTCTCCGGCAGGTTCTCGCAGTTGGTGCCCTCGCGCTCGAACAGGTAGGGGATCGCATCGAGCCGGAAGCCGTCGATGCCCAGGTCCATCCAGAACCGGACGACGTCGAGCACCGCGTCGACGACAGCCGGGTTGTCGAAGTTCAGGTCCGGCTGGTGGCCGAAGAACCGATGCCAGTAGTACTGCCGCCGTACGGCGTCGAAGGTCCAGTTGGACGTCTCGGTGTCGACGAAGATGATCCGCGCGTCGCTGTACGCCGTGTCGTCGTCGGACCAGACGTAGAAGTCGCCGTACGGACCCTCGGGGTCGGACCGGCTGGCCTGGAACCACGGGTGCTGGTCGCTGGTGTGGTTCACGACGATGTCGGTGACGATCCGGATGCCCCGCTGGTGGGCCTGCGAGACCAGCTCGGTGAACTCCGGCAGCGTCCCGAACTCGGGCAGCACCGCTTGGTAGTCGCTGATGTCGTAGCCGCCGTCGCGCAGGGGGGAGGCGTAGAACGGCGGCAGCCAGAGGCAGTCGACGCCGAGCCACTGCAGGTAGTCGAGCTTGCCGACCAGGCCGGTGAAGTCGCCCGAGCCGGAGCCCTTGGAGTCGGCGAAGGCCCGGACCAGGACCTCGTAGAAGACCGCCTTGCGGTACCAGTTGGGGTCGTTGGTGAGCCCTGGCCCGGCCAGGTCCATGCCGCGTGCCACTACAGGCTCCGCACCTGGAGGATGTGCGCCGGCTCGCCGTCGCGGCCGAGCCGGACGAAGGCGTGCTCACCCCAGTGCCAGGACGCCCCGGTGACCAGGTCGTGGGCCAGGAAGCCCTCGTCCCACTCCAGCCCGAGCTCGGGCATGTTCAGGTGGATCCACGTCTCCCGCGTGCTGTGCGGGTCGAGGTTGATCACGACGACGATGGTGTCGTCGCGGCCGTCGACCTCACGCCGCTTGGAGAAGACGATCGTGGACGGGTCCTCGGCCGTGTGCATCGTGAGGTTGCGCAGCCGCTGCAGCGCGGGGTGGGCCCGGCGGATCTCGTTGAGCCGGGTGATGTACGGCGCGAGGGACTGGCCCTCCTTGGCGCCACCCTTCTCGTACGCCGCCCAGTCCCGCGGCCGGTACTGGTACTTCTCGTTGTCCAGGTACTCCTCGGCGCCGGGCCGGGCCACGTGCTCGTAGAGCTCGTAGCCCGCGTAGACGCCCCAGCTCGGCGAGGCCGTCGCGGCCAGGGCCGCCCGCAGCCGGAAGGCCGTCGGCCCGCCGTACTGGAGGAACTCGGTGAGGATGTCCGGGGTGTTGACGAAGAAGTTCGGCCGGAACCAAGCGGCCTGCTCGCCGGAGACCTCGCGCAGGTACTCCTCGACCTCCCACTTGGCATTGCGCCAGGTGAAGTAGGTATAGGACTGCTGGAAGCCGATCTTGCCCAGCGTCTGCATCATCGCCGGGCGGGTGAACGCCTCCGCGAAGAAGATGGCCTCGGGCTCGTCGATCATCACCTGACCGATCAGCCGCTCCCAGAACTGCACCGGCTTGGTGTGCGGGTTGTCGACGCGGAACGTCTTGACCCCGTGCGACATCCAGAGCCGGACGATGCGCAGGACCTCGGCGTAGATGCCCTCGGGGTCGTTGTCGAAGTTGACCGGGTAGATGTCCTGGTACTTCTTCGGCGGGTTCTCGGCATAGGCGATCGAGCCGTCGACCCGGGTCGTGAACCACTCCGGGTTGGTCGTGGCCCACGGGTGGTCCGGCGCGCACTGCAGCGCCAGGTCGAGGGCCACCTCGAGCCCGAGCTCGCCGGCCCGGGCCACAAAGGCGTCGAAGTCCTCGAACGTGCCGAGGTCGGGGTGGATC
Source organism: uncultured Actinomycetota bacterium (assembly GCA_963794535.1). GTDB lineage: Bacteria > Actinomycetota > Actinomycetes > Actinomycetales > CAVURS01 > CAVURS01. The sequence continues at coordinate 352,009 of CAWCEI010000014.1, forward strand.
GTGTCGTGGCCGCCCTCGCTCGAGCCGATCGCCCACGGCGAGCCGGGGTCCTGCGGTCCGGGGTTGAGGGTGTTGTTCGGGCCCTTGCGGTTGACCCGCCCGATCGGGTGGATCGGTGGCAGATAAAGGATGTCGAAGCCCATGTCCGCCACCGCGGGCAGGCGGTCCAGCGCCGTCTTGAAGGTGCCCGAGTGCCAGCGGCCGTCGTCGTCGCGACGGGCGCCCTCGGAGCGGGGGAAGAACTCGTACCAGGACCCGTAGAGGGCCCGCTCCCGCTCGACCTGCATCGGCAACGGGTCGCTCGCGGTCACGAGGTCGCGCAGCGGGCGGTCGGCCAGCTCGCGCTGCACCTGCACCGAGGTGCCGGCGGCCAGGCGCACCTGGGCCGGGCGGCCCGGGTCCTCCAGCGCGGTGACGGCGTCCAGCAACGGGCGGGCCTGGGCCGGGGTGCGGTCGACCTGGGCGACGGCGCGGCGCAACAGCACCGCCCCCTCGGCCAGCATCAGCTCGGTGTCGACGTCGGCGGCGATCTTGATTGTGGCGTCGTGCTCCCACGTGGCGTAGGGGTCGCTCCAGCCCTCCACCGAGACCGACCAGAGGCCCATCGCATCGGGCACGGCCGTGCCGCCCCATCGGTCCAGACCCGGGCCGAGGGAGTGCATCGGCGCCGTGACCCGCCGGCCGTCGGGCGAGGTGAGGACGGCGGTCGCGTTGACCGCACCGTGGCCCTCGGCGAAGACGGTCGCGGAGACCGGGATCTCCTCGCCGACGACGGCCTTGCTGGGCCACTTCCCGGCGTTGACCGCCGGCTGCACGGCGAGGACCGGGATCCGGCCCACGACCGAGCGCGGCTCGGGCGCTGCCGGCGCTGCCGGCTCGGTGACCTCGGCCGCCGGCTCAGGCCGGGGTTCGGCCGCCACGACGGGGGCCGCTCGGTCATGGCCGCGGGCGTCGGTGCCGGGGTTGTCGCGGGAGGGGTCGCCGGAGCTGGTTCAGGGGTTGCCTGAGGGGTTGTCGCGGTGGCGGCGGGGGACGTCGCGCCCGGCCTGCCGCTCGGGGTGGGCCGAGCGCGCTTTCCGGAGCGCTTGCCGGGCGATGGCTTCACGCGTACGACGCTATCGAGTCGGCTGCCACGCGGCGAGGCCGCCGGGCCGAACGCGCCCAGCGGGTCATGCGGCAGACTCCCGCGAATGGATGAGGCCGGGCCGGACCAGGGCGCGCAGTCGCGGCCCGAACCGCTGCCGCCGACGCCCCTGCTGCCGACGCGGTGGCCGGACGCCGAGCACCGGGCCTGGCTGGCCGCGGAGGGCACCCGGCTGACGGCCTTCGGCCGGGCCTCGCTGGTGCCGGGTGACGGCTTCGGCTGGCTCGACCGGGACGGTCGCCTGGAGCTCAACCGCCCGGTGGCGACCTGGATCACGGCCCGGATGACGCACGTGTACTCACTGGCGACGCTGCGCGGCGACCCCATCGGGCCGAGTCTCGTCGACCACGGCCTGGCCGCGCTGACCGGGCCGTTGCGCGACGACGAGCACGGTGGGTGGTTCGAGGGGCGCGGAGACACCGACCGCAAGGCGGCGTACACCCATGCCTTCGTCGTGCTCGCCGCGAGCTCGGCCCACCTCGCGATGCGACCGGGGGCAGGGGAGCTGCTCGATCAAGCGCTTTCCGTTGTGCAGCAACGATTTCTCGCCGACGGCGGCGTCACCTGGGAGTCGTACGACGCGGCCTGGGCGAGCCGGGAGGCCTACCGCGGGGCGAACAGCGCCATGCACCTGGTCGAGGCCCTCCTCGCCGCCGCCGACGCCACCGAGGACGACAGCTGGCGAGCCCGGGCGCTGGACATCGCCCGCGAGTCGGTGCACGAGCTGGCCCCCGCCCACGGCTGGCTCATCCCGGAGCACCGGGCCCTGGACGGCAGCGTCCGGCTCGACTTCAACGAGGACCGCAAGGAAGACCCGTTCCGGCCGTACGGCGCGACGCCCGGTCACTCCTTCGAGTGGGCCCGGTTGTTCGTCTCGCTCGAGGCAGCACTGACCAACGCCGGACAAGAGGCGCCGGACTGGTTGCTGGGCGACGCCCAGGAGCTGTTCGCGACGGCCACCCGGGTCGGGCTCGCCCCGGCGACCGGTCACGGCGACCCGGCGGAGGTGCCGGGCTTCGTCTACACCGTCGACTGGTCCGGGCGGCCGGTCGTGTCGGCCCGGTTCCACTGGGTGCTGGCCGAGGCGATCTGCACGGCGGCGGTGCTCTACCGGCGGACCGGCGATGCGGCGTACGCCGACGCCTATGCGCAGTGGTGGGACATCGCCCGGCGGTACTTCATCGACCTGGACGGCGGCAGCTGGTGGCACGAGCTGGCGCCGGACGGTCGGCCGGCGGGCGCCACCTGGCCGGGGAAACCCGACATCTACCACGCCTACCAGGCCACCCTGATCCCGGTCCAGCCGCCCGGTGGCTCGCTGGCCGGGGCCCTGGCCATCCCCCCGCCGCTCTAGCCCGGTGACCGACCCCGACTGACCGAACCCAGTGAGTGAACCGGAAACCGCCGGTCGGCTGAAATTTCTTGCTGACTTTGCAGGATTCCGGCAGGCGTGGGCGTGTCGGTGTCCGACTTGCCACTAGCGTGCTCCCTCGTGAGAGCAATTCGCCGGTTCAGCGTCCGCACCGTCCTGCCCGAGCCGCTGGAGCCGCTCGGCCTCCTGGCCAGCAACCTGCGGTGGTCCTGGCACCCGCCGACGCGGGACCTGTTCGCCGAGCTCGACCCGAAGCGCTGGGCCCGGGTCCGGCACGACCCGGTGGCCCTGCTCGGCGCGCACTCCTCGGACGAGCTCGACGCCCTCGCCGCCGACCCCGCATTCGTCGCCCGGGTCCGGGCAGCGGCGGACGACCTCGCGGCGTACTGCGACGAGCCACGCTGGTACCAGGAGTGGGCCCAGGACCCGGCCAACAACGCACCGGCCTCGATCGGCTACTTCTCGCCCGAGTTCGGCATCACCGAGGTCCTGCCGCAGTACTCCGGCGGGCTCGGCATCCTCGCCGGCGACCACCTCAAGGCGGCCTCCGACCTCGGCGTCCCGATCGTGGGCGTCGGCCTGTTCTACAAGACCGGCTACTTCAAGCAGTCGCTCTCCCGCGACGGCTGGCAGCAGGAGACCTACCCGGTGCTCGACCCCGACGGCCTGCCGCTGACCCTGCTGCGCGAGGCCGACGGCACGCCGTGCGAGGTCGAGGTGGGGCTGCCCGGCGGGCGCCGCATCGTGGCCTACATCCGCAAGGCGCAGGTCGGGCGCGTTCCGCTGCTGCTGCTCGACTCCGACGTCGAGGCCAACGACGACGCCGCCCGCTCGATCACCGACCGGCTGTACGGCGGCGGCGGTGAGCACCGGCTCCAGCAGGAGATGCTGCTCGGCATCGGCGGCGTCCGCGCGCTGCGGCTCTGGGCGCGGCTGACCGGCGCCCCCGCGCCCGAGGTCATGCACACCAACGAGGGCCACGCCGGCTTCCTCGGGCTCGAGCGGATCCGCGAGCTCGTCGAGAACGAGGGCATGACCTTCGACGAGGGGCTCGAGGCGGTCCGGGCCGCCACGGTGTTCACGACGCACACTCCCGTCCCGGCCGGCATCGACCGGTTCGGCTCGGACCAGATCGAGACCTACTTCGGTGGGGACAACGCGGTGCCCGGCATCTCGGTCGACCGGATCCTCAGCCTGGGCGCCGAGGACTACCCCGGCGGCGAGGCCGGCGTCTTCAACATGGCGGTCATGGGCCTGCGGCTGTCCCAGCGGGCCAACGGCGTGAGCCAGCTGCACGGCGCGGTCAGCCGGCAGATGTTCGACGGCCTGTGGCCGGGCTTCGATGACCGTGAGGTGCCGATCGCCTCTATCACCAACGGTGTTCACGCTCCGACGTGGGCCGACCGCAAGGTCGTCGAGCTGGCCGAGCGCCATCTCGGAGACCACATCGACGAGTCGGCCTTCCACCGGATCGGCGAGGTGCCGGTCGGGGAGATCTGGAGCTGTCGGCGCGAGCTGCGCCATCAGCTGGTGGTCGAGGCCCGGCGCCGCGTGCGGTCGTCCTGGCTCAAGCGCGGGGCCAGCAAGGCCGAGCTGGGCTGGACCAACGACATCCTCGACCCGGACGTGCTGACCATCGGCTTCGCCCGGCGGGTCCCGACGTACAAGCGCTTGACCCTGATGCTGCGCGACCCGGAGCGGCTCAAGGCGCTCCTGCTCGACCCGGTCCGCCCGGTGCAGATCATCATCGCCGGCAAGTCGCACCCGGCCGATGACACCGGAAAGAGCCTGATCCAGCAGATGGTGAAGTTCGCCGACGACCCCGAGGTCCGGCACCGCATCGCCTACCTGCCGAACTACGACATCGCGATGGCGCAGTTCCTCTACCCCGGCTGCGACGTCTGGCTGAACAACCCGCTTCGCCCGTTCGAGGCGTGTGGGACGTCGGGCATGAAGTCGGCGCTCAACGGCGGCCTCAACCTGTCCATCCTGGACGGCTGGTGGGACGAGTGGTTCGACGGCGAGAACGGCTGGGCGATCCCGACCGCCGATGGGGTCGAGGACGCCGAGGCGCGGGACGACCTCGAGGCCGCCGCGCTCTATGAGCTGATCGAGACCCAGGTCGCGCCGCGGTTCTACGACCGCGACGAGACCGAGCTGCCGACCCGCTGGCTGGAGATGGTGACCCACACGCTGTCCACGCTGGGGCCGAAGGTCCTGGCCAGCCGGATGGTGCGCGACTACGTCGAGCAGCTCTACGCGCCGGCGACGGCGGCCGGGCGTGAGCTCAACGGGCCGAAGTACGTCGGCGCCCGCGACCTCGCCGCCTGGAAGTCCGAGGTGCGCGAGGCCTGGCCGGCCGTTCGGGTCGACCACGTCGAGTCCTCCGGCGTCAGCGACTCCCCGCAGGTGGGCGACGTGCTGCACGTGCGGGCGTTCGTCAACCTCGACGGGCTCGAGCCGAGCGACGTCGAGGTCCAGGTCGTGCACGGGCGGGTCAGCGAGGCCGACGAGATCAGCCTGGACCGGGGCGTCGTCGAGCTGGCCCACGCGGAGACCTACGAGGGCGGCCGGCACCGGTTCGAGGGCGACCTGCGGCTGGGCCGCACCGGTTCGTTCGGCTACACGGTGCGGGTGCTGCCCCGGCACGTCGGGCTGGCCAGCAGCGTCGAGCTCGGACTGGTCGCCAACGCCTGACCATGACCAGGCTCGCCGTTCTCGCCGTCGGGGTCGTGATGTTCGTCCTGCTCGCGGCCCTGCTCTGGTGGCTGGCCATGCGGTTCGAGCGGGCCGGCGAGCGGGTGCGCGAGCCCGACTTCCGCTGGGAGGTCGCCGAGCAGACCGCGGCCGGTCGGGCGGTTGTCGTGATCGAGCGGATCGAGGTCCGGCCCCAGGGGGTGGCCCACGTGCTCGAGTCGCGGGAGGTCGGGTCCGTGGACGCTGCCGACCCGGCGTACGACGAGCTCGTCGGCGACCTGATGACCTTGGCTCGCGACCGGGCCCGGCTGCTCAACGACCAGGCCCGCCGGCAGTGACCTCGGTGCCGCGGGACCGGTTCTCGGTCAGCTGACGCCGTACAGCTGCACGGTCGGTCCGTCCAGGGTGACGGTCGATCCGGGCAGGCGAGTCTGGCTGCGAGTTCCGTTGTCCGGCAACGTGTTCGGGCCCTCGTCGACGCTGTTCCAGAGCAGCTCGTACGCCGCGGTCGATGCCTCCGTCGGCAGGGTCACGGTCGTCGGCCCGTCGCCGTGCAGGATGACCAGCAGCGAGCGTCCCTCGACGTGCCCGCCGTCGAGGTACATCTGCACCGTGCGCACGCCGGTGTCGTTCCATCGACCCGGGTCCATCCGCCGCCCGTCTTCGGCGTACCAGGTGAGGTCTGTCGTGCCGTCGGAGCGGCGCGGTGACCCGGCGAAGAACTGGCGCTGGCGCAGCACCGCGTGCTCCCGCCGCAGGGCGAGCAGGCGGCGGGTCGTGGCTGCAAGGTGCTCCTGCCATGGCTCCAGGTCCCAGTCGACCCACGAGACCGGGTTGTCCTGGCAGTAGGCGTTGTTGTTGCCCTCCTGGGTGCGGCCCAGCTCGTCCCCGGCGCCGATCATCGGGACGCCGGTGGAGAAGGCCAGCGTGGCCAGCAGGTTGCGGATGGCCAGCCGGCGCTGCGCCTCGACGTCCTGGTCGTCGGTCCGGCCCTCGACGCCGTGGTTCCAGGACCGGTTGTCGTTGTGGCCGTCCTGGCCGAACTCGCCGTTCGGCTCGTTGTGCTTGTCGTTGTAGGCCGTCGCATCGGCCAGGGTGAAGCCGTCGTGTGAGGCGATGTAGTTGACCGACGCCAGCGGTCCGCGGTCCCGCGTGCCGAACAGGTCCTGCGACCCGGCCAGCCGGGTGGCCAGCTCGCGCACCCCGTGACCCTGGTGGCCGGTGGCCTGGCGCCCGGCATCGGCCAGCCAGAAGGTCCGCACGCAGTCGCGGTAGCGGTCGTTCCACTCGGCGAACGGCGGCGGGAACTGGCCGGTCCGCCACCCGTGCGGGCCCACGTCCCAGGGCTCGGCGATCAGCTTGACCCGCGACAGGACCGGGTCGGTCCGCAGCGCCATCAGGAACGGGTGGTCCGGGTCGTAGGCGTCGTCGCGCCCTCGGGCCAGGGCCGTCGCGAGGTCGAACCGGAAGCCGTCGACGTGGACGTCCTGGACCCAGTGCCGCAGCGAGTCGAGCACCAGCCGCAGCGGCACCGGATGGCGCAGGTCGACGGTGTTGCCGCAGCCCGTGACGTCGACGTCGTGGCCCTGCCAGTCGAGTCGGTAGTAGGCCCGGTTGTCCAGGCCGCGCAGGGACAGGGTCGCCCCGTCGGCGCCCTGCTCGCAGGTGTGGTTGTAGACGACGTCGAGGATGACCTCGATGCCGGCCTCGTGGAGCAGGCGCACCATGCCCTTGAGCTCGGTCACGGCCTGCTGCGGGTCGGCGGACGCGGCGTACCGGCCGTGCGGGGCGAGGAAGCTGAGTGTGTTGTAGCCCCAGTAGTTCGTCGCCCCGCGCCGGGCCAGCGCCGGCTCGCTGACGAAGCTGTGCACCGGCAGCAGCTCCAGCGTCGTGACGCCGAGCCCGACCAGGTGCTCGATGACGGCCGGGTGCGCCACGCCCGCATAGCTGCCGCGCAGCTCCTCCGGGACCGCGGGATGCCTGGCCGTCAGCCCCCGGACGTGCGCCTCGTAGATGACGGTGTCGGTCCAGGGCACCTGCGGGCGGGCGTCGTCGCCCCAGTCGAAACCGTTGTCCAGCACCACTCCTCGCGGCACGAAGGGCGCCGAGTCGCGGTCGTCCCGGAAGGCCGTGTCGCCCCGCAGGCTGGCCTCGACAGTGTGCCCGAAGACCTCCGGCACCCAGGCGACGTCGCCCTCGACAGCCTGGGCGTACGGATCGAGCAGGAGCTTGGCCGGGTTGTGGCGGTGCCCCCGCTCGGGCTCCCACGGCCCGTGCACCCGGAGCCCGTACCGCTGGCCGGCCCGCAGGTCCGGCACCCGGGCGAACCAGGTGCCGTGGGAGCGCCCGCCGAGCTCGACCCGGCGCTCGCTGCGGCCCTCGATGTCGCGCGGCTCGAACAGACAGAGCTCGACACCGTCCGCATGACCGGCGTAGACCGCGACGTCCGCGCTCCCGTCCGCGCGCAGGGTCACCCCCAGCGGAGGGGGCAGGTCGGACGGTCCGGTTGCGGGCACGGGCTGGATTCTTTCGTACGGCGGCTAGGCTCCCGCAGGTGGCTGACTTCCTCACACTCGAGGTCGAGGGCGGGATCGGCACGATCCGGCTCGACCGACCGCCGATGAACGCCCTCAACGCCCAGGTCCAGGACGACCTGCTCGCGATCTGCGACGCAGATCCGGGCGCGGTCCGACATCGCCGCGGTGGTGGTGTACGGCGGGGAGAAGGTCTTCGCGGCCGGCGCCGACATCAAAGAGATGCAGACGATGTCCTACACCGACATGGTCGACCGGTCGGCGGCGCTGCAGGGGTCGTTCACGGCGCTCGCCCAGCTCCCCAAGCCGACCGTGGCCGCGGTGACGGGCTACGCGCTCGGTGGCGGCTGCGAGCTCGCGCTGGCGTGTGACTTCCGGGTGTGTGCGGCGGATGCCAAGCTGGGGCAGCCGGAGATCCTGCTCGGCGTCATTCCGGGAGCCGGTGGGACACAACGACTTTCGCGGCTCGTGGGCCCGGCCAAGGCCAAGGACCTGATCTTCTCCGGCCGGTTCGTCGGGGCCGAGGAGGCCCTGGCGATCGGGCTGGTCGACGAGGTGGTGCCCGAGGGGGGCGACGTCTACGCCGCCGCGCGGCGCCGGGTCGAGCGGTTCGCCCGGGGCCCGGCGTACGCGCTGCGCGCCGCCAAGGAGGCCATCGACCGTGGGCTCGAGGTCGACCTCGCGACCGGTCTGGAGATCGAGCGCATGCAGTTCGCCGCGCTGTTCGCCACGCGTGACCGGGAGATCGGCATGACGTCGTTCGTCGAGTCCGGGCCGGGCAAGGCCGTCTTCGAGGGACAGTGAGCCCGGTGGCGGAGCAGGGTGGCGCCAGCGCCGAGGACGTCGAAAAGGCTTGGCACGACACCAAACTGGCTCAGGTGCTCTATCACGACTGGGAGGCCGCGACGTACGACGAGAAGTGGTCGATCTCGTTCGACGAGCGGTGCATCAGCTATGCCCGCGACCGGTTCGTCGCGATCGCCGGCCGCGACGGTTGGCCGTATGGCCGCGCTCTGGAGATCGGGGCGGGCACGGGCTTCTTCTCGCTGAACCTGCGCCAGGCCGGAGTGCTGTCCGAGGTGTCTGTGAGCGACATCTCGCCGGGCATGGTGGAGGCGGCCCAGGCCAACGGCCGGCGGCTGGGCTTCGAGGTCGAGGGGCGGGTCGGTGACGCCGAGCACCTGCCCTATGACGACGGCTCGTTCGACCTCGTCCTGGGGCACGCGGTGATCCACCACATCCCGGACGTCGAGCTGGCCCTGCGCGAGTGCCTGCGGGTGCTGCGGCCCGGCGGCCGGCTCGTCATCGCGGGCGAGCCGACCCGGGTGGGGGACTGGTACGCCCGACGGCTGGGCCGCGTGACGTGGGCCGCGACGACACGGGTCACCCGGCTGCCGGCGCTGCGCGACCGGTGGGCGCGACCGCAGGCCGAGCTCGACGAGTCCTCGCGGGCGGCGGCGCTGGAGGCGGTTGTCGACCTGCACACGTTCGAGCCGGCCGACCTGGCCCGGATGGCGCTGCGTGCCGGTGGGGTCGATGTGCGGACCCAGACCGAGGAGCTGACGGCGGCGTTCCTGGGCTGGCCGGTCCGCACGTTCGAGGCGGCCGTCAACCCGGACCGGCTGGGCTGGGGCTGGTCGATGTTCGCCTACAAGTCCTGGCTGAGGCTGTCCGCGGTCGACCGGTTGCTGACCCGGGCCCACGTCGTACCGGCCCGGCTCTTCTACAACGTGGCCCTCACCGCCACCAAGCCCTAACCCCCCTTGCTCCCACCCGGCCGCTGTGCTCCAGTTCGGCCGGTGATCGAGCGCGGTCAGGGCCTCATCACCGGCCTAAGTGGAGTACGGGACGGGGTGATCAGCGCGAGCCGACGAGAGCTCGGTCCAGGCGCACGGGAGCCAGGCCGACGCCGGCGGAGACCAGATGGCCCGACCGGACGTCGGCTGCCGCGGATCCGTCCGGGTCGGCGCGCGTCGAACGCCCGGCGGAGACGGCGGCCGAGCAACCGACTCGGGTCGGCGACGTCGCGCGTCGACCAGCGCACGACCTCGTAGCCGAGGTCGCGCAGCCGGTCCTCGCGGCGTCTTCTCGTCCCGCAGGGCCCGCATTGGGCGGCTCCGGCTCCGACAGGGACCGGCGCACGTGTACTTCCCCCAGCCGTCCGCCTCGCCGATCACCCCGAGTTCGGGCCACAGGAAGTCGACGCGCGCCACGTCGCGCCGGCGCTCGTCGAGGATCGACGACCTGGGGATCCGGCACTGGCAGCCCGAGCCGGTGAAACGTCACGGCGGAGCGGGACTCCAGCCAGCTCTCCCGACGCCCGTCGACGAGCCGTGCGCTGGCCGCGCCGCGGCCGGCGTACGGCCAACCGCGCTTGCCACGGCAAGGATCTTGAGCACGCCGGCGGCGTCGACCCCGGCGCGGAGGGCAGCGTCGGCAATCGGCACGCTGATCTCGGCCGGGAAGTGTCGAAGGCAGTCGGCGACGGTCCGGCTCGGGGCTGGTCACGGGAGATGCCGACGGCCTGCCGATCGCTGGTCGGCCGGGAAGCGGGGCGACCTGGCGGACCACGCCGTGCGACGGCGAGTCGGGGCCTCGCTGCGGGAGCAGCGGTGAACCAGGGGTCGGCTCACGAGATCGAGCGGAGCCGGGCCAGCCGTAGGCGAGGCCGCCGTCAGGTGGCTGACCGACCCGTCCGGGGCTCGGCGTCGAGCAGGGCGGCCAGCGCCGCGAGCAGGTGCCGCTGCTCGGCGGTGGCCGCGCTCGAATGACGGCCGCTGTCACAGAAGGCGCCGCGGCGCAGCAGTCGCCACTGCTCGTGCGCGGCGCGCCAGGTCGACCGCGTGCCGGGTCAGGCCCAGACGATGGCCTGTCTGGCGGGTGAACACCAACGGCAGGTGCGGCGTCCGGAACATGCCGCGAGCCTGGCGATGCGACGCGGGTCGCGGCGTCTGCGTCATCCACAGGCCGCGGGCCTCGCGCCGACGCCGTGCTCCATTCGGCCGGTGATCCGAGCCCAAGCTGGACCAGATCACCGGCCGAACTGGGGAGCATCGCGGCGCGGGTGGGAGCACGTAACGTACGGCGGGTGGGCATGGGTGACGGGGTCCTTGCCGCGTGGCGGGTGCGGCTGAGCCAGGGCCGCGACCCGCGCCAGGCCCGATACCTCACGGCGCAGAGCCTGCGCTGGGTCATCACGCATCGGGCGTTCACCCCGGGCTATCTGGTCCGCTACGCCCGGCTCGCCGCCTTCCGGCTGCGCAACCCGCACGTGGTCCTCGAGGGCATGGTCTTCCTCGGGCGCGGTACCACGCTCTACGCCCGTCCGGGATACGGCCGGCTGATCGTCGGGCCCTGGGTCCACGTCGGCGACCTCACCCGGCTGCGCGCGCACGAGGGCACCCTGCGCGTCGGCGGCCGCACCGTGTTCGGCCGCGACGCCTCGGTCAACTGCTACCTCGACGTCGAGATCGGCGCGGCGACGATGGTGGCCGACTGGGTCTACGTCTGCGACTTCGACCACGTCATCGACGAGCCCGCTCACCCCACCGGCGACCCGGCCGACCACCCGATCAAGGACCAGGGCCTGGTGAAGTCACCGGTGCGGATCGGCCCCGGCTCCTGGCTCGGGGTGCGCTCGAGCGTCCTGCGCGGTACGACGATCGGCGCCGGTTCGGTCCTGGCCGCACACGCGGTGGCGCGCGGCCGGTACGGCGACCTGGCAGTCATCGCCGGGGTCCCCGGGCGAACCGTCCGGGACCGCTCGCGGGCTGCTGCCATCCGGGCCGAGGCCCCGGGCCGCGCGCGCCAGCCGCGTGGCCGGGCCGGCTGACGCGACTGTGTTCGAGGTCACCGCGGATCGAGCGGGCTTGCCCGGTGACCCGCGGGTAACCTCGGGCCTCATGGACATCGTGGTCTGCGTCAAGTACGTCCCGGACGCCCAGGCGGAGCGCACTTTCAGCCCGACCGACAACACAACCGACCGGGTCGGCGTCGACGGCCTGCTGAGCGAGCTCGACGAGTACGCCGTGGAGGAGGCGCTCAAGCTGAGCGAGGCCGCCGAGGGCGAGAGCAGCGTGACGGTTCTCACGGTCGGGCCCGAGCAGGCCGAGGCCGCGATCCGCAAGTCCCTGCAGATGGGCGCGGACAAGGCGGTGCACGTCAAGGACGACGCCCTGCACGGCTCGGATGCGGTGGCGACGTCACTGGTGCTGGCCAAGGCGATCGAGAAGATCGGCCGCCCCGACCTGGTGCTGACCGGGATGGCCTCGACCGACGGGATCATGTCCGTCGTCCCCGCGATGCTCGCCGAGCGGCTGGGGCTGCCGCAGGTGACCTTCGCCTCCGAGCTGACGGTCGACGGCACCGCCGCGACGATTCGCCGCGACGGCGACAGCGCCACCCAGACGGTGACCGCCACGCTCCCGGCGGTGGTCAGTGTCACCGACCAGATCAACGAGCCGCGCTACCCCTCGTTCAAGGGGATCATGGCGGCCAAGAAGAAGCCGGTCGAGCAGTGGTCGCTGGCCGACCTCGACGTGCCGGCCGACCAGGTCGGCCTGGCCGCCGCCTGGACGGCTGTCGAGTCGTTCACCGCCCGGCCTCCGCGCGAGAAGGGGCAGGTCGTCACCGACGACGGCACCGGCGGCCACCAGCTGGCCGAGTACCTCACCACTCACAAGTTCGTCTGAGGAGACAGCAGACCCATGGCCGAAGTCCTCGTCCTGGTCGACCACGTCGACGGCACCGTCCGCAAGACGACGCTCGAGCTGCTGACCATCGCCGCTCGCCTTGGCGAGCCGAGCGCCGTCTTCCTCGGCTCCGGTCTGGACCAGGTGCGTGAAACGCTCGGCGAGTACGGCGCTGCCGTCGTCTACAGCCTCGACTCCAGTGACCTCGCCGACTACCTGGTCGCGCCCAAGGCCGAGGTCCTCGCCCAGCTGGTGAAGCAGTCGTCGCCCGCGGCCGTGCTGATCGCCAGCGACTCCGAGGGCAAGGAGGTCGCGGCGCGGCTCGCGGTGAAGACCGGCTCCGGCCTCATCACCGACGCGATCGACGTACAGGCCGGCGACGGCGGACCGGTCACGACCCAGTCGGTCTTCGCCGGGTCCTACACCGTCCAGGCCAAGGTCACGACCGGCACGCCGATCATCACGGTCAAGCCCAATTCGGCTGCGCCGCAGGCAAACTCGACCACCCCAGAAGATCGCACCATCGACATCACGCTCTCCGACGCGGCGAAGTCCGCCCGCATCACCGAGCGCAAGCCGCGCGAGAAGTCCGGCCGGCCCGAGCTCACCGAGGCCGCGATCGTGGTGTCCGGCGGGCGCGGCACGGGTGGTGACTTCGGCCCGGTCGAGAGCTTCGCCGACTCGCTCGGCGCGGCGGTCGGCGCCTCCCGCGCGGCGGTCGACGCGGGCTGGTACCCGCACGCCAACCAGGTGGGCCAGACCGGCAAGACCGTGTCACCGCAGCTGTACGTCGCCTGCGGCATCTCCGGCGCGATCCAGCACCGGGCCGGCATGCAGACCTCGAAGACGATCGTCGCCGTCAACAAGGACGCCGAGGCTCCGATCTTCGAGCTGGCCGACTTCGGCGTCGTCGGCGACCTGTTCGCCGTCCTGCCGGCCGCGACGACGGAGATCACCGCCGCGAAGGGCTGACCGGCCGGGCTGACCGGCTGGGCTGACCCCCCGAGCCTGCCGCCGCCGGCTCAGGCCGGGCGGGCCTGCACGACCACGTTGTCCTCGTAGGAGTGCCGGGCGGCGTCGAAGGCCCCGCCGCAGGTCACCAGGACCAACCGTGGTGGCCCGCCTTTGGCGAAGAGTCCGAGCTGGGCCAGCGACATCTTGGGCACCCGGCGACGGCCGGTCACGTCGTACGCGACTCGGGTGCCGTCCTGGCGTTGCACGGTGATCCGGTCGCCGACCCGGAGCGAGCGCAGCCCGGCAGCACCCCGAGCCGGCCGTTCCACGAGACATGTCCGGCGAGCAGGACGGTGCCACTCGAGGCGCCGGGGCTCGCCCCGTAGGCCCACCACACGACGGCCCGGGCCGACGGGGGCAGGGCCAGGCTGCGGTCGTCGGAGGCCAGCCCGGCCGCGGAGGTGGCGGCCCGCACGTGCAGCCGGGGGATCGAGACCGATGCCGGCGCGGTGCTTCCCGCGCTCTGGGCGCCGAGCTCGTGGAGCGCGTGCCGAGCAGACCGCCGCCCAGGGTCGGCTCGGCGGAAGCCGTCGGCCGCCGGGGTTGCGGTCGGGGCGCCGGAGACCACGCCGATGTCCGTGGCGGCCGGCGCGCCGCTCGCCCGATGCCGGTCGTGAACGACCAGGCCGACGGCCCGACCAGCACGGCGATCACAGCGAGTGAGGTCAGCGTCACTCGCGCGACGCCGTCAGGTCGCGTCAGGAGCACCCCGCTCGAGCGCGTACGCCGCGCGCCGACGGCGTGCGGTGAGCAGCAGGAGGGCCAGCAGACCGAGGCCGAGGGACGTCAGCGACAGCCAGGTCGGCAGCAGGGTGCTGGACTCCATCGGGGGCAGGCCGCCGGAGTCAACGGCGTCGGCCGCGGTGGTCGGCGTGACCGAATCAGCAACCAGCGCAATGGATTTCGCCGACTGCAGACCGACGATGTAGACGACCATGGCCCGGCCCGCGCTGGCCCGGACCGGCTGGTTGGTCAGCAGCCAGTTGCCGCCGACCTTGAGCCCGACGGTGTGCCGGCCCGGCTTGACGCCGCGCAGCAGCTGCCCGCCCTCGGCGAGACCCGACCGCACCGACCGGCCGTCGACGAGGATCTGCGGCGCCGTGCCCTGCGAGACGTTGCGGACGACGATCGAGCTGGCCGAGCGGGCCGCGGCGGTGAGCCGGTCATCGAAGACATAGACCTTGGGTCCACCGGCGTTGTCGAAACCGACTGCGGCCGTGAGGGTTTGGCCCGCCTTGACGGTGAGCTTGACGTCGAGCAGGGCCGTCGTGTGCGCCTCGCCGGCCTTGAACACCTCGACCCGGTGGACACCCGGCGGCAGCTGCATCGGGGCCGACGCGCGCTCGTAGGCGAAGCCCTTGAGAGCGGTCTTGCCGTCGACGACGACGTCGGCCAGGAGCCCGCGCACGCCGTGGACCAGCGTGACCGCGCCGTCGTCCGTGGACGGCTCCCGGCGCGGCCGCTCGCACACTCGCACTGGCTGTGGGGACCGAAGCCATCGTGACGGCGAGCCCGATGAAGGCGGCCAGAAGGGCCGCGATGCGCCTGTTCTTGAGGTGGTTCATGGTCGGACGGTAGAGCCAGAATTCTGATTTGCAACCCCAAACGGAAATGCTTCTTGTCCTATCGGAGCAATTGTCGGCAGAGCGTGACAGGGCGTGTACGCGCAGTCGGGATTCCCTTGATACTAGGCATTTTCACTGCCGAGGGGCGTCAAGATTGGGCGCTGACTGGAGTTGCCGCCAGTCAGGTCAGTCGTGGGAGGGACATCGATGTCTGCACGCAGTCGCGCGAGCATCCTCGCGACCAGTGCGCGGGGGCGGGCCACGCCGACGCGCGCCTGTCTGCGCGAGCCGGCTGCAGTCGTCGTTGCGCTCGCGGCGACGGTCGCGCCGTCGGTACGACGGCGACCTCGTCCGCGTTCGCGACGGCCGGCTGCCAGCCGGCGCCGGCACTCCGCTCACAGTCTCCGGCGTCGACACGGTCGGCTTCCCCTACGTCGACCTCATCCTGAGCGGTGTACCCGGTCTGGGCATCGGTAACCCGCCGCCCGTCACGGTTACTCAGGGTGGTCAGCGGTTGCGGGCGACCACGTCGTGGGCGCTCTCCGCAGCGCAGCCGCTCGCCGTCGTCATGGACGCCCCGCAGGCGCAGCGGACCTGGGCCCAGGGCGTCGTGGCCGAGCTGGTCCAGGCGATGCCGCCGGAGGTCCGGCTCTCCCTCGCGTCGGCCGAGACCGGGCAGGCGTCGACGCCCAGCACCAACCGGGACGCCTTCATGACCGACCTGGCCCGGCAGCCGGTCGGCGACGACCAGCTCGATCAGCCGAGCGGTCTCGGCTGCGGCCGCGGCTGGTGTGCAGCACGTGTTCGTCCTCACCACCTGCGCCTCGCCGCCGCCGTCGGCCCCGCCGATCGGCGTGATCGTCGACGTGCTCGCGGTCGGGCCGCACTGCGCGCCGACCTGGCGGGCCGGACTGGCCGGTGGCGCGGGCGGCTACACGGCGGCGACCGACGTCGGCGCGGCCCTGGCTGCCCTCGACCGACGGTCGCCCAATGGCGCTCGTCCGTCGTCGTGGTGGCTCAGGCCTCCTCGCGGCGGCCATCGTCCTCCAGGCCGGTGGCCGCGGGTCACGGCGGCCCTGACACCCGCGGGTGCCACCGCGGGCAGCTCCGGTCGGCGACCGTTCCGGGTGCCGGCACGGGCGGCACCGGCACCGCGGCGACGGACGACGGCGGATCGAGCGGTTCCAGCTCCGGGCGGCTCGTGCTGCTCGGGCTGCTCCTGCTGGTGCTGGCCGCCGTCCTGGTGCTGGTGTGGGCCCGGCGCCGTCGCAGTACGCCGGTCGATGCGGCGCCGACCGCCAGGCCCGCGACCGAGGCGCCCGTCCCCGGGACGGTCGAGCTGGCCGGGCTGCTCAACCGGATGCCAGCACGGAGCAGGTGCGGGCCGTGGAGCCGGTCCAGCCGGTCCAGCCGGTCCAGCCGGTCCAGGCGGTCGCGGTTCAAGCCAAGGTCACGTCGAAGGTCAGCTCCAAGGTCAAGGCGAAGGCCGAGGGGGGCGTCACGGCGAAGGCCACCACGAACGCGGGCAAGGCGAAGGCCACGGCGAGCCCGGCGATCACCAACCCGGCTCGGACGAACCCGGTGAAGGCGAGGCCGCGCCCGGTGCCGGTGAACGGCTCGCCGGCGGCGCACGGAGCCAATGGGTCGGGTTCCAACGGGTCGGCCGGCTCCAACGGGGCGAGTGGCGCGAACGGTTCCGGACCGGTCGAACCGCTGCCCAAGCCGGCGGTGATCGACCTCCGCGACCAGGTGATCGAAGACGAGGTGACCGAACCCGTCGCGCCAGCGCCCGATGAGAAGACCAAGGCCGACGTTCCGGGCGGAGCAAGCGCCAACGGCTCGGCCACGGTGGGGGAGGATGCCGGAATCGCGCCGGATGCGGCAACATCGTGCCCCCGATGGCGGTTGCGACACCTGGTCCGGTCCGGGAGGCTGAACGCCCTGAGCCGGCGGCAGTCGCCGAGCCGGACGATCGTGAGGAGCCGGTACCCATGGCCGAAGAGCAGCCCACCGACGCGGCCACGGATGAGGCCATCGCCGGGGCGACGGACGAGGCCACCGAGGCGACCGACGAGGCCACGGACGAGCAAGCCACCGACGAGCCGGGTACCGACGAGCCGGTCACCGACCAGGCGACCCCCGAGGAAACCGACCGAGCCGGTCGAGGAGCCCGCAGCCGTCGCGATGTCGACGCAGGAGCGGGCCGGCAGCCTCGCCCTGACCCTGCCCAAGGCGGAGTTCAACTGGACGCCGCTGGCGTTCTCCCCGCTGGAGTGGCGCTACGACGCGGAGCCCGAGCCCGACGCCAGCATCGACCTGCGCGAGCCCGCGGCGGTCGACCTGCGCGAGGAGTCCGGCCGCAAGCAGCCCCGGCGCCGCAAGGCCCGGCGCTAACCGCCGATGACGTGGCGCTAGCCGCCAATGACGTGCTGACCGGCCGCGCCGACAGTCGTCGGCCCGGACGGGACTAAACTCGGCGGTCGTGATCGCCTACCTCGACCATGCGGCGACGACGCCAATGGTTCCGCAGGCCCTCGAGGCGATGACCGACCAGCTGGCCGTGACCGGCAACGCCTCTTCGCTGCACACTCCCGGACGGGCCGCGCGCCGCGTCGTGGAGGAGTCGCGGGAGCTGTTCGCGGCGGCCGTGGGGGCCCGGCCGAGCGAGGTGATCTTCACCAGCGGGGGCACGGAGTCGGACAACCTCGCGGTCAAGGGCACCTACTGGGCCCGGCGAGCGGCCCGGCCGACCGCGCGCCGGATCCTGGTGAGCGAGATCGAGCATCACGCGGTCCTCGACACCGTCGAGTGGCTCGAGCAGCACGAGGGGGCCGAGCTGGTCTGGCTCCCCGTCGACGCGCTGGGGCGGGTCCGGGTCGACGACGCGCTGGCCGCCCTTGGCGACAGCCCGGACGACATCGCGCTCGTCTCGGTGATGTGGGCCAACAACGAGATCGGCACTTTGCAGCCACTGCCCGAGATCGTCGCGGCGGCCCAGAAGCACGGCGTACCAACGCATTCCGATGCGGTCCAGGCGCTCGGTCAGGTGCCGATGGAGCTTCGCCGAGAGCGGCCTCGACCTGGTGACGGTCTCTGGCCACAAGATCGGTGGTCCGGTCGGGGTCGGCGCGCTGCTGGCCCGCCGCGACGCCGAGCTGGTGCCGCTCACCCACGGCGGCGGGCAGGAGCGCGGGGTCCGCAGCGGCACCGTCGACGCCGCGTCGATCCGCGCGTTCGCAGTGGCGGCCGATCTCGCCGTACGACGCGTCGCCGAGGAGTCGGCCCGGCTGACCGCCCTGCGCGACCAGCTGGTCCGGCGAGTCCTCGACGTCGTGCCCGACGCCGTGCTGCGCGGTGACCCCGACCCGGCCGGGCGGCTGCCCGGCAACGCGCTGCTGACCTTCCCCGGCTGTGAGGGTGACTCGCTGCTCTACCTGCTCGACGCGGCCGACGTGCAGTGCTCGACCGGCTCGGCCTGCCAGGCCGGGGTGCCACAGCCGAGCCATGTGCTGCTCGCGACCGGCCTGTCCAACGACGATGCGCGCGGAGCGCTCCGGTTCAGTCTCGGGCACACCTCCACGACAGCCGACGTCGACGCCCTCGTCGCGGCCCTGCCGGAGGCGGTCCAGCGGGCCCGCTACGCCGGCCTCAGCTCCCGCCCCACGGTCGCCGTGGAGACACCCTCGGTCGAGACCGCGGTCGGCTGATGAAGGTCCTCGCAGCCATGAGCGGCGGGGTCGACTCGGCGGTCGCTGCGGCGCGCGCGGTCGACGCCGGGCACGACGTCGTCGGAGTCCACCTCGCGTTGTCCCGCAACCCGGCCACCCTGCGCACCGGTGCCCGCGGCTGCTGCACAGCGGAGGACGCGCATGATGCCCGGCGCGCCGCCGATGTCCTCGGAATCCCTTTCTACGTATGGGATCTCGCCGATCGCTTCGAGGCCGATGTCATCGACGACTTCGTCGCTGAGTACGCCGCGGGCCGAACCCCCAACCCGTGCCTGCGGTGCAACGAGAAGATCAAGTTCAGCGCGCTGCTCGACAAGGCCAAGGCCCTGGGCTTCGACGCCGTCTGCACCGGTCACTACGCCCGGCTCGGGGACTGCGCCGACGACGGCACCCGCGAGCTGCTCCGGGCCGTCGACGACGGCAAGGACCAGTCCTACGTGCTGGCCGTACTGACCCGCGAGCAGCTGGCCGGCGCGATGTTCCCGCTCGGCGACACCCTCAAGACTGACATCCGCGCGGAGGCCGAGGCCCGCGGCCTCGCGGTCGCCCAGAAGGCCGACAGCCACGACATCTGCTTCATCGCCGACGGGGACACGGCGGCCTACCTGGCCGGCCGGCTCGGGTCGTCAGCCCGGCGAGTTCGTCGATGAGAGCGGCGACGTCGTCGGCCGGCATGACGGCGCCTACGCCTTCACGGTCGGCCAGCGGCACGGGCTGCGGCTCGGCACGCCGGCCGCGGACGGGAAGCCGCGCTACGTCCTGGGGATCGAGCCGGTCAGCGGCCAGGTGCGGGTCGGGCCGGCCAAGAGTCTCGAGGTCGACCACGTGGTCGCCGGCGCGACGGCGTTCCCGTCCGGCCTCGCCGGCACCGGCCTGAGCGACGGCCGCGAGTGCCTGGCCCAGGTGCGCGCCCACGCCGAACCGGTCCCGTGCTCCGCGTCGTACGACGGAGAGCGGCTGGTCGCCAGCCTGCACACGCCGGTCCGCGGCGTGGCGACCGGGCAGGGACTGGTGCTGTACGACGGGCCCAAGGTCCTGGCTGCCGGGCGGATCGTCTCGACCGGAGCGGCGCCCGCCGCGTGAGCATCGCCACCGGCGTGGGGTCGATGCCGGGGGAGTCGATGCCCGAGGCCCTCGGCCTGGTCCGCGACACCCTGCCCGACCTGCCGCACCTGCCCGAGCTGCCGGGGCGAGGGCCGGGGGCTGACCTGATCGGCCGGGGCGCCGCGCTCCTGGTCGACCTGCCGACCGAGCTGCAGCCGCACGGTTGGCGGCTGGTGGACCATCCCGGCCGGGACGCCCGCCGGGCCGCGTCGTACCTCCGATCGGACCTCGACGCCCTCGCTGAGGCGTTCGACGGCTACGACGGCGAGCTCAAGGTCCAGGTGACCGGGCCGTGGACCCTGGCGGCGTCGCTCTGGCTGGCCCGCGGTGAGCGCGCGCTGACCGACCCGGGAGCGCGGCGTGACCTGGTGGCCTCGCTGGCCGCAGGCGTGGGCGAGCATCTGGGGGCGGTGCGGGGCGCCGTGCCGGGCGCCCGGATGACCGTGCAGATCGACGAGCCGAGCCTGCCGGCGGCGCTTGCCGGGCACCTGCCCACGGCCTCCCAGCTCGGCGTCGTCCGCGCTCTGGACGTGGTCGAGGCGGAGCAGGGGCTGGCCGCGGTCATTGCCGCGGTCGAGGCCGCGGGCGCCCGCAGCGTCGTCCACTGCTGTGCCGCCGACGTGCCGGTCGCGCTGCTGCACCGAGCCGGCGCGCAGGGGATCAGCCTCGACCTCACCCTGGTCGGGACCGCGGCCTGGGAAGAGCTGGCCGAGGCGGTCGAAGCCGGGCGGCAGCTCTGGGCCGGAGTCCTCCCCACGATGCCCGGCCCGCTCACCGCCGACCGCCCGGACGGGTTGCCCGGCGACCTCGCCGTCGTCGAGGCCGTCCGCCGCCCGTGGCGCGGCCTGGGCCTGCCGCTGGCCGGTTTGGCCGACGTGGTGGTGACCCCGGCCTGCGGGCTGGCCGGCACCAGCCCGACCGGCGCCCGCGCGATCCTGACCCGGGCCGCGTCGGCCGCCCGGGCGCTGTCCGACGCGGCGGCCGAGGACAGCTGAGCCGAGCCGACGTTGTCGGGGGGACACGGCAGGATGGACCGGTGAGCCCGACCAAAGCCCGCCAGGCCAAAACTGCAGCCCCCGCAGATCCCCGCCAGCGCTGGGCCGACCTGGCCGAGCAGGTCGAGGCAGCCCGTTTCGCCTACTACCTGCGCGATGCACCGACGATCAGCGACGGCGTCTATGACCGGATGCTGCGCGAGCTCGAGTCGATCGAGGACGAGCATCCCGAGCTCCGGACCCCCGACAGCCCGACCCAGACGGTCGGCGGCACCTACTCGACCGACTTCACACCCGTCGAGCACATCGAGCGGATGCTGAGCCTGGACAACGCGTTCAGCCAGGAGGAGGTTGCGGCCTGGGCCGAGCGGGTCGCCCGCGACGCCGGCGGGGCGAGCGTCAGCTATCTCTGTGAGCTCAAGATCGACGGCCTGGCGATCAACCTGCTCTACGAGGACGGCCGGCTGGTCCGCGCGGCCACCCGGGGCGACGGCCGGATCGGCGAGGACGTCACCCACAACGTCCGAACCGTGTCCGGCATCCCGCACCGGCTGACGCCGGCGGCCAAGGGGCAGCCGGGACACACCGTCCCGCGCCGGCTCGAGGTCCGGGGCGAGATCTTCTTCCCGGTCGCCGCCTTCGAGCAGCTCAACGCCTCGCTGGTCGAGGCCGGCAAGGCGCCGTTCGCCAACCCGCGCAACGCCGCCGCGGGCTCGCTGCGCCAGAAGGACCCGCGGGTCACCGCGACCCGGCCGCTGCGCCTGTTGGTCCACGGCTTCGGGGTGCGCGACGGGCTCGAGATCGAGCGCCAGTCACAGGCCTACGAGCTGATGACCGCGTGGGGGCTGCCGACGAGCACCCGGTACCGCGTGGTCCCCGACCTGGCCGGAGTGCAGGAGTTCGTCGAGCAGTACGGCGCGGAGCGGCACTCGGTCGAGCACGAGATCGACGGCGTGGTGGTCAAGGTCGACGAGATCTCGGTGCAACGGCGGCTCGGCTCGACCAGCCGGGCCCCGCGTTGGGCGATCGCGTTCAAGTACCCGCCGGAGGAGGTCAACACCAAGCTGCTCGACATCCAGGTCAACGTCGGCCGGACCGGCCGGGTCACGCCGTTCGCCGTGATGGAGCCGGTGCGCGTGTCCGGGTCGACCGTCGAGATGGCGACGCTGCACAACGCCGACGAGGTGCGCCGCAAGGGCGTCCTGATCGGTGACACCGTGGTGCTGCGCAAGGCCGGCGACGTGATCCCCGAGGTGGTCGGGCCGGTGGTGGACCTGCGCGACGGCAGCGAGCGCGAGTTCGTCATGCCGACGACGTGCCCCGCGTGCGGCACGGCCCTGAAGCCCGAGCGCGAGGGCGACAAGGACATCCGCTGCCCCAACGCCCGGTCCTGCCCGGCCCAGCTGCGCGAGCGGCTGTTCCACGTCGCCAGCCGTGGGGCCTTCGACATCGAGGCGCTGGGCTACGAGGGCGCGGCGGCGCTGTTGGAGCCGCGTGGTGGCGGTGCTGACAGTCACGACGGCCCGCTCGGCCCGGTGCTCGTGGACGAGGGCGGCCTGTTCGAGCTGGACGAGGCGACGCTGCGCACCGTGGGCCTGTTCACCCGCAAGGACGGCGAGCTCTCGGCCAACGGGCACAAGCTGCTGGCCAACCTGGACAAGGCCAAGAGCCAGCCGCTGTGGCGGGTCCTGGTCGCGCTGTCGATCCGGCATGTCGGCCCGACCGCCGCGCGGGCTCTGACCCAGGCCATCCCGTCGCTGCCGCGGATCGCCGAGGGCAGCGCGGAGGAGCTGGCGGCGGTCGAGGGGGTCGGCCCGACGATCGCCGAGGCGGTCCGGGCCTGGTTCGACGTCGGCTGGCACGCCGACGTGGTCCGGCGCTGGGCCGCGTCGGGGGTGCGGATGGAGGACGAGCCGGACGAGTCCGCTCCGCGCACCCTGCAGGGGCTGACCATCGTCGTGACCGGGTCACTCGAGGGCTACAGCCGCGACGAAGCCCGGGAGGCGATCCTGCTCCGCGGCGGCAAGGCCTCCGGCTCGGTGTCGAAGAAGACGTCGTACGTCGTGGTGGGCGAGAGCCCCGGCTCGAAGGCGGAGACGGCCGCCCAGCTCGGCGTACCGATCCTGGACGAAGCCGGGTTCACCCGGCTGCTGGACGACGGCCCGGAATGACGGCCAGAAGCCCTGACTTGACCAATTTCGTCAACTCTCTGTCAGCGGGGCGTCGCTGGTCGTAGCCTGTGCAGCGCTGGGCCGGGGACGCCCACGCAGACCGCTGGTCTCGAGTGCAGCGCAGAGACCGCCGGTGCTGGTTTGATGCTAGTTCCGTGGCCACCCGGCCGCGGAGCCCGGGGTGGCGCTGAGGTGGCCAGACCGGGGGGTCGGCTGGTCGCTTGAGCGATGGGAGGGGTCCTGTGTCGCGCGAGAACGACGCCCGGTCGGGTCTGCGCGCCGCCTCGCACTCCTCGCTCTTCCCCCTCTACGTCAGCGCCGTGACCCTGGCCGGCTTCGGCGTCCTGGCCGTCGCCCTGGCCCGGTTCGACCGCACCGACCTGCACCAGGTCGCGTCTGACTCGTGGTGGGCGCTCGGCCTGGCCTGCCTGCTGGTCGTGGCCGGCGAGGTCTGGCCGATCTTCATCTCGGCCGCCGACCCGCTGGGGGTCGCCTGGTCGGCGACCTTCGTCCTGCCGGTGCTGCTCCACTTCGGGCTGGTCCCGGCGATGCTGCTGCACGCTTCTGCCGCGCTCACGACCGGCCTGATCCAGCGCCGGTCGGTCTGGCGCACGGCCTTCAACGTCTCGCAGTACTCACTCACGGTCCTGGCCGGCTGGGGCGTCGCCTGGGTGCTGAAGGTCCGCCCGACGCTGACCAAGCCGTGGCATGAGTACACCCCGCGCAGCCTGCTCGTCATCCTGCTTGTCGCGGTCGCCTGCTTCGTCGCCAACAACATCCTGGTCGGGGTCGCGATCGCGCTCGCCGACGGTCATGGCACCGTCGAGGCGATCCTGGCCGAGCTGCCGTTCCAGCTGTCGGTGTCCGCCGCGCAGTATGCGCTGGCGCCGCTGGTGATCATGGTGATGGCCCAGTTCCCGCTGGCCATCCTGCTCACGGCCGTGCCGCTGCTGGCCATCCAGTTCAGCGCCAACGCCTCCCGGGAGAGCCAACGGGTCTCCCAGCGCGACGACCTCACCGGCCTGGCCAACCGCAAGCATCTGGTCGACCAGACCCGGGTGGCCATCGCCAGCGCCCACCACGGCGAGATCTCCTGCGCGTTGTTCCTGCTCGACCTCGACCGGTTCAAGGAGGTCAACGACGTCCTCGGCCACCCGGTCGGCGACGAGGTGCTGCGCCGGGTCGCCGACCGCCTGCGGGCCTCGCTGCGCGAGGACGACGTCGTGGCCCGGCTCGGCGGCGACGAGTTCGCGATCCTGCTGCGCCGGGTGCCCGACCTCGAGACGGTCTGGGAGGTGGCCGAGCAGGTCCGGGTCGCCCTCGACGAGCCGCTGGTCCTGGACGGCCAGCTGCTGGACCTCGAAGCCAGCATGGGCATCGCGCTGGTGCCGGAGCACGCGAGCGACTACGAGCAGCTGTTGTCCCGCGCCGACATCGCGATGTACGTCGCGAAGGCCGACCGGACCGGCATCGAGCTGTACGACGCGGAGCGCGACGGCGGCTCACCCTCGCGGCTCGGCGTCCTGGGCGAGCTGCGCCAGGGCATCGAGCGCGGCCAGATCGAGCTGCACTACCAGCCGCAGTGCGACGCCCGCGACGGCCACGTCCGTGGCGTCGAGGCCCTCGTGCGCTGGCGCCACCCGACCCGCGGGCTGGTGCCGCCGGACGACTTCATCCCGCTCGCCGAGCAGTCCGGGCTGATGCAGCGGCTGACCGATGTCGTCCTCGACCTCGCGCTGGCCCAGTCCGCGCGATGGGCCGAGATCGGCATCGACACCCCGATCTCGGTCAACGTCTCGTTCCGCGACCTGCATGACACGCGCTTCACCGAGCGGCTGGAGCGCCGGCTCGCGATGCACGGCGTGCCGCCCTGGAAGATCACCCTCGAGATCACCGAGCGGGTCCTGACCGCGGACATGCGCCGGGCCGAGGGCACCCTGGCCCGGCTGCACACCCTCGGCGTGCGGATCGCGCTCGACGACTTCGGCACCGGCTGGTCGTCGCTGACCCTGCTCCGCCGGCTGCCGGTGGCGGAGGTCAAGATCGACCGCAGCTTCGTCAGCCGGGCGGCCGTGGTCGAGGACGACGCCAGCGTGGTCCGCTCGATCGCGCTGCTGTCGCACGACCTCGGGATGCTGGTCGTCGCCGAAGGGGTGGAGACCGAGCTGTCCTGGCAGGCGGTCCGCACCCTCGGCTGCGACGTCGTCCAGGGCTGGCATGTGGCCCGGCCGCTGACCGCGCAGGACGTCACGACCTGGATCAAGACCCGCGAGGCCACCCGGGCGCCGACCAACCTGCGGCTGCTCGGCGAGGCCCGGGGGAGCGTGGGCTCGCCCTAGCCCTCACTAGACTTCCGACCCATGTCTGCCATCACCCGCGACGAGGTCGCCCATCTCGCCGCGCTCGCCCGGATCGACCTGACCGACACCGAGCTCGACCGGCTGGCCGGCCAGCTCGGTGTGGTGCTCGACGCGGTGGCCCGGGTCGGCGAGGTGGCCGCCGACGACATCCCGCCCACGTCCCACCCGCTGCCCCTGACCAACGTGGAGCGCCCGGACGAGCTGCGGCCGTGCCTGACCGCGCAGGAGGCGCTGGCCGGCGCACCGGCGACCGAGCAGGGCCGGTTCCAGGTCCCGCGCATCCTCGAGGAGGACTGACGTGGCGAGCGACTCCCTGCTCCGCCGCAGCGCCGCCGACCAGGCCGCCGCGCTCTCGGCCGGCGAGGTCAGTGCGGTCGAGCTGACCCAGGCCCACCTGGACCGGATCGCCGCGGTCGACGGCGACGTCCACGCGTTCCTGCACGTCGACACCGACGGGGCGCTCGCCGCGGCGGCCGACGTCGACCGGCGCCGGGCCGCCGGCGAGCCGCTGGCCGAGCTGGCCGGCGTGCCGATCGCGGTCAAGGACGTCGTCGTCACCAAGGGCCTGCCGTCCACCGCGGGCTCGCGCATCCTCGAGGGCTGGCGTGCCGCCGTACGACGCGACGCTGGTCAGCCGGCTGCGCGCCGCCGGCCTGGTGATCCTCGGCAAGACCAACATGGACGAGTTCGCGATGGGCTCGTCGACCGAGCACTCGGCGTACGGCCCGACGCACAACCCGTGGGACCTCAGCCGGATCCCGGGCGGCTCCGGCGGTGGGTCGGCGGCGGCCGTTGCGTCGTACGAGGCACCGCTCGCGATCGGCACCGACACCGGCGGCTCGATCCGCCAGCCGGCGGCGGTCACCGGCACCGTGGGGGTCAAGCCGACCTACGGCGGGGTGTCCCGCTACGGCCTGATCGCGCTCGCGTCGAGCCTGGACCAGGCCGGCCCGGTGACCCGGACGGTCCTGGACGCCGCGTTGCTGCACGCGGTCATCGGCGGTCATGACCCGATGGACTCCACCAGCATCGACGCACCGGTGCCGCCGGTGGTCGAGGCGGCCCGACGGGCCGACATCAAGGGCCTGCGGATCGGCGTGGTGCGCGAGCTGTCCGGTGACGGCTACCAGGCCGGCGTGCGCGCGCGGTTCGAGGAGTCGGTGCAGCTGCTCGTCGACGCCGGGGCCGAGGTCGTCGAGGTCTCGTGCCCGCACTTCGACCATGCGCTCGCGGCGTACTACCTGATCCTGCCGAGTGAGGCGAGCAGCAACCTGGCCAAGTTCGACGCCATGCGTTACGGCCTGCGGGTCGGGCCGGCCGGCGTCGCCGACCCGAGCGCGGAGCAGGTCATGGCGGCGACGCGCGAGGCCGGCTTCGGCGACGAGGTCAAGCGCCGGATCATCCTCGGGACCTACGCGTTGTCCAGCGGCTACTACGACGCCTACTACGGCCAGGCCCAGAAGGTGCGAACCCTGGTCTCGCGTGACTTCGCCGCGGCGTTCGAGGTCGCCGACGTGCTGGTGTCGCCGACGGCGCCGACCACGGCGTTCAAGCTCGGCGACAAGCTCGACGACCCGATGGCCATGTACCTCAACGACATCGCGACGATCCCGGCCAACCTGGCCGGCGTGCCGGGGATGTCACTGCCCTCCGGGCTGGCCGACGAGGACGGGCTGCCGACCGGCATCCAGCTGCTGGCCCCGGCGACGTCGGACGAGCGGCTGTACGCCGTCGGCGCGGCCCTCGAGGCCATGCTGGTCGAGCGCTGGGGCGGCCCACTGCTCGACCGGGCTCCCGAGCTGGAGGTGGCCCGATGAGCGAGCCGGTGCTGGCCTATGACGAGGCGGTCGAGCGGTTCGACCCGGTCCTCGGGCTCGAGGTCCACGTCGAGCTGAACACCCGGACCAAGATGTTCTGCGGCTGCTCGACGGTCTTCGGGGCCGAGCCGAACACCCAGGTCTGCCCGGTCTGTCTCGGGCTGCCGGGTGCGCTGCCGGTCGTCAACGAGGTCGCGGTCGAGTCGGCGGTGCGGATCGGCCTGGCCCTGCACTGTTCGATCGCGCCGTGGTGCCGGTTCGCGCGGAAGAACTACTTCTACCCGGACATGCCGAAGAACTTCCAGACCAGCCAGTACGACGAGCCGATTGCGTTCGAGGGCTACCTGGACGTGGAGCTGGACGACGGCACGACCTACCGGGTGGCGATCGAGCGGGCGCACATGGAGGAGGACACCGGCAAGTCGCTCCACGTCGGCGGCGCGACCGGCCGGATCCATGGGGCCGACTACTCGCTGGTCGACTACAACCGGGCCGGGATCCCGCTGATCGAGATCGTGACCAAGCCACTAGAGGGAGTGGGCGCGCGGGCGCCCGAGGTGGCCCGCGCCTACGTGTCGGCCCTGCGTGACCTGTTGCGCGCGCTGGGGGTCAGCGACGTGCGGATGGACCAGGGCTCGCTGCGCTGCGACGCCAACGTCTCGCTGCGAGAGAAGGTTGCCGAAGGGCAATCATCGGTGCCGCTCGGGCACCCGCACGGAGACCAAGAACGTCAACTCCCTGCGGTCGGTCGAGCGGGCGGTCCGCTACGAGATCACCCGGCAGGCGGCTCGGCTCGTCGCCGGTCAGACGATCGTGCAGGAGACCCGGCACTTCCACGAGGACACCGGCATCACCACGCCCGGCCGGGTGAAGTGCGGATGCCGAGGACTACCGCTACTTCCCGGAGCCCGACCTCGTGCCGTTGGCGCCGGACGCGGCGTGGGTGGAGGGGCTGCGGGCGACCCTGCCCGAGCCGCCCGACGAGCAGCGCCGACGGCTCCAGGCTGACTGGGGCTTCACGGACCTCGAGATGCGGGACGTCGTCAACTCCGGTGCGCTGCAGCCGATCCTGGACACCGTTGCGGCCGGCGCCTCGGCGGGAGCCGCCCGGAAGTGGTGGAGCGGAGACCTGGCCCGGCGGGCCGGCGCGGCCGGGGTCGAGCTGGCCGACGTGGGCGTCACGCCGACCCAGATCGCGGAGCTGGCCGGTCTGGTCGAGGCGGGCAAGATCAACGACAGCCTGGCCCGCCAGGTGCTCGACGGCGTACTGGCCGGGGAGGGTGACCCGGCCGCCGTGGTCGAGGCGCGCGGCCTGGGTGTCGTGTCCGACGACGGGCCGCTCCTCGCCGCGGTCGATGCCGCGATCGAGGCCAACCCCGACGTCGCGCAGAAGGTGCGCGACGGCAAGGTCCAGGCGGCCGGCGCCCTGATCGGCGCGGTGATGAAGGACCTGCGGGGCCAGGCCGATGCGGCCCGGGTGCGCGAGCTCGTCCTCGACCGCCTCAGCTAGGCAGCGGGATCTCGACGAGCTTGTCGTCGCCGGCTCGTGGCGTGCCCCGCGCCGTGTTGTTGGTGAGCAGCCACAGCCCGCCGTCGGGGGCGGCCACCACGGCCCGCAGCCGGCCGAAGGTGCCGGACAGCAATGCGTGCGGCGCGCCGGTTCCGTTGTGCGGTCAACGGGATCCGCCACAGCCGCTCACCGCGCAGGGCCGCCATGTAGACGACGTTGTCAACGATCGCGATGCCGCTGGGCGAGGCGTCGTCCGTGTGCCACACGCGTAGCGGGTCGGTGTAGCCGCTTGCGATGGCCGAAGCCTTCGACGACCGGCCAGCCGTAGTTGTGTCCCTTGACGATCAGGTTGAGCTCGTCCCAGGTGTCCTGGCCGAACTCGCTGGCGTACATGTTGCCGTTGCTGTCCCAGGCCAGGCCCTGGACGTTGCGATGGCCGTAGGTCCAGACCGGCGAGCCGGCGAACGGGTTGCCGGCCGGCACCTTGCCGGCTGGCGTGAGCCGCAGGATCTTGCCGCCGAGGGAGCTCCGGCTCTGCGAGCGGCCGCGCTCCCCGCCCTCGCCCGTCCCGGCGTACAGCATCCCGTCCGGCCCGAACGCGATCCGGCCACCGTTGTGGATCGGCCCCTTCGGGATGCCGGAGAAGATCACGTCGGGGGCCGAGAGCCGCCCGCCGGTGTAGGTCATCCGGGCGATGCGGTTGTCGCCGGCGGCGGTGAAGTAGGCGTAGACCAGGTGGTCGGTGGCGAACCCGGGCGAGAGGGCTAGGCCGAGCAGCCCACCCTCACCCTCAGGTACGACGCCCGGGACCCGACCCTCCGGGCCGGTGGACGGGACCCGCGAGACCTGGCCGGCCGCGGTGATGCGGACGATCCGGGCCTGCTCGCGCAGTGAGACCAGGGCCGAGCCGTCGGGGAGAACGACCAGCCCCCACGGCACGTCGAGACCGGTCGCCACGACGTGCCGGACGACCCGGGCGGTCGGGGTCGGCGAGGTGGTCGCCGGCGCCGAGGTCGACGAGGGTCCGGTGCTGCTGGTCGCGACCGTCGGGCTGGGCGTCGTGTCGACCGAGTCGCCCGAGCATCCAGCGACCGCCAGGGTGACGACGGCGACGAGGCCGACGACCGGGGCCAACAGCGCTCGGTCTCGGCCTCGACCCAGCCCGCGCCCGGCTCTCATCGGTCAAGTCTGCGTCAGCGCGCCCGCCCTGTCGCTTCGCTGCGGACACGATCCGCCTACGATCGCGGCGTGGTGACCGTGAGCCTGCCCGACCAGGACTGGATCGACGACGTGGGCCCGGCGCCCGCCGGGGTGCGTGTCGTCCCCTGGGACCTGACCGGTCCGCCGCCCGACCCGGCGGTCGAGGTCGTGGTGCCGCCCTACCTCGGGGACCGCTCCGAGCTGCGCCGGCTGGCCGACCTCCCCGAGCTGCGGCTGGTGCAGACCCTGACCGCGGGCTACGAGGACGTGCTGCCCTACCTGCCCGACGGCGTCGCCCTGGCCAACGCGGCCGGGGTGCACGACGCGTCGACGGCCGAGCTGGCCGTGGGTCTGATGATCGCGGCGCTGCGCGGCCTCCCGGCCCATGTCCGCAGCCAGGCCGCCGGGCGCTGGCAGCCGACCTTCGGCCGGTCCCTGGCCGACCGCCGGGTCCTGCTGATCGGCCACGGCGGCGTCGGCCAGGCCGTGCACCGCCGGTTGGCGGGGTTCGAGGTCGAGGTGACACCGGTCGCGTCCCGTGCTCGCGAGGGAGTCCGGGGCATCGACGAGCTGTCCGACCTGCTGCCCGACCACGACGTCGTCGTCCTCACCGTGCCGCTCACCGACGCGACCCGGGGGCTGGTCGACGCGGCCTTCCTGGCCCGGCTGCCGGACGGCGCCCTGGTCGTCAACGTCGCCCGCGGCGCGGTCGTCGACAGCGATGCCCTGCTGGCTGAGGTGCGCAGCGGCCGGCTCGCCGCGGCCGTCGATGTCGTCGACCCCGAACCACTGCCCGCCGGGCATCCGCTGTGGGCCGAGCCCGGCTTCCTGCTGACCCCCCACGTCGGCGGCGCCTCGAGCGCGTTCCGGCCGAGGGCAGTCGCATTGCTCCGAGACGTGTTGCAGCGCTTGGGATCTGGCCAGCCGCCGGACCGCATCGTCGTGCCCGGCCGCGGCTCTGCCTAGACTCCGGGCATGACCTCGACACCGGACATCAAGCCGCGCAGCCGGGACGTGACCGACGGTCTGGAGAAGGCGGCAGCTCGCGGGATGCTGCGTGCGGTCGGCATGGGCGACGAGGACTTCGCCAAGCCGCAGATCGGGGTCGCCAGCAGCTGGAACGAGATCACCCCCTGCAACCTGTCCCTGGACCGGCTGGCCACGTCGGTCAAGGAGGGGGTGCACGCCGCCGGCGGCTATCCGCTCGAGTTCGGCACCATCTCGGTGTCCGACGGCATCGCGATGGGCCACGAGGGCATGCACTACTCGCTGGTCTCTCGCGAGGTCATCGCGGACAGCGTCGAGACCGTCATGCAGGCTGAACGGCTCGACGGTTCGGTCCTGCTGGCCGGTTGCGACAAGTCCTTGCCGGGCATGCTGATGGCCGCGGCCCGGCTCGACCTGGCCAGCATCTTCCTGTACGCCGGGTCGATCCTGCCCGGCATCGCGAAGCTCTCCGACGGCACCGAGCGCGAGGTCACGATCATCGACGCGTTCGAGGCGATCGGGGCCTGCGCGCGCGGCCTGATCCCGCGCTCGGACGTCGACGCGATCGAGCGGGCCATCTGCCCGGGGGAGGGCGCCTGTGGCGGGATGTACACCGCCAACACGATGGCCAGCGCGGCCGAGGCGCTCGGGATGTCCCTGCCCGGCAGCGCGGCGCCGCCGGCGACCGACCGGCGGCGGGACGGCTTCGCCCGCCGGTCCGGCGAGGCGGTCGTGGGCCTGCTGCGCAAGGGAATCACGGCCCGCCAGATCATGACCAAGCCGGCGTTCGAGAACGCCATCGCCGTCGTCATGGCGCTCGGCGGCTCCACCAACGCGGTGCTGCACCTGCTGGCCATCGCGCACGAGGCCGAGGTCGAGCTGAGTCTCGACGACTTCCGCCGGATCGGGGCCAAGGTGCCGCACCTGGCCAACGTCAAGCCGTTCGGCAGCTATGTCATGACCGATGTCGACCGGATCGGCGGCATCCCGGTCGTCATGAAGGCTCTGCTCGACGCGGGCCTGCTCGACGGCAGCACGCTGACGGTGACCGGCCGGACGATGGCCGAGAATCTGGCCGACATCGCCCCGCCCGACGCCGACGGCAAGGTGATCCGGGCGATGAACGAGCCGATCCACAAGACCGGCGGGCTCACGATCCTGGCCGGGTCACTGGCCCCGGAGGGTGCGGTCGTCAAGAGCGCCGGCTTCGACGATGACGTCTTCGAAGGCACCGCAAGGGTTTTCGACGGCGAGCGGTTGGCCATGGACGCCGTCGAGGACGGCACGCTGCAGCCGAACGACGTCGTGGTGATCCGCTACGAGGGCCCGAAGGGCGGCCCCGGGATGCGCGAGATGCTCGCCGTCACCGGTGCGATCAAGGGCGCAGGCCTGGGCAAGGATGTCCTGCTCCTCACCGACGGCCGGTTCTCCGGCGGAACGACCGGGCTGTGCGTCGGCCATGTCGCGCCGGAGGCCGTGGACGGCGGGCCGATCGCCTTCGTGCGGGACGGCGACCGGATCCGGCTCGACGTCGCCGGCGGACGGCTGGACCTGCTGGTCGACGAGGCCGAGCTGGCGGACCGGCGTACCGGTTGGACGGCGCCGCCGCCGAAACACACCCGAGGGGTCCTGGCGAAGTACACCAAGCTGGTCGGGAGTGCGGCGTACGGCGCCGTCTGCGACTGACCACCCCTCCACCGCGGGTTTACCCCTCCAGTGCGGGTTTCCGGGCCGACTAGTGCCGGGAGATTCCGCATTCGGGGGGTGAAGCCGCATTCGGGGGGTACACCCACGGGCTAGGCGAGCGCCGTTCACTGGTCGGGACGGGCGTCCAGATGGCGAGACGCGCCAGGGCAATGGTTGACACCCTTGTGGGCCTGCTGGACCGTGGCAGTGTGCAGCGAATCCTCGTAGTTAGTCAGCGCGCCAGCTGAGCAGCACACCGGCGCGCTAACCCCTCGATGAGTCCTCCCGGACCGAGGGGTTTTTTGATCCCCTTCAACCGACATAGTTCAGCCGACACAGTTCAGACAGGCGGTAGGAATCGTGAGCGGTCCGAGTCCCGCGGACCTGGCCGGCAACCGCCGGACCACCCGCTCCGGTGAGGGTGCGGCCGAGCCGCAGCCGGCCGGCGAACGCATCACCGGTGCGCAGAGCCTCGTGCGCTCGCTCGAGGCGGCCGGCGTCGAGGTCGTCTTCGGCATCCCGGGCGGGGCGATCCTGCCGGCGTACGACCCGCTGCTCGACTCGGTCTCGGTCCGGCACATCCTGGTCCGCCACGAGCAGGGCGCCGGCCACGCGGCGCAGGGCTATGCCGTGGCGACCGGCAAGGTCGGCGTCTGCATGGCGACCTCCGGCCCGGGCGCGACCAACCTCGTGACGCCGATCGCCGACGCCTACATGGACTCGGTGCCGATGGTGGCGATCACGGGGCAGGTCACGTCGGCCGCGATCGGCACGGATGCCTTCCAGGAGGCCGACATCCGCGGCATCACGCTGCCGATCACGAAGCACAACTACCTGGTGACCAACGCCGACGACATCCCGCGGGCCATCGCCGAGGCGTTCCACATCGCCGGCACCGGCCGGCCCGGCCCGGTGCTCGTCGACATCAGCAAGGACGCGCTGCAGAACAGCACGACGTTCAGCTGGCCGGCCCGGGTCGACCTGCCCGGCTACCGCCCGGTCAGCCGCCCGCACGGCAAGCAGATCCGCGAGGCCGCCCGGCTGATCGTCGAGTCGCACCAGCCGGTGCTGTACGTCGGTGGCGGGGTCCTCAAGGCCCGCGCGACCGAGGAGCTGCGACGGCTCGTCGACCTCAGCGGCGCCCCGGTCGTCACGACGCTGATGGCCCGCGGCGCACTGCCCGACTCGCACCCGGCGCACCTGGGGATGCCCGGCATGCACGGCACCGTCGCCGCGGTCACGGCGCTGCAGAAGGCCGACCTGATCGTCAGCCTGGGTGCGCGGTTCGACGACCGGGTGACCGGCAAGCTGTCGAGCTTCGCGCCGCACGCGACGGTCGTCCACGCCGACATCGACCCGGCCGAGATCTCCAAGAACCGGCTGGCCGACGTGCCGATCGTGGGCGACGCCAAGGACGTCCTGACCGAGCTCGTGGCCGCCCTCGAGGAGGAGCGCGACGCCGGCCACACCGGCGACTACGCGGACTGGTGGACCCAGCTCAACTCCTGGCGCGACACCTACCCGCTCGGCTACACCGTCCCGGAGGCTGTCGACGGCGAGGTCTCCCTGGCGCCGCAGTACGTGATCAGCCGGCTCGGTGAGCTCGTCGGCCCCGAGGCGATCTACGTCGCGGGCGTCGGGCAGCACCAGATGTGGGCGGCCCAGTTCATCAAGTACGAGCACCCCTACACCTGGCTCAACTCCGGCGGCCTCGGCACGATGGGCTACGCCGTACCGGCCGCCATGGGCGCCAAGGTCGGCCGGCCGGACACCACGGTGTGGGCGGTCGACGGCGACGGCTGCTTCCAGATGACCAACCAGGAGCTGGCGACCTGCGTCATCAACAACATCCCGATCAAGGTCGCGATCATCAACAACTCCAGCCTGGGCATGGTCCGGCAGTGGCAGACCCTGCTGTACGGCGGGCGCTACACCAACACCGACCTGCACACCGGGTCGGCCCGCCGGGTGCCCGACTTCGTCAAGCTGGCCGACGCCTACGGCTGCGTCGGGCTGCGCTGCGAGCGGCCCGAGGACGTCGACGCGACGATCGCCAAGGCGATGGAGATCAACGACGTGCCGGTCATCGTCGACTTCGTCGTCCACCCGGACGCGATGGTCTGGCCGATGGTCGCCGCTGGGGCGAGCAACGACCAGATCCAGTTCGCCCGCGGGCTGAGCCCCGACGTGGGACCGGGAGGACGACTGATGCCCAAGCACACGCTGTCCGTTCTCGTCGAGAACAAGCCGGGTGTCCTGGCCCGGATCGCCGGCCTGTTCTCGCGGCGCGGCTACAACATCGACTCACTCGCGGTCGGCCCGACCGAGCATCCGGAGATCTCCCGGATGACCGTCGTGGTCGACCTCGAGGACTCGCCGCTGGAGCAGGTGACCAAGCAGCTCAACAAGCTGATCGAGGTGCTCAAGGTCGTCGAGCTCGACGCGGCGGCGTCGGTGCAGCGCGAGCTGCTGCTGGTCAAGGTGCGCGCCGACCTGGCCAACCGGTCGCACGTCCTGGAGACGGTGCAGCTGTTCCGGGCCAAGGTCGTCGACGTGTCGCCGGACGCGGTCGTGATCGAGGCCACCGGCAACTCCGACAAGCTCGATGCCCTGCTGCGGGTGCTGGAACCCTTTGGCATCAAGGAGCTGGTGCAGTCCGGCATGGTCGCCGTCGGACGCGGCCAGCGGTCGATCACCGACCGCGCGCTACGGTCTGCCTGAGCTTTCGCCCGTCTTCGCAACCCACAACCGAGGAGTGAGCCCGCCGTGGCTGAGATGTTCTACGACGACGACGCCGACCTTTCGATCATCGCCGACCGCCACGTCGCAGTCATCGGCTACGGCAGCCAGGGGCATGCGCACGCGCTCAACCTGCGTGACTCCGGCGTCTCGGTCCGCGTGGGCCTGCCCGAGGGCAGCAAGAGCCGGGCCAAGGCCGAGGCCGAGGGGCTGCGCGTCCTGACGCCGTACGAGGCCTGCGAGGAGGCCGACCTGATCGTCGTCCTCACCCCGGACCACGTGCAGCGGCACGTCTACGCCGAGGCGATCGAGCCCAACCTGGTCGAGGGCGACGCGCTGTTCTTCGGCCACGGCTTCAACATCCGCTACGGCTACATCAAGCCGCCGGCCGGGGTCGACGTCGCGATGGTCGCGCCCAAGGGGCCGGGGCACCTGGTCCGGCGCGAGTACGTCGACGGCCGCGGCGTGCCGGTGCTGCTCGCGGTCGAGCAGGACTCGACCGGCCGGGCCTGGCCGCTGGCGATGGCCTACGCCAAGGCGCTGGGCGGCCTGCGGGCCGGCGGCATCAAGACCACGTTCACCGAGGAGACCGAGACCGATCTCTTCGGCGAGCAGAGCGTCCTGTGCGGCGGCATGTCCAAGCTGGTCCAGACCGGCTTCGAGGTGCTGACCGAGGCCGGCTACCAGCCCGAGGTCGCCTACTTCGAGTGCCTGCACGAGCTCAAGCTGATCGTCGACCTGATGTACGAGGGCGGCATCGCCAAGCAGCGCTGGAGCGTCTCGGACACCGCTGAGTACGGCGACTACGTGTCCGGTCCCCGGGTCATCGACGCGTCGGTCAAGGCCCGGATGCAGGACGTGCTCGCGGACATCAAGGACGGCACCTTCGCCGCCCGGTTCATCGCGGACCAGGACGCGGGCGCCCCCGAGTTCAAGCGGCTGCGGGCCGAGGGGGAGCAGCACCCGATCGAGGCGACCGGCCGCCAGCTGCGCGGGCTGATGAGCTGGATCCGCGACTCCGACTCCGACTACTCCGAAGGCACCGCCGCCCGCTGATGACCAGACCAGTCGTGCTCATCGCCGAGGAGCTCTCGCCCGCGACGATCGAGGCTCTCGGCCCTGACTTCGAGATCCGGCACTGCGACGGTGCTGACCGGACCGCCCTGCTGGCCGCCATCGCGGACGTCGACGCGATCCTGGTCCGCTCGGCGACCAAGGTGGACGCCGAGGCGCTGGCCGCCGCCCGTTCGCTCAAGGTCGTGGCCCGGGCCGGCGTCGGGCTGGACAACGTCGACGTCCCGGCGGCCACGCAGGCCGGCGTCATGGTGGTCAACGCCCCGACGTCCAACATCGTCTCGGCGGCCGAGCTGGCGATCGGGCTGCTGCTGGCCACGGCCCGCAACATCCCGGCCGCCGATGCCGCGCTCAAGGCCGGTCAGTGGAAGCGCAGCCAGTACTCCGGGGTCGAGCTCTACGAGAAGGTCGTCGGCGTCGTCGGTCTCGGCCGGATCGGTGTCCTTGTCGCGCAACGGCTTTCGGCGTTCGGCATGGAGGTCGTGGCCTTCGACCCCTACGTCTCCCGCACGCGGGCTGCCCAGATGGGCGTGCGTCTCGTCGGCCTCGACGAGCTGCTCCAGGTCAGCGACTTCATCACCGTGCACCTGCCGAAGACGCCGGAGACCGTCGGGCTGATCGGCGACGAGGCCCTGCGCCAGGTCAAGCCGACGGTGCGGATCATCAACGCGGCCCGCGGCGGCATCGTCGACGAGCACGCGCTCGCGGTCGCCCTCAAGGAGGGACGGGTCGCCGGTGCCGGCATCGACGTCTTCGCCACCGAGCCGACCACCGAGTCGCCGCTGTTCGAGTTCGAGTCCGTCGTCGTTACGCCGCACCTCGGGGCGTCCACCGACGAGGCCCAGGAGAAGGCCGGGCGTCGCGGTGGCGCGTTCGGTGCGCCTCGCACTGGCCGGCGAGCTGGTCCCGGACGCGGTCAACGTCTCCGGCGGGGTGATCGCCGAGGAGGTGCGCCCGGGGATCCCGCTCGCCGAGAAGCTCGGCCGGATCTTCACCGCGCTGGCCGGCGCGCTGCCGACCGCCCTCGACGTCGAGGTGCGCGGCGACATCACCCAGCACGACGTCGGCGTGCTCGAGCTGGCCGCGCTCAAGGGCGTCTTCCGGGACGTCGTCGAGGAGACGGTCTCCTACGTCAACGCGCCGGTGCTGGCGGCGGACCGCGGCGTACAGGTCCGGCTGGTGACCGACCCGGTCAGCGAGGACTTCCGCAACGTCATCGTCCTGCGGGGCGCGCTCGCCGACGGCACCGAGGTCAGCGTGGCCGGCACGCTCACCGGGCCCAAGCAGATCGAGAAGATCGTCGGGCGTCCACGGCGTCGAGCTCGAGGTGGCCATGTCGACCCACATGGCGTTCTTCCGGTACACCGACCGGCCCGGGGTCATCGGCGTGGTCGGCCAGGTCCTGGGCGACGCCGGGATCAACATCGCCGGCATGCAGGTCGGCCGCGACGAGCGCGGGGGAGCCGCGGTCGTCGCCCTGACCGTCGACTCGGCCATCCCGGCCGGGGTGCTGGCCGAGATCGGCGACGAGATCGGCGCCGAGACCGCCCGCGTGGTCGACCTGAGCGGGGCCTGAGCCGGCGCGCTCGAGCCGGCGAGAGCACCGGCGGTCGGATCGCCGTCTCGGATCCCGAGACGGCCTCGAAACTACTTGGACCTCCAACCATCTCGGCGTACCGTCGAAATGTCGCAGCCGGCGCCTACCCGCGCCCTGCGACCGCGCGACCGGCCTGACCCAGGCCCTGCACTGGACGCGGTGATCCTGCGGCGAGCCCGACGTGGCGTCCCGACGTCCACGTTGCGACTGATGCTTGCGTCAGGCGGGAAGCTCTCATGACCGAGGCACAGCAGATGGCCCGGCGCGCGCTGCAGGAGTCGATGGACCTGCGCGACCAGGGCCACAGCGACGACTGAGCGACTGGACGACCGAGCGACCGGGCCGGCGACGGCATCCGCCGTCGGGCGACCGTGACGGTAAGCGTTGGCCCACGAGCTCGGGCGACCGATAAAAGGGTCAAGCCGGGTGCTTGGCCCTTTTTCGTTTGCCGGATCGTCGCTGCGCGCCGCCTGGACGGCTGGTTACGATGACTCTCGGTCGCGGCCTGTCGTCCCTGCGTGGCACGTGCTCTACCACCGCTCGTCAGCTGGACGGGGCTGGGACCGGGGCGACTGCAGCGGCTGATGCCGGGCGGTCGGTAGACCAGCCGCCGCGGGGATGTCCTGCGGTCGTGAGCAGTGCCGTAGCAGTGCGATGCAGTCCGGTGGGGCGGGTGAGGTGCACGTGACGCTGACGCGCCGCTCCGCCTGCGCGTCGCCGCCGCCGGCCGCGGTGCTGCCGGTGGCCGTCAGCGGGCTGGCCTGACGGCCGGCCCGCGCCTCGGCCGGGCCGGCCCGGCGCCGGCCACGCCGCTGCCCGGCACCGTCGCCGCCGGCCCGCTCGGCGGCCGCCGGTCGCAGGCCACCGCGCCGCCCGGCGGCGTCGACGCCGCGCTGCGCGGCCCGCACGGGTCAGGTCTCGGTGATGGTCGAGCTGGACAGCGCCCCGGCCGCCGCGGCGTACGCCGCGAAGGCCCGCACCGAGCGGCCACGCGGCCGCCGTCGGCGCGTTCCGCGCCCAGACCGCCGCGGTCGAGCAGCAGCAGCGCAGCGTCGAGCGGGCGCTGCGCCGGGCCGCCACCCGCGGCCTGTCCTGTTCGGCACCCACGCGCTCTACTCCGGGGTCGCCGTCACGACCGACGCCGTCCCGGCTGGCCGCGCTGGCCGCCCTGCCCGGGGTCAAGGCGATCCACCGCTGACGCCCGAAGCGCGACGACGGCCGAGACCTTCGACGACCTGGCCAGCGTCGGCGCGCCGGAGGTCTGGCAGGCCACGCGAGAACATCGGCGCCGGCGTCCGGATCGGGGTCATCGACACCGGCATCGACTACACCCACGCCGACTTCGGTGGCGCCGGCACGGCCCAGGCCTACACCGACGCCAAGGCCGACGACGACGGGCCGGTCGGCGTATCCGGACCCGGCCAAGGTCGTCGGGCGGCTAGGACTTCGCCGGCGACGCCTACGACGCGACGCCCGGGTCGGGCGACCAGACGCCGGTGCCGGACGACAACCCGCTGGACTGCAACGGCCACGGCAGCCACGTCGCCGGGCACCGCCGCCGGGCTCGGCGTCGACCACGACGGCAACACGTTCACCGGCCCGTACGACACGACCACTCCCGGACGACACGTTCCGGATCCGGCCCGGCGTCGCGCCGGGCGCGACGATCGTGCCGCTCAAGGTGTTCGGCTGCAGCACCAACGCCACGACCGACCTGGTCGTCCGAGGCGCTGGACTGGGCGGCCGACCCCGACGGCGACGGCGACCCGTCGGACCACCTCGACATCGTCAACCTGTCACTGGGCGCGGACTTCACCTCGCCGCAGGACCCGGACGCGGTCGCGGCCGACCAACGCCGCCGACCTCGGCATCGTCGTCGTGGCCGCGGCCGGCAACGACGGTGACGTGTACGACGCGGGCGGCTCGCCGGGCAACGCGCCGTCGGCGATCTCGGTCGCCGCCGCCGACGCCTCCGGCGTCATCGCCATCTTCTCGTCCCGCGGGGTGCGCGGCGCGGGCAACCTCAAGCCGGACATCACCGCCCCCGGCAAGTCGCGATCACCTCGGTGGCGTTCGGCACCGGCAACATCGGCATCGGCGAGGACGGCACGTCGATGGCCACGCCGCACGTCGCCGGCGCCGCGGCGCTGGTCCGGGCGCCGGTACCCCGACCTGGCCGGTCGCCTCGGTCAAGGCCGCGCTCCTGGACACCGCCGCGGCCGGGGTCAAGGTCGACGACGCAACGGCGTCACCCGCGCCGGCCCCGCCGATGCGGGCCGGGTCCGGGCATGGTCCAGGCCGACGCAGGCCGTGTCGACCTCGGTGCTGGCCTACTCGGCCAGCGAGCCCGGACGCGGTCTCGCTGTCGTTCGGCCCGGTCGCCGGTGACCGACGACGCACGGTCACCGTGACCAAGATACCTGCGCGTGCAGAGCCTGCGCAGCACCCCGACCAGCTACTCGACGGCGTTCGTGGCCGCGTCGATGCCGGCCGGCGTCACGATCACCTGCCCGGACCGGGTCGTCGCGCTGCCGGCCCAACGCGTACGTCGACATGCCCGGTCACCCTGACCGTCGACCCGACCAAGCTCAAGCTGACGGCCGACCCGACCAAGACGATGATCCGCGACAGCGACTGGAACACCTGGATCGCCGAGGCCAGCGGCTGGGTGACCCTGAGCCCGCGCGACGGGCGCGGCAGCGCACCTGCGCGTGTCGGTCTACGCCGCGCCCGCGGCGGGCCTCGACGATGGCGGCGGCCAGCAGCGCGCAAGGTGACGGCGTCGAGCATCGGCACCGGCACGCTTGCCTTGTCCGGCAACGGTTTCGGCACCGGGGCGAGCACGCCGTCCGGGCACCTACGCCAGCCTGCTGACGGCCACCCAGCTGCAGGCCGACCAGCGCGCGGCTGCCCGACTGCTCACCGTCGGTCTGCTGACCGGGCTGCGTCCCGTTCGCCGACGCCCGGGCGGCCGACCTGCGCTACGTCGGGACGTCCTCCGACGTGCCGTACTGCGACCACGGTGGCCATGCGATCGACACCTGCGTCGGCTCGCGCACGCCGA
Organism: uncultured Actinomycetota bacterium; assembly: GCA_963794535.1. Taxonomy (GTDB): domain Bacteria; phylum Actinomycetota; class Actinomycetes; order Actinomycetales; family CAVURS01; genus CAVURS01. The sequence goes on from CAWCEI010000014.1 coordinate 393,058, forward strand.
GCCGCAGGACGCCTACCTCAACGTGGCGCTGACCGACCTGGGGGCCGTGGCGCTCGCCGGTCGGGCTTCGCCCAGTTCTACGTCTGGTGGGACGTCAACGGCGACGGCACGGCCGACGCGGTGACGCTCAACACCCGGCTCACGACGGTCTGCCCGGACGACCCCACCAAGTCCTGCGACTCGGACCAGCTGGTCGCGCAGACCTACCTGCCGTGCCACCGATCGATGCGTCAGCGACTGCGCCCTGCACGCCAAGGGCCGCTACTGGGACGACAGCGCAGTCGGACCGCCAGCCGCTCAACGGCATCGGTGGCCTGCTCGACACCTCGCCGTACGACTCCGACGCGATGGTCCTGCCGGTGAGCCTGAACAGCCTGGAGCGGGCCGGCTGGGACACCGACACGCACGCCGCGGGTGCGCTACTGGGTGACGACGTCGACGGTCGAGAGCCGGCGGCAGCGACCTGGACACCGTCGCGTCGGCGGCCGCGCCCGATCTCGGTCACGGTCGAGCGACCCGGCGCTGTCCGCCGTCGGTGACCTCGGGCTGCCCGAGCTCAACTCCGACCGGGCCGGCACCGCGTTCGCCCTGCAGGATCCGGCAGAACACCGCGGCCGCTGCTGTTCGACCTCCCGGCCGGGCACGCCGAGCCTGCTGCTGATCCACCACGACAACCTGACCGGCGCGCGGGCCCAGGTCGTGCCGGTCAAGCGCACCACCACCGCCGGCGATCACGCTCTCGGCCACGTCGATCAGCGCCACGACCCACGCCAAGGTGACCGTGACGGTCTCGCCCGGCGTCGGCGACCGGCACGGTGAGCTGCCGCGACGGCTCGACCACCCTGGTCACGGCGACGCTGTCGGGCGGCAAGGCGACCTGCACCCTGCCGCTGCTGGCCAAGGGCACGCACTCGATCAACGCGGTCTACGCCGGCAGCGCCGCCTACGCCGCGCGCGACCTCGGCCGGCGCACGCTGACGTCAGCTGACGACCGTCGCGGCGCGAGCCCGTCCCGGTTCCGTGAGACGCGCTGTCCGGCATGCGGGCAGCGGTCGTAACCTGGACCGCATGAGCCACGCCGCTGCGCCTCGCCGTCATCGCCGGGTGACGGGATCGGTCCCGAGGTCGTCGCCGAGGGGCTCAAGGTGCTGGCGCGCCGCGACCGCGGGCGAGGCCGGTCTCGATCGAGACGACCGACTACGACCTGGGCGCCCGGCCGCTGGCACGCGACCGGCGAGACCCTGCCCGACTCGGTGCTCGCGGAGATCCGCGGGCAGGACGCGATCCTGCTCGGCGCGGTCGGCGACCCGGGCGTGCCGAGCGGCGTGCTCGAGCGCGGGCTGCTGCTGCGGCTGCGGTTCGAGCTGGACCACTACGTCAACCTGCGACCGGCCCGGCTCTACCCGGGCGTCGCCTCGCCGCTGTCCGATGCCGTGCTGGCCCAGGGCGAGATCGACTTCGTCGTCGTCCGCGAGGGCACCGAGGGGCCGTACACCGGCAACGGCGGCGCGCTGCGGGTCGGCACGCCGCACGAGATCGCCACCGAGGTGTCGGTCAACACGGCGTACGGCGTCGAGCGGGTCGTGCGCGACGCCTTCGCGCGGGCCGAGGCCCGGCCGCGCCGTCACCTGACCCTGGTGCACAAGCACAACGTCCTGACCTACGCCGGCCACCTGTGGCGGCGCACGGTCGAGCGCGGTCGGCGGCCGACTTCCCGGACGTCACGACCGACTACCTGCACGTCGACGCGGCCACGATCTTCATGGTGACCGACCCGTCGCGGTTCGACGTGATCGTCACCGACAACCTGTTCGGCGACATCCTCACCGACCTGGCCGCGGCCGTCACCGGCGGCATCGGCCTGGCGGCCAGCGGCAACGTCAACCCGGACCGGGTGCGCCCAGCATGTTCGAGCCGGTCCACGGCTCCGCCCCCGACATCGCGGGGCAGGGCATCGCCGACCCGACGGCCACCGTGCTGTCGGTCGCGATGCTGCTCGCCCACCTCGGCCTGGACGGCGCCGCCGCCCGGGTCGAGAAGGCCGTGGCCGAGGACCTGGCGGCCGCGCGACCCGACCCGCGCCGCGGCGTACGGCCGAGATCGGCGACGCGCTCGCGGCCGCCGTCTCCGGCTGAGGCCGCTTCAACCTGATTGGACGGAGCCCGCAGCGGGCTCCCGGTGTAGCGTCGACAGTCCAGCGCTCACCGACGCATCTTCGCTGTGGAGGCAACCCATGGCCGAGGGCCATCTGACCTTTACCGACGACCGTCGCGGCGACCCGCTGGGCGACGCCGAGCGCGCGGCCATCCTGGCCAACCCCGGTTTCGGCAACTACTTCACCGACCACATGGTCCAGGCGACCTGGACGCACGGCCGAGGGCTGGCACGACGGCCGAGCTGATGCCGTACGGGCCGATCACCCTCGACCCGTCGGCCGCCGTGCTGCACTACGCCCAGGAGATCTTCGAGGGGCTCAAGGCCTACAAGCGGCACGACGGCTCGGTCTGGGCCTTCCGGCCGGACGCCAACGCGGCCCGGTTCCAGCGCTCGGCGACCCGGCTGGCGCTGCCCGCAGCTGCGCGGTCGAGGACTTCCTGGAGTCGCTGCGGCTGCTCGTCGCGACCGACCGGGCCTGGATCCCGGAGGGCGCCGAGGCGAGCCTGTACCTGCGGCCGTTCATGTTCGCCTCCGAGGCGTTCCTCGGCGTGCGGCCGGCGGCCAAGGTGACCTACCTGCTGATCGCCTCGCCGGCCGGCGCGTACTTCTCCGGCGGCGTCAACCCGGTGTCGATCTGGCTGTCGACCGACTACAACCGGTCCGGGCCGGGCGGCACCGGCGCGGCCAAGTGCGGCGGCAACTACGCCGCCAGCCTGGCCCCGATGATCGAGGCCAAGGACAACGGCTGCGACCAGGTCTGCTTCCTCGACGCGGCGCGAGGGCCGCTGGGTCGAGGAGCTCGGCGGGATGAACATCTTCTTCGTGTACGACGACGGCCGGCTGGTCACGCCCGGAGCTCACCGGCACGATCCTCGAGGGCGTCACGCGCTCCTCGATCCTGGCCCTGGCCAAGGAGCTCGGGCCACGACGTCGAGGAGCGCAAGATCGGCATCGACGAGTGGCGCGCCGGCGTCGCCGACGGCTCGCTGCGCGAGGTCTTCGCCTGCGGCACGGCGGCGGTCATCACGCCGGTCGGCCGGCTGAAGTGGGACGGCGGCGAGATCGTCATGGGTGACGGCGGGCACCGGAGCCGTCACCGCCGGAGATCCGGACGCGCGCTGCTCGACATCCAGCACGGCGATGCTCCGGACCCGCACGGCTGGATGCACCAGCTCGCCTGAGCCGCTCCACCGCGACGTCCCGGCGACTTCGCGGCGACGTCGCTCGTCGGAGGCGCTGCGGTCGCTCAGCGGCAGGACACGGCGCGTCTGGCTACTCGGTGAAGGCGGCGACGACGTCGGGGTCGATGGTGTGCTTCGGCCCGGTGAACCAGTGCTTGACCGAGACCTCCCAGTAGATGGTCAGGGCGATCAGGGCGACCGGGACGACGATGATCGCGTAGTTCACGTACTTCCAGGCGAACCCGTCGTTCCACCAGATGCCGACCGACGAGGTCGGCAGGATGCCCGACGATCGACATGATGACGATCTCGACGACGGCGATCGGGTTCATCCAGCGGTAGCGCGAGCCGTTGTTCCAGCCGCCCACCTCGAACCGCGAGCCGTGCCGCCAGCGCAGGAAGATCGGGATGGCGAAGGCCAGGTAGAGGCCGATGACGCCGATCGAGACGACCGCGAAGAACGCGACCGGGACCGGCGCCCCGCCGATGTCGACCTTGACCAGGGCCGGCAGCGTCAGGATCAGCGCGATGATGGCCGCCGCGATCACGGCGTTGACCGGCACCCGGTGCTCGTTCAGCTTGGCGAAGTGCTTCGCCCCGGGCATGGCGCCGTCCCGGCTGAAGGCGAAGAACATCCGGCTGGTGCTCGTCATGCAGGCCACGGTGCAGAAGAACTGGCCGGCCGCGCGAGATGACGACGACGAGGCCGGCCACGTGCGGGGTCAGCGCCTGGCCGAAGATGGCGAACACGCTGCCGCCGCCCTTGGTGACGCCGTCCTTGTCCTGGACCGCGAACAGGAACGACAGCAACAGGATCCAGCCGCCGATGCCGGAGTAGAAGATCGACCGCCAGATGCCCTTGGCCGCTCCGCTGGAGGCGGCCTGGGTCTCCTCGGAGAGGTGGGCCGACGCGTCGTACCCGGTGATCGTGTACTGGGTCAGGATGCCGGACAGCGGGAGGAGGTAGAGGAAGAACCCGAGCCCGCTGGTATGCCCGCCGAACAGGCCGGTGTTGTTGACCGTGCCGCCGAACACGTCACCGATCGAGGCGTGGTGGGTGCCCTTGGCCAGGAAGAACCACAGGATGATGACGATGACCGCCGCACCGACGACGTGCCACCAGACCGAGATGTTGTTGAGCACGGCCAGCAGGTGGCTGGAGAAGATGTTCACGACGGCGGCCAGGGCCAGGATGATCGCGAACTCGATGAAGACCCGGGTCAGCGAGTAGTTGCCGGCCCAGGAGTCGCTGAAGTAGCCGATGCCGGCGTCGAGGAAGGTCGCGCAGCCGTAGGCCACCGACGCGACGATCGCGACCAGGCCGATCAGGTTGAGCCAGCCGGTGTAGAAGCCGGCGCGTCGGGCCGCCGAGCTTCGAGGCCCACCAGTAGATGCCGCCGGATGTCGGGTAGGCCGAGACCAGCTCGGACATGCACATCCCGATGATCAGGATGAAGACGGTGAGGATCGGCCAGCCCCAGGCGATCGCGGCCGGGCCGCCGTTGTTCCAGCCCAGCGCGAAGCTGGTGAAGCAGCCGGCGAGGATCGAGATGATCGAGAACGAGATGGCGAAGTTCGAGAATCCGGACCACGAGCGGTTCAGGTCCTGCGCGTAGCCGAGCTTGGCTAGCTGCTTCTCGTCCTCGGTGAGCTCAATACCTTCGGGCATGGTGGGTGCGCCTTTCCGACGGAACCGGTTGGCCGGAGGCTAGACCGATCGGGATTGTCGAGTAAAGGGCCTGGCGGCAATTTCGGTCGATCGTCTAATGGTCTGGGGTCAGACCGTTGACAGCCCGTGCGGGCACGGGCCAGGATCGACGGACGCGTGGCAGACCGAGGACGGAGGGGGCCCGCCATGACTCGCTCGGTGCCCGGGCGTCGAACCCCGTGGCAGTGCCAGCCAAGAGCGCTCTGCCCAACGCCGTGCTGCGCCCGGTGCGCGACCGCAACGCCTTCGAGGCGACGGTCGAGCAGCTGGCCAGCGCCGTGCGGCTGGGCGCGCTCGTCGACGGGTCACGGCTGCCGCCGGAGCGCGAGCTCGCCGGCCGGCTGGGCGTGAGCCGGGCCACCCTGCGGGAGGCGATCGCGGCGCTGCGCTCGGCCGGGCTGGTGGCCACGACGGCCGGCCGCGGCGGCGGCACCGTGGTGACGTACGCCGGGGAGCCGACCGACCCGAAACGCGCCCGGGCCTTGCGGGAGAGGGCTCCTGAGCTGCACGACGCCCTGGCCTTCCGCCGGGTGGTCGAGCCCGGGGCGGCCTACCTGGCCGCCCAGCGCCAGCTGGACAAGCGACCCGGGCCAGCGGCTGGACCAGGAGCAGCAGGAGTGGCTGAAGGCCTGCCTGGCCGAGGTGACCGACGCCCCGGACCCGCTGGCGCACCGGGTCGCGGACTCGCGGCTGCACCTGGCCATCGCGACCCTGTCCGGCTCGCCCCGGCTGATCGAGGCGGTGACCCAGGTGCAGGCCCAGGTGCACGAGATGCTGACCGCGATCCCGGTGCTGCCGCGCAACATCGAGCACTCCAACGACCAGCACGCGCGGATCGTGCGGGCGGTGCTCGCCGGGCGGCGCCGCGTCGGCCCGCTCGGTCATGGAGGAGCATTGCGACGCCACGTCAGCCCTGCTGCGCGGGCTGCTGGGATGAACGCTCGCACGACGACGGCACGAGGACTGAGCGAGCACCGATGAGCCAGGCACCGCGGCGTACGCCGCCGCTCGAGGTCGACCGGTTGCGCGAGCTGATCGGCAGCGGCGAGATCGACACGGTCGTCGTCGCCTTCACCGACATGCAGGGACGCTTGCAGGGCAAGCGGATCCACGCGCAGTTCTTCCTCGACTCCGTGCTCGGTCACGGCACCGAGGGCTGCAACTACCTGCTCGCGGTCGACGTCGACATGAACACCGTCGGCGGCTACGCGATGAGCTCGTGGGAGCGCGGCTACGGCGACATGATGTTCGACCTCGACCTCGCCAGCCTGCGGCTGCTGCCGTGGGTGCCGGGCGCCGCGATGGTGCAGTGCGACCTGTCCTGGCTGGACGGGCAGCGGCCCGGTCACGCAGTCGCCGCGCCAGGTGCTCGCCCGGCAGGTCGAGCCGGGCGGCCGAGCACGGCTGGCAGGCGCTGGCCGGCACCGAGCTGGAGTTCATCGTCTTCGACGACACCTACGAGCCGGCGTGGAACCAAGGCCTACCGCGACCTGACGCCCGAGCAACCAGTACAACGTCGACTACTCGATCCTCGGCACGACGCGGGTCGAGCCGCTGCTGCGGGACATCCGCAACGGCATGTACGCCGCGGGGCTGGTCGTCGAGAGCGCCAAGGGCGAGTGCAACCTCGGCCAGCACGAGATCGCGTTCAAGTTCGCCGAGGTCACCGAGACCGCCGACAACCACTCGCTCTACAAGAACGGCGCCAAGGAGATCGCGGCCCTGCACGGCAAGGCGCTGACCTTCATGGCGAAGTTCAACGAGCGCGAGGGCAACTCCTGCCACATCCACATGAGCCTGCGCGGGCTTCGACGACTCGGCGGTGTTCGCCGACGACGCCCGCGAGGGCGGCCACAGCGAGCTGTTCGACCACTTCGTCGCCGGCGTCCAGGCGACGCTGCCCGAGCTGACCCTGCTCTATGCGCCGAACATCAACTCCTACAAGCGGTTCCAGCCGGGCTCGTTCGCGCCGACCGCGGTGGCGTGGGGTCGGGACAACCGCACCTGCGCGCTGCGGGTCGTCGGTCACGGCGCCGGGCTGCGGGTCGAGAACCGGGTGCCCGGGCGGCGACGTGAACCCGTACCTGGCGGAGGCGGCGATGCTGGCCGGCGGGCTGTACGGCATCGAGCACGAGCTGCCGCTCGAGCCGGCCTTCGTCGGCAACGCCTACGCCTCGGACAAGCCGCACGTGCCCGGCGACGCTGCGCGCGGCCCGCGACCTGTTCGCGGGGTCGGCCGATCGCCCGCGAGGCGTTCGGCGCAGGACGTCGTCGACCACTACGTCAACGCCGCCGACGTCGAGCTGGCGGCGTTCGACGCGGCCGTGACCGACTGGGAGCGGTTCCGGGGGTTCGAGCGCGCTGTGACGACGACGACCACCAGGTGATCGACCCCTCCACCGAGGAGGTCGTGACCGAGCTCGAGCTGGCCGGGCTGGCCGAGACCGACGCGGCGATCGACGCGGCCGCCCGGGCGTTCGAGCGAGTGGCGCGCGCGTCGCACCGGCCGACCGGGGCCGGCTGCTGCGCCGGTTCTCCGAGCTGGTCGACAGCGCACATCGAGGAGCTGGCCCAGCTCGAGGTGCGCAACGCCGGGCCACACCATCGGCAACGCGCGCTGGGAGGCGGGCAACGTCCGCGACGTGCTGGGCTACTACTCCGCCGCGCCCGAGCGGCTGTTCGGCCGGCAGATCCCGGTCGCCGGTGGCCTCGACGTGACGTTCAAGGAGCCGCTCGGCGTCGTCGGCATCATCGTGCCGTGGAACTTCCCGATGCCGATCGCCGGCTGGGGTTTCGCGCCGGCGCTGGCTGCGGGCAACACGGTGGTGCTGAAGCCGGCCGAGCTGACGCCGCTGACCGCGATCCGGCTCGGTGAGCTCGGGCTCGAGGCCGGCCTGCCGCCGGGCGTCTTCACCGTGATCCCGGGCAAGGGCTCGATCGTCGGCGAGCGGTTCGTCACGCACCCGGCGGTGCGCAAGGTCTGCTTCACCGGCTCGACCGCGGTCGGCCAGCACATCATGCGCGGCGCGGCCGACCAGGTCATGCGGGTGACCCTCGAGCTCGGCGGCAAGAGCGCCAACATCGTGTTCGACGACGCCGACCTCGAGAAGGCGGCCGCGACCGCGCCGTACGCCGTGTTCGACAACGCCGGGCAGGACTGCTGCGCCCGCAGTCGAATCCTGGTGCAGCGCAAGCGTCTTCGACCGGTTCCTGGAGCTGCTCGAGCCGGCGGTCAAGGGCGTCAAGGTGATGGCACCGGCGGACGAGTCGGCCGAGATGGGCCCGCTGATCAGCGCCGGCCAGCGGGAGACCGTCGCGTCGTACGTCGAGGGCTCGGCCGAGCCGGTCGACGTGGCCTTCCGCGGGACGCGCTCCCGAGGGCGCGGGCTACTGGTACCCGCCGACCGTCGTGCTGCCGAAGAGCGCGCAGGACCGGGTCTGGCGCGAGGAGGTGTTCGGGCCGGTCGTCTCGGTGCTGCCGTTCGAGGACGAGGCGGACGCGATCGCGATGGCCAACGACACGGAGTACGGGCTGTCCGGCTCGATCTGGACCCGCGACGTCGGCCGGGCGCTGCGGGTGGCGCGCGGCGTCGAGACCGGCGCGCTGTCGGTCAACTCGCACTCCTCGGTGCGCTACTCCACGCCGTTCGGCGGGTTCAAGCAGTCCGGGCTCGGGCCGCGAGCTCGGGCCGGACGCGCTGGACGCGTTCACCGACGTCAAGAACGTCTTCATCAGCAACGGACTGAGCGGAGCAGAGGACAGCATGACGGGACGGCTTGTCCGGCAAGGTCGCGGTCGTGACCGGCGGATGCAGCGGCATCGGTCTGGCGACCGTGCGCCGGTTCGCCGCAGGAGGGGGCCACCGTCGTCATCGGCGACCTGGACACCGACGGCGGCCCGGCGGTCGCGGCGGAGGTCGAACGGCCTGTTCGTCGAGTGCAACGTGACGGACAAGGAGCAGGTCGACGTCCTGTTCGCCGACGGCCAAGGAGACCTACGGCCGGGTCGACATCGCGTTCAACAACGCGGGCATCTCGCCGCCGGACGACGACTCGATCCTGGACACCGACCTCGACGCCTGGCAGCGGGTGCAGACGGTCAACCTGACCAGCGTCTACCTGTGCTGCAAGGCGGCGCATCCCGTACATGCTCGAGCAGGGCGGCGGCTCGATCATCAACACCGCGTCGTTCGTCGCGGTGATGGGGGCGGCGACGTCGCAGATCTCCTACACCGCCAGCAAGGGCGGCGTGCTGGCGATGTCGCGCGAGCTCGGCGTGCAGTTCGCCCGCGAGGGCGTCCGGGTCAACGCGCTGTGCCCGGGGCCGGTCAACACCCCGCTGCTGAAGGAGCTGTTCGCCAAGGACCCCGAGCGGGCGGCGCGCCGGCTGGTGCACATCCCGGTCGGCCGGTTCGGCGAGCCGGAGGAGATCGCCAACGCCGTGCTGTTCCTGGCCTCCGACGAGTCGAGCTTCATCACCGCGTCGACGTTCCTGGTCGACGGCGGCATCAGCGGCGCCTACGTCACCCCGCTGTGACGGCAGGCTGACCGATGCCTCAGTCGACCCGGCCGATCATCGGCATCACGACCTACGTCGAGCCGGCCTCGTGGGCGGTCGTGGCGCGACGTCCCGGCCGCGCTCGTGCCGCACGCCTACGTCCGCCAGGTCGGCCGACGCCGGCGGCCTGCCGCTGCTCGTCCCGCCGCTGCCCGGCGGACGCGACGCGCCGACGACGTCCGGGCGGTGCTCGACCGGCTCGACGGGCTGATCCTGGCCGGTGGGGTCGACGTCGAGCCGAGCCGGTACGGCGCCGAGCCGCACCCGAGCGTGCAGGCGTCCGCGGCCGGACCGCGACGGCAGCGAGCTCGAGCTCGCGCCGGCAGAGCGCGGAGCTCGGACCTGCCGGTGCTCGGCGTCTGCCGGGGGATGCAGGTCATGGCGGTCGCGGCCGGCGGCGACCTGGTGCAGCACCTGCCCGACGTCGTCGGCACCGACGTGCACTCGCCCGCGCCCGGCGTCTACGGCCGGCACGAGGTGCGGATCGACCCGGGCTCGCGGCTGGGCGGCGTGCTCGGCGAGCGGGTGGAGGTCGCGACGTACCACCACCAGGGCGTCGGCACCGCACCCCGGCCTGGCGGCGACGGCCTGGGCCGACGACGGCCTGCTCGAGGCGTTCGAGGACCCGGACGCGTCCTTCCGGATCGGCGTGCAGTGGCATCCCGAGATGGGCGAGGACCCGCGGCTGTTCCAGGCGCTCGTCGCGGCCGCCGCGCCACGCGCCCGGTGCGCGAGCACCGAGCGCATGCCTGAGCCGGTCCTGCCGACGTACGACGACGTCGCGGCCGCCGCCGGGCCGGATCGCGGGCGTCGCCCACCGCACGCCGGTGCTCACGTCGCGGCAGCTCGACGAGGAGCTCGGCCTGCAGGTGTTCTTCAAGGCCGAGAACCTGCAGCGGATGGGGGCGTTCAAGTTCCGCGGCGCGTTCAACACGCTGGCCCGGCTGACCGCCGAGCAGCGCCGGGCCGGCGTCGTGGCCTACTCCTCCGGCAACCACGCCCAGGCGGTGGCGCTCGCGGCCCGGCTGCTCGGACCTGCCCGCGACGATCGTCATGCCGCTGGACGCGCCCGCCGAGCAAGGTGGCGGCCACGCGCGGGTACGGCGGGCAGATCGTGACCTACGACCGCTACACCGAGGACAACGAGCAGATCGCCGCCGGACCTGGCCGAGCGGCGACGGGCTGACCCTCGTCCCGCCGTACGACCATCCGGACGTCATCGCGGGGCAGGGGACGGCGGCCCGCGAGCTGTTCGAGGAGGTCGGCCCGCTCGACGCCGTCTTCGCCCCGCTCGGCGGCGGCGGCCTGCTGTCCGGGCACCGCGCTGGCGGCCCGGCGCCTGAGCCCGGACTGTCGGGTGTACGGCGTCGAGCCGGAGGCCGGCAACGACGGCCAGCAGTCCCTGCGCGGCCGGGGCCATCGTCGACATCGAGACGCCGCAGACGATCGCCGACGGCGCCCAGACCCGGCACCTGGGCGCGCACACGTTCGGCGATCATCCGGCGCGACGTCACCGACATCCTGCACCGCGACCGACGACGAGCTGGTCGACGGGCATGCGGTTCTTCGCCAGCCGGATGAAGCTGCTCGTCGAGCCGACCGGCTGCCTCGGGCTGGCCGGCGCTGCGGCGAGCTGGCCGGGGAGCTGCGTGGGGAGCGGGTCGGCGTGGTGATCAGCGGCGGCAACGTCGACCTCGGCCCGGTTCGCAGCACCTCGGCGTGGCCAGCCTGAGCGCCAGGCCGCCGGCGCGCGACCTCTCAGATCCGCCGAATTGGGACAGGGTGTCCAACGGGCGGACGATCTGGCACCATGAGTCACATCATGTGCACCACCTGCATCATTACCTGAGCGCGACGCCCGCCACCGGCGCGGCGCCGCGCTGACCTCCCGAACGTTCGGGGGGTCTTTTTCATGTACGGCGCATGTACGGGATCAGCGATCGGCGCGGCGGATCGAGGAACGAGAGCGATGACCGAGGCTGGCACCTTCGACGTCTACGACACGACCCTGCGCGACGGCGCCCAGCAGGAGGGCCTGTCGCTGTCGGTCGTCGACAAGCTGGCCATCGCGCGCCACCTGGACGAGCTGGGCGTCGGCTACATCGAGGGCGGCTGGCCGGGCGCCAACCCCAAGGACACCGAGTTCTTCGCCCGGGCCCGGTCCGAGCTGTCGCTGGCCAACGCCACCCTCGCGGCGTTCGGGGCGACCCGGCGGCCGGGCCGCAAGGCCGCGGACGACCCGCTGGTGCGCGCTCTGCTGGACGCCGAGACCGACGTCGTCACGCTGGTCGCCAAGTCGCACCTGCGCCACGTCGAGCTCGCCCTGCGGACCACCGCCGAGGAGAACCTCGAGATGGTGCGCGACACGGTCGCGTTCCTGACCGGGGAGGGGCGGCGGGTGTTCCTGGACGCGGAGCACTTCTTCGACGGGTACGCCGCGCACCCGGCGTACGCGATCGAGGTCCTGCGCACGGCGGCCGCGGCGGGCGCCGAGGTCCTCGCGCTGTGCGACACCAACGGCGGCATGCTGCCGATCGAGATCGCCGACGTCGTCCATGCCGTGGGCGCCGCGACCGTCGGCGGCACGGCGGTGCGGCTCGGGATCCACTGCCACAACGACACCGGCTGCGCGGTGGCCAACTCGCTGGCCGCGGTCGACGCCGGCGTCGCGCACGTGCAGGGGACGCTGAACGGCTACGGCGAGCGCACCGGCAACGCCGACCTGGTCTCCGTCGTCGCGAACCTGCAGCTCAAGCGCGGCCGTGACGTGCTGCCGGACGAGCGGCTGCGCGACGCCACCCGGATCGCCCACGCGGTCAGCGAGATCACCAACGTGCCCCCCTACTCCCGGCAGCCGTATGTCGGCGCAAGTGCGTTCGCCCACAAGGCAGGACTGCACGCGAGTGCGATCAAGGTCGACCCCGACCTCTATCAGCACGCCGACCCCGACTCGGTCGGCAACGACATGCGGCTGCTGGTGTCGGACATGGCCGGGCGGGCCTCGATCGAGCTCAAGGGTCGCGAGCTGGGCTTCGAGCTCGGCGGCGATCCCGAGCTCGTGCAGCGGGTCGTCGACCGGGTCAAGGAGCTGGAGCTGCGCGGCTACACGTTCGATGCGGCCGACGCGTCGTTCGAGCTGCTGCTGCGCGAGGAGGTCGACGGCGTCGCGGCCGGACTTCTTCGACGTCGAGAGCTGGCGGGTCATCACCGACTCCAAGCCCGATGGCGCCGGCGATGTCCGAGGCGACGGTCAAGCTCGTCGCGCGCGCGGGCGGCGCGTCGTCGCGACCGGCGAGGGCAACGGCCCGGTCAACGCGCTCGACCACGCGCTGCGCGAGGCGCTCGCCGCCGCCTATCCGGAGCTGGCCAAGCTGGAGCTGATCGACTTCCGGGTGCGCATCCTGGATGCCGCGCACGGCACCGACGCCGTCACGCGCGTGCTGATCGAGACGAGCGACGGCGCGTCGTCGTGGGAGACCGTCGGCGTCGCGCCGAACATCGTCGAGGCCAGCTGGGAGGCGCTCGTCGACGGCATCACCTACGGCCTGCTGCGCCAGCGCGTCCCGCGCCGCTAGTACGGGCGGGTCCGCCCGCGTGTTCAGACAGCGGCCCGGAGCGCCATCTGCTCCTGGATCGACGTCCGGCTGTCGGACCGGGCTGGCTCGGGGTCGGGCTGGTCGGGTGGCTGGGTCGAGGTATTGGTAGGGCCAGGAGAGGTGGTGGTGGCCGGTGCGTCCTTGGTAGGTGAGTGGTCCGTTGGCGTTGCCGGTGACGGTGATGGCGCGGTCGGTCTTGAGGTGGTGGTCGCGTTGGCCGTCGGAGCTGAGGTTGGCGGCGGTGGTCGGGCCGCCGGTGTCGGGGTGGTCGTGGTCGGTAGGGGGTGATGTGGTCGAGCTCGAGGTGGGTGGCGTTGCTGCCGGGGAAGCGGGACCGGTGGCCGTCGCGGATTTTGACGTATCGGCGATCCGGGGTGGGGGCGGTAGGTGCGGGAGACGTCGGTGGCGGTGCCGGTGGCGGGGTCGCACAGGATCCGGCGCCAGGTGGCTTGGTCGTGGTCGTGGGCGAGGTGTCGGGCCAGGTCGGCGGGGATGGGCATCGGGCCGGCGGGGGAGTGCAGGGTGGCGGGCAGCTCGTCCAGGCCGAGCAGGGTGGTGGCGGCGACGGTGATGTTGACGTGGTCGTGGGTCGTCGGCGCAGCACGGTCGGGCCGCGGCTGTCGGCGGGGCCGGGTCGGCGGGGTTGGTCGGGGTCGTGGCGGTGCGGTGGTCCCGGTAGGTGATGGTGCAGGCCGTGCTCGCCGTGCGGTGAGCCAGCCGAGGGCGATGTCGTGGCGGAGTTCGTCCAGGGTGGCGGCGGCGATGTCGGGCTGTCGGCTGTGTTGGTGTTTGGTGGCGTGGGCGGTCAGGTTGAGGTGTTGGTAGGTCGCGGCCAGCGGTCTCGGCGGGGCCGTGCAGGAGCAGGTCGGCCATCCCGTCGCGGCGGGGGATGAACCGGACGTGTCGTCCGGCGCGGGCGGTCGCGAGCCGGGTCTGGGCCAGCTCGGGGTCCCGGCGCCCGGCCTCGCGCCGGATGATCGCCCGCAGCTCGGCCGGTGGCAGGTCCCAGAGTCGTTTGCGGCCGGGGCGGAGCTCTTTGACCAGCACCGGCGGCGGCGCCGGGGGACTGCGGGTCGGTGACCAGGGCGGCCACGACCGGCTCCCGGACCTCGGGGTCGGCCAGGTGGGCGAGCTCCTCGACCACGGCCCGGGCCTGGGCGACGTCCATCCGCCCGACGGCCAGGGCCAGCCGCACCTTCTCGTCGCGGGCCAGGCCCAGCCCGAACGTGACCTCCCGCTCGGCCACCGGCAGGGACAGGCCGAGCTCCATCGAGAGGTTCGCGGCGATCTCGGAGCTGGTGAACCGGTCATCATCGAAGCCGTGCGCGGCCCCGGCCGCGGTCCCGGCGCCGTCGCGTTGGGTCAGGCCGAACGCCTCATGCTCGGCCCGGGCCCGGGCGTGGACCAGGGCGGTCAGTCGGGCCTGGTTGGCGGCGGCCCAGGCGGCCACTCGGGCGTTGGCGGTGATCAGGTCGAAGATCTGCTGGTCCCCGGCCAGGTCATCGGGCAGGTCCGGCACCCCCGGCATGGCGTCGGCGACCAGCTTGGCCAGGATCGCCCCGGAGCAGTCGGCCCACTCCCGGGCCCGCCGGGCGGCCTGCCTCGGGGTCGACCACGACCGCCGGAGCAGCACCGGATCAGTCGCCGCCGAGTGGCCGGTGGCTCCTCGATGACGATGGGCAGGGTGTCGAACATGTGTCTGATTATAAGAGACATGTCCGACAGGACACAAGCCGGGCAACGGGCCTGTGGACGACCGCAAGACGACCCGTCCAAGACGGGGCGCCTACGCTCGCACGGTGCGCTCGCCGGACCAGACCCCCGAGCCCTTGACGGGCGGCAACACCAACATCGTGGAGCGCGTCGGTGACACGGTCCGTCGTACGGGCGGGCCGTGGACGCCGACGGTCCACGCCCTGCTCGACCATCTCCGGGCCCGCGGCATCGAGCTGGCTGCCGCGACCGCTGGGCATCGACGACACCGGCCGGGAGCGGTTGACGTTCCTCGCCCGGCACCGTGCCGCAGTACCCCATGCCCGACTGGATCTGGGCCGACGAGCAGTTGGTGACAGCGGGCCGGATGCTGCGGACGTTCCACGACGCGAGCACCGGTTTCGACCCGACCGGCCCGTGGCAGATGCCGTCGCACGAACCGCCAGAAGTCATCTGCCACAACGACTTCGCGCCGTACAACTTCGTCTTCGACGACAGTCACCGACTCGTCGGAGTGATCGACTGCGACATGGCGTCGCCGGGGCCTCGGGTCTGGGACGTCGCCTATCTGGCCTACCGGCTGGTCCCGCTCACCGACCCGGCCAACCTCGACGGCCTGGTCAGTGCGATCGACGAGCGAGCGCGACGGCTGATGCTGCTGACTGACGCGTACGGCGACCTGGACCCGCGATCGGTCGTGACCACGGCCGTCGACCGGCTGCACGAGCTGGCCGCGTCGACGGCCGCGCGGGCAGCGGCCGGTGCGACCCAGGTCGCCGCACACGTCCAGGTCTATGTCGACGATGCGCGTTGGGTGGCCGAGCACGTCGACCGGCTCGCCGGTCAGGACGGGTAGAGCTCGCGGTAGGCCCGCTGGGCGGTCGCCGCCTGCGTGCGACCTTGGGCGACCGCCGTACGCCGGGTCGACCGCTCCACCGCGAACACCGTCCAGCCGGGACCGTCCTCGTCGCTCAGGTGGATCAGCAGGGTGTGGGCGTCGTGCTCGACGCGCAGGCGATGCTCAGGGTTGGCGGCTTCGTGCAGCATCCGCGCCGGCTCGGCCGACTGGTCGGCGACGAACGACGTCCATCGGCTGCGCGCTGGTCGGGGCGCTCTGGCCTCGGTCATCGCAACCTCCGGTCCGCTGTCCCGCATCGTTAGTGGGCTCGGCGGCGGCCGGCCCGTCGTACGGCGGCACCGACCAGCAACAGGGCCACGGCAATGACGGTGAGCGGCGCGGTGTCCGAGCCGGTGGCTGGGAGGGTCGGTCCGGCCGCCACGGCCGCGACGGTCGGCGCGGCCGTCGGCGTCGGGGTCGCTCTGGGTGTGACGTGTACGGCGAACGTCCCGGCGGGCACCGCCACCGAGCCGGTGGTGACGTCCACGACCACGGTCGCCTCGGTCGCGCCAGTGATCGTGGTCCGGGCCGGTGGGTCAACGGCGATGACGTAGGTGCCGTCGACCACCTCGGGGAAGGTGAACGCGCCATGCGAGTCCGTCGTTGCCGTGACGGGATCGCCGGCTGGTGTCTCGACTGGAGTGCCCCCGGGCTCTTGCAGATCGAGCACCACGCCGGGTGCCGGGGAGGATCGGCCGGAGTGATGCCGTCGACCCGCCCGGACACCGGCACCGCAAGACTCGCTAGCCAGAGCTGGAAGATCGGGGCACCCGAGAGCTTGCTGAAGGTCAGGGTCAACGACGAGAGCGCCACCGTCGGCCGGAACCACCCCGAGGCGCCGGAGGTGTCGGCCCCGTTGCCCGTCAGTGTCGCGGTCCCCGGGGCCCACGTGGGGACATCGGTGAACGGCCCGGGACCGGTGCAACTGCTGGGTTTCGGGCTCGTGCTGCAGTAGTTGAAGCTGCTCTCCCAACCGAGGTCGGAGACCGCCACAGCCGTATTGCTGGTGTCCACGGCGGACACCTGGACAGCGTCAGCGTCGATGTCGCCGAGGGCGAAGCCCCAACCACTTGCGGGCGTGCCTCCGGGGAAGTGCAGCGTTGTCGTCGACGCGGCGGCTCCGGACGTTGAGATGGTGACGTAGGGCTGGCCCTGAGAGCTGCCGAACACCTGCCCAAACGGCGTCCCTGAGCCGAGGAATGCGCTTGCGCCACTAGGGACTGTGACCGTTGTCGCCGTCGACGTGAGGCCCACGACCGGGAAGCCGGCCGCATCGAGCGCACCCGTGGCCGTCCAGGCTCCGCTGGCGCCGCCGCGCGTCCAGCTCGGGTAGCTGCCGCTCGCTGCCGCCTGAGCGGTCGCAGAGGACATGATCACCAGCGCCGTCACAGCGGCCGCACCCGTCAGAGCTGCTCGGCTGCGCATCAGCACCCCTTACCCCTGGCCTCGCGCCCCTGCGGCCGTCACCACGGTAGCCCGGCCGTGCCACTCGCGGGTCAGGTGGCTCGACCGTCGGCAGACCTCGACCAGCCGCAGACGCAGGGGCTGGGCCCGCGCAGCGAAGGCGCGTTGCGCTGCGACGTACTCGGCCTTGCCTTCCGGCGTCTCGATCCTGACCGGCTCGTAGCCGAGAGCCGACAGGTCGTACGGCGAGGCGCGCATATCCAGCACCCGGATATCCCGAGCCAGCTCGAAGCAGTCGAGCAGCAGCTCACCCGGCACCAACGGCCCGAGCTTGTACGCCCACTTGTACAGGTCCATGTTCGCGTGCAGGCAGCCCGGCTGCTCGAGCGTCACCTGGGTGGCCCGGGTCGGCCGAAGAGCGTTGCGCCCCAACGACTCCGGAGTGAAGAAGCGGTAGGCGTCGTAGTGCGTGCAGCGGATGGCCGAGCTCTCGACGACCTCGTCGGTCCCGCGCGAGCCGAGCCGCAGCGGCCACTCGGCATGCCGCACATCGTCCACATCGCGCCGATAGACCATCGCCCACTCGTGCAGACCGAAGCAGCCGAGCTGGGCCGGCCGGTCGACGGTCGCCGACAAGAGATCGACCACGAACCGCACCGTGTCGCCCCGATCGCGCAGGTACGCCGCAACGTCGAGCCTCGACGGCGCCGTGCGCATCACCGAGGCCGTCGATCGCGACCTCCGCATACCAACGCCACCTGGCGCGATCGGCGGCATCCGAGCAGCACCACCCCGGCGCCCGGGTGCCAGCGCCGCAACCGCGCCCACGGCAGCGAGTAGTAGGTGAAGAGGAAGTCCTCGACCGGATGCGCGCGACCGACCTGCCGGCGCTGCGCGTGCCCAGCTGTCAACGCGTCGACCCGCTCGACGTGCGCCGCCTCCCGCGCGCGCCACGCCGACCCGGACAGAACCTCCGCCGCCACACCCACGATTCTGCATCGCAGTCCCGGAGCGGCCCCAGAGCCCCGCGCCGGGCCGGTCCCGGACCTCTGGGACGATGGCACGGTGCGGATCGCGAGATACACGACAGGGGAGGACCCGGCGTACGCCGTGGTCGAGGGCGACCCGGGCGCCGAGGTTCTGGCTGACGGTCCAGGGCGACCCGCTCTACCAGGACGATCGTCTTCACCGGGGAGCGGGTCGAGCTGGCCGACGCCCGCCTGCTGGCGCCGGTCATCCCGCGCAGCAAGGTCATCGGCATCGGCACGCAACTACGCGGACCACGCGGCCGAGATGGGCAGCGAGGTGCCGGCCGAGCCGCTGATCTTCCTCAAGCCCAACACCTCGGTCGTCGGCCCGGGCGACCCGGTCGTGCTGCCGCGCGCAGTCGGCCGAGGTGCACTACGAGGGCGAGCTCGCCGTCGTCATCGGCCGGCTGTGCAAGGACGTGCCCGAGGACCGGGTGGCCGAGGTGGTCTACGGCTACACCTGCGCCAACGACGTCACCGCGCGCGACCTGCAGCAGCCGCGACGGGCAGTGGGCCCGGGCCAAGGGCTTCGACACGTTCTGCCCGATCGGGCCGTGGATCCAGACCGAGCTCGACGTCACGGACCTCGACGCTGACCACGCGCCGCGACGGCGAGACGGTGCAGCACGTCCCGCACCTCGTTGCTGATCCACCCGGTGGCCAAGCTGGTCGCCTACGTCTCGGCGATGATGACGCTGCTGCCGGGCGACCTGATCCTGACCGGTACGCCGGCCGGCGTCGGTCCGGTCACCGCCGGTCAGCGGGTCGAGGTCGAGATCGAGGGCATCGGCGTGCTCTCCAACCCGTTCGTCGCCCGTGGCTGACATCGGGCCTGCCATCGGCCCGGTCCGCCTGCGGGTGGCGCCGTCCCCGACCGGCGACCCGCACGTCGGCACGGCGTACGTCTCGCTGTTCGACCTCGCCTTCGTCCGCCAGCAGGGCGGCCAGTTCGTCCTGCGGATCGAGGACACCGACCGGGCCCGCTTCCGCGAGGACAGCGAGCAGCAGATCTTCGACATGCTCAGCTGGCTCGGCCTGCAGTGGGACGAGGGGCCGGACATCGGCGGCCCGTTCGCGCCGTACCGGCAGTCCGAGCGGCTCGGCACCTACGGCCCGTACGTCGAGCGGCTGCTCGCCGACGGCAACGCCTACCACTGCTGGTGCACGCCGCAGCGGCTGACCGAGATGCGCGAGGCCCAGCAGAAGGCCAAGCAGCCGCCCGGCTACGACCGGCTCTGCCTCGGCAAGACGCGCGAGGAGCGGGCAGCAGCTGCCGGGCTTCAGCCCGAACCCGGTGGTGCGGATGCTGATCCCGGACGACGTGCAACACGCACTTCCAGCGACCTGATCCGCGGCGACGTCAACGCGCCGCACCCGGACGACCAGGTGATCCTCAAGGCCGACGGCTTCCCGACCTATCACCTGGCCGTCGTCGTCGACGACCACGAGATGGGCATCACCCACATCGTCCGCGGCGAGGAGTGGATCAGCTCGACGCCGAAGCACATCCTGCTCTACCAGTGGCTCGGCCTGACGCCGCCGCAGTTCGCGCACATGCCGTTGCTGCGCAACGACGACCGGTCGAAGATCAGCAAGCGCAAGAACCCGGCGGCCCGGCTGACCTGGTTCCGCGAGCAGGGCTACCTGCCCGAGGCGCTGGTCAACTTCCTCGGCCTCATGGGCTACTCGATGCCGGACGAGCGCGAGGTCTTCACCTTCGCCGAGATGTCGGCGGAGTTCGACTGGTCGCGGGTCAACGTCGTCGGCCCGATCTTCAACCTGGACAAGCTCAACTGGCTCAACGGCCACTACATCCGCGCCCTCACGCGTCGACGACCTCGCCGAGCGGATCCTCGACCAGCTGGTCCTGGCCGGCGCGATCACGGGCGAGCCGACCGACGCAGCAGCGCGAGATCGTCCGCGCCGCAACGCCTTTGGTGCAGGAGCGGATGCAGGTCGCTGTCCGAGGCTCCCGACATGCTCGGCTTCCTGCTCGTCCCGGACGAGGACCTCGTCGTCGCCGACGACGCCGAGCAGGCGCTGGCCGCCGACGCCGGTGCGACTCTGGCTGCGGCCGCCGACGCGCTCGCCGCGCTGGGGGAGTGGGCGACCGCCGACATCGAGGCCGCGCTGCGGGCCGCGCCTGGTCGACGGGCTCGGCCTCAAGCCGCGCCTGGCCTTCACGCCGCTGCGGGTCGCCGTCACCGGCCGGCGCGATCTCGCCGCCGCTGTTCGAGTCGATGGAGCTGCTCGGCCGCGAGTCGACGCTGGCCCGGATCGCGGCGCTCGCCGCCGAGCTGCCCGGCTGACCGCTACGCGACGGCTGACTGGCGCCTGGCCGCCACCGGCCGCGGGTCGACGCCGTCCTGCTCGACCTCGACGACACGCTGGTCGACACCCGCGCGGCGTTCTTCGCGGCCGTCTCGGCCGTCGCGACGACCTGGCTCGCCGGACGTCTCGGCGGACCGGCACGACGAGGTGGCCCGGCGCTGGATCGCCGACGTCGGCGGCCACTTCCGCGCGTACACCCGCGGCGAGATCTCGATCGCGCAGCAACGCCGCCGCCGGGCCGACGACCTCCAGATCGACCTTCGGCGGCGAGGTCCTGGACGACGAGCGGTTCGCGGCCTGGTTCGCGGCGTACGACGCGGCCTTCCGGGCCAGCCTGGCGGCTGCACGACGACGCGCTGCCACTGCTCGACGCGCTCGACGCGGCCGGGGTCGCGGTGGGCGCCCTGAGCAACTCCTCGCGAGAGCTCTCGCTGGCCAAGCTGGACCGGCTCGGGCTCGCCGACCGGCTGCCGCTGCTGGCCAGCCCCGACGACCTCGGCTTCGGCAAGCCCGACCCCCAGGTGTTCCATCTCGCCTGCGCACGCCTCGGCGGTGGCCGGCAGTGCCCCGGCCCGCACGGCGTACGTCGGTGACGAGCTCGACGTCGACGCCCAGGGTGCGGCGGCCGCCGGACTGGTCGGGATCTGGCTGGACCGCGTCGGGCGCATGTCGGGTCGACCGGTGGGTCGAACGGTCGATCAGACGGGCCGAGATCCGTGGCGTGCTGGTCGCGACCGGCCTGGGCGACGTCCCGCGGTTGGTTGATTTGGGCGCCCTCACCGCGCGCCGGTAGTATCCACCGGCGGGTCACGCCGCTCGGCCCCTCGCCGGGCCGTCGGGCGTGATACCCCCTTGGGGTATGGTGTAATTGGCAGCACGACTGATTCTGGTTCAGTTAGTCTAGGTTCGAGTCCTGGTACCCCAGCGCCGCGCGCAACAGCGCGAGCAGAGCACGACCACAGCAGGGCCCCGTTGTGTAGCGGCCTAGCACGCCGCCCTCTCAAGGCGGTAGCGCGGGTTCGAATCCCGTCGGGGCTACGCGACGACGGCCTCCGCCCGATCCGGGTGGGGGCCGTTCGCCTGTCCGGACTGCCGCGCGGGGCTCGCAGCGCTACTGCGCGGTGCGGCGCAGCACCTCGGTCAGCTTGTTGGCCCCGGCCACGACCGACGGGCGCGTGCAGCCGGCCGGGCTGGCGGGACAGCCGCTCGATCGGGCCGGAGATCGACACCGCCGCGACGACCCGGCCGGACGGACCGCGCACCGGCGCCGACACCGACGCGACGCCGGCCTCGCGCTCGCCGACGCTCTGGGCCCAGCCCACGACGCCGTACGCCGGACAGCGTGGTCGCGGTGAACCGGGCGCCGTGCAGCCCGCGGTGCAGCCGGTCCGGCTCCTCCCAGGCGAGCAGGATCTGGGCGGCCGAGCCGGCCAGCATGCTCAGCGTGCTGCCGATCGGGATCGAGTCGCGCAGGCCGATCGGGCGCTCGGCGGCCGCGACGCAGATCCGGTAGTCGCCCTGGCGGCGGAACAGCTGTGCGCTCTCCCCGGTGTGGTCGCGCAGCGCGGTCAGGACCGCCCCGGCCGCACCGAGCAGCCGGTCCTCGCCGGCGGCGGCGGCGAGCTCGCCCAGCCGCTGGCCGAGGATGAACCGGCCCTGCATGTCCCGCGAGACCAGGCGATGGTGCTCGAGCGCGACGGCCAGCCGGTGCGCGGTCGGCCGGGCCAGTCCGGTCGCCGTCACCAGCTGGGCCAGGGTGGCCGGGCCGGCCTCGAGGGCGCCCGAGCACGACGGCCGCCTTGTCGAGGACGCCGACTCCGCTAGAGTTGTCCATACCTCGATACTGCCGTCTCAGGTCGTGAGATGCAAACTTCCCGCGGAGTCGGCGGCACGCGAGGCGAGATACGCCGCGATGTCAAGGAGGACATGATGGCCGGCACGTTGGCCGAGAAGGTGTGGGACGCCCACGTCGTACGACGGGCCGAGGGCGAGCCCGACCTGCTCTACATCGACCTGCACCTCCTGCACGAGGTGACCAGCCCGCAGGCGTTCGACGGCCTCCGGCTGACCGGCCGCGCCCTGCGCCGTCCCGACCTCACCATCGCGACCGAGGACCACAACGTCCCCACCGTGCCCGGGCCGATCACCGACCTCACCTCGCGGACCCAGGTCGAGACCCTGCGCAACAACTGCGCCGAGTTCGGCGTCCGGCTGCACCCGATGGGCGACGCGGACCAAGGCATCGTCCACGTCATCGGGCCCCAGCTCGGGCTGACCCAGCCCGGCCTGACCATCGTCTGCGGCGACTCGCACACCTCGACCCACGGCGCGTTCGGGGCGCTGGCCTTCGGCATCGGCACGAGCGAGGTCGAGCACGTCATGGCCACCCAGACGCTGCCGCTCAAGCCGTTCAAGACCTTGGCCGTCACGGTCGAGGGCGAGCTGCCCGAGGGCGTCAGCGCCAAGGACCTGATCCTCACCGTCATCGCCAAGATCGGCACCGGCGGCGGCCAGGGCTACGTCATCGAGTACCGCGGCTCGGCCATCCGTGGCCTGTCGATGGAAGCCCGGATGACGATCTGCAACATGTCGATCGAGGCCGGCGCGCGCGCCGGGATGATCGCGCCGGACGAGACGACGTTCGCCTATCTCCAGGGTCGCCCGCACGCGCCGACGGGCGCCGCCTGGGACGAGGCGGTCGCCTGGTGGCGCACCCTGCGCACCGACGACGACGCCGAGTTCGACGACGAGGTCGTCATCGACGCGAGCCGGCTGTCGCCGTTCGTGACCTGGGGCACCAACCCGGGCCAGGGCGCGCCGCTGTCCAGCGCGGTGCCCGACCCGGAGTCGATGCCCGAGGAGAACGACCGGCTGTCGGCCGAGCGGGCGCTGGCCTACATGGACCTGCACGCCGGCACGCCGCTGCGCGAGATCGCCGTCGACACGGTCTTCCTCGGCTCCTGCACCAACGGCCGGATCGAGGACCTGCGCACGGCCGCCGCGATCCTGGCCGGCCGGCACGTCAACGACTCGGTGCGGATGCTCGTCGTTCCCGGCTCGGCCCGGGTGCGGCTGCAGGCCGAGGCCGAGGGGCTGGACAAGGTCTTCACCGCCGCCGGTGCCGAGTGGCGGCTCGCCGGCTGCTCGATGTGCCTCGGCATGAACCCCGACCAGCTGGCGCCGGGCGAGCGCAGCGCCTCGACGTCCAACCGCAACTTCGAGGGACGGCAGGGCAAGGGCGGCCGGACCCACCTGGTCTCGCCGGCCGTCGCGGCCGCCACCGCGGTGCGCGGCACCCTGTCGTCGCCGGCCGACCTCTCCTGAAGGGACCCTTCGTGATGGACAGCTTCACCACCCACACCGGCATCGGGGTCCCGTTGCGGCGCAGCAACGTCGACACCGACCAGATCATCCCGGCCGTCTACCTCAAGCGGGTCACGCGGACCGGCTTCGAGGACGGCCTGTTCGCCGCCTGGCGCGGTGACGACTCGTTCGTCCTCAACCAGCCGGCGTACGCCGCGGGAAGCGTCCTCGTCGCGGGTCCGGACTTCGGCACCGGCTCGTCACGCGAGCATGCCGTCTGGGCGCTTGATGAACTACGGCTTCCGGGTCGTCATCTCCTCGCGCTTCGCCGACATCTTCCGCGGCAACTCCGGGAAGCAGGGGTTGCTTACGGCGCAGGCGGATCAGGGCGATGTCGAGCTGCTCTGGAAGCTCCTGGAGAACGAGCCGGGCACCGAGATCACCGTCGATCTGCGAGTCGCGAACCATCACGGCGAAGGACGTCGTGGCGCGGTTCCAGGTCGACGACTACACCCGATGGCGTCTTCTGGAGGGTTTGGACGACATCAGTTTGACGTTGCGTCATGAGGACTCGATCACGGACTTCGAGGGTCATCGGCCGGGTTTCCTGCCGACAACCGTCAGTTAGTCGGCGCGCCCGAATCCGTTGTCCCGCAACCGTTTTCGTCGCTGACCCAGCCGCTCTGCGCCTCTAGGACCGCCCTCCAGGCGGTCGCCGGCCCGGGATCCGGCCCGGCGCAACGCCCGCGAAGCCGTTGCGACACAGGGCAATCGTTTGCGCGCCGGTGTTGGACGCATGTGCATCTGGGGCCTAGCGTCAGGTCGACAGTCGAGCGAGGGCTCGACTGCACCAACTCGCCGGACGAGGGGTTCGGCGGAACTCATTCTCCTTGGAGGGGAAGTAGTGAACAAGGGACAGCTGGTCGAGGCCCTCGAGGGCCGGCTCGGTGGCAAAAAGGCTGCGGCCGACGCCCTCGACGCCATCATCGACACCATCACTCGAGCAGTAGCGAGGGGCGAGAAGGTCGGCATCACCGGCTTCGGCACCTTCGAGAAGGCCGCTCGCGCTGCTCGCACCGGACGCAACCCGCGCACCGGTCAGGCCGTCAAGATCAAGAAGACCTCCGTGCCGCGCTTCAAGGCGGGCACCGCCTTCAAGATCGTCGTCGCTGACCCGCGTCAGCTCCCGTCCGACGCATCGGCGACCGCGCGCAAGCCTGCGGCCACCGCGGCGGCGGCCAAGAAGACGACGGCCAAGAAGGTCACGGCCAAGGTCACCGCCAAGAAGGCGGCGAAGAAGGCTCCGGCCAAGAAGGCTGCGGCCAAGAAGGTCGTCGCGAAGAAGGCTCCGGCCAAGAAGGCGCGGCCAAGAAGGTCGTGGCCAAGAGGGCCCCGGCCAAGAAGGCTCCGGCCAAGAAGGTCGTCGCGAAGAAGGCTCCGGCCAAGAAGGCTCCCGCCAAGAAGGTCGTGGCCAAGCGCGCCCCGGCCAAGAAGGCTCCGGCCAAGAAGGTCGTCGCGAAGAAGGCTCCGGCCAAGAAGGCTCCCGCCAAGAAGGTCGTGGCCAAGCGCGCCCCGGCCAAGAAGGCTCCGGCCAAGCGGGCTGCGGCCAAGAAGGCTCCGGCCAAGAAGGCCGCGCGCGCTCGCGCTCGCTGAGCGCGAGCACGTACGCACCA
Source organism: uncultured Actinomycetota bacterium (assembly GCA_963794535.1). Classification (GTDB taxonomy): domain Bacteria; phylum Actinomycetota; class Actinomycetes; order Actinomycetales; family CAVURS01; genus CAVURS01. The sequence continues at coordinate 418,608 of CAWCEI010000014.1, forward strand.
CCGCGCTGCGACGGGCCGGCATCCCCTCGGGGGTGCCGGCCCGTCGGCGCGTTTCCGCACCGCCCACCAAGGTTTGCGATCCTGTGACGATGCCCGACCTGCTGACTGTCCACGGCGGCACGCCGCTGCACGGGACGTCCACGTCCGCGGCGCCAAGAACCTCGTCTCCAAGGCGATGGTGGCGGCGCTGCTCGGTGAGGAGCCGTCGCGGCTGCGCGGCGTACCGCAGATCTCCGACGTGGCGATCGTCTCCGGCCTGCTCGAGCTGCACGGCGTGAGCGTGCGGGCCGGCGGACCGAAGCCGGCGAGCTGGTGCTCGACCCGCGCAACGTCGAGCAGGCGCACGTCGCCGACATCGACGCCCACGCCGGCTCCAGCCGGATCCCGATCCTGCTCTGCGGCCCGCTGCTGCACCGGCTCGGCGAGGCGTTCATCCCCGACCTCGGCGGCTGCCGGATCGGGGAGCGACCGATCAACTTCCACCTCGACGTGCTGCGCTCGTTCGGCGCGGTCGTCGAGAAGCGCCCGGACGGCCTGCGGCTCAGCGCCCCGCGACGGCTTGCAGGGGACCAAGCTCGAGCTGCCCTACCCGAGCGTCGGGACGACCGAGCAGGTGCTGCTGACCGCCGTCCGCGCCGAAGGGCTGACCGAGCTGCGCAACGCGGCCACCGAGCCGGAGATCCTCGACCTGATCAACGTGCTGCAGAAGATGGGCGCGATGATCAGCGTCGACACCGACCGGACGATCCGGATCGAGGGTGTCGACCGGCTCGGCGGCTACTCCCACCGCGCGATCCCGGACCGGATCGAGGCGGCGTCGTGGGCCTGCGCCGCCCTGGCCACGCGCGGTGACATCACCGTCAAGGGCGCGCGGCAGGGCGACCTGACGACGTTCCTCAACGTGTTCCGCAAGATCGGCGGCGCGTTCGACATCGACGACGACGGCATCCGGTTCTTCCACCCCGGTGGCGACCTGCGCTCACTCGTCCTGGAGACCGACGTGCATCCCGGCTTCATGACCGACTGGCAGCAGCCGCTCGTCGTCGCGCTGACCCAGACCCGCGGGCTGTCGATCGTCCACGAGACGGTCTACGAGAAGCGGCTCGGCTTCACCCGTGCGCTCAACGACATGGGCGCGACGATCCAGCTCTACCGCGAGTGCCTCGGCGGCCTGCCGTGCCGGTTCGGGCAGCGCAACTTCCAGCACTCGGCGGTCATCTCCGGTCCGACCAAGCTGCAGGGCGCGGAGATCACCGTGCCCGACCTGCGCGCCGGCTTCAGCTACCTGATCGCCGCCCTCACCGCCGACGGCACGTCGCGCGTCCACGGCATCGGGCTGATCGAGCGCGGCTACGAGCACTTCCAGGACAAGCTCGACGCCCTCGGCGCGTCGTACGAGCGCGGCTGAGACCAGCGCCGCGCCCGAGCCTGCCCGTCGGCTCAGATGCCGTTGCAGCCGCAAGCCGACCGCACGCTGGTCGACTCCCTGGCCGGCCAGCTCCACGGTGAGGCGCTGACCGAGACGCAGCAGCCGCAGGCCGCTGCGGGCGAAGGCGTCGGTGTCGAACGGCACCTCGGTGCCGTCGTCGAGCAGGACCGAGCCCGCACCCGGTCCCGGGGTCGAACCGGTGGACGCTGGCCTGCATCCGGTCAGGCTAGCCAGCGCGGTGTCGGCGCGCGGCCAGCACCGCTGCCGTCCGCGGGCCCACGCCGAGCGCGATCGCCGTCCGCGCAGTGACGCGACTCGAGGTCGACGTCGCGCCGCAGCCGCGGCAGGTCGAGGTCCAGCCCGGCGCGCGACCAGGTCGTGCTGCGCCGCCGACCCGTCGCCGAAGGCCGGCCGCAGCAGCCCGGCGCCGGCGGCGGCGAGCAGCACCGTGCCGGTGCCCTCGGCGTCCGGCACGTACGCCGAGAGTAGCCCGGCGCAGGCGGTCAGCGCCGTTGCCAGGTCCTGCGCCCGCAGCGCCGGGAGGTCGGCCAGCAGCACCGCGACCGGGCCGTCACCGGCCGCGGCGAGCAGCTCGGCCCCCCGGCGTACGGCGCCGTTCAGTCCGGTGCCCGGATCGGGTGCCACCTTCGCGCCGGCCTGCTGCGGCCGCGCGGCGTCTCGGGGTCGGAGGTGACGACGAGCGACTGCGTCGACCAGCGGGCAGGCGAGGGCGGCGGCCAGCGTGTCCAGGGCCATCGCCCGGGCCAGCTCGGCGCGGGACAGCCGGCGGCCGACCACGAGCCGGGACTTCGCGCCGAGGGCGCCCTTGATCGGCAGCACGACCCGCCACGGGGCGGTGGGCGCGCGTCGGGTCCGGTGTCCGTGGTCGTGGCGTCGAATGGTTCATCGGGTCCATCGTCCCCTCTCGCCGCGGTTTGCCTCGACACGGCCCCGGTCAGCGGAGAGGATGACGGGGCTGTGGCACCTGCCGCGGCCCGGGAGCAGTGCCGGGTCCGGCGGGTGCTGGCGGCACGAGTGGCGGGAGGAGCGGCAGTGTCTCGACGACGGCTCGGCGTGTCGTACCGCATCGCCGTCGGCGTCCTGCGGCCGACGATGCAGCTGCTGCACCCGGCACGACTGGCCGGTGCCGAGCACCTGCCGGCCTCCGGCGGCTTCGTGGTGTGCTCCAACCACATCTCCTACTCCGACCCGATCGCGTTCGCGCACTTCCTCTACGACAACGGGCACCCGCCGTACTTCCTCGCGAAGGACGCCCTGTTCCGGATCCCGGTCGTCGGCCGGGTGATCCGCGGGGCCGGCCAGATCCCGGTCGTGCGCGGCACCACCGACGCCGCGAAGGCGTTCGCGGCGGCTGTCGAGGCGGTCGACGAGGGCAAGTGCGTCGCGGTCTACCCCGAGGGCACCATCACCAGGACCCGGGCCTGTGGCCCATGACCGGCAAGACCGGGGCCGCCCGGATCGCGCTCGAGACGACCTGCCCGGTCATCCCGGTCGCCCAGTGGGGGCCGCAGGAGCTGCTGCCGCCGAAGTCGAAGCGGCCGAAGGTCTGGCCGCGCAAGACGATGCAGGTCGTCGCCGGGCCACCGGTCGACCTCGAGGACCTCAGGGGCCGGCCGATCGACGCCGAGCTGCTGCGCAGATCGCGACGGCGCGGATCATCGCCGCCATCACGGCGCTGCTTGACCGATCTCCGGCCGGGTGAGACGCCGCCGGCCACGCCGTTCGACGGCCGCAAGCACCGGCCCACGAGCGGTGCCGCATGACGCCGGTCGCGGTGATGGGTGTCGGGCAGCTGGGGTACGGCGTTCGCCAAGGTCCTGGCCGATGCCGGCGCCGACGTCACGCTGTGGGGGCGCCGGGCCGAGGTCGCGGACGAGGTCAACGACGCGCACACCAACACGCAGTACCTGCCGGATATCGAGCTGCCGCAGTCGATCCGGGCCACGACTGATGGCGAGAAGGCGCTCGCCGACGCCGAGGTCGTCGTCCTGGCGCTGCCATCGCAGAGCCTGCGCGGGATCCTCGGCGGGCTGAGCCCGTTCCTGCCGGCGGACGCTGCGGTCGTCAGCCTGATGAAGGGCGTCGAGCTCGGCACGACGCGGCGGATGAGCGAGGTCATCGTCGAGGTGACCAGCGTGGCGCCGGAGCGGGTCGCCGTCCTGTCCGGGCCCAACCTGGCCCGCGAGATCGCCCTGTGCGAGCCCGCGGCCAGTGTCGTGGCGTGCACCGACCGCGCGGTCGCAGAGCGGATCTCCGACCTCTGCGCGACGGCGTACTTCCGGCCCTACACCAACATCGACGTCGTCGGCACCGAGCTCTGCGGTGCCGTCAAGAACGTCATCGCGATCGCCGTCGGTATGGCCGACGGGATGGGCCTGGGCGACAACGCGAAGGCCTCGATCATCACCCGCGGCCTGGCCGAGACCGCACGGCTGGGAGCGGCGCTGGGCGCGGACCCGTTGACCTTCCTGGGCCTGGCCGGCATCGGTGACCTCGTCGCGACGTGCATGTCGCCGCTGTCCCGCAACCGGACCTTCGGCGAGGGCCTGGGCAAAGGGATGACGGTGGCCGAGGTCGCGGCCGCGACGAAGACGACTGCCGAGGGCGTGAAGTCGTGTACGTCGATCCTCGGGCTGGCCCAACAGCCACGGCGTCGACGTGCCGATCATCGAGAACGTCGTCGCCGTCGTCCACGAAGGTGCGTCGCCGGCCGAGATCGGCCGACGGCTGCTGTCCCGGGCCCTGAAGGCCGAGGCCGAGTGAGCGGCGGCGCGAGGGCCGCATCCGGGTCGCGGTCGTGTTCGGTGGGCGCTCCAGCGAGCACGCGGTCAGCTGCAGCACGGCGGCCAGCGTCCTGCGGGCCTTGGACCGGGACCGGTACGACGTGGTGCCGATCGGCATCGCCAAGGACGGCCACTGGGTGCTCGTCGCCGACGACCCGGAGCCGCTGGAGCTGCGCCCCGGGCAACGGCCCGAGGTCAGCACGGACGGGCCCGGCGTCCTGGTGCCGACCAGCACGGCGAACCGCAACCTGACCGTCCTCGAGCCGGGGGAGGTGCCGCGCTCGCTCGGTGACGTCGACGTGGTCCTGCCGTTGCTGCACGGGCCGTTCGGCGAGGACGGGACGCTGCAGGGCCTGCTCGAGCTGGCCGACGTGCCCTACGTCGGGTCCGGTGTGTTCGCCTCGGCCGCGGCGATGGACAAGCAGTTCATGAAGGTCCTGCTCGCCGGCGCCGGTCTGCCGATCGGGCCGCACGTCGTGATCAGCGACGCCGAGTGGCAACGGGACCCGGCCGCTGCGCAGGAGTCGGTGGCTGCCCTGGGCTGGCCGGTCTTCGTGAAGCCGGCCCGGGCCGGCTCGAGCATGGGCGTGAGCAAGGTGCGCGGCCCGGACGACCTGGTCGCAGCGGTCGAGGCCGCGCGGGAGCATGACCCCAAGGTCGTGGTCGAGGCGGCCCTCGTCGGCCGCGAGATCGAGTGCGGTGTCCTGGAGTCGCTCACCGGCGGTGCCCCGGAGACCTCGCCGCTCGGCGAGATCGAGGTGCTCGGCGAGAGCCACGAGTTCTACGACTTCGACGCCAAGTACCTCGACGAGGAGCACCTGCGGCTGACCTGCCCGGCCGACGTGCCGGACGAGGTGGCCGAGCAGATCGCCGACTTCGCGGTCCGCTCGTTCCAGGCCCTGGGCTGCGAGGGTCTGGCTCGGGTCGACTTCTTCCTGACCGAGTCCGGCGACGTCGTCGTCAACGAGGTCAACACGATGCCCGGCTTCACGCCGGTGTCGATGTTCCCGTTGATGTGGGCGACCGCCGGGCTGGACTACCCGGCGCTGGTCGACCGGCTGCTGCAGCTCGCGCTGCGCCGCCGGACCGGCCTGCGCTGACGCGCGCTGACCTGCGCTGACCTGCGCTGGCCGTAGACCGGGCGCACCTGGACGAAATCACTGCGGTTCCTGGCGACAGGTCGAGCTCCAGCACCTGCGCAACCGGCGAGTCGGCGGCCGGCCCAAGCGTTTTCGTCCGACAAGGTCGACGACACATCCAGCGCGGCTCGACGCTGGCTCAGCTGCAGCGGTGCGCGCCCTGCGCGATCCGGCCGACCGCCGCACTGAGCGCGGTCAGGGCGAATGTCTCCGGCGCGTAGTGCTTCGGCACGAGCACCTGCACGGCCGGGGTGCGGCCGTACGTCGTGAAGGCGTAGCCGTCCTTGACCGGCTGGCCGACCCAGTCGATGCCGTTGACCGCCGTGCACTGGTCGGTCGTCGGGCCGGGCGTTGGCACGCCGCAACGCAGGACGATCGCCGGGTCGCCCCAGGCCGCCAGCGCCGGGGACTTGGGGTCCGTGTCACGACGGCTCTGCTTCAACAAGGTCTTCGGCAGGGCCCTGGTGACGGCTGCGCAGGCCGGGTCGGTTGCTCCCGAGGGGACGGTCGTCTTCACGGCGTCCGAGCAGCCGGCGACCAATAGCAGCGAGGCCAGCGTCAGCAGAACGGCCCCGGCGCCGGTTCGGCGCGGTGAGTGGCTCAGACGTGGACGACGGTGCACGTGAGGGTGCGGGTGATCCCGGGCACCTCTTGCACCCGGGCGATGACGAGCTTGCCCAGCTCGTCGACGTTGTGCGCCTCGACCCGGGCGATCACGTCGTACGGGCCCGTGACGTCCTCGGCGACGAGCACCCCTTCGACCTCGGAGATCGCGGCCGCGACCGATGTCGACTTCCCGACCTCGGTCTGGATGAGGATGTAGGCCTGAACCACCACAGGGACCTCCTCGTCTGCTCAGCGTGACCGGCTGCTCACGCGAGCCGCCACGGTACCGTGCCCGGCGTGCCGGATGAGCGCTCGGGGCCGACGACCCTGGCCGAGCTGGGGGAGTCGGGCGTCCTGGCCCGGATCTTCCCGCGGCTGGCCCTGCCGCCAGCGACTCACCGTCCGCGCCCGTGGCGCCGGTCGGGCCGGGCGACGACGCGGCCGTGCTCCTCGCGCCGGACGGGCGGGTGGTCGCCACGACCGACCTGATGGTCCAGGGCCGTGACTTCCGGCTCGACTGGTCCTCGGCGTACGACGTCGGCTGGAAGTCGGCCGCGCAGAACCTGGCCGACATCGCCTCGATGGGCGCTGTGCCGACCGCCCTGCTCGTCGGGCTGGTCGCGCCCGGGTCGACGGCGATGACCTGGGTCGAGCACCTGGCCGACGGCCTGGCAGCGGCGTGTGCCGGGACGGGCGCCTCCGTGGTCGGCGGTGACCTGTCCTCCGGCGACGCAGATCGTGGTCAGCGTGACCGCGCTGGGCGACCTGCAGGGCCGTCCTCCGGTGCTGCGCTCCGGTGCCCGTCCCGGTGACGTCGTGGCCCTCGCGGGGCGGCTGGGCTGGTCGGCCGCCGGGCTGGCCCTGCTGCAGCGCCGGGCGGGCCGACGTCGCACCCGACCTGGTCGCCGCCCACCTGCGACCGGAGCCGCCGTACGACGCGGGTCCGGCCGCCGCGATCGCCGGTGCCACCTCACTGCTCGACGTGAGTGACGGGCTTCTGCGTGACGCCGCCCGCATTGCCACCGCCAGCGGGGTCACGCTCGACCTCGACCTTGACGTCCTCGAGCGAACGGGCGGCGCTGCTCTCAGCGGCCGCGGACGCCTTGGGGGACAACGATCTTGGGCGGCGTTGGGTCCTGACCGGTGGCGAGGACCATCCGCTGCTGGCGACGTTCCCGTCGGCGAAGCTGCCTGACGCCTTCCGGGCCATCGGTCGGGTCGGGTCGGCCGGGGCCAACGCGGTCACGGTCTCGGGGCAGGACCCGCACGACCTCATCGGCTCGGAAGCGGGCTGGGACCACTACCAGCCCTAGTCACGACGACGGGCCGGCTCCGCAGGGGAGCCGGCCCGTCGTCGTACGGGATGTGGTGCGGTCAGCGCGTGACCTTGCCCGCCTTGAGGCAGGAGGTGCAGACGTTGAGCCGCTTCGGCGTGGAGCCGACCATGGCGCGAACCCGCTGGATGTTGGGGTTCCAGCGCCGCTTGGTGCGTCGGTGGGAGTGCGAGATGTTGTGACCGAAGCCCGGCCCCTTGCCGCAGACGTCGCAGTTGGCAGCCACAGTGATCTCCTGGTCAGGTCGTGAGGTCGTTTTCAGTCGCGGCACAACGGGCAGATCTGAACAGAACTGGTCCGTGTCGAGCCGCGCGCGAGTGCCCAGGTGTGCTGGGCAACCGGCCAAGCGTAGCCGAGGGCCGGGCCACGTCCCAAACTCGCGCCCCAGACGCGCGGTTCCGTCGGCGGCATTGGCTAGCCTCGCTGGCGTGGCGGCGGCGCACGCGCAGCGTGGACGGCAGAGTGGACAGCAAAGTGTCCTGGACGGCCCGGCGGTGCGCCGCTGGGCCGATGCCGGGCTGGCCGGCCTCGTCGCGGCCCGGGCCGAGATCGACGGGCTCAACGTCTACCCGATCCCCGACGCCGACACCGGCAGCAACCTCGTCCGCACGCTCCAGGCCGGCGTCGAGGCCCTGCTCGCCGACGGCTCGGAGGCGCTGAGTGCCGTCAGCGAGACCCTCGCGACCGCTGTCCTGCGTGGGGCCTGCGGCAACTCCGGCACCATCGTCAGCCAGCTCCTGCGCGGGCTCGCCGATGCCGCTCGAGGCATCGACGTGCTCGACGGCCCGGCCTTCGCCGCAGCCCTGACCCGGTCCGCGGCCCTCGCCCGGGCGGCCCTCGCCCGGCCGGTCGAGGGCACGATCCTGTCCGTCGCCGACGCGGCCGCGGCGGCCGCGACCCGGTCCGCCGGGTCGGGCGAGGACCTGCTCGTCGTCGTCGCCGCGGCCCGCCTCGCCGGCGAGGCGGCGCTCGCCGCGACGCCGGGCCAGCTGGCCGCGCTCCAGGGCCGGGTCGACGCCGGCGGCCGAGGGCTGGTGGTGCTGCTCGCCGCGCTCGAGACCGCTGTGTCCGGCGTCGCGGTCGAGCAGCCCAGCCTCGCCGGGCTGCCCACGCTCGGGGGATGGGGCGAGGCCGGCGCGGATCCTCGGCCGGCCGACCCATTGGCGCACAGCCACGAGGTCATGTACCTGCTCCAGACCACTCCGGGCGAGGGCGAGCAGGACCGCGTCGACGAGCTGCGGACCCTCTCGACGGCCTCGGCGACTCCGTCGTCGTCGTCGGGGGCAACGGCCTGTGGCAGGTCCACGCCCACGTCGACGACGTTGGTGCCGCCGTCGAGGTGGGCTTTTCCGCGGGCCGCCCGCACCGGGTCCGGATCACCAGCCTCGCCGACAGCGGTCCGGGCCACGGCCGGGTCGACGGGGGACCAGCGCCCGGCCGGCTCGGTGTGGTCGCGTCGGTCGAGGGCGCCGGCCTGGCCGAGCTCCTCACCCGAGCCGGCGCCCGGGTGGTCGACCCGGTGCACCTGGCGGCCGGGCTGGCGGCCGCGCCGGCCGACCTCGGCACCGATCTGGTCGCCGTACTGCCCGGCTCGCCGGACGCACTCGCGACCGCTACGTCTCTCGCCGCCGCGGATCAGCGGCTGCGGGTCGTTCGGTCCCGTTCGGCGGTCCAGGTCATCGCTGCTCTTGCTGTGCATGAGCCCGACCGAGACCCGGCCCGCGACCTGCTCGAGATGTCCACCGCCGCAGCTGCCTGCCGGCACGGGCTGGTCGAGATCGCCGAGGGCGAAGGGGTGACGTCGGCCGGTCGCTGTCGGGCCGGCGACGTCCTCGGGCACGTCGACGGCGACGTGGCGATCATCGGCAGCGGCCTGGCCGAGGTGGCCGGTCAGGTGGTCGACCTCCTCCTGGGTGGAGGCGGCGAGCTGGTCACCCTGGTCAGCGGCGCCCCGGCCGCACCGGAAGCTCATCGCCGAGGTCGCCGCCGGGGTCCGGGCCAGGCGGCCCGACGTCGACATCACGACGTACGACGGGGGCCAGCCCTCGGCGTACCTCCTGGTCGGTGTCGAGTGACCGGGCGCGCCCAGCCCGGTGCGCCCGGAGGCCCGCTGAGTGCACCGGTGCCGTTGCTGTCGCAGCCGCTGGCCAAGGTGCTGGGCCAGCGGTCGGCCGAGCCGTTCGACAAGCACCTCGGCCTGGTTACCGTCGGCGACCTGCTGCGGCACTACCCCCGGCGCTACATCGCGCGCGGCGAGCTCACCCCGCTGGGCGACCTGCGTGAGGGCGAGCAGGTCACGGTGCTGGCGACCGTCAAGAAGGTCGACCGGATCCCGATGCGTGACCGGCGCGGCATGGTGGTCAAGGCCGTGATCACCGACGGCCGGGACCAGCTCGATGTCTCCTTCTTCGCGCCCAAGGCCTGGATGGTGCGAGAGGTTCACCCGCGAGCTGCGCCCGGGCCGGCCGATCCTGTTCGCCGGCAAGGTCGGCAGCTTCCGCGGGAGGCGGCAGCTGACCCACCCCGAGATGGAGGTGTACGACGCCGAGGACGGCGACGTCGGCGATGACCGGGCCGAGCAGTTCGCCGAGGAGATCCGCCCGATCTACCCGGCCAGCGCCAAGCTGCCGACCTGGAAGATCGCCAAGGCGGTGCGCGTCGTCCTCGACAGCCCCGAGGTGGCGGCGCTGGAAGACCCTGTGCCGCAATGGATTCGGGAGCGGCGCCACCTCATGCCGCTGGGGGCCGCGCTGTGGGCGATCCACCGTCCCGACAGTGAGGCCGAGGTCGAGCGGGCGCGCGCCCGGCTGACCTACGACGAGGCCTTCATCCTCCAGGTGGCCCTGGCCGGCCGGCGGGCCGAGGTCGCCGCCCAGCCGGCGATCCCGCGGGCCGGTCAGGACGAGGGCCTGCTCGCCGCGTTCGACGCGCGGCTGCCGTTCGAGCTGACCTCGGGGCAGGTCGAGGTCAGTGCGGCCATCGCCCACGACCTGGCCCTGGACCACCCGATGCACCGGTTGCTGCAGGGTGAGGTCGGGTCGGGCAAGACGATCGTGGCCCTGCGGGCGATGCTGACCGTCGTCGACGCCGGCGGCCAGGCGGCCCTGCTGGCGCCGACCGAAGTCCTTGCGCAGCAACATCATCGGTCGATCACCGCCCTGATGGGCGACCTGGCCGAAGGCGGCATGCTCGGCGGTCACGCCAACGGGACGCAGGTGCGGCTCATGACCGGCAGCCAGTCTGCCGGGGCGCGCAACGAGGCGCTCGAGGACGCTCGGTCCGGCGAGGCCGGCATCGTCATCGGCACCCACGCGCTGCTGCAGGAGCGCGTGGAGTTCCGAGACCTCGGCCTGGTCGTCGTCGACGAGCAGCACCGGTTCGGCGTCGAGCAACGAGATGCGTTGCGGGCCAAGGCCGACCGGCCGCCGCACCTGCTCGTCATGACCGCCACCCCCATCCCGAGGACCGTTGCGATGACGGTTTTCGGCGACCTGACGACGTCGACCCTGCGCGAGCTGCCCGCCGGTCGCCAGCCGATCACCACCCACGTCGTCCCCGGCGGCGACAGCCGCTGGGTGGCGCGATCCTGGGAGCGGGTCCGCGAGGAGGTCGACAAGGGCCATCAGGTCTATGTGGTCTGTCCGCGGATCGGCGGTGAGTTCGCGAGCGAGGAGACCGCGCTGCTCGAGCTCGAGCGCGATGCCGACGACGACTCCGCTGCCGCCCT
>CAWCEI010000015.1:0-13808 GCA_963794535.1 uncultured Actinomycetota bacterium
CTCGTTGCAGAACGGCGTCTCCCGCCGCGTGGCCCTGGCTGTCGTTGATGTACTTGAAGTTGTCCAGGTCCAGGACGAGGACCGCTCCGGACCCTCCGGTCCGGCGGGTGTCGACCAGGGCCCGTTCCAGCTTCTCGGCGAAGTGTCGCCGGTTGGACGTGCCGGTCAGCGGGTCGGTTTCGGCGAGGTAGCGCAGTCGCCCGCGAGATCCCTGGAGCTGCGATCGCGCGCCTTCGAGAGCGCTGCTAGCGCGGGTGACCTCTTCTTGCATGGTGTTGAAGCTGGCTGCCATGTCGGCCAGCTCGCCCGATGAGTGGACCACCACGGGTTGCAGGGAGGCTGCTGGGCGGACGCTGTCCAGGTCACCTTCTGCGAGGTTCTCCATCGCCCACGTCAGGTCGGCCAGGCTGCCCTCCGCCAGACGGCGGGCTGCCGTCGCGACTTGGGTCGCGGCGTGGGCGATCAGACCGGGCAGAACCAGCCCGACCGAGACGGTCACCAAGGCGACGGCGACGAAGATGTCGGACAGGATCGTGTTGACAGCAGGTTCGTCGCGCGCGACGAACCGGACGGCGATCAAGTAGCCGACGCCATCCAGGGTCAGGACCAGGAGCATGGCGCCGGTGAGCTTGGACTGAAGGGAGCCGGCCCGCCGCGGCAGCCCGGCCGCCCGGCGGTCCTGCCAGCAGCGCACGGCGTACAGGGTGGCGCCGGAGTAGGCCAAGCCGACCCCGAACACGACCGTCGGCAGGCCGAACTGCTCGAAGCCCAGGACTGCCGCCACGCCCCAGACGCAAGCCGCCCCCAACCCGAGCACCACCGTGCCGCGCGCGGCTCGGTAGGGCCGGTGCAGGTGCGGTGAGTGCCGGCGCAGCAACCAGACCGCCACGCTTGGCAGCGCGATCCCGATCAGGTAGGTGAAGTTGGCCGCGGCAATCAGCCACGTCGGGTCACCGAGCAGGAGGAAGACCATGGCCATGCCCGCCGTGAGCAATGTCGCGACCCAGGGCACGTCCAGTCGGTTGCGTTGACCCAGAAGACGAGGCAGCAACCCGTCGTCGGAGAGCTGGGACAACGTGCGGGCGGCGCCGGCGAGCGGCTGCAGGGTGCCGCAGAACATGTTCAGGACGAGGAAGCCCACAACCGCCGCCCGCGCTGCACCGCCCACCAGGGGAAGGAAGGTCGGGCCCATCGTGCGCTGGAGGTCGCCCTCCAGGCCCGAGGGCCCGATGACGCCGAGCCAGACCGTCGGCAGGGCCACGAAGAACAGGACCGCCATGGCAGCGCTGGCGTAGAACGCCCGCGGCACATTGCGGACCGGATCGATCGTCTCGCCCACGTGACAGCCGGCGGCTTCGAACGCGGGTGCGGCGAAGCCGATCAGGTACAGACCCGCCATCGCGCTGGTCAGCGACCCGAAGACCCCGGAGAACGGCGAGCTCAGGTGGTACGTCGCGGCCTGGCCCCAGTCAACCGAACCACTCAGGACCGGAAGCAGGACAGACGCGAAGGACAGGGCGGCCGCACCACCGGCGATGACCACGGCGACGCTGGTGACTCGTCGGATACCGCTCAGCGTCAGCACCGCGAAGATCGCAACAATCGCCACGGCCAGGGCACTGATCGGCACCCACGGCAGTAGCCAGGCGTGCAGCGCCGCCGCGGAGATCAACGCGGTGAGCCCGCAGGTGGGCACCCAACCCCACCAGTAACAGGTCCCGGCCAGGTTCGCCAGGACGGGGCTGTAGGGGCGGAAGGCCTCGCCACAGGACGCGGCGATCCCGCCAACCCGGTTGGGCCACATCAGCAGAAGCTCGATCCACCCCGGAATCGCCACCAGACTGAGCAACAGGCCAACTGCCAGCAGCGGCAGAGCTGCACTGCCCTGAGCCAGCAGGAGCGCGCCCAGCAGGAACAGGCTCTGGTTGCTGCCGCCCATCGCCAACGCGGTCGTCCGCACCCAGCCCAAGGTCCGGGGATGGTCAGCGCCGCCAGCCACGCCTGGTGGCCCCCCAGGCACACTCGTGCTCTGGTCGGGGGGGAAAGTCACGAATGGAGTATCGACAGGCCACCCCAACACTGGAGCCGCCATGTCGTTGGGCCTAGCTGCTGTGCGGCCGGTCGGGGTACGAGTTTCAGGACGGTGCGCCGTCGTGTCGATGACGCTGCATGACACCTGACCGGCCCAGCGCGGGAAGGCTCTACGCCGCTGCCGTGCTGGCGGCCGTGGTCGCCTTCCTCGTCGTCCTGCACTTCCATCCGGGTGGTCCCCTGGTGGGGCGCTGGATCGATGACCTAGGTGAGCTGGTGGCGGCCATGATCGCTGCCGGTGCCGCCTGGTGGCGTTCGCGTCACTGCTCCCCCGAGGCCGTCCGGCCCTGGTTGCTGCTGGCCGCCGCCACCGGCTCGTGGGGTCTCGGCGAGGCCGTCTGGTCCTACTACGAGCTGCTCGCCAGCCGGCAGACCCCCTTCCCCTCCCTCGCCGACGCCGGGTTTCTGTTGTTTCCCGTCCTGGCGATGGTCGCCGTCCTGTTGTGGCCGTCCGCCGCCCAACGGGGCGCTGCCCGTTGGCGGGGGCTTCTCGACGGCGTGCTGGTCGCGGGCTCCCTCTTCATCATCAGCTGGGTGAGCTCCCTCGGGTCGGTCGTCCACGCTGGTGCCGACAGCCTGCTCGCCTCCGTGGTGTCGATGGCCTACCCCGTGTCCGACCTGGTGCTGCTCACGGTGACGATCCTGGTGGCCTCGCACGCGCGCCGGACCTCACGCTCGGGCCTCGGCCTGCTCGCGGCTGGCCTCGCGTCCCTATGCATCGCGGACAGTGGATTCGCCTACTTAACTGCGGTGGGCGAGTACGCCACCGGGTCACCGGTCGACGCCGGATGGTTCGGCGGCTTCCTGTTGATAGCAGCCGCCGCGTGCTCTGCCACAGCCCAGACCTCAGAAGACGACGATGCCCGCCTGACTCTTGAGTCCAAGACCAAAGCCCTGCTGCCCTACATCCCGGCCAGCCTCGGCCTGGCCCTCGCGGTCGCGGCCCAGCTGGCCGGGGGGCAGCAACGGGTCGCATTGATCGCCGCGACCCTCGTGATCGCCGCCCTGCTCGGACGACAACTGCTGGCCGTGATGGACAACCGCCGACTGGTCGAGGAGCTCGTCTACACCCAAGACGAGCTGCGCTACCAGGCCTTCCACGATCCGTTGACCGGCCTGGCGAACCGGGCGCTGTTCACCGACCGGCTGCGTCACTGCATCGAGCTGCACCGCCGGGACTTGCGCCCGCTCAGCCTGCTCTACTGCGACCTGGACGGTTTCAAGGCCGTCAACGACCTCCTCGGACACGAGGCGGGCGACCAGGTCCTGCGCGCTGCAGCCGAGAGGCTCCGGGCCGTAACCCGGCCCGGCGACACAGTGGCGCGCATGGGCGGCGACGAGTTCGCGATCCTGATCGAAGACGGCGGTGACGCTGTCACAGTCGCGGCCCGCATCCTCGACGCTCTCTCCCAGCCCGCCTCCGTCGGCTTCGACACCGTCCCGCTGGCGGCCAGCATCGGCATCGCCGAACTCACCGCCACCGACCAGCCCACCATGCCCGCTGCGTTGCTCCAGCATGCGGACGCCGCGATGTACCACGCCAAACGCAACGGCAAAGGCTTCGCCGTCAACTGGAGCGAGCAACTCCAACCTTCAGAATCGACGACCTGAGAGTGGCCGATATGGGCTATAGCCAGTCGGTGTTCCAGCCGGCTCGGGGCCCGATGGTCACAGACCGGCGGGCCAGACCCAGCGACTCAGCGACCGCGGCAAGCTGCCGATCGGCCTCACGGGCAGTGGCCGCTCGGATGGTGAACCCGATCGGTTTGCGGGTGGCGGAGTCCACCACGGCCAGGTTTTGAGACCGTGGATACTCCTCCCCCCGGACAACGCCGCCGGCGCGGTACTCGTGCGCGATGCCGGCCTGGTCCAGCACCTGCCCGAGCCCACGATCGAGCTGCGCCCGGACCTGCTGATCCGGGTTGATCATCCCGTAGTGCTGTTCGACGTACAGGTCGACCGTCCCGATCGGCCGGTCTGGGTCGCCATCATCGCGCTCGGCGACATACCCCGCCTGCTTCAGCAGTCTGATGCCCTCACCCATTCGTTGGGAGGGGATCCGGACGTACGCGGTGACGGCACCTCTGGTCATCCTCAGACTCTGACCGACCGGGCATGTATCGCGATAGTGACGAAAGTCCCTGCTGCGTGGCGGCACGGGGCCGCGCCTGCGGTCAGGGCAGGACGTAGCCGGCGAGGTCCGCGATGGCGTGGATGGTGGCCCGCGACCCGTTGTAGACGACGAAGCCGCTCCCGGCCGTGACGGTCAGGCTGGCGGTCGTCTGGCCGGCCGCGAAGGTCACGGTCGAGGTGGGGAAGGGGCCTCTGGAATCGCCGCCGCGGAAGGTCGCGAACCCGGGCTGGCTGATCCGGGTGACGGTCGCGTTCATCACGTACGCCGCGTTGCCCTGGAACGGCAGTAACTGCGACGCCACGATCAGGGTGGCGTGCGAGGGGATTCCATGCGGGTTGCTGAAGGTCCGGGTGTCCAGAATCCGAGTCGGGTCGACCGAGACGAACGTTCCCGGCTTCGTCGGGGTGCCGTCCAGGTAGTAGCCGGCGACGTCGGCCGCCAGGTCGACCGGCGCGGTGGAGGCGTTGAACAGGCTCAGCGCCCCATCCGAGCCGAGCCGCACGATGGCCAGGTTCGCCCGGGGCTGACCCGGGTAGAAGTTCAGGTTGGAGACGTTCGGGCGGGCCGACCCGTTCGGGTAGATCGTCAGGTACCCGGTCTTGGTCTGACCGACCACGGTCGTGTTCAGGACGACCGCAGCCGCGCCGGAGGCCGGCACCCCGCCGGCCCCGGCGACGGTCAACGTCAGGGTGCCCCCGGCGGGCACCATTGCGTGCGGTGCGCCGGTGCCGTTGCGGGTGTCGAGGACCCGCGTCGGCGGCACGCTGGCGAACGCTCCTGGCGCGGAGGCCACGCCGCCGAGGTGATAGCCGAGCACGTCAGCGAGCAGGTGCACCGTGCCGGCCGAACCGTTGTAGAGGACGACCTTCCCGTCCGCGCCGACGGGCACCATCACCAGGTTCGCCGTGGTGGCCAGGCCCGGATGGTTCAGGGTGGACGTGCTCGGCCGCGCCGTACCCGATGGGTAGACGGTGACGAAGCCGCTCCTGGTCGGGGCTACCGCGGTGACGGTCATCGTGACTGCCGCGACGCCGACACCGACGCCAGGATCGGGCACGCCACCCCGGCCGCCGACCTGCAGGGTCACTGAACCACCAGGGGCGACCGCGCCCTTGGGTGCCCCGTTGCCGGTGCGCGTGTCCAGCACCCGCGTCGGCAGGAGCGACACGAAGGCCCCGGCCGGGGCGTTCGTGGCGGCCCTGACCCGAGAAGCACACGGGATGACGAAGGCGTCGTCATCGACGGAGGAGAACAGGACCACGGCCTTGCCGGACGGCTGCACTCCACCGCCGACCGGCCCGCCATTTCTGAACTTGTTGGCGCCGCACGGCGGGAAACCCGAGACGAAACCGCCCGAGCCGAAGGTCGGGTCGACCGCGCCGGTCGAGCTCATCCGCACGATGGTCGGCCCGGTGCCGAACGCGTAGACGAAGGCCCCAGCGGTGACGGTCGACTGTCCGCGCTGGTTCCCGACGTTCATGCTCGAGAGACCGGAAGCCCCGAACGCGCTGTCGAGCTTGCCGGTCGAGGGCAGGATGCGGGCCACGGACAGGGACTGGTTCGGGTCCGTTCCGGTGCTGCCGGCCAGGTAGTACTTCGTGTCGGCGCCCACGTCGATCCCGGCCCCGGCGAACGACGCCGGCAGGGTGAGGACGCCGGCGCTGCCGAACGCGGCGTCCGGTGCGCCGACCGCGGTGAACTGGCGCACGCGCGTCACACCGGTCGTCGTTGTCGTCGCCGCGGCGGTGGCGTTGCCGGCGTGGGTGACCCCCACGAGCGGGTCGACGACGGCCCGCACGCCGGGCGTGGTGCCGGCCGCGTTCCAGCCCGCATCGAGCGTCCCCGAGGTCGTGACCGCGGCCAGGTAGTAGGCATGAGGAGAGGTCATCGCGCGGGCGGCCGCGACAACCAGGTCGCCTGAGTCGAGCTGGGTCAGGTCGACCACCTCGTCGAGCGCTGCCGGGACGGCGACGCTCGCCACACCACCCGAGCCGTACGTCGGGTCGGGGACCCCGTCCGGGGTCAGCCGAACGATCCGGATGCCGTTGCCCGTCGCGGGCGTTCCCGCAACGTAGATCCCGTCGCTGCCGACCAGGATTGCCGAGTACTGCGGTCCGGCCGACAGGTCGGTGGTGCCCGACGTACCGAAGGTCGCATCGACCCCGCCGTCGACCCCGAGCCGGCCCACCTTGGCGCTCGGGGAGCTCTCCCACACAGCCAGAGCCCGCCCGGAGGAGTCGACCGCGACCGCCAGCGGCGGCGCATCCAGACCGACCGGAAAGGCCCCGGCGTACGTCGGATCGGCCCAGCCGGGAGGTAAGGCCTGCGCGATCGGGGAGACGAACAAGCTGCTGGCCACCAGCCCCCCAGCGGCGGTGACAAAGGCAACTCGACGGACTCGACTGGCAGCGGACATGTCCACCTCCGGGTGGAACGTCATCGCGCATGAGTGGAGCTCGGTAGACCCCTCGAGCCCGGAACCTACGCCCGCGATCGTCCGGGGAGCCGACCGAGCGCACGACCTCTACGACATCGTCACACTCTGCATCCCTCGACTCCGTTCCGTGGTCAATAGGTAACCATGCGTCAGCAGTTTTTGCGTTTGCTGGGGAGTCCCCTGGCGGCACCGTGACCGTCGGGTCAGATTCTCCGCACAGAGAGCAACATTTCCGTCCGTCTCCCAGACGCGGAGGTCATGGCAGTGCCAATGTTCGAGCCGCACCACATGTTTCCAAGGGTCGGGAGCCCGCTCATGAGGAAGACGGTCTTTTCCGCGCTGGCGTTGGCAATGGCAGGCACGGTGGCGGTGGCATCCACCGTCGCGGCGGCCTCAGCGGCCTCGGGCCTGGGGAACCTGGACGCAGCCCGGGTGAGCGCCGGCCCCGCGGTGACCGACGGCTCGTGGTCCGCGCCGTTCCAACCGGCCGGTTCCAAGTCGCGTGTGGTGGGCGTGCACACCGTGATGCTCTACACCGGCAAGGTCCTGACCTTCGGTGCCCTGAAGCCGACCGTGGGCTACGTCTACGACCCGGTCACCGGCACGGCCACCGTGACCAATCCCCCGGTGGACGTCGAGTGCGGCGCGATGGCCACACTCGAGGACGGCCGCGTGCTGATCGTCGGCGGCCACGGGTACGGCGCGAAGGGCCTGGACAACATCTTCCTGTTCGACCCGATCACCCTGACCTGGACGGCCCAGCCGCCCAGCCCGCGCGGTCGCTACTACCCGACCGCGACCCGGCTGCCCAACGGACAGGTCCTGATCAGCGGCGGCTTCACCCTCACCGGCGGCGACAACACCGACGTTGAGGTCTGGACCCCGCCGACCGGTGGCGGTTCCGTTGGCACGCTGCGCAATGTGGGTCAGCACCTCGGTGGCCTCTACCCCCACCAGTGGGTGCTGCCCAACGGCAAGGTCCTCGAGATCACGTCCCGGTCGGCGTCATTGCTCGACACGACCACGTGGGTCTGGACCAAGCTGCCCAAGCCGATCACCAAGCACTACAGCGGTGAGGGCGCCTTCCTGCTCCCCGGCCCCACGACGGGCTCGACCACCGCGGCCATCGTCGGCGGCGTCCAGGGCAGCACCGCGGTGAGCGGTATGGAGTCGTACAACGCCACCACCAACACCTGGACCAAGCTGGCCTCCATGCCGCAGCCCCGGGCGCACATGACCCCGATCCTGCTGCCGGACGGCAGCACCCTGGCCCTCGCCGGCAACCAGATCGGCAACTTCGACGGGGCGCAGTACACGACCCTTCGCTACGTGCCGGGGGCAACCAGCTGGGCGACCTTGGCCCCCCAGGCCGAGCGGCGCGGCTACCACTCCTCCGGTGTCCTGCTCCCGGACGGCCGGGTCTTCTCCGCCGGTGACACCGGACCCAGCGGCGGTGGCAACACCGACGAGATCTACTCCCCGGCGTACCTGTTCCAAGGGGCCCGTCCCAGCATCACCTCCGTGCCCGCGCAGGTGGCCCACGGGGCGAGCTTCACCATCACCACGCCCGACAGTGGAACCCACGCGGTGCTCATGGAGCCAGGCGCGGCGACGCACACCGTGGACTTCAGCGAGCGGAACATCGCCGTCCAGACGACCCCCGACGGGCACGGTGGACTCACGGCGACCGCGCCCGGCAACACGGTCGCCCTCACCGGCTACTACATGCTGTTCCTGGTTGACGCCAACGGAGTCCCGTCGACGGCGAAGTGGATCCACATCGGCTAGCCCGTACTGACCGCCGAATGGCCACGTGCGGGCAGCGGACCATGTTCTCCCGCCCGGCAGCGCGCGATTGGGACGCTCCACCGCTCCGAGCTCACGCGAAGGCGTTTCACGCGTCCCTGCCCGGCTATCGGGCCACGCCGTTGGTCGAGCTGCCGCGCCTGGCCGCCGAGTTCGGGGTCGCCCGCGTCCTGGTCAAGGACGAGGGCTCGCGGCTCGGGCTGCCGGCGTTCAAGGTTCTGGGCGCCTCCTGGGCCTGCGCCCGAGCCGTGGCCGAGCGCGACCGGCGCCACCGGCGGAGCTGGCAGCCCTGCAGGCGGCCGCCGCCGGGACGAGCCTGTGTCTGGTGACGGCGACGGACGGGAACCACGGCCGGGCCGTCGCCCGGATGGCCGGCCTGCTCGGCCTGCCGGCGACCGTCTTCGTCCCTGCGGTGATGGCGACCCCCGCGGCCGCAGCCATTGCTGGTGAGGGCGCCGACCTCGTCCGGGTTGACGGTGACTACGACCGAGCGGTGAGCGCGGCTGCGGCGTACGCCGGCTCGGACCCCGATCGGCTGCTGGTCCAGGACACCGCCTGGCCGGGGTACGAGCAGGTGCCGGCCTGGATCGTCGAGGGCTACGACACCCTCCTGGCCGAGATCGACGACGCCCTCGGCGGCGCGAGGCCGGACCTCGTCGTCGTCCCGGTCGGGGTCGGGTCGCTGGCCGAGGCGGTCGTGCGGCACTACCGCCAGCCGGCATCGCCGCACCCAGCCGTCCTGTCTGTCGAGCCCACTCGGGCCGCCTGCGTCCTGGCCAGCCTGACCGACGGGAGCCTGCGGACCGTGCCCACCGAGGCCACCGTCATGGCCGGCCTCAACTGCGGCACGCCCTCGAGTGCCGCGTGGCCGGTGCTGCGCGACGGTTGCGACGCCGCCATCGCGGTCACCGACGAGGCAGCCGGCGAGGCGGTCGCCGAGCTGTCGCGCCTCGGGGTCTCGTCCGGTCCCAGCGGCGCAGCAACCCTGGCCGGCCTCCGGGCCGCACTCACCGGACCGGATGCGAGCGACCGTCGCCGGGACCTGGGGATCGATGGCTCGTCGGTCGTGGTCCTGCTCAGCACCGAAGCGGACCCGACCGGCGATGTCATCGGGCTCCTCGACGCCCTCGTCCGGATCGACTCGTCGAACCCCTCGCTGTCCCCCGGCGCGCCCGCCGAGCAGGCGATCGCGGCGTTCGTCGCCGACTGGGCGCGGGCAAACGGGCTGTCCGTGGAGATCGTCGAGGAGACACCGGGGCGACCCAACGTCCTCGTGCGCGGCGGCCGCGACGTCGGTGGGCGCCGGCTGCTGCTCTGCGGTCACCTGGACACGGTCGGACTGGCCGGCATGCGCGACCCTCTGGAGCCCCGCGTGGAGGCGGATCGCCTCTATGCGCGAGGGGCCTACGACATGAAGGCTGGACTCGCGGCAGCGCTCATCGCGGGCCGGGACGCCGCCCGGGCCGGCGTCGACGGGCAGGTGGTCGTTGCCGCTGTCGCCGACGAGGAGCACGCCAGCCTGGGCATCCAAGAGGTCCTGAACCATCTGCGGGACAACAGGATCGATGCCGCAGTCGTCACCGAGCCGACCGAGCTGGCCATCGGCACGGGGCACCGTGGCTTCGTCTGGACCGAGATCACCATCACGGGAGTCGCCGCGCACGGCTCGCGTCCGCAGCTCGGCGTCGACGCGATCCTGAAGGCCGGGCCGGTGCTGACGGCTCTGGCCGAGCTGGACCTCGAGCTCGCCGCCCACCCGCACCCGTTCCTCGGCCCTGGCAACCTGCACGGCTCGCTGATCAGCGGCGGCACGGAGGAGTCGACCATCCCGGACCGCTGCACGCTGACCGTCGAACGGCGCACGCTGCCCGGCGAGAGCGTGGCGTCGGTCGAGGCCGACGTCGAGGGCGTCCTGGCCGCGTGCCGCGAACGCGACCCCGCGCTCGTCGTGACCGCGCGGACGACGTTGGCCCGCGAGCCGTTCGAGACGGTCGGAGGAGAGGATCTCCTGGCCGCCCTGAGCCGGGCCACCGTAGGCGTCACCGGAGCGGCCGCAGCAGTCGTCCCCCTCAGCTACTGGGCCGACTCCGCCTTCATCGCCGCCGCCGGCATACCCACCGTTCTGTTCGGGCCACCCGGCGAGGGCGCGCATGCGGACGTCGAATGGGTCAGCATCGACGGGACCCGGACCTGCGCAGATGTGTTGTCCCGCCTGGCGATTGACTTCTGCAGCAACTAGCGGCGGACGCGGTAGTGCAGGTGCGTGACACCGTCCTCGCCTTCCAGGACCCGGACCCGGTCCAGCTCGCGCTGCTCGAGGCCGAGGTGCTCGAACATGTCTAAGACGCTCGCGGACATTGCTCCAGCATCCAGCTGCGGCGGCGCTATGGTCCACGCGTGGCGACCGACGACTCTTTCGGGACGATTCTCGGCATCTGGGCGCACCCCGACGACGAGACCTACCTCTGCGGCGGACTGATGGCCGGCGCCGCGCGCGCCGGGAGCCGGGTCGTCTGCGTGACCGCCACCCGGGGCGAGCTCGGCTCGCCCGACGAGGAACGCTGGCCGAGCGGCCCGCCGTTGGCCGCCGTTCGCACGGCCGAGCTGCAGCAGGCACTGACCCTCCTCGGGGTCAGCGAACACCACTGGCTGGACTACCCCGACGGTGGCTGCGTGGACGTGGACCAGAGCGAGGCGGTCCGCCGGGTGACCGAGCTCATGGCCCAGGTGCAGCCGGACACCGTGCTGACCTTCGGGCCCGAGGGCATGACCGGGCACGACGACCACAAGTCCGCCTGCCGCTGGGCGACGGAGGCTTTCGCCCAGGTCGGGAAGCCGGGCGCGCGACTGATGTATGCCACCAAGACGCCCGAGTGGCTGGCCCGCTTCCGGGCGCCGATGGACGAGGTCAACGTCTTCATGGGCTCCGAGCCACCCTGTACGCCGATCGACGAGCTCGCCGTCCATGTCGTCCTGACCGGAGACCTGCTCGAGACCAAGCTCGGGGCGATCCGGTCGATGACCAGCCAGGTCGAGCCGCTGATCCAAGCGCTCGGCGAGGAGTTCTTCCGGGAGGGGATGGCCGAGGAGGCGTTCCGAACTCCGTGATGGAGCGACGACTTCCTCTGTTTCAGTTATAGCAGAGTTCGGCCGCCCTCATGAGCGCCATTTTTTCGACCTAAGGTGTCGCACCTCAGATCGGATCTGATGAGGTGAAACCTTTGACTACCAGCGCATTTGACCTTCATGACCACCTCTCCCCCAAGGCCGACCCGGCCCTGATAGGCGCCGACGAGAAGCACTTCGCGGCCATCGCGGAGACCCTCGAGGCGTCCGTCGCCGAGCTGACCGACCGTCTGGCGGCTGAGCTCAAGGCCCCTGGCGGGGGTGGCCAGAAAGCGATGGACCGGGACCTTGAGGTCCACCGGCTGAGCGCCCGGCTGCGCACTCTGCGCCGGTTCGGGCTGGACCTCTGCCTCGGTCACATCGTCAGCGCAGGTGACCTCGAGGCCGTCTACATCGGACGGCTCGGCCTCACGGACAGCTCGGGTCGTCGGCTGCTGCTCGACTGGCGCTCGCCCGCCGCCGAGCCGTTCTTCGGCGCGACGCACGCCAACCCGATGGGCCTGACCAGCCGTCGCCGGTATCGCTGGACCCTGGGCCGGGTCAGTGACTACTGGGACGAGGTGTTCACCCCGGACGGGCTGCAGGGGCGGGCCGCGCTCGATGACCAGTCGGCTTTCATCGCCAGCCTGGGCACCGACCGGACCCCTCGCATGCGCGACGTGCTCGGCACCATCCAGGCCGACCAGGACGCCATCATCCGGGCCGGGTCGCGCGGCGCTCTCGTTGTCGACGGCGGGCCAGGCACGGGCAAGACGGTTGTCGCCCTGCACCGCACCGCCTACCTGCTCTACTCCGACCCTCGGCTCGGCCACCGCCGCGGCGGCGTGCTCTTCGTCGGGCCGCACGAGCCCTACCTGGCCTACGTGTCCGAGGTCCTGCCCAGCCTGGGTGAGGAAGGCGTGCTGACCTGCACGCTGCGCGACCTGGTCGCCGAGGGAGCGGGGGCGACGGTCGAGCCCGACCCGCACGTGGCTCGCCTGAAGTCCTCGGCCGAGCTGGTGCAGGCAATCGAGGCGGCGGTCAGGTTCTACGAGGAGCCACCGACCACAGGTATGACGCTCACGACCGACTGGTCCGACATCCGCCTGACCGCCGGCGACTGGGCCGAGGCGTTCGACGCACCAGATCCCGGTACGCCGCACAACGAGGCGCGGGAGCAGATCTGGGAGGAGCTGCTCGGCATCCTGGTCGACAAGCACGACGGCGAGGCACCGGCTGAACTGGTCCGGAAGTCTCTGCTGCAGGAGCGCGATCTGGGCACGGTCTTCAACCGGGCCTGGCCGCTGCTCGAGGCGGCGGACGTCGTCGCGGACCTGTGGTCGGTACCTGCCTACCTGCGCAAGTGTGCGCCCGAGCTCACCTCGGACGACGTGCGGGTGCTGCAGCGGGCGGATCCGCAGGCCTGGACGGTGTCCGATCTGCCGCTCCTGGATGCGGCGCGGCAACGGCTCGGCGACCCAGAGGCAGCACGACGCAAGCGACAGCGGGACGCGGCCGTGGCGGCCGCGCAGGAGGAGATGGACCGGGTCGTCGAGCACCTGATCGCCAGCGATGACTCCGAGATGCATGTGATGTCGATGCTGCGCGGACAGGATCTCCAGGGCGCGCTCGTCGACGACCGGGCAGCACCGACCGCTGAGCCGGACCTGCTCGCCGGCCCGTTCGCTCACGTCGTCGTCGACGAGGCTCAGGAGCTGACCGACGCGGAGTGGCAGATGCTGCTGCGCCGCTGCCCGTCCCGGAGCTTCACCATCGTGGGGGACCGCGCCCAGGCCCGGCACGGGTTCTCGGAGTCCTGGCCGGACCGTCTCGAACGGATCGGGCTGGACCGGGTCGACGTGGCGGCGCTGAGCATCAACTACCGGACCCCCACGGAGGTCATGGTCGAAGCGGAGCCCGTCATCCGGGCCGTCCTCCCGGACGCCAACGTGCCGATCTCCATTCGCAGCAACGGAATCCCCGTCGTACACGGGTCGGCATCTGACCTACACCAGATCCTGGACGACTGGCTGGCCGAACAGGCGGACGGGATCGCCTGTGTCATCGGCGATCCCACCTTCGAAGCGATGCCACGGGTCCAGTCACTGACCCCCGAGCTCGCGAAGGGGCTCGAGTTCGACCTCGTCGTCCTGGTCGACCCGGAGTCGTTCGGCGCGGGCATCGAGGGAGCCGTCGACCGCTATGTCGCTATGACCAGAGCGACCCAGCGGCTGG
>CAWCEI010000016.1:0-8982 GCA_963794535.1 uncultured Actinomycetota bacterium
AGGTCCTCAAGACCCGGCTCCGAGGGGGTGACGTAATCGCCCGCCTCGGTGGGGACGAGTTCGCCGTCCTCCTTCCCGAAGCCAGTGCACAGCAAGCGGAAGCGGTCGCGAACGGCTTGTTGGCAGCCTTCCGGCAGGCCCACCTCGGCCTGACCGATGGCAGCACCGTGCGGCTGACCACCAGCATCGGGATCGCCACGTTCGACAAGAACCACAACCTCGCCCCTGACGAGCTGATGGTCAACGCTGACATCGCCATGTACGACGCGAAGGCCGCCGGGCGCGACTGCGTCGCGTCGCTGCCGTCGGTGACCACCAGGAGCACGTCAAGTCCCGCCAGTCCTGGCTCGACCGGATCAGGACTGCCCTCGAACACGACCAGATGGAGCTGCACGCCCAACCCATCCTGCATCTGGCCACCGGCACCATCACCCAGCCGAGCTGCTGATCCGGATGCGCAGCGAGGCCGGCGACCTGATCCCGCCCGCAGCCTTCCTGGAGACCGCCGAGCGATCCGGGATGATCCGCCAGATCGACCGCTGGGTGGTGGAGTCGGCCTGCCTGATGATCAGCGAGGCGAGGTCTGCTGGACACAGCTTGCGGCTGGAGATCAACGTGTCCGGTGTCTCCGTCAGCGACCGAGCGTTCCTCACCTCGATCGAACCGTTCCTCGACAGCATCCATGAGTACGCCGACGACCTGGTCTTCGAGCTCACGGAGACCGCGGCCATCGTCAACCTCGCCCACGCGACGGCGTTTGCCGAAGGCCTGGCCGCGTCCGGGTTCCGGCTCGCGCTGGACGACTTCGGAGCCGGCTTCGGGTCCTTCTACTACCTCAAGCACCTACCCTGCGCCTACCTCAAGATCGACGGCGACTTCATCCAGAACCTGCCCACCAGCCATGTCGACCAGGTGTTCGTCCGCGCGATCGTCGAGCTGGCCAAGGGCCTCAACAAAGAGACCATCGCCGAGTTCGTCGAGGACGAAGCCACCCTGCTGCTACTCCGTGAGCTGGGCGTGGACTACGCGCAGGGCTACCACGTGGGCCGACCAGCACCGCTGACATCCGCCAGCCTGCGTGCCGCCGACGCTGCGACGCACGATCTTCGTTGACTACGGGGCTTTGCGCCGCAGTACATCTTCCACTGGCCTATGCAGCCCGTTGTGCATCCCGGAGTTGCACTTTTCGTGGTCGCGTGTCGGGGGAGTGCGGCCGCATTTAGGGCAATCGCGCGCGGACCCATTCACGAGCGACAGTGGCAGATTCGGAGCCGGCGGCCACCTTCTGTACCAGGCTCGCCAGCGTGGCCGGTGTCCAGGCGGGCGCTGAGCCGGTTGGCTGCATCCACCATCGGTTGCGTGGCGACGTTCTGGCTCACGAGCAGGACGACGTTCTCCGCGGCGAAGATGCCGGCTGGGTCGGCCAAGGTCACCAGGCCGTCACGGGCGATGACCGGGTCGGTGGAGAAGATGTCCGCCGCGTCGACCGTTCCGTTGCGAAGAGCGGTCTGGGTGATGCTGCCGCTCGGCGACAGGGCGACGAACCGGCCGAACCGTCACGCCGTACGCCGACTTGAGTGCGGACGTGCCGTAGGAGACCGTCTGGAACGGCGCCGGCGCACCGAAGGAGAGCCGACCGGCCACGGCTCGGAGGTCGCCGATGCTGCGGAGGTGGTAGGTGTCCGCGGTCTTCCGGGTGACTGTGACCGTGTCGACGTCCTGGGCGGGCGCGTAGTTCGAGACGACCCAGCCGGCGACGACGGCCTCCTGCCGCAGCTGCCCGTACACGTCAGTCGGAGGTGCGCGCCGGGTTGCCCTTGCTCAGGTAGTCGAGGATCGCTCCCGTGTACTCCGGGACCGCTCCGATCGAGCCGTCCCCCAGAGCCGCGAGGTAGGCGGGCCGTTCGCCGATGTTCGCGTGCACCGTGACCTTCACCCCGTTGGCCCGCAGCGCCTCGGCGTACAGGTTGGCGAGCAGCTCGCTCTCCGGGAATCCGGCCGAGCCGATGGTCACCGAGCCCGGCCGGGTTGGGAGCGGGCGCCTGGCCCCGCTCGCCGCGACCGCTCGATCCGTTGCGGCAGAAGGAGCTTCGAGGAGCTGCCACTGACCCCGCAGGCGGCGAGTAGAGCCGCGGTCAGCGCGCAGAGGGCAAGGGGCGAGTGCGGTTCATCGTGACTCCAGGTGAGGCGATGGCGGCTGTGCGGGTGGGACGGGGGTATCGACCAGGTGATGCCACGCGAGACGATGCGGCGCTGCACCAGGTTCAGCAGGAGGTCGGCGACGAGCGCCAGGCAGGCGATGGTGAGACCGGCCGCGACGATGGCCGGGTAGCCGTACCGGTTGTCGGTGAGGTTCTGGTCGCCGTCGACGATGAGGCGTCCCAGCCCGCCCACGAGTGGGGCGTAGGCGGCGACTGCCAGGCTGGCGATGACTTGCAGGGTCGCGCTCCGGACCCCCGACATCACCAGCGGCAGCGCGCACGGCAGCTCCACCTTGAGCGCCGTCTGCAAAGGGCGCATCCCCGCGCCCCGAGCTGCGTCGCGAATGGCCGGCTCGATGGCCGCGACCCCGGCGTAGGTGGCGGTGAGGATCGGCGGAATCGCCAGCACGAGAAGGACGATTGCGGCGGGGACGAGGTAGGGCACGCTGCCAGGGGAGACCAGGCCGGTGAAGCCGGCCGTCTGGTGGATGCGGGGGGACACCTCCAGGATCAGCAGGATCAGCAGCCCCAGAGAGGGGATCGCGCGGAGCCCGTTCGCCGTTCCGGCGACAACGACGACCCCGCGACCGGTGTGACCGATGAGCAGTCCGAGGGGAACCGCGATCAGCGTCGCCGCTGCCACGAGCACCACCGAGTAGACGACGTGCTCGCGAATGTGCGCGGCCAGCCCAGTCGGCCCGGACCAGTTGGCAGGGTCGTTGAACCAGATCCAGACGCGGTCGAGGCCGGGCAGGCCGGTCCCGGACGACGTCTTCATGTCGCCACTCCGCGTCGCCATGGACTGAGGCTCCGCGCGATCCCCAGGATCACGAGATCGAACGCAGTTGCCAGCAGGACGAACAGGATCAGACCCAGGACGATCGGCGTGAGTGAGCCGGTGCCGTTGCCGACGGCGAACAGCTGGCCCAGCTGAGACACGCCGATGATCGAAGCGACCGAGATGAGGCTGACGTTGGACACGGCGGCCACGCGCACGCCCGCGGCAATGACCGGTACGGCGAGGGGCAGCTGGACGCTGAAGAACCGCTGGGCGCTCGTCTGGCCCATGGCCGCCGCGGCGTTGAGCAGCTCCTTCGGGACCGAGGAGAGCGCGTCCGCGACCGTCCGGACCATGAGGGCGAACACGTAGACGGTGAGGGCCACGGCGACGTTCACCGGGTCGAGGATCGTCGTACCGAGAACGCCCGGCAGGACCAGGAACATGACCAGGGACGGAATCGTGTAGAGCACCCCGGCGGCGCCGATCAGCGGGGAGTAGACCCAGCGAACGCGCGATGCGAGCCAGCCGACCGGCAAGGCCAGGCCCAGTCCGACCAGCAGCGGGACTGCGGCCAGCCAGATCGTGGTGAGGGTCCACTCCCAGATGACGCGGTCGTGGCCACTGAGGTAGACCCAGAGACCCCTCATGAGGCGGCGACCGCAGACTCGACGCCAGCCAGCAGGTGGCCGTGGGCGGCCTTCGCCGCGTCATCGCGGATGCGCGCTGCGCGGGTCTCGATGCGGGCCAACACCTGGGACGCGGTCACGGTCCCCGCGAACCGGCCACTTTCGTCGACGATGACGCCTCGGCCGCTCGGCGCGGACAGCGCGGCGTCGAGCGACTCCCGCAGGGTGCCGGCCTGAGTGGCCAGGGTTCCGCCGAGGTTGAGCAGGTCAGGTGAGATGGAGCGGGACCGCGCAGCGGTGCCCAGCCCGCCGATCTCAAGCCAGCCCTGCGGAATGTCACTCGCGTCCACGACCAGGACCCAGCCCGCTTCGGCGCGCTGTGTCGCGACACTGATCGAGTCACCGAGACGCACGGTCGGCTCACCGGTCAGCGGAAGGCAGTCAGCCGCGGCAAAGCCGAGGGCGCGGTATCCGCGGTCGCGCCCGAGGAAGCCGGCGACGAACGCATCGGCCGGATGGCCGAGCAGCCGCGCCGGGGTGTCGAACTGAGCCAGCCGACCACCCACCCGCATGACGGCGACCTGGTCGCCGAGCTTGATCGCCTCGTCGATGTCGTGGGTGACCAGGACGATCGTCTTGCCGATCTCGGCCTGCAGACGCAGGAGCTCGTTCTGCAGCTGCTCTCGCACCACGGGGTCGACCGCACTGAACGGCTCGTCCATCAGCATGATCGGCGGGTCGGCCGCGAGAGCACGGGCGACGCCGACCCGCTGTTGCTGACCTCCGGACAGCTGCGCCGGGTATCGGGTGGCGAGCTCCATCGGCAGGCCGACGCGCTCAAGCAGCTCCAACGCCGTACGCCGCGCGCTGCGCCGGCTCTCGCCCAACAGCAACGGGACCGTCGCCACGTTGTCCACGACGGTCCGGTGCGGGAACAGGCCCGCCTGCTGGATGACGTAGCCGATGCGTCGGCGGAGCTCGACCGGCTTGATCGTTGCGATGTCCCGGCCCTCCACGAGGATTCGTCCGGACGTCCGCTCGATCAGTCGGTTGACCATGCGCAGCGTGGTGGTCTTGCCGCACCCGGACGGCCCGACGATCGCCGTTATCCGTCCGGGCGGGACGTCGAGGCTCAGGTCCTCGACCGCGACGGTGCCGTCCGCATATCGTTTGCCGACCGACTCGAAGCTGATCATGGTTCATCTCCAGAGGACTGGGGTGTCAGGTGTTTGGTGTCGGCACGGGTCGTCGTCTTACGCCATCTGGGTCGTAAGATCGGCCCTTCGCCCGACGCTCACGGGTATGGACACACGAACAGCAGGTGCGACTGCTCTGAGCGGCTACCCGCAGATGGCGGCCGAGACCGGACGCATCGAGCCCGCGCCACGTCGGGTGCGGGCCTATCTCGGTGGGCGGAAGGTCTTCGACACCACGAGCGCGCTCTATGTATGGGAGTGGGAGAACTACCCCCAGTACTACGTGCCGATGGACGACATCGACCTCGGGGTACTGGTCGATGAGCAGCGCGACCAGCATCTGCGTTTCGGGACAGCGCGTCGCCATGGCCTGCAGGTCGGCGACCAGCAGCCGGCCCGGAAGTGTTCGGGTCTTCGGAGACGACGGGCTACCCGGCCTGGCTGGTACGGCGCGCTTCGACTGGGCGGCGCTGGACGCGTGGTTCGAGGAGGACGAGCAGGTGTTCGTGCATCCGCGCAACCCTTACGTCCGGGTCGACGCCGTGCGCTCTGATCGGCCGGTCAGGGTTGAGCTCGACCAGGTGCTTCTTGCCGAGTCCACCAACTCGGTGATGGTGTTCGAGACCGGGCTGCCGACGCGTTACTACGTCGACCGCACCCAGGTGAACTTCGAGCACCTGATGCCCAGCGACACCCAGACGGCCTGCCCCTACAAGGGAGTCACCTCCGAATACTGGTCCGTGACCAGTACGGCAGGTGTCCGTGACGACTATCGAGACCTCGCCTGGTCCTACCACTTCCCGACCGGCGCCCTGTTGCCGATCGCCGGCTTGGTCGCCTTCTACAACGAGAAGGTGGACATCTTCGTCGACGGCGTCGCGGGTCCAAGACCGCACACCCACCTGGTGCGATGAGACGGATCGCGCGGATCGGGAAGCCCGATCGCATCGCCACCAGCCCAAACCGGCGTAGGTTCACGGTCGTGGAGCCCCGCGAGGAGCTGCCTCTCGACGAGGCCTCCCGAGCCTGGCTGACCGGCCTCATGGCCAGTCGGGCGCGACCATGAGGACTGCGCGAGAGCCCTGCACGCGCTCCTGCTCCGGGTGGCCCGACACGAGGTGAGTCGTAGGGCCGGGTCACTGCGGCTGCAGGGGCCGGAGGTTGAGGACATCGCCCAGCAGGCTGCGGATGATGCGTTGATGGCGATCCGGACCAAGGTCGCTGGCTTCCGCGGCGAGAGCCGCTTCACGACCTGGGCCTACCGGTTCGTGATGCTGGAGGTCTCGAGCAAGATGGGTCGGCACTTCTGGCGCGAGCATCGAGCCTCGCTCGACGACGACGCGTGGGAGCGGCTGCCGGACTCGCTTCAGGACTCGCCGCATCAGAGCAGCGAACATCGTGAGCTTTTCACCGCCCTGCGACGGGCGATCGACGAGGACCTGACCGAGCTGCAGCGCCGTGTGTTCGTGGCGATCGCTCTCAACGAGGTGCCGATGGATGCGTTCGCGCGCGAGCTCGGGGCGAGCCGCAATGCGATCTACAAGACGCTGTTCGATGCCAGGCGCAAGCTGCGGGTCAGCCTGCAAACGGTCGGCTACGAGCGGCCCCAACGCCAGGAGGTGGCCGGGTGAACACGGACGACGAGCTCGAGGCGCTGCTCCCGACATCCTCGGTGGACGTCGGCTGTTCGGCCGGTTTCGAGCTACTGCACCGGTACGTCGAGGAGGAGCTGGCCGGGGGCGCACCCGAAGCGACGTACCCGGGAGTAGCTGCCCACATCACGTCTTGCCCCGCCTGCCATGAGGACTACGTGGGCCTGCGGGAAGCCGGGCTCACGTACGGGGACGCCCGCCCAGATCGCCCCTAGCCCACCACCAGCCCGGAGGCCCCGATGTGGGTACGGATCGACGAGATCAGCTTTGCGCCCGAGCGGGCGGAAGACGTTGTCGACCAGGTTCGCAACATGGCGGTGACCCGACACGATGGTGACGGCTTCCGCGGCTTCCGGCTCCTGGTCGACCAGCCGCAGGGTCGCGCGCTGGACGTGTCGTACTGGGACACCGGGAAATGCTGCGTCCACCGGCGGTGCCCAGCCGGGCTCCGACCAGTCGGTCGTGACGGTTGCCGTGCGTTCCTGCGTCTACGAGATGCGCATCGACTCCGTCTGACCGTTCGAGGTAAGACCCGGCGCCCCCGTGACGCCAAACCTCCGACAAGCATCGAGCCCAGCAGATCGAACGCCGGGCCCCGCATCGATCAGGAGGTCACGATGACCACGTCCCACTCCGCCAAGGTCCAAGGCCTGGACGTCTTCTACCGGCAAGCCGGCGACCCGACCAAGCCAAAACTGTTGCTACTCGGCGGTTTCCCGTCCTCGTCGCATCAGTTCCGCAACCTGATGCCGGCCCTCGCCGATCGCTTCCACGTTCTCTCGTTGGACTACCCCGGATTCGGCAACACCGAGATGCCCGACCCGGCGACGTGGGACTACACCTTCGACCACCTGGCCGACATCGTCGAAGGCCTTTTGGTAGAGGTCGGCTTCACCGGCCCGATGGGCATCTACATGCAGGACTACGGCGGACCGATCGGCAACCGGATCATCACCCGGCACCCGGACTGGCTGCAGTGGCAGGTCATCCAGAACGCCAACAGCTACGAAGAGGGCTTCACCGAGGCCTGGGACGGCATCCGGCACGCCCTGTGGATCGACCGCAGCCCGGAGAACGAGGCAGCCCTGGAGGCCTTCCTGCAGCCGGAGACGGTGCAGGCCATCTACACGACCGGGCACCCGGACCCGAGCCAGATCAGCCCGGACAACTGGAACATGGACCTGTTCTTCCTGGCCCGTCCGGACGCGCACCGGGTCCAGCTGGACCTGTTCTACGACTACCGGACCAACGCCGCGCTCTATGAAACGTGGCAGGCGTCCCTTCGCGAGGGTCAGCCACTCACCCTCATCTTCTGGGGGCAGGGCGACATCTTCTTCACCCCCGCCGGCGGCGAGGCCTACCTGCGAGACCTGCCCGATGCCGAGCTGGTCCGACTCGACTCGGGCCACTTCGCGGTCGAGGACAACCTGGAGACGATCGCCGGAGGCATCGTGTCCTTCTACGACTCCCGGGTGCTCCCGAGTCGACGTCATGACGACGTCGAGCGCGGCTCGTCCGGACTCCAACGGTGCGACCAGGGTGGCGTACATCCTGGGCGTTCCGTTGGCCGCGAACGTCGTCCGGCAGTGGCCACAGATGGAGGAGATCGTCCGCACCCGTCAACTGGTCGCGGAGGTGGAGGGGAACTTCCCCGAGCTCACGCTCGAGGTGGGCAGACGGCATCGTCTCGACGACGTCGTGGTCGTCGAGTGGACCTGCAACTACGGCGACGGCCGTCTGTATCGCAACGTGACCATCGGTGAGCTGGAGAACGGTGAGGTGGTGCGCGTCACTGACTACTGGGGTGAGCCCACCTCGACGCCGCAGTGGCGGGTGCCGCTGACGGACCGTCTCGAGATGCCGGCCGACGGCATCTGGCCGGGCAACGCGCACCTTGCCCACCACTAGCCCCGGACCCGAAGCCCAGGCCGACGTTCGCGTCGTACAGCTGTGGCGTTATCCGGTGAAGTCCCTCAAGGGAGAGTCCCTGCAGTCAGCCGTCCTCACAGCGGACGGTCTCGAGGGTGACCGGGTCGTGCACGTCGCCGGGCGGCGCGGTCCGCTCACCGGACGGACCAGGCACCAGCTGCTCCGTTTGCAGGGGACCAGCGGCGAGAACGGCGAGCCGTTGGTGGAGGGTCACCCCTGGGACTCGGCCGAAGCGGCCGAGATCGTGCGCACGTGGGCGGGTCCGGATGCGCGGCTGGTCGCCGACACCACCTCGGAGCGGTTCGACATCCTGAACCTGCTCGTTGCCACCGACGGTGCGGTGGAGCGCCTGGGCGTGGATATCCGTCGGCTCCGCCCGAACATCGTCGTGTCCGGAGTGCCGGCCGAGCGGGAGCCACTCCTGCCCGGACAGGCGTTCGCCATCGGTGATGCCGTTATCGGTCTCCACTCGGTGCGGCAGCGATGCATCGTCACCACCATCGATCCCGACGACGGGGCACAGGACCTCGACGTGCTGCGCCGAATCCGCGCCGTCTTCGGTGGGGAGATCGCCCTGAACGCATGGGTGATCCGCCC
>CAWCEI010000017.1:0-139903 GCA_963794535.1 uncultured Actinomycetota bacterium
CCCCGCCCCGGTGGTCGAAAGTGCGGATATAGGTGCTGACCAGGTTGTGGGTGTGCACCCAGTCCCCTCCTGGATCCGCATCGTCGCCACACCGATCGCCATGCCGGCACGGACTACGGGCGCACCGACCTCGATCGGCTCGGCCGCGACCTTGTGCCCCAGTTCGATGTCTTCACAGACCAGGACGAGCTCGGAGCCACTCGGGACCTCCGTGCCGGCTCGCAGATTCCCGGCAGCGACATAGACGTTGTCGCCGTCGGCGAGCCGCAGCAGCCGAGGGACGCTCACGACTTCACCCCGGAACCAGGTGCGGGACCGATGTCGACGATCGCCTTCACCAACAGCTGCTCATCGTCGACCAGGCTCGGCAGGTCGACCACCACGCTCTCCAGCGTGGGCCGATGGCTGATCCACGGGACGGGGTCCAACGTCCCGTTGCTGACCAGGTCCAGCACCGTTGCCCAGTCGGTCCTCAGTGCGTTTCGCGAGGCAAGGACCTCGAGCTCACGCCGGTGAAACAACGGGTTGTCGAACTCCAGGACACCGATGGTGTGTCCGACGAGGATCAGACGGCCGCCGGCGCCGACGAGCTCGAACGACCGCTCCATCGACGCGCGACTGCCCGTCGCGTCGAAGACAAGGGTCGGCAGCTCCCCGCCGAACTGGTCGGCCACTGTGCGCACCAGGTCTGCGCCTTCAAGGGCCGAGGCCACACCGAGCGTCCGACGCGCGAACGCCAACCGAACATCGGACCGGTCGGTGACGGCCACAGCCGCGACCCGGCCGGCCAGGCACTGGGCAACCGCCAAGCCGATTGGACCGGTTCCGACGACGAGCGCCGTGTCGGAGCTGCGCGGCCGCGCCCGCTCCACGGCGTGCATCCCGATTCCGAGAGTCTCGACGAGCGCCAGCTGGTCGAGACTCAGGCCGGGCCGGGCGTGCAGCGCCGAGGTCGGCAGCAACATGCGCTCACGCAGCCCTCCGTCCACGGTGACACCCAGCACCTCGATCCGCTCGCAGCAGTTGGCCAGCCCCCAGCGGCAGGGCCGACACTGCCCGCACGAGAGATACGGAATGACCGCGCACTCAGCGCCGACGGTGACGCCGGAGGCTTCGGTCGAGCCGTTGAGGATGGGGCCGAGCGCCAGCACCTCCACGGCCAGCTCGTGGCCGAGCACCCGTGGGTAGGCGAAGAAGTTCTGCTGGCCCGAGTACGCGTGAAAGTCAGTGCCGCAGATGCCAACTCGGCGTACGGCGACCAGCGCTTCCCCCGGCCCGGGGACCGGTGGCTCGGGGAGCTCGCTGCTCTCCAGCCGCCCGGGCTCACGCAATAGGGCTGCCTGCATCGTGTCAATGTCCTTGTGCTGGTTGCGGTCATGGCTGATGAGGACCGGGCCGGCACTCCGCATGCCTTGAAGTGCCGACCCGGCCCGTCCCACCGGTGGTCTACTGCCAGGCGTCCTTGAACTGGTCGGCGTTGTCCTTGGTGACCAACGTGACGCCGGTATCGATCTTCTGCGTGAATGGCTTTCCCGTGATCGAGTTGACCGCCGCCAGAATGCCGAGGTTGGTCATCTTGAACGGCGACTGCGCCATCGTGGCCGTCGTCTCTCCCGCCAGAATGAGCTTGGACATCTCGGGGTCCCCGTCGTAGCCGTAGATCTTCAAGGGGTGGTTCTTCTGCTTGGCCACTGTGGCGGCGCCGATGGCCGGGGAGTCGCACGCGGAGTAGATCGCCGTGAGGTTGGGGTACTTCGTCAACAGGTCCTGCGTGACGGCGGCACCGATCTTCGGGTCGCAGGTGGTCTGCTGTCCGCCGATGACGACCTTGACGCCGGTGCCCGCGAGCGCCGCCTTGACGCCGTCAATGCGCTGGTCGAGGTTCGGCACGCCCTTGACTGCGATCAGCAGGCCAATCGTGTCGCCCGCCTTCAGCTGGGTCTTGATGTAGGCGCCCGCCGCCTCGCCGCCCTTGACATTGTCCGTCGCCGAAATGGCAGTGGCATCCACGCCATCCACGGTGTTGTCGACGAAGACGACCTTGACACCCGCTTGCACGGCCTTCTGAAGAGCGGGCACGACCCCCGGGCCCATCGGGGAGATGACGATCGCCTTCGCGCCCTTGGTGACGGTGTCCTGAATCTGCGCGATCTGACAGGGGGTGTCGTCGTTCGTCTTGCAGGCCAGGGTCGTCAGCTCGATCTGGCTCGGGTTGTCCGTGGCGTACTTCTTGGCGCCCGCGATCATCGCGTCCCAGAAGCCACCTGTGGCCTTCGTGATGAGGGTGACCTTGATCTTGCCCTTCGCAGCGTCCGTGCTGCCACCGCCCCCACTGGAGCCGCCACAGGCTGCGACGAGCATGGTCACGGTCGCCATGACTCCCAACGCTTTCCATCGTGTTGTCACTTCTACTCCTTAGGGGTGAAAGCGGTTGGCAGCACGTCGGTGTGCGGCAACCGGTAGTGCCTTCAGGTCGAGGCGACGGACTGAGCTCCGACGATCCACGAGACGAGCTGTTCCTGGTTCTCCGGCGTGGCGGCTGCCTCACCGATCTTGCGGCCGCGGCGAAGGACGATGCCGCGGTCGGCGACCTCCATGACGTGATCCATGCTGTGCGAGATGAGGATCACCGCGACGCCGTCATCTCGTAGGCGTCGGACCAGCTCGAGCACCTTTGCGGACTCGCGAAGCCCTAGCGCAGCCGTCGGTTCGTCGAGCATGACGAGCTTGGAGGAGAACGCGACCGCCCGCGCGACCGCGATGGCCTGACGTTGCCCACCGGACATCAATGCCACGTCGGCGTCGAAGTCCGGCAGCCGCACCTGCAGTCGGTCCAGCAGCTGCAGAGTCCGCGCGCGCATCCCGCGTTGATCGAGCCAGCGCAGTCCTCGCGGCAGCCAGCTAGGGCCGGCCAGCTCGCGGCCGGCGAAGAAGTTCGCGGTCGGGTTGAGATTGTCGAACAGCGCGAGATCTTGGTAGACCGTCTCGATGCCGTTCTCGCGGGCCTGGGTGGCCGAGGAGAGGTGGACGGGGGCCCCGTCGATCCATATCTCGCCTCGATCCAGGCGATGCACCCCGCTGATGCACTTGACCAGGGTCGACTTACCGGCGCCGTTGTCCCCGAGCAAGGCCAGGACCTCGCCCGCGTGCACGTCAAGGTCCACATCGTCGAGGGCGACCACGGCCCCGAACAGCTTCGTGGCACCTCGAACGCTGAGGACCGGAGTGTCGGTCATCGTCGTGGCGCTCATGCGAGTCGCGCCTGCAGGCTGCGGAACCGGTTCTCGAAGTGCGCCCGGACCACGTCGAGCTCGACGGCCAGGATCACGACGATCCCGGTGGCGATGTACTGCCAGTTGGGGTTGAAGCCCAACAGGTTCAGCCCGTTGTGGATGACGCCGAGGATCAGGGCTCCGGTCAACGCGTTCATGACATTGCCCCGGCCACCAAGGAAGCTACCCCCACCGATGATGACCGCCGCGATCGCGTTCAGCTCCATCCCTTGGCCGGTGAAGGGCGAGCCGGCGTCCGCGGCTCCCACGAACAGCAGAGCACCGATGGCACCGGACAACCCACTCAAGACGTACACCGAGATCAGAACGCCGTTGACCGGGACACCGGTGCGCACGGCCGCCTCCGGACTCCCTCCGACCGCGTAGATCCATCGCCCCCACAACAACTTTCGCAGCACTACCCAGCACAAGATCGCGAATGCGGCCACGACCAGCGCGGCGTAGGGGAACCAGCCGATCGAACCCGCTCCAGGGATCTGGAGGATCCTGCCGCCTCCGAAC
Organism: uncultured Actinomycetota bacterium; assembly: GCA_963794535.1. GTDB lineage: Bacteria > Actinomycetota > Actinomycetes > Actinomycetales > CAVURS01 > CAVURS01. The sequence goes on from CAWCEI010000017.1 coordinate 3,795, forward strand.
CGGTTGACGATGTCGGGGGCGCCGATGATTGTCGACCCGCTCGCGATGTACAGCGCGAGCCCCGCCCCGATGCTGAGGGTCGCCAGCGTTGCAATGAACGGGTGTGGCAGTCGCCCCTTGACCAGGATGATCCCGTTGACGGCACCCATCGCGAGCCCGGCCAGGAGCGTCGCCCCGATGGCCTGGACGGTTGAATGGGTGTCTCGGAAGACCACGGTGCAGACAACACATCCGAGCGAGACGTTCGACCCGATTGAGAGGTCGATGCCGCGCGTCAGGATCACCAGCAGCTGGCCGAGTGCAATCACGCAGACGCCGGCCGACTGCTCCAGGATGTTGCCGACGTTCCCGTAGGTCAGGAACACATGACCTTCGGTCGTGATCCACAAGATGACGACGAGCAGGCCGAGGATGAACAGCGGCCCGCCCTTGAGAGCAAGCAGGACGCTCCGGATGAGCCGCGAGGCCCCGTCTGCGGGCAGCGCCGTCACCGGCTCGACAGCGCCGGCTTCGGTCTCAGCGTCAGCGGAGGCGGCGGGGCTGTCGGTTCTCACCGACCGCGGGACGGTCGGCGACGTCGGTCGATCCGCGGTCATCTTCACCTCCACGCTCCTAGATCATATAGGATCTATGGCATAGGAACGCAAGAGTTTGGTCAGCCGATTCGTTCATGACCGGCGAGGTCACGGTCATGGACGGCGGCTATTCCGCTGTTCTGACCGACCTGTCGCCATTGCCTATGCTGTGCCGCGAGGAGGCCCTGTTGAACCCCAGCGACATCGACGCCAGCATTCGGTCGAGCGAGCCCGGACGCCGGCTGGCCGAGCGACGCCCCCTCACCGATGACGTCACAGACGTCGTCATGGACATGTTGATCAACCATTCGCTCCCCCCGGGAGCACGGCTCAATATCGACAGCCTGGCGCGCACCCTGGGGGTCTCCCCGACCCCGGTCCGTGAGGCCCTGGCCGGTATCGAGGCCGAGGGTCTGATCATCAAAGCGCCGCAGCGCGGATACACCGTCGCTCCGCTGATCGGGCTCGACCAGCTCCACGATCTGATCGAGCTGCGCCTGCTCATCGAGCCGCCGACCGCCGCGCGGGCAGCGGCGCGCGCGACCTCGCGCCAGGCGGCAGCACTTCGGGGCTTTGCTCGCACCCCCGGCGCCGGGGGGAACGATCCCGCTGCAAACCGGATGGACATGACCTACGACGCGACCTTCCACGACATGGTGGCTGAGCTCGGCGGAAACGCATTGGTGCGCGAGACCTTGGCCCGGTTGCGTAGCCACCTGCACATGTACCGGCTCTACCACCACGCCGGGCAGGCGGCAGCAACCCAGCCCGAGCACGTCGCCGTCGCCCGCGCCATCGTCGCGCGGGACCCCGACGCGGCCGAACAGGCCATGGACCACCACCTGCGCACAGCGATCAAGCGGATCGACTCGGTCTTCGCCGCTAGGCCTTGAGGTCGAACGGTCGCCCAGGCGGCACAGCACCAGGGAATGCTTGAGAGCGTCCCGAGGCGCTCAGCCGTCCGGAGGTGCGCGCTCGAGGCGGTCCTGGACCAGCGCCCACAACTCGCCGGGTATCTCGAGAGCGATGTTGTAGCTCAACTCATCGATTCGCTGTGGGGCACTCACGCCGACGACCGTCGAGGCTATCCGTTCGTCTCGAGTCGAGAATTGCAGCGCCAGCGCGGCAAGGGGGACCCCGAACTGCGCGGAGACCTCATGTAGCCAAGCGACCTTCTCGCTGACCGCAGCAGCCGGCGCCCGGTATCGGTATCGAGGACGCTCTGCTGGCGATTTCGCCAAGATCCCACTGGCGTAGGGAGCTGCGTTGACGAAGGCGACCCCAGTTGCAGCGCAGTCGACGATCAGCTGGTCGGCGGACTGGTCCAGCAGTGTGAAGCCGTTGTGGTGCAGGAGGACGTCGAGGAGTCCGGTGTGGAGATAGCGCCGCATCTCGTCAATGTCACCGCCAGCCACGCCCACGAGGTCAACCAGGCCGTCGGCCTTGAGCTCGAGCATCGCGTCGAGCGCTCCGCCCGCTTGGGACATCTCGGTGAACTCGAATCGCTCCGGGTCGTGCAGGTAGAACACGTCCAACCTGTCGACACCGAGACGCTCGATGCTTTCATTGAATGAGTCATGGACCCGCGGGCCATCGAGTCGCTTTTCGCCGGGGGATGGGTCCGCTTTCGAGGCGATGACCACGTCGGACGCGCCAGCGACGGTGCGGCGGAGCGCTGATCCGATCCGGCGTTCGCTTGCGCCGTTCCCGTACTCATTGGAGGTGTCGATGAATACGAAGCCAAGTTCGAGTGCTCGGGAGACGGTGGCGATCGCTCGTGGCTCGTCCACGTCATATCCGTACAGGCCTGGCGAGCCACCGAGCGGACTCGTGCCTACACATACGGCGGGGACCAACGGACCGTTCGCTCCGAGCTTCTTCAGGTCCATGTACCTCATCCATCTGTGACTGCGTAGTCAGAGAGTCTTGCTCACGGGCGCGTCCGAGTCAATGGGCGTTGTGCGACGACAGTCAATGACTGCCGCGACCGCTGCGATAGTCTGCTCCGACTACGCAGTCAGGTCCGTCATGAGGGAGACACAGTGGCCCACGCCGGCCGGACCACCAACGGCGCCGCGACCCGGCCACGGCGCCCCGGTGGTTCGGATGTCGCGCGCCTTGCTGGCGTCTCGCAGAAGACGGTCTCCCGCGTCATCAACGGTGAGGACTACGTCAGCGAGGACGTCAGACGGCGCGTGTTGCAGGCGGCTCGCGATCTCGGATACCGACGCAACAATGTCGCTCGTGCTCTCAACTCCGGCCGAACGAACCGGATCGGCGTCGTCACACTGGGGACCGCCCTCTTCGGACCATCCTCCCTGCTCATCGCCATCGAGCGGGTGGCCCGCAGCTCTGGCTTCACCCTCGCTCTGGCCAACACGTTCGAGGGTGATCCGGGTGGAATCGACGATGCCATCGAGGCCCTCATGCAGGAGGGCGTCGACGGCATCATCCTGTCCGAGCCGATCGATGAGGGTCCCCGGACGATCTCCATCGACGTCCCCGTCCTGAACTTGGGGCAGTACCCAGGCTTGCGAGCCACTCAGCTCATCGCTCCGTCCAGGGATAGCGAGCTCTCGGGATACGCAGCGACCAAGTACCTACTCTCGTTGGGTCACGAGGAGATCCGTCATCTTGCCGGTCCGCAGCGTTGGTGGTCGGCACGAGATCGACTCGAAGGCTGGCGGCGCGCGATGAGTGAGGCTCGCCTGGCGCAGGCTCCGTACCTGGCCGGCGACTGGTCGCCGGCCTCTGGCTACTCGGTCGGGAAGGTCCTTGCTCAGGACCCCGACATGACAGCAGTCTTCGCGGCCAACGACGACATGGCCCTCGGCCTGATTCGTGCGCTGCACGAGGCCGGCCGGGACGTTCCAGGGGACGTCAGTGTGATCGGCCTGGATGACATCCCTCAGGCAGCCTTCATGAACCCGCCGCTGACGACCATCGCCCAGGAGTTCGAACTCGTTGCGGCTCATGGGTTTCGACAGTTGATAGCTCTGATCAACGGCGAGGACCCCGGGGAGTCCGGGGATATCGAGCCGTACCGGCTGGTCGAACGAGAGTCGACCGCCCCCCTCCCTCCCCGGTCGGCCGCCCTTCCCAACTAGCCCCCGAAGCACATGGCAGCTCACGAGCGAATGGACCCCGCAGTGCCCCAACTTCCCAGTCGAGTTCTGTTCGGTGCGGCGTACTACAACGAGTACCACCAGACCGACCGGCTCAAGGTCGACCTCGATCTCATGAGAGACGCGCACTTCTCCGTCATCCGCGTAGGCGAGTCGGTCTGGTCGACTTGGGAACCCGAGAACGGTCGTTTCGACCTTGATTGGCTTCAACCGGTTCTCGACGGTGCGGCCGAACGGGAAATCTCGGTGATCATTGGCACGCCGACCTACGCCATCCCGCCCTGGCTGGCACGCACCTACCCAGAGATCGCAGCCGAGAGCTCGACCGGGTCTCGGCTCTCTTGGGGCGCGCGGCAGGAGGTGGACTTCACTCACGCTGCCTTCCGGTTTCACGCCGAGCGGGTGATCCGCAGGGTGATCGAACGTTACGCCGACCATCCCGCGGTCATCGGGTACCAGGTGGACAACGAGCCCGGGCTGCAGTTGTTCCACAACCACGGCGTCTTTGCGCGGTTCATCGATTGGCTACGCGGGCGCTATGGCGACGTGGAGACGCTGAACCAGGAGTGGGGCCTGGTCTACTGGTCCCACCGCCTGTCGACGTGGGCCGACCTGTGGACACCGGACGGCAACGTCCAACCGCAGTACGACGTAGCCTGGCGCCGGTTTCAAGCCGAGCAGACGACCGACTTCATCGCCTGGCAGGCGGCAATCGTCCGCGAGTACGCAACGCCAAGCCAATTCGTCACGACGTGTATTGCCTATGAGCGGCCCGCTGTTGACGACGACCGCGTCACCGACGCGCTGGACATCTCCAGCGGCAACGCCTACTACCGGATGCAGGGCGGACTGGAACGCCCCGATGTGCGCGACTCCCCGGAGCAGGGCTGGACCACGGACGGCACAGCCGGCCTGTACCTCACAGCCGATCGGATGTTCTCTTCGCGGCAGGCGCCCTTCCTCGTCACCGAGACCAATGCCATGCACATCGGCCAGCCGTGGGACAGCCGACCGGCCTACGACGGGCAGTGGCGACAGGCAGCGTGGGCCCTCGTCTCACGGGGGGCCACCATGATCGAGTACTGGCATTGGCACACATTGCCGTTCGGCGCCGAGACGTACTGGGGTGGCGTCCTTCCCCACAGCGGGCTCCCTGGTCGCGCCTACGAGGAGATCGCCACGCTGGGCCAGGAGCTCGCGCTCGCCGCGGAGTCAGTGGGGTCACTCATCCCGGACGCCGAGGTGGCGATGCTGTACTCACTGCCCAGCAAATGGCTCATGCAGAAGTACCCAGCCCTGATGACCGACTCCGGAGGGCCAGACTCGAAGTCCTACGCCGGCCTGTTCGATCCCTTCTACCGAGGCGCCTTCGACGCCGGCCTGCAGACACGGATCCTGCACACCCGGCAACTGGTTGGCGACGTCGAAGGCGACGGTCCTTCCGATCCCGCGGAATACGCCAGCGCCATGCCGGTGCTGGTCGCCGCGGGCCACTACATCTCGGATGACGCGACGCTCGACTGGCTCGCGGCCTACGCGGCTGCCGGAGGCCATCTCGTCCTGGGCCCGCGCACGGGCTACGCGGACCTCGAGGGTCGGGCCCGCGTGGAGGTTGCTCCGCCCCGTCTCAGTGAAGCCGCCGGAGTCTGGTACGACGAGTTCAGCAACCTCGTGGCTCCCTGCGGAGTGCATTCGGTCCTTGGTTCCCCGCTTGGCCTGCCTCCTGACGCCCAAGCCACCAGATGGGTTGACGGACTGCACGTCTCGGGCGCCGAGATACTCGCTGAATACGAGCACCCTCACTTCGGCCGCTGGCCAGCCATCACCAGCAATGCCCACGGTCGCGGTCGGGTCACTTGCCTTGGCACGGTTCCTGGCCCATCCCTGGCGAAAGCCGTCTTCGACTGGATAGGTTCCACCCGGCCGCGACTCTGGCTCGATCTACCGCCAACTGTCACGGCCACTTCAGGAGTCGGCGCAAGCGGCCAGCGAGTTCACTTCGTACACAACTGGTCCTGGGAGTCCACGGCCGTCGTCCTTCCCCTGGCCGCCCGTGACCTGCTCCAAGGTACGGATCTTCCTGGAGGCGCCCCGCTGACTCTAGGCCCTTGGGATGTAAGAGTTCTCGCCGAAGCTCCTGCTGCCGGGCCAGAGCTCTGATCAGGGTGTTCCAGCCAGAAACGTCAGTCATCGATGCGCACATCCATTTCTGGGATCCCGCCCGCCTGCACTACGCCTGGTTGGACGCGGTCCCGACATTGCGGCGGGCGTTCCGACCTGAGGACGTCCTGACCGGATCCGTGCCCATCGACGGCCTGGTGTTTGTCGAGGCCGACTGTCGTCCGGCGGAGTCGCTGGCCGAGGTCGAGTGGGTCATGAGCCTGTCGTCGCCCGCTCGGCCCGTCGTCGGCATCGTCGCGGCCGCGCTGGCCTCGCCATCTGCCGATGGTGACCTGCAGGCCCTTGGTCGTTCCGGATCCGTGAGGGGAGTTCGACGCCTCCTGCAAGACACGCGTCCGGGGTTCTGTCTCGAGCCGGCCTTCGTCGCGGCCGTGCGGTCGCTCGCTCAGCACGACCTGGTCTTCGACCTCTGTGTTCGCCACCAACAGCTAGCGGAGGCAACGGCTTTGGTCGAGCAGTGCCCCGACGTGATGTTCGTGCTCGACCATCTGGGCAAGCCTCGAGTCCGGCCGATCCCCGACCCGGGCTGGCTAGCGGACATCGAGCGACTGGCTGCCCTGCCCAACGCGGTGTGCAAGCTCTCGGGTCTGACCTCGGAAGTCCTGGACCCGAGCGCGTTCAGTGCCGATCGCCATCTCTTCCGGCCGTATCTGGAGCACGCCTTGCAGACCTTCGGGCCATCGCGGTGCATGTTCGGCAGTGACTGGCCCGTTGCCTCCCGCACCGTCACCTATGAGGGCTGGTTCGACCACGTTGCCGACGCCATGACCGGGTTGTCAGAGACCGAGATCCGGCAGGTCCTGCGCCAGACGGCGCACCGCGTCTATCGGCTGGCTCCCACTCCGGATGTCGCCCGCGCCACCGGCCGTGACGACGCGAGTTCTGACCGGAGCGGTTGATCATCGCTTGACATCGGATGTCTGAGGCCTCAAGAATCCCTTTGTTACCAACCTGATCGGAACGTTCGGTCTGCCCCGGACGGTGAGTCGCACAAATGGCCCGGTTCACCTCGATCGTGACCAGTGACATCCGGTTTCCCACGTCGCGATACCTCGACGGTTCGGACGCGATGAACCCGGAGCCGGACTACTCGGCGGCGTACGTCGTGATCACGACCGACGCCGGGGACGGTCTGGAAGGCCACGGCTTCGCGTTCACGACCGGGCGGGGCAACGACATCCAGGCCGCGGCTATCCGCGCGCTCGAGCCATGGGTGCGCGACCGCGACGTCGAGTCCGTCCTCGCAGATCTGGGCCGGCTGGGCCGCGAGCTCGCCGGGGACTCGCAGCTGCGCTGGCTCGGTCCGGAGAAGGGCGTCATCCACATGGCGGTCGGCGCCGTCATCAACGCCCTGTGGGACCTGAAGGCCAAGCGGGCCGGCCTGCCGCTGTGGCGACTGCTCGCCGGTCTCGAGCCGGAGGAGATCGTGGGCCTGGTCGACTTCCGCTACCTCTCGGACGCCCTCACCTCAGATGAGGCGCTGACCATGCTGCGCCGAACCCAAGCCGGGAGGGACGAACGGGTCGCAGCACTGCTCGAGTCGGGCTATCCCGCGTATACGACATCCCCCGGATGGTTGGGCTACGACGACGAGAAGCTCGCCCGACTGTCCGCCCAAGCCGTCAGGGACGGGTTCGGGATGATCAAGCTCAAGGTCGGCGGGTCACTCGAGGACGACCGGCGTCGCCTGCAGGTTGCCCGCCGGGCGGTCGGTCCAGACATCGACATCGCGATCGACGCCAACCAACGCTGGGACGTCCCGGACGCGATCGACTGGGTCCAGAAGCTGGCCGACTTCGAGCCGTACTGGATCGAGGAGCCGACCAGCCCGGACGACATCCTCGGCCATGCCCGGATCCGAGCGGCCGTGCAGCCCATCCTCGTCGCCACCGGTGAACACGCCCAGAACCGCGTCCTGGTCAAACAGCTCCTGCAAGCCAAAGCCATTGACGTCATGCAGATCGACGCCTGTCGCGTGGGCGGGGTCAATGAGAATGTGGCCATCCTGTTGCTGGCCGCGAAGTTCGGCGTCCCGGTCTGCCCGCACGCCGGAGGGGTCGGCCTGTGTGAGCTGGTCCAGCACCTGGCGATGTTCGACTACGTCGCCGTGAGCGGCACCTGGGACCGGCGCCGGATCGAGTACGTCGACCATCTGCATGAGCACTTCCTCGATCCGGTGACCATCCGGAACGGCCGCTACCTGGCTCCCAGCCGGCCCGGCTTCAGCAGCGAGATGCAGCCGAAGTCGCTTGAGCAGTACCGGTATCCGGACGGCGCGGTCTGGTCGGTGCCGTGACGCCCACCGGGCGGCGGGCGGTCAGCGGCGCAGCCGTACGGGTTCGCCTGGGCCGCCGCGGCGGACCACCCAGGCCTCGGTGATGTGGGTGAACATCGCCTTGGCCGCGCCGTCCGGGTCGTGCGCGGCGATCCGCAGGTAGATGTTGCGGTGGCCGTTGTTGGACGCGACGCAGAGGTCCCGGCGGATCTCGCCGACATACCGGGCGGTGTTGACCACCTGCTTCTCCAGGGCCTTGACGACCGCTCGGGCGATCCGGTTGCCGGAGGTCCGCATGATCGTGTCGTGGAACGCCCGGTCCTGGTCGGCGTACGCGATGGGGTCGTCGACGAGGGTGTCCATGGTGGCGACGAGTCGCTGCCAGCTGGCGCACGACGTCGTCGTCCGCCTGCCGGGCCGCGACGTTGGCCATGTCGGACTCGAGCAGCCGACGGGTGACGACGACGTCATCGAGCACCTCGAGGCCATTCGCCTCAGCGATGCTCGCCGCCAAGCACGAACTCGTCGAGCATGTTCCACAGGACGGGCGGCGTGACGGTGGTGCCACTGCCCCGCCGGACCCGGACCAGGCCCTTCTCCTGGAGCATCTTCACGGCCTCGCGGACGACCGTCCGGCTGACCGAGAAGCCCTCGCAGAGGGCCTGCTCGGAGGGCATCACCGTCCCGGACGGGTACTGCCCGCTCACGATGCGGGCGACGAGGTCCTCGGCCAGCGCGCTGGCCAGGTTCGCCGGTCGACTGGACCAGGTGGGCAGGGCCACGCCGCCGACGGCGGTCGGCTCTGCAGTCGTCATCTGGACCTCCGTCGCCGCTCCGGCGGACGCCGGACATCCGTGATGCGGCACCCTAACGTATGACTATTGACATCATACATCATACAACTTATGTTTGCCGCGTTCAGCGGCGTCCAGGCATCCGCCGCCCTGTGGAGGAGTGACCAAGTGATGAAGCAGCGACGTCTGTGGCCCGCCGTCCTGGTGACGGCGGCGCTCGCGCTAGCGGGGTGCGGGAGCTCCGGGGGCAGCTCCAAGGGCGGCTCGACCGGGAGCGCCACTGGCCCGATCACCGTCTGGGTCGACGCGGCCCGCCTGCCGGTGGCGCAGGCCTACGTCAAGGCCCACCCGAAACAGAAGGTCAACATCGTCACCTTCGACGGCGACGGCAACGGCGCGACGACCATGCAGACCAAGATCCAGCTGTGGAACCGGACCGGCAAGGGCTGGCCGGACGTCATCTTCAGCGAGCAGGTCCAGGACCCGGTATGGATGGCGCAGAAGCCGTTCGAGTTCGCGGCGCCGCTCGAGAAGCTCATCCCCGAGTCGCTGCGCAGCCAGTGGCCGGCGCCGTCGACCGCCCAGTGCACGATCAACGGGACGCAGTACTGCGTGCAGGACAACCTCGCCCAGGTGGTGCTCTGGGTCAACAAGAAGCAGATGGACGCCTTCGGCTACCAGACCCCGAAGACCTGGCAGGACTGGGCCGCTCTCGGTCGAGAAGGTCGCCACGGAGCACCCGGGCTACATCGTCGGCAACATCGGCGAGTCGTACAGCCACTGGATCTACCTGTGGGGCAACCAGTGCCCGCTCGAAAAGATGCAGGGCGCCAAACTGCTGATCAACTCGGCCGATTCGCACTGCACGGAGATGGCCAGCTTGGTCGACCCGCTGATCAAGAACGGCACCCTCCCGCCGTTGAGCATCTTCACCCCGGACTTCGCCAAGAAGTACGGCGGGGCGAAGGACAAGGTGCTGCTCATGCCCGGGCCGGCCTGGTACTCCAGTCAGTTCGACCAGACACTGCACATGCCGGCCGGTGAGATCACCGCGGCGCCCCCGCTGCAGTGGGGCACCGACACTCCAGTGACGACCGGTCAGGTCGGCGGCGGGCCGTGGATCATCTCGCGGCACTCCAAGAACGCAGCTGCCGCAGCGGACTTCGTCATCTATGCCACGACGGTCTTCAACCCGACCGGCAAGGACGCCCGGGGCGGCTATCCGGCCTACGCACCGTTGGCGGACAAGTGGCTGGAGACCCAGGCCACCAACCCGTACTACGCAGCCGATCCGACGCCTGCCCTGAAGGCGGCGGCCAGCCAAATCTGGTCCGGGTGGACCCTCGTGACCTATCCGGACCAGCCGGTCTGGTCGAACACCGTGGTCACGGGGTTGGTGGCCGGCAAGTCACTGAGCTCGCTGCTGCCACCCTTCGGCGACGCGCTCGCCCAGGCGGCCCAGGCGGCGGGGTATGACGTCAGCCGGAGCTGACCAGATGGATGCAGTAGCCGTCCCGGCTGCATCCGCGCAGGCCACGCGAGCGCGTGGCCTGCGCGGATGGCGGGGGTTCGCCTTCGTCCTCCCCTACCTGCCGTTGCTCATCGTGTTCGGCATCCTGCCGATGATCTACGCGCTCGACCTCGCGTTCACCAATGAAGCGGGTGGCTTCACCGGCTTCCGGAACTTCATCGACACCGCCAACGACTACCGCTTCCTGCCGGCGTTCAAGCACATCCTGATCTACACGACCGTCTGGCTCGGCCTGCTGATCGTGCTGGTGGTCACGTTGGCCCTGCTCCTGCACGGGCGGGCCAGCCGGGCCACGTCCACCTTCCGGTTCCTCTACTACATCCCCGGGGCGCTGGCCGGAGCGGCCTCCGTCCTGGTCTGGCTGTTCATGCTGGACCCGTCCGTGAGCCCGGGGTCCTTCTTCGTGCACCACGTCCTCGGGGCCAACCTGTTCGTCCAGTCGATCGCCCCGGGCCACCTGCCCTTCATCTTCGCCATGATCGCGTTCTGGACCGGGGCCGGCGGGTGGGTGGTCGTGATGTACGGCGCGCTGAACACGATCCCGACCGACCTGGAGGAGGCCGCCCGCATCGACGGGGCCGGCCCGGTGACGATCGCTCTGCGGCTGAAGCTCCCCTTGATCCGCAAGTGGATCGCCTACATGGTGATCCTGTCCTTCGCGACCGGGACCCAGCTCTTCGTCGAGCCGCAGCTGGTCAACCAGGCCAGCTTCGGCATGGTCCCGGACACCTGGTCGTCCAACCAGCTGGCCTACCAGCTGGCATTTCGCTACGCGGACTTCAACGGAGCCGCGGCCGTCTCGGTCGACCTGCTGGCGATCGGCCTGGTGGCCGCAGGGCTGGTCATCTCCCGGACCGGCCTGTTCAAGGCGGAGGACTGATGCGGCTACTCGTCCGCGGTGTGCGGCTGACCATCCTCGCCGTCTTCGCGGTCTTCTTCGTGGCGCCCTTGCTCTGGCTGGTGCTCGCGCCGACCAAGTCCGACTCCGAGCTCGTCTCGCGGGGTCCGTTCACCTTCGGCAGCTTCCACCAGGTCGCGCTGGCCTGGCAGCACCTGGATGCCTTCAGCGACCACATCTACCGGGCCTGGATCGGCAACTCGCTGCTGTATGCGTCGAGCGCGACCGCGATCGTCCTGGTCACGGCGATCCCCGCGGGCTATGGGCTTGCCCTCGGCTCGTTCCCCGGCCGCAGGGTGGTGCTCACCTTGACGCTGGTGGTGATGATCATGCCGGCGGCGGCGCTCGTGCTGCCGATCTTCCTCGAGCTCAACGCCATGCACCTGATCGGCAACGTCCTGTCGGTCATCCTGCCGTTCGCGTTCTTCCCGTTCGGGGTGTACCTGGCGTACATCTACTACACGACCTCGCTCCCGAGGGAGCTGCTCGACGCTGCGCGGCTGGACGGCTGTAGTGAGTGGGCGACCTTCCGGCACATCGCGCTGCCCCTGGCCATGCCGGTCGTCGCGCTCGTGCTCTTCTTCAGCTTCGTGTCGGACTGGAACAACTTCTTCCTGCCGTACGCCGTCCTCGCGGACTCGTCGCAGTACCCGATCCAGGTGGGCCTGTCGAACTTGCTCTCGTCAACCCCTTCGTTCAATCCAGCTGTCGGTGGGGGTGGTCAACAACTCGAGATCTTCCGGCCCGAGCTAGCTCTCGCAACGCTTCTCGCCGTCGTCCCCGTGGCGATCGTGTTCATGCTCTCGCAGCGTGCCCTGGTCCGCGGCCTGGTCGGCGGGGGAGTGAAGGGGTAATGCGGATCACCGGATACCGGACCCTGACGACGGTCCACGACTGGGGTCGTCCCGTCGGCGACGCCAACGGCGTCTTCCCGGACGGGGTCGTGACGGTCCAGCTGGTTCTCGTCGACACGGACGAGGGCATCACCGGCGTCGGGCTCGGCTCGCAGACCGAGCTGAGCAGCATCTTCGCCGCCATCGAGGGGGAGGACCCGCGAGCCACGTCCGCCCTGTACGACCGGATGCTGCGTCAGGTCTTCAAGGCCGGTCACGCCGGCGCGGCCTTCGGGACGATCGGTGCCCTGGACACGGCGTTGTGGGACATCAAGGCCCAGGCGGCCGGCCAACCCCTGTGGCGCCTGCTCGGCGGTCGTGACCGAACCGCCACGGCGTACGCCTCGGGCCTGGACATCGCCCTGACGGACGAGGAGCTCGCGGCGACGTACAAGATCTACGCCGACCACGGCGTGCGGGCGGCCAAGCTCAAGGGCGGCTTGGACGTCGACCGGGACCTGGCCCGGCTCACGATCGTGGGCGACGTTCTGCGCGAGGCGAATCCGCGGTCGCGGCCGGGCCTGATGCTCGACGCGAACGAGTCATGGTCGCCGCAAACAGGCGGTGCGGCACGTGGCCGAGCTGGAGCGCTCCGTCGACCTGATCTGGGTCGAGGAGCCGGTCCGTCGCTGGGATGCCGACGGGAATGGCGGCGGTCGGGCGCGGCATCCGGGCGTCCGATCGCATCCGGGGAGAACCTCACCGGGCTCGAGCAGTTCCGGCCGCTGCTGGCCGCCGGTGCGCTCGACGTCGTCCAGACGGCCGCCGGGTGGGGGGTCACCCATTTCCTGCGGGTGGCCGCGCTGGCCCACGCCTACGACCTGCCGGTCAGCCCGATCGGCACCACGCCGTTGGGGCTGGTGCACGCGGCGACCGCGGTGCCGAACCACATGGCCACGGAGCTCCAGGACCTCGAGCCACCGACCGGCCTGTCGGTCGACGTGTCGGTCGAGGACGGCCGGTTCGTCCTCGGGGACAGCCCTGGCCTGGGCGTGAGCGTCGACGAGGCGGCGATCGCCCGGATCGCGCCCGCCGTCGAGCCTCCGTTCCCGGGCCGGGCCGCACATCCGGCCGGCCAACGCGGGCAGCCGGCTCGACACCGAGCCGCCCGAGTGAGATCCGGACGGCTGAACCCCGGGCTGAGCCTCACCGAGCTCGGGTTCGGCGGAGCGCAGATCGGCAACCTGTATCGAGCCACCACTGACGAGGAGGCCGCCGAGGCGGTCGCTGCGGCCTGGGACGCGGGTGATCCGCTATTTCGACACGGCACCGCACTACGGTCTGGGCCTGTCCGAGCGGCGACTCGGGCGGGCTCTGCGGGACTACCCGCGCGACGACATCGTCGTGTCGACCAAGGTGGGCCGGCTGCTGGAATCTGTTGGCAGCACGAGTGATCCGGATCCCGGAAGGGTTCGCGGTGCCGGCGACTCATCGTCGGGTCCGCGACTACAGCCGGGACGGGGTGCTGCGCTCGATCGAGGGAAGCCTCGAGCGCTGGGGCTCGATCGCATCGACCTGGTGCTGATCCACGATCCGGACGACGCGACCACGCCCGCGAGGCGCTCGACGCAGGCGGCGCCAGCGCTGTCCCAGCTGCGCTCCGAGGGGGTCATCGGCGGCTACGGAGCGGGCATGAACCAGTCCGCGATGCTCACGCGGTTCGTGCGGGAGACCGATGTGGACGTCGGTGATGCTGGCGGGCCGCTACACCCTGCTCGACCAGAGTGCGGGCGAGGACCTGCTGCCGGCTGCCCTCGACCGAGGCGTGGGGGTGATCAACGCCGGCATCTTCAACTCCGGCCTGCTGTCTCGGCCGCAGCCCGCAGCCGGGGGCCCGCTTCGACTACGGCCCCGTTCCCGCCGATGTCATCGAGCGCACCAGGCAGATCGCCGACGTGTGCGACCGGTTCGGGGTGGACCTACCGACGCGCGGCGGTCGGCGTTCGCCGCGGCGCCATCCCGCGGTGGTCAGTGTGGTGGTCGGGCTCCGAACGCCGGCGCAGGTGCACGATCTGATGGCGCGGTGGCGCCGGACCGTCCCGGAGGCGCTCTGGGCGGTCCTGGTCGAACAAGGCCTCCTCCGACCCGAGGAGCTTGCGTGAGACTCGCCCGCTTCGGTGCGCCGGGTGCCGAGCGACCCGCCGCGAGCCTGGACGACCAGAGCTGGAGTCGACATCTCCGCCGTCGTGCCAGACATCGACGGGCCGGTGCTCGAGAGCCGGCTCCCGGAGATCGCGGCCGCCGTCCGCGCCGGAGGCCTGCCTCGCGTCACCGAGGGCGAACGCTTCGCTCCACCACTCGGACGCCCCGGGAAGATCGTGTGCGTCGGGCTGAACTATCGCGATCACGCGGCCGAGACCGGCGCCGTCATTCCGGCCGAGCCGATCCTGTTCCTCAAGACCCCGGACACGGTCGTCGGCCCACACGACACCGTGCTGGTGCCCAGGGCTTCGACCAAGACGGACTACGAGGTCGAGCTGGCGGTGGTGATCGGCCGGACGGCCCGCTACCTCGACTCCAGTGTTGAGGCCGCCGCTTGCGTCGCCGGCTTCGCCATCAGCCACGATGTCAGCGAGCGGGAGTTCCAGACCGAGCGCGGCGGGCAGTGGGACAAGGGCAAGAACTGCGAGACCTTCAACCCGTTCGGACCGTGGATCAGGACGGCCGACGAGGTGGCCGATCCCCAGGCGCTGGGGCTTCGATTGTGGGTCAACGGCGACCTGCGGCAGGACGGCACGACGGCGGACATGATCTTCCCGGTCGACCATCTGGTCTGGTACATCAGCCAGTTCATGGTGTTGCGTCCTGGTGATGTCATCAACACGGGGACACCGGCCGGTGTGGCCATGGGGTCGCCGGGCGTCCCCTATCTTCGCGCGGGCGACGTGGTCGAGCTCGAGATCGACGGCCTGGGCCGGCAGCGCCAGGAGCTGGGGCAGGCGTGAACGAGTTCGCGGGCGTACGGGCGGTGGTCACCGGAGCCGCCTCCGGCATCGGCCTCGTCGTCGTACGAGGCATTGGTCGAGGCGGGAGCGAGAGTGGCCGCGCTGGACCGGGCGGTGCCGACCGGACGGCACCCTGCCGGACGGGGTCCTGGCCCTGCCGGCGGACGTCACGGACGACGCGCGCTGTGGTTCGCGCGGTGGCCGATGCGGCGCGATCGCTTCGGCGGTCTCGACGTGGTGGTGAACAACGCCGGGATCGGCGCTCAGGGCACCGTCGTGGACAGCGCGGACGAGGAGTGGTTCCGGGTCCTCGACGTCAACGTGGTCGGGATGGCGCGGGTCTGCCGGGCCGCGTGGCCGTACCTGGCGGCGTCGGACCGCGCGGCGATCGTCAACCTGGCGTCGATCGCGGCGTCCGCCGGGCTGCCGCAGCGCGCGGTCTACTCAGCGAGCAAGGGGGCGGTGCTCGCCCTCACCCGGGCCATGGCCGCCGACGGCATCGTCGAAGGCATCCGGGTCAACGCCGTCAGCCCCGGCACGGCGGACACCCCCTGGGTCGCCCGTCTCCTCGACAGCGCGGCCGATCCGCCGGCCGAGCGGCGGGCGCTCGAGGCTCGGCAGCCGCATGGCCGTCTGGTCTCGGCCGAGGAGGTTGCCGGAGCAGTGCTCTACCTGGCGTCGCCGCGGGCCGGCTCCACGACCGGGGCTGAGCTCGCGGTCGACGGCGGGATGTCCGCCCTGCGTCTGCGACCGCGGGCCTGATCCGGCGACGAAGCGAGCGACCGATGCAGATCGAAATCGCTTACGGCGATGGGCAATTGGCGCTGGACGTACCGGACGACGCGGACGTGGTGCGCCCTCGACATGGTGCCGCGGCGCCTGATCCGGCGGCTGAGCTGAGGCGCGCGCTCCGGGCTCCGGTCAGTGGCCCGCCGCTGCGGCAGGTCGTGCCGCCGGGAAGTCGCGTCGCCATCTCGGTGTGCGACGGGACGCGCCCGCAGCCGCGCGAGCTGATGCTGCGAGCCATCCTCGACGAGCTGTCCGGGATCCTCGAGCCCGCGGACGTGACCGTCCTTGTGGCGAACGGCACCCATCGGGGAGCCAGCCCAGCAGAGCTGGTTCGGATGCTCGGTCCCGACCTCTCCTCCTCGCTGCGCGTCGTCGACCACGACTGCCGCGACCCCGATCAGCTGGTCTGGTGCGGGGTGCTGGGCGACGGCGTACCGGTCTGGTTGAACCGGGCTTGGGTGGAGGCCGACGTCCGGATCACGACCGGCTTCGTCGAACCGCACTTCTTCGCCGGGTTCAGTGGCGGTCCGAAGCTGGTCGCCCCTGGCCTGGCCGGCCTGGAGACGGTCCTGACCCTGCACGACGGTCGGCGCATCGGTGACCCCAGAGCGACGTGGGGGAGCATCGCACGGCAATCCCGTCCACGACGACGTCCGCGCGATCGCGGCGGCCACCGGCGTCACCTTCGCGCTCGACGTCGTGCTGGATGAGCAGCAACGGATCGTGCAGGCCTTCGGGGGTGAGCTGTTCGCCATGCACGCTGCCGCCTGCGACCTGGTGCGCCGGACGGCGATGCGTCCGCTCGATGCGGCGTACGACGTGGTGGTGACCAGCAACTCCGGATACCCGCTCGACCAGAATCTCTACCAAGCGGTCAAGGGCATGTCCGCTGCGGCCATGGTCGTGCGCCCCGGTGGGTTGATCGTCATCGCGGCGGAATGTCGAGACGGTTTCCCGGAGCATGGCCGGTTTCGCTCGACCCTTGAGACGGCCTCGTCGCCGGCGGCCATCTTGCACGACATCAGCACTCGGGCCCGTCCCGAGCTGGATCAATGGCAGGTCCAGGTCCTGGCGCGCATCCTCAGCCGGGCTCGGGTATCGGTCTACTCCGACGGGCTGTCGCCACGGCAGCTCGAAGGCGTGCACCTGGCCAGCGCGGTGGACCTTTCGGCAACCGTCGCCGCCGAGTGCCGGCGAGTCGAGCGGGAGGCCGGCCGGCCCGCGCGGGTCTGTGTCCTGCCCGAAGGGCCGCAGACCATTCCGTATCTCACGGCTAGGCCGCGCGGCGAATCGGCCGCCAGCTAGCGTCCGGCTCCCGTCGCCGGCAGTTGTCGGTCAGGCCCACGCCAGCTCGGTGCCGAGTGCTCTCACGAGCCGCGTGATTGTTTCGCGTGCACGCCGGTCGCCGATGGTGTCCGGCAGCCATGCGCAGGCGATGGAGGCCGCTACCACGTCGGCGTTGGCGCAGACGGCGGCCAGGCATTCCTCGATCTCGGTGAGGGAGGGTCCGGGACCGGAGGGGAACCGCGCGCCGGGTAGCTCGGAGCCGTCGACGACGTCGATGTCGAGGTGGAGGTAGACCGGGACGTGACCGAGCGCTTCGAGGGTGGAGGTGATGACACCGGGATTGGCTGGGACCTGGCGGACCCGGCTGGCGTCGAGGGACTCGCGCTCGGCGGGGTCGAGGTCGCGGGCACCGGCCAGTACGACGCTGGTGTCGGGGAGTGGTTCGCAGGCCCAGGGGGTCGTCGAACAGACCGGGCGTCCGGCCGGTCAGCATCGCCAGCGCCATGCCGCCGATGTAGCCGCTGGTCGTGATGGCCGGGGTGTTGAAGTCGCCGTGCGCGTCGAGCCACACAATGGCTAGGTCTTGGTAGCGGCCCTGCATGGGGGCCACGGCTGCGCGAGCGGTTGGGCAGTCGCCGGACAGAACCAAGGGCCGGGCTGCCTGCGCCACTACGCCGGCAGCGGCCTGGTGCAGGCGGTTCATGCGCGCCGGGACGGGACCCTCAGGGAGTGGCGGAGGGCTGACTGGGGTCGCGGTGTCCGGGATGGGGAAGGCCAGGAGGTGCTCGTCAAGGTGCCAGGGCGTGACGATCAGATCCCAGGCCCCGTCGAGGCTGTGGTCAGCCATGGGGTGTCTCGCTTCCGGTTGATGCCTCAGGTTCGAGGATTGTCGAAAAGATTGTCCGGCCGCTTCTCGTTCGAGCTAATGGCTGCACCAGTTCTCGAACGAAAGAGAGTTCCCCATGCGACTCAAGTCTCGCGTCGTCGGCGTCGTGTTTCGCCGCCCTGTGCAGTCTCCTCTCGGTGTCGACGATGTCGACGGTGTCGGCCCAGGCCGACGACATCCAGGCGACAACGAAGTACGCGTACTACGCCAAGTACCCGTGGGCGGCGCAGGTCTTCGGGATCAGCTCCACAGGAGCGAGCGCCGACTTCATCAGCTCCGCCCAGTGGCAGGCCGCCGGCTTCCCGACCGTGTACACGGTGGGCTGGATTCCGGGCAGTCGCGTCTACCGGTTCCTCAGCAACCCGGCTGAGATCTTCGTGGACGTCCCGAGCAGCAGTGGTCACCACCTGGATGGACATCACCTCAACTCGGCGGAGTGGGCGGCGATGGGGCGACGGGCTCCGCAGGTGGTGCCGATGGGCTTCATTCAGTACAAGGGCGTGGCCGCGATCTACGCCGTCGAGGGATGCAAGCAGCCGGCCTATGCGACCGTGCACCTCACTCAGCCCACGTGGCAGTCGTACGGCTTCCCGACGCCGACGATCCTGATCGCCGGCCAGACGATGAGGTGCTACCCACAGCCCTGAGCCACGCCGCTGCGCGAGCTAAGCCCACCGGCCGGACAAGCTACTGCTGAAACGTCATTGGTGGGGCATGCTCCAGACACTGGGTGTCTGTCGACTGAGCGAGCGAGTTGACCCAGGCGTTGCGCAGCGAGCCGGCGCAACTGCCGGAGCCCAGCGCGTTGTGGCCCCAGTTCGGTACGTGGAGCACGGTTAGCCTGGTCATGGGGGCAAGCGCCCTTGTGAGACGCTCGGCGCTGACGAACGGGTCTAGGTCGCCGATGATGACCCAGGTCGGAACGTTCGAGTGAATGGTGTGTGTGAGTGGCCCCGCCGCCGGCGCGATGGGCCACGAGCTGCAGATTCCGTTGTAGGGACCGTGCTCGAACGCCGCGGCGCCTCCGATCTCGGCGAGAACGTCTGGGCCGTCGGCCGCACCCACGAACGGCTGGAGGTCATGGCAAAGCACGGACAGGTAGGCGCCGAGTGTCACCCGGTGGAACCGTGAGCACGACGGAAGGTATCCCTCGCAGTACGCCGGGCTCCCGATGAACGCCGCGACGACGGACTGGTCTAGCCCGGCGCCGCGTCCTCGCACCAGCGACTCGAGGAACTTCGGAACGAATCCGGCCGTCATTTCGGGACAACATCCGGCGCCGTTCTGGGTCATCATCATCCGGATGGTGCGTAGGGTCATGGCGGCGTCGAAACGGACTGTGGTGGTTGACGAGGCGGACTTCACGGCCAGTGTCACGGGCCGGCGTTCGAGTGCTGTGAGCACTGAAGCCAACCCCGGCAGGCCTCTCAGGGCCGGGCTTCGACACGTCACCGCTCGGTGGCAGTCGGCAAAGAGGCGGCTCAGTGCTCCGGACGTGTCAGCAATGGCAGTCGTACGGGGGTCGTCGCCGGGCAGCTCGGGTGAGTCCAGAAAAGCTGCACGCAGCCCTGGATGGGCCTGCTGCAGCAGCTGGAAGGCGATTCGCGAGGAAGTCCCCCAGGCACCGACGTTCCATGAGGGCAAGTGCATGGCTTGCGCGAGGGCCGCTACGTCGCCCGCCGCGTTGCGGGTGTTGTAGGCCGCGAGGTCCACCCCTGCTGCGGTGAGGCGGTCGTGGCAGGCGCGGACAGCATCCCCGAAAGCCTTTCTGACGGCCACGTCCCCGGTAGCCGAATCGAGAGTGCGCGAACTCAGGGCGTCGACCTCTGGACAGGCAAGGGACGGTTGAGAGTGCCCTACGCCTCGTTGGTCTAGAAGGATGATCTCGCGTCCCAGCTTGTCCGCCGCGGGTGCGATACCCGCGTAGTACGGTGCGGCCGCGAAGTTCTCCCCGATCGCGATGACGGGGTCGGTGTGGGTGACACCATCCGCCGGGAACTGTTCGGTCACAAGGAGATTGATCACGCGGGACCGCCGTGCCGGACTCTCCCGGACACTGAGAAGAGAGCAGCGGTAGTGGCTCATGAGCACCGCGTCAACTTCCGGTGGGCAGGCTACGGGACGAACTGTCGGCCGGAAGCTGACCGGAGCGGCGGGGCCCGGCCGACAGCTCGGGACCAGGACGACTGCCGCGACGCCAGCGACGAGGCCGGCCCGGAGGAGGTCCCGACGTCTCACGAGTCGGTCCGGACGAAGGGGGCGCTGGCGTAGAGCGAACGCATGAAGACCTCATCCGGCGTGCCCTTGTAGGGGCGGCAGGTGTCGGACAGGAACGTCAACCGCAGCCGTTCCCCGCTGGTGGCCCACGCAAACCGAGAGGTGCAGGTCGAGTTCAGGGGGGCGAAGGCAATCTGGTTCCTGGTGACCGTGTAGGCCTGGCGGTCCTCCACTCCCTGTGACTTTCCGTCCATGGTGGCGAGCAAGGTGAGTTGACCGGCGCGGAGCTTGAGGTCGTACTGGACCATCGTGCTTCTCGTACGCGCGCCAAGGAAGGGCCTGCTCCATTGGTCGAGGTGGTGCGTGTGGAGGTTGGCGAGGATCACGCTCATCGGCAGCGGCCCGACCCGCCACTGGCCCTCGGGAGTGGCGGCGGCCGATGCGGACGCACCGGACGACGAGCTGACCGGATGGGTCGGCTCCGGCCGGGCGACCCCGACCGTTCCACCGTGCTCGCACGCAGCACACCCACCCAACACGAGCAGCAGAGCAGTCGACCGCAGGATTCTGCGCATGGTGGAACTCCGTCTCATCGCTAGGTGGCCCCGGGGTTTGGGGTGGCGTCAATGGGTGGTGGCGGTAAAGGGAGCGCTGGTGTACAAGGCACGCATGAACACCTCGTCGGGCGTGCCGCGGTACGGCGGACAGTCGTCGGACACAAACGCCAGGGTCAGCTGGTCTGCGCTGACCGCCCAGTCGAAGAGTGAGGCGCAGGTCGCGTCGATCGGCCGAAGGGTGATCCGGTGGCCGGACAGGGTGTACATCTGTGAGTCCTCGATCCCCTGACTCACCCCGTTCAGCTCCTGGGTAAGCGTGAGCTGGCCAGCGGAGAGCTTGAGCGAGTAGGTGACCAGGTCAGTTGGTGCCCGCCCAGCCAGCCACGCAGCGGACCAGCGGCCCAGCCCGTGGTCGCCGAGGTTGGCGACAACCACGCTGGCGCGCAGCGGGCCGGTCTGCCACGTCCCCTCGGCAGTGGCCGGCAGCGGCGTTCCCTCGGTGACTGTCGATGCCGGCTCCACGACTGGTGGCGGCGCCGCACCGTCCCAGGGAGCTTGCTGCACGACAAGCACCATCGCCGCCGAGCCCGCTGCCGCCAGAGCCACGGCCGCGACCCTCGACCTGACGCGTCGCCGGCTGGCCCGGGTGATGACGCGGTCATAAGCAGCCTCGGTGGACACCACGAGCTGTTCGGAGTTTGCCCGCAAGCCCTCGCGCAGTCGCTGGTCAACGGACATCGTCGCTCGCTTCCTCGCCGAGCAGCTCAGCCAGCCGCTTCCGTGCGCGATGCAGGTGGACCCAACCGGTGGACGGGGAGCACCCCATGAGGTTGGCGACTTCGTCCATCGGTCTGTCCTCGAGGTAGTAGAGAGCGACGACCGAGCGCTGACGCAGCGGGAGCTCCCGGACCGCGGACATCAGGTCGAGGTCGTGAAGTGCGTTGGCGGGCGGCTCCTCGCGCAGCACGGCTTGCTCAAGATGGCCACGACGTCTAGCGCGCTTCGACTCGCGGATCGCCAGCCGGATGGCCACCCGTCGTACCCATGACTCGGGACGGTCGTACGACGACACCTTTTGCCACTTTCGGTGCAGCTGCAAGGTAAGCCTCCTGAACAACGTCCTCAGCGGTCGACCGGTCATGGGTGATCAGCACGATGGTCCGCACCAGACGCTGGTAGTCCGCCAGGAAGAACCATCGAAACTCTTCTTCCGCGCTCATCGGCACGGGACGAGGCTGCATGCCGAACACGCGGCCCATCGTGCTCGCATCCAGGTCGTTGTCCACGGACTCTGCCTCCTCACCCGTACAACAGGCACGGGCGGAGCCAAACCTTTACCAGGACAACAGGCGCATCCTGAGTTCGCCACCGAGGCTGGCGCCGTGAGCGACCACGATGGCGTCTCGCCCGGCTGCCGCCTCGCTCACTCGTTGCAGTGCGAACCGCAACCGGTCGCAGAGCTGGTCGCAGCTCTCGCCACCTGGAAATGCCGTCGTGGTCTCACCTGCCCGCCAAACGTCCAGCACGCTGCGATAGGTGCTCGGCGACGATCTGCGCGGTCTGACGGACGCGGGCGAGTGGCGAGCAGACGAGCAGCGACGGCTCGCCCGGCTCGCGCTCGCGCAACAGTCGCCCCAACGACTGGGCCTGCTCCCGGCCCAGTTCCGAGAGGTCACAGTCGACCACGCGATACGAGAAGGTCTCGGTCAGGTTCGCCACGTTCTGGCCGTGTCTGGCCCAGTCAATAAACACATGGACGAATCCTCCGATCCTGACGTGGCCGCGAGGTCAGATCCCAATTGTTGCCCCGCGGATGTCACAGGGGATCTGTTCCGGGCTGATCGCGGGGACTGTGGTCTGGGCGATCAGCGCTAGCGTGCGTTGCATCTCGACGGGATGGATTCGGCCGGCGCCGTCGCCGTACGGCGTATCGAGAAAGCCGACGATGGCCAAACCTGAGGCGAGAAGGGCGCAGACCCCGCCGATCAGGATGGCCTGGACCGCGAACCGCTCTCGACGATCGGCGAACAGAAGCAGGCACGCGAGCAGCAGGACTGACCCGAGCAGCAGGACGAACCACAGCAACGGCGGAACCATGGGAGTGGCCGCGCCCAACCGTCCTCGTCGTCCCTCGCGCCGCGCAGTGTCCTGGGTGAACCACTGGCCGTCGGCGATCGTCTGCTGCGCGTCACTCGGCTTCAGCCCGACAATGTCGGTGCTCATCCGATCAAGCCACGACTGCACGGCCGGGCTCGGACTTCCCGCCCTCATCTCCGTCCACTCTTTGTTGACGACGGTCCGGGAGTAGCAGACGAGCTCGCCGCGCAGTTTGCCGCCGAGAGGATCAGGCAGCAGCGCGGTCGTCCCGTACATCTGCGTAACAGCGACCGCTTCCTGGCTTGCGCTGTCTCGCGCGGCCCGATAGCTCTGCAGAGCCAACAGGATCACGAACGCCAGGATGACGGCGACCAGAGTCCCCAGCACGCCGATGATCGTCGATCCGGGGCCATGGTCGGCTAGAAATCCGTCACCGGGGGAAATACGACGCATCCCCCACAGCAGAGCCAGGGAGACACTCGTCGCGACCGCCACGACGAGCAGCGAAACCAACATCGAGCACCCACTCTCGGAAGGTGACAGTGGCGTCTACCGGGTACGGCGAACCGTGGACGTGGACGTGACGCGAACGCGGACAGCAAGGCGGCTCCGGCGCCCATGAGTCCCAGCGCTAGGCCAACGATCGCGGCCACAGGCAGGCCGGTCATCGCGAGCGACGGCGAGCTCGCGCCGGACGTGAGCGGGGTGCCGGCGGGCACCGTGGTTGGCACTGCGGTCGGGCCGGGGGGAGCCGTGGTCGGGGTGGAGGGCGGGCTGGTCACGGTGACGGTGACTGGTCCGGACGTCGATGCGGCGAAGGCTGCGGTGCCCGAGTAGGCGGCGGTGACGGTATGCGTTCCGGGGGTGGCGTAGGTGGTGGTGCAGGTCGCGGTTCCAGTCGCGATGTTGACGGCGGCGCTCGCGCAGCCGGGGATTGTTGTGCCGGCGTCGGTGAATGCGATGGTGCCGCCGTCTGGTGTCGGGTTCACGGTGGCGGTATAGGTGACCTGGGTGCCGGTGGTAACTGAGGTTCCGGGCGAGACGGTGAGCTGCGGTGACCGTGGGCGTGGTGGGCGGGCTGGTCACGGTGACGGTGACTGGCCCGGAGGTCGATGCCCCGAACGCCGGGGTGCCCGAGTAGGCGGCGGTGACGGTGTGGGTGCCGGGGGTGGCGTAGGTGGTGGTGCAGGTCGCGGTTCCAGTGGCGGTGTTGACGTTGGCGCTCGAGCAGCCGGGGATTGTTGTGCCCGCGTCGGTGAAGGCCATGGTTCCGCCGTCTGGCGTCGGGGTCACGGTGGCCGTGTAGGTGACCTGGGTGCCCGTCGTAACGGTGCTGCCGGGCGACACGGTCAGCGCGGTGGTCGTGGTGCTCCGACAGGGCGCAACTGAGACCGTGGCGGTTGCGTCTCCGCTGCCGTTTTCGTTCGGGATAAAGCCGCCATTGATGTTCTCGGTTTGTTTGTCACCTGGGCTTGCGGAGGTAGCGCCAGACACCGATTGACCCGGGTTCAGCGTGATCAATCTCGAAAACCTGGAAGGAGAGGGCGTCGACAAGGTTTCGGAGGTTCCGTTCGCGTGAACGATGTCCGTGGTGGCCGAGTTGATGACCAGGTCGGAGCCGTCGTTTGAGGTGTTGGTCACGGTCCAGATGACTTGTGGGACACCGGAGGTGCTGCATGACTCCTCTCCTGTCACCGACAGCGAATGCTGCAACGCCGCGACCGTCGCGGCGTTGGCGGTCGAACCGCCAACACATGCCAACCAGGCACAGATCAGAAACGTCAGTCCGCCGGTGTGGAGCGCTTTAAGGACCGGCCGACGAGAGCGATCACCTTCGCCATGTTGCGCAGGGGCAGCGTCAGCAATGGCAGGAGTCACCAGCACGACGCTTCCAGAGATCAAGAACGCCGACCATAGACCTAGGTCTACGGTCCGCGTTCGTGAGAGCTCGGCTGGATCTTCACACGTAGACCGGCCGGGCGTCGCGTCACATCTCGTCGTCCTCTCTCGTCCTGTCGATGCGGCCGGCGTCTGTCGGCCGCACTCATGTCAGCCGACCGGAAGGAACCACCCCCATGACTACGTCGCCCGCTGACCCCCGACCCGCCACCGAAGCCGCTGACGCTGGCGCGGTCGACCTGGCCGAGCGGTTGGCTCGGGTGACCGAGCACTGGTCGCCCAAGGTTGTCGCCCACCTCAACGACTACGAGATCAAGGTGGTCAAGGTCCAGGGCGAGTTCGTCTTCCACACCCACGAGGACACGGACGAGCTGTTTCTCGTTGTCAGTGGCGAGCTGACCATCCAGCTGCGCGATCGCGACGTCGTCCTGCAACCGGGACAGCTGTTCGTCGTCCCGCGTGGAGTCGAGCACTGCCCGATCTCCGCCGGGGAGGTCCACGCCGTCCTGATCGAGCCATCGGGCGTGGTCAACACCGGGAGTGCGGGCGGCCCCCTGACCGCGACGTACGACGACTCTCTCGCCCCGACCCGCGTGAGTCCGGAGTCATGTCCCGCTCACGACTGGCTGGTCGGACGGAGCCGATGTGCTGACGTCGCCCTTCGTGACCCGCACCATGACCGCGCCCACGACAATGGCTACGACCGCGAACATCGCAGCCGCGAAGAAGGCGCTTCCCGCGCCCTGAGCCTGGGCGTGGTGGGCGAACTCGACGTACGGGCCCTGGAAGAAGCGGGCCACCGGCGCCCGCTGGTCGACGGGCAGACCGTTGACCAGTGAGGCGACGTCTGTCGGCCGAATCTGGTTGCTGGAGTTCAGTTTCGCGGCGACCAACGGCTGGGCGTGGGCCGGCAAGGTCCCGACCGCGGCGCGCAGTGACGCCTCGTGATCCCTGGCGTAGCCCTTCGATGCCGAGGTCGAGACAGTCGCCAGCACGGACAGGCCGATGGCACCGCCGACCTGCTGGCCGACGTTGAGCAGAGCTGAGGCGAGGCCCGCGTCGGTCCCGGCGATCCGAGCCACGGCGACGGTCGTCAGCGGCACGAACAACAGCCCCAGGCCCACGGCCATCGCCAGGATCCCGGGCAGCAGGAACGCCGGATAGCTCGAGTCCGCGTCGACCGTGGAGAGCCAGAGCAGCGCGACTGCCAAAGTGGTCGTGCCGGCGACGATCAGCCGCTTCGGTCCCACTCGGGCCAGGAGCTTCGAGGCCACCTGCGAGGTGATGCCGATGACGATGGCGACCGGGAGGAACGCGAACCCCGTCTCCAGCGCACTGAACCCGCGCACCTGCTGGACGAAGAACGTGACGAAGAAGAACTGACCGAACAGCGCGGCGCCGACAACCAGCATCACCAGATAGGCGCCGGACCGGCTGGTGTTGCTGAAGATTCGCAGCGGCATCATCGGCATGGCGATACGGGCCTCGACGATGAGGAAGGCCAGGAGGAACAGGACGGATGCCGTGAACAGCGCCCAAGTCTCGGTGTTGCCCCAGCTGGTGTGTGCCACGTGGATGAACCCGTAGACCAGTGAGACCACTGCGCCCATGGACAGGAACGCGCCGACGAGGTCGAAGCGACCGCGCAGTCGCTCGGTCTCGCGGAGCTTGAACTTTGCCCCGGCGATCAGTACCAGGCCGATCGGGACGTTGACGAAGAGCACCCAGCGCCAGCTCACGTAGTTGGTGAGGATGCCGCCCAACAACAACCCGAGGGCGGCGCCGGCGCCGGACACAGCGGCGTAGACCGCGAGTGCTCGGGTGCGCTCCGCGCCTTCCTTGAACTCGTTGGCAATCAAGGAAAGCGCGGTCGGCGCCGCGATCGCGCCGCCTACGCCCTGGACGACGCGGCCGACGAGCATCATCGAGAATGACGTCGAGATGCCGGCCAGGAAGCTGCCGGCGGTGAAGAGCGAGAGCCCGACCATGAACATCCGGCGCCGCCCGAGGATGTCTCCCGAGCGCCCCCCGAGCAGTAGCAAGCCGCCGAAGGCCAAGGTGTAGGCACTCAGCGTCCACGTCATGTCGGTCTGGCTCTTGTGGAAGTACGTGCCCATCGCCGGCAGGGCGACGTTCACGATCGTGCTGTCGAGCACCACCATCAGCTGGGCTCCGGTGATGATCAGCAAGGCGAGTCCGGGGCTGAACCGCCCACCGCTTGGTCGGTCCGCGATCCGCTCGGCGGCGCCGTTCTTCGTGACTGTCATGAGAATGCTCCATTTCTGCACAGGGCTTGATTGCTCACCGTGGAGACGGCGCAGGGTCCTGCGATGTGACAGCCGGCCGCAACGCATTTCGCTCTTCTGGGAGGTCCGTCACATCCGCGTTGTCTGGTCCGTCTAGTGAGGACCTGACACCAAGGAAGGATCATGGACTGCACCACCCTGCCCGCCGTTCGCCCGGCAGCGGAGCAAGAGACGACGACTGTACGGCGCGGCGTCGGCGTTGTGTGGCAACGGTTTCCGCCGATCGGCGAGGTGCTGATCATCGCCGGTCTCTACCTCGGTTATGCGAGCGCCCGGGCGATGACACCCACTCGGGTCGGCGCCGCCGATGTGCATGCGACGCAGGTCGTCGCCTTTGAACGGGAGTGGCACATCGGCGTGGAGGTCGCCGTCAACCAGAACCTCAGCTCGCACCACGACATTGCCGCCGGCGCCGCCTATTACTACAGCGTGCTGCACTTCCTCGTCACGCCTCTCGTGCTCGTCTGGCTCTGGCGCCGGCGCCCGGAGGCCTACGGCTGGCTGCGCTCCGCTCTGGCGATCGCCTCCGCAACGGCGTTGCTGTGCTATCGGTTCTGGCCGCTAGCGCCACCCCGCCTCGCGGTGGCCGGCACGCACGACACGTTGGCCCGCATGCTCGGTGCATCACATGGAGCGGCCAGCCTGGTCAACCAGTACGCCGCGATGCCCAGCCTGCATGTCGGCTGGGCCGTCTGGTGCGCCGCCGCCGTGATCGCCACCGGCCGCGGCCAGGCCCGCTTCCTGGCGGTGCTGTACCCGATGGCCACGACGGCTGTGGTCATCGGAACGGCCAACCACTACGTCGTCGACGCGGTTGCCGGAGCGGCGTTGGTCCTCCTCGCGCTGACGGTCACCCGGGTCGGCGGGTGCGTCATCATGCATCGGCAAACAGGATGCGCTTGGCGTAGGCCGTGTCGAAGTACTCGCGGACGGCAGCGATCTTGCCCTGGTGCACCTCGAACACGACCGCGTAGTCGTTGACGTACTCCTGTCCTGTTGCCGAGCGGGCGTGGCTGGTCCACTCGGCAACGGCCGTCCCGCCGTCGGCGATGATCGAGGTGACGACCTGTCGCACCGGCACTCTGGGGTCGAGCGTCGCGACCATTGCCGCGAGGAAACGGTCGAGGATGTCGCCGGGTCCGACCCAGGTGCCCGAGACGGGCAGCTCGCCGCGGAGGGACCACGTGGCGTCTGGGGCGAAGGTCGCCCGCAGAGCGTCGAGGTCGCCTGCCTGGAGAGCCGCGACATAGGACTCAACGACGGCTCGGGTGGTCTCGGTCTCGATGACGTGGGCAGTGCTGTTCATCTTCCCTCCATGAGGTTCGGGCCTTAACTGTTCTTGCTGATGTGCACGAACCAGACGAGTCAGCCCAACTTCCTGTGACACGTCACATCTGGCCGGGGTGCTCCGTCCTGTTTGAAGATGCCTGCCGCCGGGCAGGCGTGGACACTGGGAGAGGAGCACAGATGCGAGTCATGGTCGCTGGAGCGAGCGGGGTGATCGGGCGACAGCTGGTGCCGCTGCTCTTGTCGGCGGGCCACGAGGTCGTCGGTCTGTCCCGGAGTGGGCGGATGGCCCCTGACGTGGCGCAGCTGTCGCCGGGACCCGGGCGGCTGCGTTCGCTTGCTGTCGATGCGCTGGACCGGTCCGCGGTTGCTCGGGCGATCGGCGACACCGCCCCCGACGCAGTGGTCAACGTCGTCACGGCAGTCCCGGCCGAGATCGACCCGAAGCGGATGGTCGAGCAGTTCGCCATGACCAACCGCCTGCGCCGCGAAGGGACCCGCAACCTCACCGATGCCGCCGAGGCGACCGGCGTCCGGCGGGTGATCGCCGAGAGCCTGGCCTACATCTACGAGCCCTCGGACGACGGACCCGCCAACGAGGATGAGCCGCTTTGGCGGCATCCGCCGCAGGAGTTCGCGCCCAACCTGGCGGCGGCCCTCGAGCGGGAGCGCATGACGCTGGACGCCGGCGGGGTGGTCCTGCGGCTCGGTCATCTCTACGGACCGGGCACGGCCTACGCCGCCGACGGGTCGTTCGTCGCCGCCGTGCGGCAGCGGCGCGTGCCGCTCGTCGGTCGAGGCGCCTCAGTCTTTTCCTTCAGCCACACCCATGACGTCGCAACGGCTGTGCTGGCTGCGCTGGACAAGGACGCTGTCGGGGTGCTCAATGTGGTCGACGACGAGCCCGCCCCCACCCGCGAATGGCTGCCGTTCTTGAGCGATCTGCTCGATGCGCCCCGCCCGCGAAAGGCTCCGGTCGCCATCGCGCGACTGGCCGCCGGAGGGTGGGGGACAGCTTTCATGACCCGGCTGCGTGGTGCGGACAACGCGCGGGCGCGACTGTCGTTGGACTGGCAACCGAGATACCGGTCGTGGCGGCGCGGGTTCCCCCACGAGCTGGGAGCCGAACGCGGGAGCTCAGCAGCATGAGATCCCTTGTGCACGAAGGAATGGCGATGGAACAACGAACAGAGACGTTCGAGGAGTACCGGTCCTTGTTGCTGGGTCTGGCCTATCGTCTGCTGGGCAGCATGTGGGACGCCGAGGACGTCGTACAGGACGCCTACCTGCGATGGTCCCGCGAGGACCGGCACGCGATCCGGGAGCCACGGGCCTTCCTGATCACCGTGGTCACCCGGCTGGCCCTGGACCAGTTGCGCTCGGCTCGGGTGACCCGCGCGGCGTACGTCGGTCCGTGGTTGCCCGAGCCGGCTGCCACCGAGACGTTGGGGCCGCTGGACACGGCAGAGCTGCGGGACACGGTGGCGTTCGCGACCGTGCACCTGATGGAGCGGCTGTCCCCACCTGAACGGGCGGTGTTCGTCCTCCGCGAGGCGTTCGAGCTGCCGTACGACGAGATCGCCGAGATTCTCGGCAGCTCGGCCGCTGCCTGTCGGCAGACGTTCCATCGGGCCCGCAGGCACCTGGAGGATGGCCAGGACCGGTTCACCGCCTCTCACACCGAGCAACAGCGGTTGCTCACCGGCTTCCTTCGGGCCGCGCAGGACGGCGACCTGACCGGTCTGGTCAAGCTGCTCACGGACGACGTCGTCAGCTGGACGGACGGCGGCGGCGTGGTTCGCCAGGCCCTGCGCCCCATCGTCGGCCGGCGGAAGGTCTCGGCGTTCTGGGCCGGCCTGTTCCGCCGCTACACGTTCTCGGCTCCGGACGTGGTCGAGATCAACGGGCAGGTCGGACTGCGGATGGCGCTCGGCCGCCAGAGCCAGGTGCTGACGATGGACATCCGCGACGGAAAGATCCGCCGGATCTACTCCCTGGTCAACCCGTCCAAGCTCAGCCGGCTCGGGTGAGCGCCGTGACAGTCGCGACAGGTCAACGTTCCTGGCTCGACGTCGGCGACGAGATCTCGGGGGTGCTCTCGGCGGTCTCGCGTGACCAGATGGCCGAAGCGGCGCGGCTGCTGGATCGACAGCCCCGATGGTTCTTCTGCGGGCAGGGTCGTTCCGGGCTCGTCGCTGCGATGGCGGCGATGCGCCTGATGCACGCCGGGTTCACCGCGCATGTCGTCGGTGAGGCGACAGCGCCGGCCGTCGTGCCAGGTGACGGCCTCGTAGCGATCTCGGCCACCGGCGAGACAGCCACAACACTCCATGTCGCCCGGCTCGCCCGTGACCTCGGCGCCCAGGTTCTGGCTGTGACCAGTCGAGCCGACTCCACGCTCGCGAGTCTCGGGCAGGCCAGGATCGACCTGCCCACACACAGGTACGGCGCAGTTCGGCGGCACGTTGTTCGAGCAGACCGCGCTGCTCGTCCTCGACGCGCTGGTCCTCGATCTCAGCGCCGGCGACCCGCGGGCTTACGACGTGATGCAGTCCAGGCACGCCAACCTGCAATAGCGCCGCCCTCATCCGAGGTCAGACAACGCGCGAGCCGGCGGTGTCCTCGCGGACACCACCGGCTCGCCCCTCCATGCAGCTCAGTCGGTGACCACCGCCCTGAGCACGTCGACTCGACTGGCGGACCGGGCCGGCCCGATCGCGGCGACCATGCCGGCTACCGCAGCCGCGGCGACGTAGAGCGAGATCGCGGCCCACGGCACCGAGACCGCCTCGATGCCCTGGTCCTTGAGCGCCTGCGCGAGGACCAACCCGAGGCCGACGCCTAGCCCAGCACCGGCCGCGGCGCCGATGATCGAGATGACGACGGACTCCCACCGCACCATGCGGCGGACCTGCGTGCCGGTCATCCCCACCGCGCGGAGAAGACCGAGCTCACGGGTGCGCTCGTGCACTGACAAGGCGAGCGTGTTGACGATCCCGAGCAGAGCGATGAAGACCGCGAGCAGCAACATGACCGTCACCAGAGCGAGCAGCTGGTCGATGAAGCCGGTCGACTCCTTCTCGTACTCCTTCTGGTCCAGGATCTTCGCGTCCGGGTGGTCCGCGAGCGCCGTCTTGATCGCCGCCTTGACCTGTGCCTTGTCGGCTCCAGGCTCCAACAGGACCAGAGCCGCAGCGTCGAGGTGATCCCCGGCGAGCGCGTCCTGACCAACCAGGCTGAGCAGATAGTCGGATTCGACGAAACCGCCTGTCTGGTCGAAGATTCCGGCAACGTGGAGCTGATGCTTGCCGGTCGAGGCGAACTCGCTCGGCACTCGGGAGCCGACCTTCCAGCCCTTCGCCTTGGCTTGTTTCGCAGCGACCATGATGCCGCTCTCGTCAAGGTCCTTGACGGAGCCGGACGAGACCTTGAGCTGGAGTGTCTCCTCCGCTGTCGCCGGGTCGATCGAGGAGAACGATGTCTCCTCCCCGGCGATCCGGGCCTGGCCCCAGGCAGTGGCGGATGCCGCACGGACACCAGGCACTGCAGCGACCTCCTTCGTCGCTTGCGGACTGAACCCCTCGGCCCCGGTGCTGGCCCGAGCGAGGTAGAGGTCCGCGTGCGTCGAGTCCGAAAGGATGTCCGAGAACGACGCCTTGAGCGAGGCAGCGAACACTCCCATGCCCACCACGAGGGTCAGGCCGATCATGAGAGCGGTCGCGGTCGAGGCCGTACGACGCGGGTTGCGCATCGCGTTCTGCCGCGCGAGCTCTCCAGGAGAGCCGAACACCCGGAGCGGCCAACCGATGACCTGGGCGAGTGGCCGGGCGGCCACCGGAGCCAGGGTGATGACAGCCACGAGCACTGCCGGGACCCCGAAGCCGAGCAGCTTCGGATTCGCGTCGCCGTACAGCGCGCTCAGGACCGCCGCCACGCCGCCGGCCAGCAGGATGGCACCGATCACGAGGCGCTTCTTCGACGGCGGACGTGAGCCGGGTGTTGCTTCGCGCAGGGCCTCGATCGGCAGGACCTTCGTGGCCCGCCGGGCGGGGACCAGGGCTGCCGCAACGGTCACCACCGTGCCGACCAGGATGGACACCCAGATGGTGCGCGGCACGATCTGGGTCGAGGTGCTCGGCAAGCTGAAGCCGAGCGTCGACATCAGCAGGTTGAGCCCCTTCGCGACGCCGATGCCGAGTGCGATGCCGATCGCCGACGATCCGACGCCGAGCACCAACGCCTCGGACAGCAGGCTCCTCATGACCTGGCGCCGGGTCGCCCCGACGGCACGCATGAGCGCGATCTCGCGTGAGCGCTGGGTCACGATCATCGTGAACGTGTTCCAGATGATGAACGAGCCGACGAACAAGGCGACACAGGCGAAGACCAGGAACAGGACCGACACGAACTTGAGGTCCTTGTTGACGGCATCGGCGTTCTCCTTGGCCACGTGCGCGCCGGTGACTGCCTCAGCACCCTTCGGTACGACGGCGTTCAGCCGCTGGGCCAAGGCCGCATCGGTGACACCGTCAGCCGCGCGGACGTTGATCGCGTCGAAGCTGTCGGGCGATGAGAGCACCTGCTGCGCGGTCGCGGTGTCGAAGTACGCCGACGTCGTACCGCCGAGGTTCTTCTCGCCGCCGAAGCCGACCGTCCCGACGACCGTGAAGGGCTGGGTCGACCCACGGAAGAGGATCTTGATGCTGGACCCCAGGCCGATGTGATGCTTCTCCGCCGACGTCGCGTCGATGGCAACCTCGGACGGGCCGTGTGGCGCCCGCCCGGTGCGCAGCTTCACATCACCACGCAGCTTGACGTCGTCCGGCAGGTTGTAGCCCTGGGTGGGCGCGCCGCCGTCGGTGAGGACGGCCTTGCCCTTCGTGTCGGTGAGGAGCGCGTAGCCGGTGACACTGCCTTCGGCGGCGCCGACGCCCGGGACGGACCGAACCTGGTCCAGCACCGACGAGGCAATCGGGGCCCGGTCGAGCCCCACGCCGTTGGACTGGCTGAACGCGGCCTCCTGCCGGACGACTGCGTCCGTCCCGGAGCCGATCTTGCCGAACAGCTGGTTGAAGGCCAGCTGCATCGTGTCAGTCAGGATCAAGGTGCCGGCCAGGAAGGCGACACCGAGAGCGATGGACAGGGTGGTGAGGATGAGGCGCATCTTGTGCGCCACCATCCCTCGGAGAGTCGCGGTAAACATACGATCACGCCCCCAGGTGCTTCATGTAGTCGAGCACGTGGTCGGCCGTCGGCTCGCGCATCTCGTCGACGATCTTGCCGTCGGCGAGGAACAGCACGCGGTCCGCATAGCTCGCAGCCACCGGGTCGTGAGTCACCATCACGACGGTCTGCCGGAACTCCTTGACCGCCGTCCGCAGGAAGCCGAGCAGCTCGGCGCCCGACCGTGAGTCGAGCGCCCCGGTCGGCTCGTCCGCGAAGATGATCTGCGGGCGGCTGGCGAGCGCCCGCGCTGCGGCAACTCGCTGTTGCTGGCCGCCGGAGAGCTGCGAGGGCCGGTGCGAAAGTCGCTCGCCGAGGCCGACGGTGTCGACGATCGACTGGATCCAGAACTCGTCGGGCTTGCGGCCGGCGATCCGGATCGGCAGCACGATGTTCTCGGCAGCCGTCAGGGTCGGAAGCAGGTTGAACGACTGGAAGATGAAGCCGATCTGGTCCCGTCGCAACAGCGTCAGCGCCTTGTCCTTCAGGCCGGTGATCTCGGTGTCGCCGACGTAGATCTCGCCGGTGGTGGGCCGGTCGAGACCGGCGAGCACGTGCAGCAGGGTCGACTTCCCGGAGCCCGACGGGCCCATGATGGCGGTGAACTCACCGGCATTGACGCTGACGGTGACGCCGTTCAGGGCGTGGACGACGGCGTCGCCCTCACCGTAGGACTTCGTGACGTTGTCCGTCCTCGCGGCGGACTCCGTCATCGCGATTGTCGAGGCGGTCATGTTCGCTCCTTCGAAAGGGTGGTGCCACGCGTTGTGGTGGCCTGGCTCTAGGCAAGCCGTTGCGGCGGCGGCGTCACATCGGGCAGAGCGCACCGTCGCGTGGGGCCAGCCCCCTCCTTGCGCGGGGGTCTGCCGCACAGGAGGACGTCGACCCTGGCGTGCGAGCGGCATTCGGCGGACAGTGCACGTATGACCTGGCCGGGGCAGTCCCCTCGCGAACGCCGGGCGGCGCTGATCGTCCTCGCCGGCCTGGCCGCCTTCGTCGCCC
The DNA here is from genome assembly GCA_963794535.1 of uncultured Actinomycetota bacterium. Classification (GTDB taxonomy): domain Bacteria; phylum Actinomycetota; class Actinomycetes; order Actinomycetales; family CAVURS01; genus CAVURS01. The sequence continues at coordinate 38,562 of CAWCEI010000017.1, forward strand.
TGGTCTATGCCGTCATCGTGCTCGGCGGCGACGCACTCCTCGGCCACACGGACAGCCCAAGGGTGGGCCTGTCGATCCTGGCAACGGTTCTGGTGGCGTTCGCCTTCGGGCGAGTCCAGCAAGGCCTCAACCAGCTGGCCACGCGTTTGGTCAACGACGGCCAACCGGCGCCTTACGACGTGCTCGACACGTTCGTGCGGACCTTCTCCGGCATCTATGCGCTGGACGAGGTGGCCGACCGGATGGCGCTGGTGCTGGGTCGCGCGGTCCAGGCGGAATGGTGCCAGGTCTGGCTCATGGTGCACGGCCACCTCGTGCTCGCGGCCACCTGGCCCTTGGAAGCCGTCGGAGATCCGGCCCCGCCGGTCGGCGCCGAGCCGCCGGGTCGTCACGTCCTGCCGGTGCGAGAAGCGGGGGAGGCACTCGGTGTCCTGCGCTTTCAAGAAGGTGTCGGGAGGCCGTTGACGACCGTGGGCAAGCGTCTGTTCGCCGGCCTTGCCGGACAGGCCGGTCTCGTACTGCGCGGCGTGCGGCTGAATGCTGAGCGGGCCCAACGTTACGAGCAGCTGGCCGCCAAAGCTCAAGAGCTGCAGGAGTCTCGCGAGAGACTGGTGCGGACCCAGGACGCCCAACGTCGCCAGTTGGAGCGGGACATCCACGACGGCGCACAACAACAGCTCGTCGCCATGGCTGTCGGTCTGCGCCTCGCCCAGACGGTTGCCCTGAAGTCCCCTGAGCGCGCTGCGAACCTGCTCGCCACGCAGCTCGAGTCGATCCAGCAGATGCGGGCGACCCTCCGCGACCTCTCCCGGGGCGTGCATCCGCAGGTCCTCACGGAGCAGGGGGTCGACGCCGCGCTGAGCGTGGCCCTCGCGAGCAGCCCGCTGAGCGTCGATGTGGCCGCAGTCGACGTGAGCAGATACCACGGTCGAATCGAGGCGGCTGTCTACTTCTCCTGTCTGGAGGCGGTGCAGAACGCCGTCAAACACTCTGGTGGACAACAGATCTCGATCGAGCTGCGCGGGACCGAGAACAGCCTGTCGTTCGTCGTCGACGATGACGGGCTGGGTTTCGAACCCGGAGCGACGAGCACCGGAACCGGTACGGCGAACATGCGCGACCGCATCGAGGCGGTCGGGGGCACCCTGACTCTGGAGAGGTCCCCGCGCGGGGGCGCCCGCGTCAGGGGTCAGGTGCCGGCCCTCCAGCTGTCCTCCGCGGAGGGTGGCTGACATGCGTGCTGCCCGGTTGGCATGGTGCCTGGTGGCGGTCAGCGTCCTGTGCGAGATCACCGACACCCTGATCACGTCGAGGTATCGGCCGTTGCTGTCGGAGGAGTCCCTCGCCGTGCATGGCTGGCCCCTGACCGCTTTCGCGACGATGGGCGCCGCGACGATGGGGGCCCTGATCGTGGCCCGCTACCCGCGTCATCCGGTGGGCTGGCTGCTCTCGGTCGTGGGCGCCGGGTCGTCCGTCTCGCTGGTCACCGAGGGGTACAGCGTGTGGGTGCTCGACCACGGGGGGCCGGGGACGGCGAGCGCCGGACACATCACGGGTTGGGTGTCGCTGTTGCTCGGCGGCCCGTTCGCGCTCACCGGTCTCGCGGTGATGTTCTTGCTGGCGCCCGACGGGCGGCTTCTCTCGCCGCGATGGCGCTGGGCCGTCGTACTGGCCGCCAGCGGCCTCGGCTGCTTCGTGGCGGGGCTGCTGATCCTGCCCGGCGTCTCAGCCGGCGACATGGTGATCGAGCCGGGCGATGTCGGCGGCGGCACGATAACCCAGCTGTTCTCGGTGGGTCTGTGGCTCATCACCGGCGGCCTGATCGCCGCGGTGCTCTCCCTCCTGGTACGGACGAGGCACGCGAAAGGTGCTCTGCGCAAACAACTCTGGTGGATCGCCGCGTCCGGTGTCTTCCTCCCGGCGGGACTGATCTGGCGGCAGGTGCTGCAACACACGAACGGCGGCGAGCAGACGTGGTCGGCGACGGTTCCGCTCTTCGTCGCCTACTTCTTCATCCCGATCTTCACCGCCATGGCAGTGCTCCGTCACCACCTGTACGACGTCGAGCTGATCGTGAACCGGGCCGTCGTGTTCGCGGTGGGCACGCTTCTCGTCGCGGGCGGTTACGTGGTGATCGTTGTCGGTGTGGGTGGGTTTCTCGGCGCCCGAGCGGGTGGTTACTGGCTCTCCGTGATGGCCACCGCGCTCGTCGCGCTCGCGTTCCAGCCTCTGCGGCGCAGAGTGGCCCGCCTGGCCGACCGGATCGCGTATGGGTCTCGCGCATTGCCCTATGAGGCGCTGTCCGACTTCAGCCAGCGAATCGGTGATAGCCCCGCGCCAGAGTCCTTGCTCCCGGCTGTCGCAGAGGCGGCGGCGCGGGCGGTCTCGGCCCGGCGCGGCGTTGCGGCGCTGGAGCTTCAAGGCGACTCGGCGCAGACGGCAACCTGGCCGAGGGACGCACCGCAGGTGACCCCGGACCTCGAGGTCGCGGTCCGGGACTCTGGCGGGGCGCTGGGTCGGATCGGCGTCGAGATGCACCGTGGCCGGACGCTGCGCCCGCAGGAGACCCGTCTGGTGGAGGGACTCGCCCAACAGGCGGCCGTGGCGTTCCGCAACGCCGCGCTCGACGCGGACGCCACGGCCAATGTCGTCGCCCTCGACCACCGGACGCAGGAGCTCTCGGCATCACGGCGCCGGATCATCGACGCGCGCGAAGCCGAGAGCAGGCGGTTGGAGGCAGCCATCAGCCGCGACGTCTTCCCGATCCTGGATCGGTTGGCCCGCGCCATTGGGCGGCTCCAGAGATCGGCCGAGGCCTCGCAACCGTTGGCCGGCGTCGACGAGCTCGTCGCTGAGGTGTCGACCGCGTTGGACCGCCTGCGTGGCCTCAGTCACGGCGTCTTCCCCAGCCGGCTGCTGAGTGCCGGGATCGGCCCGGCGCTGGTCGCATATCTCGCGACGTCGCATCACTCGGCCCGCCTTGAGTTGGACCCGTCCATCCGCGGTCGGCGGTTCGGCCGCGCCGCGGAGGCTGCCGCCTATTTCTGCTGCGTCGAGGCGTTGCCGCACTGCCGCGGCGACGTGGCCGTCACGCTCGACGTCGATGAGCTGGTCGTGCACGTCGACGGCATCATCGGGCCGGGCTTCGACCATCAGGTCGTCAATGACCGGGTCGAGGCCCTGGCCGGGTCACTGGTGATCGACCTCAGTGGCGACGCCGCTCGCCTCACGCTGCGGGTGCCGGTGGACAGTGCTTCGGCCTGGATCGCCGGGTGACGCGGGGGGTGAGCCGCACGTCGTCGGGGGTCAACCGCCGAGTCCCCTTGCGACGGGCTCTGGGCCGCCCGGCCGGGGCTAGAGTCCGGCCATGACCCTCCGGCTGGTCCTCGCGGACGACAACTACCTCGTGCGCGAAGGCATCGCCGCCCTCCTCGCAGAGGTGGACGAGATCGAGCTCGTTGCAACGGTCGGAGACCCGAACTCGCTGCTCAAGGCGGTCGCCGCGCACACCCCCGATGCCGTCATCACGGACATCCGCATGCCGCCGACCTTCACCAGCGAAGGCATCGAGGCCGCCAAGCGGATCCGGGCCGAGCACCCAGGGATCGGAGTCGTGGTGCTATCCCAGTACGTCGAGGCCGACTACGCCTTGGACCTGCTTGCGGACGGGGTGAGTGGTCTCGGCTACCTGCTCAAGGAGCGGGTCTCGGAGCTGGATGACCTGCTCCGCGCGCTCGACGATGTGTGTCGCGGCGGATCGGCGCTCGACCCCAAGATCGTCGAGAGCCTGATCGGGCGGCGCGCCGCCGATCACAAGTCGCCGCTCCTTGGCTTGAGTGACCGGGAGCGAGAAGTGTTGCAGGAAATGGCGACTGGACGCACCAACGCCATGATCGCCAAGACTCTCTTCATGAGCGACCGCGCCGTGGAGAAGCACATCGGCTCGGTGTTCCAGAAGCTCGGACTGGTCGAAGAGGGCGAGATCAACCGTCGAGTCATGGCGGTGCTGAAGTTCCTCGAGGCCACCAGCTCGAGCAGATAGGCGTCCGCACGGCTTTCGCCGGCCCGATGGCGAGCGGAACCGATCGTCAGTCGCGCCGCGTACCCCAGGTGTTCGCCAACACCTTGAGGGGAACTCATGACAAGCACCGCGGCCACCGCGACCTTCGCGCTGCTGGGTGGGGCCTTGGGGACTGCCGAGTCGATCCCCTACCTGCGCGACACGTGGCGGCGCTCGACCGTCCCGCATCGTGGCTCGTGGCTGATCTGGGGCGTGATCGAGGTCGTCGCGGTCGAGTCGCAGCTCGCGGACGGCGCGCGGTGGAGCCTGATCCCGCTCATCGCCCAGGCGCTAGGCACCTGCCTGGTGTTCGCGCTCTCGATCTGGCTCGGGAGTGGTGGATTGAGCCGAGTCGAACTGACTCTGATGGCGCTCGCCGGGGTCGGGGTGCTCGGCTGGTTGGTGGCGGACGAGCCACTCATCGCCACCGGGTGCGTCATCGTCGCCGACTTCGTTGCGGCGACGATGATGCTCCCCAAAGCCTGGAGCGACCCGCACTCCGAGACCATGTCGACGTACACGTTGGCCTCTCTCGCCGGGCTGGCCGCAGTCGGCTCGGTAGGTGGGCTGACTCTTTCTCTGCTTCTCTACCCGGTGTACTTCGCCCTCGTCAACGCGGCCCTGACCCTGGTCATCGCCTACCGGCGCAACCTGCTCCGAGGGCCGCGTCGACCGGCACGGCTAGTGATGGTCGGTCAGCCGGGCTACGGCCTCGACGACACTTCGCCGTTGCGCTATCAGCTCCTGGGCTGAAGACGCGAGGGTCACAGGGTGCGGATGGGTGTGCCTTCGGACCAGGCCCGGATGTCCTCGACGACCTGGCCGAACCACGTCCGGTAGGCGTCGGTCGTCACGTAGCCGATGTGCGGCAAAAGCAAGGTGTTGGGCAACGAGCGCAGCGGGTGGATGGAGGGAAGCGGCTCGACGTCGTACACATCCAGTCCGGCACCGGCGATCCGGTGCTGGCTCAGGGCATCGACGAGGGCGGCCTCGTCGACTATGGGGCCGCGCGATGTGTTGATCAGGTACGCCGTGAGCCCGTGCGACTCGCTGGTAGTCATCGAGGATCGTCACGACCTTTGACACCCCACGAGCCTAGCCAGCCGGAGGAGAGTCAAGCGCGGGTGCCCCACGCCGCCATCGTCACCTGGGAGAGGAAGCCTGAAGCTCGGGTCCAGGCACAGCGTCAGCACCGTGTCGACATCGTCGTCCGTGACCTGGCCGGTGGCGACGATCGACGAACGCAACTGCTGGAACGTCGATCGCCAAACGATCCCGCCCGCGTCTGCGCCGCGCCAGATCTCGGCCCGACCCTCGGTGCCGATGCCGGCCAGTCCCGCTGCGCCGAGCACCCCGGCGACTCGCCGACCACACGTCGGATCGAACGTATGCCTCGCCGCGAGTGCAGCGTTGTGCGCCAACACCACGCGCCGGAAGATCGCGCCGCGCTCCGAGTCGACGTCAGCGCCGGCCGGTGCCACCGACCCGAAGTCCATCTCCTCGGCGAGCAGTACGCCGCCGGGCCGCAGTGCCATCACCAGGCGCTGCAGCGCCTGGCCGGGGTCAGGAAGCCAAGCCAGGAGCAACCGCATATGCACCAGATCGAAGTCACCCCAGGCGAGATCGCCAACGGTGACGTCGTGCGCGCAGATCTCGAGGTTGGCTCGGGTCAGGTGTTGCAGCGCAGTGGTATCGATGTCGATCGCCGTCACGGACCCGGTCGCGCCGACGCGATCGCACATCCAGCCCGCGATCGATCCGCCCCCAGCGCCGGCCTCCAGACAGCGCCACCCGGATGTGACGCCCAAGCTCTTCAGGTGGCGGATCGAACCAGGGTCGAGAACCGATTCGAGCGCACGCAACCGAGTGACCTGATCAGGGGCGGCGTTGTCGAAGGCGTAGCTCTGCGGTCCGGTTGACACGAGTGCTTCTCTCGCTCGGCGAAGCGACCAAGGCTAGCCGCCTGGCCCGGCGTTGAGTCGGGCCAGTGACTCGCGCAAGACCGGGGTCTCCGCAGCGCCGACCCGGTCGCCCAGCTGAATCGCCAGCCGAAGGTGGTGCGCCGCCAAGGCTTCGTCTCCGCCAGCTTCGGCCAGCCGGGCCAGCACAGCGTCGTACGAGCCCCAGTACGACGTGGCGGTGCCGACGACGATGAGCCGGCCGGAGTAGGGCAGCAGTTCGTCGTACGAACCGTGGACATCGCCCTCGAGCGCCAACGCCAGCCAGCCCTCGACGACACCGAGCAGATCTGTCGTCCAGTCCTCGGGCCGGGTCGAGGGCCAGCGTCGGCGCAGCCGCCTGGCTTCGGCAAGGTCCCCACCCTCGGCCGCGAGCAGCACCGCCATCGACTGCAGCAGCGGCGAGCCGTGGTTGCCGTCGATGAGCAACGACAGGGCGTCGTCGACGTTGCCGTCGTGCCGGCGGAAGGTGAACTGGTGCAACGCCCAGCAGACGCTCGCGCCCCACAGGCTGGTCTGCTGCAGCAGGTCGAAGGCCTGGACGGCGAGCTCCTCGGCCTCGGCATAGGCACCCATGAGGACGGCTCGGCCGGTCTGCTCGACCAGCACGTGCGGCAACACCTCCGGGCCGGTCAGACGCTGGGCCAGCCGGATGGCTTCCGCGAGGTCGGCCTCGAACCCCTCCCGGTCGCCGAGATGCAGCCGCATCGGTCCGCGCTGCAGGTGCGCGAAGAACTGGGTGCGGGCGGGCAGGCCACGGCCGGCGAGGGCAAGGGCCTCGTCCACCGCGGACATCCGCTCGGGCTCGAGCACGGGCGAACCCCAGGCGGCGAGGGAGTAGTTGTTGAGCGTGCGGCCGAGCAGCTCGGGATCCCCGATATCGCGCGAGAGGGCGACCGCCTGCTCGGCGTAGCCGACGCCCTCGAAGCGACGACCTCCGTAGGCCAGCTCGACCCCGAAGGCCCCCAACAGCCGGGCCCGCAGCGCCGGGTCGTCCTCACCGGCCCGGGTGACCAGATCCTCGAGCAGGGCCACCATGTCCTGGTCCACGTAGCCGTACGGTCGCCAGTTCCACAACGTGACGCCGCCCCAGACGCTGGCGGCTTCGGCCAGCCGGTCGTGATCGTCGAGGGTGCGCGCCACAGCGATCGCCTCCGCGACTGCGGCCTGGGCGTCGAGCAACCAGCCGCTGCGGAGCAGGTCGTCGCCCAGCGCCACCAACAGGTCGTGCCGTTCGGCGTCGTCGCCGGCACCGAGCAGGCTCAGTGCCCGGCGGGTGTGAGCGGCTGCCTCTTCGTGTGCCAGCCTGCGTCGAGCCGCGACGGCAGCGGCCGTTGCATAGCGGCGAGCGGGTTCGGCGCCGGCGATCGGCACGGCGTGAAAGTAGTGGTACGCAAGGCGTTCCACCTCGGCCGCGCGTCCCGAGTCACCGATCTCGAGCGCTCCGGCCAGCTGCGCGTGCAGCCGGGCCGCCGGCAGCCGGCCCAGCCCCGCGAGCAGCGTCTCCTGGACGAGGGCATGGCTGAACCGCCACTGCCAGCTGACCGGGCTCTCGACCAAGGCCCGGCTCACGACCGCAGGCTCCAACCGGGTCAGCACGACGTCGGCGGGCAGGCCAGAGGCCGCCTGCAGCAGCCCCAGCTCGACGTCGCGACCGGCGAGCGCGCCCAGCTGGAGCAGGGACACCGTCTCCGCCGGCAGCCGGGCCAGTCGGCGCTCCAGAACGTCGCGCACGGAGGGCGGCAGCGGCAGGGCCGACGCCTCGAGCCGCTGCTCGCTCCGGAGCAGCTCGAGCAGCTCGACGACGAAGAACGGGTTGCCGTCGGTCCGCGCATAGACCTGGGCGGCCAGGTCGTCCGCTCGATCCCCGGACAGCTGAGCCGCGACGAGCTCGCGCACGTCGTCCTCGCCCAGGCCGGACAGCGTCAGCCGCTGGACCCTCGGCTCGCGGGACAGTGCGGCCAGGCACTCGACCAGCGCCTCGCGCAGCTCCTCGCCCACCGTGCGCACCGTCACGATCAGCAGCACGCGCAGCCCGGTGAGGTCCCGCGCCAGCTGGGCGAGCAGCTGCAGCGACGTGGCGTCGGCCGCCTGGACATCGTCGAGGACCAGCAGCACGGGAGCAACGTCAGCCGCCCCGGCCAGCCGACGGCGCACCTCTTGGAACAGCGCGAAGCGCCGCTGGTCCGCGTCGCCGCTCTCCGGCAGCTCGATGCTCTCGCCGAGCGCGGACATCGCCTGCATCCAGGGCCACAGCGCGGGAGCGCCGGCGTCGTCAGCGCAACGGGCCCACGCCGTGCGCCACTGCGCTGACTCGGCCATCGCGGCGAGGGCCTCGGCCAGCCGGGTCTTGCCGATCCCGGCTTCGCCTTCGAGTACGACGATCGCGCCGTCACCCTCGGCCACCTCGCTCATCAACAACTGGAGCCGTGAGCTCTCGGCCCGGCGTCCGACAAGCGGCCGCGACGAGTCAGGTGCCGTCGCCCGCGGTCGGGCCGCTTGCGGCCGAGGGGGCGCCAGATCCTGCCGCAGCACGGCCTGCTGCAGCTCGCGCAGCTCCGGCGACGGGTCGATGCCGAGCTCGTCGCGCAGCGTGCGCGCGCACGTGCGGCACGCTTCCAACGCCTCGGCCTGCCGGCCGCCGGCATACAGCGCCTCGACGAGTCGGAGCCACAGCGGCTCGCGCAGCGGATGGTCGGCGAGCAGTCGCTCGAGCTCGGCGACGGCCTCGTCTGTCCTCCCGATACCGGTCCAGGCCACTGCCCTGCGCTCGCGGACCAGCAGGTGCAGATCGGCGAGCCGGGCCCGTTCGGCCACGGCGTACGGCGTGTCGCCGAGATCGGTCAACGGCTCGCCGCGCCAGAGCTCGGCGGCCCGCTCCAGAACGTCGACCGCCGTTGCGTAGTCGGCGTTCTCGAGCAGTTGGCCGCCCTGTGCCACCAGCGAGGGCAGCAGCGACAGGTCGATGTCCTGCGGGTCGACGTCGATCCGGTAGCCGGGGGCGCTGGTGACGATGAGCGACCCCGCTCCGGTGCGGTTGGGCTCGAGCAGGCGGCGCAGGTTGGAGATGTGCACCTGGATCGTGCCGGTCGCGGACGGCGGCGGTTCGTCGCCCCATAGCGCGGCGATCAGGGTGTCGACGCTGACCACTCGGCGGTTCTCGGCGAGCAGCAGCGTGAGGACGGCGCGCATCTTCGGGCTCCCGAGATCGGCCGGTTGGCCGGTGTCGTCGTGGGCCACGAGCGGGCCGAGCACGGCGAACCGGCAGGGCTGCCGCGCACCGGACCCCGACCCGATCTCCGTCGCCGTCGTCACTTCTCCACCTCCCGAATCGCCAATGCTACGGCGGCGGTTCGCGCGACAACGATCCGCTCCGGTGCCGCAAGGCTGCCGCAAGCGAGCCCCAAGCGGCCGCCCACACAGTGGTCTGGACCTAGTCGAGCGACCTACCTGAACGCGAGGACGGACCCATGACCACCAGCATTCACGACCCGGCGAGGGCAGCACTGGAGGCCGGCGTCTCCGGCCCGGTGCTGTTCGCCGGCGATCCCCGGATCGACCACGAGCTAGCCGGATTCAACCTCGCCGTACGGCACCAGCCGCACGTCGTGGTCGGAGCCACCAACGCCGCCGACGTCGCGGCAGCTGTGCGGTACGCCGCTCGGCGCGGCCTGGCCGTTGGGGTCCACGCCACCGGGCACGGCGGCTACGCCAGCCGCGACACCGTGATCGTGAGCACCCATCGGATGCTGGCCTGCAGCGTCGATCCAGCGCTGGCCACGGCGACCATTCAGGCCGGCGTGCCCTGGAGCATGGTGATCTCGGCCGCAGCGCCGCACGGCCTGGCGCCGCTGAGCGGCTCGGCCTCGAGCGTCGGTGCGGTCGGTTACACCGTCGGCGGCGGCGCCGGGCCGATCATCCGCAGTCACGGTTTCGCCGCGGACCTCGTGACGTCCCTGGAGGTCGTCACGGCGGACGGCCGGGTTCGGGTCGTGGATGTCGAGCATGACCCGGACCTGTTCTGGGCGCTGCGCGGCGGCAAGGCCAACTTCGGAGTCGTCACGCAGATGACGACCCGGCTCGTGCGGCTCCCCACGCTGTACGCCGGCGCGGTCTATTTCCCCGGCGAGCAGGCCCCGGAGCTGTTGCACGCGCTGGCGCGAGTGGGTCGACAGCCTGGACGAACGGACACGTCGTCGATCGCGTTGGTGCGACTGCCTGATCTGCCCCACGTGCCCGCGCCATTGCGCGGTCGGCTCACCGTGCACCTGCGGTTCGCCCACACCGGCGACCCGGAGTCGGGACGAGCGGCCCTCGAGCCCATGCTTCGCCTGGCGCCGCCACTCATCAACGCCGTTCGGGAGATGCCGTACTCGGATGTCGACAGCATCCACAACGACCCGGCCGAGCCGCTGCCGGCGTGGAGTCGAGGCAGCTTCCTCAGTGCGCTGCCCGCAGCGGCATTGGACACGCTGCTCGACCTGGCCGGACCGGGAGTGGAGTCGCCGCTCGTCGTGGTGGAGCTTCGGCATCTCGGTGGCGCGGCGAGCCGTCGTCCGGACCCGGACAACGCGGTAGCCGGACGGGACGCGCCGTTCGTCGTCAACGCCGTCGGTCCGCTCTTCCCACCCATCGCCGAGATCGTCCCCAACGTCGGGCACCGCCTGCTCGATGCGCTCGCCCCCTGGTCGACCGGCCAGGAGCCGGTCAACTTCTCCGGTGGCCCGCGCACTCCGGGTGACGGCACCTCCGCCTGGCCGCTCACGATCCGCGAACGGTTGCTCGAGGTCAAGCGTCGCCACGATCCCGGCAACGTCTTCCGCACCGGCTTCGCACTTGTCCCGACCGGCGCTTGAACCCAAACCGACTGACCTACAAGGAGAACAGCATCATGTCCGCAGAGACCCGCTTGTGCGACACCTCCAGCATGGTGGTGGTGCACCGCGTCTTCCGACGAGAGTTCCGGCTGCTGCACCAGATGGTTGGTGGCGTGGAGCCAGCCGACATCGACCGCAGCGCCGTCGTCGCCAAGCACCTGACTGAGATGGTCACGGCTTTGCACCACCATCACACCGGCGAGGACGAACTGTTATGGCCGCTGCTGCTGGAGCGGGCCGCACTGCCGAGCGAGCTGCTGGAGCGGATGGAGCGACAGCACGAGACGATCGGCGACCTGCTGGAGGGCGTCGTGGCGCTGGCCCCCGGCTGGTCGGCCGGGCCGACCAGCCGACCCGAGACATCCTGGTCGGGCTGCTCGAGCAGGTGTCGGCCGGGTTGGCCGAGCATCTGGACGACGAGGAGTCGCAGGTGCTGCCGGTGGTCGAGCAACACATCACCGCGCAGGAGTGGGACCGGCTGGCCCAGCGCGGGATGAACGGCATGTCCAAGCCGCGGCTGCTGGTGTTCCTCGGCTACAGCCTCGAAGAAGCGTCGGCAGAGGAACGGACGCGCTTCCTGGCCAAGGTGCCGGCGCCGGCCCGGCTGGCCTACCGCGTGGTCGGTCACCGGCGTTACCTGCGCGAGAGTGCGCGACTGCGACAGGGGGTGGCGGCATGAGGGCCAAGGGGTTGCGCCTGGCGGGGGTGTTCGCCGCCCTGCTGGTCGCGGCCGGCTGTGGTTCCGCGAACGGGTCGAACCCAGTCGGTACGCCGTCGCCGCGCGTAACGGTACCGGTGGCCGCACCGACATCGACGGCGCCCGCTCGGGCCGGGGGCTCGGATGCCGAGGCCTGCAAGACGATCTCCGACAGCTTGCGCCTGCTCGTGTCGGCGGCGTCACACGGTCGCGACAACCCGGGGCTGAAGCAGATGCTGGGACTGATCAAGACCCTGCGCGAGACGGCGCCTTCGGCGATCCGCGGTGACCTGCAGGTGATCGCCGACTTCGACCAGAAGATCGTCGATGCAGTGCTCTCGGGCCAGCAGCCCGCCATCGCGCAGACCCCACGGCTGGCGGCCGCGATGCGGCACGAAGCGGTGTGGAGCGCGACGCACTGCGGGCACGTCTGACGGTATGGGGCCGACCTGCAGCGGCCGCGCGGTCGCCTTGTCGGGCGAGCCGCGAGCACGGCCTCAGGCGGTGGCCGCGGGAGGCAATGTGTAGAGGTGCAGGAACGTGTCCGCCGCGGCCCGGTCGCCGGTGACGACGAGGTCTCCCGTGTCGATCGCGTCGGCGAGCGGCCGCCCGCCGTACGTCACCGACGCGAAGGCGCGAGAGTCGCCGGCGATCGTTGCGTCGACCTCAGCGGGGTCGCCGGCTTCGATGGTCAGCTTCCGGCGCGCGACGCGAGCGACGTAGCTCTCGTCGTTGGGCCGCAACGCGATGACGAGGTGTGTGCCATCGGCCAACGATGAGTCGAAGTTGGTGCGCAGCGACAGGATGAGTGACGTGGTGCCGAAGTGAAGGTCCTTGCGGTGCTGCGGGTCCCGGGCCGCCCAGCGGCCGAACGTCTGCATGATCGGTTCGAGGTCGCGAGCCCAGGCCGAGAGGTCGTAGACCCACACCGCGGCCGGCTTCGGCAGCTTGCGGCGGGTGACCAGGCCGGCCTGCTCCAGCTCGTCGAGCCGATGGGAGAGGACGTTGGCGCTGATGCCGGGCAGACCGTCCTTGATGTCGCCGAACCGCTTGGCGCCGAGCATCAGCTCCCGGACCACCAGGAGGGCCCACCGCTCCCCGACGAGCTCCAGTGCGTGCGCGACGCCACACGAGTCTTCGTACGTCCTGCTCGTAGCCATGAAGAAACGATACCACGAAGTCATTAATTAGGAGTAACCACTTGCGAATAGTGACTGAGGCCCGCTAGCGTCGCCGACATGACGACTTCGACAGCAGTAGAAACCGACCGCTCCCGTTGGCTGGCGCTCTACGTCCTGTGCGGCAGCATGCTGATGATCGTGTTGGACGCGACGATCGTGAATGTCGCACTTCCGGCGATCAAGACCGATCTGCACTTCACGCCGAGCACCCTCGCATGGGTCGTGAACGCCTACCTGATCGCGTTCGGCGGCCTGCTGCTCCTGGCCGGCCGGCTGGGTGACCTCATCGGCCGGCGGCGGATCTTCCTGATCGGGCTCGCCGTCTTCACCACCGCGTCGGCCGTCTGCGGGTTGGCCGTCAACCAGGAGATGCTCGTGGTCGCGCGGTTCGTCCAGGGGGCCGGCGGCGCGCTGACCTCGGCCGTCGTCCTCGGCATGATCGTCACGATGTTCCCCGAGCCGCGGGAGATGGCCAAGGCCATCGGGGTCTTCGCCTTTGTCGCGTCAGCCGGTGGTGCAGTCGGCCTGCTCGCCGGCGGCGTGATCGCGCAGGCGATCAGCTGGCACTGGATCTTCTTCGTCAACGTTCCCGTCGGTGTCGCGGTCGCGCTCGCAGCACAGCGCCTCGTTGCCAGCGACAAGGGTCAGGGGTTCGGCGCCGGTGCGGACGTCATCGGGTCCGGCCTGGTCACCAGCGCCCTCATGCTGGCGGTCTACACGATCGTCAAGCCGGCCGCCGAGAAGGGCTGGCTGGCGCCCGAGACACTGACGCTGGGAGCCGTCAGCGTCGCGCTGCTCGCTGGATTCGTTGCGCGGCAACGCTATGCCCGCAGCCCGCTGATGCCGCTGGCGATGTTCCGCTCGCGCAACCTGGTCGGTGCGAACCTGATCCAGCTCATCGGGGCCTCCGGGATGTTCGGCGCGTTCTTCCTCGGCACCCTGTACCTGCAGAACCTGCGGCACTACGACGCACTGCAGATCGGTCTCGCGTTCCTGCCGGTGACGATCTGCATGGGCACGCTGTCGGTCCGGTACTCCGAGCGGCTCATCACCAGGTTCGGTGCGCGCGCCGTCTCGCTGACCGGGCTGGTGCTGATGACTGCCGCTCTGGCGCTGCTCGCCGTCGCACCGGCCGACGCCGACTACCTGACCCAGCTGCTGCCCACGATGGCGTTGCTCGGGCTCGGAGCGGGAGCCTGCTTCCCGGCACTGATCGGCTTCGCCATGGACGGCGTCGAGCCGCACCAGGCCGGCCTCGCATCGGGACTGGTGAACACCACGGCGCAGATCGGCGGCGCGCTCGGCCTCGCGGTCCTGGCCACGCTGTCCTCGACCCGGACCCAACAGCTTGGATCAGCCGGACACTCGCAGTACGACGCGCTGCTCAGCGGCTACCACCTGGCGTTCTGGATCGCGGCGGGCTTGCTGGCCACGGCCGTCGCCGTCGGTGCGGTCCTGCTCGGGCGGCCGACCGGCGTACCGCCCATGTCGGCGGAGACCGAGGTCGTGGATGCCGAGCCGGCGCTGGTCGGTGGGTGACCGGCCAGAGTCAGGGGAGGGCGGCGAGCCGCTTGCCCGTGATCGCGGCGAAAGTGAAGGCGGCAGCGGTGTCCTGCTTCGTGAACGGCCGGTCCGACCCGGCGTAGATGTTGTCGAGGTAGCGGCCGTGCACCTGCAGTATGGCCAGGTCGTACTCGGTGCCCTGCCCCTTGACTACCGCGGACAGATAGGTCGACGCGTTGGTCCTGACCGGCAGGTTGGAGAGGTTGACCTGGTTGCGGTGGATGGTCTCGACCATCGGGGGCACGGCGGCGACCGTTGAGTGGACGGCGGTGTGCGGGCAGTGGGCCGCGGCGGCGTGCCATTGCTGGAGGGCCTTGGCGGCGTCGGCCGGCGTCGCGTAGGCGACCAGCTCGTTCATCAGGCCGACGTTCTGGCCGTTGTCCAGAACGGCGTACTGTCGCCGCGCCACGCGACTGGCTTCGGTGGTGAAGTTGTAGCCGCAGTTGTCGAGAGTGACCTGGCCCTTCACCTTGTCGCCACCCGAGATCAGGCTGACCTCCCAGCCGGCGTCGAAGTCGCTGGCTTTGAGAGCGATCGTCTCGAGGGTGTGCCCGAGCTGCGCGACGGATTGGCCGGTGGCGTTGGTCGGGACGGCTGCGCTGGTGGGAGCTGAGCCGGACTTGGCGGTGCCGGCCGTCGTGCTGCCAGTGGTGTGTCCGCCCGCGCACGCGGTCAGGGTCGCGAGCAGGGCCAGCGCGGCGAGCGGTCGCAGGTTGGCGGGCTTGGGCACGAGGCAGTCCAGACGTCGATCGGCGACCGGACGGTCGGCCGGCTATCTCGCCATCGGCCACGGGCCGGGCCTTCTTTAGCACCGCTTAACGTGGCGTAGAAATGGGGTGTGCCTCAAGACCAGCAGAAGCTGACTCGCGCCGACCTGCCCGAGGAGCTCACCGCTCAGACGATCCGACAGCTGCCGATGTCGACACTGCGCCGCCTGGCCCGACCGGGCAACGGCGTTCTCGGGCCTGACGAACAGGCAGTCTTCGACGCGGTCCTGCATGAGGTCATGCGTGACACTGCTGGTCGGGTCTCGCGACAGATCAACCGGCCGGACTGGGCCACTGTCCTGCGAGAGGCGAACGGCAGGGGAGGACGCAGGGGTCGGCCCGGTCCTTCGAGCCGGGTGACGCCGACACGGTGTCCGACCTCGAGGCACGGCTCACCGAACAGGTGGAGCTGGTTCAGGTCATGTCCGAGATCGCGGACATGAGCAAGCGGACCTATGCGCTCGAGGAGCAACGTGACCTCCAAAGCACGCGCACGGTGTTCTTCGGCTTCGTGGTGTCGGTCGCGGTCCTCGTGGCCGGCTGGGCTCCGATCGTCGCGGCCGATGACTGGGACGAACGGGTCTGGATCCTCGGTCTCACGATCGGCACGTGTGTCGTCGCCGGCGTCGTCTACGGACTGATCCGCAGACGGCAGAACCGAATTCAGGCCGAGGCCGACGAGCAGGACGAACAGGAACAGCAGGCCTGACGCTCACTGTCCCGGCAACGTGAGGGCGAGAAGTGCTGCGTCGTCCGACGGCCCGATGTCGCTGAACATGGCGTCGATCGCGCGCTGACACACGTCCTCAGCCGGTCCGGAATGCGCCTGCTCCCTGAGCGCGTCCAGGTTCCGGTGGGTGGCGCCGACCTCCCGACGCTCGATCAGGCCGTCGGTGAACAGCAACAGACCCGTTCCGCCGGTCAGCTCGACGGAGACGGATCGGCGGGGCTGGTCGTGAGCCACGCCCAGCGGCGGGTCGACCTTCATGTCGACATACGCCGATGCCTGCGGCGTCGAGGCCAGCTTCAGCGGCGGCAGGTGGCCGGCCGTCGCGAACACGATGTTGGTCACGGGCAGGTCGGCGACGCCGTACAGGACCGTGGCGAAGGCGCCGGGCTCGAAGTGCCGGAACTTCGCGTTGAGACTGTCCACCACCCAGGACGGGTCGGGGGAGTGCAGTGCGTAGGCGCGCAAGGCACTGCGCAGCCGGCCCATCACCACAGCTGCCGCGAGACCGTGTCCGGCAACGTCGCCGATGACGAAGCCGATCCTGTTGTCCGGCAACGTGAACACGTCGTACCAATCACCGCCGAGGACGCCGCTGGCCGGGATGTAGCGCGCGGCCAGGTCCAGCCCCGCGATGGACGGCAACCGGGCCGGGACGAGGCTTCGCTGCAGCACCGCCGAGGCCGTCAGCTCGGCCTGCTCGAAGTTCCTGCGCAGCGACGGGCCCGCGCCATGGGCGAAGGCCAGCAGCCGGTCTACTTCCTCGTCACTGAAGTGACGAGGATGTCGGCTGCCCACGTGCAGCACGCCCACCAGCGCAGCGCCGTCGATCAGCGGAACGCCCACCAGGGAGGTGAGTCCCTGCCGCCTGAGCCATGGGTTGGTGACGTTGTCCGGCCGGATCTGGTCGATGACGACGGGCGCCCGCGTGGCGGCCACCGTCCCCGCGAAACCCCGACCGACCGGCACCCGGGCCACCTGTCGCACATTGAGGTCCAACCCATCGGCCGCGACGGTGTCGAGGAAGGTTCCCGTGCTGTCGACCAACAGGATCGTCGCCTCGTCGGCGAGAAGGAGGGTGCGCGCTTTGACCAGAAGATCGAGCAGAAGGTCCTTGATCGCCGGCGGAACCCCCGCGGCGAGATGAGGATGTCCTCCGCCAGAAGGCTCCTCGACTAACTTTCCGCTCGGCACCTGTCGACAGTAGTGCCGTTGAGAGCCGACAGCCCTGCTGAACCTCAGCGATCAGTGGCGGCGGCGAGCCGTCGGTGGCGCTTGCGTGCTGTCCCGTACGACGAGCTCGGTGGGGAGCACCAGATGCCGGCCGCGGCCGGGCGGGCGGGTCTTGGCGCGCTCGATCGCGGCGGTCAATGCGGTGGCCGCAGCCCGTCCTTTGCCGTCGACGTCCTGGCGAACGGTGGTGAGTGCAGGGGTGGTTCGACGGCTGATCGGGTTGTCGTCGAAGCCGACGACCGAGACATCCGCTGGGACCTGCAGGCCGGCGTCCTGGACGGCGCGGATGACGCCGCGGGCGATGGCGTCGGAGAAGCAGAGGATCGCTGTTGGTCGATCGCCGGCATCGAGGAGAGTCTGAGCCGCGGCATAGCCGATGTCATCGGGGTTGACGTGCGGCTGCCGGACAACGGTGGGCGTGATTCCCGCTGCCTCGAGGGCGTCGAGCCAGCCGAGCATGCGTTGCCGTTCGGTGTTCGAGGAGGTTGCACCCAAGGGATCGGCCAGAACCCCGAACTCCCCGCCGAAACCCGTGGTCACGATCCCGACCTGTTGGTGTCCCAGGTCCACGATGTGCTGCGCGGCGGCCCGGGCGCCGAGCCGGTCATCGATGTTGATGCTGGTGATGCCCGGAGCCGGGGCCTGGTCGACGAACACCAGAGGCAGCCGTCGGCGCATGAGCCACCCGACAGCGGAGGACTCCGGGTTGCAGGAGTAGACGATCGCGCCGTCGATGGCGACATCGCGGGCGGGCACGAGGTCGCCCTCGGGAGCGGCGGACAGCAGGGTGAGCGAGAGCCCGGTCGGCGTGAGCTCATCGCTGATCCCGGCCAGGAAGGCCATCGCGACCTCATCGGTCAGCGAGTAGGTCAACGTCTCGGACAGCAGCACGCCGACGGTGCCGGCTGTCCCGCTGGCGAGCGCCCGCGCGGCCGGATCGGGCCCGCCGTAGCCGAGTTCTTCAGCGACGGCCAGGACCCGATCCCGCAGCGAGGCGGACAGCTGGTCGGGTCGGGAGAACGCGTTGGAGACCGTCATCCGGCTGACGCCGAGATGGTCGGCGATGGTCTGGAGCGTCACTCGTCCCATGTCTGGGCTCAGCATGCCTCCCTGCGCAGACCTGCGCGCGCCGTGGTCGTTCGGACCGGACGGTGTGGTGCAACGGCGTCGGCCAGGCCGCGCAGTCCGCTGGCAACTGCCTTCCGCGTGCGCGCAAGCATGGGGACCTTATCAACGTGCGGTACGACGGGGGCGTTCGGTAGCGCGCTGCGCGCCTCGGCGGAGAGCTGCTTGGCGACGATCAGGGCGATCGGCATGGTGTACATCTCGGACTCCTGTCGGGTCGATGTTCTGTACCGATACAGTAACTCCGCTTTCTGTACCGGTCAAGTGCCCATCGAAAGAAGCTTCAGCGCAGGCCGGCGAAGAGGTCGTCCTCGGGGAGTGGGCCGTCGGTCGGGTCCTGCACGCGAACGAACGTCTCCATGCTCATCAGCTCGGAGAACCGCTCGTGGCCCATCTTGAGGAAGAGAATGTTCTCCTCCTGGCTGGCGTGAGCCGCCAGCGCGTCGTACTTCTGGCGGGAGAACTCCCTGGTGTCGACCCAGGTCGAGATCTGGTCGTCCGGGAGCCCGAAGTCGTCGGGCAGCTCCTCCTCCGGACCGGCGTCCGCGAGATCGGGGTGGTCCGGTGCGAGCTCGCGGAACACCCGGAAGAGCTCCTCGAGCCCCGACCGGGGCACCGTCGTCCAGTAGACCTTGGCCTGGATGCCGGTCTGCGCCAACGCGGCCATCGTGATGCGGTGGGCCTGGATGTGGTCGGGATGGCCGTAGAAGCCGTTCTCGTCGTAGGTCACCACAACGTCGGGCTCGTAGCGCTTCATGAGCTCACCCAGTCGTTCGGCGGCTTCGGGGACCGGGGTGGTCCAGAACGATCCGGGGGCGTCGTTGGTCGTCCACCCCATCATCCCGGAGTCGGGATAGCCGAGGAGCTCGAGGTCGCTGACGTTGAGCACGCGACAGCTCTCCTCGAGCTCGCGCTGTCTGGCCGCCGCGACCGCGCTGGGGTCGTGTCCGGGCTCGCCGGGCTTGACCCCTCCCGGGCCGTCGCCGCAGCTGCCGTCGGTGCAGGTCACCAACACGGTCCGGATGCCTTCGCTGGCGTAGCGGGCCAGGACCCCGCCCGTGCCACTCGCCTCGTCGTCGGGATGGGCATGGACGGCCATGAGCGTCAGTCGTCGCGGCTCTCGCCCTGGGTGCGGCACGTTGCGGTGACCTCTCGCTGGACAGTCTGCGGCTCTCGTCACAACGACCCTGCCACACCTCGTCGGCGCGAACCGACATGGGTCGTGTCTGCGTAACCAGGTCGACGAGCAACTGGGCCCGTCGAGGTGGAAGGGGCCGGACATGTTCCAACACAACGGATATGGCAATCGCGTCGTCGAGCTCGAGGCCCCTGCCGACTACCTGTACGGCGGCAATGGTCACGACACCCTCGACCGGCGAGGGCCAGCTGTCCGGGCTGAGCGACTTTGCCGACGGCGGCCCGAAGACCGACACCTGCCGCAACATCGAGGCTCCCCTAGTCAGCTCCCGGCGTACAGGACCTTGAAGGCGTAGTCGGTGAGCCGCACCGGTGTCGCGAGGGTGCGGCCGTTGCGGTCGACCATCGTGATGGCGCCGCCCGCCAGAAGCGACTGGTGCCCACTGGTCGAGTAGGCGCTGATCTCGTCGAAGTAGACGGCGCCGAAGCGGGCCAATGGGCGGAACGGTTGGTTGATGTCGTCGCGCGTCACGCCCGCGTCGATCGACACCGCGGGCGGGAAGCCCGTGTCGAAGCTGAAGTTCATCGTCTGCCCAGCGGTCTCGTTGGCCAGGACGTAGTTCGCCCGGCCGGGCGGCTTGGTGTCGAGACAGATCGAGGCACTGATCGTGTCGCCGGGCCGCGCCGGCAGGTTGACCGTCCCGACACCCTCGGCCCAGATGCTGCTCGTGACCTTGTTGTGCTGGTCGACGGACATCTGCACGTGGACGTCGAGGAACCCGAGCCCGACGAAGGTGTGAATGTTGTTGGTGCCCTGTGGATCCGGGACGAAGTGCAGGTCCGGCACGGTCCAGGTGATGAACAACGCGGTGAACGGTCCCGCCGTACTGAAGAGGCTGTAGCCGCAGGACTCGCTCGGGTCCGGCCCGATGCCGGCGGCGCGGACTGGTTGCTTGGTCGCGATGGTGGCGTCGGGCTTCGGCTCGAGGTGGTCATAGCCCTGCCACCGGCGGGCCTGGCGCTCCCACAGGGCGGCCAGGCCCGGGTTGCTATGCGGGTCCGGCCGCTGCGGCAGGCCGTGCCGCTTCAGGTCGTCCACGCTGGCCGCGAACGGGTCGAAGTCCCGGGTCGGGGCTGGGTGCAGTCGCAGACTCAGCGAGTCCTGGGCGGGTCGGGTTTGCGGTTCGGTCATGGCAGGCTCCTCGGGGCGGTTCGCCGAAACGATCACGCGCAGGAGGAGCGGGCGCCCGCCGAAAATACGTCGGCTAGGTCTCGGCCGGCTCGGGCCCCGACCCGCGGAGCGCGGCCAGGACGGCGAGCACCCGGCGGTGTGGCTCTCCACCGTCTTGAGGGTGACGTTGAGCCGTCGCGCGATCGCCGCGTTGGAGAAGCCGCCGGCCATCGCCATCAGCCCCTTGACCCACACCGTCGAAAGCAGGAAGGTGCTGGTATCTCGGGGCATCCGCGCGGAGGCCCGACGACAGGTTGGTCCTCCACGCCACCTCCGCCTGTGCCGTAGCCGGGGTCGACAAGGTGTGCGCTCCCGGCGGGCGGAGCCGTCTACCGAACCGTGATCCGATCGAGTAGTCGAGGACGCGTGATGAAGCGATCCGCTGTGGTTTTCGTGAGTGTTGTCAGCACCGTGGCATTTGCCGCCTTCACAGTCCCGGCCGGCGCCGCGAGCCGGTCGGGTGGCGTAACGCGGGCTAGAACTGCATCCAGAAATGCGTCCGCATCAGAGACCTACCATGAGCCGTTGTGCGCGAGCCGCTCCTCCTTGTGTACCGACATCTATGACAACCCCGACGGCGAGTACGTCGGCCACGACGAGCCATCCGTCGAGTTCAAATCCGCAGTTCCCGGGTCGGGCAACGACATCACCTACACAGTGACGCTGCCCAAGGACCCAGCACGTCAGCCGACCGCTTCCGGTGCCACTGGTACGACCTGGAACTTCCAGCTTCGGCCGACGTTCTGGTTCGGGCTCACGCTCTGCGACACGGAGTCCGCGCCCGAGTACACCCATACATGTACGCCGGACTCGGACGCGAATGACCTGGTCGGCACGGACCCATCGGCGCCGGACTACATCGGCAAGCACCCGGGCAACGCCTATATGGAGCTGCAGTTCTACGGCCCGGGCTTCGTCCCGCAGTTCGAGGGTTTCGGCTGCACCGCGCATCAGTACTGCGCAGCGATGACGATCGACAGCCTGCCGCAGGATCAGAACACTGGAACCGCCAACACCGATGCGTGCAACAACTTCATCCTCGGCGGCCCGGAGCCGATCAACTGGGCCTACATCACCAAGTCCGGACGTTCTCAGGCACCGGCGAACCCGCTGTTCACCGGAACCTTCGACGCCCCTGACCTGAGCGCCGTGACTCCGGACCTCGCCAAGGACCTCTTGATGAACCCCGGCGATCGCATCCGGATCCATATGCATGACACCGCGACGGGCCTGAGGATCGACCTCAAGGACCTGTCGACCGGTCACGACGGCTCGATGACCGCTTCAACGGCAAACGGCTTCGGTCACGTCCTCTACACGCCGAACGCGAGCGCCTGCAAGGAGCGGCCATACGCATTCCACCCGGAGTACTCGACCGGGCTGCCGCGGGGTAACACGTGGTCGGCGCACACCTATAACGTCGCGATGTCCGACGAGATCGGCCACTTCGAGAACTGCCTCAAGATCGATGCCGACCTCAACTGCGTCATCCCGGGCAGCCAGGATGCGGGTGGTATCGACGAGGACGACGGCAACAACTTCTGTGTGCCGGCCGCGGACTCGACGTTGGTTCACATCAATGGGTGCTTCAGCGACGACGAGGACTTCGACGGACAGTCGTATCGGAAGGACTGGCCGGGCACCGACCCCAACGTCGCCCGCGACCAAGCCCTCCACCCGTCGCCGGCCATGTTCACCAGCCCGCTGGCGAACGGAACGACCAACTTCTCGACGATCGCGTTCGAGGCTGACCTGCCACGGATCGAGGCCTCGGACTCCCAGGACGACCCGCCGTTCTGTGACCGGACAACGGGTGCGCACTGTGTGAACCCACCTCGAGGGGCCGAGTTCTACCCCTTCTACACAACGACCCTCGACCACGGAACGTGTACCTGGCAGCAGGGTGGCGCCTTCATCCCGGGCACCATCAACAAGTTCGGCGGAAGCTCAACGACCGAGTTCGGTCCGTTGCTGCAGACCGTCTACCCGGCCGCGGGATTCACCACTGTCACGAGATACAACAACTTCAACAGTGGAGACCGACCCAACCCGTGCCCGGTTCGGTAGTCGTCTCTCAGTAGTGCCGGCCGGTTACGTACCCTTGCGGGTACGTAACCGGTCGGGTACATTCGCGTTCGTGGACATGGTCTTGCACGCCTTGGCGGACGAGAGCCGGCGTACGGTGCTGGCGATCCTCCGGGACCATCCAGCGACGGCCGGCGAGCTCGCGGACGCGCTACCAATCGCCCGGCCCGGCGTCTCACGGCACCTACGGGTGTTGCGTGAAGCCGGCCTGGTCGACGTCCGAGCCCAAGCGCAGCAACGGATCTACAGCTTGCGAGCCGATCCGTTGGCTGAGGTCGACGCGTGGTTAGAGGGCTACCGCAAGATCTGGGAAGGCCGACTCAACGCCCTGCACACCGAGATCGCCCGAGGGAAGAGAAACCGATCATGAACATCACTGGCACGATGCGCGCACTCGACGAGAAGCATGGGGCGGTGCGCGTGGAGGATGTCTACGACACCGACATCGACGACCTATGGAGCGCCTGCACGACGCCCGCGCGGCTCGCTCGCTGGATCGCAGAAGTCACCGGCGACCTCCGGGTCGGTGGAACCGTCCAGGCCAGCTTCACGAGCAGCTGGACCGGGCCGGGGCGGATCGAGATCTGTGATGCGCCACGTCATCTGCTGCTGACCATGGAGCCCGCCACCGACGACGAGGCGGAGATCGAGGCCTGGTTGACCCAGGAGGGCGACCGGACCCGGCTGGTCGTCGAGGAGCGCGGGCTTCCGCTCGACGGACTGCACTTCTACGGCGCCGGCTGGCAGGCGCACCTCGAAGACCTCGGCCGCTCTCTCGCCGGAGAGCCGTCCGCGTGGAAGCCGCGCTGGACCGAGCTCACTCCGGTCTACGAGGCGATGCCGGTCGGCTGAGCCCTGCGGGCAGGCATCGGCGTGGCAGAGTCAGGACATGTCCGTTGCCTGGTCGATTGGCCTGGCCGGCATAGGTGCCGTCCTGGGCGCAGCGGTCACCTTGGCGTTGGAGCAGGTCCGGTGGCGGCTGGCCCAGTCCAAGCGGTGGGACGAGCGTCGCCGGGAGTCCTATGCGTCCTTTGCTGCGGCGGCCAAGCGCGAGACACGGATCTGCCTGCGCATCGTCGCGTCGCACTACGAGGCCGGCGGCCCGCGAGTCCCACCGCTCGACATCGTTGCCGGTCGTCCGTCGCTCCAGAAGGCCGCTGACAAACGGGCCGAGCTGTTCGAGGATCTGCTCCTACTCGGTGACCAGGCTGTCGTGGAGTCGGCCCGGAGATGGCAGGAGAACAACCGCGAGCTGCAGAGGCTCGTGGATGCCACGGCGTCGCCCGATGAATCAGCTCTCATCGAGGCGTTCCGCGTGACGGGGACGGCTCGTGACGCGTTCTTCCGGGCGGCCCGCGAGCACCTGGGAGTGTCGGGGGACGTTGTCGTGCCTACGGATTGGACCTGGCCGCCTAGTGACGGGCTTGGTGCCCCAGAACATCGCTAGCCGGACGGACTGACCGGAAGCCAGACCCGCATGGTCGACGGGCCGCGGTTGGCCCAGTCGTGATACGGGACCAAGGGGACGTCCACCCAATCTGCCGACCCTGCCTCGGCCTCTGCGCCGCCGGCGACGTAGGGCCAAGGCCTTGGCGGGGCAGTCGGCGCAACCCGAACCCGTACGACGACGCGCCCGTCCTGTTCTCGAGGAAGGACGGCCGGGTCGACGGCCGTCGACGACAGGTCGTCTGGAAATCGGCTCGCCCCAAGGTGCTCGAGGTCGACCGACTCCAGGCACAGCACCTCCGGCCCCCGCTCGACGGCCCAGCAGCCGCGCACCGCATCGACGCGCGGGTCCGCCGACGTGAAGCGCGGGGCCACGGGCAGGTGGAGCTCGACGACATCGCCGGCCTGGAAGGCCCGCGTCGTCTCGACGGTCCCTGGCTCAACCGTCCGGGTCGTCGACGGACCGTTGCCTGGACGCTCAACCAGCACCGATCCCTGCCCCCACGCGGGGACGCGAAGAGTGAGTGTCCAGGCAACAGAGGCACTTTCGCGGATGACGACGCGCACGAGTCCCTCACGCGGATAGTCCGTCTCGACGTCGACCGCGACGGGGCGACCGTCGGCGAGGGTGGTCCGGATCTCGGCTGACGCGTACTGGTGGAGCTGGAGGCCGGACTCGTCAACCGTGGCGATGTATGCCGCGAGACTGGCCAGCGTTCGCGCGACGTTCGGCGGGCAGCAGGAGACAGCGAACCAGGGAGCCCGCAGCGACGAGCTCGCCCGTGGACACACCTCATCCGGCGCCGGCACCTCGCCCGGTCGCCGCTGCTGCAGGGTGTTGGCGTAGAAGAAGGCGGTCCCCTCACGCGAGGGCGAAGTCGCGACGACGTTGTAGAGCGTCCGCTCGATGAGATCGGCGTACTGCGGGCCCCCGACTGCCAGCAAGAGGCGCCAGGAGAACATCACCGACGCCACAGCCGCGCAGGTCTCGGAGTAGGCCCGGTCGGGAGGCAGCACCCAGTCCTCGCCGTACGACTCGGTCTGATGGTGCGACCCCTGACCGCCGGTCAGATAGGTCCGCCGGGCAACGGTATTGGTCCATTGCACGACAAGGGCGTCCAACAGCTCGGCGTCGTCGGTCTCCACCGCCACGTCCGCGGCGCCGGCCGCGAGATAGTTGGCCCGTACGGCATGACCGCGCAGCACCGTGGCCTCGCGGACCGGGATGTCGTCCTGGTAGTAGGCCCGCCCCCACTCGATGTCCTTCAAGGTCTGGCGACCGCGGCGATCGACGAATCGGGCCGCCTGGGCGAGGTACCGCGACTCTCCGCTGACTCGAGCCAGCTCGACCAGCGCCGGTTCGATCTCAGGGTGACCGCAAACAGAGGCGATGCCCTCGTCGGCGAAGACCTCGCACACCATGTCGGCAGCGCGTCGGGCGACTTCGAGCAGCCCGTCGTCCGATCCTGGCCGGGTGCGTCCGCGAGCGACTGCGGCCTGGAAGAGGTGGCCGAGGCAGTAGAGCTCATGCCCCCACTCGAGATCGGACCACCGTGCGGGCTGCCCGGGCCGACCGAACCGGGTGTTCAGGTATCCATCCGGCTCCTGGGCGGCAGCGACGCGGGACACCAGGCGACGAAACCGGGCCTCGAGGTCCGGGTCGTTGTCGCGCCCGATCTCCCAGGCCATAGCCTCCAACAACTTGTAGACCTCGGAGTCGGTGAACTCGCGTCCGCTACGGTCGCCCGTCGGGCCGCCTTCTGCGGATCGGTCGAAGTTGGCGATCCACCCCTGGCGATCCATCCAGTGCTCGATGTGCGCGAGGCTGGCCGACGCGTTGATCTCTTGTCGCTCGGCCCAGAACCCGCCGACGATGCGCACGTCCTCCAGCCCCAGCGGCCGCAGTCGCCCGCGGGTCGGGTCAGCGGGCGTCGCGCGGACTCCGGTCGTGGTCGTCATCGTCATCCCTTGAGGGCGCCGGACATGAAGCCGCGCACATAGTGTCGTTGGAGCACAAGGAAAAGCAGGATGCAGGGCAAGGCAAGGACGATCACGCCGGCCTCGGTCGCGCCGTAGTCGACAACGCCCTGAACCTGGCCGCGCATGTTCGACACGGCCACCGGCAGAGTGAGCTTGGTGGAGTCGTTGATCAGGATCAGCGGCGCCAGGAAGTCGTTCCACGCGGCCAGAAAAGCGAACAGCCCGACCGTGATGAGCCCTGGTTTGACGCCGGGGATCAGCACCCGCCAGAGCGCGGCGAAGGACGAGCAGCCGTCGACCATGGCCGCCTCGTCCAGCTCACGCGGGATCGACTCGAACGAGATGCGCATCATGAACGTCGAGAACGGCAGCTGGAACACCGTCAACACCAACGCCACACCAATGAGCGAGTTCTGCAGGCCGGCGTCGTTCAGCAACACATAGAGCGGGATCAGCAGCGTCGCATAGGGCACCATCAGGATCGCGAGCGTCAACAGGAAGAGCGCGTTGCGTCCGGGGAACCGAAAGCGGGCGAAGGCGTACCCACCGAGCAGGGAGATGGTCAGGGTCAGGACAACGGTCAGGCCGGAAACGAAGAACGAGTTGGCGAGGTAGCGCCAGATCCCCGCCTGATAGTGGCTCAGCGATGCGTAGTTGCCGAAGCCCCAACCGGAACTCTGGCTCGTGCCAGCCTGCGGCGACACCGAGGACACCGCTGTCCACGCCACGGGAAACAGGAAGATGACCGCGAGCGCGGCGGAGAAGACCCAGAACGGCGTACGCAGAACGAGGCCGGCCAGTCGGGTCCGGGGAGTGGTCGGCGCGATGCCCGTCGCCGTCGTCATGTCTCGTCCGTACGACGGAAGGTGCGGAGCTGCACCACGTTGACGATCACCAGGGCCAGCACCACCAGGACGGAGAGTGCCGCCGCGATCCCCAGGTCGTTCTGGCCTTGGAAGGCGACGTTGTAGATCAGCTCGACGATGGTGATCGTGCTGTTGTCGGGGCCTCCTTTGGTCAGGATGTAGAACTGTTCGAACGCGAGCATTGAGCCGGTGACGCAGAGCACCGTCGTCAGCGCAAGGGTCGGTCGCAGCAGGGGCAACGTGATCCGCCGGAAGGTCTGCCACCGCGATGCCCCGTCGATCCAGGCGGCCTCGAACAGCTCGGTCGGGATGTTCTGCAGGCCGACCAGCATGAGCAGCATGTAGAACCCGGCGTAGCGCCAGACGATCAAGAACAGGGTCGACCCCAGTGCGGCGTTCGGCGACCCCAGGAACGACCATCCGAAGTGGTTCATGACCGGAGCCAACGGCCCCGCCAAGGGCGAGTAGAGGACGTAGAAGAGCAGCGATGCGGAGGCCAGGCCAAGGGCGCTGGGCACCAGAAAAGCCGTGCGCAGCAAGCCTTTCCACCGCGTTGACTCCTGGACGAGCAGGGCGAGGCCCAGGCCGAGCAGCGTGAGCAGGATGGTGGCGAGCACGGTGTACTTCACGGTGAAGACCACCGAGTCGACGAAGAACCGGTTGCTGACTGCCTTGTGGAAGTTCGTCGGGAGGTTGACGCCCTGGTTGCCGCTGAGCAGCGGCCAGTCTGAGGCCGACATGCGCAGGACGAGGAGCAGCGGCAGGACGAACAACGCGAAGACGAAGAGCGCCGTGGGTGCGGCGTACAGCCAGCCCGTCAACGCGCGGCGCTGGCGACCTCGACCCAGCCGCCGCCGAGGCGGTGTCGAGCGCGTGCTGGACGCCGGTCGGGTCGGTGCGGCCGGGCTGGCGATGCTCATCACAACCTCTCGGGTGTCGAATGAGTCGAGGACTCAGGTGAAGGATGTCGAACCGACCGGTCGGTGGGTGCCATGTGACGTGGCACCCACCGCCGGGCGGCCCGTCATTCGACCCGGACGGCGACGGGCACGGTCACTGTCCCAGGACCGACGTGATCTGCTTGTTGTCGGCGTCGATCGAGCTGCCATCACCGAGGACGGCGTGGCGGACCAGGGAGAGCCAGGGACTGTTCGGCGCGTTGAACGCCTGCTGGAAGTTGAGTGCTACCGGCGTCTCGCCCTTCCCCGCGACCTCGTTGATGGTCACGACCCGCGGGTCGGTCTTGGAGTACTGGTTGTTGGCCAGGTCCCCGCGAGAGACGACGTCGTTGTCCTTGGCCAGCACGCCGACCTGGGCGTCCTCGGACATCAGCCACGACAGGAAGTTCCACGCCTGGGCCGAGTTCTTGGAGTCCTTCGAAACGCCGATGCCGTCGCCGCCCACGAACGTGGACGCTCCGCCGTCGACGCCGGGCAGTCCAGCCACGCCGACGTCGAACTTCGTGGTGGAGGACAGGAGCGTTGCCGGATAAGGCATCAGACCGACCTTGCCTTGCGTGAAGCCGGCGGTCCAGGTCGGGCCGGCTTCGTCCTTCGATGACGGCAAGACGGCGCCCGACTTCCACAGGTCACGCCAGGTGTTGTAGATCGTCTTCTCCGGCTCACCGTTCAGGAGCGACTGCGAACCGTCCGGGTTCATCACCTGCTGTCCGGAAGCCCAGACGCTCGGGAACCACGTGAAGACCAGGCAGCCACCGCAGTTCAGCCCGGTCGCGGTGCCGTAGACCCCGGGCTTGTTGAGGGCCTGGATCTTCTTCGCGTCAGCGGCGAACTCCGCGATCGTCGCCGGCGCCTTGTCCGGGTCGAGCCCAGCTGCCTTGAAGAGATCCTTGTTCCAGAAGAGCATCGACAGGTCGAGGACGAACGGCAGGACGTACTCCTTGCTGTCCAACGTGCCGGCCGCCAGGTGGCCCTTGTTGATCTGGTCCTTGAAGGCCAGGCCGTTGATCTGCGACGTGAGGTCCTTGAACAGACCCTGCTTGACCCAGTTGGGGACGTAGACGATGTCGGCCGCGAACAGGTCCGGCAGCCCCTTCGCTCCGGCGGCGGCACCCACCTTGGCGACGTAGTCGTCGTTCGGGACAACAGTGAGGCTGACCTGGTTCTTGTGGTTGGCGTTGTACGCCGCGACCAGGAGCTTGGCCTGCTTCTCCAAGGGGGCCCGGGTCCACAGGGTGAGCTTGGTGCCGTCATCGGTGCCGTTCGGTCCGACCGACGCCACCGACTTGGCCGAGCCCCCGCTGCTGCCACACGCGGCCATCGCCAGTGTCAGTCCGACCGCGACGACGCCGGCCACTGCGCGGACGCGCCTGGACCGGCCCCGGTTCTTCGTCATGTTGTCTCCTCATGCTCTTCTTCGAGCGGGTGCCGGTGCCGACACCCCGGGGTTGACCGAGCGAAAACCATGTCAGATCGACTCCAGCCGGTGGCCGAAGCAGATCAGCGCCGGGCAGCTCATGGCGAGCAACGACGTTCGCCGTAAACCGTTTGCGCGAGGTCGGGGCGCAGCGCTGCGCCCCGAAAATCTCCGAAATGCTTTTCGGAGAGTAGTGGCGGCAGTGTCATGCGTCTAGGGGTCTGGCCGATTACAGTTCGGACACGACACGAGCCCGCAGGCTCGGCGAAGGGGAGGAGGGCCGGTGGCACGATCCGATCCATCTCGAACATCGCGCGCCGTCACCCTCACGGATGTCGCCCGGCTGGCCGGGGTCTCCATCTCGACGGCGTCCAAGGCGCTCAACGGTCGCGACGAGGTCGCACCGGCGACTCGTGAGCGCGTCCTTGCCGCCGCCGGCCGGCTGTCGTTCAGCCCGAACCAGCTGGCCCGTGGGCTGTTGGCCGGCCGCACCGGGACTGTGGGCCTGCTCACGAGCGACCTCGAGGGCCGGTTCGTCATTCCCATCCTGATGGGCGCCGAGGATGCGTTCGGGGCCGGCCAGGTCAGCGTGTTCCTCTGCGACGCGCGTGGTGACACGATCCGCGAGCAGCATCAACTGCGGGCGTTGCTCAGCCGCCGGGTGGACGGGCTCATCGTCGTCGGTCGGCAGACTGATCCCCGGCCCTCCCTGGGTCACGACATCCCGGTCCCGGTCGTCTACGCCTACGCCCCATCTGACGATCCGCAGGACCTGTCGCTCACCCCGGACAATGTCAGCGCCGGACGCCTGGCGGTCCAGCACCTGCTGGCCAGTGGTCGCCGCCGGTTCGCCCATATCAGTGGGGATCCCGAATATGCCGCGGCGCAAGACCGAGCGATCGGCGCCCGAGCGGCGCTTGCCGACGCTGGGCTCGACCTGGTCGCCGAGGTGTTCAGCGAATGGTCGGAGTCATGGGGTCGGGACGCCACCGCGCTCCTGTTGAGCCAGCACCCGGACGTCGATGCCATCCTGTGCGGCTCAGACCAGATCGCCCGCGGCGCATTGGACACCGCGCGCGACTTCAGTCGAGTCGTGCCGGACGACGTTGCGGTCATGGGCTTCGACAACTGGGAGGTGCTGACCACGAACGCCCGGCCGCAGCTGACCAGCATCGACGCCAACCTCCAGCAGCTCGGGCGCACCGCGGCGCAGCGCGTATTCGCGGCGCTCGACGGCGTGGACATCGGTTCGGGCACGCACTACCAACCGGTTCGGCTGGTGATCCGCGGCTCGACCGTCGCGCGTCGTTAGCTGACCGCCCTCGTCACTCGACCGCCGAAGGGAGGGGCTTCAGCTCAGACTCCGTGCGTCAACCGGTGGTAGGCCTCGTTCCACCGGAGCTCATTGCGGAAGGCGCTCACCGTGGTTGCACCGTCGATCGCGACCAGCTCGATCCGCGCGATCTCGGCGAAGTCTCGCCAAATGTCGATCCCCACGGCCGTTGTCATGACGGTGTGATGCGCGGCGCCCGCGGCGAGCCAACACGCGGCGGAGGTGGCGAAGTCGGGTGCCGGCTGCCAGACGGCCCGGCCTACCGGCAGATTCGGAAGATCCGGCGCGGACACGTTCTCGACAACGTTGGCTACCAACCGAAATCGATCTCGCATATCCGATAGAGCGACGACGAGCGCCGGCCCTGGGTCGGCGGTAAAGACCAGGCGAACCGGATCGTCCTTGCCTCCGATCCCGAGTGGGTGGATCTCAAGCCTTGGCTTGGCCGTTGTCAGCGAGGGTGAGACCTCGAGCATGTGCGCACCCAGGATCCGCTCGCGGCCCGGCGTGAGTTCGTAGGTGTAGTCCTCCATGAGGCTCGCACCTCCGGGGCGGCCGAGACCCATGACGTTCGCGACTCGCACGAGGATCGCGGTCTTCCAGTCGCCTTCGGCACCGAATCCATAACCCTCGGCCATCAGCCGTTGCACTGCGAGACCGGGCAGTTGCTTCAGCGCGCCGAGGTCCTCGAAGCTGGTGGTGAAGGCGCCGAACCCGCCGGCGTCGAGAAACGACCGTAGGCCGACCTCAATTGCGGCCGCGTCGCGCAGTGACGAGTGTCGGTCGCCACCAGGCAACAGTTCCGGCGCCGTGTCATAGAGCGAGAGGTAGTCAGCCACTAACGCGTCGACCTGCCCGTCGGTGGCCGCCGCGACGGCGTCGGCCAGCTCGTTGACGGGCCAGGTGTTCACCTGGACTCCGAAGCGCAGCTCGGCCTCTGTCTTGTCGCCTTCGGTCACCGCCACGAAACGCATGTTGTCGCCGAAGCGGGCCAGCTTGAGCGAGCGCGCCGTCGCCCAACCGGCCGCGGCCCGCTCCCAGTCCTCTACTTGGCGCAGCACCGGCTCGTGTGAGGCGTGCCCGACGACGGTCTTGCGGGCGATGCCGAGCCGGGTCTGGATGTAGCCGAACTCCCGGTCGCCGTGCGCCGCCTGGTTGAGGTTCATGAAATCGAAATCGATGTCGGCCCAGGGCAGTTCGACGTTGGCCTGGGTGTGGAGATGCAACAGGGGCTTGCGAAGAGCATCCAGCCCGCCGATCCACATCTTGGCTGGGCTGAAGGTGTGCATCCACGCGATGAGACCGATCACCTCGTCACGGGCGTTGACGTCCAGCGCCAGCCGGCGGATGCCGTCGGCGTCGGTGAGCACCGGCTTCCAGACGACGCGCACCGGCATCCCGGCGAGCAGGCCCGCCACTTCCTGCGACTGCTCGGCGACCTGGCGCAGCGTCGCCTCGCCGTACATCGTCTGGCTCCCGGTGACGAACCAGACTTCGTAGTCGTCGTACGTCGCGGGCAATGTCGCAGTCGTCATGTCACCTGTCTCGTTCCGGTTGCGGGGCAACGGGTCGACGGTCGTCGCCGGCCTGGCCATAGACGTTCTGGTAGCGGTTATAGAGGCGGTCGATGATCTCCTCGGGGATCGGGACCAACGGGCCACCCTGTCGCGCCAAGTGCACTGTGCGCGCGGCATCCTCCACGAGGACGGCGGCTTTCACCGCGTCCCGAGCCGAGACACCGATCGTGAACGGCCCGTGGTTCTGCATGAGCACAGCCCGCGACCGATGCCCGCGCAAGGTCTCGACGATCCCGCGCCCGATGGAGTCGTCGCCGATCACCGCCAACGGCCCGACCGGCACTGGGCCGCCGAACTCGTCGGCCTGCCCGGTGGTCACGCAAGGGATCGGCTCACCCCGAGCCGCCCACGACACGGCGTACGGCGAATGGGTGTGCACCACGCCTCCGACATCGGGCAGGTTGCGGTAGACGTACGCGTGCGCGGCCGTGTCGCTGGAAGGCGAGCGTTCACTGCCCGGTGTGCCGGGCACGACCCGGCCGTCCAGGGTGCAGACGACCATGACCTGCGGGGTCAGGTCGTCGTAGGAGACCGCCGACGGCTTGATCACGAACAGGTCCGCGCCGGGGACTCGCCCCGAGACGTTGCCACCCGTCCAGACGACCAAGCCATAGCGGACCAGCTCGCCGTGCAGACTGGCCACGTCCGCGCGGGTCGCGGCCACCGCTGCCTCGACGTCGGGGAAGGAGGAGGTCACGACAGTGCCGCCTGGCGGATCGCCCGCAGCCGGCGCATCGCCTCGTTGCCGCCCCGGCCGAACCAGTCGTGCAGCCGCAGATACTCCGCGAACAGCAGGTCGTAACGATCAGCCGCGGGCTCGTCCGGTACGTACACCGCCCGGTCCACCGCGCCCATCACGGCGGCGGCGGACCGGATGTCCGGGTAGGCCCCCGCCGCGACGGCCGCGTGGATGGCCGATCCCAGCGCCGGCCCCTGCTCGCTGGCGATGGTCGAGATCGGCAGCCGGAGCACGTCGGCGTAGGTCTGCATCAGGTGTGCGTTCTTCAGCAGCCCACCCGCGACGATGAACTCGGTCACCGGCACCCCTGCGGCATGGAAGGTCTCGACGATGACCCTGGTCCCGAAGGCCGTGGCCTCCAGCAACGCCCGGTAGCCGTGCTCTGGGCGAGTGGCCAGGGTCTGCCCCACCACGACTCCCGAGAGCTCATGGTCGACCAGTACGGACCGGTTTCCGGAGTGCCAGTCCAGGGCGACCAGGCCGTGCGCCCCCACCGGCTCTTGGTAGGCCAGCTCGGTGAGGTGCTCGTGGACTGACTGCCCGGCGGCCTCGGCCGCCGCGCCGTACGAGGCAGGCACCTGGTTGGCGACGTACCAGGCGAAGATGTCGCCCACCCCGGACTGCCCGGCCTCGTAGCCCGGCAGCCCCGGCACGATCCCGCCGTCCACCACACCGCACATGCCGGGAACCTCGACCAGGCGGTCGTGACTCATCACGTGACACGTCGACGTGCCCATGATCGCGACCATCTGGCCCGGCTGGGTGGCCTGCGCCGCGGGTGCGGTCACGTGGGCGTCGACGTTGCCGACGGCGACGATGACGCCCGCCGGCAGACCGGTCCAGCCGGCCGCCTCGGGGGTGAGCCGGCCGGCCGCGTCGCCGAGCTGCCCGATCTCGTGGGCGATCTTGTCCTGCGCGAAGCCGGCGAAGTCAGGGTTCAGCGCGGCCAGGAAGTCGCGGTCCGGGTACCGCCCGTCCTGGTAGATGCCCTTGTAACCGGCTGTGCAGGCATTGCGCAGGTAGCGCCCGCTGAGCTGCCAGACGACCCAGTCCGCCGCCTCGACGAAGTGGTCCATCCGGTCGTAGACCTCGCGATCCTCCTCCAGCAGCTGAAGGCCTTTGGCGAACTCCCACTCGCTCGAGATCAACCCGCCATATCGGCTGATCCACGGCTCGCGACGAGCGTGGGCCAGCTCGTTGATCCGATCGGCGTGCGGCTGCGCTGCATGGTGCCGCCAGAGCTTGACGTACGCGTGCGGGCGGTCGGCGAACTCCGGGAGCTCACACAGCGGAGTCCCGTCGGCCTGGACCGGGAGCACTGTGCAGGCCGTGAAGTCGGTGCCGATCCCGATGACCTGCTCGGGGCTGATGCCAGCGGCCCGGACAGCGGCGGGCACCGCCTGCTGCAGCACCTCGACGTAGTCCCGCGGCACCTGCAGGGCCCAGTCGGCCGGCAACGGCACCGGCTGACCCGACTGCGCCGCAAGGCCCGCGGTCAGGGAGCTGTCCATCACCGCGTGCGGATAGTCATGGACCGCGGAGGCGACCTCGGCCCCGTCCGCGACCCGGACGACGACCGCCCGACCGGACAGAGTGCCGAAGTCGACCCCGACCGTGAACTGGTCCGCCGGATCGATCGGTCGCTGACTGCGCACGCGTGGGACCTCCCAGGAACTGGCGGACACCGGGATGACCGGCGGCTGCTCATGTTACCGATAACATTGCCCGCGGCAAGACGCGAGCCGGCCGGGCTCAGGCCGGCGGTGCGGTCGACGACCGGATCACGAGCTCCGCCGGCCCAGGCGTCGGAGGCACGTCCGCGCCGAACGCGGCTGCCACGCAGCGGCGGGCCTCGCCGGCCAGGTCCACCCGTACCGTCGTCAGCGCCGGGTCGTAGTGCGCGGCGTCGGGATTGTCGTCGAAGCCCACGACGCTCAGGTCGCCCGGAACGTTGACCCCCAGCGCGCGGAGGGTGGTCATCAGGCCCAGGGCCATCTGGTCGTTCGCCACGACCACCGCCGTCGGCCCGCCCGGCGAGCGCCTGGCGGCGCTGACCGCGGGGCCGATCGCGGCCCCCGCCGCCGCCGACCAGTCGCCCGCCCAGCGCGGGCCCGCGACCAGTCCGTGGGCCGCGAGGGCCGAGTCGAAGCCCGTACGCCGCGAAGCCTCCTCGAGCCAGTCGCCCGGGCCGCCGAGACGGGCGATCCGGCGGTGGCCGAGGCTGACCAGGTGGTCAACGGCCAACGCCTCGCCCTCCGCCTGTTGGTCGTTGGGCCCGCCGTGAAGGAACACCACCGGGATGTCCAGGTCGAGGGCGGCCAGGGCGTCGCGGGCACTCGCATGGGGCGCCACGAGCACGATGCCGTCGACGCCCTGGGCCAGCAGGTGTGCCACCGCGGCCTCCACCGAGGCGACGTCCTTCGCGTCGGCGTACGCCGTCGAGAGCCATCGCCCCACTCCGCGCGTCGCGCCGGCCAGCTCGGCGATGGCGACGCTTGGCCCGTAGAGCGTGACGTCGGTGGCGACCACCCCGAGCGTGCGGGTCTGCGCCGTGCCCAGGGCCCGGGCGGCGTTGTTTGGTCGATAGCCGAGCTGGCTCATGGCGACGAGCACCCGGCGCCGGGTCTCCTCCCGGACGTTGGTCGAGCCGTTCAGCACTCGCGAGACGGTCTGGGTCGAGACGCCGGCCAGCTCGGCGACGTCCCGGACGCCAGCTCGGCCGCTGCCGCGCGAGGTCGGGCCGGAGCTGCTGGCGGGGTTCCTCGGGGGGCGGACCATTGCGCGCTCACCCTAGCGCGAGCCGCCGCCGCCAGCGGCGGCGTGCGGTCGGTCTCGCGGTCGCTGTGATCGCTCACTACGGCGGATCGGTCGCTACGAGACCGCGTACCGCACGGTCGACCGATTCCGTGCTGACGACGGTCGCGTTACCAATATGTTATCGCTAACACGCTTACGGATCCAGAAATGTTAGGGCTAACATCCAGCCCACAGAGGGCAGTCACCGGTGCTGGCGATGTGGCCGGCCCAGATCGAGGAGGTCGGGCGTGAAGAAGAAGTTCCTCATGGGTGTAGCCGCCACAGGTGCCCTGGCGCTGCTGGCGGCAGGTTGTGGCAGCTCTTCGGGCGGTGGCAGCCAAGCGGGCGGCGGCGGGAAAATGATCAAGGTCGGGTTCGCCCAGACCGGCTCGGAGTCGGGCTGGCGCGCGGCCAACACGGCGAACATGAAGAAGGCCTTCTCCAAGGCGAACGGCTTCGACCTCACGTTCAACGCCGCCGACAACGACCCCGCGGCGCAGATCGCAGCGGTGCGCAGCTTCATCAGTCAGGGCGTCAAGGCGATCGTCATCGCCCCGATCGTCAGCGACGGCTGGGACGACGTCCTCAAGGAGGCGCAGAAGGCGAAGATCCCGGTCGTCCTCGAGGACCGCACGGTGTCCTCGCCGGACAGCCTGTTCGCCAGCTGGGTCGGCGACGACTTCAAGAAGGAAGGCGAGACCGCCGGACAGTGGGCGGCCAAGGAGTTCGGCAGCAAGCCGACGAAGATGGTCGTCTTGGAAGGCACGACCGGCTCGGCTCCGGCCAATGACCGCGCTGCCGGGTTCGCGTCGGCCATCGCGGGCACCCAGATCAAGACCATCGCCTCCCAGACCGGCGACTTCACCCGGGACGGCGGCAAGAAGGTGATGGAGGGCTTCCTCCAGAAGTACGGCGTGGGTGGCATCAACCTCGTGTTCGCACACAACGACGACATGGCGCTCGGGGCCATCGAGGCGATCGAGGCTGCGGGTGGCAAGCCCGGCACGGACATCAAGATCGTGTCGATCGATGCCGTCCACGACGGCCTGCAGGCCTTGATCGACGGCAAGATCAACTACATCGTCGAGTGCAACCCTCTGCTCGGCGACAGTGCGGCCGACCTGGTCAAGAAGGTCGTCGGCGGTCAGAACGTCGAGAAGAAGAACTACGCCCAGGATGCGTCGTTCACCAAGGAGCAGGCGACGGCGGCCCTGCCGACCCGTCCGTACTGACCCTCGACCCGCCAGCGCCGACCAGCTGCGCCGGGGGCGGTCCACGGACCGCCTCCGGCGCAGTGGCCACTTCGAAAGGACCCCCCGAGGACATGGCAGCGCACACCGAGGCCGCACCGGTCGTCCAGATGCGGGCCATCACGGTCCGCTTCCCCGGCGTCCTCGCTCTGGACAACGTCGACTTCGCGCTCCGGGCGGGTGAGGTGCACACGCTCATGGGGGAGAACGGCGCCGGCAAGTCCACGCTGATCAAGGCACTGACCGGGGTCTACCCGGTAGACGCCGGCTCGATCACGGTCTCCGGCCAGGAACAGGTCTTCGCCACCACGGGGGACGCCCAGGGCGCCGGCATCTCGACGGTCTACCAGGAGGTCAACCTCTGCCCGAACCTCTCGGTGGGCGAGAACGTCATGCTCGGCCACGAGCCGCGCACGTCGCGCCGGATCGACTGGAAGGCGGCGCACGCCGAGGCGGCGCGGCACCTCGGGAGCCTCGGCCTGCACCTGGACACCCACTCGCTGCTGTCGAGCCACTCGATCGCCGTCCAACAGCTGGTCGCGATCAGCCGGGCCATGGTGCTGGATGCGCGCGTACTCATCCTTGACGAGCCCACCTCCAGCCTGGACCGGGAGGAGGTCGAGCGGCTCTTCGTCGTCGTGCGCGGCCTGCGGGACCAGGGGGTCGCGATCCTGTTCGTCAGCCACTTCCTCGACCAGGTCTACGAGATCGCCGACCGCATCACGGTCCTGCGCAACGGGCAGCTGGTCGGTGAGTACCGCGCCGCCGAGCTGCCGCGTGCCGAGCTGGTCAGCAAGATGCTCGGCCGCGCGATGACCGAGCTGGAGGCCATCTCCGAAAGCGCCGACCGCGTTGTTGACCGGACCGTCGCGCCCACCCTGCGCGCGACGGGCATCGCTCGTCGAGGCATCCTCGAGCAGACCGACCTCGACGTCTACCCGGGTGAGGTCGTCGGTGTGGCCGGGCTGCTGGGCTCAGGTCGCACCGAGCTGGTCCGCCTCATCTATGGCGCCGATCGCGCCGACCACGGGCAGGTCGAGATCAACGGGGCCCCGGTCAAGCTGTCATCGCCGAGACACGCCGTCGAGCAACGAATCGCGTTCTCCTCCGAGGACCGGCGGGATGAGGGCATCGTTGCCGGCCTGACCGTGGCCGAGAACATCATCTTGGGTGTGCAGGCTCAGCGAGGCTGGCTGCGCCGGGTCCGCCGGGCCGAGCAGGACGCGCTCGTCGCGGACTCCATCGCGAGCTTGGGGGTCCGTCCGACCGACCCGGAGATGCTGGCCGGCAACCTCTCCGGGGGCAACCAGCAGAAGGTCGTGCTGGCCCGCTGGCTGGCCACAGCCCCGCAGCTCATCATCCTCGACGAGCCGACCCGGGGCATCGACGTCGGCGCGAAGGCCGACATCCAGCGCAAGGTGGCGGACCTCGCGCGAGAGGGACTCGCTGTCGTCTTCATCTCCTCCGAGCTCGAGGAGGTGCTTCGATTGGCGCAGCGGATCGTCGTCATGCGGGACCGACGCCAGATCGGCCGGCTGGACTCGAGCGACACCGACATTGAGGGACTCATCAACTTCATGGCCAACGAGGGCCAAGGGAGCCTGACATGACGCGAATCGTGAAGCACCGGCTGTTCTGGCCCGCGTTCTGCCTGCTCGCGCTGGTCGTGCTGAACACCGTGGCCCGGCCGCAGTTCATCAAGGTGACCGTGCGCGACGGCGAGCTCTACGGCGCTCCCATCGACATCCTGCGGCAGAGCGCCCCGCTGATGTTGGTCGCGCTCGGCATGACGCTGGTGATCGCCACCCGGGGCATCGACCTGTCCGTCGGTGCGGTCATGGCCATCTCCGGCGCGGTGAGCCTGACGATCATCGCCGACTCGGGCAGCCCGCGAAGTGTCAACACGGTCTTGGTGGCCATGGCGGCCAGCATCGGGCTGGCCCTCCTGCTGGGCGTCTGGAACGGCTTCCTGGTGGCGGTGGTCAAGATCCAGCCGATCATCGCGACCCTTGTGCTCATGCTGGCCGGTCGAGGGGTTGCCCTGTTGATCACGGGCGGCTTCATCACCACGGTCAACAGCCCCCCGCTGAAGTTCGTGGCCAGCGGATACTTGTTCTGGCTGCCCTTCGCGTTCATCATCTCGACGGCCGTCATCGCGGTCCTCGCGCTGGTCGAACGCCGTACGGCGCTGGGGATGCTCACCGAGGCGGTCGGCATCAACCCCGAGGCCAGCCGTCTGGCCGGGGTCCGCTCGATCGGAATCGTCATGGGTGCGTACGTCGTCAGTGCGACGCTGGCCGGCGTCGCCGGTCTGATTTACAGCTCGAACATCATGGCGGCCGACGCCAACGCCGCGGGGGAGCTGATCGAGCTCTACGCGATCCTGGCGGTGGTGCTGGGAGGTACGTCGCTGCTCGGCGGCAAGTTCAGCATCGCCGGGACGGTCATCGGCGTGCTGCTCATCCAGACGCTCAACTCGACCATCCTGTTCTTCGGGGTGCCTTCGGCCGAGGCCCCGGTGTTCTTCGCGGTCGTCGTGATCATCGTCGTCCTGATCCAGTCGCCTCGGGTGCACCGCGTGACGCGAAACCTCGTGCAGCGCAAGGTGACTGGAGCTCCTCCCGCCCACACGGAAGCAGAGAAGGTCGCCGTATGAGCCGGATCGCGGTCGCTGACCGAACTGCTCCGCCGTCGGGGTCGGCTCTTCGCTCGGTCCTGAGTCGGCGGGCCGCGCTCATGCCCACCGTTGCGGCGGTGGCGATCTTCGTCACGCTGCTCGTCGGGGCTCAGATCTACTTCGGCAACTTCGTGACTCCGTTGAACATGTCGGCTCTGTTGCTGGACAACGCCTTCCTGCTCATCTTGGCCGTGGGCATGACCTTCGTCATCGTCACTGGCGGCATCGACCTGTCGGTCGGATCGGTGCTGGCCCTGACCGGCATCGTCTGCGCGAAGCTGCTCAGTGCAGGCTTCTCGCCCGTGCTGGTCGTCCCGGTGACCATCGGGGTCGGGGCAGCCATCGGGCTGGTCATCGGTGTCCTGGTCCAGTACTTCGACGTGCAGCCGTTCATCGCCTCGCTGGCCGGTCTCTTCCTGGCCCGCGGGCTCGCTTACGTGGTCAGCCTCGACTCGATCCGGATCGAGCACTCCGGGATCCTCTGGCTGCAGTCCAGGCGATTCCAGCTCGGGCTGTGGTACATCACTCCGACCGGCATCCTGGCCCTGGTGGTCGTCCTGGTCGGTGCCTTCGTGATGGTCTTCACCCGGTTCGGGCGCACCATCTACGCGGTGGGCGGCAACGAGCAGTCGGCCCGGCTGATGGGCCTGAACGTCGCCCGCACCAAGGTTCTCGTGTACGTCATCAGCGGCACCTGCGGTGGCCTCGCCGGCCTGGTCCTCACGGCGTACTCGGGGGCAGGCTACCCACGCAACGGCATCGGCACCGAGCTCGACGTCATCGCGGCGGTGGTGATCGGTGGCACGCTGCTGTCGGGCGGCACGGGCTATGTGCTCGGCTCGATGATCGGTGTCTTCGTCTACGGGACGATCAAGACGATGATCTCCTTCGAGGGCGCAGAGCAGTCGTGGACGCGCATCATCATCGGACTGCTCCTGCTGGTCTTCATCGCGGTGCAACGAGTGATCGTGTTCCGATCGGAGCGTCGACGCTAGGCCGCGCCCCGAGCGGCCAGAATGGCCCGGTGGACCCGCAGCCCATCCTGGAGCTCCATGGCGCGACCGTGCGCTTCGGCGCGGACGCGGCGCTGAACGGCGTGGACTTCCGCCTCTTCCCCGGCGAGGTCCATTCGCTCATGGGCGAGAACGGTGCGGGCAAGTCGACCCTCATCAAGGCCATCAGCGGCGCGATCCCGCTCTCGGCTGGCGTCCTTCACCTCGAGGGACACCAGGTCGACTTCGCCTCACCGCACGAGGCTCAGGCCGCCGGCGTGAGCTCGGTCTACCAGGAGATCGACCTGCTGCCCAACGTCTCGGTCGCCGAGAACATCGCGCTCGGCCGCGAACCACGACGGCGGGGCCTGATCGACTGGGCCCGGATGCGGCGGGACGCCGAGGCGGTGCTCGGTGACCTGGGCCTGCGCATCGACCCGGCGTCGCCCCTCGGGCGGCACTCGCTCGCGGTCCAGCAGCTGGTCGCCATCGCCCGGGCGATCTCGACCGACGTCAAGGTCCTGATCCTCGACGAGCCGACCTCGAGCCTGGACTCCGAGGAATGCGCCGAGCTGTTCCGCGTCGTCCGGGATCTCAAACAGCGCGGGGTCGCCATCCTGTTCGTCTCGCACTTCCTCGACCAGGTCTACGAGATCAGCGATCGAGTCACCGTTCTCCGTGACGGCTGCCTGGTCGGCGAGTACCTGACCAAGGAGCTGCTGCGCATCGACCTGGTCCAGGCGATGCTCGGGCGGAGTGCAGCCGCCTTGCGCGCGCGGCCACGCTTGTACGGAGTGTCGGCCGAGGAGGCTCAGCCGGCGTACCTGAGCGCTCGAGGCGTGACCGTCAACTCCGGTATCCAGAATGCTGACGTCGACCTGATGGAGGGCGAGGTGCTCGGTGTCGCCGGGCTGCTCGGATCCGGACGCACCGAGCTGGCCCGCGCCCTCACCGGCTTGGAGCGGATCGACGGGGGAGTCATCCGCATCCAGGGACGACCAGCGTCCCTCAACGGACCGCGTGCCGCGATCGGTCTCGGCGTCGTCTACTCCTCCGAGAACCGCCGAACCGAAGGGATCATCAGCCAGCTGAGTGTCCGGGAGAACATCACGCTCGCGCTCCAGGCGGAGCGCGGCATGCTGCGACGACTTCGCCCCGGCCAGCAACGCGAGCTGGCGCTGAGCTGGGTTGACGCGCTGGACATCCGGCCCTGCGACATCGAGCGCCCGGCGGGGACCCTGTCCGGTGGGAACCAGCAGAAGGTCCTGCTCGCTCGGCTGCTCGCCCTCTCGCCCCGAGCCCTGGTGCTGGACGAGCCCACCCGCGGGATAGATGTCGGCGCGAAGGTGCAGGTCCAGAACCTCGTTGGTGAGCTCGCCGACAACGGGCTGTCGGTGGTGTTCATCTCCGCCGAGCTCGAGGAGGTGCTCCGGGTCTCCCAACGAGTCGCCATCGTTCTCGGGGGCCGGATCACCGACATCGTGACCTCCGATGAGATGAGCGTCGACTCACTGACCGCGCTCGTGGCCAAGCCGGACGACTTCGATGAGTGAGGCTCAGTCGGCGGGGGGCAAGGGCCCGGCGAACCGGAACGCGAACATCTTCGACGTGGCGCGGCTCGCGGGGGTGTCACACCAGACCGTCTCGCGGGTGATCAACGACCTGCCCAACGTCCGGCCCTCGACGCGGGCTCGGGTCGAGCAGGCAATCGCGCAGCTGCACTACAGCCCATCCCCGGCGGCGCGGGCCCTGGTCACCCGGCGCACGCGCACCATCGGTCTCGTGACCCCCGGCATTCCGGACTACGGGCCGACCTCGATCGCCACACACTTCAGCATGGCCGCGCGCACCGCTCGATACAACGTGCAGTCGCTCAACGCACCATCGGACGACCTGGCCGGGACCCGCGCCGTCGTCGAGAGCCTGCTGCGGCAGCGGGTCGAGGCGATCGTGCTCATCGTCGGCGACGTGGCCGTGCTCGAGCTGGTGCGCGGGTTCGACATGGGCGTGCCGGTCGTGGCCGCTGCGTCAACGGCGCGCCGCGGCCCGCTGATCGTCTCCATCGACCAGTACCGCGGTGCGCGTTCCGCCGTACGCCATCTGGTCGAACAAGGGCACCACCGCATCCTGCATGTCGCCGGGCCGCGGGACGCTCTCGACGCGATCGAGCGGGCGCGGGGTTGGCGGGAGGAGCTGTCGAGCCATCGACTGGAGATCGCGATCCCGGAGTTCGGCGACTGGTCGGCCGCCAGCGGTCACCGGATCGGCACCCGGCTGGACATCGAGCCAGGCATGGCGATCTTTGCGGGTAACGACCACATGTCCATCGGGCTGCTCTCGGCTCTGCGCGAGCGTGGGCTGCGGGTGCCCGAGGACGTGAGTGTCGTGGGCTTCGACGACGTACCCGAGGCCGGCTACCTCTTCCCACCGCTCACCACGGTTCGGCAGGACTTCGGCCTCCTCGGCGAGATGATCATGCAGAAGGTGCTCGTGGCCATCGAGGAGCCGGACACGGCCACGTCGGACACCCCCTTGCCCACGCGGCTGATCCTGCGGCAGTCGACGCGACCCGTGCACTGAGTGGCTGAGTGATCACCATGCGGTAGAGCGCGGGGCAACCGTGCCAGCACCTAGATCGCCTAGGCCGTGACCGGGACCGGCTCGCGCTCGGGAGCGGTTGCTGGATCGTGGACTGGCTGCTCGAGTGATGCGCCTTCGATGTCGACGTTGGGCAGGATCCGGTCCAGCCACCGGGGCAGCCACCAGGCACGCCGGTCCAGGACGGTCATCAGCGCGGGGATCAAGGTCATCCGGACCAGGAAGGCGTCGATCAGGATGCCGCCGGCAAAGGCCAGACCGATCGACTTCACGATCGGGTCGTCGGTCAGGATGAAGCCGGAGAAGACCGAGATCATGATCAGCCCGGCGGCGGTCACGACCCGTGCGCTGTGCCGGAAACCATCCCGTACGGCGTCGCGTGGTGTCGCCCCGTGGCTGACCTCCTCACGCATCCGCGAGACCAGGAACACCTGGTAGTCCATGGCCAGCCCGAAGATCACCCCGATGATCAGGATCGGCAGGAGGCTGACGAGGGGTCCGGTCTGCGCGACGCCGAACAGCCCGGCCAACACACCGTCCTGGAAGACCAGCGTGACGACGCCGAACGACGCGACGATCGTGAGCAGGAAGCCGGCGATCGCCGTCAGCGGGACCAAGAGGGAGCGGAACGCCAGCATCAGAAGCAAGAGAGCCAATCCGACGACGACGATCAGGTACGGCGGCAAGGCGTCCGACATCCGTTGCGAGATATCGATGTTCACCGCGGTCTGACCGGTGACGGCCACGCGGGCGCCGGTCTCTTGCCGGATGGCGGCCGCGTCGCCGCGGATCGTCGTGACCAGCTGCTGCGTCGCCGCTGCCGACGGACCGGTTCCGGGGACGACGCCGATGATGGCCAGGTCCTTGCCGCTGTCGAGCACCGGGGTAGCCACGGCGACCACATTGTCGATCCCGCGCAGCCGCGTGGCCGTCGTGTCCGCGGCCCGCTGCGGGTCGGCGACGCCGGTCAGGTCGGCCACGACCGTGAGCGGCCCGTTGAAGCCGGGGCCGAAG
Source organism: uncultured Actinomycetota bacterium (assembly GCA_963794535.1). Lineage (GTDB taxonomy): Bacteria > Actinomycetota > Actinomycetes > Actinomycetales > CAVURS01 > CAVURS01. Next base: position 82,847 of record CAWCEI010000017.1, read on the forward strand.
CCGGCACTGAGCAGGTCGTAGGCCTGACGCTGCGTCGTCACCGGACCGGACGACCCGTCGTCGGGTAACCCGAGCCGCATGTGCAGCGCGGGCAGGGCGAGTGCGAGCAGAGCCATGCCGACGCCGCCGATCGCGAACCAGCGGCGACGGATGACCAGGCCGATCCAGCGCGCGCCCAGGGTCGGCTTCTCGCCGGCCTCAGCGTCATGGATCTCGTGCGAGAAGGTCTTGCCGCGCAGCGCCCGGTGGCCGGCGACCGCGAGCAGTGCGGGTACGAAGGTCAGGCTCATCAGCACCGCGATGGCGACGGTGGCTGCCGCCGCTATGCCCATCTGGGCGAGGAACGGGACGCCGGTCACGCTCAGCGCTACGAGGGCGATCACTACAGTGGCGCCCGCGAACACGACCGCGCTGCCGGCGGTGCCGACGGCCTTGGCGATGGACGCCTCGATCGGCAGGCCGTCCTTCACCTGGGTCCGGTGCCGGGACAGGATGAAGAGCGTGTAGTCGATCCCGACGGCCAAGCCGAGCATCACGGCGAGCGTGACGGTGGTGTTGGCGAGGTGGGTGAAGCCGCTGGCGAGCAGGATGCCCAGGGCGCCGACGGCAACCGCGAAGATTCCGGTCAACAGGGGCAGGCCCGCGGCGAGCAGGGAGCCGAAGGTCACCGTCAGCACGAGCAGCGCGACCACAACGCCGAGAACCTCCCCGATCGGGCGCTCCGACGCGACCGGTGCGGCCGAACCGCCGTACTGCACCTGGACGCCCGCCGCTCGCGCCGCCTGGGTCGCGGCAGCGATCGCGTCGGTCTGGGTGGCTGTCACATCGCGCGCGCCGATGGTGAACGAGAGGTCGGCGTACGCGATCCGCCCGTCCTTCGAGATCGTGTGTGTCGCAAAGGGATTCGTCGCTGAGGCGATGTCGTTGACCTTGGCCAGAGCAGCGGCGCTGGCCTGCACGGCCGCCTTGCGCTCACTCGTCTGCAGCGACTGCCCAGCCGGGGCTGCAAAGACAACGCGGCCGACTGCAGCATCGGCGTTCGCGCCGGGGATCCGCTGGGCGACCAGTTCGGCCGCGCGCTGCGACTCGGTGCCCGGGATGGAGAACTCCGAGGAGAACGCGCCCTTGAAGCCGACGGCGAGGCCGCCCAGGACGGTGAACGCCAGCAACCAGCCGACCAGGACGGCACGACGACGACGGACGGCGAACGTGCCGACACGGTGAGAGGAGATGAGCCATGAGACGCACGATAGAGCAAAGTCGCAAGATCATGCAACTTTACTAGACCATGTGAGTTCTTGTACTCTGGCCAGGTGTCCACCATCGAAGCGAGCCGTCGGACTGCGCGAGCGCAAGAACCGGCGGACCCAGCAGGCCATCGTCCGGGCCGCCGCCGAGCTGATCCTGGAAGAGGGCTACGCGGCGGCGACGATCCCGCGGATCGCGGCCCGGGCCGACGTCTCTCCTCGCACCGTGTCGACCTGGTTCCCGGCCAAGGAGGACATCCTCTTCGCGGAGATCGACGGCGCCGTGGCCCGGGCGACTCGGCATCTGCGCTCCGGTGACGGCGATGTCGTCGACCGGCTGCGAGCAGTGGCTGGTCGACGAATCCGGTCAGGAACGGCATGACCTCGAGGTCTTCCGACTCCGCGAAGCCGCTATCGCGCATGACCCCGAGCTGCGGGCGCTCGCCCATCGCCACCTCGACAACGTGCAGTCGGAGGTCGCCGCAGCGGTCGCGCGGGACGTCGGCGGCGCGCCGGACGACGTTGCGGTGCAGGCCTACACGGGCCAGTCATGGCCTACCTGTTCGCGCTCCGCGCGCTCGGTCTCGAGCCGCGCAAGGATGACGCCGCCCAGCGCGCCGCCGGCGTGGCTTCTTGCGGGCCAGCCTCGCCGCGCTGCGCAAGGGGACCCGCTAGCCGAGGGCGACGTGGATAACCCGGGTGCCCCAGTTGCGGCCACCGGTCGACGTCTGGCTCGACTTCGGCGGGATGTACTCGGTCGCCATCCAGGCGGAGTCCGACGTGGGGTCGGGAACGGCGAATGAGTAGTCGCCCCAACGGGTTCCCTTCACGTCGTACGGACCGGTGCCGGCAGCTGCGACGACCGGCGTACCGAAGTCCGTTGCTCCGGCCTTGAGCAGCGAGAAGCCAACGCTCGGGAACTGGTTGGCCCCGGTCAGCGTGAAGACCATCGCTGCGTTACCGGCGGCGTCCGGCTGGACGGCGGGGTAGAGGAGGGCGCCGTCCGGGTTGGCGAGATAGCCCTGCCGCACGATGGTCGCTCCACTGAGCTGGTTGCCGGTCAGCTTCGGCTTGACCTGGAACCAGGCGGCGCGCGGCTCGGTTGGAAGCCGTGCCGGTGACGCTGAGGCCGGTGCCGAGCTCGCCCCACAGAGAGCCGTTGACGAACGACGCCTGCTGCATCCGATCGTCGCCCGCGTCGAGCTTGGTGGTGGCGCCCTTCTGCTGGGCCTTGGCTGGGACGACATAGGGCTCAGAGGTCACGATCTTCGAGCTCAGCGTCGGTGAGCCTCCGGTCGCGACCCGGTCGCGGTTGGTCAGCGCCCAGACGCCGATCCGGTTGTCTCCTTTGCCTTTCGGGTCGAGCTGGCTGAGGAAGTACTCGGCATCGGGCGATCCGATCGACAAGGCTGGTTGTGGCGCCATCGGAGAGGGCGCCACCGAGGTGCAGGTTGTCGAACCGGACGAAGTGCGCCGTGGTCGCTCCGGCCAGCAGGTCGGACTTCGCAATGGCATAGATGTTGCCGCCGTAGAACTGCGACCCGTTGATCGAGAACTCATCGGTCGTGACGTAGAGGTTCGTCTGGTCGATGCCGATCCGCGGCTGGTCACCGAAGCAGGGGCAGCCGGGGAGGCTCGGATGGCCGATCCGGCCCTCGTCGTGTCGATCTGGTACTCGTTCCACGGTCCGGTCGGGTCGTCGGAGAGGTTGACCGCGATATCCAGCCGGCCCGCGGTGAAGGTGTCGTTGAGGAACAGGATGGTCGCGAACCAGGCGTGCGCGGTCGGGTCGTACCAGCAGCGCGGGTCGCTGGTGAACTCCTTGCCGCCCTCGTTGAACAGCTCGTTGACGTTGAACGGCCCGCGCACCGTGTGCCCGTGGGTGTCGTAGATCCGGTACGCCGAGTTGACCGGGTCGATGACGAAGCCGGCGCCCGCACACAGCCCCTGGTCCGGTGGCTCGAACCGGGCGTTGAAGTTGGTGACCTCGCTGTCCCGGCTGCTCGTGCCGTCGAAGCTCGACAGCAGCGCCTTGGGGTCGGTCGGCTGGGCTGCGCTCGCCCGCGCCGCCGAGAGGCTCGGGGCCGCCGCCGTGCCGCTGAGCGTCGCAGCCGAGCGGGATCCCCGCGAGCGGGTCGAGGCCACACTCGGCCCGGCCGCCTTGGCGGCGGTCAGCGCCCGGTTGCACTCCGGTCGCCACGCGGCTGGCGAGCGCGGGCGTGCCCGGTCTGGGTCGTGACGACCGGAGTCGCCGCTGGGCGTCGGCGGCCTGCGCGGGCAACGCGCCCAGGCCGGACAGGCCGAGTGCGGCGGACAGGAGAAGCGCGGTGCGGGGCATGCCGGATCCGGCCATTGGGGTCCTCCGTCGGACGTCTCCCCCGAGCCGTATGGCGTGAGTATGTCCCTGGATCCCGCCGAGCGCTATGGGGTCAAGGTCTCGATCCGGCTCAGGCGCTGCGCGCCGAACCAGGTCAGGGCCCGGCCCATCAGGGTCGGCCTTGTCAGTGGCGCTGCCGTAGGCCTCGAACGGGAAGGCCAGGAAGGCCACCTTGTAGGAGTCAGCAGCCACGGTGAGCGCGTCGGTCGCCGAGGTGTCGTCGGTGAAGGCCGACGTTGCCGGGGCGATCGGGCGTGATCTGGTCCTCGAAGGTCGCGCCCAGGACCGAGTGATCCAAGGTCACGGTGCCGATCCCGTTGGTGACCGGGTTGCCCGTCACCCCAGTGACATTCGCCGTCTGCTTGTCGTTCTGGACCTCCGTGCCGTCCCAGTCGATGTGCAGGTAGTCGTGGACGAACGCCGTTGTCCCGGCTGCCTGGTCGAGGATGTCCTGACCCGACATGAACAGCCGTCCGCCACCGTCAAGGAACGCCTTGAGCTCCTTCTCGTACGGCGTGATGGGTGCCGGATAGCTGTTGCCGGTCTCCCAGACCACGGTCTTGTGGGCCGTGAGGTAGGTCTGCGGCAGGGCGGGGTCGTCGGCCAGGCTCCAGGTGCTGAACGACGCGCCGTTGGCCGTGAGGGCCGCCTGGTAGTACGGCGCCGAGTCGACCGGGTCGTTGGTGTCGTTGTCGACCAGGAGGGTGTCGACGGCGACGGCGATCGTCGTGAGGGTCGCCGATGCCGAGACACCCGCGTCCGCCGTGGACGTCGCCTTGACCGTCGCGTCGTTCCGGGCGTCGTTGGCGGCCCCGGCCGGGACGGCGACCTTGACGCAGACATCCACGGACGCACCGGGCTGGATCGTCGGCGTGGTGCTCATCGGCGTCGTACAGGTCGAGTCGTACGTCGTGGCCGGCCACGCACCGGTCGTCGTCAGCGCGTAGCTGTCCGGCTGGTACCCCTCATTGGTCACGGTCTCCGTGTACGTCGCCGACGTGCCCACCTTGGCGCCGCCGATGTCGGACGTCGGCTCGATGGTGACGGCGTGCGGCGGAGCGATCGGGGTGCTGCGCGGGCTCCCGTCGTACCGAAGCCGCCCTTCGCCGTGACCTTGATCCCGTCGTTGACGATGGCCGTGACCGACGACGGGAGGCTGGCCGAGATGGTCACGGTGAAGGTCAGCGCGAGGCTGCCGCCGGCCGGGACTGTCTGGTTGTTCCAGACGCACCTTGCCCGACTTGACCTTGCCGCCCTGGCCGGCCGAGACGAAGGTCGTGTTGGCCGGCAACGGGTCGGACACGGTCACGCCGGTCGCCGCGGCGTTGCCGAGGTTCTTGACGGTCACGGTGTAGTCGATGTTGCGGCCCGGGCCGACCGGCACGCCGGAGTCAGCCTTCGACACAACGAGTGCCGGCTCGGCGTTGCGGTTGTTGAGCGTGTAGGCCCCACGGCCGTGGGTGCCGGCCGCCAGGACACCGTTCTTGGCGTCGTAGTCCAGCTGCCAGACGGCGACCTTGGGCATTCCGCTGCCCAGCCGCTGCCAGCTGCCGCCACGGTTGGTCGTGACGAACGCGCCGACGTCGGTGCCGACGTAGACCGTGTCCGGGTTCGACGGGTCGAGCCACAACGCGTGTTGACCGGGACGTCCGGCAGGTTGCCGCTGATGTCCCGCCAGCTGCCGCCGCCGTTGGTGGTGACGAACACGTGCCGGTGTTCCTCGGCGTCGCTGCGCCGAAGCCGCCGTACGCCGCGTAGGCGATCCGCCAGTTCGAGCGGTCGACGGCGATCTGGTTGACCGGCCGGTTCGGCAGCCGTCCGGCGCCGGAGCGGGTCCAGGTCGGGTTGTCCGACGAGACCGCGTCCGGGCTGACCTGGATCCAGCCCTCGTCGGTGCCGACGTAGACGCCGGTCGCCGCCGTCGGCCAGACCGATGGTCGAGATCAGGCAGCCACGGGCACCGTTCGGTGCGGCGCCGGTGCAGCCACTGGTCAGGTCACCGCTGATCGGGGCGAAGGTCACGTCACCGGCAGAAGGCGCCTCGACGTTGTCGCTGCGGTAGAGCCGGTAGGTGCCGAGGAACATCTGGTTGACGTTGCCGCGGTTCTGCGTCCACGGGATATAGAACTCGGCGCGGTCGTTCAGGTTGATGCCGCCGTCGATCGCCTCGTTGCCGAAGAACGTGCTGGCCTCGGAGGGGTCGAAGCGGTACGGCGAGATCCCGAAGTAGGTGCCGAAGACGTAGGCCGGCACGGTCGGGTTGAGCGGGTTGAGCGTCGTCTGGTCGACGATGACCTGGCCGCCGTCACCGCTGGCCTGGTCGAACCAGCGGTTGTTGGCCAGCGACTTGCGCAGCGGTGCCGTTGTCCTGCGTTCCGCCCCAGTACTGACCAGGGACGTTCGGGACGGTGGCGATCGACGTGAACTGGGTGATCGCCAGGTTGGTCGAATGGACCAGTGCCGCGGTCGTGGGGTCGACAGTGCCGTTGAGGTCCTGCCAGTCAGCCGCGGACAGCGGGTCGCCGGCGCCGTTGCGCCCGCCACCGGCGTGGGACTGCCAGACGCCGCCGTCGTTGCCGATGGCGATGTGTTGGGTGTCGTTGGGCTGGAAGGCAAAGGCGTGGAAGTCCGGGTGCAGGTCGTAGCCCAGGCTCTTCCAGGTCTGCCCACCGTCCTTGGACCGGAAGATGCCACCGGACTGCGGCGAGTTGTTGTAGCCGTAGAGCCCTCGACGTAGACCACGTCGGGGTTGGTCGGGTCGGGCTTGATGACGTTGTCGTAGAAGCACTGGGTGCCGCAGTAGCCCAGGATCGAGTCGATGCCGGAGCCGGTCGGTGTCGCCGCCCAGCGTGGTGCCGTCGGTCGGTGGTCTTGTAGATCTGGCTCTGGTGGTAGGCGTCGCTGTTGTCGAAGTAGTCGAAGCCGGTGTAGACCGTCGCGCTCGCCGAGCCGGCCGGGTGCGAGATGCCCGAGGGAGAAGCGGGTGCCGCCCTCGAGGAAGTTGCCGGCCGGCAGGTTGCCCAGGGCGCTGGTCCAGGTCTGGCCGCCATTGGTCGAGCGGTAGATCCCGTCACCCCAGAACGAGGCCCAGAGGACGCTGCGGGTTCTGCGGGTCCATGACCAGGTCGGTGGCGCCGTGGATCTCGTCGCTCGTGCCCTTGCGCAGGGTCCAGCTGGTGCCGCCGTTGTTCGACTCCCACACGCCGTACTTCACCGCGGTGGGCGCGGATCGTGCGGTGGTTGCCACCGCGGCCGCGAACAGTCGCGGCGTAGAGGTGGTTGGCGTTGGTCGGGTCGACGACGATGGCCGTGACGGCCTGGCCGGTGAAGAGGGAGGAGACGTGGGACCAGGTGACGCCCCCGTCGGTGGACTTGTAGATGCCGTCGCCGTAGTAGCTGTCACCGGACAGGGCACCCTCACCGGAGCCCATGTAGACCAGGTTGTCGTTGCTCGGCGCAATGGCCAGAGCGCCGACGGACTGGGTGTCACTGTCGTTCGTGCGCGACGTCCAGATGCCCGAGGTCTCGTCGTAGGTCCAGACCCCACCCTGGGCCGCCCCCAGGATGATCGTGCCGTCCTTGCGGATCGCCAGCGCACCGATCCGGCCGGCGACGGCCTGGAACCGGTTCGTCGTCCGGCCGTTCTGCACGATCGGGTTCGGGCCCTGACTGGTCCAGGTGCCGCCGCGCGCGGCGCCCTTGGCCGAGTCGTTGGCGATCGTCCGCGCCTTGGTGTTTGCGCTCGACCGCAGGGCCGCGGCCTTCTCCAGGGTCAGCTGGTCGTCCCCGGACAGCAGCCGGCTCCAGTAGTACGCATCGCGCAGCTTGTCGAACGACTGCTCGTCGTCGCCGTTCTCGTGTTCACCCTTGGGGGTGAGCAGTGTCGGGGTGTCATCCGGCGTCGTAGCCGACTGCGCTGGTGGCCCGATGATGGTCAGGGCGCCAGCAGTGGCGAGAACGGCAAGGACGGGAACGAGCTTCGACGAGCGACGACGGTTCGGCATGCTTGACCGGCCTTTGCATTCGGGTCGGCTTCGGGGTGTCCGCGCCGACGAGCCCGGAACGGAGCCTGCCCCCCGATCCGCCATCGCGCAAGATGTGAGCTCCATGTTTATCGAGAGAGGTCGTGGGAGGTCCGATGCCGAGCGTGACGCTCCCGAGCTGCGGCGACATCGCGGTGTCGTCGGGCCCGGCTGCCGACCTCGCCACCCTCCAGATCTCGGCGCCGGGGTCGGCCGGGTCGGGGGCCGAAGTCGCAGTCGAGGTCTCGGTGGTGGTGCACGCCGACGGCGGCCGGATCATCACGGACCCGTCCCGGTCGCTCGTCCTGGTGACGCTCGGCGACAAGGTCGTCGGCCGCGTGGCCGAGCCGGATCCCGGCCTGCCGGTGCCGCTCCCGTTGATGGCGGGGACTGTTCGCCCGGCTCAGGTCGTGCCCGGGTCCGTCCGGCTCGCCGGTTGCCCTTCCGGCCCGGCGGACGAGCGGGCGCCGTTGCCGCCAGGCAGCTACGGCCTCGTCGCTGTCCTCGGCTACGGGCAGGACCGGCTCAACTCCGGGCAGTCCGGGTCGAGCGGTCAGTTCCGCCTGGTCAGCGACCCGGCGCCCATCACGGTGACCTGAGACCGATCAGCGGATCGCGAGCTGGCTGACCGGCGGCAGCCGCAGGCCGAGCGGGCGCACTCGTCCCGTCGCCGGGTCGACGACCTGGATGTTGTTGCCGGCGTCGACGACGAAGAGCCGACTGCTGTCCGGGGCCCATACCGCTGTGCCGTCGTTGAGGTCCTGGTTGATCTTCACGTCGACGAACCGGGCTTGACCCGAACGAAGTCCCAACAGCTGCAGGCTGATCCCGCCGCCTGCTCCGACCTGGTAGGTCGCGGCGACCGAGCCGTCAGGTGACACCGAGCCGAACGGCACGTTGGGCGAGCGCGGCCCGCCGATGACCCGCCTGACCCCGGTGCCGATGTCGATCGTCACGGTCGAGCAGCGGTACGCGTCATCGCACTCGACCGCGACCCATCGGCTTGGGCCGATGGCGATGGCGGACCCGTTCGTGACTCGGTTCAACTTGCCGTCCCGAACGTCGTACACCCCGCCCACTCCGATGAAGTAGAAGTAGCCGGCGCCATCCGGCCCGAGCGGGCTCTCGGCGTTGGTCGGAGTCGAGAACCGGCCGCCCACCAGAGTCCCGTCCAAGGTGGCCAGGCCCAGCGTCGGTGGGTTGCTATCCCCGATCTGACGCCAGATGTGCTCCAGGTCAGGGCCAGGAAGGATCACGCTGGCCTGGTCGAGCGTGCCCCGCAGTGGCGCGGCGGGGGACCCGTCGACGACGAAGTAGGTGGGGACTGCGTCCAGCGGCCGGATGATCGCCCGATCCACCCCAACGACAAGCGAAACCGGGCCGCTGCTCTCAATCGCTGGGAAGCCCGTCGTGGTGATCCGGCCAGCGGCGAGCTCGACCCGCACCAGGGCGCCGGGGCCGAGCCCGAACAGCTGCCAGCCGTCGGTGATCCCGAGGATCTTGGGGGACACCTGCTGCACCACAGGCTCGGCCGTGGCGGGGACCGGCACCGTGGGACCACTGTCCGGCGGGCTGGTGCTCGTCGCCGTGGGCGAGGGGGTGGGTCGTCCGGCCTCCGGCTTGCCATCAGCTCTGTCGACCACGGCGACCACGACCGCGATCACCACCAGACCGACCAGCAACAGCGGCGGTAGCCGTGATCGCCGACGTCCCGCCTGCTGGATCTCGTCGGCGCCGGATATGTCACCCAGGTCGACCCAGTCGACCTGGCCGGAGCCCGGCTCGGCTGGCTCTGGGGTGTCGGGCACCGTCCCATCATGACCCGCCGATCCTCCTCGGGCGGGTGACTGCTGGCGGTCCGGCTTCGACTTTCGCACTCTGGAGCGCGGGTCTAGCGTCCAAATATGACCCGCCGGGCAGCCAGTCGAACCGCCGCTTGGGCCACGGCCGCGGCACTCACCATCTTCTGCATCAGCGCTTCCGGGAACGTTGCCGGGGCGACCACCGGATCGTCCGTCCAGAGTCCCAGCCCGGGTGCGCCGGGCCTCGGCGACCGGCTGTACCCGTTGCTGGGCAACGGCGGGTACGACGCCCTGCACTACGACCTCAACCTGCGCTACGCCACGTCGGCTCCCGCGCAGGGCATCGACGGGGTCATGACGATGACGGCCAAGGCGACCCAGGGCCTGTCTCGGTTCGACCTCGACTTCAGCGGCAAGAGCCTGGGCAGTGTGTCCGTCGACGGCGTCGACGCGTCGTACGTCTGGCACGGCGGCGAGCTCGTGGTCACGCCGGCCCGTCCGATCCGCGACGGGGCGCGGTTCGTCGTACGGGTCAAGGACTTCCGGGCCGACCCGACGGTGGCCGACCCCAACGACATCCCGAGCACCGTGTTCTTCCAGACCGCGGAAGGCTCGGCCACGGCGGGTCAGCCCAACCTGATGAACATGGTCTACCCGTCCAACGACTACCCGGCGGACAAGGCGACCTTCTCGATCCGCTTCGACGTCCCCGCGGGCGAGACGGCCGTCGGCAACGGCGTCCTGACCGGCAAGCACACCCGGGCCGGTCGGACGATCTGGACCTACGAGGAGGCCCAGCCGATGGCGACCGAGCTCACCCAGCTCGTCGTCGGCAAGTACAGCGTGATCAACCGCGGCACGGTCGACGGCGTCTTGGTCCGCGACGTCGTGCCGACGAGCGAGCGCGCGAAGTGGGACAAGCTCCTCGGCGTCGAGAAGAGCCAGCTGCGCTGGATGACCGCGCGGGTCGGCCGCTATCCCTTCCCGGACTACGGCACCCTCGTGGTGACTGCTGACATCGGGTTTGCCCTTGAGACCCAGACGATCTCGTTGTTCGACACGACCTGGTGGGACTACCCGCGCAGCATCTGGTCCCCGACGATGACGCACGAGCTCGCCCACATGTGGTTCGGCGACAGCGTGGCGCCGGCGACCTGGAGCGACATCTGGCTCAACGAGGGTCACGCGTCCTGGTACGAGTTCCTGTACGCCGAACAGCTCGGCGACCTCGAGTCCGACTCCGGCTTCCCCGGCGCGTCCACGCTGACCGAGCTGATGAAGCAGGTCTACGCCCTCGGCGACCAGTGGCGGCAGGCCGACGGCCCGGTGGCTCTGCCGGTCAACGCCGATGCGCAGTTCAGCAACAACGTCTACTACGGCGGCGCGCTGGTGCTCTACGCCCTGCGGCAGAAGATCGGCACCCCGGCCTTCGAGAAGCTCGAGCGCGCCTGGGCCCAGCGGGGCGAGGGCGGGGTGCGGTCGACCGACGACTTCATCGCCTTCGCGTCGAAGTCCTCGGGCCGCAACCTCACCGGCTTCCTGCGCGCCTGGCTCTACGGCACCACAACGCCACCGATGCCCGGCCACCCGGACTGGACGGTGACGGCAGCCCAAGCCGCGAAGTCATCGGTGACGGGTTTCTACACCGGGAAGTCGGCCTCGAAACGTTCTCTGAGCTCGTGGTCCCCGGCGAAGTCCAAGTCCCCGTGACCGGATGACCCGTTGGCCGTCAACCAGCTGTCCAGCCAGGCGCCGTCCTCGATGCGTTGCGCGGCACCAGCTTCGCCGATGAACCATTGGTCGTTCAGCAGCTGGACGGTGAACCGCCCTCCGGCGTCGGCCTTCAGGAGAGCACGGGAGGGGGAGTCGGCTGGATCGACGGGTGCATCCGCCACCGCACCGTCCGCGACTCGATGTCGTCCCTCACTCGGCTTGCGGTTCACCGGTGACCCCGTTCCGTTGGGTTGATGAAGACTCGGTCGGACAGCCGAGAGAACCGGAGGATGTCGACGAGGATCCGGCTGGGTCGCCGTACGGTGACGAGCATGTGCTGGCTGGCCATGGTGATGAAGTGGATCAGCGCCGAGTCGCAGAACGTGACCCGCGAGCCGTCAATGATCATGACGTCGGACACCCGAGGGGCATGACTCGCGATCTGGTCCAGGTCGTAGGTCAGGGTCAGGTCGATCTCCCCGATCAGCCAGACGATGACCTCGTCCGGTTTGAGGACGGTCAGGACCCAACCGGCTGGTCGGACAGTGCCATCAAGCCCGGCGACATCGTCGTCCCGGCCGATCAGCTGCGTCATTCGCGAACTCCATAAATACGCGGACGGCGGCAGCCGGGTTCTCGACTGTCGAGCGCGCTGGGTAAACGCCGACGGGCAGCAGAGCGTTACAGAGCCGCCTTGGTCGGGTGGCCGTGGCTGGCCGACTTTCCTTTCGCGTGTGCCTTGCCGGGCTTCGACTTCTTGGTGTGGTGAGGCTTCGCAGCCTTCACGGCTTTGCCGTGCGTTTGCTTTCCGGCTTTGCCGTGCGTTTGCTGTGCAACCGGCTTCGGGTGCGGCGGGGCCGCCGTGCCAGTACCGCTGGCGGCCGCGGCTCGACCGCCGATCACGATGGGGCGCAGCGACTTCCCGGCCCGGCAACCGACGGAGTCGTACAGACGGAGGTAGTAGTCCTCCTCAGCGAGCTCGTCCGGTGTCCCCGGTGCCTGGAGCGCTGTGACGATCCCCTGGATCCGCGGACCAGGTCGTGGGGTCTCTCGCTCGGCGTTCACCGGAAGGTTAATGCCGGGCTGGTGGCCATCGTTACAGGCTGGCCCGGAGCGGGTTCGGCGACAGGAGAGAGAACAGCGGCCAGCGTCTTCAGGCCACGGTGGACTGCGACCCTGACCGCGCCCGGACTGCGACCGACGAGCTCACCCACCTGTGACACATCGAGGCCGAGGACGACCCGCAGGACCACCATCTCGGCCACCGTGGGGGACAGGGTCGTCGTCACGAGCTCGAGGGCGGCCCGCGTGGCCAAGGCCTCGATCGCCAGGTCGGCCGGATCAGGGGCGAGGGCTGGGGTGTGCTGCGGCGTCACACCGTCCAGCCGTTCCGGGTGCCGGTGGGCGTGCCGCCGGCGGTCCATCGCGGTGTTTCGACCTACTGCCGCCAGCCAGCCTCGGAACGCCTTCTCGTCGCCGGAGAACGTGTCGACGTTCCGGAGCACCTTGAGCCAGGTCTCCGATGCGACATCCTCCGCAAGATCGCTGCAGATGACGTGGAGATAGCGCAGCAGCCCCGGATGGGCTGAACGCCAGAGGTCGGCGAACGCCGAGCTGTCGCCCGCCGCCGCGCTGGCCAGCACTTCGGAAAAGCGCGGGCCCAGGCCGCCTACGGGTGGTCGGTCGGTGGCCGCCACGCCGCGCCGGACTGAGGGATCGAGGGTTTCCATCTCGCCGTAATGCTCTCCGCAACCGCGAGGTTCGGCCACTCGAGGGCGGGTCAGGCCCGGGCATGACGGTGCCCTGCGCGAGCCGGGCCCGCGCAGGGCATCGTCGTACGCCGAGCAACGGGTGTCAGTAGGACAGCGGTCCATCCGCGTGCAGGGTCAGGGAGAACACGTTGTTCGGGTCGTCCGGGGTGCAGCCGAAGAAGTACCCCGTGAGGTGGTACGTGCCGTGGCCGGTCGCGTGACTGTAGGCACCCGTCCCGCTGAGCACGGTGTAGACCCCGCGCTCGGTGAACGTCGCTAGGCAGGTCGTCGGGTCGAAGGACTCGTTGCTGGCCTTGGCGGTGTGCCAGATCCGGAGCGCACCCTTGGGGAACACGAACCGGTCGTGGTGGTTGTTGAGCTGCAGGTCGGTGCCGGCGGCGTGGATCGGTCCGGTCCCGATGAGGGGCGGTGCGCTCTGTTCGCTGGTCTGCAGCACCAGGAAGTGTTCGGTCCCCGAGTGGGTTGTGGTCGCTGACGCCGCCGGAGCGATCCCGCCGATCGTGATGGCCAGTGCGCTGATCGCGCCGAGGACGATGTGACGTCTTTTCACGGGTGCCTCCGATGCTGGGTGAACCCCCCACGACCTCCACACGCTCCTCCCGGCCCCTTCGTCGGTCAATGCCCGTCACTGGACGTGTCCAGCCGATGACGCCACGCTGCATCCGTGCAACCGCAACGGATCTGCTTCATCGGCCTCGGCCGGATGGGGCTGCCCATGAGTGGCAATCTGGCCCGAGCCGGCTTCGAGGTCACGGGCGTCGACCCGCGGCCGTCGACGCGGGCCGCGGCAGAGGCCGCCGGGATGGCCTGGCGACCCGCCTTCGACGAGAGTCCGGCCGAAATGGACCTGGTCATCTCGATGCTGCCGTCGACAGCGGTGACGCTCGAGGCGGCCCGATCGCTGATGGCGACGATGCCCGGCGGCAGCACGTGGCTCGACATGGGCAGCAACCCGCCGGCGCTGTCCGAGCCGATGGCCGAACTGGCTATGGCGGCCGGCATCGGCCTGCTGGAGGCGCCGGTGGGTGGCGGCCCGACCGAGGCCGAACAGGCAGCCCTGCAGCTGTACGTCGGGGGTGACGCCGACCTGGTGGCTGCCCTGCGGCCGGTTCTGTCCGCGCTGGCTGACCCGGCGAAGATCCACCACATCGGACCGCTGGGCCATGGTTACCTCGCCAAGCTTCTCGTCAACCTGGTCTGGTTCGGCCAGGCGGTCGCCGTCACTGAGGCGCTGTTGCTGGGCGCGCGGGCCGGCCTGGACCTGCATCGGCTGAACGACGCGCTGCCGTCCAGCGCGATCGGGGGTGCGTTCGTCGAGCACGCTGTGCCGGCCCTGCTGCGGGGCGACTACCTGACCACCTTCGGGCTGGCTGGTTGCGTCGACGAGCTCGACGCCCTGGTCGATCTGGCCCGCCGTCTCGAGTCGCCGTTCGAGCTGTCGGCCCTGGTCGCCGACACCTACCGGCAAACGTTGCAGGCGTTCGGCCCCGTCGACGGCGAGCTTCTTCCGGCAGCGCTACTGGAGCGGAGAGCGGGCCTCGTTCTGCACGAGCGCCCTCGAGTCGCGGACGACCGCCCGCGACGGCACAGTGAGTCAGGCGGCGAACGCGTCGACGACCACCGATCAGACGGAGGCTCCATGTCCGACCCCCTGCTGCCCGACCTGCCGGACGTCCCCCAGGACGACGAGCCGCCTCGGCCGGACCAGGTACCAGAAACGCCGAACACTGACCCGGAGCGGGGCGATTCCGATCAGGCGACGGGCGAGGAGCAGGCTGCGGAGAACCGGGAGACCGAGAACCCGACCTAGCCGTCCGGGTCGGAGCACTCGGGACGACCATCCTTGCTCTAGGACAACTGTCAGCCGAACCGCGTCCTCCGTGGAGCGGAATGACTGAGGAGGCCCGTCCGCCGGCGGTAGTCACATCACCCTCCGACCAACCCTGCCTTCATCTCTGGCCCCGGCTGCTGCGAGACCTCTCGTCCCCGGGGTGTGCCGGCTGGTCACCGCCATCGGCCCTCAGTTGTAGGTTCTGCTCTTCTAAGTCCAAAACCCTCGCGATGCCAGCCAGGTTGATGCCGGCCTCGACCAACTCTGCGATGTGACGCAGCCGTTCGAGGTCGTTGGCGCTGTAGCGGCGAGTCCCGCCCTCAGTGCGCTTGGGTTCGATGAGTCCCCGTGCTTCGTAGAGGCGAAGAGTTTGGGCGGGTATGCCAGTGAGTTCCTCAGCCACAGTGATGCCATAGACACCCCGGTCGCCGTGTGGTGCCGCTCCTGCCACGCGCTCAACCTAAGCTACTTGTCCGCTCCGTTGCAACTAACACACTCAATGTGCTACAACAAATCTATGGCATGGGCCATAGGTCGTGGTAGGACGACGACCGTCAAGAGCATCGGCGAACTGCAACGGAGGTGGAGACCATGCTGATGCGCACCGATCCTTTCCGGGAACTCGACCGAATCACCCAGCAGGCGCTGGGCATCAACGGCACCCTTGCGCGGCCGTCGGTGATGCCGATGGACGCCTGGCGAAACGGCGAGGTATTCCTGGTCGAGTTCGACCTGCCCGGCGTCGATCCGGACACGATCGACCTGGACGTCGAGCACAACGTCGTTACGGTCAGGGCGGAACGCCCCGCCCGGGCTAGCGACGTCGAACTCATCGCCGCTGAGCGTCCCCGGGGCATTTTCAGCCGCCAGCTCATCCTCGGCGACAACCTGGACACCGAGCACATCTCAGCCAGCTATGACGCTGGCGTGCTGTCGCTCGAAGTCCCGGTCGCCGAGAAGGCCAAGCCCCGCAAGATCTCGATCGGCGCGCCGATCGAGCAGCGGCAGGCCATCAACGCCTGAGCCGAGGTGGACGTCATGCTCGGCACCCCGAACTCCGCAATCGGGATCGACCAGGAGTTCCTCTCGATCATCTGCGGAGACGATGAGCTCTTACGATCAGAGTTCGACGCCATCATCGCTGCTGCCTGGTCACCGACCCCACCTGGCTACGCGAGTGCACTGAGGTCCGCGCCGCCGGTGCCGATGACTAGCCGTGGCCGTTCCAGTGGTGGCCAGACCACGACCCGGTCACGCCCACGGCCCTCATTCACGGGCGAGGGGTCCAGGCAACGCTCGCCCCCGCCGTGAACCCCGCCGGGATGGGCGGCAACGTTCCACTCCCGTCCCGCTGGATCGTTGGACCGGGTGCTGACCGGCCAGTCCGGCCGTGACCCTTCTAAACCCTTTGCGCTGGGTTCAAGCAGAAGCCCACCAACACTCCCGCACGCCGTTGGCGTCGAGTACGTCCAGGAAGGAAGCGATCCTCGTGACAAACGAGGCGGCGCAAGGCTATGAGTCCGAGGCGACCACCCCAGCGATCATCAGAGACAGTCATCCTCAGGAAGTGCTGCGCCAGCGTGTCACCGAGCTCGAGGTCGAAGTGGATGGTCTCAAGCGCGCCCTGGAAAGTCGCACTGTCATCTCGGCAGCAGTGGGGATGGTGATGCTGGCCATGCCGGCCAGCGAGGCCACCGCTTTCAGGGTCTTGGCGTACATTTCCCAGAACACCAACACCAAGATGAGGGCGCTCGCCGAGTCGATCTGCCGCCACGTTGCCTCAGGTGATGGCCTACCGCCTGAGGTAGCCGACCTGCTCGGCCAAGCCATTCACCGGCCCGGAAGTGCTCCTGCCGGATCCGTTCGACCTCTCCATTTGGTGCCCACCGACTAGTGCGCGGGTTCCTCTACCTTGAGAGCTACGAGGTGCTGCCCTGCAACGGGTTTGAGCAGTTCGGTCGGCTCACACAAGAACCGGTCCGTACTGCAGGCGCTGGACGATACCGGTCTGGACGTTCCGGCCCACGACCTGGTGGAGAAGTCCACTGGTCGCGACCGCGGCAAGGACCCGGCCTAGGCCGACCCGCAACGTCGCCGGCGCAAGCGCAACGTGGCGACCCGTGAGCCTCGAGTGGCCGAAGGGGAACAGACCGCTTGCCATGCGACAACTGTTTCGCCGATCGGGCGTTCGCGTCCCAGGTTGCGGTCCACGGCAAAGTCCCTAGGTTGGTCTCACAGGGTGAAGACGGCGCCTCCTCAGCGATTCCTTTCACGGAGAACGCATGCCTCGCCGACCCATGGCCGACCAAGCAGCGCCGAAGCCTCGCTCCTCGACCGGCACGAAGGCCGCCGTCGACGAGCCCGAAACAGCAGACCTGGTCCCAGATTGGACGGTTGCTGACCACCGCTCAGGGCGTGCGGCTGCCCGACACCGATCACTCGTTGAAGGCCGGCGAGCGCGGGCCGACGCTGCTGGAGGACTTCCACCTGCGCGAGAAGATCACGCACTTCGACCACGAGCGGATCCCGGAGCGGGTCGTACATGCCCGGGGCGCCGCTGCCCACGGCGTCTTCGAGGTCATACGGCACTGCGACCTCGGTCACGCGGGCGGCCTTCCTGGCCCAGGGAGCCGTACGCCGGTCTTCGTCCGCTTCTCGACCGTGCTCGGCTCGCGCGGCTCGGCCGACACGGTGCGGGACACCCGCGGTTTTGCGGTGAAGTTCTACACCGACGAGGGCACCTTCGACCTGGTTGGCAACAACATGCCGGTCTTCTTCATCCAGGACGGGATCAAGTTCCCGGACATCATCCACGCCGGCCAAGCCGCACCCGGACCGTGAGATCCCGCAGGCCCAGTCGGCGCACGACACGTTCTGGGACTTCGTCTCCCTGCACACCGAGGCCACCCATCACGTCTTCTGGAACATGAGTGACCGGGGCATCCCGCGCTCCTTCCGGACGATGGAGGGCTTCGGTGTCCACACGTTCCGACTGGTCAACGCCAAGGGCGAGACCAGCTTGGTGAAGTGGCACTGGAAGCCGGTCGCCGGTGTCCACTCGTTGGTGTGGGAGGAGGCCCAGATCACGGCGGGGGTCGACCCGGACTTCCACCGGCGCGACATGGCCGACGGCATCGAAGCAGGAGCCCCGCTGGAGTTCGAGCTCGGCCTCCAGGTCATGCCCGACGACGGGACCGACACGTTCGAGGGCATCGACCTGCTCGACCCGACCAAGCTGGTCCCGGAGGAGCTGGTGCCCGGTGCAGCTGGTCGGACAGCTGACCCTCGACCGCAACCCGACGAACTACTTCGCCGAGACGGAGCAGGTGGCCTTCCACACCGGCAACCTGGTGCCCGGCATCGAGGTGACCAACGACCCGCTGATGCAGGCTCGGTTGTTCTCCTACCTGGACACCCAGCTCACCCGGCTCGGCGGCCCGAACTTCACCCAGCTGCCGATCAACCGGCCGCATTGCCCGGTCAACGACATGCTGCGCGACGGGATGCACCAGAGCGCCGGTGCACACCGGCATCGCGCCGTACCGTCCGAACAGCCTGGACGAGGGCGAGCCCGAGCTGGCGACCGTCAGGCAAGCGCGCCTACGTGCCGACCGCGCGGCCGATCGACGGGCGTGCGGTGCGGGCCAACCCGGTGTCGTTCGAGGACCACTTCACCCAGCCGGCGATGTTCTACCGCAGCCTCACCGAGATCGAGCAGGCCCACATCGTCGAGGCCTTCACGTTCGAGCTGGGCAAGGTCTACGAGCAGGCCGATGAAGGAACGAGCGCTGGCCGTGCTGGCCAACGTCGATGAGGGCCTGTGCGCCCAGGTCGCCGCCGGTCTGGGACTGCCTGCGCCACAGGGAGACCCGCCGGAGACGCCGATGCTGTCGCCGGCCTGTCGCAGGTGGTCACCGAGCCGGGGCCGATCGCCGGCCGCAAGATCGCGGTCGTCGCTGGGCCTGGAGCGCGGACCTGGCCGGCATGGCCAAGCTCCGCACCGCCCTGGAGAAGGAGGGCGCGTCGCTGCTGGTGGTCGCCGCCGTCGGCGGCAAGCTGAGCCGAGGGGCCCGCACCGAGGCGGTCGACCGGACCTTCGGCGACCGCCCGTTCGATCGAGTTCGACGCCGTGCTGGTGGCCAAGGGCACGCCGGCGACTGCGGACATCAAGTTGGTCATCTTGCTGCAGGAGGCATTCCGGCATTGCAAGCTGGTGGGCGCCTGGGGCGACGGGGTCGACGCCTTGACCGCGTCGGGCATCGACCTGGACGCGCCAGGAATGGTCGTCGGCGAAACCGTTGTACGGGCCTTCACCGACCAGGTTGTCAACGGGCTGGGCCTGCACCGCGCGTGGGACCGAGCGGTCGATGTCATGGCCTCCGCCGTCCCGCCGAGCGCATGAGTGTGCTGGGGCGACAGCGGGAGGCCAAAGAGACCTACGAGCCGGACGACCCGCGCAAGCCCGAGAGCCCGACCGACCTGCGGAAGCCCGCCTGGGGCTTCACTCTTCGGCGCACGGGGGCTGAGTTCTCCGACGACCAGTGCACGGACCTGGCCGCCGGGCTGACCTATTACGCGGTGCTGTCGGTGTTCCCAGCAGCGATCGCGGTGGTTTCGCTGCTCGGGGTCATCGGTCAGGGTCCGTCGACGGTCAACTCGATCCTGGATGTGCTGCGCCAGGTGGGCGCCGGCGGTGTTGCGGGCACGATCCGTCCCTCGTTGCTGCACATCGCTTCTTCGAGGGGAGCCGGTATCGGGCTGGTGGTCGGCCTGGCTGTCGCGCTGTGGTCGGCGTCCGGCTACGTCGGCGCGTTCGGCCGGGCGATGAACCGCATCTACGAGATCGGCGAGGGTCGACCGTTCTGGAAGCTCCGCCCGGTCCAGATCCTGATCACGCTGGTGGCCGTCGTGCTGATCGCGTTGGTAGCGGCCAGCCTCGTCCTCACTGGCCCGCTGGCCAAGGCGATCGGCGACCAGGTCGGGCTGGGCGGCGCTGCGGTCACGGTGTTCTCGATCGCCAAATGGCCGGTGATCGTGGCGGTGGTGGTGCTTGTGATCGCGATCCTCTACTACGCCACCCCCAATGTGCAGCAGCCGAAGTTCCGCTGGATGAGCGTGGGCGCGTTCGTTGCGCTGATCGTCTGGATGATCGCTTCGGTGCTGTTCGGCATCTACGTCGCCAGCTTCAGCAGCTACGACAAGACGTACGGCAGCCTCGCCGGGGTCATCGTCTTCCTGCTGTGGCTGTGGATCACCAACCTGGCCCTGCTGTTCGGGGCCGAGCTCGACTCCGAGATGGAGAGGAGTCGTCAGCTGCAGGCCGGTCTCCCAGCGGAGGACACCCTGCAGCTGCCGGCTCGGGACGATCGGACCCTGGTCAAGAAGGCGGCTAAGGACCGAAAAGCGCACGACCGCGCGGTCGACCTGCGTGAGCAGGCGGCCGACCGTCGCGACCGATAACACCGAAGCCCGAGAAGGGAAAACACTCATGAGCCAGTATTCGAGTGAGCACGAGCCAGGCATCCTGACCGACGAGTCGGTCCCTGTCCTCGCCACAGACGTGGCTGCCGGACCTGATCCGTACCCGACGAACGGACCCGCGTACATCGAGCGGGACATGCGCCAGGACCACGACCAGCACCAGAGCAACGCGGCCGACGTCAAGGACGCCGCGAAGGAAGCCGGGCAACACGTGGCCGACGTCGCGAAGGACCAGGCCGGCAACGTCGCGGCTGAGGCGAGGACCCAGGCCAAGGACCTGTTGGGCCAGAGCCGGGACGAGCTGCAGGCAGCAGGCCGCGGAGCAACAGGGCCGGGTGGCCAGCGGCCTGCACAGCCTGTCGGACGAGCTGCACTCCATGGCAAAGGGCTCGACCGAGCAGGGCGTGGCCGCGGATCTGGCCCGGGAGGCAGCCGACCGGACTCGGGCTATCGCCGCCTGGCTGGAGGACCGGGAGCCCGGTCAGCTCGTCGACGAGGTCAAGTCGTTCGCCCGCGAGCGCCCCGGCGCATTCCTCGGCATTGCAGCCGCCGCGGGAGTGCTCGTCGGTCGGCTCGGTCGCGGCCTCAAAGAGGGCGAGCCGCAGCCGGCTCGCCACGCCTACTTCCAGGCAGCCGAGTGCGATGGAGGGGATTGCCGACCCGGTCGTCGACAACGGATCTGACTACGGGCGGTTGTCATGACCAGCCAAGTCGCGGCCGACGCGCCTACCCAGGAGCGGCCGTCCATCGGCGGTCTGCTCGGCGAGGTCAGCAAGGACCTGTCCGACCTGGTCCGCCAGGAGATCGCCCTCGCCAAGGCCGAGGCGACGGAGTCGGCAACCCGGGTCGGCAAGGGTGCTGGGCTGCTGGGCGGTGCCGGAGTTGCCGGCCACTTCGTCCTGCTGTTCCTGTCCATCGCGCTGTGGTGGGGCATCGGGAACTCCACCGGCCGGGGCTGGTCGGCGCTGATCCTGGCCGGCGTCTGGGCCGTCGTCACCGGCGTCCTGGCCATCGTCGGCCGCGGCCAAATCAAGTCCGCGCGTGGCCTCGACCGCACGGCGGACACCGTCAAGAAGATTCCCACTGCACTCAAGGGACATGAAGAGG
This sequence comes from uncultured Actinomycetota bacterium, assembly GCA_963794535.1. Taxonomy (GTDB): domain Bacteria; phylum Actinomycetota; class Actinomycetes; order Actinomycetales; family CAVURS01; genus CAVURS01. The sequence goes on from CAWCEI010000017.1 coordinate 104,199, forward strand.
AGAACGTATGAGCACCACCGACCCGGACCTCATCCGCGCTGATATCGAGCGGACCCGCGCAAGTCTCAGCGACGACATGAACGCCCTCGCCTACGAGGTCAACCCGAAGAACGTCGTACGTCGCAAGGCCCGCAAGGTCACTGGGGCCTTCGGGTCCGTGAAGGACAGTGTCATGGGCACGGCCTCGACGGCGCAGGACGCAGCCGGGGGAGCCGCTCAGGCGGTCGGCGACGCCGCGTCGACCGCGCCCGCCGAGCTCACGCGTCAGACCCGCGGCAACCCCCTCGCGGCCGGACTGGTCGCCTTCGGCGTCGGGGCTCTGGTCTCTTCGCTCCTGCCGGCGACCGACCGCGAGCGAGCCCTCGCGGCCGAAGCCAAGGACAAGGCGCAGCCTCTGGTCGAGGAGACCAGACAGATCGCCCAGGAGGCCGCGCAGAATCTCAAGCAACCGGCCCAAGAGGCAGTCGAGTCGGTCAAGCAGACCGCGAGTGACGCGGCCTCCACCGTCAAGGACGAGGGTCAGTCCGCAGCGAGCGACGTTCGGCAGGAGGCGCAGTAGCCGTTCTCGGCTGCGTGCGCGACGAGCTGCGCTCGGCCGGCGACGACAGAACGTTGCCGGCCGAGTGCGGCACACGCGTCTTGGCCTTCGTGATCCGTCGAGCCAGCGGGCCGACCAGGGCGTCGTACAGTTTGGGCATCAGCGTGAAGCCGAGCGTCATGACCGGGTTGGTCACGCCCACGTCGAGCCTCGCCGGGGGGTTGGCGAAGGTCGAGACAACGGCCCTCGCCACCCGCTCTGGCGAGTAGACGGGAGGCGGTGGTCGGCCTTCAAAGCCACTGAAGTTCGCCGCCGAGCGGTAGATGGGGGTGTCCACGCCTCCCGGTGTGACCAGAGTGATGTGCACGCCGGGCCGGTCCCGGTTCTCGAGCTGAAGCGAACGCGCCAGCGCTCGGATCGCCCACTTGCTGACGACGTACGGCGACATCTCCGGCACGCCGATCGTGCCGAGCACCGAGCCCACCAGGTAGATCCGGCCGGAGTCGGTCTCGCGCATCCGCGGCAGCACAGCCCGAACGACATTCGCCGAGCCCTGGACGTTGGTGGCTAGGACGGCGTCGAACACGTCTACAGGTAGCTCCTCGAACCGCCCGTACGCCGCGACCCCGGCCGACTGTACGACGATGTCGACGGCATCCAGACGCTGACAGAGCTCGTCGACCGCGCTGACGACCGCGGCGTTGTCGGCGACGTCGATGGCGCACGTCGTCACGCTCGCCGCGCCGAGGCTTCGGCACTCGTCGGCCGCCTGCTCCAGCCGCCAGCGAGTCCGGGCCATCAGTACCAGGTGATGACCCAGGCGGGAGGCTTCCTGAGCGACCGCACGGCCGATGCCGCTGCTCGCGCCGGTGACCAAGACGACCCGGGGTGGCGCGAGGGGCCTTCCGGACTCGTCGCCATGGCTGGTCACGGCTTGAGCACGACCTTGACGCAGCCGTCCTCCTTGGCCTGGAAGATCTCGTAGCCATGCGCGGCGTCATCGAGCGGAAGCCGGTGCGTGGCAAGGCTTTCCAAGCCCAGCGGATCGCCGTCAGCCAAGGCCACGGGCAGGATGTCGTCGATCCACCGCTTCACATGGCATTGGCCCATCCGGATCTGGAGCCCCCGGTCGAACATCTCCATCATGGGCAGCGGGTCAGCCTCGCCACCGTAGACGCCACTGATCGAGACCGTGCCACCCCGGCGCACTGCCTTGAACGCGGTGGTGAGGGCGGCGAGCCGGTCGATGGCCATCCGGTCGGTCATCGGCTTGGCCACGACATCGGGCAGGAGACCGACCGCGGCGTGGGCCAGCTTGGCGACCGGCGAGCCGTGCGCCTCCATGCCGACCGCCTCGACCACGGCATCGGGCCCGCGCCCCGCGGTGAGCTCGATCAGCGACTCGGCCACGTCGTCGAGGTCGGTCAGGTCGAGCGACTCAATCCCATGCTCCGCTGCCAGGGCCAACCGTTCGGGCACCAGGTCGACGCCGATGACCCGGCCGGCTCCCTGATGCAGGGCAACGCGTCCGGCGAGCTGGCCGACCGGGCCGAGGCCGAGGACGACGAGCGTGTCCCCGGGATGCAGGTCGGCATAGGCAACGCCCTGCCAGGCCGTGGGCAGGATGTCGGAGAGGTAGAGCACGCGCTCGTCCGGCACGCCGACGGGCACCTTCACCGGTCCGAAGTGGGCCTGTGGGACGCGCAGGTACTCAGCCTGCCCGCCGGGCACCGAACCGTAAAGCTCCGTGTACCCGAACAGGGCCGCTCCCTTGCCCTGCTCCCGGACCTGGGTCGTCTCGCATTGGGCGAACAGCCCTCTGCGGCACATCCAGCAGTCCCCGCACGAGATGTTGAACGGCACCACGACCCGGTCGCCCGGCCCGATCTGGGTGACCTCGGGCCCGACCTCCTCGACGATGCCCATTGTCTCGTGGCCGAGTATGTCGCCGGGAGCGAGATACGGAGCCGAGCACTTCGTACAGGTGCAGATCGCTGCCGCAGATCGCGGTCGAAGTGACCTTGATGATGGCGTCAGTGGGTTCCTTGATCGACGGGTCGTCGACGTCCATGACCTTGACGTCGCGCTTGCCCTGCCAGGTGAGTGCACGCATGGTTCCCCTCGGGATCGAGCTGGGCGCAGCGGCTGGCAGCACTGCGGTCTCACGACTTTGACACGGCTCGGTCGACCCAGCGATCCGGGGTGGGGCTTAGCGGGTCAGGCCGCACCGTCCGGGGCGCGCAGGAGCCGGGCCCAGGCGGTGCGGTGCAGCGATCGCCGTACGCCGCCGAGGGGCCCCGAGTCGTGCAGCGCCGACCGCGCCGCGTTCCAGCCGCAGGCCCCGTGCACACCGCCGCCAGGGTGCGCCGAAGCGCTGGCCAGGTAGAGCCCCACGATGGGCGTCTGCGGGCGACCGGTGCCGGTGAACGGCCGGAAGATCATCTGTTGATGAATGCCGGCGGTGCCGCCGTTGATCGCCCCGGAGACCAGGTTGGCGTCGGCTCGCTCCAGGTCCTGCGGGGTCTGGACGCAACGAGACAGGACGAGATCGTTGAAGCCAGGGGCCACCCGCTCGACCGCAGCCTCGACCCGGTCCACCTGTCGTTGGAGAGCGTCCGGCTGGTCGACGACGTCGATCGGAACGTGGGTGTAGGCCCAAGCCGACTCCGTGCCCGCCGGCGAGCGGCTCGAGTCGGTGGTCGTCATCTGACCGAACAGCACGAACGGCCGCTCTGGGGCCTGACCCTTGCTGAGAGCCGCCGCCATGTCGACGAAGCCGTGGTCATCGACTCCGAGATGCACGGTGCCGGCCCTGCGTGCGTCAGTTGCGGTCCATGAGACCGGCTTGCCGAGGGCCCAGTTCAGCTTGAGCGTGGGCCAGTCGAGCTGGAACCGGGACAGGTTGCGCTGCAATCGGTCCGGGAGATGCTCGGCGGCAAGGAGTCGTCGATAGAGCAGCGGCGCCGAGACGTCAGCGAGCACCGCGTGACGAGCTCCGACGGTCGAGCCATCGCGCGTCCGGACTCCAACGGCTCGGCCGCCGCTGACCACGACCTCGCTGACCTCGGTGCCCGTGCGGACCTCCCCACCACTGGCCTCGAACCGCGCGCGGCAGAGCGTCAGCGAGGAGTTGGGCACCACCGCGTGGTGCCGGGAAGCCCACGTCCTGGCCCAGCATGGCCAGCAGCCAGCCGAAGACCCCGCTGCCGGCGGCGTCAGGAGGCACGTCGCTGTGCAAAGCATTGCCGGTGAGCAACAGTCCGGCGCCTGCGCCGCTGAATGACTCCTCGGCCAGGCGACGAACCGGCAGGACTGCGCGCCGGGCCAGGTCGAGCGCCTCGGCCGTCCCGGTTCGGCGGAGCAGCCGAAGCATGGAGCGGACCGGGGGCAGTGGGGTGAAAAGGGCATCCAGCAACGGGTCCCGGAGGCGCTGCCACTGACGGAACATGGCCACCCAGGCCTCGCCGTCGCCAGCGGCAAAGCTGTCGACCGAGTTGGCGGTCTGGTCCAACGAGCGGGACAACACAGCGGCGCGGCCGTCGTCCAAGACGTGGGCGAGCACGTCCGGGGCGTGCACCCACGCCAACCCGTGCCGGTCGAGCTCAAGGTCCCGGATGATCGGCGAGGCGGCGGCTAGCGGATAGAACGCGCTGAAGAGGTCGTTGACGAAGCCGGGTGTGGTCACCTCCGCGCTGCGGACAGCCCCACCCACCGTGTCCTCAGTCTCGAGGAGCACGACGTTCCAGCCAGCGTCGGCGAGGGCATTGGCGGCGACCAGGCCGTTCGGCCCGGCACCGATGACCACGGCATCCGCTTGGGCCAGAGGGGAGTTCGTCACGACTAGGTCTCCTCGTCCGTCGGATCGAGCCTGACCCAGCAGGGGCCCACCCGCCACTCGGACGGCTGGGGCCTGGTGAGGATGCGGGCCTTAGACCCATGCCCCAGGCTGAACGGATGGGAACCGTGTCGAGCCATATCGCCGTACCGCCCGCCCGCGTCTTCGAGGTGCTGGCCGACGGCTGGCTCTACACGGGCTGGGTTGTCGGCGCCTCACACGTGCGCGCTGTGGGGTCGACCTGGCCGGGGGTGGGTGCGCGGATCCATCACTCCTTCGGGGTGTGGCCGCTGGTGCTCCAGGACGAGACGTCGGTCGAGGTCAGCGAACCCTCATCCCGCTTGGTCCTGTTGGCGAATGGGCGTCCGCTGGGGCAGGCGAGAGTTGACCTGCGGCTCCAGCCGGAGGCTGACGGCACGCGGGTGACGATGACGGAGACCGTGGTCAAGGGTCCGGGGCAGGCCATCCCGCGGGTGGTGCTGGACCGCCTCATCGACGCGCGCAACCGGGAAGCCCTGGCCCGGCTGGCGGCGCTGGCCGAGCGGCCGGCCGAGCCGGCCTGACCACCGCAACTCTGGTGCGGGCCGGCTGCTTGGTCAGAAGCCTCGGCGGACTCGGACCCAGCGATAGCCCCACCCGCGCAGCTCGACCTGGTCCACGGCCCCGGCAATGGGCGCGATAGTCCGCGTCTGCCAACACCTCGCTGGGGTCGGGCCCGAGATCCACGCCGTGACAGGTCGACGGTCACGGATCGGCCACTGAGGTTGTGCAGCAACAGGATCGAGCCCTCCGGCGCGTCGAAGCGGTGCACCAGCACCGATCGGGGCAGGGCGACATCGACCACGCTCGGTGTGCCGACGCCGATCTCCGGACACTCGCGCAGGGTCCGGATCAGCTCCTCGAACCACTGCAGCAGGGAGTCGCTGTCGCGCCGCTGGGCGCGGACGCTGACCGTCTTCGGGCCGAACCGTCCGCGGGTGGGGACCGGTTGCACGAGCTCGCGGGCCGGTGCCGTGGAGAAGCCGCCGTTGCGCCCGCCGTCCCACTGCATGGGCGTCCGGATGGCCTGCCGCCCAGGCAGTTTCAGGTCCTCGCCCATGCCGATCTCTTCGCCGTACCGAAGCACTGGCGTCCCGGGCATCGTGAACTGCAAGTGAGTAGGCCAGCCGGATGCGGCCCTGGTCGCCGTCCATCATCGAGGACAACCGGCGCCGGATGCCGCGGTTGAAGATGCGCATCCCGGCTCGCGGGGCGAAGGCCGTCATCACGTCGGAGCGCTGCTCGTCGGTCAGACGGCTCAGGTCCAGCTCGTCATGGTTGCGCAGGAAGGTCGCCCACTGGGCCATGGCGGGCAGCTTGGGCAGGGTGTTGAGGGCCTCGACGAGTGGTTCGGCCTCCTGCCGAGCCAGGGCCAGCCAGAGCTTGGCGTTGAGCAGGAAGGCAGAACAGCATGTGGGCCCGGTCGTTCGGCTCACCGGGGCCGGCGGTGCAGTACGTCGGCAGGTCCTCGGGGTCGACGTTGGCCTCGCACAACAGGACGGCCTGCCCGTCGCGCCACTGCACGTCCTGACGCCAGTCGTCCAGGATCGAGAAGTCCTTGGGGCCGGGGTCGACGTCGGGCGTCACCTGTTCCAGGACGAACGGCGCCGCGTCGATCCGGAATCCGGAGGCGCCGAGCTGGAGCCAGAACGCCATGATCTTGTGCACCTCGGCGCGGACCTCGGGGTTCGACCAGTTCAGGTCGGGCTGGAAGTCGTAGAACCGATGGAAGTACCACGCGCGGGCCCGGCGGTCATAGGTCCAGGTCTCGGTCTGCTCGCCGGGGAAGACGATGCCCTGCCGCCGGTCGGCCGGCTCGCTCTGGCTCCAGATGTACCAGTCCCGGTACGGCGACGCCGGATCCGCGCGCGCGGACTGGAACCACGGGTGCTGGTCCGAGGTGTGGTTGACCACGAGGTCGATGAGCAGCCGGATCCCCCGGGACCGGGCCTGGGTGGCCAGCTCGACGAAGTCACCGACGCTGCCCAGCCGAGGATCGACGCCGTAGAAGTCGCTGACGTCGTAGCCATCGTCACGGTGGGGCGACGGGTGAATCGGGTTGAGCCACAAGCAGGTCACACCGAGCCGGCTCAGATAGTCGAGCCGACTGATCAGTCCGCGCAGGTCGCCGCAGCCATCGCCGTTCGAGTCCTGGAAGACGTCGACCTCGACGCAGTAGATGACTGCTTCCTTGTACCAGCGCTCGGACACATCGGTCATTAGACCAACAACGGAGGTGCACCGCCTGTCGGTCCGGTCGACAGCGGGTGGGTCCTCGGCGAGGATCGAAGAACAGACCGATCGGAGGGACCGTTCGTGACGCGGACGATTGTCGTGACGGGAGCCAGCGGCGGGATCGGCCGGGCCACCGCCCGCGCATTCGGCCGCCGGGGCGACACGGTGGCCCTGCTGGCCCGTGGGGAGAAGGGCTTGCTGGCGGCCGCCGAGGACGTCGAGCGCGCCGGTGGCATCGGGGTGCCGATGGTCGTCGACATGGCCGATGCCCCTGCCGTGGCAGCGATCGCGGACCGGGTCGAGGCGGAGGTCGGGCCGATCGACGTGTGGGTCAATGTGGCCTTCACGTCGGTCTTCGCACCGGCCGACCGGATCAAACCGGAGGAGTTCCGTCGGGTGACCGAGGTCAGCTACCTGGGCTACGTCTACGGCACACTCGCGGCGCTCGAGCGGATGAAGCCACGCGACCACGGCGTGATCGTCCAGGTCGGGTCCGCCCTGGCGTACCGCGGCATTCCCCTGCAGTCGGCCTACTGCGGCGCGAAGCATGCGATCCAGGGTTTCCACGAGTCGCTGCGCTGCGAGCTGTTGCACGACAAGAGCGGGGTGCGCGTGACGATGGTGCAGATGCCGGCAGTCAACACGCCGCAGTTCTCCTGGGTGCTCTCCCGGCTGCCCAAGCACCCACAGCCGGTCCCGCCGATCTACCAGCCTGAGCTGGCGGCCCGGGCCGTCCTGTATGCCGCGGACCACCCCGGTCGGCGCGAGTACTGGGTGGGCAGCAGCACCGCTGCGACGTTGGCGGCCAACGCGATTGCTCCTGGCCTGCTCGACCGATACCTGGCCAAGACCGGGGTCAAGGCGCAGCAGGTCGACCGGCCAGATGACCCGCCCCGCCCGGGCAACCTATGGGACCCCGACGACGGAGCCGGCGGTGACGACTTCGGCGCCCACGGGATCTTCGACGAACAGTCGCACACGAAGGACCCGCAGGTCTGGGCGTCGCAGCACCACGGCGCGGTAGCCGCCCTGCTCGGGGGCGCCTGCGCCGCCGGGGCCTGGTGGTGGCGCCGCCGCTGATCGACTGCGCGAGCCCGGCGTCGGCCTCGTGCGTCCGGAAAGGCCTGGGTCACTCCAGATAAGGGTTCGCGATTTTGCCGCCCGTCTGGTCCAGGTCGGCTGCGTCCTAAGAGTGCTCCCGGACGGGGTCTTGCCGATGCCGGTGCGTTGGTGCATCATCTCTCCCGCTCGGCAGTTCGTTTGACGTGTTCCTTCGACTGTCTGGGGGTCCGATTGTGGCGATTTCGGAAGAGCTGGCGGAGGGCTACGAGCCCCCGACTGGTGTGACAGGAGACGTCCAGGTCTTCTTCGACGAGGGCAGCACCTTGATCCTGTTGTCCGGCGAGATAGACCTCGCTCTGGGACCGGAGCTGGAGGACGCCGGCCGGGACGCGATCGACCGAGGTCGCCTGATCCGGATCGACATCACCGGGGTGAGCTTCATCGACTCGGTGGGCCTGGGCTTCATCGCCCGAGTCGCCTCTGCGGGCCATACGTCGGGACATCCGCCGATCCTCGTCGGGGGCAGTCGGCGAGTTCGCGAGGGGATCGCGCTCGCCGGACTGGACGACCTCCTCGGCTGACCGAGGCGGCCCGAGGGCCAGACGAGCCGTTCGAGTTGCTGGAGCAACCGGGCGCTGATGAGGTGGAGGCATCGACGGCCCAGTTGAGGACGCAGCTGGATTCTCGTGGGATGCAAGGCGGTTCAGATGAAGCTCGGCTACTTCCTGTCCAGCGAGGAGCACCCGCCCGAGGAGCTGGTCCGTCAGGCCAAGTTGGCTGAGGCGGCTGGTTTCGAGAGTCTGTGGATCTCCGACCACTACCACCCGTGGAACGACGAGCAGGGCGAGAGCGCCTTCGTGTGGTCGGTCATCGGGGCCTTGAGCCAGGTGACCTCGCTGCCCGTCACCACGGCTGTCACCTGCCCCATCGTGCGGACCCATCCGGCGGTGGTGGCTCAGGCTGCGGCGACAGCGGCCCGCATGCTGCCTGGTGGTCTCCACTTCGGGGTCGGCACCGGTGAGGCGCTGAACGAACATGTTGTGGGACAACGGTGGCCGACCGCCGACGTCCGGCTCGAGATGCTGGAGGAGGCGATCCGGGTGATCCGCCGCCTCTTGAGCGGCGAACGCGTCGATCATCACGGCCGCCACTACGTCGTGGAGGACGCCCGGCTCTACACGCTGCCCGAGCGCCCGGTGCCGATCCTCGTGTCCGGCTTCGGGCCGAAGGCGATCGAGCTGGCGGCCCGGGTCGGCGACGGCCTGGTCACGACCAAGCCCGAGAAGACCGACATCGACAAGTACATCGTGAGTGGCGGTCGCGGCAGGGTGGAGGCGGGCGTCAAGGTCTGTTGGGGCGACTCGGAGGACGACGCCGCCAAGCTGGCGCACCGGCTCTGGTCGACACAGGGACTGCCGGGAGAGCTGTCCCAGGTGCTGCCGAGCCCGCGGCATTTCGAGCAGGGCGCGCAGCTGGTCGATGTCGAGGACACCCGGCGGTCGATCGCGTGCGGTCCCGACCCGGAGCAGTACGTCGAGGTGATCCAGTCCTACTCCGACGCCGGGGTAGATGTGTTGCACATCGCGCAGATCGGGCCGGACCAGGAGGCCTTCTTCGAGTTCTTCAACGACAAGGTCCGTCCCCAACTGGACGCCTGAGCGCGATCGTGCCTCGGCCTTTCCTGTTCCAGATCCTTGACGCTCCCAGTGAGTGGCAATGGCTCGACCCGGTCGCGGCTAGTGTCAAACAAGCGGTGGATGCCATCCTGCGACCGCGCGTCGTACGAGATATGTTGCACGGCAACAAGATCGGACACCCCGTCCACCCACCGTTGGCGCAGGCGGCGCTCGGTGGATGGTCGGGAGCGGCGGTGCTGGGCGCGGCCGAGCTGATCTGCGGCTCGGCCCAGGACGACAGTGGCACGAGCGATCGAGCCCTCCTGGGGCTGGTCGGCCTGGCCAGTGCTGCGCCGGCCGTTGTCGCTGGGCTGGGCGACTGGTCGGAGCTGCACGAGGACCAACAGCGCACCGGCCTGGTGCACTCGGCGATCATGTCGACGGCCTCGGCGCTGAGTGTGGCCGCGCGCCTCGCGCGCGGTCGAAGCCGGTCGGCCTGGCTCGACGTCGGAGCCGGACTGGTGGCGACAGTCGGTGCGGCGGTCGGCGGCCACCTCGCCTATCGATGGTCGGCCGGCCCCAACCACGCAGAGGCCTTCCCGCACCTGGCCAAGGAGGGCTGGACCCGAGTCTGTCTCGCTGAGGACCTCGCCGACGGCGAGCTGCGGGCGGCGACGGTGGGGGACGAGCCGATCGTTGTGGGACGTCAGGGCGACCGGATCTTCGCGCTGGCCGACCGGTGCAGCCACCTGGCCGGACCGTTACATGAAGGTGAGGTCACGGTCGTCGGCGGGGCCCAATGCCTGGTCTGCCCATGGCACGGCAGCGCGTTCCGCATCGACGACGGCGAGGTCATGGCCGGCCCGGCGTACGCGCCCCAGCCCGTGTTGGAGGTCCGCACGGTCTTTGGCTGGGTCGACGTCCAGCCGGTCCAGCTCCCCGGGGTCCCGGGGCGATGACCGCCCCGAGGCCTCCCTTCGCCCAGCCTGCGTGCTCGGATTCGGTGCGTTCTCGGCGCGCCCAGCGCGTCCAAGGGTTCTAGCCTCGATCCCATGAGCAACGACAACGTGCCTGAGCACGACGAAGAGAAGGACCGCAGTCTGCGCCAGCGTTGGGAGGCCGCCATTGAGCGGGCAACCGGCAAGAGCGGCGGGGAGGCCTCGCAAGAGGACGACAACCAGGACCAGGTGTTCTCCGACGTGGAGCGGCAACGGCTCCGCGACATGGGCCTGATGTAGGGGCGGGTCAAGCGCGTGGCCAGGTCGATCTGGAGCGGTGCGGTGGGCTTCGGTCTCGTCACGGTGCCGGTCGGCGTCTACTCCGCCACCGAGGACAAGACGATCGAGTTCCACCAGTTCGAGCGGGATACGTCCGACCGGATCCGCTACCAACGGGTCAACGAACGCACCGGCAAGGAAGTCGACTACGACGACATCGTCAAGGGCCACGACGTCGGCGGTGGCGACTACGTGATCGTGACGCCCGAGGATCTCGAGGCCGTCGAGCCGGGACGGTCCCGGACCATCGACATCACCGACTTCGTCGACCTCTCTGAGATCGACCCGATCTACTTCCAGAAGGCGTACTACCTGGCGCCCAAGGGCGAGGAGGCGCGCCGGCCCTACGACCTGCTGCGACAGGCGATGGCGGCCACGAACCAGGTGGCCATCGCGAACTTCGTCATGCGGGACAAGCAGTATCTGGTGGCGATCCGGGCCGAGGACCGGGTCTTGGTCATGTCCACCTTGTTCTTCGCCGACGAGGTGCGCGACCCGGTGACGGAGATCGACGACCTGCCGCGGGCCCACAAGTTCTCCGCCCGTGACCTCTCCACGGCCAAACAGCTGATCTCCTCGCTGTCGACGCACTGGGACCCGACGAACTATCGCGACACCTATCGGGACCGGGTCGAGGACATGATCAAGCGCAAGCACAAGGGCGAGGAGATCGTCCGGGCCGACGCGGGCGACGCGACGGGCGGCGAGGTCGTCGACCTGCTCGACGCCCTGCGGGCCAGCGTCGACGCGGCCAAGGGCAGGCACACCGCCGGCGGGTCGAAGAAGGCGACCGCCAAGAAGGCGACGGCCAAGAAGGCGCACGACCAAGAAGGCGACGGCCAAGAAGAGCACGACCAGGAAGGCGACGGCCAAGAAGAAGGCCTCCTAGTGCCGAAGCGCTCGCTCGACACCTACCGCAGCAAACGCGATGCGGCCCGTACGCCGGAGCCGGTGCCGCCGCCCGGGCCGCTGCCGGCGGGCGATGACGACACCTTCGTCATCCAGGAGCACCACGCGAGCGCGCTGCACTGGGACTTCCGCCTGGAGCGTGACGGCGTGCTCGTGTCCTGGGCCCTGCCCAAGGGACTGCCGCTCGACCCGCACGACAACCATCTGGCCGTGCCGACCGAGGACCACCCGCTGGAGTACGCCGACTTCCACGGCGAGATCGCGCCCGGCGAGTACGGCGGTGGCCAGGTCACCATCTGGGACCGGGGGCGCTATGAGACCGAGAAGTGGAGCGAGCGCGAGGTCATGGTCGTGCTGCACGGCGAGCGCAGCGAGGGCCGCTACGTGCTGTTCTCGACCGGCAAGAACTGGATGATCCACCGGATGGACCCGGCGCCGGACGGTTTCGAGCCGCTGCCAAAGGCGTTGCGGCCGATGCGCGCGACCCCGGGTCGACGGCTGCCGCGAGCGGCTCGACGAGTGGTCGTTCGAGGTCCGCTGGCCGGGGGAGCGGGTGCTGGTCTGGGTGGATGGAGGACGGCCGACGGCGTTGGGCGCCAACGGTAACGACCTCACGTCGGCCATGCCCGAGCTCCGCGAGATGGCGGCCTCGCTCGGCTCTCATCAGGCGGTGCTCGACGGCGTACTGACCGCCGACGAGAGCGGCCTCACGTCACTGCGCAAACGGCTGCGGGGTGGGTCACCCTCGCAGATCCGCCGCCTGGCCCACGCCGCGCCGGCCACGCTCATGGCCTTCGACGTGGTGCACCTCGACGGACGAGCCCTGCTCGACGAGCCGTACGACGCGCGTCGTACGGCCCTCGAAGGACTGGGACTCGACGGCCCGACATGGCACGTGGCGCCGAGGTTCGACGACGGCCGGTCGGTGCTCGACGCGGCACGCGAGCAAGGTTTGCCGGGGTTGGTGGCGAAGCTACGGACCTCCGGCTACCGACCGGGGGTCGAGTCCGACGACTGGCGCGGCGTCGACGCCTGATCGGCCGGATCCTCGACAGTGACGTCGTCAGTGTCGCGCAGCCGCGGGTCGAGCTGGGTGGCCCGCTCCTGCAGCGACTCGGCTTCACTGAGCTGGCGCTCGGCGTCCGCTCGCTGCGCCTCGACGCCGCGGGCCCGCTCGGCGGCATTCAGCTCGGCCTCCGCCCGCTCGCGCCGGAGCCGGGCCTCCTCCTCGTCGGCCGCAGCCTGGGCGCGCTCGGCCTTCACCACCCGCTCCTGTGACTCACGGAGGTGGTCCTGGGCCTGCGCCTGCTGCTGCTCGACCTTGCGGGTGCGGGCCTTCGGCAGCACGAGGGCGGCGATGACGGCGATGACGATCACCGCAATGACGATGATGATGATGGCGGTCTTCATGGTTTCCTCCTGGGCCGACGACGCAGCCGGTTGCTTAGCTCCATCGTGCCGGGGGAGCGGCCGCTTCGCGCGTTGAGATGCTTGGCGACCCGTCGTCGAGGGCCCGCAGATATCCGGCGAACCCGCCTGCATCGACCCGTCCTCGGAGTCGTCCGCTGGTGGCCACCCGAGCCTGCGCGGACGCCACGACTCTCAGCCGCCTGCTCTGCGCATTCCGCGACAACGTGACGTCCTCGTCGAAGGCCGCCAGCTGGTCGAATCCACCACACAACGCGTAGGCGTTGCCCCGCACCCCGAGGTTGGCGCCATGCACGTGCCCATGACCGTCCGCTTGGACGTAGCCGGTGAACCAAGCGGCGTACGCCGACGGCCCACACTCGTCCTCGTCCGGTTCGACCAAGCCACGGAAGAGGTCCGCTCCCCGAGCCGCGTGGTCCAGCTGATGACTCAGCCAGTCGGCCGGCACCCGGGAGTCGGCGTCGGTCGTGGCGATCCAGATCCGCTCCGGCGCAACGGTTTCCTGACTCAGGGCGTGCTGTACGCCGATGGCTCGTGCCGCGCCGACCCGCCCGGCCGAGCTGACGACGCGCTCCACCCACGGGTAGGTCGCGACGATGTCGGCCGTGCCGTCGGTGCAGCGGTCGAGGACCACGACAGTGCGGACCCGAGGCCTGGTGGGGTGCGTGAGATCGGCCACCACCGGATCGACGGCAGACGCGAGCGCGTCGAGGCAGGCGGCGATCCGCTCGCACTTCGTCGCGCACAGGGATGATCACGACGACGAGCCGCACGCTCACGTCGTCGACTGGTTCAGGGGTCAACCGACCAGACCCTCCATCGCGGCAACAGACGATGTCCCGGGCCGCGTCATGACCTCGAGCAGGAAGTCAGGCTCCTGGTGCCGCACCAGCGGCTCCAGGCCTGAGGCTTCGCGGACGATCCGCTGAGCGGTCGCCCCGGACAGGGGGTAGTCGTCGACCGGATGCAGCCAGTGGCACAGCACCAACACGCCGTCGGCAGTCAACGACCGCTGGACGGCCTGGCCGATCTGGGCGGCGGCCGACTCGCTGCAGTAGTAGGCGATTTCGGAGACGACGACCAGGTCGAAGTCGCCGCCGGGCCACTGGTCGGGCACACGCAGCTGCTCGACACGTGCGCCCGGCTGGTCGTGGAGCCGGTGCCGAGCGGACTCCACGGCGGAGGGCGACACGTCGGACGCGAGCAGCGATTGCGACCGCGCGGCGAGCTGCTCGCTGAGCAGCCCGATCGAGCAGCCCGGTTCGAAGGTCCGCCGGAACCGCGACCGCGGGAGGCTGGCCATGGTGATCGCCCGCTTGCGCTCCTCATACCAACGACCGGTGAAGTCCCACGGGTCCGGCCCATCGGCGTACATCTGGTCGAAGTAGCCCGAAGGCAGGCTGCCGCGGCTGGTCACCACGGCACCCGGTCGACGTCCAGGAGCAGCCGGCCCAGTCGGGCACTGTCCCGCTCGGCGTGGTGCTGGCGCAGGTAGAGCTGGAGGTCGGCCACCCGGCGGGCATGGACCTCGTCGAGGGCTAGCGGGGCCGGGCCGAGTGCGTGCGCGACGGAGCTGAGAACGGCTTCGGCCGCAACGGCAACCGTGCCGCGGACCCGTTCGGCAAGCAGCACACCAGCCTCGCCGTCGGCCGTGCCCTCGTCGATCCGCTGCGCCGCCTCGGCCAGGACCAGGCGGGAGTGCTCGACCTGCCGGTCGACCCGGCCGAGGTGCAGCAACGCGATCTGGTCCGGCTCGCGGGATCCGGCGGCCGACCAGAGGGTCCGCGCGAGTGCGACCATCCCGCCGTACCAGCACGCAGCCACTCCCATGCCACCCCAGGCGAAGCCGGAACGCGTGAGGTACCAACCAGTCTCGCCCACCGGTGTGGCCGGCGTGCCGTCGAACTCGACTGGCCCGCTCGCGACGTCGGCCAGACCTCGCGCCACCCACACGCCCTCGGCAACAGTGACACCGGGGGAGCGCAGGTCGACCGCGAACAGCCGCCGGCCCCCGTCCGGGACGTGCGCCGTCACCAATGCTCGGTCGAGCAGATGGGCGGCCGAACACCAGGGCTTCGTGCCGTCGAGCACCCACCCATCTCCGACCTCAGAAGCCGCCAGTCGAAGGCCCGGGCCCTCTGCCGCGAAGACCCCCCACGTCTGCCCGTCCGGCGCTGCCTCACCGGCCTCGGCGAGGATGGCGAGGGCGTCGAGGTGCGCCTCGACGATCCGGGCGGCGGACAGGTCGCCGGCCGCGATCTCGGACAGCGCGGCCCAGCGCTGTGCGGTCTGCCCCGATCCCGGCCTCGGCACGTCCGGCCCGATCGCGCGCGCCAGGTCGACGGCCGCCTTGGCCTGGCCACCGGTCCGGGCTGCCCGACCGTTCAGGTCGTCGAGACCGCTCTCCATCGCCCGATCCTCTGCTCTCTGTTGGCCCCTGGACTGAGTCTGAGTGCGGCGCGGACTTTCCGCGCGGTGAGCGACTCGCCAGGTTGTTTCGCGCACCGGCAGGGTCGAGGAAGACAATGGAGTCCTAGGCGGGATCGCCTCGGACGGCGACCGCACGATGAAGCACCCGGGAGGCGTCCCATGAGGTTGCCCAGCTGGCTGAGCCGCGACCGGATGGCTGTTGCCGCCGGGGTTCTGGGACCGCTGGCCGCGTGTGCCGTCCTGTCCTTGTTCCGGGACAGCCTCGCCAACACCGATGCCGCGTTGGTACTGGTCCTGGTGGTCGTCGCGGTCGCAGCCGACGGCTCCCGGCTGGCCGGTGACCTGGCGGCGATCTCGGCTGCGCTCTGGTTCGACTTCTTCCTGACCAAGCCCTACGAGCGGTTGGCGATCAACCGGGACGCCGACGTGAAGACGACAGTCCTCCTGCTCGCCGTGGGGGTCGCCGTCACCGAGATCGCCGTGTGGGGCCGGCGCCAGGCCGGGCTGGCCAGCGGCCGGGAGGCCTACCTGACCGGCATTCGCGAGGCGACACAGGTCGTCGCGCGAGGCGGGTCCGGCTGGGACCTGGAGCGGGACATCGCCACGTCGCTCACCGAGATGTTGGGGTTGGCCTCCTGCCAGTTCGAGTACGGCGCGGCCGGTGTGGGTGAGCCGGCTCGGCTGCGGCACGACGGCGAGGTCGAGTGGCAGCACAGCATCTGGGACGTCGACCGCCGAGGTCTCCCGGTCGACGTCGACCTGGAGCTGGTCGTCGACGCGGGTGGCCGTCTCGTCGGGCGATACCTGATGCGCGCCACCCCCGGCAGCCGGCCGAGCCTCAGCCAGCGTCTCGTCGCGGTGACCCTCGCCGACCAGGTCGGCGGCGCGCTCGGCCGTCAGCGGTGACGGCCCACCATCACCGTTGAACCGTCAGGGCTGGAACCGGTAGCCCATCCCGGGCTCGGTGAGCAGGTGCCGCGGTCGGGCCGGCTCCGCCTCGAGCTTGCGCCGGAGCTGGGCCATGTACTGACGGACGTACTGGGTCTCGCTGCGGTAGGTCGAGCCCCACACGGTCTCCAGCAGATGGCGCTGGCCCAGGAGCTTGCCGGGCTCGCGCACCACCGCCTCGAGCAGCTGCCACTCAGTCTTGGTGAGATGGACCGGCGGATGGGGCGACCCGTCGGTCCGGCGGACCCGGCGTTGCGCCAGGTCGATCGTGAACTGCCCGATCACGACCGACGTGGGCGCCGCGCTCAGGGTCCGGTCGCGCGTCGCCACTCGCACGCGGGCCAGGAGCTCGTCGACACTGAACGGCTTGGTGACGTAGTCGTCCGCGCCGGCGTCCAGCGCAGCCACCTTGTCCTGGCTGTCCATCCGCCCGGACAGCACGATCACCGGCACGTTGGTCCAGCCGCGCAGTCGCTTGATCACCTCGACGCCGTCGACGTCCGGTAGACCCAGGTCGAGGACCAGCAGGTCGGGGTGCTCCTCCTCGACCGCCCGCAGCGCACCGTTGCCGGTGCTCGCGGTCACCACGTCGTACTGCCGTGCGGCCAGGTTGATCCGGAGCGCTCGCAGGATCTGGGGCTCGTCGTCGACCACGAGGACCCGGATCACTGCCGCTCGCCGTCCAGCCATTGCTCGAACCGGTCCAGCGGGACGAGCTCGTCCTTGGTCGCCTCGACCAGATCGGCCTGGGGCAGCCGCAAGGTCATGGTGAGGCCCCCGCCCGGCGTCAGCTCCGGACTCAACGTCCCGCCCATGGCCTCGGCGAGACCACGGGAAAGCGCAAGTCCCAGACCGACACCCGTGGCGTTGTCACGGTCGCCGAGACGCTGGAAGGGCAGGAAGACCTGGTCCCATTGCGTGCTGGGGATCCCGGGACCACGGTCGATCACCCGGATCTCCACGAAGTCGGCGTGCTCGCTCCCGGTAATGATCGGCGGCTGGCCGACTGGGCTGTGCCGCACCGCATTTCGGGCGACGTTGACCAGGATGCGCTCGACCAGGATCGGGTCGGCCCGGACCTCGGGGATGTCCTCCGGCAGCTGGACCTCGATGTCCCGTCCCTCGTTCCCGAGGTCGTCCAGGGCGGTGGCGATTGTCTCGCCGACGCTGATCGCCTCCGGCGTCATGGCGAGGGCGCCGGCTTGCAGGCGGCTCATGTCGAGCAGGTTCTCGACGAGCCGACTGAGGCGGTCGAGGGACTCCTCGACAGTGGCCAGCAGCTCGTTGCGGTCGTCAGGCGTGAAGGTGACGCCGCTCCTCAGCCCGCCGATCGCGGCCTTGGCCGAGGCGAGCGGCGTGCGCAGGTCATGGCTCACGGCAGACAGCAGTGCGGTGCGGAGCCGGTCGGCGTCGGCGAGCGGGCCGGCCGACGCCGCCTCCTCGGCGAGCCGTTCGTGGCGCAGGGCAACGGCCGCCTGCGCGGCGAACGCCTGGGCCATCCGGCGGTCCGCGGCCGCGAGCGGGTGGCCGCGTAACACCAGCGACACGTCGTCGTCGACCAGGACCTCCGCGTCCCCTTCTCCCGGTGTCATACAAGGCAGGTCGCCGACGGTGGCGGCCACCCGCCAGGCGTCGGCGTCGTTCTGCAGCTCGGGGTGTGGGCGGGTCCCGGGCCGGCGTTCGAGCAGGGTGACGCCGGTGAAGCCGAGGGTCTCGCGCAGCTGGTCGAGCAGAGCGGGCAGGGGCCGGGCTCCGCGCAGGACGCTGCCGGCCAGGGTCGACAACGTCTCCGCCTCGGCCCGCGCGCTCGCCGCCTCACGGGTCCGCCGGGCAGCGAGGTCGACCGTGATGCTGACCGCGACCGCGACGGTGAGGAACACGATGAGCGCCAACAGGTTCTCGTGCTCGGCGATGGTGAACCGGTGGATCGGGGGAGTGAAGTAGTAGTTGAGCAGCAGGGACCCGGCGATCGCGGCGAACAGCGCGGGGTAGAGGCCGCCGACCAGAGCGACGACGACGATCGCGGCGAGGTACAGCAGGATGTCGCTGGGCAGCGAGAGCTGGCCGCGCAGTGCCGTCAGGCCCGCCGTGAGGACCGGGAGCCCGACCCCGGTGAGGGCGAACCCGCCGCTCTGACGGGAGCGGCTCAGGGCGCTGGAGCCCGAGCTCGACCGGGCCCGTCCACGATGCACCTCCTCGTGGGTGACGAGGTGCACGTCGATCGACCCGGACTGGCTGACGACCGTCCAGCCGACGCCGCGCGAGAAGACCTGGAACAGTCGGCGTCGCCGGCTGACCCCGAGCACCAGCTCGGTGGCGTTGACCCCGCGGGCGAAGTCGAGCAGGGCGGAGGCGATGTCGTTGCCTACGACCTGGTGGTAGGTGCCGCCCAGGCTCTCGATCAGCGTCCGCTGTCTGGCGAGGTTGGCCGGGTCGGCACCGACGAGCCCGTCGTTGCGGGTCACGTGCACGGCCATCAGGTCGGCGCCTTTCGCCCGGGCGGCCACCCGCGCGGCCCGGCGGATCAGGGTGTCACCCTCCGGCCCGCCGGTCAGTGCGACGACGACCCGTTCCCTTGTCTCCCAGGCAGTTTCGATGTCGTGTTGAGCTCGGTAGTGGTCCAGCTCGTCGTCCACCTTGTCGGCCAACCAGAGCAAGGCCAGCTCGCGCAGAGCGGTGAGGTTGCCGACCCGGAAGTAGTGGCCGAGCGCAGCGTCGATCTTTTCCGCGCGGTAGATGTTGCCGTGCGCCATCCGCCGCCGCAGGGCCTCGGGGGTCATGTCGACCAGCTCGATCTGGTCGGCGCCGCGGACCAGCTCGTCCGGCACAGTCTCGCGTTGCGGGACGCCGGTGATCTGTTTCACGACGTCGTTGATCGACTCGAGGTGCTGGATGTTGAGGGTCGTGATGACCGTCATGCCGGCGCCGAGCAGCTCCTGGATGTCCTGCCAGCGCTTGGCATTACGGCTGCCGGGCACGTTGGTGTGGGCGAGCTCGTCCACCAACACGACCTCAGCGCCTCGCGCCAGGACGGCGTCGACATCCATCTCGGTGAAGGTCGAGCCGCGATACTCGACGGTGCGCCGCGGGATGATCTCGAGAGTGGCCAGCATCGCCTCGGTGTGCCGGCGCCCGTGGGTCTCCACGTAGCCGACGACGACGTCCGTCCCGCGGTCACGTCGCCGATGCCCCTCTTCGAGCATGCGATAGGTCTTGCCGACGCCCGGGGCAGCCCCGAGGTAGACCCGGAGCTGCCCCTGCGCCATCGTGCCTCCTGTTGTTCGCGGGTGTTTCGGTCCGGTTCGCTGACGTGGCCTCAGCTGCCCGCGTACGGGTGCGAGCGGTCCAGGGCCAGGTTGAGCCGCAGCACGTTGACCCCCGGATCCCCGATGAAGCCGAGTGCGCGTCCGGTCGTGTACGTCGCGATCAGCTTGCGGACGACACTGACATCGACGCCGCGCGCCTTGGCGATGCGAGGCGCCTGCAGTTCGGCGTACGCCGGGCTGATCTGGTAGTCGAGCCCGCTGCCACTGGCCGTGACGGCATCAGCCGGGACGGCGGGCTTCGCCGGTGCGTTGCCGCGGATCGGCTTGATGACGGCCTTCGAGTAGTCGTCGCCGAAGGTGGCGCACTCGACCTTCACGCCGCGGTACGACGCGAGGAACGGTGTTGCCGGGCACTCCTCGTTGAGGCTGACCACCCGCGTGACCGGGCCGGTGCTGCCGTCGCGGTAGAAGACGCCGAGCACGGCCCCCACACCGCCGGCGGTGCAGAAGGGTCGGGCCCCGCTGACGCCTTCGAGCGTGCCGACGGCCAGGCTGCGGCTGCAGACCTCGGTGAGCAGGCTGGGAGAGCTGCCGTCACCGTCCGGGTTGCTGGCCTGGGCCGGGTCGCCGAGGGTATCGACGACACTCTCCGGTCCCAGGTTCGAGGCGCTGGTCGCGGTCGGGTCGTAGCCATCGCCGGCGGCCGACGGTCGCGACTGGAAGTACTGCACCAGCGCCTTGCCGTCCTTGTCGGTGAAGGACTGGCCGATGAGGGCCGAGCCCACGACTCCGCGGGAGTCCTTGATCAAGCGACCCGTTGGCGTGGTTCTTCAGTCCGGGCAGCTGGGCGACGGCCGTCACTGCGAGGGGGTAGGCCAACCCGGTCACCACCGTGAGGACCAGGAGGATCCTCAGCGCGGTGAGGTGCTGGGCGAGGGGCGAGGGAATGCGCATCATGAGATCCCGGGGATGAACTGGACGAGCAGGTCGATGATCTTGATCCCGGCGAACGGCACGATGACGCCGCCCAGACCGTAGATCAGCAGGTTGCGGCGCAACATGGCGGCCGCGCTGGACGGGGTGTAGCGAACTCCCCTGAGCGCCAAGGGAATCAGCGCGACGATGACCAGCGCGTTGAAGATGACCGCCGACAGGATCGCCGAGGTCGGGCTGTGCAGGCCCATGACGTTCAGGACGTGCAGCCCGGGATAGACGGCCACGAACATGGCCGGGATGATCGCGAAGAACTTGGCGATGTCGTTGGCGATCGAGAAGGTCGTCAGCGCGCCGCGGGTGATGAGCAGCTGCTTGCCGATCTCGACGATCTCGATCAGCTTGGTCGGGTCGGAGTCGAGGTCGACCATGTTGCCGGCTTCCTTGGCCGCCGACGTGCCGGTGTTCATGGCCACGCCGACGTCGGCCTGAGCCAGGGCGGGTGCGTCGTTGGTGCCGTCACCGGTCATCGCGACGAGCTTGCCGCCCTCCTGCTCACGCCGGATCAGCGCGAGCTTGTCCTCCGGCGTCGCCTCGGCCAGGAAGTCGTCGACCCCGGCCTCGTCGGCGATCGACCGGGCGGTCAACGGGTTGTCTCCGGTGATCATGACGGTCCGGATGCCCATCCGGCGCATCTCGTCGAACCGTTCGCGCATACCGGATTTCACGACGTCCTTGAGATGAATGACGCCGAGGACCCGAGCTGTCGTGCCGATCCGCTCACCCACGACCAGCGGCGTGCCGCCGGAGGCCGAGATGCCGTCGACGACGTCGCCGATCTGGGCGGCCACCTCGCCGCCACCGGTGCGCACCCACTCCGCGACGGCGCTGGCCGCACCCTTGCGGAGCTCCCGAGCGGGCCCGCCCTCCTCGGCCAGGTCGACGCCAGACATCCGGGTCTGGGCCGTGAACGGCGACCCAGTGCGCATGCCCGAGCTCACCCGGCTGGCGCTCGCGCAGCCCGTAGGCGGTCTTGGCGAAGACCACGATCGAGCGACCCTCCGGGGTCTCGTCGGCGAGGCTGGACAGCTGCGCGGCGTCGGCCAGCTCCTGGGCCGTCACCCCGCCCACGGCGATGAACTCGCTGGCCTGCCGGTTGCCCAAGGTGATCGTGCCGGTCTTGTCCAGCAGCAGCGTGTTGACGTCGCCGGCCGCCTCGACCGCCCGGCCCGACATCGCCAACACGTTGCGCTGCACCAGCCGGTCCATGCCGGCGATGCCGATGGCCGAGAGCAGCGCGCCGATCGTCGTGGGGATGAGGCAGACCACCAGCGAGACCAGCACGATGCCAGTGACGCCGTGGCCGTTGAGCGCCTGGCTGTCCGGTGCGAAGGCCTGCACCGACTTGGCGAAGATCGCCATCGGCTGCAGCGTCGCGACCGCCAGCAGGAAGACGATGGTCAACGCGGCGAGCAGGATGTTGAGGGCGATCTCGTTCGGCGTCTTCTGCCGGTTGGCGCCCTCGACGAGAGCGATCATTCGGTCGATGAAGCTCTCGCCCGGCTTCTGGGTGATCTGGACGACGATCCGGTCCGACAGGACTCGTGTCCCGCCGGTGACCGCCGAGCGGTCGCCGCCGGACTCGCGGATGACCGGCGCCGACTCTCCAGTGATGGCGGATTCGTCAACGCTGGCAATGCCTTCCACGACATCGCCGTCGCCGGGGATGATCTCGCCGGCCTCGACGACGACGATGTCGCCCTGCTGCAGGACCGGGGCCGGGATGCTCTCCTCGGTCAGCCCGGTGGCGCCTGCCTTCCAGCCCACCAGGCGACGGGCCATCGTGTCCTGCTTGGCCCGGCGCAGGGCGTCGGCCTGGGCCTTGCCGCGGCCCTCGGCGACCGCCTCGGCCAGGTTGGCGAAGATGACAGTGAGCCAGAGCCAGACCGTGATGAGCCAGGCGAAGACCGTCGGGTGGGAGATGGCCAGGACGGTCGTGTAGACCGAGCCGATCTCGACGATGAACATGACCGGGTTGCGCCAGAGCGTGCGCGGGTCCAGCTTGCGCACCGCCTTCGGTGTCGAGGTCAGGAGCTGGCGCGGGTCGAGAAGACCGCCACCGACTCGGCGCGTAGGAGGCAACGAGGGCTCGCCGGCTGCGGGCCGCTCCGTGGTCGTGGCTGTCATGAGGATGCTTTCTCTGCGGTGTCGATGAAGGTCATGGTCAGTGGAGCCCGTCGGCCAGCGGGCCGAGAGCCAGCGCGGGGAGGTAGGTCAGCGCGACCACGATGAGGGTGACGCCGACGAGCATGGAGACGAAGAGGGGCTGGTAGGTCTTCAACGTCCCGGTCGACTCCGGCACCGGCTTCTGCGCCGCCAAGGAGCCGGCCAGTCCCAGGACGAAGATGATCGGCAGCAACCGGCCGAGCAGCATCGCCAGGCCCAACGCGGTGTTGTACCAGGTCGTGTTGACGCTGATCCCCGCGAAGGCCGACCCGTTGTTGTTGCCCGCCGAGGTGAACGCGTAGAGCACCTCGGAAAAGCCATGCGGCCCCGTGTTGAGCATCGACGCACGTTCCTTGGCGAACGACATGGCCGCGGCGGTCCCGACCAACACGATCGTCGGGTGTGGTGAGGAAGTACAGCGAGGCGAACTTCACCTCGCGCGCGCCGATCTTCTTGCCCAGATACTCCGGTGTTCGACCGACCATCAGCCCGCCGACGAAGACCGTGATGACAGCCAGGATCAAGATGCCGTAGAGGCCCGAACCCGTGCCGCCCGGCGCGACCTCGCCGAGCATCATGTCCAGCATTGCCACCCCACCGCCCAGTGAGGTGTAGGAGTCGTGGAACGAGTCGACCGCTCCGGTCGAGGTGAGCGTCGTGGCGCCGGCGAAGGTCGCCGACTGCAGGACGCCGAAGCGGGTCTCGGTGCCCTCGGTGGCGCTCCCGACGGCCTGGGGGACGGTGCCGCTGTGCACGCCCTGGAGGACGTTGAGTACGACGATGCTGCCGACAGCCATCACGGCCATCGCCGCGACGATCGCGTAGCCCTGCTTGTTGTTGCCGACCATCCGGCCGAACGTGCGCGGCAGGCGAGATGCCGGTGACCAGGATCAGGAAGACCTCGATCCAGTTGGTCCAGCTGGTCGGGTTCTCGAACGGGTGGGAACTGTTGGCGTTGTAGAAGCCACCGCCGTTGGTCCCGAGCTCCTTGATGATCTCCTGGCTGGCCACCGGGCCGCCGGTCACGTGTTGCGTCGCGGCCCCGACCAGCGTGTGGACGTCCGTGCCGGAGGAGAGGTTCTGGATCATCCCGGCGGCGATGAAGATGACCGCGCCGACGAGCGAGATCGGGAGCAGGTAGCGCAGCACGATGCGGGTCAGGTCGACCCAGAAGTTGCCCAGGTTGGTGGTCAGCTTGCGAGAGAAGCCACGCACCAGGGCGACCGCCACGGCGATGCCGACGGCGGCCGAGGCGAAGTTCTGGACGGCGAGGCCGGCCATCTGCACCAGGTGGCCCATCGTCGACTCACCCGAGTAGGCCTGCCAGTTGGTGTTCGTCACGAAGCTGACGGCGGTGTTCCAGGAGAGCGGCCGGCGGGACGTTGCTGAAACCCAATGACAGCAACAGATGGCTCTGCACCCGCTGGAAGACGTAGAGGAACAGGATCGAGACGATCGAGAAGGCTAGGACGCTGCGCGCGTAGATCGGCCAGGCCTGCTCGCCGTCCGGGTCGACCCCGATGAGGCGGTAGACCCCGCGCTCGGCGCGCGAGTGCCTGGTCGGGGTCACCACCCGGTAGAGGTAGTCGCCGACCGGTCGGTAGGCCAGGGCCAGCGGCGACCAGCAGCGAGGCGATGAAGAGGACCCCGGCGAGGGTCGGAGGTCATCAGAAGCGCTCCGGGAAGAGAAGGGCGATGACCATGAAGATGGTCAGGAGGATGGCGAGGACCAGTCCGACGGCGTTCTCCGCGTTCACAGCCGCTCGGCTCCCCGAATCACCAGGGCCAACACGCCGAACAGCGCGACGGTCAGCACGATGTAGATCACGTCCTGCATCTCTTCTCCTCTGAGGCACTGGGTGCG
Organism: uncultured Actinomycetota bacterium; assembly: GCA_963794535.1. Lineage (GTDB taxonomy): Bacteria > Actinomycetota > Actinomycetes > Actinomycetales > CAVURS01 > CAVURS01. The sequence goes on from CAWCEI010000017.1 coordinate 128,805, forward strand.
GTCAGCAACCGCCACCTCAGTGGAGTCCCGTGCGGCAGCGGGCGAAAGGGCTCTTGACAGGAAACCGACAGCCAGACCCGCGTTCTTGACAAGATCTCGTGACGCCGGCGGGCGCCGGCGGCCGGCGGCCGTCAGGATCTTTGTCAAGATCGCCGACGGGTCCGAGCGGCCGACCTAGCGTGAGTCTTGTGACTGCTCTCTCGTCGGCTCCGGCCGCTCTGCCGGTCTCCGTCGACCTCGCCGAGGGCGTCGGCGTACCGGCTCAAGCGCAAGCTGTTGGGACCGCCACTGACGACGGACCAGCTCAAGCACGAGAAGCTCTCCAAGCGGCTGGCCCTGGGCGTGCTGTCCAGTGACTGCATCTCGTCGTCGGCCTACGGCAGCGAGGAGATCCTGCTGGTCCTGCTGCCGACCTTCGGCCTCGCGGCGTACGGGCTGTTGCTGCCGATGACCGGCGTCGTGCTGGCCGTGCTCGTCCTGGTGACGCTGTCCTACCGCTCGGTCGTGATGGTCTACACCCACGCCGGCGGCTCGTACGTCGTGGCCCGGGAGAACTTCGGTCCGGTCGTCGCCCAGGTCGGGCGCGGTGGCGCTGATGATCGACTACATCGTCACCGTGGCGGTGCAGGCGGCCGCCGGGACGGCCGCGGTGACGTCGGCCGTGCCCGGCTCTGGTGCACTACGCCCTGGTCATCACGGTCTCCGTCGTCGTGCTGTTGTTCTATGGCAACCTTCGCGGCCTGCGCGAGGCCGGGCGGACGTTCGCCTTCCCCACCTACTTCTTCGCCCTGTCGATGCTGCTGGTCATCGTCGGTGGTCTCGTGCGTGAGGTCGTTCGGTGACCTGCCGCACTACGCGACGTCCGTCGCGGGCGGGGTGCCGATCGGGACCGGCCACAGCATCCTGTCGGCGATGGCGGTGTTCGTGCTGCTGAAGTCGTTCGCCAACGGCGGGTCGTCGCTGACCGGTCTCGAGGCGATCTCCAACGGGGTCAGCGCGTTCAAGCCGCCCGAGGGCCTCAACGCGCGTCGGACCCTGGTCGTCATGAGCGCGATCCTCGGGACGCTGGTCGGCCGGCGTCTCCTGGCTGGCCCACGAGACCCATGCGCGTGCCGTACGAGTCGGGGTCGCCCACGGTCATCTCCCAGGTGGCCAAGGCCGTGTTGGGCGACAGCGTCGTCGGTCACGTCCTGTTCCTCACCGTGCAGCTGGCGACGATGCTGATCCTCTACACCGGCGCCAACACGCCATTCAACGGCTTCCCGTTCCTGGCCAACTTCGTTGCGGGCGACGGGTATCTGCCGCGCTGGCTCACCAAACGCGGTCACCGGCTCGCCTTCTCCAACGGCATCGTCGTCCTGGCCGCCGTGTCGATCGCCCTGATCCTCGCGACCGGCGGCCACGTCAACAACCTGGTGGCGTTCTACGCCATCGGCGTCTTCACCGGCTTCACGCTCGCCGGCTTCGGGATGGCCAAGTACTTCCGCACCGGACAGGGGCCGCGGCTGGCGGGTCAAGGCCGCGATCAACCTGACGTCCGGGACGATCTCGGCGGCGGTCGTCGTGATCTTCGCCGTCACCAAGTTCACCGAGGGCGCCTGGGTCGTGCTGGTGCTCTTCCCGATCCTGGTCCTCGTCCTCCTGCGGCTGCGGTCGACCTACCGGCGCGAGTCCGAAGCCCTGGCGACCGTGGAGTCCTCGGCCCTGCGGCCGACCCGCTCGAGGTCGACGGTCCTGCTGCTGGTCGACTCGGTGGATCTCGCTGTGCTGCGGGCGATCCGGTACGCCCGGACGCTGCGTCCGCCTCAGCTGCGAGCCGTCCACTTCGTGATTGACTCGGCCCATGCCGCCGCGCTTCGAGCGGCCTGGGACGCGCAGCCCGGCCTGGACATCGAGCTGGAGCTGATCGACTGCCCGGACCGGCGACTGCCCCGCGCGGCCACCGAGCTGGCAATGCGCTCGACCACCCGGGCCGGCGACGAGGTGACGGTGCTGCTGCCCCGGCGCACCTACTCACCGATCGTCGGTCGCCTGCTGCACGACCGCACCGCCGACGACATCGCGCGCGCCGTCGGCCAGATCCCTGGTGCCGCGGCGACGATCCTGCCGTTCGACGTCGCCCGATCGCTGACGCCACCGCGTGCCGGCGCCAGCCGATCCGCCCGCTGTCCGCGAAGGGATCGCGCAAGGTGGGGCCGTGCCGATCGCCGCGGGTCGGCGTACCGACACCGCGCCCGGGTCGAGGGACGGGTCCGGTCGGTGCGGATGTCGCCGATCTCGGGGAGCCCGGCTCTGATGGCTGAGCTCTGCGACGACACCGGCGGGGTGACGTTGGTCTTCTACGGCCGCCGGTCGATCACCGGGCTCGAGCCGGGCGCGCCGATGCGGGCCGAGGGCATGCTGAGCCAGCACGACGGGCACTTGGCGATCGCGAACCCCACCTACGAGCTGCTGCCAGCCGACGACCCACCCCGTGCGGCAGCCAACGGCCGGGTCGGCACGGGCCGCTGACTCAGAGGACGACCCGCACGGCGTGCAGTCGCTCGAAGTCCGGGCGGCTGCGCTCGGCTGCCTCGAGGGCCGCGCCGTGCAGGTCGACCTCCCTCGGGCGATAGGGCTCGAAGCCGGTCGATGCCCGAACCGCGTTGTACCAGTGCGGCGCCCACACGCCGTCGGACGGGCGCGGCCGGCCGCCCAGTGCAACATCGCCGGCGTGAAGTCGACCTCGACGTAGTCGCAGAGCCAGCGCAGGTAGCCCTCGGGATCGCGCAGGAAGTCCGCCGCGTCGATGACCGGGGTGACGCGTCGCCGAGCTGGTCGTAGAGCTCGCCCTGCTGCACGAGCCCGATGTCCTCCGCCTCGACGTCCGCCCTCGACCGGACGTACGACGCCACCACCTCGCCCGGGTCGCGGATCAGCAGGACGTTGGTCAGTGCGCCGATCCAGTCGCGCGGCAGCTGCGGGATGAGGTGGTGGGTCATGTGCTTCTGGTAGTAGATGCCGTCGACCGGAGCGGTCAGCTCGTCGACCACCGCCGCGCCAGGACCGCTCGCCGGCCGCGATCACCTCCTCGCGAGCGGGATGGTTCAGCCCGGTCTCGGCGAGGTAGTAGGCGTAGAGCGGCTCGTCGACGACGCGGCAGTCGGGCCGGTTCTCCCACGACCGCATCAGGGCCGTGGAGATGTTGCGCGGCCCGGACCAGACGGCCAGCCGTACGCCGGGCGTCACGGCGCGCTGCGCGCCGGCGACGTCGGCGCGCACCAGGTCGCCGTACAGCGTCTGCAGTCGTTGGACGACGGGACCACGCTCGCCGCTGCCGATCCGCCGCCCGTCGATGGTGTGCACCGGCACCACGCCCGGCGAACGTCCCGGTCACGAACGCCTCGTCGGCGCTGTAGACCTCGGTGAGGCTGAACCGGCGTTCGCGTGCGCCGTGATGCCCTCTCGGCGCAGATCTCGAGCACGTTGGAGCGGGTGATCCCGCCGAGGCAGTAGTCGCCGGTGGACGTCCACACCTCGCCCTTGCGCACGACGAAGAAGTGCGTCGAGTTGCAGGTCGCGACGAAGCCGTGCGGGTCGAGCATCAGCGCCTCGTCGGCGCCGGCGGTGTAGGCCTGGATGCACGCGGTGATGTCGTTGAGCTTGCTGTGCGCGTTGAGCTTCGGGTCCAGCGTGTCCGGCGCCGCTCGGCGTACGTGGACGGTGAACAGCGACAGCCCGCGCTCCACCGTCGACGGCAACGGCTGCTTGTGCTCGGCGATGATGACGACGGTGGCCGGCCCGGCGGACGCTCGCGGGTCCTGGTACGGCGTCGACTTCGGGCCGCGCGTCACCATCAGCCGGATGTGCACGCCGTCGCCGGTCATGCTCGTTGGCCGCGAGGGTCCGATAGAGCTGCCCGGTCAGCTCGGCGCGGGTCAGCCCGATGTCCAGCGCGATCGCGGCGGCGCCCTCCCAGAGCCGGTCGAGGTGCTGCTCGAGGAAGGCCGGATGTCCTTGCGCCACGCGCAGTCCCTCCCAGACCCCGTCGCCGAGGACGAAGCCCGCGTCGAAGACGCTGACGACGGCCTCGTGTCGGGGCACCAGCGTGCCGTTGACACTGATCAGGATCGCGTCGTTGCGCGGGTCCTCGACGTAGTCGTGCGTCCCGTGTGCCGTGGTCATCGCCCGATCATCGCTCAGGACGCGGTGACGATCTTCAGCTGGCCGAGGGACTCGCGCATGAGCTGCGCCAGGTCCAGCTCGCCCGGCTCGGTCACCCAGCGCTCGAAGGCGACCCGGAGGACGGCGATGCCGGCCTCGGCGGCCAGGCTCGCGGTCGGCTCCGCGACGCCGCGACGGCGCAGTCCCTCGGCCAGGGCCGTCGCGAGGGAGGCCATCTTGATCAGCTCGCGCTCGCGCAGCTCGGCGTTGGCCGCGATGACCGACTGGCGCTGACGGGAGTAGTCGCGGTGCTGCCCGAGCTGGGCCGCGGCGGCATCGAGCGCCGCGGCGACGGCCGTCATCGGCGAGGCGCCGGGCGGGGCGGCCTCGAGCGCGCCGACCATGTGGTCCTGCAGCAGGGCCGAGCCCGCGAAGAGCACCTCGCGCTTGTCGGCGAAGTGGCGGAAGAAGGTCCGCGCGGTGAGCCCGGCCCGCTCGGCGATGTCGGCGACGGTCGTCTGCTCGAACCCGCGCTCGACGTAGAGCTCCATGGCCGCCTGGCGCAGCCGCCCGCTCGCGTCCGGCTCCCAGCGACCCATGCCGCGAGTGTAGGTCATGTCATCGAGTGACATCACGTCGTGTACTGTGATGTCATCAAGTGACATCAGCCGTCCGGCCAGACATCGGCCAGTCCAACGGAGGTTCTTCATGCGCGTTTTCGTCACCGGGGCATCGGGGTGGATCGGCTCGGCCGTCGTCGCCGAGCTCCTCGACGTCGGGGGACCAGGTCGTCGGCCTGGCCCGCTCGGACTCCGCCGCGGCGCGGTCGCGGCGCTCGGGGCCGAGGTGCTGCGCGGCGACCTCGACGACCTCGACGGTCTGCGGGCCGGCGCCACTGCGTCCGACGGCTGTGGTCCACCTCGGCTACAACCACGACTTCTCGCGAACATGGGCGGGGCGGCCCAGACCGACCGGCGCGCGATCGAGGCGATCGGCAGCGACGCTCGCCGGCAGCGATCGGGCTCTGCTCATCGCCTCCGGCACGCTCGGGCTCGGCGCCCGGCCGCGTCGGGACCGAGCGGGACCGCCCGGACCCGAGCCTGCACCCGCGCATCGCCAACGCCGACGCGGCACTGTCCTTCGCCGAGCGCGGCGTGCGGTCGCTCGTCGTGCGCTTCGCCCCGACGGTCCACGGCGCCGGCGACCACGGCTTCATGGCGGTGCTGGTCGGCATCGCTCGGGACAAAGGCGTCTCGGGCTACGTCGACGACGGCAGCGAACCGCTGGCCGGCCGTGCACCGCCTCGACGCGGCGCAGCTCGTGCGGCTCGCCGCTGCAGCCGCGCCCCGGCCGGCTCGGTCGTGCACGCGGTCGCCGAGGAAGGCGTGCCGACCCGCGTCATCGCCGAGGCGATCGGTCGCGGGCTCGGCCTACCGGTCGAGTCCGTGCCGAGCGAGGCAGCAGGCGACCACTTCGGCTGGATCGGCGGCTTCTTCGCCGCCGACGCCCCGGCCTCGAACACGCTCACCCGCGAGCTGCTCGGTTGGCAGCCGACCCAGCCCGGGCTGATCGAGGACCTGGACCAGGGCCACTACTTCAACCAGATGGCGCAGTCCGCTACTGGCCGTAACTAGTCGTGGCGGATCTCGTTGGACCCGGTGCAGGGGGCTCACCGAAGGAGACACCATGCACCGAAAGTCATTGATCGCCACGATCAGCCTCACCGCAACCGCCGTTCTCGGCCTGGGCACCGGCGCTCCTGCCCTCGCGGCGTCGGGCAACCAGCTCGTCTGCTTCGACGGGGCCTCCGAGATGTCCGGCAACGGCGTCTGTCAGCTCAACGCCAAGGGGGCAACGCTCAAGAACCCCGGCGCCGGTGACTACTCAGGCGTCTACGTCCAGAACGACAACCTCCAGGGCAAGGCGCTGACCGCCGTCAAGAACCTGTCGTTCCACTACACCCGGGATGTCGCCGGCGGCGCGCCCAGGTTCTCCCTCGCGATCGACGCCGACAACGACGGCGCCTATGACTTCTTCGCCTTCGCGGACCCCAACGGCTGCGGCTCGATGGCCCCGAAGTCCGGTGTCGTCAACGTCATCACCAAGGGCGTCGCCAACCCGAACTGCCAGATCACGACGAACAACGGTGGGACCTACGTGGACTACACGGCCTTCGAAGCGGCCTACCCCGACGCGGTCTATGCCGTCGACCAGGTGTCGTTCGTCATCGCCGACCAGCCGGGCTCCTACCGGGTCGCCCAGGTCAGGTTCAACGCGGCAGCGGCGCACGCGAAGTAGCCGCTGGCAATCAGGCCTTGGGTGCGTAGTCGCCCAGACCCTGCTCGAGCAGGGCGAAGGACGGGTGTAGATATCCCGTACGTCGGACGCGAGCCGGGCCGGTCGCTCGTCGGTCAGGACCCGGCCGCGGACGTAACCGATCAGCGCGCGGTGCACCCCGACCAGCGCGTTCGCCGCGACCTGCGGGCTGAGGTCACCTGGCTGGGCGTCGGTCTCCTCGGCCAGCAGGATCGCCATGGCGACTGAGTATCGGGTCAGTGCCTCCTGTTCGCGCGCCTGCAGCGCCGGGCTGGCGGCGATCACGCGGTTGAGCGTGCGGACCTGCTCCAGGGCCTCGGCATCGCCGGCTTCGACTTGGGCCAGCAGACCGCCCTCCGCGAGCAGCTGCTCCCGGAAGGCCACCAGTGCCGACTGTCCCTTGGGGCGGAGCCGGACCGCCTCGACCAAGCGGCTGCCGAAAGCCTCGAGCCGGCCGAAGAGCAGGTCCGGCTTGGCCGGGAAGTAGTTGAAGACGGTGGCCTCCGCGACCTGAGCCTGCCGGGCCACCTCAGCCACGGTCACCCGGTCGAAGCCGCGGTCGGCGATCAGCCGCCAGGCGGTGTCGGCGATCAGCTGTCGGGTCTGCTCCCGCTTCAGCTCACGCAGTCCCATCCGATGCTCCTTGGGGTGACACTAACTTTAGTCTTACCCTATGTTTGATCGGACGGACTGAACAGACCACTCCGGGGATCCCGATGCGCGTAAGTATCAGTGTGACCAACTACTCGTGGTCGGACGGCCCCGGCCAGGCCGGTCCCGAGCTGGCGGCGCTCGCCGCGGCCGCCGACCGGTCCGGCGTCGACACGGTGTGGGTCGCCGACCACCTGATCCAGGCCGACCCGACGGCGCCGGCCGAGGACCGCGAGATGCTCGAGGCTTATGCCGTCCTCGGCTTCCTCGTGGCCCGGACCGAACGGGTGCACCTGGGCACGATGGTCAGCGGCGTGACCTTCCGGCCCCCGGCGTTGTTGGTCAAAGCGGTCACCACCCTCGACGTCCTCAGCGGTGGCCGGGCCTGGCTCGGCGTCGGCGCCGGCTACAACAACAGCGAGGCGCAGGACATGGGACTGCCCTTGCCCGAAGTGACGGAACGCTTCGAACGCCTCGAGGAGACCTTGCAGATCGCGGGGCGGATCTGGACGGGCGACGAATCGACGTACGACGGAAGGCACTATCAGCTCAGGCATCCCGTCGGCCGCCCGTTGCCCGTGCAACGCCCCGGTCCGCGGATCCTGGTCGGTGGTGCCGGCGAGCGCCGCACCCTGCGCCTGGTGGCGCAGTACGCCGATGCCTGCAACCTCTTCGACATCCCTGATGGCGGCCGGACGATCAGCCACAAACTGGCCGTCCTCGCCCAGCACTGCCAGGACGTCGGCCGCCCGTACGAGGCGATCGAGAAGACCCTGAGCACCCGGCTGGACCCGGACGAGACAGCGGGCGACTTCATCGCGCGCTGCGCGGTCGCCGCGGGCTTGGGCATCGAGCACATGGTCGTCGTCACCTCGCGAGCGTGGACGGCGGACGACGTGTCCCGGCTCGCGGCCGCGATCCCAGAGGTCAGCGACATCCAGGCGTCGTGACCGAAAACCGAAGGAGGGCAAGGCAATGCCAAACGCTCAAGGGCGCAGCGACCTTCAGGTGAGCGCGGACCCGGCCGCGATCGGCGGACTGCAGGACCGCGTGAATCAGGCCCTGCTGAGCTCGGACTGGGAAACCCTGGACGGTCTGGTGGCACCCGATGCGCAGATCATCGGCCCCAAGGGCTTCCTGATCAGTCGGGACGTCTGGATCGGAGTTCACCGGGAGGCGGCCTACGAGCAGGTGCGGTTGGAGGTGACTGAGTCCGCCGTGCACGCCTACGACAACGGTGGTGTGCGGATCGACTCGGTTGAGTCGGAGTGTCGCTACAACGGTGAGCTGATCACCGGCAGCTTCCGTGTCTCGCAGGCCTGGATGACCGACCGGGGCCGTTGGCAGCTGGTGGCCATGCAGTACACCGCACTGTCGGCCTGACCGACATCGCGGCGCCAGGTCGTCCTCCCTGAGGACGACCTGGCGTCATCGTTTGGTGTCGCAGTGATCACGACCTGACGACGACGCGCTCGAGGGCTTCGGCTTCCTAGCGTTGCGGCATGGCAACCGCCACCGCGACTCGAAGGAGTGTCCGCCCATGATCACCGTTGAATCCCTCTCCAAGAAGTACGGCGCGAACAGCGTCGTCGACAACGTGACGTTCACGGCCAAGGCCGGCCGGGTGACCGGCTTCCTCGGCCCGAACGGCGCCGGCAAGTCGACCTCGATGCGGATGATGGTCGGCCTCACGGCTCCCACATCCGGGCGGGCGACCATCTCCGGTCGCAAGTTCGCCGACCTGCCCAACCCGGGCCGCGAGGTCGGCGTGATGCTCGACGCGTCAGCCCAGCACGCCGGGCGCACCGGGCGCGAGATCCTGACCATCGCCCAGCAGCTCATGGGTCTGCCCGCAGCCCGGGTCGCCGAGCTGCTCGAGCTGGTCAGCCTCACCGAGACCGAGGCCGGCCGGCGGGTCGGCAACTACTCGCTCGGGATGCGCCAGCGGCTCGGCATCGCCACCGCCCTCGTCGGCGACCCGGCCGTCCTCATCCTCGACGAGCCGGCGAACGGGCTCGACCCGGCCGGCATCCGCTGGATGCGGGACCTGCTCCGGGACTACGCGCGCCGGGGCGGCACGGTCCTGCTCTCGTCGCACCTGCTGCACGAGATCGAGATCGTCGCCGACGACATCGTCATGATCGGCCACGGTCGCATCGTCTGCCAGGGCTCCAAGGAAGATCTCCTCCAGTCCGCGGGCACCATCGTGCGGGCTCGCGACATCACCGCTCTGCAGGGGGCCCTCGACGCGGCCGGACTCGCTTGGACCGCAACGGGGGACGGGTCGCTGCGCAGCGACGCAGACAGCTCACAGATCGGCCTCGCGGCGCATCACCACGGCGTGCCCGTGACCGAGCTCCGCACCGCAGACAGTGGCGGTCTCGAGGACATGTTCCTCGAGCTCACCGCCGACACCCAACGAGAGAGGACAGCAGCATGACCGCCATCGCCGTCGAATCCGTCCGCACCAACCCAACCCACGCCACCGAGATCCGCCCGGTGCCACTCGCCCGGGAGGTCCGCGTCGAGCTCCGCAAGATGTTCGACACCCGCTCCGGCTTCTGGCTGGTGGCGAGCATCGGGATCGTCGGCCTCCTGGCCACGATCGCGACCATCGCCTTCGCCCCCGACAAGGACCTGACCTTCTACACCTTCGCCAAGGCGATCGGCTTCCCGATCACCATCATCCTGCCGATGGTCGCTCTGCTCTCGATCACCGGTGAGTGGAGCCAGCGCAGCGGCCTGACCACGTTCACGCTCGTCCCGAACCGGCGGCGAGTCATCCTGGCCAAGACGATCTCGTCGATCACGGTGGCCGTCGCCTCGATGCTCTTCGCCATCGTGATCGGCGCGGTCGGCAACGTGGTCGGCAGCACCGTCGCCGGCGTCCCGATGGCCTGGGACCTCTCGGTCGGTCACGGGCTGCACCATCGTGCTCGGCAACCTGCTCAGCCTGCTGATCGGCACGATGCTGGGGATGTTGATCCGCAACTCGCCGGGCGCGCTGGTGGCCTACTTCGTCTTCACGCTGCTGCTCCCGAACGTCTCGGAGCTGCTCGCGACGAGCCAGCACTGGTTCCACGACCTGCGGCCGTGGGTGGACTTCAGCTTCGTCCAGACCTCGCTCTTCGAGGGAACCATGACCGGGACGCAGTGGGCGCATCTCGCGGCCACCGTCGCCGTGTGGTTGGTCCTGCCCGGTGTGGTCGGGGTCCGCAAGGTCATGCACGCCGAGGTGAAGTGAGCGGCTCTTGCCTCACAACGATGCAACGGCGCGTCATATCTGACGCGCCGTTGCATCATTGTGGGAGGTTCAGCTCTCCCCTGGCCTTCACTCCGCACCACGCTCGGCCTCAGCGCGTAGGCGGGCGCGCTGGGGGGCGACCACCTGCTCGGGATCGGCCGCTGACGCGACTCCGGCCTCGAACACGCCGAATCTCGTTGCAGCGGAACCGGCGAGGAGGGCCGCGCCGGCCAGCCGGGAGGCCCACACCGACCGTCGCCCGAACGTCCCGGCAATGAGCGCGCCGGTGACCGCGAGGCCACGGCCGGCTTTGAGCAAGGCCACCGCCCGGCCTTCGCCATAGGAACGGCGCTCGATCCGGTCGACGCGGGCCAGCCGGCTCTCGGCGACCACTTCAAGGGCGCTGCCGAGAACCGCGAGCCGGCGCGCAGGGGTCTGCTCCGAGTGCGGCGCCATGACCATCGCTGCTCCGGCCGCAGCGCTGGCGGCCGAACCGACGAACAAGAACGGCAGCTCCTGCCGGGCGTCGTGCCAGGCGGGCACTGCGGTGTTGGCGATGAGCACGCTCGTGTACGCCGCGACGGCCGGTCCCAGCACGGCCGCACCGGTGGTGGCCACTCGGCCGACCGACCTCGCGCGTCCGGTGACGTCGGTGAGGGCGGCGAGACCAGCGGATGGGCCGTAGGCGGCGAGCAGCCATGAGCCGACGCTCATCGGCGACGTCGGCTTGAAGACGCGGAGCATG
>CAWCEI010000018.1:0-3917 GCA_963794535.1 uncultured Actinomycetota bacterium
CCCGGCGGGAAGGCTCTCATCCCTTCACCGCCCCGGACATGATGCCGCCGACGATCTGCCGGCCGAGCAGGGCGAAGACGACCAGGACGGGCACCGTGCCGTAGAGGGTGCCGGCCATGATGATCGACTGCTGCGGCGCGTAGCCGGTGGCCAGGCTCTGGAACGAGACCTGGATCGTCGGGTTCTGCGAGCTGAGCACGATGATCGGCCAGAAGAAGTCGTTCCAGGTCATCAGGAACGTCAGCATCCCCAGCACCGCCATGGCCGGCCGCACAGCCGGGACCACCACGGCCCAGAACACCCGGATCGGGCTGGCGCCGTCGATCCAGGCGGCTTCGATCAGCTCGTCGGGCACCGCGCTCGCGATGTACTGGCGCATGAAGAAGACCCCGAACGCCGTGCACAGGCTGGGCAGGATGACCGCGCCCAGGTGGCCGGCCAGACCGATCCCGGCTCATCATCATGCAGAGCGGGACCAACTCCCATCCTGGAGCGGGCACCATCATCGTCGCGATGCAGATCGTGAGGAACAGGTTGCAGCTCGATGGAAGCGGAGCTGGCGAAGGCGAAACCCGCCAGCTGGGGGAGGGCGACCGTGCCGAGGGTGATGGAATTGTACTCGATCAGCGAGTCGAACGAGGCCTGGGTTGAGTGGGGCGAGCTCGAGGGCTCTGCCCATGTCCTGGACCACAGCGATGGGTCGGTAGCAACGGCGGCGTGGACGCGGCTCATCGGCGTTGGTGTGAGATGCGTTGACGATCGTGTAGAAGAAATGAAACACCGACACCATCGGTGACGAAGCGCGGCACCGGACGGCGTAGGTGCCCTGATGAGTCCTCGAAGGACGGCGCCACTTCCGGAGCTTATCGCGCCGGTCATCTTCTGGGCGCTGATCACGGCGATGGTGCTTGGCGCCACGTCTGAGGTTGCCGCCCCAGGCGCTCGGCGTCGGCCGGCGAACAGGTACGTTGATCGAGAAATCCGCGACCACGATGATCATGAAGATGGTCCAGGCTGCGGCGGAGGCGAGTCCGAGCCCGTCGTTGACCCAGCCGCTGGGGGTACATCAGCAGATCGAGCGCTCCGGGACCTGTGGTTCTGGGTACTGCTGTTGGCCAGGCTGTTGTGGCAGAGGAATGGCTCGACCCAAGAGCTGGTGCGGCGCCGATGGGTCGAGACCACGCATCGGTGAAGATTATCCGCTGGGTCGCAGACCCGGGACCGTCATGTGCTGGACCTGAAAATATTTCCTTGACCCGTCGATGGCCGCGGCCTCGTAGAGGTCGGTACTGATCGCCTGCATCCCCGCCAGGTAGATCAGTGCGTCGTAGCCGGTCCACCGCCAGATCACGATCGACGACACCGCGATCTGGGACGGTCATTGGCGCCTTGCCAGTCGATCGCCGGCAGGTGTACCGAGGTGAGCACCCAGTTGACGAAGCCGAGCTTCGGTCGAAGAGCTCGGCGAAGATCATCGTCGCGGCCGCCAGGCTCGTCGCGTAGGGCATCAGGATCGCGACCCGGAAGAAGGTGCGTCCGCGCAGCTGGTAGTTCAGCAGGTGGGCGATGCCGAGAGCCATGCAGAGCTGGGGGACCGTCGAGGTGATCCCGATCGTGATGGTGTTCGGTAGGCGTTCCAGAAGAACTGGTTGGTGAACAGGTTCCGTAGTTCTCCAGCCCGATGGCTCGACTGGTCGTACGTCGAGAGCCTCGTGTCGTGCAGGGAGACCCAGGCCGTGTCGAGCCAGGGGTAGACGCTGAAGGCCAGGAAGACCACGAAGAACGGCAGCACGTAGGCGTAGCCGACCCGGTCCCGGGCAACCTGTTGCGCCGGCGCACGGCCCGGCCTCGGCCGTCGTCGTACCCGGGTCTGCTCTCCGACACGAGCGTCATGATCACCTTTCGTCCGCGAGACCGCGAGGACCGGCCGCCGACTCGCGCAGGAGGAGTCGGCGGTCCGGTGGTCGAGCCGGTGATCTGCTTGATCTGGTCGAGTGCGTCGTTGAACGCGTCGTCGGGCGAGGTGCCCTTGGTCTCGACGTTGGTCAGCTGCGTGGTCAGCGCCTGCTGGATCTGCGTGTCGTAGAGGCCGATGGCGGGACCTTGATCTTCGCGGCGATGTCACCGAGATGGTGCCGACGGTGCGTTGCTGAAGTACGCGCTCTTGGCGTTCTTCACCTCGGGCGCGGTGCGGCGTCGAGTCGACGGGAAGTGTCCGCCGTCGGTCCACATCGTGACCTGTGGTCCTGGTCAGAGCCATTCGACCAGCGCGATGGCAGCGGCTTGGTTCTTCGCCTTGGTGGGGTCCGAGCCACGGCGCCCCAGTTGGTGGCGCGCCGGGCAGCACGGGGCGATGTCCCAGTTGCCCGCGTAGGCGTCACCGGCCTGGCCCTGGATCTAGCCCATCATCCACGTGGGGCAGGCGAGCGCGGCGAATGCGCCGCTGGAGAACGCCTTGTTCCAGGCTGGGGTGAATTGCTGCAGCCCGGCGGTGATGCCGTCCTGCGCTGCCTGCGTGGCATAACCCCACGCCGTTTTGACGCCGTCGCTGTCTCGACGTCGGTGTCACCGTCGGCGTTGGCGTACGCCGCGTCGCCCTGGTAGACCGGGTCGAGAAGATGCTGGCCGCACTGTCGACGAAGCTGGAGCCGGACGGGTGGTCTTCGACGCCTCGTACTCCTTGCCGAAGTTGATGAAGTCGTTCCAGGTGGTCGACTTCGACGCCAGGGTCTGCGGGTCTGACGGAGCCCGGCTGGTTGAGCAGGTCACGGCGGTACAGATCGCCTCCGGACCGATGTCTTTGCCGCGCCGACGGTGTTCGCCCCGTCACTGGTCGTCGCGAGCTGCCACTTCCACGGGTAGAACTCCGCCTTGTCCGCCTGGGCGTTCGGCACGGTGTTCCAGTTGACGAACTGGTCCTTGTGGTTCTGCACCACGTCGGCCACGAAGCCGATCTCGATCGCCTGGACGTCGTCCAGCCCGCTGCCCGCGGCCAGCCGCGTCTTGAGCCGCGTCCAGTAGTCGGCCGACTGCTCGACGACGTCCTCCTTGACCGTGATGTTGGGGCACACCTTCTTGTAGGCGTCCCAGAGGCCGGCCTCCTTGAAACCGAAGGTGCCGAACAGGCCGACGGTCACCGTGGTGGGCTCGGTGGTGCCGCAGGGGCCGGAGCCCGCGTCTGCGGTGTCGTCCGACGAGCTGTTCCCTCCACAGCCCGCGAGCACGAGGGCGCTCACCGCCCCGACGGCCGCCAGTGACACCGCCCGGCGGGGGCGGCTGCTAGCAGTTCTGCGCGGTACGGTTCCTCCTGAAACTGGCGGCTGGGGAGCCTCGGCTCCACCTCTGTGAGAGCGCTCTCACGAAACGCTCGGGCTCAGGATGCTGTGGCACCCGTCACTCTGTCAAGGACCAAACGCCGGTTCACGCTCAGCGACTTCAGGCGGTCGCCCGGAGAACCAGCTCGACGGGCAGCACCGCGGTGCGATCGACCTTCTCGCCCTCGATCCGGCTCAGCAGCAGCCGCGTCATCGCGGTGCCGAGCTCGGCGATCGGCTGCCGGACGGTCGACAGCGGCGGCTCCTGCTCGGCCGCGGCCGGGATGTCGTCGAAGCCGATCACGGCGACGTCGTCACCGGGCTTGCGTCCGGAGTGCGCAGGAGGGCGCGCACGACGCCGAAGGCGGCCAGGTCCGAGCCCGCGAAGATCGCGTCGACGTCCGGTCGCTGTTGCAGGAGGCGACGGGTCGCGTCGTACCCGCCGGCGGAGGTGAAGTCGCCGACCGAGACCAGCGACTCGTCGTAGGGCAGGCCCTCGTGCTCGACGGCGGCGCGGTAGCCGGCCAGGCGGTCCTGGCCCGCACACATGTCCAGGGGGCCGGTCACGGTCGCGACGTGCCGACGCCCGGACGCCAGCAGGTG
>CAWCEI010000019.1:0-6019 GCA_963794535.1 uncultured Actinomycetota bacterium
CCGGGGTTACGGCCGGGCGTCAGCGTCGGACCACCTCGAGATCCCGGTCAGGGGGTGAGGACGGCGATCGGCCCGTTGCCCTCGTAGACGTAGACCCGGCCGTGCGAGATCGCCGCCTCACCGAAGTCGTCGAATGCCAGCGGCACCGTCCCGAGGGTTGCGCCCGTCGCGGCAGCCAGGGTCATGAGCCGGGTGCCGCCCAGCACCGGCGACACGTAGAGGACGCCGTTCGCGATGGTGGGAGGCGTGCCGACCGAGCCGATCTCGCGCGACCAGATCGTCCCGCCGTCCGCACTCCGGAGCGCGTAGAGGTCCTGGGTCCCGGCCGGCAGGCCCTCGACGTCCAGGCCGAGGTAGAGGACGCCGGCCGCCTCGGTCAGCCCGGTGAAGGGACCGCCGACGAAGTCCCGGCTCCAGGACTGGACCCCGGTGGTCAGCCGCAGCGCCTTGACCACGCCGCTGGACCCGCCGCTGTAGGACAGCGCCAGGTAGACCAGGCCGTCCCGGATCACCGGCCGGGACTGGGTCAGGCCGGCGGTCAGCCCACCGACGTTCAGCTTCCAGAGCAGCGCGCCGGAGCCGAGGTCGAACGCCGCGGCCGACCCGTCCGCGATCGTCACCACCCCGACGCCGTCCTGGGCGCTGACCGCCGACACCCGGTAGGGCCAGCCGGCCCCGCCGACGTTCGGCAGCTTCTGCTGCCACATCTTGCGTCCGGTGGCGATGTCGTACGACGCGACGTACGACGGCCCGAGCCGGCCGGCCTGGCCGTTCCAGGCCACGAGGACCCGGGACCCGGACAGGGTCGGCGGGGCGATGTTGAGGACGTTGGCGATCGCCTTGTGCCACAGCCGGGCACCGGTGCCGGCGTCGTACGCGGTGATGCTGCCGGGACCCGACCCGGGGAGCCCGTCCCCACCGGTGACCGTGAAGACAGCGCGGTCGCCGACGGCCAACTGCATGCTGCCGGTCGTGGCGGACCACCGCACGGCGCCGGTCGCCTCGTCGTACGCCACGATGCCGCCGCCGGATCGGCCGGCGTAGAACATCCCGTGCCCGGTGGCCCCGGACTGGCCGCCGTAGGAGTTGTCCACCCCGGGGTAGGTCCGCGCCACGTGCAGGCTGGCCGCGTTGGCCGTGCCGATCGTGGTCTCCGCCTGGTTCCAGCCACCGCCCGCGACCTTGTTGCGTGCGCCGGTCCAGTCGCCGGAGCCGAGCGGCGGGAGGGCGGCGGCGACGGAGGTCGAGCCCGCTCGGAGGCCGGTCGCGGCTCCGGCCGAGCTCGGGACGACGAGGGCGGCGGCCAGCAGGCCGGTTCCGAGGGCGATGAGGGTTCGGCGCGACGTCATTGTCGGCTCCAGGGCTCGGCGGCGGCGGGCCGCCGGGTGAGCGACCACCTGGGCCGAACCTAGCCACGACCGGGGCCGGCCGAGGGTCGTTTCCGAACGTTCACCTGGCGGATCCGGCCGAAAGGGGCGGGCCCGTCGTGCGGGCCCGCCCCTCTCGGCGTTCGTCGTGCGGTGCGACTACTTGACGGTGACCGTGGCGCCGGCGCCCTCGAGGGCGGCCTTCGCCTTCTCGGCAGCGTCCTTGTTGACCTTCTCCAGGACGGCCTTCGGTGCCCCGTCCACCAGGTCCTTGGCCTCCTTGAGACCGAGGTTGGTGAGCGCGCGCACCTCCTTGATGACCTGGATCTTCTTCTCGCCCGCGGCCTCGAGGACGACGTCGAACTCGTCCTGCTCCTCAGCGGCCTCGGCCGGAGCAGCAGCGCCGCCGCCGGCAGCGGCCACGGCGACCGGAGCGGCCGCCGTCACGCCGAAGGTGTCCTCGAACGACTTCACGAACTCGGAGAGCTCGAGCAGCGTCATTTCCTTGAACGCGTCGAGCAGCTCGTCGGTGCCTAGCTTCGCCATGGTGGGCGTCCTCTCGATCTGTGGCTGGTTGCCGGTTACGTGCTGGGGTTGGGGTGGTCAGCCCTCAGTGCTGTCAGTGCCCTCGGTGCTGTCGGCCTCGGCGCTCTCGGAGGCCGCCTCAGCGACCACCTCGGGTGCCGCGTCCTCCGCGACGGCCTCGGCGACGGGCGCCTCGGTGTCTTCGGTGGCCTCGGTGGCCGGCGCTGCGGATGCGGCGCCCGGCTCCTGCTCACGCTGCTGACGCAGCGCCTCGATGAGCCGCGCGGTCTGCGACAGCGGGGCAGCGAAGAGGTAGACGGCCTGGGTGAGCGAGGCCTTCATGGCCCCGGCCATCTTGGCCAGCAGGACCTCGCGGGACTCGAGGTCCGCGAGCTTGGTGATCTCGGCAGCGGAGAGCGGCTTCCCATCGAGGTAGCCGCTCTTGATGACGAGCTGCGGGTGCGCCTTCGCGAAGTCTCGCAAGCCCTTCGCCGTCTCAACGGCGTCGCCGGTGATGAAGGCGATCGCGGACGGTCCGGCGAGCTGACCGTCGAAGGCGGTCACCCCGGCTTCCTTCGCCGCGAGCTCGGTGAGGGTGTTCTTCACGACGGCGTACGTCGCATTGGCACTGATCGCGCGGCGCAGCTGGGTCAGCTGGGCCACGGTGAGACCGCGGTACTCGGTCAGCACGGCGGCACCGGACTCGCGGAACTTGTCCGTGAGCTCGGCGACGGCTGCTGCCTTGTCCGACCTCGCCATGTGGTCTCCTTCCGGGTTCTGCTGGCTGCTCGAACGGCCGACCCGGAAAAGACGAACGCCCCGGCGCAGATGCACGGGGCGGAGGGGCGATGCCGAGCGAGACCGCTGCGGCACCGACACTGCACTTCGTTCACCTGCGCGGGTCGCCCACCGGAGCGGGACCTTCGACGTCACCCGGGCGAACCCGGGATCGGTGACCAGCGGTCTGTGGCTGGAGCCAGGGTACGGGCCGCCGGTCCCGCGGGTCAAAACGCCGGAGCGGGCTCCCGGGACGTGAGCGGGCCGCCACTACAGGCCGGGCAGGGACAGCACATCACTGGACGGCGGAGCGGTGATCGCCGGGCCCTTGCCCCAGCTGCTGTAGGTGACGGTCGTCGCGACCCGCGTGCCGTCGAGGCTGGCCACGGTGCTGATCCGGATCGGCCGGCCGGCGGCGTCGAGCCAGAGCCGGACCCGGGTGTCGGTGACCGAGTCCTTGACGATGGACCTCAGCTGGGACCGGATCCCGTCCAGGACCGCCGACCTGGGCATCGACCCGTCGTACTCGGTGACCTTGACCCCGCCGATCTTGCCGGCCGGGCCGACGGTGAAGCTGCCCGCGCCGGCCCAGCCACCGGTCAGCGCCGAGACGTCGGCCGACTGGACCAGCCGGGAGATGACCGGCCCGACCAGCCTGAAAGTCAACGACCCGGTGACCGAGCCGAGCTTGATCCAGTGCTTGCCGTTCTGCGGCTGACCCGGGTTGACGTAGTAGGTGCCGGGGAGGATGACCGCTTTCAACGGCGGCTGTCCGGTCGTCGCGATGCTCAGCCGCGGGTCCGCGGCGCTGGTCAAAACCGAGCCGCGCGCCACGTCGCCGCCGAGCAGCGTGCTGCTGACCGAGAACCGGGCCGAGCCGGCCCGCAGCACGGCCGCGGAGACCCTGGTGGCCACCGCCGCTCCCGGGACGGTCTGGCCGCGCTTGGACGAGATCGGCGGCGCTTTGGTGACCGGGGCCGTCGTCGGGGCGGGTGAGTCGTGGGAGCAGCCGGTCAGTCCAGGGATGGCGAGCAGGAGGAGTAGGGCCGTCGCGATGCGCGCCGGCGCCAAGTGCGGCGTCATCTCAGCAACGCGAGGAGCTCGTCGCGACCGCGCACGCCCGCCTTGCGGTAGATCGACTTGAGGTGGTCGTCGACGGTGGTCGGGCTGATCGAGAGCGACCGCGCGAGCGCTCTGCTCGCCAGTCCCTGCGTGAGCCGGTCGAGCACCTGGCTCTCGCGCAGGGTCAAGCCGCACCAGGCCGCGAACGCCGGCGCCACGGTCTGGACATCGGCTCCGCCCAGGACCACGACGACATCGACGTCACCGGCCTCGACTCGAGTCCCGGACGCGACCAGCCAGCCGCCCCCAGGCATCCGGACCCGGCACAAGGGTGGCCGGTCGACCTTGCCGGCCGCGGCCGCCGCGACCTCGTAGACCATCCGCATGACGTCGCCTTCGGTGACTCCTTCCGGCCACGAGTCGGCCATGGTCCTCAGCCAGGCATGCGCCTCCGGACTGACGTCGACGATCCGCCCCATCCGGTCGACCAGGACGACTCCGGCTTGGCGGGGTGAGGGCGACGAGCCGGCGAAACCTACGTTGTAGCGCCGGACGACCTGGCTGAGCGGGCCGGCCAGCTCAACGGCATCGGCAGATTCGTTGTCAGTGAACGGGTGGTGCTGATCGTCCCGCCAGAGCGCCAGGGCGCCCCAGTACGTCCCGCCGCTCACCAGGACGAGCCGCAGCTCGGAGCGGAATCCCTCCGGGACCAGGATGTCGTTCAGCCGCGGGCTCCGGGGCTCGGGCCACACCCCCTTGGCGAGGATCCCCACCGGACGCGGGCCGGCCACCAGATCGGCGTACCGGTGGGCGTCCTGTTCGACCGTCTCGTTGTAGACCATCCGCTCCTGAGCGCACTGGAGCGCATGGTGGGAGAACATCACGGTCCGGATGCCGGTCAGGGGGTCCACCGCGAACAGGCACCAGCCATCGAAGCCGATGACGCGCGCGACCGCCGACATCGCCGCCTCGGCGAACCAGGCGCCCGCGGTCGGGTCGCGCACCTGCCCGAACAGCTCGGCTCGGGCCGTCTGCAGGCTCGTGGCCATGAGCCCAGCAAAGCGCAGGTGTCAATACCCCGGATATCGGGGATCGGCCCACGCCACCTGCACTCCCTAGCGTCGGCTCATCAGACCGGCTGACCCACGGGAGGGACCATGAACCGCAGACACCTAGCGATCCCAGCGATCGTCGCCGCCATCACCGGCCTGATTTCGCTCGGCCCCGCGACGACGGCGATCGCCAGCAACGATGCCCCCTCGCCGAATGGGGTGATCGTCTGGACGACCCGCGCCGACGACGGCTCGGAGCACCTGTTGATCGCCCGGGCCGACGGCAGCCATCAGCGTCAGCTGACACCCACGATCCCCGAGACCGGTGACATCGACGCCCAGATCTCCCCGGACGGGAGCTGGGTGGCCTACGAGCACGACTCAGGGGAGACGGCCACGATTCACCTGGTCCGGCCTTCGGGCGTCGGTGACCACGTCGTCGACGTCGGATGCGTCGACCCGTGCATTGCCGCGCTCTCCCCCACCTGGTTGTCCAACAACCGGCTGGCGTTCACTCTGGTCAGTGGGCCGTTCGACGCGCACCAGAACGCTGCCTCCGCCGTCCTGTGGACTGCCCACACCGACGGCACAGATGTACGACGGCTGTCCCCCGCCGGGATCGACGGGGCGTACGAGGAGTACTACGCCCGATCGTCACGGGACGGGACGTATCTGATCTTCGACCGGGTGCGCAACGCCGACGGGACGCGCGCTCTGTTCCGGACGACCCCGGATGGATCGTCGAGCCATCAGCTGACCCCCTGGCACATCGCGGCGGACGTCACCGACCTGTCCACCGCCGCCAACGGGCCGACCAAGGACCTCATCGTGTTCGAGTCGTACGGCCGTGGCGATCCGGACGCGACCTTCGCCGACATCGCCACCGTGCCTGCGACCTGTCAGCCACTCAGTGACTGCGTCGCGAAGATCCAGTGGATCACCGACAACGGCGCCTCTGGCCGTCGCAACGCCAACCCTCAGTGGTCACCGGACGGCTCCAGCCTGGTCTTCACCAACCGATCGAGCATCGACGACCCGAACCCAGATATTTGGACCATGAGGTACAACGGCACGCAGCGCCGACAGATCTCGACCTCGCTGAACTTCGACTACCGGCCGGCCTGGGGCCGGCGCTGAGCATCCGCCCAGCCCGCTGAGGAGCCACCCCCTGCGTGCGGCCGCAAGGAATGTGCGTCCGTCAGCCGGCCATCCGCTGCACCTGCGAGGCCGGCGGCG
>CAWCEI010000020.1:0-264777 GCA_963794535.1 uncultured Actinomycetota bacterium
TGCTGGCGGACTCCGGGCTCGTCCCGCCGCTGCGGCTGGTCAACCGGCCGATCGAGGAGACGCCACCTACCATGACCGGGTGATCGAGCCCGGGTCCTTCGACGGCCCGGGTCCCTCGACGGGCCTGGGTCTTTCGACCGGCCTGGGTCTTTCGACGGGCCTGGTTCCTTGGACGGGGGGACGCCCAGCCGCGGTCGCCGGCCGTCGCGCCGGCGGCGGCTGCTCAGCTGGCTGGCCGGGTTGCTGGCGTTGGCTGTCGCGGCGACCGCCGTCCTGGTGGGACTGCACCTGCGGCCGTCCGGGTCCGGCGCGGCCCCGCAGCCCGCACCCCCGGTGGTCACGACCCCGGCCACGACGCCGGCGCCGACGACCGCCGATCCCGACCAGATCCGGTTGGCGGCCCTGGACGCCCTGCTGGCGGACCGCTCGCGCGCTGTCCTGGACCACGACCCGGCCCGCTGGATGGCGACGGTCGACCCGGCGGCGACGACGTTCGGCAAGCGACAGCAGGTCCAGGTCGCCAACCTGGTCAAGCTCCCGCTCTCCCGGTGGCGCTACCGGGTCGTGGGGACCGACCAGCTCTCGGCCACCCGGCAGGCCGCGCTCGGTCCGGACGCCTGGCTGGCCCAGGTCGACCTGACCTACCGGTTCGGCTCCGCCGACCGGGCCGACGTCCACAGCACGCAGTACCTGACGCTGACCGAACACGACGGCAGCTGGCTGGTAGCCAATGACCGCGACGGCCGGACCGCCACCGAGATCTGGGACCTCGGCCCGCTCACCGTCCTCAAGGGCAAGAGCAGCGTCGTGATCGGCCTGACCGATGGTGGGCCCTTGACCGGCTACGTCTCCCAGGCGGACTCGGCCGTGACGCGGGTGTCCGGGATCTGGGGGACCGACTGGCCGCGCCGCGTCGTCGTGCTGGTGCCGAAGACCCAGGCCCAGATGGGCCTGCTGCTGGATCGCAGCTCGGGCAGCCTCGGCCAGATCGCCGCGGTCACGACCGGTGAGCTCACGGCGGCCGAAGGTGAGCCGGCCGGTGGAGCGGACCAGATCATCGTCAACCCGGCCGGCTTCGCCAAGCTCGGCTCCTCGGGCCGGCGCGTGGTGATCACCCACGAGGCCACGCACGTCGCCGTCCGGGCGAGCACGCCGCGCGCAGGTGCTCGATCTGGCTGTCCGAGGGTTTCGCCGACTACATCGGCTACTCCGGCCTCGGCCTGCCGCGCACCGAGGTCGCGGCCGACGTCCTCGGCGCTGGTCCGCCGGGGCACCGGGCCCGAAGCACCTGCCCGACGCCGTCGACTTCGACGCGACCCAGTCCACCATCGGTCCGTCGTACTCGGCGTCCTGGCTGGCCTGCGAGCTGATCTCGGACCGGTACGGCCAGGCCAAGCTGCTCGCGTTCTACCGGGCTGCCGCCGGCGCGACCAAGCGTCAAGGGCATGGCCGCCGGACGCCACACCGGAGAGGCGACGACCGCGGCGTTCCGCGCGGTGCTCGGGGTCACCGAGGCCGGCCTTCACGAAGACGCTGGCTCGCCTACCTCACCACGCTCTCCCGGCAGTGAGCGAGTGCCCGGCCGGCTGGACGGCCGACGACCGACAGCAGGACGAGCGCGGCGACCAGCCAGTACTGGTTGTAGAACGCCTGCTTGTTGACCAGGTTCGCGACGAAGAGCACCAGCGCGCACCAGCGCAGCAGCTGGTCCAGGCCGGGGCTGCGCCGCCGCGACGGCGACCACGGCGAGGGCGAGGACCGCCAGGATCACCAGGCCGGCCAGCCAGAACGGCGGCTGCGGAGCCGAGCTCGTGCATCGAGGCCAGATACAGCGTGTCGGCGAACAGGATCGGGTGGAAGCCGACCAGCAGGGTCACGGTGTCGTGCCACATGTCGGACGGCGAGGCGAGGAACCAGGGCGCGACCAGGACCCCGGCCAGACCGGCCGGAGGCGACCGTACGGCGCCAGCCGAACGCCGGCCAGACCGCGAGCAGCGGGAGCAGCAGGGCGATGTGCTGCTTGCTGGCCAGGGCGAGGGCGAGCGGCAGGACGGCCCACCAGGCCCGGTCCCGGCTGACCAGCAGGGCCCAGCCGGCCAGCAGGGCGAGCAGCAGCGGCTCGGTCCAGGCCTGCTCCACCTGGGTCGTCGTGCCGGGCACGAGGAGGAGCAGGGCCGCGGCAGCCCACGCCGACGGCGCGGCGCCAGCCGACCGAGGGCGAGCAGGGAGCCGGCCCCGACCAGCGTCCAGGCGACCAGCGCCCAGCGGACGTCGCCGAACAGCCAGCGTCCCGGCGCGAGCAGGACAAGGGTCAACGGCAGATAGGTGAAGGCGTCCGTCTCGCCGGGGGAGCCGTGCCAGGTCGACGCGTAGGCGTTGCTGCCGTGGGCCAGCCCGTCGGAGGCCTGTTGCAGGATCACCCAGACGTCGATCCGCGGTGCGGGGTCGGCCCGGATGATCCAGACCGCCGCGGCCAGGTAGCCCGCCGCGGCGACCCACGGGACGAGCGGCCGGGCGCGTCCGCCGGCCCGCCAGCCGACCGCAGCGAGGACGCAGGCAGGTGCCGGCCACGAGGTGCAGCACGCCGCGATGGGCCGACCGCGAGGCGTAGGTGAACGACGGCACCAGCTCGACGACGACGCGCGACGCTCCGAGCAGGACGGACGACCAGCCGGTCACCGGTCAGGTCGAGCGGCCGCCGGCGGGCGACCACCAGCCGAGCAGCGCCGCCGAGACGGTCAGGACCGCGACGATCAGCAGCTCGAACCGGACGACGCTCCAGGTGATCGCCGCCGTCGCCGCCAGCCAGACGAGCGGCCAGGCCCCGAGCGCTGACGTTCTGACGTCGGGACAGCCGGACGCGGCCTCAGGAGTAGAGCGCCTCGACCTGGGCGGCGTAGTCCTTCATCACCAGGTTGCGCTTGAGCTTGAGCGACGGGCGTCAGGTAGCCGTTGGCCTCGGTGAAGTCGTCGTCGAGGATCTCGAACTTGCGGATCGCCTCGGCCCGGCTGACCGCCTTGTTGGCGTCGTCGACCGCGCTCTGGATGGCCGCCCGTACGTCGGGGTCCTGGGCCGCGGCGTGCACGTCCATCGCCGGCTTGCCGTTGTTGGACAGCCAGGTCGGCAGCATCTCCGGCGTCGAGGGTGACCAGCACGGCGATGAACGGCTTCTGGTCGCCGACGACGATGCACTGCGAGACCAGCGGGTGGGCCCGCAGCCGGTCCTCGAGAACGGCCGGAGCGACGTTCTTGCCGCCCGCGGTGACCAGGATCTCCTTCTTGCGGCCGGTGATCCGCAGGTAGCCCTGGTCGTCGAGCTCACCGACGTCGCCGGTGTGGAACCAGCCGTCCGTGCTTGGCCTCGCGGTCGCCGCGTCGTTGTGCCAGTAGCCCGTGAAGACGTGATAGCCGCTGACCAGGATCTCGCCGTCGTCGGCGATCCGGATCGGACAGGCCGGGCAGCGGGTGCCCGACGGTGCCGATCTTGAGTGCCGCCGGCCGGTTGACGGTCGAGGGCGCCGTGGTCTCGGTCAGGCCGTAGCCCTCGAGCACGGTGATGCCGATGCCGCGGTAGAAGTGGCCGAGCCGGGTGCCGAGCGGGGCGCCGCCGGACACGGCGTACTCCACCTGGCCGCCGAGCGCCGCGCGGAGCTTGCCGTAGACCAGCCGGTCGAACAGCGCCGTGCTTGAGCCGCAGGACCGGCCCGGCGCCGCCCTTGTCCTGTGGCCTCGCTCCAGGCGATCGCGGTGTCGGCCGCCGTCCGGAAGATCTTGCCCTTGCCCTCGGACTCGGCCTTCTGCTCGGCCGAGTTGTAGACCTTCTCGAAGACGCGGGGGACCGAGAGGATGAACGTCGGCTGGAACTCGCCGAGGTCCTCGACCAGGCTCTTGATGTCGGCCGTGTGCCCCATCTTGACCCGGGTGCCGACGCACAGCACCTCGATGAACCGGGCGAAGACGTGGGCCAGCGGGCAGGAAGAGCAGGGTCGAGGACGCCGGGCCGCAGCAGGTCGCCGAAGATCGCGTTGGCGTTGTTGGTCAGGTCGACGAAGTTGCGGTGGGTCAGCTCGCAGCCCTTGGGCCGGCCGGTCGTGCCCGAGGTGTAGATGATGCGTGGCGACGTCGTCCGGCGCGACTGCGGCCAGGCGGTCGAGCACGGTCCGCGTCGTCGGTGTCGGCGCCCGCCGAGACCAGGTCGTCCAGGGCGCCGGACTCGATCTGCCAGACATCGCGCAGGTCCGGTACGTCGGCCCGGACCTCACCGACGGTGCCGGCGTGGGCGGGGGTCTCGACGATCACGGCCACGGCGCCGGAGTCGCTCAGGATCCACTGCACCTGCTCGGCCGAGGAGGTCTCGTAGATCGGCACGGTCACCGCGCCGGCCGCCCAGATCGCGAAGTCGGCGAGGGTCCACTCGTAGCGGGTGCGGGACATCAGGGCGACCCGGTCACCCGCGCTGATCCCGGCCGCGACCAGGCCCCGGGCCAAGGCGATGACCTCGTCCCGGAACGTCGCGTGCGTGACGTCCTGCCAGCGGCCCGACGACCCGGCGCCGGAAGGCGATGCCGGCGGCTCGACCTCGGCGTTGCGGATGACGTAGTCGGCGATGCTCTCGGTCGTGGACGGCTGCCGCCAGCAGAGGGGCGGTGAACTCCTGCACTCGGACTCCCTCGTCGGTCGCGGTCGATCGTCGGCGTACTGACCAGGACTTTACCGGCGTGCCGGGCGGGACGACGATCACTCGGGTGGATGGCGACGGATCTGGCGGACGACACGTTCATCGCGGCGCCTCCGGCCGTCGGTCGCCCGGCTGGTGGCTGACCCGACCCGGTGGCGGGTCTGGTGGCCGGACCTGACCCTGCTCACGGTGCGGGACCGGGGCCGCTCGGGTCGACAGTGGCGGGTGTCGGGTGCGCTGACCGGGACGGCGGAGATCTGGCTCGAGCCGGTGGGCGACGGCACGGTCCTGCACTTCTACCTGCGGGCCGGGCTGAGCGACCGGAGCCCGGGCGGCGCGGGCCACCGCCTGGAAGCGGTCGGTGCACGCCGTGAAGGACGAGCTGGAGGCCGGCCGGGAGCCCGGGACGCCCGTCCGCCGCTCAAGGTGGTGACCCGAATGGCCGATAGGGGCGAGTGGTCGAGTACATGGGTAGCCGCCGCGACCGGCGAGGCGCTGAGCCCCGCGCCACTGAGCCCTGCCCAAGCCCGGAGCGCCTTCGCGGAGGACGACGCCATGCTGACCTGTCCCGAATGCGGCGCCGGGGTGCGCCCGGAGCAGGACTGGTGCTCGCTGTGCCTGCACGTGCTGCGCGCCCCCGAACCGCCGCCCGGCCCCCTGTCGTGCCCGAAGTTGCCGCGGCCCCGAACACTGCGGGCGTCCGCGTCGCTCGACCGCCGCCCGTCCTGCCGCCGGACGTCGAGGCCGCGAGCCGACGCGCTGCTGGCCCAGCTGGCCGTCGACGACCCGCCAGGAGCGGCTGGTCGTGCCGTCCTTCCTGGACTCCAAGCCCAAGGTCGCCGTCGTCGGTCGATCGGTCGGGATGAGCGTCGTGGCGTCCGCCGTCGTCTCGTCGTCCTGACCGTCGTCGGCGCCGTCCTGCGCTGACTCCTGCGCCCGGCGGGTAACGTTCGGGCGGCACGCCGTACGGCGCGCGCAGCCGAGCGCCCTGGGAGGGCAGGATGGCCGACCGCACCGAGTCGCGGATCACGATCGAGGCCCCCGCAGCAGCGATCCTCGACGTCATCGCCGACTTCGACGCCTATCCCGAGTGGACCGGCGCCGTGAAGCAGACCGAGACGCTGGTCAGCGACGACGACGGTTGGGCCGAGCAGGTCCGCTTCACACTCGATGCCGGGCGCGATCAAGGACACGTACGTCCTGGGCTACGACTGGGACGTCGACCAGGACGGCTCCGGGACGGTGTCCTGGCACCTCGTCGAGGGTCAGGTGCTGAAGGCGATGGAAGGGGCTTACGTGCTGCGCTCCGCCGGCACCGGCACCGACGTGACCTACCGGCTGATGGTCGACCTGAAGATCCCGATCCTCGGCATGCTGCGCCGCAAGGCCGAGAAGGTCATCATCGAGACCGCCCTGAACGAGCTCAAGAAGCGCGTCGAGGGCTGATCGCCGTTGAGGGTCCTGCTCTTCACCGGCAAGGGTGGCGTCGGCAAGACGACCACCGCGGCGGCGACCGCGGTCCGAGCCGCGCGCTCGGGCCTGAAAACCCTTGTCCTGTCAACGGATCCGGCTCATTCGCTCGGTGACGCGCTCGGGGTGGCGCTGGCCAGCACCGACGGCCGGCCGGTCGAGGTCGAGCCGGGGCTCGCGGCCCAGCAGGTGGACGCTCGGGCTCGGGCCCGCCGTTGGTGGGGCGAGGTCCAGGACTACCTGCTCGACGTGCTCGACTCGGTCGGGGTCGACCCGGTTGCAGCCGAGGAGCTCACCCTGCTCCCGGGTGCCGAGGAGGTCCTGGCGCTGCTCGAGCTGCGCGACCAGGTCGAGCACGGCCCGTGGGACCTCGTCGTCGTCGACTGCGCGCCGACCGCCGAGACGCTGCGCCTGCTGGCCCTGCCCGAGGCCCTGCGCTGGGCGATGCAGCGGGTTTTCCCAGCCGGCCGCCTGTTGGTGCGGGGCGCGCGGCCGTTGTTGGGCCGAGCGGTGGGCGTGCCGATGCCGCGAGACAGCGTCTTTGCGACGATCCAGCGGCTGCACGACGAGCTCGGGGCGGTGCAGGAGATGTTGATGGCGCCGCAGACGTCGGTGCGGCTGGTGCTCACCCCCGAGGCGGTCGTCATCGCCGAGGCCCGGCGCACTCTGACGTCTCTGGCGCTCTACGGCTACCGGGTCGACGGGGTGGTGGCCAACCGGGTCTTCCCGGCCGGAGGCGATGCCTGGCGGGCGGCCTGGGTGGCCCGGCAGTCGGAGCTGCTGGCCGACATCGCTGCCTCGTGTGCTCCGGTGCCGGTCCAGCATGCGGCGTACCGGCTCGGCGGAGCCGGTGGGCTGCGACCAGCTCGCCGCCCTGGCCGATGACCTGTACGGCGACGGGCCCGAGCCGTGGGCCGCCAGCGGGCGACCGGAGCCGATGCGGGTGGAGCGGTCCGGCGACGAGTTCGTCCTGGTGCTGGACCTGCCGCTGACCCGGCCGTCCGAGGTCGACCTCGACCGGCGCGGCGACGAGCTCTGGCTCCTGGTCGGTGGGCATCGCCGGGTCATCGCCCTGCCCAGCGCTCTGCGGCGGTGCGTCGTCGTGGGTGCCGCGGTCCGGGACGGCAGCCTGCGGGTGCGCTTCGAGCCCGACCCGGATCTCTGGCGGCCGTTGTGAGCGAGACCGGCAGCTTCGCCGAGGAGAGGCCCGGCTGCTCGGGGCGTTCCAGGAGTGGGTGGCCAAGGGACACATGGCC
Organism: uncultured Actinomycetota bacterium; assembly: GCA_963794535.1. Classification (GTDB taxonomy): domain Bacteria; phylum Actinomycetota; class Actinomycetes; order Actinomycetales; family CAVURS01; genus CAVURS01. The sequence goes on from CAWCEI010000020.1 coordinate 7,406, forward strand.
GCCAAAGACCTTGCGGCCCAAGGTGACTCGGCCACCGATGGCGCTGCGGCTGCGCATGGCCCGGAGTGCGGGATCTGCCCGATCTGCCAGGGCATGGCGCTGATCCGCGGCGCTCGGCCCGAGGTGGTCGAGCATCTCTCCGACGCCGTGACGTCGCTGGCGGCGGCGCTGGCCGCGCTGTTCCCGGCTGAGGCGGAGTCGCCGGCTCGGCGGCGTCAGGAGCGGGTCCAGCACATCGACGTGTCCGGCGACGACGTCGCCGGCACGGCCGGCTGATGTCCGGCGACGACGGCCGGCCGACCCGGGAGGAGCGGCCGCTCGAGCGGTGGGCCGAGGCTCGCGAGCGGCGCCGGGCCGAGCGTCGCTCCGAGCGGTACGCCGAGCCGTTGCGACCGCTGTCCTACGTCCTGGGCCGTCCCACCATCGGGATCGACATCGGGGGCACCAAGGTGGCCGGCGGTGTCGTCGACGTCGACGGCCGGATCCTCGAGCGCGGGCGCCGGGAGACGCCGGACCGGAGCAAGAGCCCTCAGGTCGTCGAGGACACGATCGTCGACCTCGTCGCCGAGCTGGCCAGCCACCACGACATCGCGGCCGTCGGCATCGGCGCGGCCGGGTTCGTCGATGCCGCGCGGGCGACGGTGCTCTTCGCCCCGCACCTGTCCTGGCGCAACGAGCCGCTCCGCGACGCGATCCACCAGCGGCTGCGGCTGCCGGTCGTGGTCGAGAACGACGCCAACGCCGCGCTGTGGGCCGAGTGGCGGTTCGGGGCCGGGCAGGGCGAGGACAACCTGGTCTGCGTCAACCTCGGCACCGGGATCGGCGGCAGCATCATGATCGGCGGCGAGCTGCAGCGCGGGAAGTACGGCGTGGCAGGGGAGTTCGGGCATATGCAGGTGGTGCCCGGCGGACATCGCTGCGAGTGCGGTAACCGTGGCTGCTGGGAGCAGTACGCGAGCGGCAACGCCCTCGTGCGCGAAGCCCGCGAGCTCGCCGTCGCCGAGTCACCGGTGGCGCACGAGCTGCTGAGCCGCGTCGGCGGTGACCCGTCGAAGCTCACCGGGCCGATCGTGGCCGAGGCGGCCAAGGACGGCGACCCGGCGGCGATCGAGCTGTTCGAGGAGGTCGGCCGCTGGCTCGGGATCGGGCTGGCCAACCTGGCGGCGGCCTTCGACCCGGGTGGCTTCGTCATCGGGGGCGGTGTCTCCGAGGCCGGCGACGCTGCTGATCGGCCCGGCCCGCTCGGCGTACCGTCGCCAGCTCACCGGGCGTGGTTTCCGGCCCGAGGCGACCGTGGTGCTGGCCCGGCTGGGCAACGAGGCCGGGTTGATCGGTGCGGCCGACCTGGCCCGCGAGCACACCCGACTGTTCCGGCGGCGCAAGACCAGGGACCGGCGTCCGAGGCGGGCCCGCAGCGCCTGGCAGGGCCGGGCGTGAACGGTCCCGTCGTCGGGGCCGACCGGCTCCGGGTCCTGACCTACAACCTGCGCGACCTGAAGGACGACGTCGCGGCGTTGGTCCGGGTGGTGCGCGCAGTCGCCCCTGACGTCGCCTGCCTGCAGGAGGTGCCTCGGCACCCGTTCGCCGGGCACCGGGTCGGCGCGCTGGCCGACGCCTGTGGGCTGCTCTGGTCCGGCGGGGGAGTGCGCAGTGGCGGCACGGCAGTCCTCACCTCGCTGCGGGTCGACCAGCGATCGGCGTACGCCGCTCGGCTGCCGGTGTCGGGTCGGCTCGCTCGGTCCCGGGGCTTCGCGTCGGCTGTGGTGGCGGTGCCGGGCGGTCCGGCCGTGACAGTGGTGAGCGTGCACCTCGGTCTGGATCCGGCCGAGCGCCTGCGGCATGCCCGGCTGGTGCTGGACCAGGTGCAGGACGTCGGGCCCGCGCCGTACGTCATCGCCGGCGATCTCAACGAGCCGCCCGATGGTCCGGCCTGGCAGGTGTTCGCCACCCTCGTCCAGGACGTCGCGCCTGGCGGCGAGCCGACGTTCCCAGCCCGCGCGCCGCGGCGCCGCATCGACGCAGTGCTCGCCTCGGGTGGCGTTGTGGCGCAGTCGGCGCGCGTCGTCGGGGTGGCTGACGGCGTCGACCCGAACGACCTGGTCGCGGCAAGCGACCACTTGCCGGTCGTGGCTGATCTGCAGCTCGGTCCGCCATTGTCACCTGTGGACAATCGAGCCTGACTGTCAGACCCGTAGGGTAGGTGCACGGTACGTCGAAACCCGTTGCCCTATAACGAGTTTCGGCGTTCGGATCTTCACGCGATGTCCACATTCGGGGTCGCTGCGCGGCCGGTTTTGTCGGTGCTGCCGGTTAGGTTCGTTTCATGTCCAGCAGGGGTGCGGTCGAGGGTGCGCTGAGTGTTGATGACGCGGTGGGCTTGTTGCCGCGGGTGTTGGACACGTTGGCCTCCGCGTCGTGCTGGCAGTGTTCGGATGACGAGCTGGCGGAGTTTGTGCGGTTGTTCGCCCGCTCGGAGTCGCGGTGCGCCGCGGCCGGGGTCGCGGTGTTGGCCGAGGCGGACGGTCGGGGGTTGCCGGTCGCGGCCGGGGCTAAGGATGCGGCGGGTTGGCTGCGCGCTCTGGCGCCGGTGACGCCGGGGGTGGCCAAGATCCGGGGCGACCTGGCGTCGGCGTTCGGGACCGCGGCCAAGCCGGTGCCGGGGTTGGAGGTGACCCGGGCCGCGTTCGCCGCCGGGGATCTCGGTGTCGGGCATGCCGCGGTCATTGTCCGGACGATGGACGCCCTGTCGACCATGCCCGAGGTGGATGAGGCGACCGCGGGCGAGGCGCAGGCGCTTTTAGTGGAGACCGCGCAGCTGGTGGATCCAGCTCAGCTGGGCCGGGCCGGGCTGCGGCTGCGGCACCGCCTGGACCCCGGCGCGGCCGAACGGCTGGCCGGTGATGAGGACGCCCAGGCGGCCCGCAGGGACGGGTACCTGGTGCAGGAGTCGACCGGGATGTGGCTGCTGCACGCGGTTCTGCCGGCGCTGGCCGGGGCGACCGTCAAGGCGGCGTTGGATCCGTTGGCCGCACCGCAGCCGGCGAAGGATGGGACGCCGGATCCGCGGACGGCTGGGATGCGGTTCGCCGACGCCCTGACCGGGCTGGCCGAGCTGTCGTTGACCGCGCGTGGTGATGACCGGTGCCGGCTGCCGTCGCGGGGTGGGGCACCGACCCGGCTGATCCTGACCGCGGAGCTGGCCACGCTCGTCGCCGCTCTCAGCGGCATTTCGGACGCCACGGCAAGCACCGGCAAGAGTGGTGCAGCGTTTGGTGCGGCGATCTTGTCGACCGGGGAGCCGGGCGGCTGGGACCTGAGCCCGCTGAGTCTGGCGACGTTGTCCTGTGAGGCCGAGGTGGTCCCGGTGTTGACGGACTCCTTCGGCCGCGCCCTTGATGTCGGGCAGAGCTTGTATGCGTTTCCGCTGCGCATCCGGCGGGCGATCGAGGTCCGGGACCTGCACTGCACCTTCCCCGGCTGCACGGCCAAACCGGCCTGGTGCCACATCCACCACCTGATCCGCTACGGCCCCGACGGACCCACCAGCGAGGACAACGGTGCCCTGCTCTGCGGGCGGCACCACCGCTACATCCACGCCCACGGCTGGACCGGCCGCATCATCAACGGCCACGTCATCTGGCACCCGCCCGACCCCGACGCTCAACAGCTGTCCAACGCCAGAATCCAAACCTTCGAACGCGCCCTGCGCGACCTCACCCGCAGATGGCTGGCCCGCAACCCCCAGCTCCGACCCCACCCACCCGACAGCAGCTAACCCGGCCCAGAGGTCACAACACAGTGAGGTTGCCGAGCCAGCGTGCATAGCGACAGCTAGTTGTTCATCGGGACCCTGATACCAACCCAGGACGACGTCGTCGGGGCGCCCCCCAATAGTCGACGTAGTCACCGCCGACCCAGAAGCGAACGGACGCAGGCGAGAGCCCGCGGGTCTTCAATAGGCGTGACCGCACTGAGGCTCGCGAGCGGAATCTCGAAGGTAGGCAACATCCACGACAGGGGGCGCGCGCTAGGCCCGATCCGGGCGCCGCCGGGTGTCAGCCGAGACGCATCAGCGGTCCAGTTGCCCGCACACGGCCCATAGAGGAACCCCAGGCGGCTCCGCCCGTCGCGGTGAAGTTCGCCGGCTGCACGGGTCGATATTCAGAGGCGAAGGCGCACATGCCGCCGGACCGCAGTAGTCCACGAAGACCGGATCCAAAGCGGCCAGCATCGCCAAGAGGCTCAGAGCCAGGACAAGCCAGAACACAACCTGCCTCCGGACCTTGCATGGATAGTCCATTGAGTATGACCACCCCCGGGTATCCCATGCGGCCGAGCGTCTGGCGAGGACGATGAAGGGTCACATGGGGAACTAGTGAGGTTGCTGACCTCACTGGACTGTCGCGAACCTGAGCCCGGGACGACCCATCTGAATGGGTCGATCGAGGCTCAGATCGCGACGCCACCAAGGGTTGTCCTTAAGAACAGGTGAGGTTCCCGAGTTAGGTCGTGGTCGCTCTACCGGCGTCAGTTGGTTCCAACGCGGACAGCTTCGCGGCGGCGTCCACCAGACAGAAGTTCCCAATCCGTGCCTTGCAGGGCCGCCGCGCTTGCGACGACCAACGCTTCTGTGTCTTGGACCAAGCAGTCTTGGTCGTACAGGTGGTCGAGATTGTCCAGCAGGTTGTCCAGCAAGACCTCGGCGCCAACCATGCGCTCACGCTACCGACCGATGCTGCCTGCGGTGGCGCGGACCCTCGGGCGGCCCACTCGTGACGAGCGCCCTCCGCGACCTAGGTGGCTTATCCCGGTCGGCACCGAAGCGGTCAGGAATCGAGAAGCAGCGGCGACGGGGCCGCCCATAGCCTTTCGGCGGAAGGTCGGCACCGCGCCGAACCGATGAGCATCGAGAGGGAGGCCGACGATGGCTACCAAGAAGGCTGCGACGAAGACCGAGAGCTTCAGCGCCGAAGAGCGCGCCGCCATGAAGCAGCGCGCAGCCGAGCTGCGCGCCGAGGGCAAGAAGGGCGCCAAGCGGGCGGACGGCCTGCAGGCGATCCTGGACAGCATCGCCAAGATGGCGCCGAACGACCGTGCCCTCGCCGAGCAGGTGCACGCGACGGTGACCGCGACCGCACCAGACCTGATGCCCAAGACCTGGTACGGGATGCCCGCCTACACGAACGACGAGGGCAAGGTCGTCCTCTTCTTCCAGGACTCGGGCAAGTTCAACTACCGGTACTCGACCCTGGGCTTCCAGGACGAGGCGAAACTCGACGACGGCGACGTGTGGCCGGTCGCCTACGCCCTGATGAAGTGGAGTCCGCAAGCCGAGAAGAAGGTCATCGCGCTGGTCAAGGCCGCCATCAAGGCGTGACGGTCAGCCGGCCACAGTGAGGCGGACCGCGACGGCCTCGCCCTGGGCCAGCCCCTCGGCCTTGCGGACGCTCGCCTTCAGGGGCACCAGGTAGCGCTCGTCCTTGGGAAAGAGGGACGTCGTCCACTCGGTGTCGCCGATCCGCGCAGTAACCGGGATGCAGCCCCAGCCGTAGCTCACGAACGAGGAAGCCTCCTGTAGGGCGGCCGACTCCTCGTCGGGCACCGGGACGAAGTACCAGGGCGCCGGCCCTCGCCAGAACAGGATCTCGCCGGTGAAGGCCAGCTCCATCGGCTCAGGCCCCGGCCGCCGGGATCACGCGGTTCCGGAAGCCCGGGGCCAGCTCGCCGGCCAGCTGCTCGAGGAACAGGCCGATGTCGGTCACGACGCCCCGCGCCTGCGAGGAGCCGCGGTCGGCCAGCTTGGTCACGGTGGCCGGGTTGATGTCGACGCAGACCAGCGGAATGGACGCCGGCAGCAGGTTGCCGGTGGCGACCGAGTGCAGCATCGTCGCGACCATGATCGCGAAGCCGACGTCGTGCAGCTCGGCCCGCATCGCGCGCTGGCCGTCGATGACGTCGGTATAGACATCGGGCAGCGGTCCGTCATCACGAACCGAGCCGACCAGCACGAACGGCTTGTCGTGCGTGACGAGTGCGTGCATCACGCCGCCGGTCAGGACGCCCTTGGCCACGGCGTCGGCGATCGAACCGGCCCGGCGGACCTGGTTGATCGCCCGGATGTGGTGCTCGTGGCCGTGCTCGACCCCGCGCCCCTTCGAGAGGTCGATGCCCAGGGACGTGCCGTAGAGCGAGGACTCGATGTCGTGGGTGGCGATCGCGTTGCCGCCGAACAGCACGTCGACGTAGCCCGCCTCGACCAGCGCGACCATGGCCGGCGCGGCACCGGTATGGACGACGGCCGGGCCGGCCACCCAGAGGATGCGCTTGCCGGCCGCTTTGGTCGTCCGCATCTCGTCGGCGATCTGCCGGACCAGCAACGCCTGCGGCTTCTCACTGGAGACCTCCGAGTTCATGAACTCGAAGACCTCGTCGTCCGTCGTCGATGCCCGCGGCGACCGGCAGGACGACCCGCACCCCGGCGGCGCCGCACACGATCCGGTCGCCCGCATGCACGTCGCTCACCGGGATGGTCCGCACCCGTGGCGTCGGCCCCCTCGCCGGTCACCAGCAGCCCGCAGTCCATCTCGGGCTGCTCGACATCCACCCAGAGCCCGCCAAGGCGCACCTGGGTGTCGAGGTTGGTGGTCGAGTAGAAGTCGTCCGGGAAGACCCCGTCGGTGTCGACCGCGCGCGATCCGGGCCTCGCCCGGGTCGGTCAGGTTGACCCCGTGGGCGTTGAGCCGCATCAGGATCGAGTCGAGCAGGGCCTGGTCGACCGGTGTCGATCCGGATCCGGGCGTAGGACTCGTCCTCGTGGTCCCGGCCGACGTCGAACTTCTCGATCACATAGTCGCCGCCGAGCGAGCGGACGTCGTCGACGCAGCGGGACAGGACGCCGGTGTCGAGCAGGTGGCCACGGATCTCGACGGTCTCGGAGTGCATGGGGCCACACTCTCAGATCGGCGCCGCGACCGCCGGGCTAGACGACCGCCCCGTCGTCCGGGTCGTCCTCGTTCGCGCGAGTTCGGCAGCCGGGCCACGATCGTGGCGAAGCCGGCGATGAAGGCCAGTACGGCGAGCATGATCCAGATCCGGTCGATGTCGCTCCAGACCTGCGAGGCGAGCAGCAGGAAGAGCGGCCCGCCGATGACCGCGGCCCAGGCCAGCCAGCCGATCGCGTCACCGCGGGGCAGCGGAGGCGGCTCCGGCGGCACGTAGCCCTCCGGCTCCTCGACGGCTGGCTCCTCGCGCGGGGTCCAGCCGAGCGGCGCGAGCGGGACGTCGTACGACGACGACCGCCGGCGCGGCCGTCGGCCGGCGGCGTCGGCCGGTCGGGCGTCGCTCGTCGGTCAGGTCGTCGCCGATGATCGTCGGGCCGATGTCCTCCTGGGCCGGCCAGCTGCCGACCGGCGTACGGGACGCGTCGTCCCAGTGGGCCACGATGTCCGCGAAGGCCGCCTCGACGTCGAGCGGGCCGCGCTTCTCGGCGCCTTCGAGGCCGTCCTGGTCGCGCTCGTCGTGGCTCATGTCACTCACGACGTCACTCGCTGGACGAACTCGGTGGACAGCGCGAAGATCTGCGGCGCATCGTTGTCGAGAGTTGCCACGTGGTAACTGTTCTCCAGGATGACCTCGGTGACGTCCTTGCTGGAGATCCGAGCCAGGAACAGCGCCGAGCTGCTGGCGGGCACGACGTGGTCCTCGGCCGAGCGCATCAGCAGCACCGGCTGGGTCACCTGCGGCAGGTCGTGGGCGACGAAGTCCCAGGCCTGGACCAGCGAGTGCAGCGCCTTGAGCGGGGTCTTGGTGTAGGCGAGCTCGGTGACGCCTTCCTTGCGGATGTCGTTGCCGATCGCGGTCAGCGACGGGACGAGGTGCTTGAGGACCGGCAGGGCCGCGAGCCGGCGGTCGTCGGCTCGGTAGGCCGGGTTGACCAGCATCAGCCCGGCGACCTCGGCGCCGCGCTCCTCGGCCAGCCGGGTGACCAGCGTGCCGCCCATCGACAGGCCCGGCGACGACGACCTTGGAGCAGCGCTCGCTCAGCTCGGTGAAGGCGGCGTCGATCGCGGCGTACCAGTCCTCGAAGCGGGTCCGGTTGAGCTCCTGCCAGGTCGTGCCGTGACCGGGCAGCCGGGGCAGCCGGACGGTGAACCCGGCGGCGGCCAGGTGCTCCGCCCACGGCCGCATGCTCTGCGGCGTGCCGGTGAACCCGTGGCTGACCAGGACGCCGACGTGGCCCTCACCGGCATCGTGGCTGAACGGCTCGGCGCCAGGCAGGACGGGCACATCACCTCCAGGTGAGACCCACCGCGGCGAGCTCCTCAGCCGAGCCCACCGCGGCGCGCGGGACCATTTCGACCCCTGATGGTCCCATGCCTGCCAGCGGATGGTCGAGAGTCGGCCCGGACGGCCTACAGTTCTCGGAAGTTGCCGGCCGCAGCGGCTCGTGAGGAGGTGCGGGGTTGTTCTACTGGCTGATGAAGAGCGTCGTGCTCGGCCCGGTGCTGCGGCTGCTGTTCCGCCCCACGGTCGAGGGCGCCGAGAACATCCCGGAGACCGGCGGGGCGATCCTGGCCAGCAACCATCTCTCGTTCTCCGACTCGATCTTCCTGCCGCTCGTGCTGGACCGGAAGGTCGTGTTCCTGGCCAAAGCCGACTACTTCACCACGCCCGGCGCCAAGGGCAAGCTGACCGCGATGTTCTTCAAGCTGGCCGACCAGCTGCCGATCGACCGGTCCGGTGGCCGCGGCAGCGACGCGGCCCTGCGGACCGGGATGCGGGTGCTCAACCGCGGCGACCTGCTGGGCATCTATCCCGAGGGCACCCGCTCGCCGGACGGCCGGCTCTACCGCGGCAAGACCGGCGTGGCCCGGATGGCGCTCGAGGGGCTCGTGCCGGTGCTGCCCGGTCGCCATGATCGGCACGGACAAGGCGCAGCCGATCGGCCGCCGGATCCCCAAGATCGTGCAGATCGGGATCAAGATCGGCGAGCCGCTGGACTTCAGCCGGTACGAGGGCATGGAGGACGACCGGTTCATCCTGCGCTCGATCACCGACGAGATCATGTACCGGCTGATGGAGCTCTCCGAGCCAGGAGTACGTCGACATCTACGCGGCGACCATGAAGGAGCGGCTGGCCGCGGCCAAGAAGGGCAAGGCGCCGGAGCCGACGACGCTGCCCGGGCAGGCGCCCGGCCACCGCCCCCAGCCGACGCGACGGCCGAGCCCAGCGATGGCGACGAGCGACGGGCCGCGAGCAGGCCGCTAGCTGATCGCGATGACTGCGCCGGGCCGCTCCCAGCGCAGGATGGAGACCAGCTGCGACGAGGGCACCGAGACGCAGCCGGCCGTGCCGCCGCCGTGGTCCACGTGCAGGAAGATCGCCGACCCCCGCCCGGGCGTCCGCGCCTCGTTGTAGCCGATCACCTGGGCGTAGTTGTACGCCGAGACGTCCAGCGACTCCGCCGAGGTCCATCGGCCGTTGGCCGGCGTCCGCTGGTGGGTGTTGTAGAGCGCGGAGTGCGAGTCGTCGACCCAGACGTCGCGGGAGTCGACCCGTAGCCAGCTCTGGTCCAGCCCGGGGTTGGCGTAGCGGCCGAACCCGCCACGCAGGGGGAAGACCCCGGCCGGCGTCCGCAGGTCGCCCTCACGCTTGCTGGCCGAGACACCGTGCAGGCCGACGTGACCGGCGTACGGGCCGAGGGAGACGACGTAGTGCGAGCCGACCCGGCGGCAGGCCCGGATGGTGGCGCTCGACGCCGCTGGACCGGACGACGACGACCTGGGCGGCCCGGACGCCGCCGGGCACCGAACAGCTCGCGCCGGTCCGCTCGACCCTGAGCTGCCGGCGGGGGCCGGGTCGTCGTCCGGCTGGCCGGAGCCGGGCAGGTCGTGCGGGGTCAGGGAGGGCGTGGCGGTCGGCGTCGGAGCTCGTGGTCGTCGGTGTCACTGCTGTCGTCGAGCCGTCGCGTGGCCGGAGTCGTTGTCGGTCCAGGCTCGCGCTCGCGTTGGGCGACCCGCCGCAGGCGCTGGTCGAAGCAGCCCCAGCGCGACCACGACCGCGACGGCCACGCGCGGACCGGCGGCCGGCGCCCGGCCTCACTTCAGCTCCATGTGCTGGAAGTCGGGGTCGCTCCAGCGGCCGCCCCAGGAGAAGCCCTGCCGGGTGAACGCCCGCACGGCCGAGTCGACGAGGACGTGAACGTGCCCGGGCCGCTGCGCCGGTGCAGGAAGTACGCTCGACGGGTAGACCGTGCCGTTCGGAGGCGACGTACGGGTTCTCGAAGTCGTTGATGTCGATCGCCCGGCCGTAGGCGTGGTTGGACCAGACCTTGCGTGGACTCCTCGCCGCCGACGTAGCGGCAGTTGAAGGCCGAGGTGTTGTCGGCCCGCATCGCGGCGTAGTCGTCGGCGCCCGGTCCCTTGGGGTTGTGCCCCCAGGTGCTGTCCATCGGCCGCATGACCCGGATCCGGAACTGCAGGGCATAGAGCGTGCGTGAACGCGCTGGCCGTCCGGCTGGAGATGGCCGAGGCGACGACCAGGCTGCCGCGGTGCCGGATCCCGTCGAAGCCCCAGTAGTTGACCTGGACCAGGCGCAGCGACGTGCGGCCGACCGGGCAGCCGGACGGTCCACGAGTAGCCGACCATCGCGGTTCCACACCGAGTCCGGGATCTGCGCGACGGTCGCGTTGGCGCCGGCGCCGACGGCGGCGGGGCGGCCGGGAAGCGCACGGCCGGCCCGGCCCCGGCAGCCGGTACGACGGAGAGCCGCGTCGCTGCGGCGGCGTTGGCGCCGGCTTGGGCTTCGGGGTGGCGGTCGCCTTGACGCGGGTGACGACGTCGGAGTCGTCGAGGGGCTGGCGGTGGTCGACGGAGAGCTGCTCGAGCCGGCCGGCGTACGTCGGCCTGGGGCTTGGCCGATGACGAGCAGGCCGCGAGGACGGCCGCCGACGTGACCACCGCGGCCAGCCGTGGAACGGCGCCGCGAGCGACCGGGCCCCCGACGCCGCGGTCACTGCGATCCGGTCCGAAGCCGTTGCAGGACAAGGGGATCGATCTTGCCGGGCCGCATGCGCTCCTCGAAGTTCTCGACGCCGGCCCAGGACTCCAACGCCTCGTCGACCGAGGTCGCCGTGGTGGCCGGCCCGGTCGAGCAGCGTCGCTGACCTCAGCCGCCAGCTCGCCCTCGAGCGGCAGCAGCGTGGCCTCGTCCGGTGCGTCGAAGTAGAGCCGGTGCAGCTCGAGCAGCCGGGCCAGCTCGGGCACCGGGTCGGGGTGGTCGTCGACCCGCAGGTCGACCTCGGTGTCGTCGCCGCCGTAGCCGGCGCCCTTGGCGACGACGTAGAGCGCGGCCGACTGACGGCCCCGTCGGTCGCCTCCGGCCGGCGTCACCCGCCGTCAGCACGGCGAGCAGGCGCTCGGCCAGCCGCTCGCCGGCGTGGTCGCGCCAGGCGGCGTGCATCGCCGTCGACGACCTCGGGGCCGGTCAGGATGTTGCCCTGGATCGCGACGTCGCCGTCGGCGATGCCGCCGGCCCAGTCCGTGCAGCCCGGAGCCGGTGTAGGTCGCCGCGTCGCGTCGCGCTCACCACGCCGGCCTGGCGCTGGTCGGCGCTGGTCGTCGCCGGCGGTGAGCGCGGCGAGGGTGTCGCGGCCGAGCGGCCCGCGGCCAGGAGCCGCCGGCCTGGGGCCGGTAGGCGAGGTTTGCCCAGGCTTGCGTGGCGATGCGCGCCGGTGTCGGCCCAGGCGGCGGGCACCGCGGACGCCGACAGCGAGGAACTTGCTGGCCACGGCCACGCCGTACGACGAGCCGCCGGTCGACCCGTCCGACGACGGAGAAGGTCATGGCCCGCGACCTTACCCGGCGCGGCCGAGGTGCCGTCGGCGTTTCTCACCCTGCGGGCACCTGAGCGGGCCCGGGCTGCGGCGCCACTAGCGTGACCCTCATGAGAATCGGCGTGCTGACCGGCGGCGGCGACTGCCCCGGCCTCAATGCAGTCATCCGGGCGGTCGTGACCAAGGGGGTCAACACCTACGGCCACGAGTTCGTCGGCTTCCGCGACGGCTGGAAGGGCCCGGTCGAGGGGCTCACCCGGCCGCTCGGCCTGGACGACGTCGACGGACATCCTGTCCCGCGGCGGCACCATCCTCGGCTCGTCGCGGACCAACCCGTACAAGCTGGACGGTGGGGTCGACGCGATCCGGGACACCCTGGCCGGGCTCGGGGTCGACGCGCTCGTCGCCATCGGCGGCGAGGACACCCTCGGCGTGGCCAAGCGGCTCACCGACGACGGCATCGGCGTCGTCGGCGTGCCGAAGACGATCGACAACGACCTGGGGGCGACCGACTACACGTTCGGCTTCGACACGGCGGTGGGCATCGCGACGGAGGCGATCGACCGGCTGCGGACGACGTCCGAGTCCCACCACCGGACGCTGGTCGTCGAGGTCATGGGCCGGCACGCGGGCTGGATCGCGCTGCACTCCGGCCTGGCCGGCGGCGCCAACGTGATCCTGGTGCCCGGAGCGGCCGTTCGACGTCGGCGCAGGTCGCGGCCTGGGTGCAGCGCCGGTTCGAGCGCGAGCACGCGCCGATCGTCGTCGTGGCCGAGGGCGCCGTCCCGGCCGAGGGCGGCGAGGCGCTGGTCAGCGGCGAGCTGGATGCGTTCGGGCACGTGCGGCTCGGCGGCATCGGCACCTGGCTGGCCGAGGAGCTCGAGAAGCGCACCGGCCACGAGTCCCGGGCCGTCGTGCTCGGCCACGTCCAGCGCGGCGGCACGCCCACGGCGTACGACCGGGTGCTCTCGACCCGGTTCGGGCTGCAGGCGATCGACGCGGTCAACGACAAGGAGTTCGGCGTGATGGTGGCGCTGCGCGGCACCGACATCGTCCGGGTCCCGCTGTCCGAGGCGACGGCCGAGCTCAAGACCGTGCCGGCCGAGCGCTACGCCGAGGCCGAGGTCTTCTTCGGCTGAGCCGGCCTGCGCGTGCCTCGGCCGAGCTGTCCGGATGGCGGAATCTTTGCTCTCATTTCGAGACGGCTTCTACGCTGGTGCGGTGAACGTCGAGCTCGCCTCCATGAACCCGGTCGACCCGCTGACGGTCGAGGGGCTGGACGCCTGGCGTGACCTCGAGGCCGAGCAGCAGCCGAACTGGCCCGACCAGGGCGAGCTGGCCGCCGCGGTGGCCGAGCTCTCGTCCTTCCCGCCGCTGGTCTTCGCCGGCGAGTGCGACAACCTCCGGGACCGGATGGCGGCGGCCGGCCGGGGCGAGGCGTTCGTCCTGCAGGGCGGCGACTGCGCGGAGACGTTCGTCGACGCGACGGCCGACAAGATCCGCAACCGGATCAAGACGGTGCTGCAGATGGCGGCGGTCCTGACCTACGGCGGGAGCCTGCCGGTGGTCAAGGTCGGCCGGATGGCCGGTCAGTTCGCCAAGCCGCGCAGCAGCGACGACGAGGTCCGCGAGGGCGTGACCCTCCCGGCGTACCGGGGTGATGCCGTCAACGACTTCGCGTTCGAGGAAGGCGCCCGTCGGCCGGATCCCGCGCCGGCTGGTCAAGGCGTACCACACCTCCGCCTCGACGCTTGAACCTCATCCGGGCGTTCACCCAGGGCGGTTTCGCCGACCTGCGCCAGGTGCACGAGTGGAACCGCGGCTTCGTCACCAACGCAGCCAACGCCCGGTACGAGGCGCTGGCCGGACAGATCGACCGGGCGATGCGCTTCATGGCCGCGTGCGGCGCCGACTTCGAGGCGCTCAAGGCGGTCGACTTCTACTCCTGCCACGAGGCGCTGCTGCTCGACTACGAGCGGGCGCTGACCCGGATCGACTCGCGGACCGGCCTGCCGTACGACGTCTCGGCCCACTTCGTCTGGGTCGGGGAGCGGACCCGCAAGCTGGACGGTGCGCACCTCGACTTCGCCGCGCGGATCCACAACCCGATCGGCGTGAAGCTGAGCGCGAAGACCAGCCCGGACGACGCGCTGGCGCTGATCGACAAGCTCGACCCGGACCGCACGCCCGGGCCGGCTGACCTTCATCACCCGGATGGGAGCGGGCACCATCCGCGAGGCCCTCCCCGCGCTGGTGCAGAAGGTCACGGCGAGCGGCGCGCAGGTCACCTGGATCTGCGATCCCATGCACGGCAACACGTTCGAGTCGCCCAGCGGCTACAAGACCCGCCGCTTCGACGACGTGATCGACGAGGTGCGTGGCTTCTTCGAGGTGCACCACGCGCTCGGCACGGTGCCCGGGCGGGCTGCACATCGAGCTCACCGGCGACGACGTGACCGAGTGCCTCGGCGGGGCCGAGCACATCGACGACGCCGCGCTCGCGACCCGCTACGAGTCGGTCTGCGACCCTCGGCTGAACCACCAGCAGAGCCTCGAGCTCGCGTTCCTCGTGGCGGAGATGCTCGGGTCGCGCACGTGACCGCCGCCACGGATCCGTCCGCCAACCCAGACCGGGTCGTCGACCTGCGCAGCGACACGGTCACCCGGCCCGAGCGACGACATGCGCCGCGCGATGGCCGCGGCCGAGGTGGGCGACGACGTCTACGGCGAGGACCCCACGATCACCCGGCTCGAGGAGACCGTCGCCGGTCTGCTCGGGCACGAGGCCGGCGTCTTCACGCCCTCGGGCTCGCTGGCCAACCAGCTGGGGATGCGCCTGCTGGTCCGCCCGGGCCAGGAGATCCTGGCCGACTCCCTGGCGCACGTCCTGCGGGCCGAGCTGGGCGCTGCCGCAACGTTTTCCGGCATCACCAGCCGGTCGTGGCCGGCGGCACAAGGCCGGCTCGACGCGCAGGTCCCACTGGCCCTGATGGCGCCCGAACGCCGGGCCGTATCTGGTCTCGACGGCCGCGATCGCGGTGGAGAACACGCACAACTTCGGCGGCGGCACGGTCCAGTCGCTCGACCAGATCCAGACCCTGCGGGACGGCACCCTGGCTGTCGGGGTCGCGATGCACCTGGACGGCGCCCGGCTGTGGAACGCGCACGTCGCGAGCGGGGTGCCGCTGGCGTCGTACGGCGCGCTGTTCGACACCGTCTCGGTCTGTCTGTCCAAGGGTCTCGGCGCCCCGGTCGGCTCCGTCCTGGTCGACGTCGACCGAGCGGGCGGCGGAGGCGAAGGTGTGGCGCAAGCGGTATGGCGCCGGGATGCGACAGGCTGGAATTCTCGCCGCTGCAGGGCTTTTCGCGATCGAGCACAACATCGAGCGGCTCGCCGACGACCACGAGCACGCCCGGCTGCTTGGCGGCGGCGTGTCACGAGGCGGCGCCAGACGTCATCGACCCGGCCAACGCGCCGACCAACATCGTGGCGCTCGACCTGTCCGGCCACCGGCTCGACGCGGCCGGGCTGGCTGCGGCCGCCGCGGACAACGGCGTGCGGATCTCGGTGCTCGGCCCACGCTCGGCCCGGCTGGTCACCCACCTCGACGTCGACTCGGGCGGCGTCAAGCATGCCGCCGACGTTCTCGGGCGGTTGCTCGCGGGAGGCTAGACCTCGTGGTGCAACATCTCGCTGGTCGGCGACTCCTGCGCCGTCCCGGTCCGGCCGGGTGCCAGCTCGACGACGTACATCGCGGCCAGGACCAACGCCCCGCCGACGATGATTCGTAGCGGTGAGCGGCTCACCAAAGGCGACAGCGAACCCAGCTGCCGCAACGGGTTCCATCGTCATGACGATGGCGGCTCGGGTCGAGGTCAGATAGGCCTGGGCCCAGGTCTGCAGGAACATCGCCAGCGCCCCGGCGACGAGCGCGGTGTAGAGCGTGCCGGCCCAGGCGTTCGCGGTCGGCGGCAGGGTGATCCCGCCGGGGACTGCCCCGACCGTGCAGACCACCGCGATGGCGACCATCTGTACGGCGGCCAGCCCGATGGCGTGCCGGGAGTCCGACCACAGGCCCGAGGCCGAGGATGTGCAGGGCGTAGAGCACGGCCGAGGCCAGGATCAGCAGGACACCGGCACTGACCTGTGCGCCGCGCAGGGACAGCACGGCCAGGCCGGCGAGGGAGAGCAAGACCGCCAGCCAGGTCATCCGGCCGGCCTTCTGCCGCAACAGGATCAGGCCGAGGACCGGGGTCAGGACGACGTACATCCCGGTCGCGAAGCCACTGATCGAGGCCGGGGTGCGGGCCAGCCCCTCGGTCTGCAGGATCTGGGCCGAGCCATAGACCGCGCCCAGCCCGAGGCCTCGAACCAGCGTCGCTCGCGGCAGGCGCCGGACCTGACGCCAGAAGACGGCCATGAGGACCAGACCGGCCACGATGAACCGGACGGCCAGGAAGTCCAGCGACCGGCATGCTCGCGACGACGTCCTTGATCCAGACGAAGGTCGAGCCCCACACGGTCGTGACGAAGACCAGTGCCAGCGTGGCCAGGCGAGTCTTGCTCAGGCCCAGCCGACGATCCCCCTGGACGGTCACGACTCAGACGATAGTGATGCTCACGTGCTGCCCTTGGCGGCCTGCTTGCCGCCGTCCGGGCTCTGCAGCCGGACCGTGCCGAAGAAGCCGCCGAGGACGTTGTGGACCTCGACCTGGAAGCCGGCCTTGCGCAGGATCCGGCGGGCCTCGTCGAGCTGCTTGCCGGTGACGTCCGGCACGTCGACGAGCGGCGGCCCCTTGGACACGACGAAGCTGATCGTGTCGCCCCGGTGGACCGTGCCCGGGCCGGGGGACTGCGACACGATGTTGCCCTCGGTCACGGTCTCGTTGAACTTCTCGGTCGTCTTGACCTTGAGGCCGTCCGACGTCAAGGCCTGGGTGGCCTCGTCGATCGGCTGGTTGGTCCAGTCGGCCAGGGCGACCGGGGCCGGGCCCTCGGCTAACCGTCAGGTCGACCGGGGTGCCCGGGGGCGAGCTGGGTGCCCGTGGCGGGGTCGCTCGACATGACGTAGCCCTTGGGGGCCTTGTCGTCGTACATCGTCTGGATCTGGCCGACGGCGAGATGGCTGCTCGCGATGGCGGACTCGGCGTCAGCGGTCTTCTTGCCGACGATCCCGGGGACCGGGTAGCGCTCGGGGCCCTTGGAGACGTCGACGACGACGGTGCCGCTGCTTGCTGACGGCCTTGCCCGGCGCGGGGTTGGTCGCGGCGACCCGGCCGGCGGGCACGCTCTCGCTGAAGACGTCTTCGGCCTTGCCGTGCAGGCCCTTGTTCTGCAGCAGGGTCAGCGCCTCGGCCTTGGTCTTGCCCAGCACGTTGGGGGTGGGGATCTTCGAGCCGGGACCGGCCCCGACGTACCAGCCGGCGATGCCGAGCACGAGCGCCAGGATGAGGACGACGATCGCGGCGTTGCGCCCGCCGTGGGACTGGCGAGCGGCGGTGCGCGACGGTGGCGGCTGGGACAGGTCGAGTACGCCGGTCGGTGTGTGCTGCGGAGCCGGCGCATGGCCGAAGGCGGCCGCCGGGCCGCCGGGCACGACGAACGCACCGGGAGTCGGCACCTGGACGGTCGCCTCGCCGGTCGGCTGGGTGAGCGGGATGGTCGAGACGCCGTCGAGCTCGTCCGGCGTCAGCCCGGCCCGGGTCCGGCGGGCATTGACCAGCAGCTCGCTCGCGTCGGCCGGCCGGGCATCGGGGTCGCGGGACGTCGCCTGCCGGACCAGCAGGTCGAGGGCCGGGGCGATGCCCGGGACGATGGTGGACGGAGCCGGCACGTCGGAGTGCACGTGCTGGTAGGCGACCTGGATCGGGGTGTCGCCCTCGAACGGCTTGCGGCCGGTCAGCATCTCGAAGAGCAGGATCCCGACGGCGTAGACGTCGCTGCGGGCGTCGGCGACACCGCGCTCGACCTGTTCGGGCGCGAGGTAGGCGACCGTGCCCAGCAGCACCTTGCTGTCCTGGTTGGACGTGGCCGTCGTCACCGCGCGGGCGAGGCCGAAGTCCGCGACCTTGACCCGGCCGTCGTCGGCGAGCAGGACGTTCTCCGGCTTCATGTCCCGGTGGATGATCCCGTTCCAGTGCGCGGCGCCGAGGGCGTCGAGGACCGGGTCGAGCAGGGCCAGCGCCTCGCGCGGGGTCAGCCGGCCACGCTCGGCGAGCAGGTCGCGCAGCGTGTGGCCCGGGACGTACTCCATGACCAGGAACCACGAGCCGGCGTCCTCGCCCTGGTCGTAGACCGCCACGACTCCGGGGTGGGACAGCCGCGCGGCCGACCGGGCCTCCCGGATGAACCGGCGCAGGAAGTCCTCGTCCGTGGCCAGGTCGGAGTGCATCACCTTGATCGCGACCTCGCGGTCCAGCCGCTGGTCGATGGCCAGATAGACGGTGGCCATGCCGCCGCGGGCGATGCGCGACTGGACGGCATAGCGCCCCTCGAGCACCCGGCCCACCAGGGGGTCGGCGACGGTCGTGTCCACTCCAGGAGTCTACGTTCGGCCGGGCGCATCTCCGGGGACCGGAGTGTCGCGCCGGTGGAGGTTTGGTGTGGGCTGTCCCGTGGCAGGCTGACGCCGTGCCCGAGAACGTGCTGGACGACCTCGTCGAGACCTGGCTGACCCTGCCCCAGACCGCTGACCTGCTCGGCCTCGACCTGCGCCGGGTGCGCCGGCTGCTGCGCGACCGACAGCTGGTCGCCGTACGCCGATCGCCGACGCCCGGGGCCGGGATCGAGGACTGCGTGCCGGCCCTCCTGATCGCCGACGGTCGTCCGCTGCCCGAGCTGGCCGGCACGGTGACGGTGCTGGCCGACGCGGGGTTCACGGCCGAGGAGACGCTGCGGTGGCTCTTCACCCCGGACCCGACCCTGCCGGGCTCGCCGGTCGAGGCGATGCGGGCCGGGCGCAAGACCGAGATCCGACGGCGCGCCCAGGCCCTGGCGTTCTGAGCGGACCGGGCGGGCTTCGGCGATGCGGCACCTCGGCTATGTCGCCATGCTCGGGTTCTGCCTGGTGGGCACGGCGCCGCTCGAGCTGTTCTTGCACGTGGGGGTCTATCGGCAGTGGCGCCGGCTGCTGCTCACCGTGCTCCCGGTCGCGGTCGTGTTCGTGGCTTGGGACCTCTACGCCATCTCGCGCGGCCAGTGGGCCTTCGACCGGGGCCAGCTGCTGGGCCTCGTCCTGCCGGGTGGCCTGCCGGTGGAGGAGCTGGCGTTCTTCGTCGTCGTACCGGTTGCGGCGGTCCTGACCCTCGAGGCGGTGCGCACCGTGCGCGGCTGGCCGGTCGGCGACGAAGGCGAGGGCGGATGAGCTACACCACGCTGTCGCTCGTCGCGGTGGTCGCGTCGGCCGGGCTCGACCTGGCGGTGCTGCGCACCGGGCTGCTGCGGCGACGGGCGTTCTGGGTGTCCTACCTGATCGTGCTGGCGTTCCAGCTGCTGACGAACGGCTGGCTGACCGGGCGGGGGATCGTCACGTACTCGGCGGACGCCGTGATCGGTGGCTCGCGGGCGGTGGCGTTCGGCGACGGGCGGGTGCTCTATGCGCCGGTCGAGGACCTCGGGTTCGGGTTCGCGCTGGTGCTGCAGTCGCTGTCGTGGTGGGTGTTCTGGGGGCGGCGCGGAGGTCAGGCGTGCTGCCAGCGGGTCGTCTCGACCCGGGCGCGCACCGAGCTGAGGTAGGCCGGTGCCGCGACCGCCAGCCGGTGCCGCAGCGGCACACTGACCCGCCGGCTCAGCACCTGGTAGTCGGCTCGCTCGACCTCGTCGAGGATGCCGCCGTAGAGCGCGATCGCCGTGCGCAGACAAGGCCGGCTCTCCGGCTCGACCAGCTCCACGCCGGGGCGGGCCGCGTCGTACAGGTCGCGGGTCCGCTCGATCTCGAACGCCAGGAGCCGGCGGATCGGGTCGGTGACCTGGCCGGCGGCCAGGTCGGCCCGGGTCACCCCGTGGGCCGCCAGGTCCTCCTCCGGGAGGTAGACCCGTCCGCGGGCCAGGTCCTCGCCGACGTCCCGGATGAAGTTGGACATCTGGAACGCCTCGCCGAGGGCCTCCGCGGGTGCCTCCGCACCGGGGTCCAGCGGCCCGAGGACCGGCAGCATCATCCGGCCGATGACCATGGCGGAGCCGCGCGTGTAGGTCTGGAGGTCGGCGTACGTCGGGTAGCTCGCGACGGTGATGTCCATTCGCATCGACGCCAGGAACGTCTCGAACAGCTCGAGGTCGATGCCGAGCTCGCGCACCGTGTGGGCGGTGGCCTGGACGACGGGGTCGACCGAGCTGCCCCGGGCCAGGTCGTAGACCGCCTGCTTGCCCCAGACGATCAGACCCTCGGGGTCCGGGTCGGTCAGCGAGTCCACGAACTCGTCGGCCCAGCGGGCGAAGCCGTAGAGCGCCCACACGTGCGGCCGCTTGGCCGGCGGCAGCAGCCAGGTCGCGAGGTAGTACGTCTTGCCGTGCTCGGCGGCCAGGGTGCGGCAGAACTCGTAGGACGAGACCAGTCCGGGGTCGGTGATGCCCGCGGCGGTCAGCGCGTGCCGGTGGGCGGGGTGCATCACCGCCTCATTGTCGCTGCGCCGCCTGCTCCCCGACCCCCCTGGCGCGGTTGCCCGTGTCCGTGATGCTCGGCCAGCCGAGCGGCGGCCGCCCACGCGCCAGCGTCTCCCGGACGGTCTCGACGAACCAGCCCCGCCGGGCCGCGAGGTCGGCGTAGGTGAAGCGGAGCACGACGAAGCCGACCCGGGTCAGCTCCGCGTCGCGCCGACGGTCCTCGTGGAAGGACGCCTTATGGGTGGCGTAGCCGTCGAGCTCGACGACCAGCCAGCCGTCGACGACCAGGTCGACCCAGCCCACTCGGGGAACATGGACCTGGCTGGCGATCGCACCCACCCCCGCCAGAACCAGGACGGTGCGGCCGACGGACTCCAACACCGACTGGGCGGCTGGGTCGACGAGACCGGCGGCGGTGCGGGCTGGGCCGCTCCAGGTCGACGCGAGCCGGGCCAGCTCGTCCGTCGCCAGCCGTCCGGTCCGTAGCGCCGAGTCGAGCACACCGACCGCCTCGGGGAGGTCCAGACACTGTGCGCAATCCCGCAGGGTTGCCTCGAGGTTCGTGACGTCGCCGTCGCCGGACCGCCCCCAGAGGTGCGCCGTCGTCCGTGCTGGCAGGGCGACCCGGTTGCTGCCCACCGGCAGCCGCACGTGGATCCGGTCCGGGGTGGTGAAGACATCCAGCCCATGAGCGACAGCGGCGTGGTCACAGCTCAGCTGTCCGCGCGCCGCCATGACCTGGACTCGGACCTCGTCGACGCAGAACTGCAGGCAGAACACCCCCCGAGCCGGCCGCAAGATCGTCCCGGCCCGGCAGGCCTCGATCAGTCGACCGCGACCGACGCCGACCGCTGACAAGGCCGGCCAACGGGCGACGCCGCCGAGCGAGACGAGGGCGGCAATGGGCTCCATCGGGCGAGCCTGTCGGCTGCTCGGGCGGGGTCGGACGTTATCCACACGTCAGACCGGGACGAAATCACTACTCCGCGCTCGGACACGCCGATTGGTTGGAGCCTTTGGACTGGCATGTCGTCGGCGGGCGCAGCGAATTCGTCCCGGTGAGGCTGGTCCGGGGGTCAGAGCCAGGCGCGGGAGCGGTAGCCGGGATCCGGGCCGACAACGCGCTCGGCGGCGAGCCGGCCGCTGACCAGCACCATCGGCACCCCGACGCCGGGCACCGTGCCGGACCCGGCGAAGACGATGTTGTCCCCGACCAGGTTGGCCGGGCGGAACGGCCCGGTCTGCCGGAACGTGTGAGCCGCCGCGAACGGCGTGCCCCGCTCCAGGCCCATCGCCGCCCAGTCGAGCGGGGTCCGGACCGCCTCGACCTCGATCCCGTCGCCGAAGCCGGAGTAGCCGCGCTGCTCGAGCGTGGCCACGATGCCGTCGCGGTAGGCCGGTCCGATCGCCGCCCAGTCGACCGGGGAGTCCAGGTTCGGGGTCGGCACCAGGACGTAGTAGACCGCCCGGCCGTCCGGCGCGAGCTCCGGCGCACTGATCGACGGCGTACTCACCAGCAGCGACGGGTCGGTCTGCAGCCGCCCGCCGAGGATCTCCTCGAACGTGGACCGCCAGGCCTGGCCGAAGTGGATCTCGTGATGCACCGCCCCCTCATAACGCCGCCGCGACCCGGCGAGCAGCAGCCAGCACGACGGCGAATGCCGCAGCCGCCGTGGCTCCCGGCCGAGCAGCTCGCGGTAGGCCGTCGGCAGGTCGGGCGTCAGGACAACTGCGTCGGCCGGGATCCGCTCGCCCTCCACGGTCCGGACGCCATACGCCCGCCCGCCGCGGCGCTCGACCTCGGCCACCCTCGTGTCATAGCGGATCTTCACCCCGTGAGCCGTCGCCGCAGCCGCCATCGCCTGCGGCACGGCGTTCATCCCGCCCCGCGGGAACCACACTCCCGCAACGGAATCCATGTATGAGATCACCGCATAGATCGCCAGAGCCTCGTACGGCGACAGGCCCGCGTACATCGCCTGGAAGCCGAAGACCCGCTGCAGCCGCTCGTCCGGCAGGTACGCCGCCAGCACCGGCGCCAGTCGCCGGAAGGCGCCGGCCGCGGCGAGCCGCGCGAGGTCCGGGCGCACCAGGTCCAGCGGGGAGTCGATGTTGCGGTCGATGAAGCTGCGCATCTCCCACCGGTACAGCCGCGTCACGAACTCGACGTACCGGCGGAACCCCGCCGCACTCGGGCCGCCGCACACCGCCTCGATCTCCGCGGCCATCGCCTCGGTGTCCGTGTGCAGGTCCAGCCGTGACCCGTCGGCGAAGTGCGCCCGATAGGCCGGCTCGACCCGGCAGAGCTCGAGCCAGTCCGACATCCGCTCGCCCAAGGCGTCGAAGCAGTCCTCGATCAGGCCGGGCATCGTCAGCACCGTCGGGCCGGGGTCGATCCGGTAGCTGCCGGCGCCGTCGGGCGCGGCCAGCTCGAGCAGCCCGGCCCGGCCGCCCGGCCCCGACGCCGGCCTCCAGCACCGTGACCTCGCGGCCCGCGCCGGCCAGTCGCATCGCGGCGGACAGGCCGGCCAGCCCGGCGCCCACGACGACGACCCGGTCGGTCGGGCCGCGGACCGTGCGCAGCCGACCCGGTCGAGCCCGCATCAGGCGCACATCAGGCGTGTCGGGAGGTCGCCGTGTCGACCAGTGCCGCGAGCACCGCCCGCGCCGGGTCGACCAGGTCCAGCCCGTCGAGGGCCAGCCGGGCCTGATCGGCCCGCTCGTCGATCATCGACTCGACCGCATCGAGCGCCCCACTGGAGACCAGCGCGGCCCGGACCGCCTCGACTCCGGCGGCGTCCAGGACCGGGTCGCCGAGGTGCTGCCGCACGACGTCCTGCTCCGCAGCCGTCCCGAGCAACCGGACCTGGGCGACCAACACGGTCCGCTTGCCCTCGCGGAGGTCGTCGCCGGCCGGCTTGCCGGTGACCTCGGGGTCACCGAAGACCCCGAGCACGTCGTCGCGCAGCTGGAACGCCTCACCCAAGGGCAGCCCGTACGACGACAGCCCGGCGACCAGGTCACTTCCGGCCCCGGCCATCTGGGCGCCGAGCACGAGCGGGTGCTCCACCGTGTACTTCGCCGACTTGTAGCGCAGCACCTGCAGCGCCCGCTCGACGTCGGCTCCGCCCTGCTGCTCCGCCGCGGCCTGCTCCAGGACGTCGAGGTACTGACCGCCCATCAGCTGGGTCCGCATCGTGTCGAACGTCACCCGGCCAGCGGCGAGGGCCGACGGGCTCAGCCCGCTCGTGGCGAGCAGCTCGTCGCTCCACGCCAGGCACAGGTCGCCGGCCAGGGTCGCTCCGGCCTCGCCGAACCGCGAGCTGTCGCCGGACCAACGCAGCCGGTCGTGCAGATCGGCCAGGTTGCGGTGCAGCGCGGGGCGGCCGCGTCGGGTCTCGCTGCGGTCCATCACGTCGTCGTGCAGCAGGGCCGCCGCCTGGAACAGCTCCAGCCCGGTCGCTGCGGTGACGATCTCGGGGCAGTCCGGGCCACCGGCGCCCCGCCAGGCCCAGTAGCAGAACGCGACCCGCAGCCGCTTGCCGCCGGAGAGGAGCTCGCGGATGCCGTCGACGAGGCGGGCCATCTCCGGGCCGACCTCCTCGAGCCGCTGCTCCTGCAGGGAGAGGTGGTCGTCGATGGCCTTCTGGACCCGCGCCCGCAGGTCCTCGACGTCCAGCGGCTCGATCTCCACGACCTGAGGGTAAGTGCTGCACCTGTCCACGGCTCGGTCGGTGGCAACGGTTCGCGCCAGGGCACGCCTACCCTTGGTCGCATGGCAAGCCCCCAGGAGCCGGTCGTCGGCGAGCCGACCGTGCGACAGAGCCTGAGTGAGCTGATCGCGGCCGGCGTGCCGTCGTACTCGTTCGAGTTCTTCCCGCCGAAGACCGACGCGGGCGAGAGCACCCTCTGGGAGGCGATCCGGCGGCTCGAGCCGCTGCAGCCGACCTTCGTCTCCGTGACGTACGGCGCGGGCGGCTCGACCCGCGAGCGCACGCTGGGGGTCGTCAAGCGGATGGCCTACGACACGACGCTGACCCCGGTGGGCCACCTGACCGCGGTGGACCACTCCGTGGCCGAGCTGCGGCGGATCATCGGCGGGTTCGCGGCCGCGGGCGTGCGCAACGTGCTGGCCCTGCGCGGGGACCCGCCCGGCGACCCGCAGGCCGAGTGGCAGCAGCACCCGGAGGGGCTGGCGTACGCCGAGCAGCTCGTCTCGTTGATCAAGGCGTCCGGCGACTTCTGCGTCGGCGTCGCGGCGTTCCCGGAGAAGCACCCGCGCTCGCCGGACTGGGACAGCGAGATCACCAACTTCGTCCGCAAGGTCCGGGCCGGAGCCGACTTCGCGATCACCCAGATGTTCTTCTACGCCGAGGACTACCTGCGGCTGCGCGACCGGGTCGTGGCCGCCGGCTGCGACGTCCCGATCATCCCGGGCATCATGCCGGTCACCAACGTCGGGCAGATCGAGCGGTTCGCCGTGCTGTCCAACGCGGCCTTCCCACCCGACCTGGCCGAGCGGCTGCACGCCGTCGAGGACGACGCCGAGGCGGTCCGCCAGGTCGGGGTCGAGGCGGCGACGGCCTTGTGCGAGCGGCTGCTGGCCGAGGGCGTGCCGGGGCTGCACTTCATCACGCTGAACCGCTCGACCGCCTCGCTCGAGATCTTCGAGCGCCTCGGCCTGGCCGGCGCCCGGTCGCAGCCGTGAGCATCACGGTCGTCGGCCGGGGCCAGGTGGCGGTCGTGCCGGACCTCGCGGTGGTCGAGCTGGCCGCCGAAGGCCTTGGCGACGACCCGGCGACGGCGCTGGCCTCCGCATCGGGCGGGATCGAGGCGGCCCGCCAGGCGTTGCTCACCGGTGGCGTGACCGAGGCCGACCTTCGCAGCACCGACCTGAGCCTCTGGGACGACACCGACCCGCAGGGCCAGCCGCGCGGCTACCGCGCGTCCGTCGGGCTCAGCGCCACGCTCCGGGACGTGGCGGGCGCCGGAGCGCTGGTGGGCGACGCGGTGCGAGCCGGCGGGGGGACCAGTCGCCTGCGTGGCCTCAGCCTGCGCGCAACCGGCACCGACGCCGCCCGCGTGCAGGCTCGCGAGCTGGCGTGGGCCGACGCCCGGCGCACAGCCGAGCAGCTGGCCGGGCTGGCTGGGCGTTCACTCGGCCCGGCCACCGACGTCGTCGACGGCGAGGTGTCCGGTGGGGGGCCGACGCCAGTGGGGCGGGCGTTCGCACTCGCCAAGGACTCCGGTCCGCAGCTCGAGGCCGGGCAGCTCGACGTGGTGGCGGCCGTGACGGTCACCTGGGACCTCGCCTGAACAAGGGGGAGTACCTCAGCCGCTGGTCCGAGCTGCACGAGGGCATCGACCCCGACGGCCGTGCCCTTCGTGCGCTGGTGGCTGGGCATCGCCTACACCCTCGGGCGTCCGCTCGCCGCCGCCCGCGTTGCCCCGACCGCGCTGACGATGGTGGGGGTGCTCCTGGCCGTCGCCGTGGTGCCAGTCGCGGGGCTCGGGGACCGATGGCCTTTGCTGGCAACGGTTTTGGTCGTCGTCTCCGGTCTTGTCGACAACCTGGACGGTACGGTCGCGGTGCTGTCCGACCGGGTCACGCGCTTCGGGGCGCTCGTCGACGCCGTCTGCGACCGGGTGGCCGACACGGCGTACGCCGTTGCGTTCTGGGCCATGGGCGCCCCGGTCTGGCTGTGCCTGCTCTGGGCGGGGGTGTCGTTCCTGGCCGAGTACGCGCGGGCTCGGGGCCAGGTGCTGTTGCGCGCGCCGGTGGACGTCGTGACCGTCGGCGAGCGGCCGACCCGGGTGGTGATCGCGGCCCTCTTCCTGGCCGCCGGCGGGGTCCTCGTCCGGTCGGGCCGGCGACGTGGCCACCGTGGGCGCGGCCGCCGGCGCCGGGACGGCGGTGATCGGGCTGCTGCAGCTGGTCGTCGTCCTGCGCCGACGGCTGGGCTGAGCCGTCAGGCCCGCCCCACCAGGTCGGCCACGATGGCCGCGGACAGGCCCACGAGCGGCAGGCCACCGCCGGGATGCGCCGACCCGCCGACCAGGAACAGGCCCGGCACCGGCGACCGGTTGGCCGGTCGGAGGAAGGCGGCCCGGGCACCGTTGCTCGAGCTGCCGTAGATCGAACCGCCGACACTGCCAGTGGCGCGTTCCAGATCCGCAGGCGTGCGAATCTCCCGCCACAGCAACCGATCCCGTACGTCGACGCCCCGCGCGGCCATGACCTCGAGGACGCGGTCGGCGTAGCTGTCGGCGGCGCCGGTCGCGTCCCAGTCCACTCCCGCGGCCGGCTGGTCGGGCACGTGACGTGGCGCGTTGACCAGGACGAACCAGGCCTCGTGGTCGTCGTCCGGCCGCAGTGCCGGGTCGTCCGGCGCCGCGACGTAGACCGTCGGGTCCGGAGCGGCTCGCGGTCGACCCGCGATGCCGACCCGACCCGAAGACCGAGTCGAACTCGTCGTCGTAGTCAGCCGGGAACAGCACGGTGTGATGAGCCGGGCGGGTCGATCGACCCTGGAGAGCGAGCAGGAGGACGAAGCCGGACAGCGACGGTGTCACCCGGTCGAGCTGGGTCAGCGTCCGCCGGTTCGCCTGGGGCGCAACGAGATCGGCGTAGAGCGCTCGTGCGTCGACATCGGAGACGACGATGTCGGCCGGGAGCTGCGAGCCGTCGTCGAGGCGGACGCCGCTGACCTTGCCCCCGGCGGTCTCGATCGAGGCAACCCCGGTCGAGGTGCGGACGACGGCACCGCGCTCGAGCACCCGGGCGTGAAGGGCCAACCCGAGCCGGCGCAGGCCGCCGCGGACGTACCAGGCCCCGAACGTCTGCTCGACGTACGGCACGGTCGCCAGGGCGGCGGGTGCGCGTCGCGGGTCGGACCCGGTGTAGGTCGCGTAGCGGTCCAGCATCATCCGCAGGTGCGGGTCGCGCAGCTGCTGCCGGCCGAGGCTGCGCAGCGAGCGCCAGGGAGCGACGGTCCGCAGGTCGGAGATCTTGCGCGACTCCCGCAGCAGCCCGCGCACGCCGTCGAGGGCGGACTCGAGGAACGGCCCACGCGTCGCATCCCAGATCCGTCCGGCCCGGTCCATGAACCCGGCCCAGTCGGCTCCGGCCCCCGCACCGAATGCCGCGTCGAGTGCGGCCGTCACCGCGCCGCGTGAGGCGTTGGGCAGGTCGAGCTCGACACCGTCGGCGAACCGGTAGTGGCACACCGGGTCGACCGGCACCAGGTCGACCTCGGCCTCCAGGGGGCCGCCGGTCTTCAGGAACAGGTCGCGATAGACCGCGGGCAGCGTGAGCAGCGACGGACCGGTGTCGAACGCGAAGCCGTCGCGGGAGAACCAGCCGAGCTTCCCGCCGACGTCGTCGGACCGCTCGCACACGGTCACCCGGTGGCCGAGCGTGGCCAGCCGCGCGGCGACGGCCAGCCCGCCCATCCCGGCCCCGACGACGACGACCTCGGCCACGGGCGGGGAGTCTAGGTGCGGCCGGGCTAGACCAGGTCACGGCCCTTCCAGCGCAGCGTGCCGCGTGAGCGCAGCCACCAGGAGCGCGCGGTCAGCCCGCCGAGAACGGCGATCGACAGCGGGTGGGCGAGGCTGTCCGGCCAGACCCTCGACCGGGTACGCCGCGCGACCAGGACCCGGCCGATGACGGCAGCGGCGTATCCGGCGAGGCCGACGGGAGAGCGGCGCACGACGGCGGCCACCGGTGGCAGGACGTAGGCCGTCGCCAGCAGTGTCATGGCTCCCGCTGCCCCGGCGGGCGAGCCGAAGGCGGACCACAACGACTTGCTGTAGCCGTCCCGGAGGTCCGGCCAGCCGTCGTACATCCGGCAGGTCGCGATCGAGGTGCCGTCGACCAGGCCGCCCGACCCGCCGGCGGCTTTGACCGCCCGGACCAGGGCCACGTCTTCGAGCACCTCGGTCCGGACGGCCGCATGGCCGCCGGCCCGGAGGTAGGCAAACCGGTCGACGACCAGGAGCTGACCATTGCCGGCCGACAAGGAAGGGCGGGGTGAGCGTTCGGCCAGACGCAGCGGAAGTGTTGTGAGCCAAGACCATTGGAGCAGCGGCTGCACCAGCCGCTCGGCCGCGGAGACGGCCAGCTGGCGCGGATAGGGGCAGACCAGGTCAAGCCCGCTCTGCCGCATCAGCTCGACGCTCGCGGCCAGCGCGTCCGGGGCCAGCACCACGTCGGCGTCGACGAACGCGAGGACCGTGCTGTCCGGGTCGGCGGTCTGCGCCAGCTGCCAACAGGCGTGCGGCTTGCCCAGCCAGCCGGCCGGCAGCGGCGCCCCGTCGACCATTCGGACGCGGGGATGCGCGCCGGCGACCCGGCGTACGACGTCGGCCGTGCCGTCGGTCGAGCCGTCGTCGAGGACCACCAGCTCGGCCCCGTCGCCGTACCGGTCGATGGCGGTGAGCAGGGCGACCAGCCCGGCCTCGACCCGGTGCGCCTCGTCGCGCAGCGGGAGCAGCACGGACAGCGCCTCGGTCGGCTCGCCGGCCGGCTGCGCGGGGCGGCGCAGCCGGCCCAGGTTGACGGCCGTGTGGGCGGTCAGAGCCGACCGCGAGGGCGCTCCCGACGACCGTGGCCGGGCCGATGGTCCGGGCGGCCACCCGACTCAGCCGCGCCAATGGACCCGCACCTGCTCCCGCACCACGACGAGGTAGGGCGCGACGAAGACACCGAGCAGCGCTCCGCCCCACACGGCGACCCAGGGACGATGGAAGAACACCGCATTGCCGACGACGCCGCCGACCCACGTCCAGCCGAGCAGCAGCGCGGGCGGGACCGTCTCCAGCCGGGTCGGTCGGGCGGCCGGCGCGGACCACGGCAGGGTCAGCTGCGGCGATGGCCATCAGCGGTCACCGCGACGAGCAGCCAGCCGGCGAAGTTCGTCAGTGGCACGTGCGCGACGCCCGGGAGACCGGGGGAGGGGTCGGCCCAGGTCCAGTGCCCGGCATCGACCATCTGCGGGTCGAGGAAGACGTCCCAGGCGGCCAGGGCCGCGCCCGCGGTCACAGCGACGACCAGGCTCCGCCTCCAGAACCCCTGCGGCCGCAACATGTTTGACCGTGTGCTGGGTGGTGAGCTTGGTCGTGAGGGTGCGGCCCATGAGAAGGCAGGGATAGGCCATCATCAACCAGGCCAACGGCACGAGCAGCGGCACCCCGAGGAGCAGCGGACCCAGGCTGTGGGCGTAGGTATAGCTGCCGAACGGGAAGCCGGTGGCCACCCCGACGGCCTCGGCCGCGAACGCGCCCGGGACCACGACGAGCACCAGTCGCGCGGTCCAGGCGGCGCCCTGGGTCGCCAGCGCGTGCGTGACCGACGAGGCGGCGAAGGCCAGGACCGTGAGGACGCTGAGACCGGCCGAGTTCGCGGTCCGGGGTCAGCGGATAGGCGATCTGGGCCAGCACCGTGACCACAGCCAGCGCGACCGAGGCGCGCAGGGGTCTCACTGGGCCCATCGACCGCGCCATCGAGCGCGGAAGGCGAGGACTCGGCGCCACAGCTTGACCACCAGGAAGACGCTCGCCGACCAGGAGCGCCGCGGCGATGCCGGCCGAGACCCAGGGATGGGCGCTGGCGAGAGCGACGAGGCCGGCGACGGTGATGTCCTCGCCCGAGCTGACGATGACGTTGCTGGCCGGCTCGGGTGAGGTGTTGACGGCGGCCCGCAGGCCGGCCTTGGCCAGGTGGCTGACCAGGGCGATGACGCCGCCCGAGGTGGCCGCGAAGATCTGGCTCAGCGACGAGTCGTTGCCGGCCAGCAGGGCGCCGATCACCGCGCCGATGCTCGGCCGGATGACGGTGTGCAGGGCGTCCCACAGCGAGTCGACGTACGGGATCTTGTCGGCGACGAACTCGAGGGTGAAGAGCACGGCCGCCGCGATGAGGACGTCCGTGCGGGTCAGGCCGTGCGGGATCTGGCTGACGTCGGCGTAGCGGCCGAGCAGGCCGAGGACGAGGACCGTGGCGTAGGCGTTGACGCCGCTGGCCCAGCCGGTCGTGAAGATCCAGGGCACGAGCTCGGTACCCATCGGTGACGCCCCTCCTCGGGCTGGTGCGTGACCGCTGGTGCTACGGCGTGCGGCCGGCGTACGTGCCCTCGATGTCGAGGACCTCGAACCGTGCGAACAGCTCCTCGGCGTACCAGTGTTCCTCCTCGGTCCGCCGGACGGCGACCTGGTGGGCCGCGCCGCGGTGGGCGAAGTCGGTGACGGCCCGGGTCGAGTCCCAGATCGAGAACGTCCCGAGGAAGCCGACCGGCGCCTCGCCGACCCCGATGGCCAGCCGTACGCCGGGCGGTGCCGGCCAGGTCGGCGGCGACCGGGGGGACCGCGCGCCAGAACTGGACCGACTTGCGCGGCACGATCCGGGCCCGGGTGATGCTGGCGACCGGTCCGCTCACCGGGGTCGGCGTCGGCGTGCCGAACGGCTCCTGGCCGGCCCAGCGACCGCGCGAGGCCAGCGGGCGGAGGCGGACGTGCAGCCGCTCCTCGCTGATCCGGGCCCAGCGCCGGATGACCGGGGAGAGCTCGAAGTCGCGGGCGGCGTCGGTGCTGGTCCACGAGCTGACGATCGCCCAGTGCCGGAGGTCGTTGCTGCTGAGGGTGAAGGTGCTGCCGTCGTTGGTCCCGAGCAGGCGGGCGAAGCGCAGGCCGGGGGTGGACCGGAGGTCGCGGCCGTCCCGGCCCATCCGGACGAGGGCGCGCGGGATGTGCCGCCGGGGGACGCCGAAGATGTGGACTGCCGCCAGCGGAGGGACGGCTGACACCTCAGGCGACCTCGGCCGGATGGCCGGCGGTGAGCCGCAGGAGCTCGTCGTACGTCGTGGGGAAGACCGCGTGCGGATGGCCGGCCGCCGCCCAGACGACGTCGTAGCGGGCGAGCTCGACGTCGACCACCGTGTTGATCGGGCTGGTGGTACCGACCGGCGCGACCCCGCCGATGGCGAAGCCGGTGTGCTGGCGCACGAAGTCGGCGTCGGCCCGGCCGAGGGCGGCCAGGCCGAGCAGGTCGGCGACCTTGTGGACGTCGACCTGGTGCAGGCCGGAGGTGAGGACGAGCAGGGGCTCCGGGCCGTGCTGCCCCGGCGTCGTGAAGACCAGGGACTTCACGATCTGGGCGACCTGGACCCCGAGGGCGTCGGCGGCGTCCTGCGCCGTCCGCGCGGTCACGTCGAGGATGTGCACCCGGTCGCTGGAACCCGCTGCCCGCAACGCATCCGCGACCCGGACGACGCTCGGGTGGTCGAGCAGCGCGGGCCGGGCCTGGTCCTCGGGGGAGTCCGTCATTCCGCGGAGAGTAGCGGTTGACGCCCTGTCGGGGGCTAGGTATACAGTTCAGGCATTCGAACAACTGTTCGAGTTCGTTCGAGGGCAGAGGGGTGTGGCTGATGGTCCGGCGCTATGACGAGGTCATCGAGGTTCGGGAGACCTCCACCAGCGGGCCGGCCCTCTTCCTCTGGCGTGGTCGGGTCTATGCGGTCCGGTCGATTCTCGGGCACTGGCGCGAGCGCCGGGCCTGGTGGCTGGAGGGAGCCACCGCCCGGTTGCTCGGGCTGGAGCCGGCACCGACCTCGTGGGAGGAGCCGATGAGCGAGGCCGAGGTCGCGGTGGCCGATGTGCTGGAGCGCGAGATCTGGCGGGTCGAAGCCGGAGCCGGTCGCAGCGACACCGTGGGCGTCTATGACCTGGGTCGGGACGTCGCCGACCCCGCCGACCCGGACGGGATCGCTGGCACCGGACCGGCCCCAGGGCTGCGCGCGCACTGGCGGCTGTTGCAGGTCGCTGACTGACCAGCCGAGCTGAGCTGAAGTACGAGCTGAGCTGAAGTACGAGCTGACCACAAGGGGAGGACCAATGACGACGACAGCGATCTCCGCACCGATCTCGGTACCGATTTCGGCGGCTACGGTCGAGCTGCTCGACCGGTCCCGGGCCGGGCTGCTCACCGCGACCACTGCCGAGCGGGCGGGGGAGCGGTATATCGCGGCCCACCTGTCCGCGCTGCGGGCCGCGGCGGCGGTGCTGGCCACCCGCGGCCGGCCCAGTGGCCGGGGGGCCGGACCGCGCAGTGTCTGGGCGGTGCTGCCGCGGGTGGCTCCCGAGCTCACCGAGTGGGCCGCGTTCTTCGCGGCCGGTGCGGACCGCCGGGCCGCGCTGGAGGCCGGCCGGGTCGAGGTCATCCCGGTCCGGGAGGCCGACGACCAGCTGCGGGCGGCCGAGACCTTCGTCCAGCTCGTCGAGTCCACCCTCGGCCTCGACCTGGGTGACCGGCTGAGCCGGCTTCCGCTGCCCGGCCTGTGCCCGGTCCTGTCCTCGTCGTGAGCTCTTTCGCCCATCTCCATGTCGCCTCCGGATACTCCCTGCGCCACGGTGCCTCCACGCCCGCAGGCCCTGGTCGAGCGAGCCGCCGAGCTGGGGCAGCCGGCGCTCGCGCTGACCGACCGCGACGGCCTGTACGGCGCGATCCGGTTCGTCCGGGCCTGTCAGCGCACCGGGGTGGCCCCCTTGCTGGGAGTCGACCTGGCCGTCCGGCGGAGCTCGGCGGCGACGTCGTCCGACCCTGCTCGGGCGTACGCCGGTCAGAGGGGGCGCCGTGGTCGACCCGCGGCACCCGCGGGTGACCGTCCTGGCGCTCGGCTCGGGCGCGGCGCCCGCGTCGCGGGGATGGGCCCGGCTGTGCCGGCTGGTCTCGGCGACCCATCTGCGCGGTGAGCGGGGGCAGCCGGTCGCCGACCTCGAGCTGATCGCCGAGCATGCGCTCGACCCGGACACCGGCCAGCCGGCCCTGGTCGTGCTGCTGGGTCCCTCGTCCGCGGTCGGCCGGGCGGCCCTGGCCGGCGGCGGCGGTTCTGCCGGTCAGGCGCTGGCCCTGCTGCGGCGCTGGCAGCAGGCTCTGCCGGCCGGCTCGCTCGCGGTCGAGGTGGTCTGTCATGGCGGGCCACCCGGCAGTGTGGCCAGCGTCGGGCATGCGGCCCGGCTGCTGGCCCTGGCCCGCCAGGCCGGCCTGCCGGCGGTGCTGACCAACGCGGTGCGGCACGCCGAGCCCGGTGGTGCGGCGACCGTCGACGTGCTGGACGCGGCCCGGCGCCTGGTCGTCCTCGACACCCGTCATCTGGACCGGGTGACCACGGCGGGGCACCTGCGCTCCGGCGCGGAGATGGCGCGGGTGGCCGAGGAGGTGGTCGGTGCGGCGGGAGCCGGGGGTGACGAGCGGGCCGAGACCCGGCGGTTGCTGGCCGACACCATGAGCCTGGTCCGCCGATGCGTCCTGGACCCCTATGCCGACCTGGGCATCGGGTCGGTGCACCTGCCCGAGCCCGGGGTGCTCGGCCTGGCGCCGGGTGACGACGCCGGTGCGGTGCTCCGCGCCCGGTGTGTGGGCGCGATCGGTTCGCGTTATCCCGGCCGTGGCGAGCGGGAGCTGCGCGCGGTCGCCTCCCGGCTCGACGACGAGCTCGAGGTGGTGGCCAAGCTGGGCTACCCGACGTACTTCCTGACCGTCGCCTCGGTCTGCGACCTGATCCGCGACCTCAGGGTCCGGGTCGCGGCGCGCGGCTCGGGCGCGGGGAGCCTGGTCAACTACCTCCTCGGCATCTCCGGGGTCGACCCCCTGGCCTACGACCTGCTGATGGAGCGGTTCTGCTCGCCGCTGCGAGCCCAGCTGCCGGACATCGACGTCGACGTGGAGTCGGCCCGGCGGACCGAGGTCTACGAGCAGATCCTGGCCCGGTTCGGCGGGGAGCGGGTGACCTGCGTGTCGATGATGGACACCTACCGGGTCCGGCACGCGATCCGGGATGTCGGCGCGGCGCTGGGGATGCCGCCGATGGAGATCGACGCGATCGCCAAGGCCTTCCCGCACATCCGGGCCCGCGACGCGCGCAACGCGATCGCCGACCTGCCCGAGCTGCGGGCCAGCGGGCTGTCCGCGCCGCGGCTGGATCTGCTCTTCGAGCTGGTCGAGCGGCTCGACGGCCTGCCCCGGCACGTCGCACTGCACCCGTGCGGGGTCGTGCTCTCCGACGGCTCACTGCTGGACCGGACCCCGGTCGAGTCCAGCTGGCTGGGTTTCCCGATGAGCCAGTTCGACAAGGACGACGTCGAGACGATGGGGCTGCTCAAGCTCGACGTGCTCGGGATCCGGATGCAGTCGGCGATGGCCCATGCGGTGCAGGAGGTCGCCCGGGTCGACGAGGTGCAGGTCGACCTCGACGACCGGTCCAGCGTGGCCCTGGACGACGAGGCGACCTTCCGGCTGATCCGCTCGACCCACACCCTGGGCTGCTTCCAGATCGAGTCGCCGGGGCAGCGTGAGCTGGTCGGCAAGTTCGGGCCGGAGACCTTCCGTGACCTGATCATCGACATCTCGCTGTTCCGGCCCGGGCCGGTGAAGTCCGACATGGTCACCCCGTTCCTGATGGCCCGGCAGCGCTGGCGGGAGAGCGAGTACCTCCACCCCAGCCTGGAGCCCGCGCTGCGCGAGACCCACGGCGTGGTCGTCTTCCACGAGCAGGTGCTGCAGATCGTCTCGGTGACGACGGGGGTGACCCTGGCCGAGGCCGACGAGGTGCGGCGCGCGCTCGGGTCGCCGGCGGGGCAGCGCGAGGTCGAGGCCTGGTGGCGTCCCTTGGCCAGGTCGAGGGGATACAGCCTGGACGACGTCGAGCGAATCTGGTTGGTGCTCAAGGCTTTTGCCTCGTTCGGGTTCTGCAAGGCGCATGCCGCGGCGTTCGCCCTGCCGACCTACCAGTCGGCCTGGCTCAAGGCCCACCACCCGGCGGCGTTCCTGGCCGGGGTGCTCACCCACGACCCGGGGATGTATCCCAAGCGGCTCATCCTGGACGACGCCCGGAGCCTGGGCATCGCTGTGCTGGGCCTCGACGTCAACGCCTCCGACGACACCTACCGGGTCGAGAAGGTCGCCTCGTGGGACGAGCCACCGCCGGCGATCCTGGACCAGGTCGAGGCCGGGCCGCTGTTCCCCGACGCCGGTCCGCGACAGGCGCCGGCGCCGGACCTGCCGGACGGGCGGGCCTACGGCATCCGGCTCTCGCTGGCCGACGTCAAGGGGATCAGCTCGGCCGAGGTGCAGCGGATCATCGCCGGCCGGCCCTACCACTCACTCGCCGACTTCTGGCACCGCGCGCAGGTCTGCCGGCCGGTGGTCGAGCGGCTGGTGGTCGCCGGCGGCTTCGACGCCCTCTACGGGCTCGGTGGCCTGGCGGCCCGGTTGCCGCTGCGCCGCCGGGGCAAGGTCACCCGGCGCGACCTGCTGTTGCAGGTCGTCGAGCTGGACAGCTGGAGCCGGGCCACCGCCCGCTCGGCCTCCCGGGTCCGGGCCCGACCGGCCGCGGTCAAGAGCAAGCACGTACCGCCCGACCTGTCGGCGGCAGCCCGGTCGATTCCCCGCCGGGGTGCCGACACCGCCGACGACTCCCGCTGGGACGGCTCCGGCCCGGGTGCCCCGGGCCGGGGGGAGCGCGCCGACTGGGCCGACACCCGCGATGTGCGGCTGATGGCAGCGGCCCAGTCCCAGGCGCCGCGGGCCGCGGTGCCGGCGGCCGAGCAGAGCGTGCAGCTGGCGCTGGACCTGGGCGACGCGCCCGACGAGACCCGGCCCACCGGGCTGCCGGAGATGTCCGGCGCCGAGCGGGTCAAGGCCGAGCTGGAGGTGCTGGGGCTGGACGCCAGCGCCCACGTGCTGGAGTTCTACGACCCGCTGCTGCGGGCGCTCGGCATCACCCGGGCGCGGGACCTGCTGGCCCAGCGCAGCCGGGCCGAGCTGTTCGTCGCCGGGGTCAAGGTGGCGACCCAGACCCCGCCGATCAGGTCCGGACGCCGGGTCGTGTTCCTGACCCTCGACGATGCGACCGGACCGGTCGACGCGACGTTCTTCGAGGACGTCCAAGGTCCTTATGCCGCAACGGTTTTCCACTCCTGGTTGCTCATGGTGCGAGGCGAGCTGCGGCGCACCGGGCCGCGTGGGGTCTCGCTGCGGGCCACCGGGGCCTGGGAGCTGTCCGCGCTGTGGGAGGCCTGGTGCGACGGTGGCCTGGCCGCGGTGCACGCCACCCTCGACGCGGCCGAGGAGCGGGCAGCCGCGGTGCGCGGGCGGCAAGGCGAGCGGGAGCACGCGCCGTACTCCGACTCGGCCATCGCCGGCGCGGCCGCCAGCCGTTCCTCCCGCCCGGTCATGGCCGGGGCGCCACCGGGCCGTTCCTCGGGCCCGGACGACGACGGCCCGGCGGCCGGCGGCATGGGCGGCGGCGAGCGCCATCGCCGGGTGCTGGTGCACGCGAGCGGCTTCAAGCAGTCGCCGTACTCCGACATCAAGCCGGCCGGTGAGGACACCAAGGACTCCCGCAAGCTCGGCCGCCAGGTGCCGGGGAAGGTCCCCGGCAAACCAGGGAAGGTGGAGGACAAGGACGCCCTGCGTGACCCCAAGGCCCCGCGCAAGCTCTGGCATGCCAGCCCCGGCAGCTCCGGCCACTAGGCCGCGCCGGTCATGAGACAGCGCCGGTCATGAGACAGCGCCGGTCATGAGACAGCGCCGGTCGGACCGGGCTGGCAAGGTGGCGCCCATGAGCGCGCGGGCGAGTACGAGCCGGTACGTCGCACTGCTGCGCGGGATCAACGTCGGCTCGGCCAAGCAGCTCGCGATGGCCGACCTCAAGGCGCTGCTCGAGGACCTGGGTCACACCGAGGTGAAGACCTACCTGCGCAGCGGCCAGGCCGTCTTCACCAACAGGCCATCGAGCAAGCCATCGACGACCAAGCTGGCCGCGGACATCGAAGCGGCGATCACCGAGACCTTGGGCATGGACGTCCCCGTCGTCGTCCGCAGCCGGGCCGAGATGGCGAAGGTCATCGACGCCAACCCGTTCCTCCGGCCGCCGGACCAGACCGGCCAGACCGGCCGAGCCGGAGCGGGACCCGGCGCGGTTGTTCTGCGTCTTCCTCTCGGCCAAGCTCACCGGTGCCGACCTGTCGGGCGTCGACCCCGCGGCGTACGAGCCTGAGGAGTTCGCGCTGGCCCCGGGCGGCCGGGAGATCTTCCTCTGGCTGCCGGCCGGCATGGGCGTGAGCAAGCTGGGCGTCGTGAAATGGGACCGGGTCAGCGGCAACCGTCAGCTGGTCGCGACGGCCCGCAACTGGCGGACCACCCTCAAGCTGCTCGAGCTGCTCGATGGCTAGCGATCGAGGCCACGGCTGGACCGACTGCGCCGACCGGGCCTCACTAGGGTGGGCGGACCAGACGCACCCCGACCGATCCGCTGACCGACCCGCTGACCGACCCGATGACCGACAGGGAGCAGCCAGGTGCCCGACGCGTTGCTGTGGGACGCCGTCCGAGCCCTGTTGCCGGCTGGGCGCGCCAGCGATCACCCGGCCGACCCGGCAGAGGTCCTCGACGTCCTCGACCTCGGTGGTGGTACCGGCGGCCTGGCCGTGCCGCTCGCCGCCCTCGGCCACCGGGTCACCGTCATCGACTCCAGCCCGGACGCCCTGGCGGCGCTGGCCCGCCGGGCCGGCGAGTCCGGCGTCGAGGGCCAGCTGGTCGCCCGGCAGGGTGACGCCGACGAGCTCCAGGTCGACAGATCTCTCGTTCGACGCGACGTTCGACCTGGCGCTGTGTCACGGCCTGCTCGAGCACGTCGACGATCCGGCGCAGGCGCTGGCCGGCATCGCCCGCGCGCTGCGTCCGCGGCGGGCGGCTCAGCCTGGTCGTCGCCCAGCGCAGCGCGGCTGTCGTCGGCGGCCGCGCTGTCCGGTCACCTGGCCCGGGCCCAGGCCCTGCTCGACGACCCGGACGGCCGATGGGGCGACCCGACCCGCTCACCCGGCGCTTCGACCGGGCCCAGGTCGCCGACCTGGTCACGGCGGCCGGCCTGCAGGTCGACGCCGTCGACGGGCCTGCGGGTGCTCGCCGACCTCGTGCCCGGCCAGCTGCTCGAGTCCGACCCCACCGCACCCGCGCGGCTGCACGACCTCGACGGCCGCCTGGCCGGCCAGCCGGACTACGCCGGGCTGTCGATGGCGCTGCACGTGCTGGCCCGCCGGACGGGCTGAGCCGTGAGCCGGCGCCAGGTCGAGCGCCCGGACGCCTTCGACGACAGCGGCGCCGACGACTCCGCGGTGCACCGTCCTGCACGTGGACATGGACGCGTTCTACGCCTCCGTCTCCCTGCTCGAGCACCCGGAGCTGCGCGGCCGGCCGGTCATCGTCGGCGGCAACGGCAGCCGGGGCGTCGTCCTCTCCGCGACGTACGAGGCCCGCACGTTCGGCGTCCACGCGGCCATGCCGATGAGCCGGGCCCGGCGGATGTGCCCGGACGGCAACGATCCTGCCGCCGGACTTCGACGCCTACCAGGCGGCGTCGCAAGGGAGTGATGGCGGTCTTCGCCGACATCACGCCGCTGGTCGAGCCGCTCTCGCTCGACGAGGCGTTCCTGGACGTGTCGGGCGCGACCCGCCGGCTCGGCTCGCCGGCCCGGATCGGCGAGCTGATCCGGGACCGGGTCGCCGACGAGCAGCGGATCACCTGCTCGGTCGGGGTCGCCGCCAGCAAGTTCGTGGCCAAGCTGGCCTCCTCGATGGCCAAGCCGGACGGGCTGATCGTCGTACCGCCGGAGACCGTGGTGTCGTTCCTGCACCCGCTGCCGGTCGGCGCGCTGTGGGGAGTGGGGGACAAGACCGAGGAGACGCTGCACCGGCTGGGCTGCGGACGGTCGGCGACATCGCCCACGTCCCGCGCGACACCCTGCTGCGCGCCCTCGGCCAGGCCTCCGGCGCCCACCTGCACGAGCTGGCCTGGGGGCGCGACTCCGCGAGCCGGTCGTGCCCATGGTCGAGGACCGCAGCATCGGCCACGAGGAGACCTTCTCCCGGGACGTCGACGACCCGGAGGTGGTCCGACGCACCCTGCTCAAGCTGTCCGAGCGGGCAGCGGCCCGGCTCCGCTCGCACGGCCAGGTCGCCCGCACCGTCTCGATCAAGATCCGGTTCGCCGACTTCACGACGATCACCCGGTCCAAGACCCTGCGCGACGCCACCGACGTCGGGCGCGAGGTCTACGCGACGGCCAAGGGCCTGTACGACGCGCTCGGGCTGCAGCGGGCCCGGCTGCGCCTGGTCGGGGTCCGGCTGGAGGGCCTGGTCGACGCCGACCAGTCGCCGCGCCAGCTGCTGCTGGACGAGCGGCCCCAGGGCTGGCGGGAAGCCGACCGCGCGGTCGACGCGGCCAGCGCCCGGTTCGGCGCCGGCGCGGTCCGGCCGGCCAGCCTGGTCCCGGAGCAGCCGGACCGGCCCGCGTGAGCCCCGCCCACCGCGCGGCGGACCAGCCGTCGGACCCCCGCCCGAGCCGTCCGCACGACCAGTGCCTCAGGCCCCGTCACCAGACCGCAACCTGTGGAAACTCGGGTCTGGCTATCGCAGCAGCGGAACGGCGACCTATCCTTAGGCCAGGGACGCATCACGCCGAAGAACTCTTTGACGGTGTCGTCATCACGTGTCGTTGCGGGAGGTCATCGTGCCGCTCTCTGAGCACGAGCAGCGGCTGCTCGAACAGATGGAGCAGCAGCTGTCTGTTGAGGACCCCAAGTTCGCCTCCGCCATGCGCGGCTCCGCCGCTCGGGTCAAAGCCCGACGACGGATGATCCTCGGTGCTCTCGGCGTGCTCGTCGGTCTCGGTCTGGTGCTCCTGGGCGTCGCTCAGGGCAACGTGCCGATCGGCATCGCCGGCTTCGCCGTCATGGTGGCCGGGCGCCTGGCTGGCGATCACCCCGGCCAAGCGCGAAGGGCCCGGGCGGACCGGTCGGCACCGTGGCGGCCGATGGCTCGACCCAGCCCCGGGCTCCCCGCG
Organism: uncultured Actinomycetota bacterium; assembly: GCA_963794535.1. Classification (GTDB taxonomy): domain Bacteria; phylum Actinomycetota; class Actinomycetes; order Actinomycetales; family CAVURS01; genus CAVURS01. The sequence goes on from CAWCEI010000020.1 coordinate 47,741, forward strand.
GGCAGCGCGGCTCGGCTGGCAAGGCCCGGCGCGGCGCGCAAGGGCCGTCGGGACAACCAGCAGGCGGCACGTCCGGCACCTTCATGCAGCGCATGGAGCAGCGCTGGGAGCGCCGCCGCGACGGCGGCTGGGACGCCTAGCCCCAGGTTCGCTCGACCCGCACTCCGCCCGTCGACGTCCGCTAGACCAGCACCCCGGCCATCCAGACGAGCGTCATCGCGATGCCGGCCGCCAGCTCGATCGACCATGCTCCAGCCGGCCGCCGCGAGCGCGTGCTTGGTCGACTGCCAGGCCGCGTCGTGGGTGGGCAGGCGCAGCGCGCTCGGCCAGGTAGACGCCCAGGACGAAGCCGATCAGCAGGCCCACCACCGGGATCACGAAGAAGCCGACCAGCCCGAGCAACCCGCCGACGGCGGTGCTCGACCAGGGCACCCCGGCCTGCCGCAGCCGCCGGCCCGGCACGACGTACTTGACGACGGTGCCGGCGACCAGCAGCACCGTGACGACCCCGAGGACCACCCAGCCGGTGCCGCTGCTCTCCTCGAAGGACCACACCGCGACGGCGCCCCACACCAGCAACAGCCCGGGCAGGACCGGGATCAGGACACCGACCAGGCCGACGGCGATCACCAGCCCGACGACGACCTCGCCCCCGGTGCTCATGGCGCCGAGCATGGCAGGACGGCTCGCAGCCAGCATCCGAAGACGGCAACGGGCCCCGGCCGAAGCCGGGGCCCGCAACGTTGTCAGACTCTGTCGATGGGTTCTCGAAGGTTGGTACCTGTCGAGGGCTCAGCGCTCCTCGAGCGGCGCTGCCCCTGGTGTGTCGGTGAGCCGGTCGGACTCGTCCTGGACGTCCGTAGCCACCCGGCGCAGCGCGTCGGAGTGGACCCGGCCGTGGTGCGCGCAGAACAGCAGCTCGGCGCCACCGGACAAGGTGACGCGGACGTAGGCCTGCGCTCCACAACGGTCGCAACGGTCGGCCGCGGTGAGGGAACTGGCGAGAGCAGCTGTCACGAAACCTTCCTCCATGTAGGACACCGCTCCTCGAGCGGCATCTCCTGCGCCTGTCACAACAGTCAATCATCCCGACGCGTTCCCGCGTCGGCACCTGACCCGTGTTCGCTCAACGCGGACACGAACCTCAATCAGACTGCAACACGACCGAAACCAGAGCGTCATCGTCCTACCGCGGCGCTAGCCTGACGACGATCAATCCGGCCGTGTCACCTCATCGGCCGATTCGGAGCCGATCTGGAGAATGTTTGCCCGTGGCTGCCCAGCCGACCGAGCCACCCGCCACCGGGAGAGTCACCCGATCCGGGGCCAAACGGGCCGCACCGGGCGACTACACCGCCCGTCACCTGTCCGTCCTCGAGGGGCTCGAGGCGGTCCGCAAGCGCCCGGGGATGTATATCGGCTCGACCGACTCGCGCGGCCTCATGCACTGCCTGTGGGAGATCATCGACAACTCGGTCGACGAGGCCCTGGCCGGGCACTGCGACCGGATCGACGTCGTCCTGATGGCCGACGGGTCGGTCGAGGTGCACGACGACGGCCGGGGCATCCCGGTCGACGAGGAGCCGAAGACCGGCCTGTCCGGCGTCGAGGTGGTCTTCACCAAGCTGCACGCCGGTGGCAAGTTCGGCGGCGGCTCCTACACGGCCTCCGGCGGTCTGCACGGCGTCGGGGCCAGCGTCGTCAACGCCCTGTCCGCCCGGCTCGACGTCGAGGTCGACCGCGGCGGCAAGATCCACGCGATGAGCTTCCGCCGGGGCGAGCCCGGGGTCTTCGACGACCCGCAAGGGCGGCCCGTCGCCGGACGCGCCCTTCACGCCGTTCGTCGACCGGTCCGAGCTGCGGGTCGCCGGCAAGGCGCCCCGGGGCGTGACCGGCACCCGGGTGCGCTACTGGGCCGACCAGGCAGATCTTCATCAAGGACGCCGGGTTCAGCTACGACGAGCTGGTCGCAGCGGGCCCGGCAGACGTCGTACCTGGTGCCCGGCCTGACGCTGGTGCTGCGCGACGAGCGCGGCCTGCCGGGCACGCCCGGCGCCGACGGGCCGCACGAGGAGACGTTCTGCCACCGCGGCGGCATCGTCGAGTACGTCGAGTTCCTCGGCACCGGCGAGCCGGTGACCGACGTCTGGCGGCTGGCCGGCTCGGGGCACTTCCGCGAGACGGTGCCGGTGCTGGACGCCCAGGGCCACATGACGCCGACCGAGGTCGAGCGCGAGTGCGTCGTCGACATCGCGGTCCGCTGGGACAGCGGCTACGACACGAAGGTCCGGTCGTTCGTCAACATCATCGCGACCCCCAAGGGCGGCACCCACCTGGCCGGCTTCGAGGCGGCGCTGGTCAAGACGTTCAAGCGCCAGGTCGAGCTGAACGCCCGCCGGCTCAAGGCGGGCGGCAAGGACGACCGGCTGGACAAGGAGGACGTGCTGGCCGGGCTCACCGCGATCGTGACGGTCCGGCTGGCCGAGCCCCAGTTCGAGGGCCAGACCAAGGAGGTGCTGGGCACCAACGCGGTCCGCGGCATCGTCGCCCGGGTGGTCGAGCGCGAGCTCACCGGGCTGCTCACCTCGACCAAGCGCGGCGAGAAGCAGCAGGCCGCCGCTGCTGCTCGAGAAGGTCGTCGCCGAGATGAAGACGCGGGTCAGCGCCCGCCAGCACAAGGAGACCCAGCGTCGCAAGAACGCCCTGGAGTCCTCGTCGCTGCCGGCCAAGCTGGCCGACTGCCGCACCGACGACGTCGAGCGCAGCGAGCTGTTCATCGTCGAGGGCGACAGCGCGCTCGGCACCGCCAAGCTGGCCCGCAGCTCGGAGTTCCAGGCCCTGCTGCCGATCCGGGGCAAGATCCTCAACGTCCAGAAGGCGTCGTCGCCGACATGCTGCGCAACGCCGAGTGCGCCTCGATCATCCAGGTCATCGGCGCCGGCTCGGGCCGCACCTTCGACCTCGACGCGGCCCGCTACGGCAAGGTCATCCTGATGACCGACGCCGACGTCGACGGCGCCCACATCCGGACCCTGCTGCTCACCCTGTTCTTCCGGTACATGCGGCCGCTCGTCGAGCAGAACCGGGTCTTCGCCGCGGTGCCGCCGCTGCACCGGCTCGAGGTCGTCAGCCCGAAGAAGGGCCAGGACAAGTACGTCTACACCTACTCCGAGGCCGAGCTGCGCGGCCGTCCAGGCCGACCTGACCAGCGCAAGGGGCAGCGCTGGAAGGAGCCGCTCCAGCGCTACAAGGGTCTGGGGGAGATGGACGCCGACCAGCTGGCCGAGACGACGATGGACCCGCGGCACCGCACCCTGCGCCGGGTGACGCTGGCCGACGCCGAGCGGGCCGAGCGGGTCTTCGACCTGCTGATGGGCAGCGACGTCGCGCCGCGCAAGGACTTCCTGGTGGCCGGGGCCGGCGGCCTGGACCGCGACCGCATCGACGCCTGAGCCCCCCGCGTGGGGCTGCCGGGCCGGGCAGCTGCTCCCGTCAGCGGGGGCCAGCGGCTCGAAGTGCCACCACTCGTTGTCGTACCGACGGCACAGGCCGAACTGCAGGCCGTGCTTCTCGAGCCACTTCGCGCCGGCCCGGGGCCCGACGTCGACCGCTGCGCCGCGGACGTGCGCCGACTGGTCCGGCGGCAGGACCCAGTGCGAGGCCGCCTCGGGTGAGCCGTACCGGCGGACCGCGGCCCGGAACAGCTGCTCCTGCTCGGCCCGGCTCCGCCAGCCCGAGGTGACGTGCAGCTCGACGCCGGCGGCGGCCGCAGCGGCGATCGCGCGGTCGATCTGAGCGTGGAGGGCGGGCTCGAGGTGGTCGGTGTCGGCGGCCGGCGCCGCTCGGTGCACTCCGGCGAGGGCAGCGGCCGAGACCTCATACCGGCCGGCGGTGGCGGTGAGGACCACCAGCAGCACCACGAACACTCGGCGGACCAGGAGCACCCGAGCCCAGCGGGTGGCCTTGGCTCGCGATCTGGATCGACTGGGCGGACTGGGCGGACTGGGTAGACGGTGTGGACGATGACATGCGGCTGATCGACATTTGAAGCCCCCTGGCTCGGTCATCGGCTCCCCTGAGCACGACATACTCAGTATATATACCGAGTATGCAGGTAGCAAGAGGCCATCGAACAGGAGTCGGCGAGCCGGGTCAGCCGTTCAGGGCAGGTGGGCGCCGACGGTCGTTGGCGCGGTCGGGGAGCGGCGGTCGCCGCCGGCCAGCTGCACGACACTGACGACGGCCGAGCCGAGGAACGACGCCAGCAGCAGGGCCGCGACCCCGACACCGACGACCCGACGCCAGCCGGTCGCGCGGCGTACGCCGCCGGCGAACTGGCCCATGCCGAGGATCTCGCCCTCCGGCCCGTACGGGCTGAAGCCGCGGTGCCGAAGGTTGGCCAGCGGGTCGGGCATGCCGGCGGCCTCCTCGTCCCACGGGCGCTCGACCGGCATGCGGCACATGATGCCTCCGACCTGGGGTCAGCACGGCAAGGTCGCAAGGCGGCTGACGCGAGCCGGGGAGCGGTCAGCGGCCGCCGCTGACGTCGAGCAACGTGCCGGTGACGTACGACGCCTCCGGTGACACCAGCCAGGCGATGGCCGCCGGCGACCTCCTCGACCGTGCCCGGCCGCTGCATCGGCAGCTCGGGGGTGATCCGCTCCAGCCGGCCCGGCTCGTGGATGTCGGTGGCGATGACGCCGGGGCGCACGCCGACGACGCGGATGCCCTCGTCGACCACCTCGGCCGCCAGCCCGGCGACGATCGTGTCGACGGCGCCCTTGCTGGCCGCGTAGTCGACGTACTCGTGCGCGCCACCGAGACGGCCGCCCGCGACGACACCAGCACGATGACGCCGCCCGGCCCGCCGTGGCGGTCGACATCAGCCGGACGGCCGCGCCGGCGCAGAGCAACAGGCCGACGACGTTGACCTGCAGGACGCCGGCGATCCGCTCGGCGGTCATGGCGTCGACCCGCGAGCGGGGCGTGACCACGCCGGCGTTGGCGACCAGCGCGTCCAGCCGGCCGAACTCGCTGCTCGACGGCGTCGAACAGCGGGTCGACGCCGGCCTGGGTGCCGACGTCCGACGGCCACCGCGACCGCGCGCGCACCCGCGGCCTGGCAGCGGTCGACGACCTCGCCCGGCCGCGCGGGTCGCTGCGGTAGCCGACGACGACGTCCCAGCCCTGCCGCGGCCAGCAGCTCGGCCGGTCGCGGCGCCGATGCCCCGCCCGGCCGCCGGTGACCACGGCGACCGGCCGGCCGCCCTGCAGTCGACGCTCACCGACGGCCTCGCGCCGAGACGCGGCCAGCTCGACGTCGTACGTCGAGTAGGGCTCCGGCGCCTTGCCGCACGAGGGCGCGCGCAGCCCGGACGGCGTCGCTGCGGCGTACGACCGCCGGCCAGCTGCGGCCGTCGCGTGTGGCGACAGTCGCCGCCCACGGCGTCGTCGCCGGTCGGCCCGCAACGGTCGTGGACAGTGCCTCGATCACGGTCTCGCCGATCTCGGCCCGGACAGCGGACTCCGCGGCCTGGGCCGGCGGGGCGCAGGCTGGACCGGCCGCGGTCGTGCTGCGGGCCGAGGATGTCGCGGGGCAGCCGACCCTCGGCCGCGGCGTCGAGCGTCGCGACCGCGAGCCGAGCGTCGAGCCGGGCCAGGGTGACGCCCCACGGCAGCAGGACGGCCGTGGGGGAGAACCGGTGGCCCCCGGTGTGCGACGTCTCCCAGACCTGCCCGGGTCGCTGGACCGCAGCGTCGTGGGCCAGGGGCCGGCCGAACACCGCGCAGCAGACGTCGCGGCGGCCGTTGGTGCAGACGAGCAGCAGCGGCGCGCGGCTCGGCGCCAGGTCCGGGGAGGCTGGCCCGCACGCCGTCCTGGTCGCCCCGGGTCAGGGCCGTGAAAGTCCAGCTCGCTGCAACGCTTCTGGCGACTCGAGGTGGCCACTGAGCAGCCAGGCGCCGCCGGGCCGGCGCAGCCGATGGCCACGAACGGCTCGGTGCCGTGGTCGCTTGTCGGGGTGCTTGCGGGCCGAGCGCAGCAGCGCCAACCGGCCGCCGGCGCCGCCGACCTTGGCCCGCAGCGACCGCCCGAGGTCGGGGTCGAGGTGGCTCTCGGCGAGCGCGTCGTGCCCCCACGGGCCGGGCTGCTCGAGCGCGACCCAGACCCGGGCCGGCGCGGCCGAGCCGTAGGCCGGCTCGCCGGCGGCGGCGGTGGACAGGGAGCAGGCGGTGGCCGGGAGCCCGCTCACGGGGCGGCGGGTGGCGCGCGGGCGGCGGCCCGGCGGCTCGGTCCGACGCCGGGCCGGCGACGGCGACGACGGGGGTGCTGCCCGGCGTACCCGATCCGTCGCGGCGGCCGGTGGCCTCGGGCAGGTCGACCGGCACGCCGCTGCCGCTGGCGGCGCGGGCCGGCGCCGGCCCGGCCCAGGCCAGGATCAGCTCGTCCTCGCCCTTGAGGAACCGGTGGCAGCGCACGCCGCCGGTGGCCCGGCCCTTGGCCGGGTACTCGGCGTACGGCGTGACCTTGACCGACCCGGGCTCGGTGCCGGGCAGGGAGGCCGACGACCCGGAGATGGTGACGACCACGTTGCGGCTCGCCGGGTCGACGGCGGTGAAGGAGACGACCCGCTGTCCGGCAGCGAGCTTCACGCCCGGCCATGCCGCCGGCCGGGCCGGCCCTGCGGGCGCACCGATGCCGCGCCGAAGTGCAGCAGCTGGCCGTCGGAGGTGATGAAGACCAGGTCCTGGTCCTCGCTGGTCAGCTCGACCGCGCCGACGACCGTGTCGCCGTCGCGCAGCCCGATGACCTCCCACTCGTCGCGGTTGCTCGGGTAGTCCGGCACGACCCGCTTGACCACCCCGGACGCCGTGCCGAGGGCCAGCCCGGGCGACGCCGGCGTCCAGCGTGGTCAGGCACAGCACCGCCTCACCGGGTGGCAGGTCGACGAACGCGCCGAGCGGCGCCCCGCCGGACAGGTTCGGCGGCGCGCTCGTCGGAGGCAGGGTGGGCAGGTCGAGCGACGGACAGCCGGAGCAGCCGGCCCCGCGAGGTCACCAGGCCGACGTCGCCGCGCGCCGTGCCGCGGCACCACCGAGGTGACGACGTCGTGCGACTGCCGGTCCGGCCCGATCGGCCATCGGCTCGGCCGAGCTGGTCCGGGCGAGCAGGCCGGTGGAGGACAGCAGCACCCAGCACGGGTCGTCGGCCACCTCGAGCGGCGCGGCGGCCGTCGCCGGGGCGCCGGCCGACTCGAGCAGGACCGTACGACGCGGGGTGCCGTGGGCCTTGGCGACCTCGGCCAGCTCGGCCGGAGACGACGTCGCGCAGCACCGAGTCCTGGTCGAGGATCGCCTGCAGCTCCTCGATCTCGGCCAGCAGCTGGGCCTTCTCGGTCTCCAGCTCGATCAGCGAGAACTTGGTCAGCCGCCGCAGCTGCAGGTCGAGGATGTAGTTGGCCTGCAGCTCGGTCAGGTCGAAGACCGCGCATCAGCCGGGCCCGGGCGGCGGCGGCGTCGTCGCTGCTGCGGATGACCTGGATGACCTCGTCGATGTCGACGATGGCGATCAGCAGGCCCTCGACCAGATGCAGCCGCTCGTCGCGCTTGGCCAGCCGGTGCGCGGTGCGCCGCCGGACCACGCCGATCCGGAAGTCCACGTAGACCTGGAGCAGCTCGCGCAGGCCGAGGGTGCGCGGCTGGCCGTCGACCAGCGCGACGTTGTTGATCCCGAACGAGTCCTCCATCGGGGTCAGCCGGTAGAGCTGCTCCAGGATCGCCTCGGGGTGGAAGCCGTTCTTGATCTCGACGACGAGCCGCAGGCCGTGCGAGCGGTCGGTCAGGTCCTTGAGGTCGGCGATGCCCTGGAGCTTCTTGGACTGCACCAGGTCCTTGATCTTCTCGACGACCTTCTCCGGCCCGACGGTGTAGGGCAGCTCGGTGACGACGATGCCCTTGCGCCGGGCCGACACCGACTCGATCCGGGCGGTCGCGCGGGTGCGGAACGTGCCGCGGCCGGTGGCGTAGGCCTCGCGGATCCCCTCCAGCCCGACGATCCGGCCGCCGGTCGGCAGGTCCGGGCCCGGCACGAACCGCATCAGGTCCTCGAGCGTCGCCTGCGGGTGCGCGATCAGGTGCCGGGCGGCCCCGATCACCTCGACCAGGTTGTGCGGAGCCATGTTGGTGGCCATGCCGACCGCGATCCCGCTGGCCCCGTTGACCAGCAGGTTGGGCAGGGCAGACGGCAGGACCTCGGGCTGCACGTGCGCGTCGTCGTACGTCGGGACGAAGTCGACGGTCGCCTCGTCCAGCCCGGTCGTCATCAGCAGCGCGGCGGCCGCCGGCCGGGCCTCGGTGTAGCGCGGGGCGGCCGGGCCGTCGTCGAGGGAGCCGAAGTTGCCGTGCCCGTCGACGAGCGGCAGCCGCAGCGAGAAGGGCTGGGCCATGCGCACCAGCGCGTCATAGATCGCGGCGTCGCCGTGCGGGTGGAACTTGCCCATGACCTCGCCGACGACCCGCGAGCTCTTCACGTGGGCCCGGTCCGGCCGCAGGCCCATCTCGGACATCGCGTAGAGGATCCGGCGCTGCACCGGCTTCAGCCCGTCCCGCGCGTCCGGCAGGGCCCGGGAGTAGATGACCGAGTACGCGTACTCCAGGAACGCCCCTTGCATCTCCTGCTCGACGTCGATGTCGACGATCCGCTCGGTGAAGTCGTCAGGGGGTGGAGGAGGGGTACGACGGGCCATGGCCCCATCATTGCCGAGGCGGCCAGACTCGAGACCCGGCGTACGGCGTGCCGAAGCGGCCCTCGTGCGCGACCTGGCCAGCCCGCGACGGCCTCGGCTGAGGCTGGGGGAGCGACGGTCGGGCGCGGCGTACCCGACCGAGACGACGCCGACCGGGGTCCGGTTGGCCGGGACGTCGAAGGCGGCCCGGAAGTCGTCGTGCCGATCCGGGGGCACGCCGAAGAAGCAGGAGGCCAGCCCGGCATCGACCGCGGTCAGGAGCATCAGCATGGCGGCCATGCCGGTGTCGACGTCCCAGTAGGGGACCGGCCAGCGGGCCTCGTCGCGGTCGGTCCAGCCCTTGTCCGGCTCGGCGTACCGGTCCAGGTAGGTGTCCTTGTCGCTGAGGCAGACCACGAGGAGGGGCGCGGACTGCATGCCCGAGCAGCCAGCGGTCCGGCTCACCCGGGCTCCGCGGTCGACCCGCCAGAACCGCGTCGCGATCGGCCGCCTCACGCAGCACGAGGAAGTCCCAGCCCTGGCTGAAGCCGGCGCTGGGGGCCCGGATCGCGTTGTCCAGCAACGCGTCGCACGACCTCCTCCGGGACCGGTCGGTCCGGGTCGTAGGCGCGGACCATGCGACGACGGCGGATCGCCTCCGAGAGCTCCATGGCGCCACCGTAGGCTCTGCTGCGTGACCACGAGCGTGGGGCTGCTGCCCGGACTCCTGGCCGATCTCTCGGACGAGAGCGCCTCGCTCGACGCGCTCGTCGCCGACCTGCCGCCCGAGGGCTGGGCCACGCCGACGCCGGCCGACGGCTGGACCGTCGCGCACCAGATCGCCCACCTGGCCTGGACCGACGACCAGGCCCTGCTGTCCGTCCGCTCACCCGGACGAGTTCGGCGGCGCGCTGCGCAAGGCCGCGGCCCAGACCGGCGACGCCGTCAACGCCGGCGCCCGGGCCGGCGCGCACGCGTCAGCCCGCCGGAGCTGCTGCGGCGCTGGCGCCAGGGCCGAGCCGACCTGGTCCGCGAGCTGGAGGAGCTGCCCGAGGGGGAGCGGCTGCCCTGGTACGGGCCGCCGATGTCGGCGGCCTCCCTGGTGACGGCCCGGCTGATGGAGACCTGGGCCCACGGCCAGGACGTCGCCGACGCGCTCGGCGTGAGCCGCCCGGTCGACCCACCGGATCCGGCATGTGGCGCACCTGGGCGTGCGCACCCGGGACTACTCGTTCGCGGTCCACGGCCTGGCCCCGCCGCGGGCGGAGTACCGGGTCGAGCTGACCGGACCGGGTGGCGAGGTCTGGACCTGGGGCCCGGAGGACGTCGGCGGAGCGCCTGACCGGCCCGGCGGTGGACTTCGCCCTGCTGGTGACCCAGCGGATCCACCGCAACGACACAGCTCTGGTCGCCGACGGTGACGGGGTGCGACGCTGGCTCGAGATCGCCCAGGCATTTGCCGGGCCGCCGGGCGAAGGTCGCCCCGCTTCGTCCCGATAGCCAGGTATTCGTCCCACTGGACGCACGCGGTTAACACCCGCCACAGTTGCGCACTGTGTGCGGTTCTGACGACACCCACGGTCATGGGCACGGCGCAGGGCACAGCCATGTGCCGATCGAGCCGCGCCGGCGGTCTTCCCGGCCCGCCCGCCGACCCGCCGGACCTTCCTGACCGGAGTCGGCGCGGCCGTCGCGGCTACCGCCGCCCTCCCGGTCCTCGGCGCCTCCCGGGCCCGGGCCGACACGCTCCCGACCGCGGCTGCCGGCCGCGGTCCTGCCGTCGGGGCTCACGGCCTACCGGGCCGCGATGCACGTGCACGGCTCGTTCTCCGAGGGCACCGGCTCGTGGGCCCAGCACTTCAGCGAGGCGGCGCGGACCGGTGTCGACATCCTGGTGCCGACCGACCACGACTGGCGGGTGCTGCAGCGCAACTACGGCGGGGTCTTCCACTTCTCCGGTCTGGCGGAGCCGACCCCGTCGGGGGTCTACCGGCTCGTGCCGCGGGACAGTGCGACCTGGCGACCGGCTCCGGGCGGCACGCTCGTCTCCGAGGCCGCGCCGGCCGACACCTCTGTCGGCGCGGGTTCGCTGCGGTCTGGTCGTCGAGTCGGCCGGCGCGTTGGACGCCTTCACGACGTACGAGGTCGACTCCGGCGCCTCGAGCTCGGACCTCAACGGCACGGTGCTCGGCCGCACGCTGCGGTTCTGGGGCCGGCTGACCTCGGCCAGCACCGCTGAGGCCTACCTCGGCGTGCAGCTGACCCTGTCGCGGGACCCGGTCAACGGCGAGAAGACGCTGACCTACCGGCTGCGCAGCGACGTGACCGCCCGCACCGCGACCGTGCAGGGGGCGAACGCGATCATCGACCTGCCCGCGACCCCGGGCACCTGGGTCGAGGTCGTGGCCGACCTCGCCGCAGACTTCGCCGAGTCCTGGCCGGCCCTCGGTGCGGGTGACTGCGGCCTCAACCAGGTGCTGCTGGTCGGCCGGACCACGTCGACAGCGGTCGTCGACGGGCTGTTGTCCTTCCTCACCTTCGCGACCGACCCGAGCTACGACCCGCGGACGGCGCTCGCGTCAGTCCTGAACCCGTTGCGGCTCAGCTATCCCGACCTCCTGGTGCCGGTCGGGCTCGAGCACTCGCTGGACCAGCACCTGGGCCAGGTCGGCGGCGACCGGTTCTTCTACAACTACCCGGCCGGCACCAGCGCCCACATGCAGCTGCCCGACGACGTGACGCTGCGACCAGGTCGCCCAGATCAAGGCGCACGGCGGGGTCGTCGGTCTACAACCACCCGTTCGGTACGACGAACACCTGCCGACCGGCGTGACCCGCGACGTGATCCTCGCGCGGATCATCGCCCGCGTGCTGAGACAACAAGCTGTTCGCCGCTGACGCGGTCGAGGTCGGCTATGCCTCCCGCGGGATGGACCTGGCCGGGCACCTCGAGCTCTGGGATGCGTTGTCGGCCAACGGGATGATCTTCACCGGCGTCGGCTGCTCGGACGACCACGACGGTCAGGACTGGCTGGCTCAGCACAACCGGTTCGTCACCCTGCCGCTGATGAGCGCGCTCCGCGGCTGGTCGCTGCGGACGGCGCTGTGGCGGGGCCGCGCGGCCGTCGGCATGCTCGGTGACTTCACCGGGGCCCTCGACCTCTCGATCAACCGCGCCGCCTACCAGGGCGAGGTGCGGGTCGATGCACCGGACAGCTCGGACCAGCTGGTCATCGAAGGCATCGACCTGCCGACGACTCCTCCGTCGAGATCTCTTGGGGCCCAGTCGATTTCGGCGGCTCGGACTTCACGCGGTCCGCGGTCGTCAACACCGTCTCCGGCGCCGACGTCAACGCCGGCGGGGTCGGGGTCCCCGTCCCCGACCGCGGTCCCGGGCTACTACCGGGCCCACGTCGTCGACGCCGGGGGGCGAGTCATCGCCTTCACCAACCCGGTCTACGCCGTGCCCGGTGGCGCCGCCTGGATCCCGCCGGACCGGATCGCCGACCCCAACCGCTCATCCCGTAGACCGCGCTTGCGTCAGTCGGCGAGGTCGTCCTCCCAGAACTCGGTCGACGGAGATCCGCCGCGCGGTGTCCGGCACCGTCGCCGTGCTCGGCGTCCTCGCGCCCGCGGAGCTCGACCCGCCGGATCTTGCCGGAGATCGTCTTGGGCAGCTCGGCGAACTCGATCCGGCGAATCCGCTTGTACGGCGCCAGATGCTCGCGGCAGTAGGCCAGGATCGACGCTGCGGTCTCGGCGGTCGGCTCGTGTCCTGCGGCGAGGACCACGTAGGCCTTGGGGACGGCGAGCCGGGTCGGGTCGGGTGACGGCACGACGGCGGCCTCGGCGACCGCCGGGTGCTCGATCAGCACGCTCTCCAGCTCGAACGGGCTGATCCGGTAGTCCGACGCCTTGAAGACGTCGTCCGTCCGCCCGACGTAGGTGATGTAGCCCTCGTCGTCCACGGGCGGCCACGTCGCCGGTGTGATAGGCGTTGCCGCGCATGACATCTCGCGTACGCTCGTCGTCGTCGCGGTAGCCGACCATGAGCCCGACCGGCCGTCCGGCGGGTGCGTCCAGCCGCAGGCAGATCTCGCCCTCGGTCCGCTCCTCCCCGGTCAGCGGGTCGAGCAGCACCACGTCGTACCCGGGCATCGGCCGGCCCATCGACCCGGGCTTCAGCGGCTGACCCGGTGAGTTGCCGACCTGCAGCGTCGTCTCGGTCTGACCGAAGCCGTCGCGGACGGTCACGCCCCAGGCCCGCTCGACCTGCTCGATGACCTCGGGGTTGAGCGGCTCTCCGGCGCCGACGACCTCGCGCAGCGGGATCCGGCCGCGGAAGGCCGCGAGATCGGCTTGGACGAGCATGCGCCACACCGTGGGCGGGGCGCAGAAAGTCGTTGCGCCGCAACGCTCCATCGCGTCGAGCAGGGTCGGTGCGTCGAACCTCGGCTGGTTGACGATGAGCACCGTTGCCTCGGCGTTCCACGGTGCGAAGACGTTGCTCCAGGCGTGCTTGGCCCACCCCGGTGAGGAGATGTTGAGGTGGACGTCGCCCGGCTGCAGCCCGATCCAGTACATCGTCGTGAGATGCCCGATCGGGTACGACGCGTGGGTGTGCTCCACGAGCTTGGGCTGGGCCGTCGTGCCCGAGGTGAAGTAGAGCAGCAGGGTCTCGTCGGCCCGCGTCGCCACCTCGGGGGTGAACGAGTCGAGATGCTCGAGGGAGTCGCCGTAGGCGAGCCAGCCGTCGACGTCCTCGCCGACGGCGATCCGGGTCCAGCCGCCGGGGACGCCGGCGAACTTGGGTGCGTCCTCGGACCGCGCGATGACGTGCCGCACGTGCCCGCGCTCCACCCGGTCGTGGAGGTCGGCCGTCGCCAGGAGGGTCGAGGCCGGGATCACGACGACGCCGAGCTTGATGCAGGCCAGCAGCGTCTCCCAGAGCTCGGCCTGGTTGCCGAGCATCAGCAGCAGCCGGTCGCCGCGGTCGGCGCCCCGGGACTGCAACCAGGCGGCCAGCTGGCTGGACCGGTCGGCGAGCTCGCCGTAGGTCATCGACACCTCGGAGCCGTCGGCCTCGACCACCCGCAGGGCCGGTCGGCTGCGAGTCGGCTCGGCGGCGGCGACCTGGTCGAACCAGTCGAGGGCCCAGTTGAAGTGCTCCGGCCGGGGCGGCGTGAACTGCTCGCGCGCGGCGGCGTAGTCAGAGCGGAGCTCGAGCAACAGGTCGCGTGCCGCCCGGAACTGGTCGGTCGCCGGCGAAGAGGTCATGGTTTGGACTTTGGCATCCGGCCCCGCGACGGTCAACGCGAGGCTAGTCTTCGCCGGACATCATCCTTCTGTGGCCGGCAGGACTCGGGGTTTCATGCGCTCGTCCATCGTTGTGGCCGTGCTCGTCGCTGCCGCCCTCACCGCCTGCACCGGCACGACGACCGGTGCCACGTCCAAGGCGGGCGCGGCCAAACCCAGCGTCTCGGCCCCCTCGCCGACGACGTCGGATGGCAACGCGGCACCGACCACCGAGCCGGCCGGAGTCGTCACCAACCTGGTCGCGCTCCAGGCCGCCACGGCGTACCCGAAGGCTGCCGGTGCGGCGGCCCGGGCCCGCAACATCAATGCCACCAAGGCGATCCAGACCGGTCCGCTCCTGGCCCTGAGCCTGGCGGACTACCGATACACCAAGCGGGCCGGCAAGAAGCCGATCCGGCCAGTGGCCCTGAGCTCACCGGGGACGCTGATCCCCACGACCGGTGACGCCCGCCGCTGGTTCCTGTCGACCGCCTACTCGAATGCCCTGGAGGCCAACTACGTCTCGCTGTTCGAAGCGGCAGGCACCCGCTGGCGCAAGTCGACGGAGATCTGGCTGGGCAACAACTCCTTCCCGGACCCGACCGTGACGACGGCCGGCGCGGCCGAGCTGCCGGACCGGCGGGGCGCCGCCCTGGACGCGGCGGCCGTGAAGGCCCTGGCCCGCTACGTCGCCACCGGCAAGCGGTCCGTCCACCTGAAATCCGCGGGTGAGGCGGCGTACCTGCGCTCGTACCTGAAGCGCTCGCTCACCCATGCGTCCGGCTCGACGGGTCGGCTCACCTGCACCCCGACCCGGGGGACCGGCAACGCGGCGCTGGCGACCAGCACGGGGACCGTGGTCGTCGCCAGCCTCAGCTGCACCCTGGCCAAGCAGGCCCGTCCGGGCTGGATCCTCTACCTCAAGGGCCGCTGGAAGGGCCTGGCCGACCGGAGCAGCAACCTGCATTCGTTCAGCGTCCGGTTCGACGCCCAGGTCGCTATGACGGTCTCCCGGTCGGGGGACTCTCGGGTCATCGGCCTGACCTGGGGTTCGGTCGCGATCACCTCCCACTAGGTCGGCCGGCTCGGCGGCCGGCCGCGCACCTCCCGGTGATGGTCGAACGCCGACTCGACGAAGCCCTCGCCCCGGGTGAGACCCGGTAGCGCCTGCTGCAGGCCATGGACGGCTGAGGCGGCCAGGTCGCCCTCGACGGTCCAGATCGGGCCGGCGACCGACTGCACCGCGGACGACCGCCGCGAGCCGGCCCAGCAGGGCCAGGACCGGGGCGGTGGTGTCCGCCGGCGCCTCGAGGTGGAACCGATGGATCGGCTCGAGCACGACCGTGCCGGCCCGGGCCAGCGCGCGAGCCACGATCAGCCGGGTCAGCTCGCGGAAGTCACCCGCCGTGCTGGACATGCTGGCGTCGAAGGTGCCGTGCGCATGGCTCTGCCGGGCCCAGTAGCCGGAGTGGGTCATCGTGAGCCGCCAGTCGACGACCTCCCAGCCGTGGTTCCCGTGCCGGAGGGCCTCGCCGGCGCTCTCCTCGACCGCCCGGAAGAAGGCCGGGGGCATCGACCCGAGCTCGACCTCGAGGGCGAGTCCGGTGTCCGTGCCGTCGCGGGAGCCACCCTCCGGCCCGTCGAGTGCGGGCTCGACGCGCAGGCCCACGGTGGCCAGGAACGGGTTGCTGTCCGTGCCGATCAGCTCGACCGCCGCACCCGCCCGGAGCGGCCGCTCGACACAGATGGTGGTCGTGGCGTGGAAGGTCACGTCGACGCCGAACTCCTCGGCCAGCGTGGCCTGGATGACCTCCTTCTGCACCTCGCCGTACAGGGTCAGGGAGGTCTCGCCCCCGACCTCGCCACGGCGCAGGTCGATCAGCGGGTCCTGCTCGCTGAGCTGGGTCAACGCGGCGTACAGCCGTCCCCGGTCGCAGTCCTGGACCGGCCGGACGACGGCCTCCAGGGTCGGGGGCGCGAAGTGATGCTCGGCCCCGGCGACGCCCGGCGGCGGCGCGCCGACGACGTCGCCGATCCGGACGTCGGCCAGGCCCCAGACCCGGGCGATCTGCCCGGCCCGGGCGACGCTCGCCTTCGCCGCCGGCCCACCGTCGTACACCTCGAGGTTGGTCACCTTGGCCGACCGGTCCTGGATGGGCACGCGCTCGCGCACCCGGAGCTCGCCGGAGAACAGCCGCAGGTGGGCGATCCGCTCGCCGGCCGGGCCGCGCTCGACCTTGAACACGAGGCTCGACAGCGGGCCGGATGAGTCCGGTGGCGTGGCGGGCAACAGTCGCGTGATGCCGTCGACCAGCTCGCTCACGCCGGCGCCCGTGGCCGCCGACCCGAAGTAGGCCGGCTGGACCTGGCCCCGCCGGACCTGCGACGACAGGGCTCGCTCGAGCCGTCCGGGCGTCAGGCTCGCGTCGTCGGCCACATAGGCACCGAGGATGCGCTCGTCATGCTCGGCGAGGGCTTCGGTCGCCTTCATCGTGAAGTCGGGATCCGTTGCGGCCCAAGGGTGTACGGCGGCGTGGCTGCTGCCCAGCCCGGTCGGCCGGACCATTGGCACGAGTGTCGTTCCCAGCCGCTCGGCAATGGTGCCCAACAGGGGCTCCCCCCGCGCCCCGGCCCGGTCGATCTTGTTGACGAACACCAGTGTGGGAATGGCCAGCCGGGTCAGCGTCCGCATCAGGATCCGGGTCTGGGCCTGGACCCCTTCGACGGCGGAGACGACCAGGACCGCTCCATCCAGGACGGTCAGGACGCGCTCGACCTCGGCGATGAAGTCCGGGTGCCCTGGTGTGTCGAGCAGGTTGACGGTGACGTCGCCGATGACGAACGACGCGACGGCGGCCTTGATCGTGATGCCGCGGCGGCGCTCCAGGGCGAGCGAGTCGGTCTGGGTGGTCCCGCGGTCGACACTGCCCATCCGGTCGATCGCGCCTGCGGTGTGCAGCAGGCGCTCGGTCAGGGTGGTCTTACCGGCGTCGACGTGCGCCAGGATCCCCAAGTTCAGCGTGCGCATAGGTCGTCATGTCCTCTGGGTAGATAGAGCTCTCCTTCAGGGGGGACATGGACGCTGGACGCACTTCTGATCTCCTCGACGGTCGACGATGCGGTGTGTCGGACCTCGAGTGCATGGCCACCGTGCACCACCAGGTTGAGCGCGGGCCGAAGTGGCGGCAACTGGTTCTCGTCGCGGTCGGGTACGCTAGCCGGCCAGCGATTCCACTGCCCGGGCGAAGACCGGCGGCAGTCGCGCGGCGGCACCGACGATGTGGCGGCGCACGAGCTGGGGCCGGCTGGCCAGCAACAAGCCGTTCGTCAGGACCCGGTAGCTGCGCGTCAGACGTCGCCAATCCCGCTCGTATGCGGTCGGATTCGCCGCGGCGACCGCGTCCACAGCCGCCAGCGCGCAGGCCAGGCCGGTCCGGATCCCTTCGCCGGTCAAGGCGTCGACGTAGCCCGCCGCGTCACCGACCAGCAGGACGCGGCCCGCCACGCGCTGCCGGACCGGCTGGCGCAGCGGACCAGCTCCCTGGACGGCGGTGGCCCACGGCCGGTCCGAACCGTCGACCTCGTCGAGACCGTCGAGCCGTTCGCGCAGGCTGGGCACCTGGGCCAGCAGCTCGGCGTACGAGGCACCCGGTCGACCCAACACCGCCACGCCGACCAGATCCGGCGCGACGGGCGTCACGTAGGCCTCGGCCAGCGGGCTCCAGTGCACCTCGACGTAGTCGCTCCAGGGTGCGGTCGCCAGGTGCCGTCGCTGGCCGAACCGTCGACGGCTCGCCGCGGCCGGCCGTGGGTCGAGCCCGAGCCCGCGCCGGACGGCCGAGTGCAGGCCGTCGCAGGCCAGCAACCAGGAGGCCGTCAGCCCGGCTGCGTGCACCGAGTCGCCGTCCTGGTGGACATCGCCGACCCGGGCCTCGACCCGCTCCACGCCCAGCTCGGCCGCGCGCTCGGCGAGGACACCTTGCAACGTCGTACGACGCACGCCCAGACCCGGCCCGGCCCGGAACGCGTGACAGGCCTCGTGACCGGAGTCGACGTACGCGATGCCGCGAAACGGCATGCCGGCGGGTCGTACGCCGAGCCGGGCCAGGGCGGCGACGGCTCCCGGCATGAGCCCCTCGCCGCAGGCCTTGTCGACCGGCCCGGTGCGCGGCTCGACCAGGGCGACGGACAGGCCACGGCCGGCCGCCTCGATCGCCGCTGCGAGGCCGACCGGCCCGGCGCCCGCGACGATGACGTCGAACCGGGTCATGTCGTCAGGGCGCGTTGCTCGGCCGGGATCCGGATGGACAGCACGACCGCGTCGAGGACGCTGAACACGACGGCGGTGACCCACGCCGTGTGCACCAGCGGTAGCGCGGCCACCTCGAGAACCACCGCGACGTAGTTGGGGTGCCGCAGCAGGCGATAGGGGCCGCGGGCGACCAGGGGCAACCCGGGAACGACGACGATGCGGGTGTTCCACTGCGGCCCGAGCGTGCGCACGCACCACCAGCGCAGGCCCTGGGTGCCGGCGACGACCGCGAGCATCGGCCAGCCCAGGCCCGGGATGAACGGCCGGTCCGCGAGATGGACCTCGACGACACAGCTCACCAGCAGCAGCGAGTGCACGGCGGCCATCAACGGGTAGTGGCCGGCCCCGGTCTCGACCCCACCGCGCTCGCGGGCCCACCGCAGGTGTCGCGCGGAGACCACGAGCTCGACGATGCGCTCCACGGCGACGGCAGCGACCAGCAGGGTGAACCAGCCGACACTGCTCACACCGGGTCGCCGCCCGGCCATCGCAACAGCACCAGCTCGGCGCAGAAGCCAGGCCCCATCGCCATCAGCACCCCGTACGCACCAACGGAACTGGCCGACTCGAGGGTTGCGGCGAGGACGTGCAGCACCGACGACGACGAAAGGTTGCCGACCTCGGCCAGCGACTCCCACGAGCGGGCCAGAGCCTGGTCGTCGAGGCCGAGGGACTCCTGCAGCGCCTCCAGCACCCGTGGGCCGCCCGGGTGCGCCACCCAGTGCTGCACATCGCCGCGGGACAGGCCGTGCGCGGCGAGGAAGTCGTCGACCTCGGCCGGCAGGTGGTCCCGCACCACGTCGGCGACACCCGGGGAGAGCACGATCCGGAAGCCCGATCCGCCGATGTCCCAGCCCATGACCCGCTCGGTGTCGGCGAAGAAGCGGCTGCGGGTGGCGATGACCTGGGGGGCGTCCGGACCGACCCGGCCCGGTGCTGTCGCCTCGTCGCCGGCCAGGACGACAGCCGCGGCCCCGTCGCCGAACAGGCCGCTGCCGACCAGGTTGGCCATCGAGTCGTCGTCCCGCTGGACGGTCAGGGAGCACAGCTCGACGGACAGGAGCACGGCCACCTCACGCGGATGGCCGACGAGGTAGTCGTGCAGCCGGGCCACTCCGGCCGCTCCGGCGACACAGCCGAGCCCGAAGACCGGGATGCGCTTCACGTCAGGGCGCAGGCCGAGCCGCTGCACGAGCCGGGCATCCAGCGATGGCGCCGCGACCCCGGTCACCGTCGTGCTGAGGATGACGTCGACGTCGCGCGCGGTCAGCCCCGCGTCGTCGAGGGCGGTGTTGATGGCGCGCTCCGCCAGCTCGACCCCGACCTCGATGAAGGCGTCGTTGGAGTCGCCGAAGCCGTCCAGCCCTTTGTAGTCCTCGATCGGGAGGGCCAGGTGGCGATGCCGCACCCCACAGCCGGAGTGCAGCCGGTCGAGCAGCTCACGCCGCTCCGGCGCCAGGCCGACCAGGTCGGCGAACATCGCGGTGAGGTCGCTCTGCTGGTAGCGGTGCGGCGGGGTCACCGGGGCCACCGCGAGGATGCGACTCACTTCGTGATCGTGCCACGGCCGTTCCGTGGCGGCCCGGTCACCGGGCCCCGATCCGGGTCACGACGGCCGCCGCGGCCTCGGTGGCCTGGCGCAACGCGGGCTCGGGGGCGGCGCCGGCCCGTCGGGCGGTGAGCCAGGCGCCGGTGAAAGCGTCACCGGCGCCAGTGGTGTCGACCACCGCTCCGGTCGGCTCCGCCGCCGGGACCTGTACGCCGGTGGGGTCGGTCCGCGCGCACCAGCGAGCCCCGGCTGCCCCCAGCTTGATGACGACCTCGTCGTACGTCGCGGTGAGCCGGGCGCCCACGACCGCGGGATCGCGGGAGTCGCACAGGACCTCGGCCTCGTCGAGCGTGACGAAGACCAGGCCGACGCCTTCGGTCAGGGCCAGGAACCGGTCGCCGCCAACGGCCTCGAGTGGCGCTGCGCTGGAGGGGTCGACCGATGTCGGCACCCCGGCCGTCCGGGCGTGGGCCAGACCGGCCAGCGCCCCGGCCCGCGAGCCGGGGTTGAGCAGCGAGTAGCCCGAGACGTGGAGGTGACCGGCTGCGGCCACCAGGTCGACCGGCAGGTCGGCCGGCTCGAGCAGGGAGTTGGCGCCGGCGTCGGGCAGCATCGTGCGCTCCCCGTCGTGCCCGACCAGGACGACGCAGGTGCCGGTCGCGGCGGCAGTCGTCAGGCGGACCCGGGAGTCCACGCCAGCAGCCCTGAGGCGGTCGACGGCCTCCCGCCCGAACGGGTCGTCACCCACCACGCCCACGAAGACCACGGGCACACCGTGACCGGCGAGCCAGGCCGCCACGTTGGCACCGGCGCCGCCTTGCCGGGTCTGCACGCGGGCCGCCGTGTCCGACCCCAGGGCCAGCGGGTCGTCGACGGCCGCGATAACGTCCGTCATCACGTCACCGACGACCACGATCGGCCCGGTCATCCGGCGATTTCGCTGCGGGCCAACGCGATTCGAGCCGCCAGCGCGGCGTTGCGCAGGATGATCGTGGTGTTGACCCGCAACGACTGGCCCTGCGTGTCGTGGTGGAACCGGGCCAACAGGTAGGGCGTCACGTCCTTGCCGTGGATCCCTTCGGCTGCAGCCCCGGCGAGCGCGTCGGCGAGCACCCGGTCGTGCAAGGCCGGGTCGAGCTGGTCCTCGACCGGCACCGGGTTGGCGACGACGAGTGCGGTCCCGTCGGTGCCCAGCGCCTCGCGCGCCACCATGACGGCGGCGACCTCGGCCGGGGAGTCGACCCGGTGCTCGAGGTCGAAGCCGGAGTCGGTGAGGTAGAAGCCCGGGAACCGGTCGGTGCCGAAGCCGACCAGCCCGATGCCGTAGGACTCCAGCCGTTCGAGCGTCGCCGGCACGTCGAGGATCGACTTCACGCCGGCGCAGACAACCGTCGTCGGGACCCGCGCCAGGGTGAACAGGTCGGCGGACTCGTCGTACGTCGTCCGGGCCCCGCGATGGACCCCGCCGAGGCCACCGGTCGCGAAGACGCGGATCCCCGCCGCGGCGGCGAGGTGCGCTGTCGAGGCGACGGTGGTCGCGCCGAAGCCGCCCCGCGCGGCCACGACTGCGAGGTCGCGCGGGCTGACCTTGACGACATCGTCGCGCTCGGCGATCGCCCGCAGGGCCTGGTCGTCGAGACCGATCCGGGCCTGTCCCGCGACGACTGCCACGGTGGCCGGCACGGCGCCTTCGGCCCGGACCGCCTGCTCGATCTCGCGGGCGATCCGGATGTTGTCCGGCCGCGGCAGGCCGTGGCTGATGATCGTGGACTCGAGGGCGACGACCGGGCGGCCGGCCGCCAGGGCGGCCGCGACCTCCGGCAGCAGTTCGAGGGGGTGGGGTCGACTCACGCGCAGACCCTACGGGCTGGGTCCCGGAAGCGGGACCACGACGCCGATAGGGTCGGTCCCGTGGGTCCGAGCGGTTCTGGCGTGCCCTACCCGGGGGGTTGGGAAGCCGACGTCGTGCTGCGCGACGGCGGGGTGGCCCACGTGCGGCCGATCCGGCCGCAGGACGCCGACGCGATCCAGCGGTTCCACGCCGGGCAGTCGCCCGAGTCGATCTACCTCCGGTTCTTCGCACCGCTGCGCGAGCTGCCCGCGCGCGACCTCAAGCGGTTCACCGAGGTCGACCACCACGACCGGGTGGCCCTCATCGCGACGGTCGGCGAGCGGATCGTCGGGATCGCGCGCTACGACCGCACCGAGCCGGCGGTCGCCGACGTGGCGTTCAACATCGCCGACTCCGACCAGGGACGCGGCATCGGGTCGGTGCTGCTGGAGCACCTCGCCGCCGCGGCCCGGGAGCGCGGCATCCTGCGGTTCGTCGCCGATGTGCTGCCGCAGAACCGGCGGATGCTCGCGGTCTTCGACGAGGCGGGCTACGAGATCATCCAGCGCTACGACGACGGGGTCATCTCGGTCGGCTTCGACATCCGCCCGACGGTGCTGTCCGAGGAGGTGCGCGAGGCCCGCGAGCACTCCGCCGAGGCCGTCAGCGTGCGGGCGGTGCTGCACCCCCGCTCGGTCGCGGTCATCGGGGCCAGCCGGAGCGCGGCCGGCGGCGGCAACCTCGTGCTCCGGCACCTGCTCGACGGCCAGTTCCGCGGAGCGCTGCACGTGGTCAACCCCAAGGCGAGCGAGATCCTCGGCCTGACCAGCTACGCCCGGGTCACCGATGTGCCGGGTGTCGTGGACATGGCCATCGTCGCCGTGCCGGCCGCGATCGTCGAAGAGGTGGTGCGCGAGTGCGCCGAGGCCGGCGCCCGGGTGCTCCTCGTCATCTCCGACGGCTTCGCCGAGACCGGTGCCCGTGGCGTGCTGCGCCAGCGGGCCCTCGTCCGGCGGGCCCGGGCCGAGGGAATGCGGGTCATCGGGCCCAACTCGTTCGGGGTGATCAACACCGACGAGGACATCCGGCTCAACGCGTCCCTGGCGCCCGACCTGCCGGCGCCGGGTGGGTTGGCGCTGTTCAGCCAGTCCGGCGCCCTCGGCGTCCAGGTGCTGGCGTCGGCGACCAACCGCGGCCTCGGCGTCTCGACCTTCATCTCGGCCGGCAACCGCGCTGACGTCTCGGCCAACGACCTGATGCAGTACTGGCTGGACGACCAGCGGACCCGCGCGGTCGGGCTCTACCTGGAGAGCGTCGGCAACCCGCGCAAGTTCTCCCGCATCGCGCGGCGGCTGGCCCGGCTCAAGCCGGTCATCGTGGTCAAGTCCGGTGTCACGTCGTACGGCGTCCCGCCCGGTCACGAGGTGCGCCCCAGTCACGTCCCTCGAGGCGCGTACGACGCCATGCTGCGCCAGGCCGGGGTCATCCGGGTCCCCAACGTGCACCAGATGTTCGACGTGGCCCAGCTCGTCATGAGCCAGCCGCTGCCGGCGGGGGTGCGGGTCGGCATCGTCGGCAACTCGGACTCGATGAACGCCCTGGCGGCCGAGGCCTCGGTGAGCTGGGGTCTGGAGGTCGTGCACGGGCCGATCACCCTCTCGCCCCAGGCCACTCCCGACGCCTTCATCGGCGCCTTGTCCGGGGTCTTCGCCGACCCGTCGGTGGATGCCGTGATCGCGTCGTTCATGCCGCCCCTCGTCACTCGCGACGAGACCATCGTCGGCGCGGTGGCCGATGCCGCCGCCGTGGCTGGGAAGACTTGTGTCGCAACGTTTTTGGGCATGCGTGGCGTGGCCCCGGGCACGTCCTCGGCAGGTGGTGTGCCGACGTATCCCACGCCGGAGGACGCCGTGCGCGCACTGGCGTCCGTGTCGAGGTACGCCACCTGGCGGCGGCGTGGCCCCGGGCACCGGATCAACCTGCCCGGCACCGACGTCGAGGCGGCCCGAATGCTGGTCCGCGACGTCCTGGCCCATGGCATCGACAGCAGTGCGGCGCCGGGCAACCGCCGGGTCCGGATGACCCGGGCGCAGGGCACCCAGCTGCTCGCGGCGTACGGCGTCTCGTTGTGGCCCAGCGCGACGGTCGACACGGTCGAAGAGGCGATCGCGGCCGCCAACCGGTTCGAGTATCCGGTGGCCCTCAAGGCCAACGACCCGGCCCTGCGCCAGCGGGCCGATCTCGTGGCGCGCCGGCTGACCATCGAGTCCGAGGCCGAGCTGCGGCACGCCTACGACACCTTGCGTCAGGAGCTGACGACGTACGGCGTCGAGCAGGCCACCCTGTTGCTCCAGCCGATGGCGGCGCCGGGGATCGCCTGCATGGTCCGGACGACCGAGGACCCCCTGTTCGGCCCGGTGGTCTCGTTCGGGATCGCGGGCGCTGCCACCGAGCTGCTCGACGACGTCTCCCACCGGATCCCGCCGCTGACCGACCAGGACGTGGCCGACCTGGTCACGTCGGTGCGGGCAGCGCCGCTGCTCTACGGCCATCGCGGAGCGGAACCGCTCGACGTCGACGCGCTGCAGGACGTGCTCGCCCGCGTGGCGCAGCTGGCGGACGACCTGCCGGAGGTCGCCGACCTGGATATCACCCCGGTCCTGGTGGGCGAGTTCGGGCTGGCCGTCCTCGACGTCTCGGTGGAGCTGAGCCTCGCGGCGCGCTCGGACACGGACCGTCGCCGGCTGCTCTGAACCGGTGGACAGCAGCATCGACCTCCCCGCCGGATGACAGGATGAGCCCTATGCGGGACGCCTCCACTCTGCCCACCGACCTGCGCACGGCGATCAACCGTGCGGGGTACTACCCCGAGCTCCTCGCCGACGTCGTCGACGTGGCGCTCGGCGGTGAGCCGGTGTTGTCGCATCTGGTGCACCAGGAGACGACGTTCGACGCCGACGCGGTCCGCCGGCACGCGACGGTCCTCGTCCTGACCGCTGGGCGGCTGATCGTGGCGCACGCCGACGACCACGCGGCCGAGGCCGCGGCGGCCGCCACTCCCGAGGTGACCGCTGTGGCCAGCGCGTTCGCCACCGCCGCCACCGAGTCGGTGCCCCTGTCCGCTGTCCACTCCGTGGTGGTCAACCACGTCGTCGAGCACCCGGACTCCTACCAGCCCGGCCAGCTCGGCCGGGAGCTGACCGTGACCCTGGGCTGGGGTGCGGTCAGCCGCCTCGACCTCGAGCCGGCCACCTGCGGCGACCCGGACTGCGACGCGGACCACGGCTACACGGGCACCGCGACCGCCGACGACATCTCGCTGCGGGTCAGTGCCGACGCTGACGGTGAGGCCGCTCTGCGCGAGGCGCTGGTCTTCACCCGCATGCTCTCGGCCGCCACCGCCGCTGCCCGCGGCAACGGTTCTGCCGCGCTGCGGTGACCTCGATCGGCCCCCGGGTCGTCGCCCCGGATCCCGCGACCGCCATGACGTCGGCCCTGCCCGAGCCCCCGCCGTACGGCGCCCGGACCCTCGCGGAGCTGATGCCCGCGGTGGCCACGGCGCTCGGGGCTCCGGTGGCCGACGATCCCGGCGACCTGGTGCTGCCCGAGGCGCCGCGGGGCGTGGTCCTGCTGGTCGACGGGCTCGGTGACGTGCTGCTCCGGGCCCGCAGCGGGCACGCGCCGTTCCTGCGCTCGTTGTTCGAGCAGCGGGCGGCGACTGAGCTCGGGCTTCCCGTCGACAACGGCGACGAGCATGGGCTCGTTCGGCACCGGCCTGCCGCCGGGCGGGCACGGGCTGGTCGGCTACGAGGTGCTCGACCCGGACCGCGACGTCCTGCTCAACGAGCTGTCCTGGGAGCCGCACGTCGACCCGCACACCTGGCAGCCCAACCCCACGGTCTTCGAGCGGCTGGACGCCGCGTCGGTGCCGGTCACGCGGATCGGGCCGGCCTTCTTCGACGGCTCGGGGCTGACCGAATCCGCTTTGCGCGGAGGGGCTTTCGTCAGCGCGGACTGCTCTGGACGCACGGGTCGACGCGGCGCTGACCGCGCTCCGGGCCACGCCGCGCGCCCTGGTCTACGTCTACTGGGGCGACATCGACAAGGTCGGCCACGTGCACGGCTGCCAGTCCTGGGAGTGGGGTGAGGAGCTGACCCGGGTCGACGACGCCGTACGCCGCCTGGCTGAGGGCCTGCCCTCGGACGCCGCCCTGCACGTCACCGCCGACCACGGGATGGTCGACGTGGCGATGGACCGGCGGCTCGACCTCGCCCACGAGCCGGAGCTGTCGCACGGCGTCCGGCACAGCGGCGGCGAGCCGCGCGCCCTCCACCTCTACTGCGAGCCCGGCGCGGCGGCTGACGTCGCAGGCCGCCTGGGCCGAGCGGCTCGGACGGCCAGGCCTGGGTGCGCAGCCGAGCCGAGGCCGTGGCGGCCGGCTGGTTCGGCGCGGTGTCGGCGCACGGTGCTGCCCCGGATCGGCGACGTCGTCGTCGCGACCTCGGGGGAGATCGCCGATCGTCGACTCCCGGCACCAGCGACCGCAGCTGCTGGCGCTGATCGGGCTGCACGGCTCGCTCAGCGTCGAGGAGACCGCCGTACCGTTGCTGTCCGTGCTCGGGAGCAAGGTCGGCTGAGGTGGCAGAGCTCGTCTTCTTCTGCGGGACGATGGACTGCGGGAAGTCGACCCTCGCGCTGCAGACCGACCACAACCACGCGGCGCGCGGCCGCCGGGGGCTGATCTTCACCAAGCTCGACCGGGCGGGCGACTCGGTCCTGTCCTCGCGCCTGGGTCTGTCGGTCGGTGCCATCGAGGTGGCCGACGACCTGGACCTGTGGGAGGTCGTGGTCCAGCGCCGCACCTCGGGCGAGCCGGTCGACTACCTGATCTGCGACGAGGCGCAGTTCTACACACCGGCCCAGATCGAGCAGCTGGCCCGGCTGGTCGACGAGATGTCGCGTCGACGTCTACGCCTTCGGGATCACCGCCGACTTCCGGACCCGGCTCTTCCCGGGCTCGCAGCGGCTGGTCGAGCTGGCCGACCGGGTCGACGTGCTCCAGGTCGAGGCGCTGTGCTGGTGCGGGGCCCGGGGCACCCACAACGCGCGGACCGTCGACGGCGTCATGGTCGTCGAGGGGGCGCAGGTCGTCGTGGGGGACACCGCCGACGCCGGTGGGGCCGCGGCCGGGCCAGGTCGGCTACGAGGTGCTGTGCCGCCGCCACCACCTGCGCCGGATGACGGCGCACGCGGCCCAGGCCGTGACCTTGTCGCCCGACGTCCTGCCGATCGACCTGTCGACCCGACGGCCGGTCCCGACATCCGGTGCCCCGCCGTCCAGCTGGCCGACGGCCGCTCAGCCGGGCGGCGCTCAGTCGCGCTTGCCGCCGAACATGATCTCGTCCCAGCTCGGGACGCTGGCCCGACGGGCCCGGCGGTGGCTGGTCGGGTCCGCCGGCAGGATCACGGTCGCGGCGGCGACCGGCTCGGAGGGCCGGCGCGGCGAGCCATCCGCGGCGGCGCGAAGCTGCGCGGCGGCTTGCGGGGCAACGGCTCGGCTCCGGCTCGGGGTCGGACTGGATCGCCGACTCCGAACGGTCCACGGGCTCGTCGGGGGCCGCCGGGTCGTCGTCCGCCGCCCGGCTCGCCCTCGGGCGCATTCGGCCGGTCCCGCAGCCGCTCGGGGAACGGGAACGGATGGGCCACCGGCGGGTCGCCCATCAGGCTTGGGTCGAACATCAGCGGCTCGAGCTCGAGGTGCTCCTGCTCCGCGCCGGAGCGATCGCTGTCCGCCGAGCGACCGGCCGAGCCGCGGGACGTCCGGCGGGACGGCCCGTCGGGCAGCTCGATCGCCGGGGTCTGCCGGCGCCGGCCGTGCCGGCGCTGGCGCATGGCCCCCACCAGGTCGACGGCCGACGGCGACTCGAGCGTCACGGTCTCCGGCTGGTCCATGCCGCCCTCGGCCTCCACGTCGTACAGGTCGTCGGCGGTCGGCCGCCCGGCCGGTGCAGCGGTGACCGTCGGCACGGCCGCGAGATGCGGTGCGGCCATCGGGGCGGCCGGGCGGCTGCTCGTCCTCGGACAGCCACAGCGCCTCGTCGTCCTGGGCGGTCACGGTTCGGGCGGCCGGGTCGTAGAGCCAGCGGGCCTCGCGCTCGCGGCCGCCGGCCGCGAACCGCAGGGTCAGCATCCACGGCCCGTCCTCGGCCCGCGCGCTGTCCCAGTGGTTGAGGCCGGTGTCGACCCCGCGGGCGGTCAGCCGCTGGTCGACCCGGAAGCTCAGCGTGGGCGGCGTGGCGTCGGAACCACGGCGGCGCAGGGTCACGGTGCGGGCCAGGTCGGTGACGTGCTCGCGCTCGGCCAGGACCGCGCCTTCGTAGCGGCGGACCCGGTCCAGCGGCCAGCCGCTGCGCTCGGCGACCTCCTCGGCGCTCGCGCCGGCCCGGATCTGGGCCTGCACCTCGCGCGGCCGGAGGTCGCCGGACATCTCGATCTGGAGCTGGCCCAGGTGGGCGCGGTCGCGGCGCACGGCAGCCCGCAACGGCTCGTCGACAGCCAGGAGGTACTGCTCGCCGTCCGGTCCGGACAGCAGCAGGTGCTCCCCGTCCTCGTGGACGCCGACCAGTCGCAGGTCATGCATAAGGTGCGCTCCTTCGCTCGTGCTCTCCGCGCTGTTCTGACTGTGCCATCGAACGTGTGGCAGACCGGGAAGGCGCGCCCGGGCGCGGACGGGCACGGACAGCCGTCGAGCCGGTACGACGGAGGCCGCTGGGCGCCGCCGCGGCGCTAATGCAACGATCGACCCGTGGCCAGCCTCGACCCCTACGACGCCGTCCTGCTGCTCAGCTTCGGCGGTCCGGAAGGCCCGGCCGACGTGCTGCCCTTCCTCGAGAACGTGACGCGGGGGCGCGGCATCCCCCGGGAGCGGCTGCTCGACGTCGCGGAGCACTACGACGCCGTCGGCGGGGTGAGCCCGATCAACGGCCAGAACCGGAGCCTGCTGGCGGCGCTGCGGGCCGAGCTCAAGGCGGCGCGGACTGGCCCAGCCGGTCGAGTGGGGCAACCGCAACTGGGCGCCGTACGTCACGGACACCCTGCGCGACCTGTACGACGCAGGGGCCCGCCGGGTCGCTCGCCGTGACGACCAGCGCCTACTCGTCGTACTCCTCCTGCCGGCAGTACCGCGAGGACCTGGCCGGCGCCCTGCTCACCCTCGCCGACGAGGGCCGGTCCGTTCAGGTGGACCGGATCCGGGCCTACTACGACCACCCGGGGTTCGCCGGCCCGACCGCCGCCGCCGTCGCCCGGGCGCTCGGCGACCTGCCCGAGCCGGTCCGCGCCGATGCCCGGCTGGTCTTCGTGACCCACTCCATCCCGACGGCGATGGCCGAGAGCTCGGGCCCCGGCGGTGGCGCCTACCCGGCGCAGCATCGCGAGCTGGCCACCGAGATCGCCCGCGGCGTGCCCGGACCGGACGGCGGGCCGCGGCCGTGGGACCTCGCCTACTGCTCACGGTCCGGGGCTCCGGGCCAGCCCTGGCTCGAGCCGGACGTCAACGACCACCTGCGCGACCTCGCGGCCCAAGGGGTGGCGGCGGTCGTGCTGGCGCCGATCGGCTTCGTGTCGGACCACATGGAGGTCGTCCACGACCTCGACACCGAGGCGGCGGCGACGGCCCGCGAGGTCGGGCTCGCGATGAGCCGGGCCGCGACGGTCGGCACGGCGCCCGACTTCGTGGCCGGTCTGGTCGACCTGGCCGAGGAGCGAGCGGCGCAGGCGCGCAGCGAGTGGCCGGCCCAGCCGGTCGTCGGGACGCTGGGCCCGTGGCCGAGCACCTGCATCGTGGGCTGCTGCCCCAACCCGCGGGCCGAGCGGCCGGCCGCAGCCGGCGCGGACTGGGTCGCGCCGCCGGTCGCGGAGCCGGCCCGATGACCGGCTTCGACCTGCCCGACCTGGTGGCCCTGGCCGAGCGGGTGGCCCGCAAGGCCGGCCGTCTGGTGACCGAGGAGCGCCCCGAACGGGTCGACGTCGCCTCCACGAAGTCGTCGCCGACCGACATCGTCACGATCATGGATACAGCATCAGAAGCGTTGCTGCGCAAGGAGATTCACGCGGCCCGTCCCGGATGACGGCATCCTCGGCGAGGAGGGCGGGACGGCTCACGGCAGCAGCGGCCTGACCTGGGTGCTCGACCCGATCGACGGCACGGTCAACTATCTCTACGGCATCCCGGCCTACGCGATCAGCGTCGCCGTCGTGACCGGAGACCCGCTCGACCCGGCCGGCCACGAGGTCCTGGCCGGCTGCGTCCACCACCCGCTCTCCGGGGAGACCTGGACGGCGACGCAGGGTGGCGGAGCGTTCCTCGACGGACGGCCGATCCGGGTCAACGCCGACGTGCCGCTCGACCGGGCGCTCGTGGCCACCGGCTTCGGCTACGACGCCGAGCGCCGGCGGCACGCCGCCCGGGTCGTGGCCGAGGTGCTGCCGCAGGTGCGCGACATCCGCCGGATCGGCAGCGCGGCGCTCGACCTCGCCGGCTCTCGCCTGTGGCCGCCTGGACGCCTACTACGAGCGGGGCCTCGGGGCCTGGGACCTGGCGGCCGGCGGGCTGATCGCGCGCGAGGCCGGCGCACTGGTCGGCGGGCTCGACGGCCGGCCGGCCGGCCCGGAGCTGGTCGTCGCGGCCGGGCCGGGACTTTACGAGCGGCTCCAGGAGTTGTTGCTCCCACTGCGGCCGGACCGCGACGGGCCGGCCGACGATGGCCACGACGATGGAGCTGACGATGACTGAGTTCGCTGGGACGGCGGAGCCCGAGCACGTGCAGGAGCTGCGGCTCGTGGTGACCGCCGAGGACTACGACGCGGCCCTGGAGTTCTACCGCGACGCACTCGGGATGCCCGAGCTCGCGGCGTACCAGGCCGAGGGCGGCCACGTCACGATCCTGGACGCGGGGCGGGCCACGCTGGAGATCACCGACCCGGCGCACGCGGCGTACATCGACCAGGTCGAGGTGGGTCGCCGGGTGGCCGGGCACATCCGGGTCGCGCTGGGGGTGCCCGACTCGGCCGCCGCGACCGAGCGGCTCGAGGCCGCCGGGGCCGAGCTGATCGCCGAGCCCGACCCCGACCCCGTGGGGGTCGCTCAACGCGCGGCTCCAAGGCGCCCGCGGGCCTCCAGCTGACGCTTTCTCCGATGACCGCGCTGAGACGCCAGTTCGACCCCGCTGCTGACACGGAGCAGCGGATGGTGCACAATCCGGGGCCGGGTGAGGGCACAAACCGGGGCCCTGCTGCGTTACATCGCCGCAACAGCTGATCACGACCCTCGGAGGGACGACGTAACCATGGCGACCGACTACGACGCGCCACGCAAGACTGATGACGACCTGACCGAGGACAGCCTCGAAGAGCTCAAGGCCCGGCGGGTCGACAAGAGCGCCTCCAGCGTCGACGTCGACGAGACCGAGCAGGCCGAGGGCTTCGAGCTCCCCGGCGCCGACCTGTCCAACGAAGAGCTCTCGGTGCGGGTGCTGCCGCGCCAGGCCGACGAGTTCACCTGTTCGCGCTGCTTCCTGGTGCACCACCGCAGCCAGCTGGCATCGGAGAAGAACGGCCAGATGGTCTGCCGGGAGTGCGCGGCCTGACCGCAGCCAACCCAGAGACACCATACGAGGTCCAGGTGCAGGCGGCCGGGCTCAGCCCCGGCCGCGCTGGACCTCGATCGCTTCGGCGAGCAGGTCGGGATGGTGCGAGGAGACCAGCCAGTACGGCGTGGGGTCGGCCCGGTCGGCGACCGTGACCTTGACCCCGCCGGGCAGCCAGGCTCGCTGGCACAGGTAGGCCCGTGGGTCGATGTCCCGGCCGCGCAGCCGCGCCATCGCGCGCGGCGTCCAGCACCTCGACCGGGCCCAGGTCGGTCACGCTGATCCGGGCCCGCCCGGCCCGCAGGGCGCCGTCTGCCGACCTCGACCTGCGCCGAGGTCAGCACAGGATCGCGATCCCGAGGCCGGCGCCGGCCATGGACCCCAGCACCAGGCCGGGCTGGCCGGCGATCGGCAGCAGCACCAGCCCGAACGACCCACCGATCGCGACCGCGGCGAACCACCACCACTGGTTGGGGGTGAGGCGCTCGCGATAGAGCGGCCGGGGCGGCCGGCATGGGCCGCATCCTGGCAGGTCTCGACCCGTCACGACCGACGCGTGAGTTGGCGAGCAGTCGGGCGAGTAGGGTCGCGAGTCGTGACGACTGAGGGGCCGATCCCGCTGCTGGTGCAGCGCCTGGACGCGGAGCTGCCGCTGCCGGCGTACGCCCACCCGGGCGACGCCGGCGCCGATCTCGTGGCCCGCGAGGACGTCGAGCTGCCGCCGCGGCGGGCGGGCGACCGTGCCCACCGGAATCGCGATCGCCATCCCGCACGGGTACGCCGCCTTCGTCCACCCCCGCTCCGGGCTCGCCGCCCGGCTGGGTGTCACGATCCTCAACGGACCGGGCACGGTCGACGCCGGCTACCGCGGGGAGATCAAGGTGACGCTGATCAACACCGATGCCACCGAACAGGTCCTGATCCGGCGCGGGGACCGGATCGCCCAGCTCGTCGTCCAGCGGGTCGAGCAGGCCGAGTTCGTCGAGGTCGCAGCACCTCCCGGGCTCGGACCGTGGCACCGGCGGCCACGGGTCGACCGGCGGCTTCGCCGGACCACGTCGATCAGCCACACCATCGACAGCAGGAGGCGGGCAGTGAGCCTGTTCAAGCGCCGGGGCACGTCCGGCGAGCGACGACACCGAAGAGACTGACGACCGGTACGACGACGAGGTCGACGCGTCCGACGATGACGACCTGAGCGACGAGGACGACGGACGACGGCGCCGGCTCGACCCGTTCCGGCGCGCGGGTGAGCGGACGGCCGCCCAGCAGGCGGCGGCCGAGCTGCGCGCGCTGGGGCCGCGCGACGTGAGCGAGGTCGAGGACATCTCGGCCCTGCTCGACCTCGGCTCGATCCTCGTCGCCCCGACGGACGGCATGGAGCTGCGGCTCGAGCTCAACGAGGAGGACGGCGAGCACGTCGTCGGCGTGACCGCGCTGATCGGTGAGTCCGCCGTGCAGGTGCAGGCCTTCGCCGCCCCCCGCAGCGAGGGCATCTGGGACGAGGTGCGCGAGGAGATCGCGGCCGGCATCACCCAGCAGGGCGGCACCGCGGACGCCGTGGACGGCGCCTTCGGCCCGGAGCTGCTGACCCGGGTGCCGGCCCAGGACGCCAACGGCCGGTCGGCCTTCCAGCCGGCCCGGTTCGTCGGCATCGACGGGCCGCGCTGGTTCCTGCGGGCGGTCTTCACCGGTGCGGCGGTCGAGCCGGCCCAGGCCGGCCCGATGGAGGACCTGGTCCGCGGCCTGGTCGTCGTGCGCGGCAGCGAGGCGATGGCGCCCCGCGAGCTGCTGCCGCTCAAGCTGCCCGAGCTGCCGGCCGAGGCCGGCCGGAGTCCGGCGCGGACGGGGACGACGACGGCCCGGACGGCGCCGGGAACCGGTCCCAGGACGACCTCAACCCGTTCGAGCGCGGGCCCGAGATCACCGAGATCCGCTGAGGGCATAGCGCGGACCCGTTCGGCGCTTACCCTGGTGTGATGAGCGAGCATCAGCCGGGGTTCCTGCGGCGGGCCCTCAAGGGCCTGGTGACGAGCGAAGCCGAGCTGGAGGCCGAGGACCTGCAGGTCGTCAGCGGCAAGATGGG
This sequence comes from uncultured Actinomycetota bacterium, assembly GCA_963794535.1. GTDB lineage: Bacteria > Actinomycetota > Actinomycetes > Actinomycetales > CAVURS01 > CAVURS01. The sequence continues at coordinate 81,185 of CAWCEI010000020.1, forward strand.
CGGCTGTCCGGTCAAGGAGCTGCCCGGACCGTCGCGCCGCCGTGGTCTGCGGCACGCTGCGCACCGTGACCCTGCGGCCGCGGGCCAACGTCCCCGCCCTGGTGGGTGAGCTGTACGACGGCAGCGGCGTGCTCACCGTCGTCTGGCTGGGCCGCCGCCAGATCCCGGGCATCGAGCCCGGCCGCCGGCTGCGGATCACCGGCCGGGTCTCCCGCCGCGACGGCAAGCCGGTCGTCTTCAACCCGTCGTACGAGCTGTTGCCTGCCGCTGCCGGTGAGTGAGGCCGCCGGAAGGAGCCCGACCAGTCTCTGACGAGCCCGACGCCGGGCGCGGCCCGAGACCGTCGAGGAGCTGGTGCGCAGCCGGCTCTCCCAGCAGCTGGGCGGCGCCCGAGGCTCGCTCGAGGCCGCAGCCCCCACCGTCGTCTTCGTCATCGCCTGGACGGCCGGCCCACGACTTCCGGCTCGCGCTCGGCGTCAGTGTCGGCGTCGTCGCCCTGCTGCTCGCCCTGCGCGTGCTGCAGGGTCAGACGCCGCAAGTTCGTCCTCAGCGCTGTCTTCGCGCTCGCGCTCGCGGCCTACTTCGTCCATCGCAGCGGGCGGGCCGAGGACGCCTACCTGCCCGGGATCCTCTACAGCGCGGCGCTGGGCAGCCTGACCCTGCTCTCGGTGCTCGTCCGCTGGCCGCTGCTCGGCTTCGTGGTCGGCGTGGCCGAGGACCCGGAGGACCCGCTCGCCTGGCACCGGGACCGCGGCATCGTCCGGGTCTGCCAGCGGCTGACGCTGGTCCTGGTCGGGCTCTACGTCGTGCGGCTGGCGATCATGCTGCCGCTCTACTGGGCCGGCGAGGTGGCCGCCCTCAGCGTGGCCAAGATCGTGCTGTCCTGGCCGCTCTACCTGCTCGGGGTCACCCTGATGGGCGCTGCTCCTGGTCCGCGGCCACACCCCGCTCGAGCAGCCCGAGCCGGCCCAGCCGACCGGTCAGGCCGCCGGAGTCGGCCGCGTCGCTGGCGCCGTGCTCGTGCGGCGCGAGCAGCTCCTCGAGCGAGTCCTCGGACTCGGGCACGGTCAGGATCAGCAGCTCGTCGTGGGCCTCGAGCGCGTCGTCCGGGCTGGGCGCGATCGGCCGGTCGCCGCGGATGATGCTGACCAGCACCGTGTCCGCCGGCCAGACGACGTCGCCGACCCGCGTCCCGACGTACGGCGAGGCATCGGGCAGCGTCATCCCGACCATGGTCGCGTGGCCCTGCTGGAACTGGAAGATCCGGACCAGGTCGCCGACCGAGACGGCCTCCTCGATCAGGGCGGTCATCAGCCGGGGCGTGGAGACCGCGACGTCGACGCCCCAGGCCTCGTCGAACATCCACTCGTTCTTCGGGTTGTTGACCCGGGCGACCGTGCGCGGCACGCCGAACTCGGTCTTGGCCAGCAGCGAGACGACCAGGTTGGCCTTGTCGTCGCCGGTCGCGGCGACCACGACGTCGGCATGCTCGAGGCCGGCCTCGTGCAGGGCGGCGATCTCGCAGGCGTCGGCCATCAGCCACTGGGCGCCGTCGACCTCGACCGCTGCACGACCTCGGCGGCCCGGTCGACGAGCAGGACGTTGTGGCCGTTCTGGATCAGCTCGCGGGCGATCGAGCGACCGACGCTGCCCGCGCCGGTGATGACGACGCGCATCGGGTCGGTGCGGCGGACGACGCCGGTCGGGACGGTCATGGGGCGACTCTCATGGTTCGGCGGATGTCCTTCGAGTCATCGACGGTCTCGCTGGCGAGTCCTGCAGTGCGGGCGGCGGGGCCTGAGCACGTCGCTGACCCGCTCGAGGTCGTCCCCGTAGCTCAGCACGTGCACGATGTCGCCGTCCTGGTAGACGGTGTCCGGGCCCGGGCAGCAGCCCTCGCCGAGCCGGGTCACGTAGGCGACCCGCGGCTGGCGCTGTCGGTCTCGATCCGGCTGATCCGCTCACCGACCCAGCGAGTCGGCCAGCTGCACCTCGGCGACGACGACGCGCCCGCTCGGGTCCTGGTGGTCCGGGTGTGGCGCCCTTGGGCAGCAGCCGGCGGATCATCTGGTCGGACGTCCAGCGGACCGTGGCGACCGTGGGGATGCCGAGGCGCTGGTAGACCTCGGCCCGGCCCGGGTCGTAGATCCGGGCCACGACGTTCTCGACGCCGAAGGTCTCCCGGGCCACCCGGGCGGCCAGGATGTTGGAGTTGTCGCCGCTGCTGACCGCGGCGAAGGCGTAGGCCCGCTCGATGCCGGCCTCGCGCAGGGTGTCGCGGTCGAAGCCGACGCCCTGGACCCGGCGGCCCTCGAAGGTCGTGCCGAGCCGGCGGAAGGCCGAGCCGTCCTGGTCGATGACCGCGACCTCGTGGCCCTTGGCCTCCAGGCTGATCGCCAGGCTCGAACCGACCCGGCCGCAGCCCATGATCACGAAGTGCACAGCGACAACATAGAGCGTCGCTGCCGGGCACTCCGGTGACCTCTAGCATGGCGTTTCGTGTCGACCGCCGGACGTGTGCTCAAGCGGCTGCTCGTCGGGCAGCCCTTCACCAACGACAAGCTCGGCGACACGCTGTTGCCCAAGCGGATCGCCCTGCCGGTGTTCGCCAGCGACGCCCTGTCGTCCGTGGCCTACGCACCGGACGAGATCTTCATCACCCTGTCGGTCGCCGGGCTCTCGGCGTACGCGTTCTCCTGGAAGGTCGGCATCGCGGTCGCCGTCGTGATGCTCACCATCGTCGCGTCGTACCGGCAGAACGTGCACGCCTACCCCTCCGGCGGCGGTGACTACGAGGTCGCGACGACCAACATCGGGTCGTTCGCCGGGCTCACGGTGGCCAGCGCCCTGCTCGTCGACTACGTGCTCACGGTCGCCGTGTCGGTCTCGTCCGGCGTGCAGAACGCGACCTCGGCGCTGCCCTTCATCAACGGCCACGAGTCCGTCGTCGCGACGGCGCTGGTGATCCTGCTGATGGCGATGAACCTGCGCGGGATCCGCGAGTCCGGCAGCACCTTCGCCGTGCCGACCTACTGCTTCATGGTCGTCGATCATCGGCATGGTCGCCTGGGGGCTGAGCCGGTCGGTCTTCGGCGACCTGCCGCACGTCGACAGCGCGAAGTTCACGATCGCCACCGACCAGACCTTCGTCCACGGCCTGGGCAGTGCGCTCGGGCGCGTTCCTGATCCTGCGCACGTTCTCGTCCGGCTGCGCGGCCCTGACCGGTGTCGAGGCGATCAGCAACGGCGTCCCGGCGTTCAAGAAGCCGAAGAGCAAGAACGCCGCGACCACGCTGCTGCTGATGGGCACGCTCTCGGTGACGATGCTGATCGGCATCATCACCCTCGCCAACCTGGCCCACCTGCGCTACGTCGACCCGGACACCGACATGGACCGGCTGATGCTGAACGGGCAGCACCTGACCCAGGCCGGGTCCGGGCGCGGCCAAGCTCCCGGGCGGCGGCGAGTACGACCAGCAGACGGTCATCGGCCAGCTGGCCCACGCGGTCTTCTCGAACTTCTCGCCGGCGTTCTACTTCACCATCGCCGCGACCGGGATCATCCTGATCCTCGCGGCCAACACGGCGTTCAACGGGTTCCCGGTGCTGGCCTCGATCCTGGCCCGCGACGGCTTCCTGCCGCGCCAGCTGCACACCCGCGGGGACCGGCTCGCCTTCAGCAACGGCATCGTGATCCTGGCCGGCGCGGCCATCTTCCTGATCGTGGCCTTCAACGCCCAGCCGACCCGGCTGATCCAGCTCTACATCGTCGGGGTGTTCGTGTCGTTCACGACGAGCCAGATCGGCATGATCATCCACTGGAACCGGCTGCTCAAGACCGAGCGGGACCGCCGGGTGCGCGGCCGGATGCTGCGCAGCCGGACGATCAACGCGGTGGGCGCGGCGATGTCCGGCACGGTGCTGGTCGTCGTGCTGATCACCAAGTTCGCCAAGGGCGCCTGGATCGCCATCGCCGCGATGGCGGTGCTGTTCGTGATGATGCGCGGGATCCAGAAGCACTACCGCCGGGTGCAGCGTCGAGCTCGAGCCGGACGAGACCGTCGACGAGAGCATGCTGCCCGAGCCGGGTCCACGCGATCGTCCTGGTCTCCAAGATCCACAAGCCGACGCTGCGGGCCCTCGTCTACGCCCGGGCCACCCGGCCGTCGATCCTCGAGGCGGTCACGGTCAACGTCGAGACCGACGCGACCAAGGCGCTGCAGGCCGAGTGGAGCCGCCGCGACATCCAGGTGCCGCTGAAGATCCTGGACTCGCCGTATCCGCGAGGTCACCCGGCCGATCCTGGAGTACGTCAAGTCGATCCGGCGGGGCAACCCGCGCGACGTCGTGATGGTCTACATCCCGGAGTACATCGTCGGGCACTGGTGGGAGCAGCTGCTGCACAACCAGAGCGCGCTGCGGCTCAAGGGCCGGCTGCTCTTCACCCCCGGCGTGATGGTGGCCAGCGTGCCCTGGCAGCTGAGCTCCACCGAGCACCTGAAGCACGCAGACCGTTGCCGTCCGGAGCGGTACGACGCACCGCGGGGCGCCGACGGTCGACTCCTCGACGGTCGGGCGACCACCCGGTGGCGCCGGAGACGCAGCCGCCGCAGGTCCGACGGGCCGGCGGCCCGATCGGCGACGACGCCTCGCCCAAGCTCCCGAGCTGAGGGTGTCGCCGAACGGCTTGGCCGGCAGCGCTCGTCGACCTCGAGGTCGGTCCGGTCGCCCACGGCGGGCACTGCGTCGCCCGGCTCGACGGGCGGGTCGTCTTCGTCCGGCACGCACTGCCCGGTGAGCGGGTCCGGGCCCGGATCACCGAGGGCGGCGAGGGGTCGCGGTTCCTGCGGGCCGACGCGGTCGAGGTCGCTCCGCGCCTCGCCGGACCGGGTGCCGGCGCCCTGCCCGGCGGCCCGGCCGGGCGGGTGCGGCGGCTGCGACTGGCAGCACGCGACGCTCGCAGGCCCAACGCGGCGCTGAAGACGACGGTCGTCCGCGAGCAGCTGCGCCGGCTGGCCGGGCTCGACGGGCGGGGTCGCCGACGTGACGGTCGAGGCCCTGCCCGGCAGCGCCGGACGGTCTGGGCTGGCGGACCCGGGTGCAGCACGGCGGTGACCGACCAGGGGCGGCTCGGCTTCCAGGCGGCACCGCTCGCACGACCTGATCGCCGTCGAGGCCTGCCCGATCACGCACCCAGCCGCCGCGGCCGGCCGGGCACCTGGCCCAGACCTGGCCCGGCGCCGCGGCCGTCGAGGTGGCCGCCAGCGTCACCGAGGACCAGCGGCTGGTCGTCGTCACCCCGACGGCCGGCGCGACCCGGCGGACCAAGATCCCGCGCGGTCGACGCCTCCGTGGCCGTCGGGCCGGCCGACGGCGCCCCGGCCAGCCGGCCGGACGCTGACCCGGGTGCGCGGGCGCACCTGGATCCGGGAGGTCGTGACCGGCGGGGGACTGGCGGCACGAGTTCCGGGTCACCGGAGCCGGCTTCTGGCAGGTGCACCCGGCCGCGGCGCGCGACCTTCGTCGCGACCGTCCTGCGAGCAGCTGGCCCCGCAGCGCGGCGAGCGCGCGCTCGACCTCTACTGCGGCGTCGGCCTGTTCGCGGCGGCCATCGCCGACCGGGTCGGCCCGGGCGGTGCCGTCGCCGCGGTCGAGGGCGACCCGCGAGCCGTCGCCGACGCGCGCCGCAACCTGCACGAGCTGCCCAACGTCACGCTGCACCAGGGCGCGGTGGCCCGGCTCCTGCCGACCGCGCTCGAGGGCGCTGCCGTCCGGCCGGGCCGACATCGTGGTGCTGGACCCGCCCCGCGTCGGCGCGGGCCGGGCGGTCATCGAGAGCCTCTGCGCGGCCGGGCCGCGGGCCATCTGCTACGTCGCGTGCGACCCGGCGGCGCTGGCCCGGGACGTGCAGATCGCCGGGCAGCGCGGCTACGAGCTCACCGCGATCCGGGCGTTCGACGCGTTCCCGATGACCCACCACGTCGAGTGCGTCGCGCTGCTCACCCGGCTCGGCCTGACCCGTTGTCCCCAGTCCCGCAGGTCGCGCGCCCGGCTGCGGCCGCCGTGGGGCATGCTGGCCCGATGGCAGGCCGGCATGGCGTCCCTCCCGAGGAGCGCAGGACGCACTCGCGGCAGGCGAGTGGGCAGCGCCGGCGCCGGGTCCAGCGCCGCGACGCCGCCCAGCCGTGGCGGCTCTGGCTGGCCTTCCGGGCCTGCTCGCCCTGATCGTGCTCGCCGCCTGCGGCTGGTCGGTGCTGCTGCTGACCCGGCACCAGGGCGGCAGCTGGCCGGTCGTCGCCGTCGTCGCCGGCGTGCTGTCGCTGCTGATGATCGGTCTCGACGTGCGGGCCCGCCGCCGCCAGCGGGCCCAGCTGCGCCGCCGGGCGGTCCCACGGCGCGGCCGCGCCGCCGTCCGCGCCGTCGTACCGGCGCCCGCGCTGGCGCCGCCGGTGCGCCGCCGGAGCCGCTCCGACTCGGCCGCCCGGCCGGCACTCGCACCGGGCCTGAGCGTCTCCGGTTGATGACAGCGGACGAGCCGGTATGGTAGATATCTCGATATCAAGATAAATTCGTACGGCGACCAGCCGGCGTACGGCGACGAGGGAGCCACGCGTGAGCGACGCAACCGGGCAGCAGCAAGGACACGCTTCGGCGCCGCGGGACGCTTGACCGCCGGCGGCGCCGACCACGAGGTGTTCCGGCTCTCCGCCGTCGAGGGCTCGGCCGCGCTGCCGTACAGCCTGAAGATCCTGCTGGAGAACCTGCTCCGCACCGAGGACGGCGCCAACATCACCGCCGACCACATCCGGGCGCTGGCCGGCTGGCAGCCCGAGGCCGAGCCGGACACCGAGATCCAGTTCACGCCCGGGCCGGGTGATCATGCAGGACTTCACCGGCGTGCCGTGCATCGTCGACCTGGCCACGATGCGCGAGGCCATCGTCGAGCTCGGCGGCGACGCCGTCCGGGTCAACCCGCTGGCTCCGGCCGAGCTGGTCATCGACCACTCGGTCATCGCCGACGTCTTCGGCCGGCCGGACGCCTTCGAGCGCAACGTCGAGTTCGAGTACAGCCGCAACCGCGAGCGCTACCAGTTCCTGCGGTGGGGCCAGGGCGCCTTCGACGACTTCAAGGTCGTGCCCCCGGGCACCGGCATCGTGCACCAGGTCAACATCGAGTACCTCGCCCGCGTCGTCATGACCCGCGAGGTCGGCGGCGTCCTGCAGGCCTACCCGGACACCCTGGTCGGCACCGACTCGCACACGACGATGGTCAACGGCCTCGGCGTCCTCGGCTGGGGCGTCGGCGGCATCGAGGCCGAGGCGGCCATGCTCGGCCAGCCGGTGTCGATGCTCATCCCGCAGGTCGTCGGCTTCAAGCTCAGCGGCGAGATCCCTGCTGGCGCAACGGCAACCGACGTCGTCCTGACGATCACCCAGATGCTGCGCAAGCTCGGCGTCGTCGGCAAGTTCGTCGAGTTCTACGGCGAGGGCGTCGGCGCTGTGCCGCTGGCCAACCGGGCCACCATCGGCAACATGAGCCCGGAGTTCGGCTCGACCTGCGCGATCTTCCCGATCGACCAGGTGACCCTGGACTACCTCACGCTGACCGGGCGGCCGGCCGAGCAGGTCGAGCTGATCGAGGCCTACGCCAAGGAGCAGGGCCTCTGGCACGACCCGAGCCGCGAGGCGGCCTACTCCCAGACCATCGAGCTCGACCTGTCGACCGTGGTGCCGAGCATCGCCGGCCCGAAGCGGCCGCAGGACCGGATCGCGCTCACCGACGCCAAGGCCTCGTTCCGGTCGGTCGTCGGCGGACTACGTCAACCACCACGAGGGCGACCAGACCCTCGGTGACAGCTTCCCGGCCAGCGACCCGCCCGACGCCGGACTCGGCTCAGCCGCAAGGGCGACTCGCCGGCGCGGCTGCCACTCGACGGCGACGGCGCCCGGCCCGAGCCGCGGGTGCCGGTGACGCTGGCCGACGGCACGCAGACCGAGCTCGACCACGGCGCGGTGGCGATCGCCTCGATCACCTCGTGCACCAACACGTCCAACCCGTCGGTCATGGTCGCGGCCGCGCTGCTGGCCAAGAACGCCGTCGAGCGCGGGCTGACCCGCAAGCCGTGGGTCAAGACCTCGCTGGCGCCGGGCAGCAAGGTCGTCATGGACTACTACGAGCGGGCCGGCCTGGTGCCCTACCTCGACAAGCTGGGCTTCAACCTCGTCGGCTACGGCTGCACGACCTGCATCGGCAACTCCGGGCCCGCTGCCGGACGAGGTGTCGGCGGTCGTCAACGAGCAGGACCTCGCCGTCGTCTCGGTGCTCTCCGGCAACCGCAACTTCGAGGGGCGGATCAACCCGGACGTGAAGATGAACTACCTCGCGTCGCCGCCGCTGGTCGTTGCCTATGCCCTGGCCGGCACGATGGACCACGACTTCGAGGCCGACCCGCTCGGGCAGGACGCGGACGGCAACGACGTCTTCCTCAAGGACATCTGGCCGGCGCCGGCCGACGTGGATCGCGTTGTGGCCGAGGCGGTTTCGCAGGAGATGTTCACCAAGGACTACGCCGACGTCTTCGCCGGAGACGACCGCTGGCGCGAGCTGCCGACGCCGTCGGGCGACACCTTCGAGTGGGACGCAGGACTCGACCTACGTCCGCAAGCCGCCGTACTTCGACGGGATGCAGGCCGAGCCGGCCGCGGTCACCGACATCAGCGGCGCGCGCGTGCTGGTCATGGTCGGCGACTCGGTCACGACCGACCACATCAGCCCGGCCGGGTCGATCAAGGCCGACAGCCCGGCCGGCCGCTACCTGTCCGACCACGGCGTCGACCGCAAGGACTTCAACTCCTACGGCTCGCGTCGCGGCAACCACGAGGTCATGATCCGCGGCACGTTCGCCAACATCCGGCTGCGCAACCAGCTGCTCGACGACGTCCAGGGCGGCTTCACCTTCAACTTCGTCACGGGTGAGCAGGACACGATCTACGACGCCGCGCAGACCTACGCCGAGCAGGGCACGCCGCTGGTCGTCCTGGCCGGCAAGGAGTACGGCTCGGGCTCCTCGCGGGACTGGGCGGCCAAGGGCACGGCCCTGCTGGGGGTGCGGGCCGTCATCGCCGAGAGCTACGAGCGGATCCACCGGTCGAACCTGATCGGCATGGGCGTGCTGCCGCTGCAGTACCCCGACGGCGAGACCGCGGCGAGCCTGGGCCTGGACGGCACCGAGACCTTCGACATCACCGGCATCACCGCGCTGTCCGACGGGCAGACGCCGCGGACGGTGCGCGTCTCGGCGATGCGCGACGGCGGCGAGCCGGTGGAGTTCGACGCCCGGGTGCGGATCGACACCCCGGGCGAGGCCGACTACTACCGCAACGGCGGGATCCTGCCCTACGTCCTGCGTTCGCTCGCCGGCGTCTAGCGGCAGCGCGACGACGTTGGCCGACGGGGTCGCGCCGGCCGGCTGGCCGGGGGAGGTCCGGCCGCCCGGCGTGCCGGGCTGGCAGCGCTCGGCGGTGGCCTGGCTGCTCGACCTGGCGCCGCCGGACTACCGCGGCTACGCGCGTGCTGACCGGCCATCCGGTGGCGCTGGCCGTCGTCGTCGGGCATCACGTGCAGGCCCAGCGGGCCGGTGCCCGCTCGGCCCTGGCCGGGGCCCGCCGCGACCTCGCCGACGCGATGCCGCCGCCTGCGCTGGACGCGCTGCTGGAGGCGCTCGCCCAGGAGGAGGCCCGGCTGGCCGCTGCACACAGAGGTGTGGGTCTTGTGGAGCAAGCGCTCCGCGGGCGCCGTTTCGCGCCGCGCCTGTGAGGGCCCCGGCCTAGACTCGCGGGAGCCGTCCTGAGCGGGCGGCCGCCCGACGAGACGACCAGCCGACGAAACGAGGAGAAGCCGACCGATGGGTCTGCTGGAGACGATCCAGGCGCCGAGCGACCTGCGGTCGCTGACCGGCCGGCCCAGCTCGAGGAGCTGGCGGCCGAGATCCGCGGCTTCCTGATCGCCGAGGTCGCCCGCACCGGCGGCCACATCGGGCCCAACCTCGGGCGTGGTCGAGCTGACCCTGGCGATCCACCGGGTCTTCGACTCGCCCGCGCGACACCGTCGTCTTCGACACCGGGCACCAGTCCTACGTGCACAAGCTGGTCACCGGGCGGCAGGACTTCTCCGGCGCTGCGGTCCCGCGGTGGGCTGTCCGGCTATCCCAGCCGGGCCGAGAGCCGGCACGACGTCGTCGAGAACTCGCACGCCTCGACCGCGCTGTCCTGGGCCGACGGGATCGCCAAGGCCCGGCGGCTCTCCGGCGAGCGCGACCGCTACACCGTGGCGGTGATCGGCGACGGCGCCCTGACCGGTGGGATGGCCTGGGAGGCGCTCAACACGATCGCCGCCGACAAGGACCTGCCGCTCGTCATCGTGGTCAACGACAACGAGCGGTCGTACGGCGAGACGGCCGGCGGGCTGGCCGAGCACCTGGCCACCCTGCGGACGACGCGGGGCTACGAGCGGTTCCTGGCCTGGGGCAAGCAGACCCTGCACCGCACCCCGGTCGTCGGCGGCGCGATGTACGACGCCCTGCACGGGGTCAAGAAGGGCCTCAAGGACATCGTCGCGCCCCAGGGCATGTTCGAGGACCTGGGCCTGAAGTACGTCGGCCCGATCGACGGCCACGACATCGAGGCGGTCGAGCACGCGCTGCGCCGGGCCCGGGCCTACGGCGGCCCGGTGCTCGTGCCACGTCATCACCCAGAAGGGCCGGGGCTACGAGCCGGCCCTGCGCGACGATGCCGACCGGTTCCACGCCGTCGGGCGTCATCGACGCCGAGACCGGCCGACCGCTCGCGCCGGCCGGCGCCGACTGGACGTCGGTCTTCGCCGACGAGATGCTGCGGCTGGCGGGGGAGCGGCCGGACCTGGTCGGCATCACCGCCGCGATGCTGATCCCGACCGGGCTGGACCGGTTCGCGGCGCGCTATCCGGACCGGGTCTTCGACGTCGGCATCGCCGAGCAGCACGCGACGACGAGTGCGGCCGGGATGGCGTTCGCCGGGCTGCACCCGGTCGTCGCGGTCTATGCGACCTTCCTGAACCGGGCGTTCGACCAGGTGCTGATGGACGTCGCCCTGCACCGGGCCGGCGTGACCTTCGCCCTCGACCGGGCCGGGGTGACCGGCAACGACGGGCCGAGCCACAACGGCATGTGGGACATGTCGATCCTCCAGGTCGTGCCCGGCCTGCGGCTGGCCGCGCCGCGCGACGGCGAGCGACTGCGCGAGGAGCTGCGTGAGGCGGTCGCGGTCGACGACGGCGCCGACCGTCCTGCGCTACCCGAAGGGCGCGGTGCCGGCCGACCTGCCCGGCCGTGTCGCGCCGGGCCGGGTGCGACGTCCTGACCCGCGATGGCGGGGAGGTGCTGGTCGTCGCCGTCGGCGCGATGGCCCACAGCTGCGTCGAGGCCGCGAAACGCCTTGCGGACCAAGGCATCTCGGCGACGGTCGTCGACCCGCGCTGGGTCATCCCGGCGCCCGCGGGCCTGGTCGAGCTGGCCCGCGGCCGTCGCCTCGTCGCCGTGGTCGAGGACAACGTGCGCACGGCGGGGGTCGGCGCGGCGGTCGGCCAGCTGCTGCGCGACGCGGGGCTCGACACGCCGGTGCTCGAGCTCGGCATCCCGCGGGAGTTCCTCGACCACGCCTCGCGCGGCGAGCTGCTCGCCGACATCGGCCTGACCGCCCAGGCCCTGGCCCGGCAGGTCGTCGAGGCCTTCGCCCGGCGCGAGCCGGCCCTCGAGGACACCCCCCGGGCCCAGGACCGCAGCTAGCCCGCCCGATCCGGTCTCGGTCAGTGCGCCGGCCAGGCCGCGTCGGCGGTCGCCGGGTCGCGCAGGACGATCGTCGTCAGGTCGCCGCCGGGTGCAGCGATGCCGACCTCGTCACAGGTGACCAGCAGGGGCCGCCAGAAGCCGCGGTCGACGTCGTCGGTCGCGGCCGCCGCGGCGACGACGAAGGCCGGGTCGATCCGGGCCAGGTCGAACCAGCCCCGCGCGCGCATCGGCACCGCGACCGCGCGCATGCCGGTGCCGTCGGCGGTGGCCAGGTGGCGGCGCAGGCTGCGCGCGCCCATCAGGGTCACGACGTCGCAGCCGCCCATCGGGCCGATCACGCCCGAGCCGTCGCGCTCGAGCCGGGTGACGGTGAGCTGGCCCATGTCCTCGAGCCGGACGCGCAGGGCCGGCCACCAGCTGTCGGTGCGCAGGCCGACGGCTCGGGCCAGCTCCGGGCGCAGAGCACGCTGACGTGGTCCGGGTCGTCGCCGATCAGCCCGCGGATGCCGACGCCGAGGTCCAGCACGCCGCCGAGGACGTGTTCGCGCGACCCAGGCGGCGCCCGGGTGCAGCGGATGGTCGACCGGCAGGCCCAGGGGCACGGCCGCCTGCTCGGCCCGCCAGGCGGCCGCGGCGCCCAGCTCGGCGAACAGGGCGCGGATCCGCAGCCAGTCGCGCAGCCGGAGCCGCCCGGGGGCGGACTCGGGGTCGACCGGGCCCGACCGCGGTGGCGAGCTCGGCCCAGCTGACCGGCACCGTGCACTCGGCGGTCGCCGGGTCTCGGGCCGGTCGCCAGGAGGATCCCGTCCGTCGCCGGCACCAGCGAGATGTCGTCGAGGACGCTGACCGCGAGCACGCCGCGGCGCAGCCCGACATCGCGCGCCGGCTCCTCCATAGGCCGACCGTACTGCGCCGGTGCGGCCGGGGCCGCGGTTCGGGCGCGGTCATCACCCGCCGAAGTCATGCGTCCGGCCCAACGCGCACCGCTGCGTAACAACTTGGCGCGGATTGTGACGACATACAGCGAAGCCGTCAGGGATCCTGGGTAACGTCCGCGTGTGTCGTCTGCACCGGGGGATCCGTTCGTCGCCGAGCCCGCACCACAGGTGACCCGTTCCGGTGCGCCGGACGCCGGCCGCGCTGGGTCGCGCCCCTGGTCGCGGTGCTGACGGTGGCCGGCCTGACGCTCAGCGGGCTCAGCACCTGGGCGATCTGGCAGGTGCCGACCCGGCCGGTGCCAGTCGGCCGGCACCCGGCTGGCAGCACTCCCGGCGCCGGCGGGTCGGCCACCAACGATCGACCAGGCGGTCCGCGACATCCTCACCCGCCGCGGCGCGGCGGTGCAGTGCCCACGACCAGGCCGCGTTCCTGGCCGACCTCGACCCGACGCTGCCGGCCCTGCGGGCCCAGCAGAGCGCGATCTTCGACGGGCTGACCAAGCTCGACTTCGCCCAGTTCAGCTATCGGCCCAACGGCTCGGCGTTCGACCCGGGCGGCCACGGCACCCGGCACAGCCGCGACGACGTACATCGCCGGGGTCATCGCGACGCACCAGCTGCGCGGCTACGACACGGGGCCGGTCGCCGAGGCGATGGCCGTCACGTTCGTCCAGCGCGACCACCGGTGGTGGCTGGCGTCCGACCGCGACGTCGACGACGACCTGCCGGCGGCCGGCCACGCCGAGCCGTGGGACGACGGCCAGGTCGGCGTCGCGCGAGGGCAGCCGGTCGCTGGTGATCGGCCAGGCCCGCGACGACGCGACGCTGCGCAAGGTCGCCGCGGCCGTCGACAGCGCGGTGGCGGCCGACATCAAGTTCTGGCCGACCGGCGACGGCAAGAGCCGCTGGAAGGGCCAGGTCGTGGTCTACGTGCCGCGGGCCCAGCGCGAGTTCACCTCGCTCTTCCGGGGCAGCAAGCAGACGGCGGACGGCGTCGTCGCGGTGGCCGTCCCGGTCTACGACAACGTCACCTTCGGTCAGGACTACGGCCGCGCCTCCGGCGCACGTCACCGGGTCGCGAATCATCATCAACCCCAAGTACTTCCGGCCGAAGTCGTCGTTCTTCGCGGTGACCTTGCGGCACGAGGTCTCGCACGTCGCCGCCGAGCCGATCACGGCCGAGCGGCACGCCGAGCTGGCTGGTCGAGGGACTGGCCGAGTACGTCGGCTGGCGCCAGAGCGACCCGTCGCGGACGTTCTATCGCCCGCGGCGTCGACGGCCGCGACGGCCCAGGCGGTCAACGCCCACTCCTACCGGCTGCGGCTGCCGTCGTCGAACACGTTCTACCTCGGCAGCCGGCGACGATCTCGGCGCACTACACGTCCGGCTTCCTGGTCTGCGCCTACATCCAGCACCGGTTCGGCGAGGCCAAGCTCAAGACCTTCGCCGCCCGGATGGGCCAGGCGACGTCGGCGTCGAAGGAGAAGCCCGTCCTCAAGTCGGCGCTGCGGCAGACCTTCGGCCTGACCCAGTCCGGGCTGGAGAGCGGCGCGACCGCCTGGCTGCGCCAGTTCCGGATCCGGCAGCTGAGCGCCGAGCGCTCGGCTCAGGGCATGCGACGGCGACGCCCGCGGGGCAGGAAGCGCTGCCCGGTGACCCGCTCGGACGTGCCGGTGCGGTCCAGGTAGGGCGTGATGCCGCCGAGGTGGAACGGCCAGCCGGCGCCCAGCAGCAGGCACAGGTCGATGTCCTGCACCTCGGCCACGACGCCCTCGTCGAGCATCAGCCGGATCTCCTCGGCCAGGGCCGACAGGGCCCGCTCGCGCAGCTCGTCGGCGCGTCTGCGGCGAGTCGCCCTGCTGGATCAGCGCCCGGGTCTCGTCGTCGATGAACGGCCGGCCCTTGTCGTCCCAGGAGTAGACCCCCGGCTTGCCGGCCGTCGACGATCCGGCCCAGGTTGGCCGAGACGCGCGAACCGGTCCGGGATAGGCCGCGTGCATGGTCTCGGCGACGTGCAGGGCCACGGCCGGCCCGACCAGCTGGAGCAGCACGAACGGGCTGAGCGGCAGGCCGAGCGGAGCGACGGCCGCCTCGGCCGACCTCGTGCGAGGTGCCCTCGTCGACCGACGCCATGACCTCGCCGAGGAAGCGGGTCAGCAGCCGGTTGACGACGAACGCCGGTGCGTCCTTGACCAGGACGCAGGACTTGCGCAGCGTCTTGCCGACCGCGAAAGCCGTTGCGAGAGAGGCGTCGTCGGTCGCCTCGGCGCGGACGACCTCGACCAGCGGCAGGACCGCCACCGGGTTGAAGAAGTGGAAGCCGACGACCCGCTCCGGGTGCTCCAGCCCGGACGCCATCGCCGGACACGGACAGGCGAGGACGTGTTCGTCGCCAGCACGCACTCGGCCGAGACGACCTTCTCGACCTCGGCGAAGACCTGCTGCTTGACCGAGAGCTCCTCGAAGACCGCCTCGATCACGAAGTCGGCCTGGGCGAACGCCTCGATCGAGGTCGAGCCGGTCACGAGGGCCTTGAGCCGGTTGGCCCGGTCCGGGTTGATCCGGCCCTTGCCCAGCAGCCCGTCGATCTCGCCGTGCACCCGGGCGACACCGGCGTCGACCCGGTCCTGGTCGAGGTCGGTCATGACGACCGGCACCTCGAGCCGCTGGACGAAGAGCAGCGCCAGCTGCGAGGCCATCAGCCCGGCACCGACGACGCCCGACCATGGTGACCGGCCGGGCGAGCGCGGCGTCCGGGCACCCCGGCCGGCCGCTTGGCCCGCCGCTGCACGAGGTCGAACGCGTAGACGCCCGCTGCGGAACTCCTCGCTGCAGATCAGGTCGGCCAGCGCCTCGTCCTCGGCGGCGAACGCCTCGTCGCGGGTCGCCGTACGCGGCGCCGGCGATCAGGTCCAGAGCGCGGTACGGCGCGGGCGCCGCGCCGTGCAGCCGGGCGTCCGACCTGGGCGCGGGCCGCCGCGACGGCGCCGTCCCAGGCCGCCGGCGTCGCGGTCGACGTCGGGGCGGGCTGACCTCGACGGCACCGGTCAGGACCCGCGCGGCCCAGCCCAGCGACTCCTCGATGAAGTCGGCCGGCTCGAACATCGCGTCGGCCAGGCCGAGCTCGAACGCCTTGGGGCCCTTGAGCATCCGGTTCTGGTTGAGCGGGTTGGTGATGATGACCTCGAGCGCCTTGGGGACGCCGACCAGGTTGGGCAGCAGGTAGGTGCCGCCCCAGCCGGGCACGAGGCCGAGGAAGCACTCCGGCAGCGCGACGGCCGCGGCGCCACTGGAGATCGTGCGGTAGGTGCAGTGCAGGGCCAGCTCGACGCCGCCGCCCATCGCCGCGCCGTTGACGAACGCGAACGACGGCACGCCGAGCTCGCCGAACCGGCGCAGCTGGTCGTGCCCGGCCCGGGCCACGGCCAGGGCCTGGTCGCGGCTGCTGCAGCGAGCCGACGTCCTTGAGGTCGGCGCCGACCGCGAAGATGAACGGCTTGCCGGTGACCGCGACGGCCGCCAGCTCGCCTGCGGCGACCCGCTGCTCGATGCCGTCGAGCGCGTCCCGCAGGTTGCGCAGCCCGCCCGGGCCGAACGTCGTCGGCTTGGTGTGGTCGAAGCCGTTGTCCATCGTGACCAGCGCCAGGCGGCCGGCCCCGTAGCGGGCAGGCGTGACGTCGCGCACGTGGAAGGCCGTGACCCGCTCGTCGGTGGCCGCCGCGGCCAGGTCGTCCAGGCCGATCGGGCTCGGCGTCGCGTTGCTCATGCGGCCACCTCGCTGGTCGGTCCGCGCTCCGTGCCGTAGTCGGCGTGGTGCGGGTTCTCCCAGATCACCGCGCCGCCCATGCCGATCCCGATGCACATCGCGGTGAGGCCGTAGCGGACCTCCGGGTGCTCCTCGAACTGCCGGGCCAGCTGGGTCATCAGCCGGACGCCGGAGGAGGCCAGCGGGTGGCCGACCGCGATCGCGCCGCCGTAGGCGTTGACCCGCGGGTCGTCGTCGGCGATGCCGAAGTGGTCGAGGAAGGCCAGCACCTGCACCGCGAACGCCTCGTTGATCTCGAACAGCCCGATGTCGTCGATGGTCAGCCCGGCCCGGGACAGGGCCCGCTCGGTGGCCGGGACCGGGCCCTCGCCCATGACCTCCGGCTCGACGCCCGGCGAAGGCGTAGCCGACCAGCCGCATCCGGGCCGGCAGGCCGAGCTCGGCGGCGGCCTCGGCCGAGGCCAGCAGGCAGGCGGTGGCGCCGTCGTTGAGGCCGGCGCTGTTGCCGGCGGTGACCCGGCCGTGCGGGCGGAACGGCGTCTTGAGCGCGGCCAGGTCGTCGACCGTCGTGCCCGGGCGCGGCGGCTCGTCGGTGTCGGCCAGCCCCCAGCCGGCCGCCTCGCTGCGGGTCGCGACCGGCACCAGGTCGGGCTGGATCTTGCCGTCGGCGTAGGCCTGGGCCAGCTTGGCCTGGCTGGCCGCGGCGAACGCGTCGGCCCGCTCCTTGGTCAGCTCGGGGTAGCGGTCGTGCAGGTTCTCGGCCGTCGAGCCCATGACCAGGGCCGAGGGGTCGACCAGCTTCTCGGCGACGATCCGCGGGTTGGGGTCGACGCCCTCGCCCATCGGGTGGTGGCCCATGTGCTCGACGCCGCCGGCGATGACCACGTCGTACGCGCCGAAGGCGATGCCCGGACGCGGTCGTGGTGACCGCGGTCATCGCGCCGGCGCACATCCGGTCGATCGCGAAGCCGGGCACGGACTTCGGCAGGCCGGCCAGCAGGCCGGCGACGCGGCCGATGGTCAGGCCCTGGTCGCCGATCTGGGTCGTCGCGGCGATGGCCACGTCGTCGACCCGCTCGGGTGGCAGCTCGGGGTGGCGGCGGAGCAGCTCGCGGATGCACTTGATGACCAGGTCGTCGGCCCGGGTCTCGGCGTACATGCCGCTCTGTCGCCGGCCTTGCCGAACGGCGTACGGACGCCATCGACGAACACGACATCGTGGACAGTGCGGGGCACGGAAGTCTCCCGAGGGGCTATGCCGCGAGTGGGCTGGCGGAATGGGTACGCCGCCAATGCTACTCGTCAGTAACAACTGTGGCGCCCGCAGTGGCGTGCGCCACAGTGCTGTCAGTGGCGGGCGTCACGTCCGCGGACATGCTGCGGGCCAGGACCGGTGCCGCCAGCTCGACCTGCCAGGGCCGGGCGCCGAGCTCGGCCAGCCGGGCCGCGAGGCCGGCCTCGTCCTCGCCCGGGGGGTGCCCAGAGGACGCGGCGCACGCTGTCCGGCGACACGATGTTCTCGACCGGCACGGTGCAGCGCTCGGACAGCTCGGCGAGCTCGGCCCGGGCGGCAGCCAGCCGGGCCGCGGCGACCGGGTCCTTGTCGGCCCAGGCCCGGGCCGGCGGCGGGGCGTCGGTCGGCAGGGACTGGGCCGGCAGCGCGCTGTCCGGGCAGCCGGCCGGCCGCCTCGAGCGCTCTGCCACCAGGTGCGGGCCGCGCGCCGGGCCGGGCCGGCCGCGGAAGCCGGGCAGGGCGAGCAGCTGGTCCAGCGAGGCCACCGGGGTCGCCGCCGCGGCCACGATCGCCGCGTCGGGCAGGATCCGGCCGGGGGAGATGTCGCGGCGCTGGGCCAGCTGCTCGCGGGCCTGCCAGAGCTCGCGGACCATCGCCAGCTGCCGGCGGCTGCGGACCCGGTGCATGCCCGAGGTGCGCCGCCACGGGTCGATGCGCGGCGGCGCCGGGTGGTAGTCGGCCAGCGCCGCGAACTCCTGCTCGGCCCAGTCGAGCTTGCCCTGGTCCGCCAGCAGGCCGGCGATGGCGTCGCGCAGGTCGACCAGGACCTCGACGTCGAGCGCGGCGTAGCGCAGCCAGGGCTCGGGCAGCGGGCGGGTGGACCAGTCGACGGCCGAGTGCTCCTTGGCCAGGCTGAGGCCGAGCAGCTCCTCGACGACGGCGGCCAGCCCGACCTTGGCCAGGCCGGCCAGCCGGGCGCCCAGCTCGGTGTCGAACAGGGTCCGGGGCCGCATGCCGATCTCGGCCAGGCAGGGCAGGTCCTGGCTGGCCGCGTGCAGCACCCACTCCGCGTCGGCGATCGCCGTCCGACAGCTCGTGCAGGTCGGGGCAGCCGACCGGGTCGATCAGCCAGGTGCCGGCGCCCTCGCGGCGGAGCTGGACCAGGTAGGCCCGCTGGCCGTAGCGGTAGCCGGAGGCCCGCTCGGCGTCGACCGCGACCGGGCCGGTGCCGCGGCGAGGGCGTCGATCGCCCGCAGGTAGGCCGCCTCGTCGGCGACGACGTCGGGCACGCCGTCGGCGGGGAAGTCCAGGCGCGTGGGCTCGGGAGCCGCGACCTCGGGCTCAGGGTCAGGCTCGGCGTTCGACGTCAGCGTCGGAAGGTCGGGGGGCGCGGTCTGCTGCTGCGATGTCCGCGCCATTGCTCACGAACCACACCGTACGACGTCAGGGCCCCGTCGTGCCGGAGGACCGCGTCGCGGTCGGGCTCGAAGGCGCTCAGCTGATCAGGCCGCTGCGCAGCGAGATCATGACCAGCTCGGCCCGGTCACCGGTGCCGAGCTTGCGGGCGATCCGGGCCAGGTGGCTCTTGACGGTCAGCGCGGACAGGCCCAGCGCCGTACCGATCTCCTTGTTGGACTGGCCGTCGGCGACCAGCTGGAGGACCTCGATCTCGCGGGCCGACAGGCCCTCGGAGCCGCTCGGCCGGGTGGTCGGGGCGGTCGGGGCGCGGCCGGCGACGACGAGGGCGCGGACGCCGGCGGCCAGGGCGGCGCGCACGGTGTAGGGGTCGGCGGCCGCGGAGATGACGACGGTGCGGGCCCAGCCCTGGGTCTTCAGGTCGTGCAGCAGGCCGATGCCGGAGCCGTCGGGCAGGCCGACCTCGGCGACACAGAGCTCGCGCGGGCCCATGGCCCGGGCGCGCAGGCGGCCTTCGAGCGCACCGGCGGCGACGACGACCTCACGGGCGCCGAGGCCCCGCAGGGTGCGGGCGACGGACTCGCGGGCGCTGGAGTGCCCAGCGACCACCAAGGCGGAGAAACGGCCCGGCCTGGGCAGGCTGGACGCCCCCGCGCGTTCCACCACAACCGCCACAAGTGCCTCCCGTGCCTGGTCGACGCCCGGTCGACCGGCCATCACAGCGATGGCTCACCTGCGCTCAACATCGGCAGGTCGGGGGGGTGCACTTGACTGGTTTGCGCTGTGGACAACCGGCTGGGCAACCAGCCGACGACTCAGCCCGCGACTCAGCGGCGGCGGTGCGGCAGGGCGGTGACGCCCTCGGGCAGCGGCGGGAGCCCCGCGACCGTGCAGAGCAGGTCGGCCCAGGCCTCGAGATGGCCGGTCATGTCCGGTCCGAGCGGGGTCCAGGAGGCGCGGACCTCCATCTCGACGCTGGCCGGCCGGTCGGCCAGCGCGGCGAAGCTCTCCGACACGACGCGGGTCACCGTGCCGCCGGCGGCGGTGTGCTCGGCGCCGTGCGCGGCCAGCGCGTCGATCAGCCAGGTCCAGCCGACGGCGCCGAGCATCGGGTCGGCGCCCATCTCGGGCTCCAGCTCGGCCCGGGCGAACGTCACGGCCCGGAAGGTGCCCTGCCAGGGCTCGGGCACGGTCGGGTCGTGCAGCAGCACGAACCGGCCGCTGGCGAGCTCCTCGTCGTCGGCGCCCGGGCCGGCCATGACGTCGGCGGTCAGGGCCACGGCGTACGGCGCGATCCGCGCCGGCGGGGCGACCTCGGTCAGGACGATCTCGGGGCGGACCCGGGCGGCGTGCACCTGGTCCAGCGCCCGGAGGAACTCCTCCGGCGCGTCGCCTGGTGCCTGTCGCTGTGCCACCTCGGCAGGGTAGGCCGCGCGGCGCGACGTCGCCGCGCCGCCGCCGCGCCGGGTCGCGGGCGCGTGCGTTGGCCTAGGGTTGCCGAAATGGCCGTCCTCCTCGCGCTCGCGTCGAGCGTCATGTGGGGCAGCTCGGACTTCCTGGGCGGCCTGCTGACCCGGACCCGCAGTCGCGTACGCCGTGGTCGCCGGGCTCGCAGGCCTGCGGTCTGCTGACCATCGCGCGTCGTCGCCACTCGTGACGCGGGACTGGGGCGCGTCGCTCGGCTATCTGCCCGTGGGCGGTGGCGCGCCGGGCTGTCCGGTGGCGTGGGGCTGGTCTGCGTACTACGCCGGGCTGTCCTCCGGGACGATGGGCGTGGTCGCGCCGATCGCCTCGATGGGCGCGGTCGTGCCGGTGGCCCTCGGCATCGCGGGCGGCGAGCAGCCGACCTGGTTCCAGCTGCGTCGGCATCGTCCTGGCCCTGCCGGGGTGGCCGCGGCGAGCGGGCCGGAGCTGTCCGGCGGGCACCGGCGCGCCGCCCGGTGCTGCTGGCCTGCGTGGCCGGGCTGCGCGTTCGGCTTCGCGCTCTACTTCATCGGCCGGGGCGCCGAGCACAACCAGCGTGATGACCCTGGTCGGGATGCGGGCGTCGACCGTCGGCATCTTCGTGGTCGCGGCGCTCGTCCTGCGCAGCGCCGGTGGCCTCACGGCCGCGCGACCTCGGGCCGCTGGCCGTCGGTCGGGGTCGGCGACGTCGTGGCCAACCTGCTGTTCGCCGTCGCCGGCCACCCGGGGGCTGCTCAGCATCGCGTCGGCGCTGACGTCGTTCTATCCGGTCGTCACGACGCTGCTGGCCCGGTACGTGCTGCACGAGCGGCTGCGGCCGGTGCAGTGGGCGCGGCGTCGGTCCTCGCCCTCGGCGGGGTGGCGCTGATCTCGGCCGGGCGGCGCGTCGTGACACCATCCGGGCGTGCCCGAGCCGTGCCTGACCCAGCCCGTCCTGTCACGCAGCCGCCCGCGTGCCCGACAGCGCCCGTGCTCTGCGGGCCTGCCGGCGCGAGCCGGTGCCGCACACGCCGGTCTGGTTCATGCGGCAGGCCGGGCGCTCGCTGCCGGAGTACCGCGAGGTCCGCCAGGGCATCGCGATGCTCGACGCCTGCGCCCGGCCGGACCTGGTCGCCGAGATCACCCTGCAGCCGGTCCGCCGCTACGGCGTCGACGCGGCGATCCTGTTCAGCGACATCGTCGTGCCGCTCAAGGCGATCGGCGTCGACCTGGACATCGTGCCGGGCGTCGGGCCCGGTCGTGGCGCGAGCCGTTCCGGACGGCGGCCGACCTCGACCGGCTGCCCGAGCTGACGCCCGACCAGGTGCCGTTCGTCGCCGAGGCGGTCCGGCTGCTGCTCGCCGAGCTCGGCCCGACGCCGCTGATCGGCTTCGCCGGCGCGCCGTTCACCCTCGCGTCGTACCTGGTCGAGGGCGGCCCGTCGAAGGGCCAGGAGAAGACCAAGGCGCTGATGTACGGCGACCCGGACCTCTGGCACGCGCTGCTCGGCCGGCTGGCCGCAGATCGCGGGCACGTTCCTGCGCGTGCAGGTCGAGGCCGGGGCGCAGGCGGTGCAGCTGTTCGACTCCTGGGTCGGGTCGCTGCCGCTGGCCGACTACCTCGAGCTGGTGCAGCCGCACTCGGCGGCGGCGCTCGCGGCCGTGGCCGAGCCGCGGGCGTGCCGCGGATCCACTTCGGGGTCGGGCACCGGTGAGCTGCTGGGCGCGATGGGTGAGGCGGGCGCCGAGGTCGTCGGCATCGACTTCCGGGTGCCGCTGGCCGAGGGGTCACGCCGGGTCGGGCCGAGCCGCGCCGTGCAGGGCAACCTCGACCCGGCGATGCTGTTCGCGCCGTGGGACGCCGTCCGGCGACCGGGTGCTCGGCGTCCTGGCCGACGCCCGCGGCCTGCCCGGCCACGTGTTCAACCTCGGCCACGGGGTGCCGGCCGACGCCGACCCCGACGTGCTGGCCCGGATCGTCGACCTGGTCCACGAGCAGACGCGCCACGACCTGATCTCGGGTCAGCACCGCGCAGGCCCCGAGACCTGCGTGGTGCTGACGCGAGGCTCACGCCTCGGGGACGGGGGTCGCGGCGGGCGGGACGACGGTGCGCCGGCGCCGCCACAGGACCAGGGCCGGGATCCCGAGCGACGCGCCAGCGTCACCGCGAACGGCAGCAGCGCGCCCGAGCACCGTCAGCGCGACGACCAGGGCGCCGACGAACGCGTCCCAGCCGTCGTGCAGCCCGGCGCCGAAGCCGGTGCCGGCCTTGACCGGCGCCGGGCGCGCTCTGGGCCGACAGGCACGACCGACAGCGTGGCCAGGTCGACCGAGTCGTTGAGCCCCTTGAGCTGGGCCTCGAGCGACTCCAGGTCGCTCTCCCGCTGCGACAGCTCGCCCTCGATGGCGACGATGTCGGAGATCCTGGTCGCCTGGGCGAGCAGCGCCCGGATCCGGGCCACGCTGGCCTTCTGGGTCGCCAGCCGGCTGGCGACGTCGATGCTCTGCTGGGTCACGTCCTGGCTGGTCTGGCCGCGCGAGGTCACCTTGCCGAGAGCGGCCACCTGGTCGGTGAGCTGGCCGAGCTGGGCCTGCGGCACCCGCAGGGTCAGGGCCGACTGGGCGGTCGCGTGCCGGTGCCGGCGGTCTTCTCGTCGCCGACGTAGCCGCCGGCCGCGCTGGCCAGGGTCCGCACCCGGGCCGCTGCCTTGAAGACGTCGGGCACGGTGACGTCGACGTCGGAGTTGAGGACGAGGCGCCGGTTCTGCAGCAGCGCGACGGATCCCCGCCGAGCCGGCGACGTCGAGCGCCTTGCCGCTGGACGCGCCGCTGTCGGCCGCCTCGTCGGCGCCGCCGCGTTCGGGCCGGTTGAAGGCACCGCCGGCGACGGGCCTTGGCCACGCTGCTCGCGACCCCGCCCGAGCGAGCTCGAGCCGCCACCGAGCTGCCCGCCGCAGCCGCTCACCAGCCCGACGATCACGGACAGCGCGACGACGCTGCCGCGCCAGTCCGGCCGACGTACGGCGACCGCGACTGCGACTTGTCCGCTGGACTTGCCACTGCCTGCTGCTGGTTCATGTCCGGCCGCCCTCCGACTGGCTGGTGTGTCTCGGCGCTGGGACGTAGCCGGAGGCCGGTCGCGGTTCCCTCCCCGAGATCTCGGCCCGGTCACGGTCTGCGAACCTGGGGTCGTGCCGGACCCATCGCCCCAGGTCGCGCACCGCCGACACTCGTCGTGGTCGGCGCCGGCATCTCCGGGCCTGACCGCCGCCTACGAGCTGCTCCGCGCCCGGCCCGGCGCTGCGGGTCGTCGTGCTCGAGGGCGCGCCCAGGTCGGCGGCAAGCTGGCCCTGCTCGAGCTCGGCGGCCTGACCGCTGGACGCCGGAGCCGAGGCGCTGCTGGCCCGGCGGCCCGAGGCGGTCGACCTGGCCGAGCGAGTCGGGCCTGGCCGACGACCTGGTCACTCCCGCGACGACGTCGGCCGGCGTCTGGTCGCGCGGCACGGTCGCGCCGCTGCCCGCGGGGCACGCTGATGGGCATCCCGGCCTGGAGCCGCGACGCGGCGGGACTGTTGACGCGCGGACGAGGCGGCCCGGATCGACGCCGAGCCGCGGCCGGCCGGCCGCGCCGGTCGAGGCAGGACGTCGACGTCGCGTCGTACGTCGCGTCCCGCGTCGGTCCGGCCGTCGTCGACCGCCTGGTCGAGCCGCTGCTCGGCGGGGTCTACGCCGGGCACGCCAGCCGGCTGTCGCTGCAGGCGACGGTCCCGGCGGTCTGGGCCGCGGCGCAGCGCCGGGTCGAGCCTGGTCGAGGCCGCCCGGGCGCAGCGCGTCGCAGACCACGACCCGCCGCCGTGCCTCCGGCGCCGGTCTTCGCCGGCATCCGCGGCGGCGTCGGCCGGCTGCCGCTCGCCGTCCGGGCCGCGGTCGAGCGGCTCGGGCGGTGAGGTGCGCACCGGGGTCACCGTGCGCGAGCTGCGCCGGCGCGGTCGAGGTCGGGCCGCTGGGAGCTCGTCATCGGCTCGCGGGCCGACCCCGAGCTGCTGATCGGCCGACGGCGTCGTCGCTGGCCGTGCCGGCTCGCCCGGCCGGCCGGCTGCTGGCGACCGCGACCCCGGCAGCGGCGGCGCGTCTGGCCCGGGTCGAGGCCGCGAGCATGGCGCTCGTCACGGCGGTGCTGCCGGGCGCCGCCGCGCTGGTGGCGAACGGCCGGCTCTGGCTTCCTGGTGCCGCCGGTCGAGGGCCGCCTGGTCAAGGCCGTGACCTACTCCAGCGCCAAGTGGGGCTGGCTCGGCGACGCAGGCCGGCGACGACCTCGTCGTACGCCTGTCGATCGGTCGGCAGGGGGAGGAGGCCGACCTGCAGCGCACCGACGCGGAGCTGACGGCGGCCGCCCTGGCCGAGCTCGGTCCGACGCCCTGGGCGCGGACCTCGCCGGCGCCGACCGCCAGCGCCGTCGTGCGGTGGGGCGGCGGCCTGCCGCAGTACGCCGTGGGCCACGTGTCGCTCGTCGAGTCCGTCCGGGCGCGAGGTGGCGGCGGTGCCCGGGCTGGCGGTGTGCGGCGCCTACCTGGACGGCCTCGGGCGTGCCGGCCTGCATCGCCGCCGCCCGGTCGGGCGGCAGCACCGAGCTGCTGGCCGACCTGCCGGCGCCGCACCGGGCGCAGGACGGACAATGGGCCAGTGAGCCGAGCAGCGAAGCCGGCAGCGCCCCGGCGAAGGGGCCCAGCGGCCCGGGAGATCAACGACACGATCCGCTACACGATGTGGTCGGTCTTCGCGGTCAAGGGCGAGCTGCCGGACGACCGGGCGGCGCTGGCCGAGCAGGTCGCAGGCGGAGCTGGACCCGTTGTCCGGCCAAGGGGTTGACGATCCGGGGCTGGTACGACGTCGGCGGCCTGCGGGCCGACGCCGACTTCATGGTCTGGTGGCACGCGCCCGACCTGGAGACGGTGCAGCAGGCCTACCGGACCCTGCGGCGTACGGCGCTGGGCCGTTCGCTGCAGCCGGTCTGGTCGGTGGTCGCGGTGCATCGCCCGGCCGAGTTCAACAAGGGCCACGTGCCGGCGTTCATGGCGGGCGAGGAGCCGCGGGCCTGCGTCTGCGTCTATCCGTTCGTGCGGTCCTACGAGTGGTACCTGCTGCCGGATGAGGACCGCCGCCGGATGCTCGTCGAGCACGGCATGGCGGCCCGCGACGTACGCCGACGTGCGGGCCAACACGGTGCCGGCGTTCGCCCTCGGCGACTACGAGTGGATCCTGGCCTTCGAGGCCGACGAGATGCACCGGATCGTCGACCTGATGCGCGACCTGCGGGCCACCGACGCCCGCCTGCACGTGCGCGAGGAGCTGCCGTTCTACAGCGGCCGCCGGGTGCCGCTGGCCGAGCTGGTCGCCGACCTCCCCTAGCGACTGTCAGAACCAGGGGACCGATCGTCACCCTGGTTCTGACGCGTGCGGCTCAGGCCTGGGCTCGAGCTTGAGGCTGATCGAGTTGATGCAGAACCGCTGGTCGGTCGGGGTGTCGTAGCCCTCACCCTCGAACACGTGGCCGAGGTGCGACCCGCAGTTGGCGCAGCGGACCTCGACCCGCTTCATCCCCATCGAGACGTCCTCGATGTACTCGACGGTGTCGCCGGCCAGCGGCGCGTAGAACGACGGCCAGCCGCAGTGCGACTCGAACTTGGTGTCGCTGCGGAACAGCTCCGTGCCGCAGGCGCGGCAGGAGTAGACGCCCTGGGTCTTGGTGTCGGTGTACTCGCCGGTGAAGGCGCGCTCGGTGCCGGCCTCGCGCAGGACCCGGTACTCCGCCGGGCTGAGCGACTCGCGCCACTCCTCGTCGGTCTTGTGCACGGCGTACGAACGGTCGGTGGGCTGCATGGTTCTCCTTCGAAGGCTCCACATGAGTGTGTCTGAGTCTTCCCGTCTGGTCACGTCAGGACTGCTCGGTTGACGCGATGGGTCAACCGGGGCGGGGCCGGTCCGTTCCCGCCGGACCAGCGCCCGCCCCTTGCCGTTCGGTTACGGCGCTGACGCCGGTGACGGCGCTAGCCGATCCGCAGCCGCACGACCTGCGGGTCGTGGTCGCTGTCCTGGTCGTGGAACTCGGAGTTGGTGTGGACGATGTCGTACTGCACGGCCGTTCCACGCCTGGCTGACCAGGATCTGGTCGAGCACCTGGCTGTTGCCGTCGAAGACGTAGCTGTAGCGCTGCTTCACCGGCAGGGTCCGCGGCAGGTCGGTCAGCGCCGTCGGGCCCGAGCCGACCAGGATGTCCGCCGTCTGGGAGAACTCGAAGTCGTTGAGGTCACCCAGCACGACGACGTCGGCGTTCTTGTTGACCGCGAGCAGCTGGTCGACGAAGGTCCGCACCTCCTGCCGCCTGCTGGTGGCGCTGCACCTCGCTGGAGCGCACCGGCTGCTGGAACCGGCCGAACAGCGGGTCGTCGCCGCCCTTGGAGGCGAAGTGGTTGGCGACCACGAAGAACGTCTTGCCCTTCCAGGTGAACTCGCCGACCAGCGGCTTGCGGCTGGCCGTCCAGGCGGCGCTGGCCGGGTCGATCCGGCCCGGGCTGACCGACAGGAACGGCTGGTTGCCGTTGCGCTGCACGGTGACCGCCGTGTTGGCGTCGCCGCCCGGCCGGTCGACGAAGCCCAGCCCGCGGTCGGTGCGGAACAGGAAGACCTGGCGGATGTTGCCGCCGGGCTGGCCGCCGTCCGTGTCGTTGTTGGGGTCGATGCTGCGCGAGGAGTACGCCGGGCCGCCCGCGGCCGTGATGGCCGCGACCAGCTTGGCCACGGTCACGTCGGAGGCGACGACGCCGTCGTCGGTGGCGCCGCTGTTGTCCTGGATCTCCTCCAGGGCGACGAGGTCCGGCGCGGCCAGGTTGTGGACGATCTGGCCGGCCAGCCGGTCGAACTTGGTCTGCGGGTCGCTCGGCGCGAGGTTCTCGACGTTGAACGTCGCCACGGCCAGCTGGGCCGCGGTCGCGGTCTTGGTGACCTCGCGCTGGATGCCGCCGGACGCCACCGTCGGTGGCCGCGGTGAGCATCAGGAAGAAGTTGCCGAAGTTGTAGTCCAGGACGCCGACCGTCGTGCCGGTGAACGTGTCGCCCACATCGGCGACCGGACCCGTGCCGTCCGGGAGCAGGGCGTCGGCGGCGATGAGCCGGGCCGCGTTGGGGTGGTCGTAGCCGGAGTACAGCACGCCGCCGCGCGGCGTCTTGACGACGTTCTTGGCGTTGCCCGGGATGATCGGCGTCTCGCCGAAGCCGGTGTCCGTCGGCCCGACGACCTTGGCGTTGTTCATCGCCACCCGCATGCCCTCGAGCGACTCGTCGAAGTCGATCGCGTTGACCGCGGGGTCGAACGGCGTGCCCGGGGTTCTCGACGCTGCCGGGGTTGCCGGACTCGATCGGTCTGGGCCGGCGGAGTCCGGTCCACCCCGATGACGACGGGCGCGGGCAGCGGGTTGCTGCTCGAGTTCACCGTGACGCTGGGCGCCGGACGAGCTCGGTCGTCGTCAGGTTGGTGCCCGTCGCGCCGCCCGGGCCGGAACTCCTGCACGGTGCCGGTCACGGTCACGTCGTCGCCGACCTGGGCGGTCGGGGCGCTGAGGTGAAGGCGAACAGGCCCTCGCTGGTGGCCAGGTCGTTGTCCGGCGTGGGTCGACTGGAACCAGAAGCCGTTGGTCGTCCGGGCCGTCACGACGCCCGTCGGTCTGCACGCGCTCGCCGGCCAGCGGCGAGATGTGCGCCGCGCCCTGGATCTCGTGCGATCGTCGGCTGGCGTGCCGGGGTTGCCGCCGCCGCCGCCGTTGCCGCCGGCGCAGACCGGCGGTCGCGACCGCAGGCGTTCTCCGGGGTCGGGCGAGCCGGCGCGTGAAGTCGGTCGCGTTTGGTCGGTGTCACCGCAGGGGGAGGTGCGGGCGCCGACGTGGTGTTGCTCGGCGCAGGGGCCGGGCCGGGCCCTCGAACGGTGGTCGCGGTCGTGCCGTAGCCCACGCGGTCGACGAGCGTCGTCGCCGTTGAGCAGGTCGACCCGTCCGGCGGTGCCGGACATGAAGGCGCCGCCGGTGGCGTCCGGAGTCGGCAGCGGCGGTCGTGCCGCCCGTGCCCGGCGGACTCCTGGACCAGGTAGGCGTGGTGCGCCGGCGATGGTGCCGGTCAGCGGCGTGGGGACGTGTTGGCGCGTGCCCGTGGCCGAGAAGTACTGCACCGTCCAGCCGGTCAGGTCGACCGCGGTGTCGCTTGCGTTGTAGAGCTCGATGAAGTCGTTGGTCAGGGTCGCGCCGCTGTTGCCGCCGCCGCCGTACACCTCGGAGATCACGACCGAGGCGCGACGCGGCTTGCGCCGGTGGGGCCAGCCCGACCACGGCTGGCGGCGGCGAGCGCGGCGGTGCTGAGCGGTGCCGAGCAGGACGGACGGGCGTCGATGACGCAGGCTCATGGGGAGTCTCCTTGTGGGGGTGCCTCGTTCCTACCAGCTGACGACGCGAGAGCGAAACTCGGTGCGGCGTCAGGCGCTTTGACCAGTCGAGGAACTTGAGCATCGCAGTTCGGCTGAACCGCGAGTCAGCCGAGGAAGGTCGTCCCGGCGTAAACGTGCAGCACCGGGACGCCGAGCCGCTCGCGGGCGCGGCTGGCCCAGTCGCGGTGGAACGTGTCCTCGACCGCGTGCGGCCGGGTGACGACGACGACCTCACGCGCGGCGTACGCCGTCACGGCGGTGGCGAGGGCGGGCAGGGGGTCGTCCTGGGTCACCTCGCCCACAGCCTCGACGCCGATGCTGGTGCAGCGCGGCGAGCGAGGCGGCGAGCGCGTCGCCGGCACCCGTGCGGGCCTGGTCGTCGCTGGGCTCGCGGCCGCGCAGGGAGTCGAGGGCCTGCGCGCAGCTCGCCGAGGCTGAGGTGGTCGACCACGTCGGCGAGCAGGTTGCGCTCGGTGTCAGCGGGCACCAGCACCCGGTAGGCGAGCGTCTCGCCCGGCGTGGAGGGCGGCGATCCGGGTGGCGTCTCCGGCGTCCAGGGCCTGCTCGGTCAGCAGCACGATCGTGTCGGTCACCGGGCCAGTATCCCTGCTGGGTCACTGGCCCGATGACCGTCACGAGCTGGGTCGCGATCTCTAGAAGGCGCCCGTGCCGTTCGGCGTGCCGAGCCCGGTCGGCCCGTCCCAGCCGGCGCGGGCGTGGCAGAGCTGCGTCGGCGAGCAGGTGCCGTTGGAGCCGCTCGTCACGTCGAACAGCGACGCGGTGTGCTGGTAGGGGAGGGCGTTCGGGTAGCCGGCCGTGTTGCCGGAGAGGGCGTAGACCGAGGCGATGATCGGCGACGAGGCGCTCGTGCCGCCGAAGACCAGCCAGCCGGACTGGCCCTGGTAGGCG
The DNA here is from genome assembly GCA_963794535.1 of uncultured Actinomycetota bacterium. Lineage (GTDB taxonomy): Bacteria > Actinomycetota > Actinomycetes > Actinomycetales > CAVURS01 > CAVURS01. The sequence continues at coordinate 111,187 of CAWCEI010000020.1, forward strand.
GTGGAGTCGTAGACCGCGACGCCGGTCTGCGGGTCGGCGACGGCGGAGACGTCGGCCATCGCCCGCTTCGTGCAGCCGGTGCCGGCCGAGGATGCCGCAGCGAGCGCGGTGTTGTACGCCGAGCAGCCCGAGCCAGCGCCACTCCAGGCCGTCTCGGTCCAGCCGCGGGCGTTGGTCGAGGTGCGCAGGCTGGTGCCGCCGACGGCGGTGACGTAGGCCGAGTCGGCCGGGAAGGACCCGCCCTGGTAGCCGTCGTCGCCGGTCGACGCCGTGACGGCGATGCCCGGGTGGTTGTAGTAGTGCCCGTACGTCGAGTCGCGGGCGTCGCCGCCGCCGTAGCTGTTCGAGATGGCGACGACTCCGGCCGTGGCCGCGGCGCGGTTGACCGCGGTGCCGAGGTTGGCGGTCGAGGCGGTCTTGGCCTCGACCAGCAGGATGTGGCAGGTCGGGCAGGCCGCCGAGACCATGTCGAGGTCCAGGCTGATCTCCTGGGCCCAGCCGCCGTTGGTCGCCGGGTAGGTCGTGGTGCCGGTCTGGCTGACCTTCTTGAAGCAGCCGTTGGCCGTCGTGCAGGCCGGCAGCCCGAACTGGGTGCGGTAGACGGCGAGGTCGGCCTCGGCCGTCGGGTCGTTGTAGGCGTCGACGATCGCGACGGTGCGCCCGCTCGCGCGAGAGCCCGGCCAGCTTGTACGCCGACTGGATCGAGCTCGGGCCGTAGCCGGAGGGCGTGACGCTGGGCTTGGCGGCCTGGGCCCGCGACATGGCGCGGTCGGTGCGGACGATGGCGAAGCAGGAGGCGAAGCCGGCCTTGGCCGTCGTACAGGAATGTCGGGTGTTGCCGGCGGCGGCTGCGGCGTGCTGGCCCGCTGGGGCGGTCAGGAGGGAACAGCGGTCAGGCTCGTGGCGAGGCGGCTGCGATGGCGAGTGCGCGGTGTGGGCGCATGATTCCCCTTGCTGCGATGGTGGTGCCGTTCGGCCGTCAGGCTCGAACCTGTCAGCCGGTACCCAAGGGCAGGCCAAGGCGAGGTCAAGGTTCGTCAAAGTTCGCAGCGGGCATGATGGAGGGCATGCAGCTGCCGGTCATGCCACCCGTCGCGCCGATGCTCGCCAAGGCGGTGCCGGAGATCCCGGCGGGGGCGTCGTACGAGCCGAAGTGGGACGGTTTCCGGTCCGTCGTGTTCCGGGACGGCGACGAGGTCGAGATCGGCTCGCGCAACGAGAAGCCGATGACCCGGTACTTCCCGGAGCTGGTCGAGGCGTTCAAGGCCGAGCTGCCGGAGCGCTGCGTGGTCGACGGCGAGATCGTGGTCGCGGTCGACGGGCGGCTCGAGTTCGAGGTGCTGCAGCAGCGGATCCACCCGGCCGACTCTCGAGTGCGCCGGCTGGCGGCGGAGACGCCGGCGTCGTACGTCGCGTTCGACCTGCTGGCGCTCGGGGACGAGGACCTGACCGGACGGCCGTTCGCCGAGCGGCGGGCCCGCTGGTCGAGGCGCTCGGGGGGGTCCGCGGCGCCGGTGCACGTCACGCCGGCGACGACGGACATCGATGTCGCGCAGCGGTGGTTCCCGGAGTTCGAGGGCGCGGGGCTCGATGGGGTGGTGGCCAAGCCGCTGACCGTGACCTACCAGCCGGACAAGCGGGTCATGTTCAAGATCAAGCACGCGCGGACGGCGGACTGCGTCGTGGCGGGCTATCGGGTGCACAAGAGCGGGCCGGATGCTGGTCGGGTCGCTGATGCTCGGGCTCTACACCGACGACGGCTCGCTCGCGTCGGTCGGGGTCATCGGGGCGTTCCCGATGGCCCGGCGCCAGAGCCTGTTCGCCGAGCTGCAGGAGCTGGTCACGACGTTCGACGGGCATCCGTGGAACTGGGCTGCGGCGCAACAGGATCCGGAGGGCGCGCGCAACCCGAGGGCGTCGGAGACGTCGCGCTGGAACGCCGGCAAGGACCTGTCCTTCGTGCCGCTGCGACCCGAGCTGGTCGTCGAGGTGCGCTACGACCAGATGGAGGGCGCGCGGTTCCGGCACACGGCGCAGTTCAACCGCTGGCGGCCGGACCGGACGCCGGAGTCGTGCACGTTCGACCAGCTCGAGCGGCCGGTGACGTTCGAGCTCGCCGACATCGTGCCCGGCCTCGGGTCGTGACAGCGATCGGGTCATGCGACGAGACCAGGCTGGCGCCCGCTTGCCCTGCTGCTGGGCGGCTCCGGCGTCCTGCACCTGGTCCGGCCCGCAGATCTACGAGCCGCTCATCCCGCGCCGCCTCGGTGATGCCCGGGCCTGGGTTCTCGGGTCGGGTGTGCTCGAGATCGCTTGTGCCGCAGGGCTTTTGGCTCGTCGGACGCGGCGGCCGGCCGCGCTGGCGTCGGCGGCGCTGCTGGTGGCCGTCTTTCCCGGCAACATCCAGCACGCGGTGAGCGCCATGCGGTCGTCCCGCGCGTCTCGACCGGCTACCGTGCGGCCACGCTGGCCCGGCTGCCGGTGCAGGTGCCGCTGGTGGCGTGGGCGCTGCGCGTCGCGCGTGAGGCGGGTCGGGCGTGACCGCGACCGCATCGAAGGGCCGGCGGGCCGCGTCGTACGCCGCACTGGCGGCCGGGGGCGTCGCCGGGTTGGCGGCGGTCTCGGCGACCGGGCTCGCGGCGTACTTCACCCGGCGGGTGGTGACTCCGCTCGTCGTGAAGCCGGACGACCTGGAGATCTTCGAGGTGCATGCCGGACCGGGTCGTGCTGAGCGCCACGCCGGACACTGTCGTGCCCGGGCGCTACGGCCTGTGGCTCGACGGCGGCGCCGGGCACGCGCGGATCGGGCCGATCCTGAGCCAGGACGAGGAGTCGGTGACGCGCGACGCTGGAGAGGTCGACTGGGGGAGTCTGCAGCCGGGGCCGGCCCGGTTCAACCAGTACTACGTCGCCGGGGACCCGACGACCGCCTGGGGGATCGACCACGAGGACGTGGTGGTCGCGGTCCGAGGTGGGCGACCTGCCGACCTGGCTGGTCCGGCCGTCGGAGCATCCCGGCGACCACGCCGGCCGCGGATCTCGACGGGGTCTGGGCGGTGCTCGTGCACGGTCGCGGCGCGACCCGCGAGGAGTGTCTGCGTGGGGTGCCGGTGCTGCACCGGCTCGGGCTGACGACGCTCGTCCCGTCGTACCGCAACGACCGGGACGCGCCCGGTGACCCGGCTGGGCCGCTACCACTTCGGCGGCACCGAGTGGCGGGACGTCGAGGGCGCCGTCGAGCTGGGCCCTGGACCATGGTGCCCGCGCGATCGTGCTGATGGGCTGGTCGATGGGCGGCGCAATCGCGCTGCAGGTCGTCTCGCGGTCGCGGGTGGCCGACGCAGGTGCAGGCCGTGGTGCTCGATGCGCCGGTGGTCGACTGGGGTGATGTCCTCGACCACACGGCTCGGGTCAACCACCTGCCGCCGCCCGGTCGGGCGGATCGGTCGGCGGCATGGTGCGAAATCCGTTGCTGCGCAAGGTGGTCGGGCTGGGTGAGCCGGTCGACCTGCGGACGCTGAACTGGGTACGCCGGGCCAAGGAGCTGGCCACGCCGATCCTGCTGGTGCACAGCGAGGACGACGACGTCGTGCCGGTCGGGCCGTCCCGGGCGCTGGCTGCGGCCCGGCCGGACCTCGTGACCTTCGCGCCATGGACGACGGCGCGGCACACCAAGGAGTGGAACGTCGACCCGGAGCTCTGGGACAGCGTCGTGAGCGCCTTCCTGCGCCGCGTCCTGCACTGACTCCGCGGCCCGGCGCGACGATTTCGGGCCCCATTGCACGCCCCACCTAAGTGGCGTCACATCGGGCCCCGATTCCGAGCTCACCGGTCCGTAGATCTCACCCTTGGCCGACGCGCGACCTGCTGGTCGGGGTCGGCCTCAACGACTCGACAGGCGGAAGCGGCCCTCTGTCGCCGTAGTCGAGAAGCAACGATCCTGCCCCAGTCCTGGTCGAACGTGAACGAATCGACGCTCTGAGCCGAGGTCACCCATAGCGCAATTGCGTCGATGAGAGCTTCGATGGATGTCGTGAGGGGCGAGTGCCACTTCGGCAACTCTCTCACGAGGGACCCCCGGACAGGCGGCGATCCGCCAAGACAACCCCGACCCGCTCGACCCCGGCGACCCCAAGGAACCTCTACCCTGCTGTCGACTGCTGGGTCGTCTATCCGGTGTCGGGTGCGGTGGGGTTGGAGGTGGGGTTTTCGGGCTCGAGCCATCGTCGGGCGAGGGCGCGGAGGGCGCGTTCGTAGTGTTGGAGGTGGGCGTTGTGCTGCCCGTCAGGTGGGTCGTCTGATCCGTCCGGATCACGCGGTCGCCAGATGACGTGGCCGTCGATGATCTCGCCGACCATGCCGTGGGCGTGGACGTGGCGGTGGTGCCGCCCACACAGCAGCGCCCCGTTGGCTTCGCTGGTCGGCCCGTCGGGTCCGAACCGGATCAGATGGTGGACGTGGCACCAGGCCGGCTTGGACCGGCAGTTCGGGTAGGTGCAGTGCTGGTCGCGGACCTCGATCGCCCGCCGGATCCTGGGCGGGAACGGATACACCGTCTGGCCCACGTCCAGGGCCCGGCCGAAGCCGTCGGTCAACACCGGGACCACCTCGGCCTCACAGGACAGCGTCTGCAACGTCAGTGGGCTGATCTCCCACCCGCCGGGGTCCCCGGTGACCAGCACCGGCGGCACCAACCCCGCCAGACCCCGCCGACCCGGCTGGCCGGCTGACGGTGGCCGGCGGACATGGTGGCCAGGAGGGTGTCGAGCTCGGCGGTCAGGACCAGCCGGGTCGCCGCCCCACCCCGGACGGTAGGCGCGCCGGGCTCACCGTGGCGGGCGGCCAGGGACAGCTCGGCCAGGGCATGCAGGGCGTCCGCGGTCCGCTGCTGCCCGGTCCGCGGGTCCGGGGTCCCGTCGACGGCGGGTTGGGGCGCGGACAGCGGGTCAAGCGCGGCGGCCAGCGCCGCCCCGGCGACCGGGGGCAACAGACCCCGCAACGCCCACATCCCGGTCGACTCCTGGACCAGCCAGGCGTAGCGGGCCTCCTGCTGACGGTCCTCATCACGGGCCAGCCGGTCCGCCGCGCCCGGGTCCAGGCGGTGCCGCAGCCGAAGCCCGGCCTTGCCCAGCTGGGTCGGGTCCAGCACCGGCCGCGGCCTCCAACAACAACCCCTGCCCCTCCGCCGCGGTCACCGCGTCAACCTCAGGTAGGGCGGCCACCGCGTCCATCGTGCGGACCATCACCCCGGCATGACCCACGCCGATGTCCCCGGCCGCGAACGCCGCCGCGGTCGGCGCCAGCTCCTGGCCGGGTTCGCGGCGGTGCCGAACGCCTCGGCCAGGTCGGCCGGGCCCGGCCCACCCCCGGCGTGACCGCCACCAGACCCCGAAACCAGCAGCCACCACTCTTGGCCCCCGCCGAGGCCGGCAGACCCCGCTCCATCGCCTCGGCCAACACCGCCACCCCGCCCGCCGCACACCGCGACTCCGCCCGCGCGAACAACCGAACGAACTCCGCCAGCTCGTCATCCGAACACTGCCACCACGACCCCGTGGCCAACGTGTCCAACACCCGCGGCAGCAACCCCACCGCGTCATCGACGCTCAGCTCACCCTCGACCGCACCCCTGCTGGACATACCCCGAACCTAACCGGCACCACCGACAAAACCGACCGCATGGCGACTCCGGATGTGGACATCGTGTGAAAGTCAGGGACAGGCGAAACTGGTTATGGGACAACGAGGTTCGGCGTGTGCTGCGCCTACCCTTCGGGTCTGACAATCTCGATCGACTGTCCACAGCCACTGTCGATCAGACGGTTCTCAGGATCGCGACGGACTGGCCGGGGACGCGCGCGACCGCCGTCCGACCACGGAGCAGCCGTCCCAGGCGAGCGACGACGTCCCACGGGCCGCGACCCAATCGGCACGACCTGCTCGGCCCCGGACAGGTTGGCGACCACGCGATGACCGGCCGCGCTCGAGGACGAACCACCGAGCCGCCTCGTCGTACGACGCGCGCACCTGACCGCAGGTCGTCGGCGAGCAGGTCAGGAGTGTTGCGGCGCAACGAGATCAGCGACCGGTACCAGTCGAGCAGCCGCGCGTGACCCGGCTCCGCCGGCTCGGCCCAGTCCAGGACCGAGGCGTCCCGGGTCGACGACGGCCTGCGGGTCGGGCACCTCCTCGGCGTCCCAGCCGTGCTCGGCGAACTCCTCGCGCCGGCCGACCCGCACGGCCTGGGCCAGCGCGGGCTCGTCGAAGTCGGTGAAGAACTGCCAGGGCGTCGAGGCGCCCCACTCCTCGCCCATGAACACCATCGGCGTGAACGGCCCGCACATGACCAGGGCGGCGCCGGCGGCCAGCAGCCCGGCCGGCAGCGCGGCGGGACATCCGGTCGCCCAGGGCCCGGTTGCCGACCTGGTCGTGGTTCTGCAGATAGGCCAGGAACCGTTGTCCCTCGATGGGTTGCCGGGTCGACCGGGTGCACCCCAGTCGGCCTCCGGAAGGTCGACCAGCCACCGTCGTGGATGAACACCCGGGTCATCGCCTGGGCCAGCGTCGCCAGCGACCCGAAGTCGACGTAGTAGCCCTGCCGCTCACCGGTCAGCGCCGAGTGCAGCGCGTGGTGGACGTCGTCGTCCCACTGCGCGGTCATGCCCGAGGCCGCCGTCGGCGGTGGGCTCGACCGTGCGCGGGTCGTTGAGGTCGGTCTCGGCGACCAGTGCCAGCGGGCGGCCGAGCGACCTCGGCCAGCTGCGGCCGTCTCGTCGGCCAGCTGGGCCAGCAACGGACGGGGCGAGGTCGTCGTGCAGCTCGTGCACCGCGTCCAGCCGCAGGGCGTCGAGGTGGAAGTCCCGGAACCAACCCAGCGCGCGGTCCAGGATCCACCGCCGCACCTCGACGCTGCGACGGCCCGTCGAGGTTGATCGCCGGCCCCCACGGCGTCTCGGCCCGCTCGGTGAAGTACGGCCCGAACCGGGACAGGTAGTTGCCGCTCGGCCCGAGGTGGTTCTCGACGATGTCCAGGCAGACGGCGAGCCCCAGCCCGTGGGCGGCGTCGACGAACCGTTGCAGCGCCGCCGGACCGCCGTACGCCGCGTGCACCGCGCCCGGATGGGCGCCGTCGTAGCCCCAGCCCCAGCGCCCCGGGAAGGCGCCGACCGGCATCAGCTCGACGACGTCGATCGCCGAGCGCGACCAGATGGTCGAGCCGCCGGCCGCGGCGTCCAGCGTGCCCTCGGCGGTGAACGTCCCGACGTGCAGCTCGTAGAAGACCGCGCCGAGCACGCCCGCTCCGCCCAGCGGCCCGGCCCACGCAGCCGTCGGCCCAGTCGTACCGCTCGGCGTCGAAGACCCGGCTCGGCCCATGCACGCCCTGCGGTTGCCACGAGCTGCGCGGGTCGGGCAGCGGGTCACTCGCCGTCGACCCGGAACGCATAGTCGATGCCCGGCCCGGCCTCGGCGACGCTCGACGCCCCACCAGCCCGGCTCGGCCGCTGCATGGGCTGCGGGTCCAGCCGAGTCGGGCAGCACGAGCTCGACCCGATCGGCCGTCGGGAGCCCAGACGCGGAAGACATGCACCGGTCGAGCCAACCAGCCCTGGCCGCGGCCCGCCAGCCGCGGCGCTGCCATGATCGCCGGATGGCGAAGCGGGGCAAGTCCAAGAAGTCAAGCAAGAAGGCGCTCAGCCCCGACGTTGGGCGAGCTGCTCGCGGCCGGGCGCGGACTTCGACCTCGTCGGCCGCCGACCCGGGAGGCACACCGGGCTTCCGGGCGGCAAGTCGGCCGGGCAAGGCGCTCTCGCCGAGGGGGCGGAGCAGCTGTCGGACCTGCAGGAGCGGCTGAACGCCGCGAGCCAAGGGCGGCTCGAAGCGGTCGGTGCTCCTGGTCGTCCAGGGCATGGACACGGCCGGCAAGGGCGGCATCGTGCGCCATGTCGTCGGCTCGTGTGACCCCGAGGGGGTCCGGGTGACGGCGTTCAAGGCGCCGACGCCGGAGGAGCTCGAGCACGACTTCCTCTGGCGGATCCGCAACGCCCTGCCGCCGGCGGGCAAGATCGGCGTCTTCGACCGTTCGCACTATGAGGACGTGCTCGTCGTCCGGGTGCACGGGCTGGTCCCGCGGGCGGCCTGGAGCCGTCGCTACGGGACGATCAACCGGTTCGAGGCCAAGCTGGTCGAGTCCGGGACGCCGCTCGTCAAGGTCATGCTCAACGTCTCGGCCGACGAGCAGAAGAAGCGGCTCGGCCAGCGGCTGGCCCGCTCCGACAAGTGGTGGAAGTACAACCCGGGGGATATCACCGAGCGGATGCTGTGGCCCAACTACCAGGAGGCCTACCAGGCCGCCATCACCAAGTGCTCGACCGAGACCGCGCCCTGGTTCGTGGTGCCCGCCGACCACAAGTGGTATGCCCGCTGGGCGGTCCAGCAGCTGCTGATCGACGACGCTGGAACGGATCGACCCGCAGTGGCCGCCGGCAACCTTCGACGTGAAGGCCGAGAAGTCGCGGCTGCGCCTACAGACCTAGCGGCTGGTCTATCGGCGGAGCAGGGCCACCGGGCAGGTCGGCCAGCAGCTCGGCCAGCCGCTGCGGTCCGGCGTACGAAGGACCGGCCGGTCAGGACGTCGGTCCAGCCGGTCTCGGACTCCGGCAGGGTCACGGTGTGCTCGGCCCAACCGCCGAACCGGTTGAGCGACACCGAGAGTCGCGTCATGACCGCGATCACGCCGGGGCCGTCCTCGTCGCCCCGCGAGACAGCGCCAGGGCCGAGCCGCTGGTCGTGGCGACGGGGGCATAGGTCGCCTGCCTCACCGACGAACCAGGCCGGCCGGTCCCGACGCAGCCGCAGCGGCGCGCGCTGTCACGAGCAGCTTGCGCGTCAGCCAGCCAGAGTCCGCCCGGGTCCAGGGCGACCCCGTCCAGGCCAACCCCGTCCAGCTGGGTCAGTCGAGCCGCCAGGTCGGCATGGTCGACCGCCTGTCGGTTGTCCGGGTCGACGAGGGTCAGCGCGACCGACTCGCAGCCCTGGAAGACGTCCGGCACGCCGGGCAGCACCAGCTGCAGCAGCTTCTGGCCGAGTGTCGTGGCGCGGACGGCATCAGCCGTGTGCTCGGTCCAGTCGGCCAGCAGCCGGGTCACCTCGGGGTCGACGAGCAGCGCCGGTCACGAAGTCCTGCACCGCTGACTCGTACGCCGGGTCCGGCGAGGTCCACGAGCTGTGCAGCTTGGCCTCGCGCATGACCTTCTCGACGTACTCACTGAGGCGGTCGCTCGGCGATCGGCCAGGTGCCGACGAGGGTCTGCCAGATCAGCAGCTCGATCTGGCCGTCGACCTCGGGGGAGCGGTAGGCCACGCTGGCCTCGCGCATGGCCCGCAGCAGCTCGGCCCAGTCCTGGGGACAGCTCGGACAGCACGGCGACCCGAGCCCGCACGTCCTCCGAGCGCTTGGTGTCGTGGGTCGACAGTGTGGTCATCGTCGTCGGATGCCGTTGCAGCGCAACGGCTGCGAACGCATGCAGCTCCTCGGGCGAGAGCCCGATGGCGCCCGGGTCGCCACCGACCTCGTTGAGCGACACGAGCCGCACCCAGCGGTACGCCGCGGTGTCCTCGACGCCCTTCGCCATCACCGGCCCGCAGGTCTGCTGGAACCGGACCACCAGCTCGGCCCGCAAGCGCGCCGCCTGGGCCGTCACCAGCGCCGCATCGCCGACGGCCCGGCCGAGGACGAGGTCGCGAACGAGGTGCAGGGCGTCGAGGCGGTCCTCGGGCAGCTCGGCCGCCGCCCGCTCGACGGCGGCGTCCACCACCTCTTCGGCTTCGGCCGGCGCTGGCTCGCCGACCACGACGTAGGCGCGGTAGCGGTCGAAGGCCACGAGCACCTCGACGACGCAGTCGTGCAGGTCCCGCCGGGTGTGGTCGCGCAGCGCCGGGTCGAGGGCGCAGATGTCCACGAGCAGGTCGACGAGGTGATGGACGTCGGCGTACTGACCGCCCTCGATGACCTCGCGCTTGGCGGCCATCGCCGCAGTCGGCCAGTCCTCGCGAACCCCGGCAACCTCTTCGGCCAGGGCAGTCAGCAGCTGGGCCCCGGCGCCGTCGTGGAAGACCCCGTTGACCAATCGGAGGGTGTCGTATCCCGTTGTGCCAGAACAGGTCCAGTCATCCGGGAGCACCTCGCCCGGCTCGAGGATCTTCTCGACGACGACCCACGAGCCGTTGGTGCGGTCGGCCAGCTGACGCAGGTAGTCCCGCGGGTCGGCCAGGCCGTCCGGGTGGTCGATCCGCAATCCGTCGACCGAGCCGTCCCGCACGAGGTCGATCAGCAGCGCGTGGGTCGGCTCGAAGACGGCCGGGTCCTCCTGGCGCAGCGCCGCGAGCGTGTCGATGTCGAAGAACCGTCGGTAGTTGACCTCCTGGTCACCGACCCGCCAGTGCGCGAGGCGGTACCACTGCTCGTCGACCAGCTGGCTGATCGGCAGGCCCTCCGTGCCGGGCCGCACCGGGAACTCATGCTCGTAGTAGCGCAGCACCGTCTCGTCGCCGGCGGCACCGCCGCCGGTCTCGAGGGTCAGCTCGCCGGCCTCGAGGACCTGGCCGATGCGCGCCCCGAGCACCGGCATCAGCAACGCGCCGCGATCCACCGACCAGTCCACGTCGAACCAGCCGCCGTACGGCGAGGTCGGGCCGTCGCGCAGGACCGACCAGAGCGCCGCGTTGCGCCACTCCGGCGTCGGGACGGCCATGTGGTTCGGCACGACGTCGACGACGGCCCCCATGCCATGTCGGTGCAGCTCGGCGACCAATGCCGCCAGCCCGTCGGCCCCGCCGAGGTCGGGGGCGACCTGCGAGTGGTCCACGACGTCGTACCCGTGGGTCGAGCCGGGGTTGGCGGCCAGGATCGGGGAGAGGTAGGCGTGGGTGACGCCGAGTGCATGCAGGTACGGGACGACAGCTTGGGCGGCCGCGAAGCCGAAGCCGGAGTGCAGCTGCAGCCGGTAGGTCGAGACCGGCACCGGCCGGTCGGCACCTGGTCGGTGCGGCTCGCTCACGCGGAGGCTGCTCGGGGGGCCCGCAAGACCGTGACCGACCGCGACGTGACGTTGACGCTCGCGCCCGAGGCGAGCTGCGGTGAGTCGTCGTCCGCCGTCGGGTCGGCCGAGTCCGCAGAGATCAGCCAGTGGGCGCCGTACGCCTCGTCGGGCAGGGTGAACTCGACGTCCTCGGCGCTGGCGTTGAGCAGCAGCAGGAAGGAGTCGTCCACCTGCGGCTGCCCCCGCGGGTCCGGCTCGGGGATCGCACCGCCGTTGAGGAACACCATGAGGCTCTGGGTCCGCCCGTCGCCCCAGGCCTGCTCGTCCATGTGCGAGCTGTCCGGCCGGAACCAGACGATGTCGCCGAGCTCGCTCTCGCCGCCGTGCCCGGCGTCGCCGGCGAAGAACCGCCGCCGCCGGAAGACCGGGTGCGCGGCGCGCAGCTGCATCAGCCGGCGGGTGAACTCCAGCAGGACCTTGTTGTCGTCGTCGATCTCCCAGTTGACCCAGGCGATGTCGTTGTCCTGGCAGTAGACGTTGTTGTTGCCGTGCTGGGTGCGCGACAGCTCGTCGCCGTGCGCGATCATCGGCACGCCCTGCGAGAGCAGAAGCGTCGTCAGGAAGTTGCGCTGTTGCCGGGCCCGCAGGTCGAGGACGGCCTCGTCGGACGTCTCGCCTTCGACGCCACAGTTCCAGGACCGGTTGTGGCTCTCGCCGTCGTTGCCGCCCTCGCCGTTGGCCTCGTTGTGCTTTTCGTTGTAGGACACCAGGTCCCGCATCGTGAAGCCGTCGTGGGCCGTGACGAAGTTGATGCTCGCGACCGGTCGCCGGCCGGAGTGCTCGTAAAGGTCGGACGAGCCGGTCAGCCGCGAGGCGAACTCACCCAGGGTCGACGGTTCACCGCGCCAGAAGTCCCGGACCGTGTCGCGGTACTTGCCGTTCCACTCGGTCCACAGCGGCGGGAAGTTGCCGACCTGGTATCCGCCGTCGCCAACGTCCCAGGGCTCGGCGATCAGCTTGACCTGGCTGACGACCGGGTCCTGCTGCACGAGGTCGAAGAACGCCGACAGCCGGTCCACCTCGTGGAACTGCCGGGCGAGCGTCGCGGCGAGGTCGAAGCGGAAGCCGTCGACGTGCATCTCGGTGACCCAGTAGCGCAGCGAGTCCATGATCAGCTGCAGCACGTGCGGGTGCCGCATCAGCAGGCTGTTGCCGGTGCCGGTCGTGTCGTAGTAGTGCTCCGGCGCGTCGTCGACCAGCCGGTAGTACGACGCGTTGTCGATGCCGCGGAAGCAGATCGTGGGCCCGTTCTCGTTGCCCTCGGCCGTGTGGTTGTAGACCACGTCGAGGATGACCTCGATGTCGGCGTCGTGTAGGGACTTCACCATGCCCTTGAACTCCTGGACCTGCTGCCCTCGGGTCCCGTACGCCGCATAGCCGTTGTGCGGCGCCATGAAGCCGATCGTGTTGTAGCCCCAGTAGTTCGACAGACCCTGGCTGATCAGGTGCGGGTCCTGGACGAACTGGTGCACCGGCATCAGCTCGAGCGCCGTGATGCCGAGCCGGCGCAGATGGTCGACCATCACCGGGTGCCCGACCGCGGCGTACGTCCCGCGGATCTCCTTGGGGATGCCGGGGTGGAGCTTGGTCAGGCCCTTGACGTGCGCCTCGTAGATCACCGACTCGTGGTACTCGTGGCCCGGTGCCCGGTCACTGCCCCAGTCGAAGAACGGGTTGATGACGACGGACAGCATCGTGTGCCCCGCGCTGTCGTCGGTGTTGACCTTCTTGGGGTTCTTGAAGTCGTAGGAGAACAGCGAGGGGTCGCCGTCGATCTGGCCGTCGATCGCCTTGGCGTACGGGTCCAGCAGCAGCTTGCTCGGGTTGCACCGCTGCCCCTGCGACGGGTCGTAGGGCCCGTGGACCCGGAAGCCGTAGCGCTGGCCGGGCTGGATGCCCGGTATGTACCCGTGCCAGACGAAGCCGTCGACCTCCGTGAGCTCGCGGGCGTGGCTCTTGCCTTGGTCGTCGACCAGGATCAGCTCGACCCGGTCGGCGACGTCGGAGAAGAGCGCGAAGTTCACGCCCGTGCCGTCGTAGGTGGCGCCGAGTGGGTAGGGCTTGCCGGGCCAGAGCTGGAGCTCGGCGGTGGCGTTGGGTGCGGGGGTCATGATGCTCATCAGGGCAAACGGTAGGGGAGGATCGCCGCACGTGTCGGACGGGTGGCTTTTGCCCGGCCCGACTACCGTGTGGGGGTGAGTGAGGGGAGGGTGTCTCAGCCTGCCGGCGCAGTGGCGTCAGCGTGGGCGGCCCTCAACCGCGTTCGGACGATCAACCGGACCTGGCGCCTCACCCGCGAGACCGTCGCGATCTGCATGCGCTACCGCGTCACGGGCCTCGCCTCGGAGGCCGGCTTCTTCGCCCTGCTGTCCCTGCCGCCGTTGGTTCTCGGGCTGTTCGGCGGCGTCGGCTACTTCGGCCAGCGGATCGGCCAGAACAACGTCCAGGCCCTGACCGACAAGGTCACCGACCTCGCCTCCAAGGTGCTCACCGAGTCGACGGTCCGCGACACGATCGTGCCCACGCTGCACGACGTGCTCCAGAACGGCCGGGCCGACCTGATCTCGATCGGCTTCCTGCTGTCGCTCTGGTCCGGTTCCCGCGTGCTCAACGTCATCATCGACACCATCTCGATCATGTACGGCCAGAGCGGCGTCCGCGGCATCGTCCGCACGCGCGTCCTGTCCTTCAGCCTGTACGTCGCATCCCTGATCGTCGGGGTCGTGATCTTCCCCCTGGTCGTGCTCGGCCCGGACCTGCTGCGCCAGATCATGAACGGCCACGTGCTCTGGCTGCTCTGGCTCTACTGGCCGGTCGTGAGCATCCTCACGATCGCCAGCCTCACCTCGCTCTACTGGATCGCGACGCCGCGCCGGTCCTCGTGGGTGCGCAACATGCCCGGCTCCGTGCTCGCGCTGGTCCTCTGGGTCGGCGCCAGCATCGTGCTGCGGTGGGTCCTGGGGGAGTCGGTCGGGCCACGGTCGACCTCGATCTACGGGCCGCTGGCCGCCCCGATCGTGGTCCTGATCTGGCTCTACTTCCTGGCGATCGCCGTGCTGATCGGCGCGGCTCTCAACGCCGCGACCCGCCAGCTCTGGCCGCCGGCGGAGCGCCCTCGGCGCCGGTTCCGCACCGGTGGGGGCATGGCTGCCACGCCGTCCACCGACCCGAAGCCGGCCAACAACACGACCAGCCCGCCGGCTGCCCAGCCGCGCCCGCTCACGCCGCTGCCGCCGGGCGTGCTCGAGCCGGTCGGGAGCGCCTCGTCGGACGCCGATGTCCCCCCGCCCACCGGTCCGGCCAGCCCGCCCCGAGCCCCCGATCCCGAAATCGAGGTGACCCGGGCCACCCGACGTGCGTAGCGTCCTCGCGTGACCGACAACCGCGTGGGCCTGCCGTCGTGGCTGGGTTGGGATGACGCCTGGGCTGCGGCGTACGCCGAGGACTCGGCGACCGGACCCGCTCGGCGACTGGCCGAGCTGGCCTGCGCCCCCGGTGAGCCAGCGCGGGTCAGCCGCACCGACCGGTCCGGGGCCGACGTCCTCACGACGGCCGGCCCGGACCGGGTGACCTGGGGCGCCGACCTGCTCACGACGGCCGCCGGCGACCCGGTCGCTGCCCCGACGACCGGCGACTTCGTCCGGCTCCAGCGCTGGGCCGACGGCCGGGTCACTGCCGAGTCAGTTCTCCCGCGGCGTACGGCGATCGTCCGGGCCAGCGCCTCGGGCCGCTCCCAAGGCCAGGTCCTGGCCGCCAACGTGGACGCTGTCGCGGTCGTGGAGGCCCTCGTGCCCGAGCCGCAGGTGGCCCGGATGGAGCGCCTGCTGGCCCTCGCCTGGGACAGCGGCGCCGAGCCGCACCTGGTGCTCACCAAGGCCGACCTGTGCTCGGACGGTGATGAGGTCGGGGCGGAGCTCGGGCTCCAGGTGGCGCCCGGGGTCACCGTGCACGTCGTGTCGGCGCCCACCGGACACGGGCTGGACGCTCTGGCCGACCTCTCCGCCGAGGGCCGGACGCTGGCCCTGGTAGGTGGCTCGGGTGCCGGCAAGTCGACGCTGCTCAACGCGCTGGTCGGGGCCGAGCTGATGGCCACCAACGCGCTGGCGACCTTCGGCAAGGGCCGGCACACGACGGTCACCCGCGAGCTGCATGCGAGCGCGACCGGCGGCGCCGTGATCGACACCCCGGGGCTGCGCGGCGTGGGCCTGCTCGACACCGGCGGCCTGGCGGCCGTGTTCCCCGAGGTGGAGGAGCTGGCGGCGCACTGCCGGTTCGGCGACTGCGCGCACGCGGGGGAGCCGGGCTGTGCGGTCCTGGCGGCGGTGGAGGCCGGTGACCTGCCGGAGGACCGGCTGGAGCGCTGGCGCAAGCTCCAGCGTGAGGCCCAGTGGGTCGCCTCCCGCACGGACGCCCGGCTGCGCAAGGCCCGGGAGCAGGAGTGGAAGGTCATCAACAAGTCGGTGCGGGCCACCCGGATCCGGCCCTGACGGGATCGGGTTGGACCGCTCGCTCGCGCATCAGATAACCTCGTGCAGCGCGCAGGGCTCAGCTGAACAGACTGGTCCAGTGTCGTGCGGACGTGGCTCAGTTGGTAGAGCATCACCTTGCCAAGGTGAGGGTCGCGGGTTCGAATCCCGTCGTCCGCTCGGGGGCGAGAGCCTCACGGTGGAGTGGCCGAGAGGCGAGGCAACGGCCTGCAAAGCCGTGTACACGGGTTCAAATCCCGTCTCCACCTCGACGCAAGACCGGCAACATCCTCGGGTGCACGAAACGAGGGCGATTGGCGCAGCGGTAGCGCGCTTCCCTGACACGGAAGAGGTCACTGGTTCGATCCCAGTATCGCCCACCACCGGTGGACTACAGCCGGACGAGAGGCCCTCACAAGGGGCCTCTCTTTCGTTGTCCCCAGGGCTGGTGTACCGGCCAACTGTTCCGGCGAGCGTCTGCCGGCCCCGGGACGCCCTGGGCGGCCATCGGAACAGTCCGCCCGTACCCTGTGCGCTACCCGGCCAACTGGTCGGACCCGGGGTACGGCGTCCCTGAGCGGCCCTGAACCGGACTTCGACCAGTTCTTCGGGTCTCGTGCCACCGTGGCCAGGCACAATGAGCCGGTGCACACGGTGGGGATGACCTGGCAACAGGCCTGGGTGACCTCCGCCGTCCTCGTGGTCGTCGGCGCCGTGCTGGCCACGGCCCCGAACAAGCGGCTGCGCTGGCTCGGGGCCTTCGCCCGCGAAGCAGCGGTCATCGGCATCCTCTACGGCTTGTGGCAGGTGGCCGGCAAGATCTCGGTGACCGGCCGGAGCGGGGCCTTCGGCCGCGCGCAGTGGATCCAGCGGTTCGAGCACGACGTCCGGCTGCCCTCAGAGGCCAGCGTGCAGAAGGTCTGTCCTGCGCGCACCATCACCTGATCCAGGGGGCCAACCTCTACTACGCCTCGATGCACCTGACGATGATGCTGGTCTTCCTGATCTGGCTCTTCGTCCGGCACCGCGAGGACTACCGCCCGGTGCGCCAGGTGATGGCCTGGACCACCCTGGGCTGCCTGCTGATCCAGCTGCTGCCGGTCGCGCCGCCACGGATGTTCCCGGGCATCGAGGACACGGCGATGAGCTACGGCCAGTCGGTCTACGCCAACGGCCTGCCGTTCGACCAGCTCTCCGCGATGCCCTCGGTCCACGTCGCGTGGGCGGTCCTGGTCGGCTGGTACGTCTGGAAGGTCAGCCCCAGCAAGTGGCGCTTCCTCGGGCCGCTGCACAGCGTCCTGACCATCCTGGTGGTCGTGGTCACGGGCAACCACTGGTGGCTCGACGGCGTCGTCGCCGTACTGGTCCTGTCCGTCAGCGCCTGGGGTGTGTACGGCGTACGGCTGGCCTGGCGCACTGTCCGCGACCGGCGGCGGACTGCTGCGGTGCCCGAGCTGGCGGAGACGGCGGATCTGCCAGGCTGACCGCGTGGCCGAACCGACTTCTGAGACCTCGACCTGGACCGCACCTACGCCGGCCGAGGTGGACGGCCCGCTGGTCGGTGCCGACCGGCCGATCCTCGAGGGCTACCTGGCCTGGCAGCGCCGGAGCTTCCTCAACATCTGTGCGGGTCTGACGGCCGAGCAGCTGGCGACCCGGGCCATCCCGTCGTCCAACCTGTCCCTGCTCGGGATCGTGCGGCACCTGACCAAGGTCGAGCGGATCTGGTTCCGGATCCGGGCGGCCGGCCAGGACGTGCCGCCGGTCTTCGAGCTCGGCACCGACGTCGACTTCGACGAGGTCGACGCGGCCGAGGCGCAGGACTGGGTCGAGCGGCTGGTCGAGGAGATCCGGCTGTGCGACGAGGCCGTGGCGGGCGTGGACTTCGAGACCACCATCGAGGCCGCGCGATGTGACGATGTCGCTGCGTTCAGTGGTCGTGCACGTGATCACGGAGTACGCCCGGCACAACGGCCACGCCGACCTCATCCGCGAGGCGATCGACGGCGTCACCGGACGTTGACCGGCAGAGCGCGCTGAGCCCGGCTCCCGGCTCAGGACGGATGGGCCGACAGCCCGGTGCAGGAGCGCAGGCCGGTCCAGTACGCCGCAAGCTGGTGCTGCTGGGCTGCATCGGGCACAGCCGGGATCCCGTCGGCCCCGACGACCATCGGCAGCCAGCTGGCCCGGGTGACGTGCGAGCCGGTCAGGGTCAGGGTCAGGACGCCGGTCCAGGTCTCGACCACGGACTGCCGCCGCCACCAGACGAAGTTGCCCAGCCCGTAGTCGACGTAGGTCGACCCCATCCAGCCGGCGCCCTGCAGCTTGTGGGCATGCGCCCCGACGATGACCGACGCCCCCGCCGCGGCGAGCGCCTTCGCCGTCGCGACCTGCAGCGGGTTGGGGCAGGTCGTGTAGTCGGTGCCCCAGTGCAGGAACACCACGACCACGTCGGCGTGCTTCTTGGCCGCCCGGACGGCGCGGACCAGCCGGTCCGGGGTCAGCGCCAGCGCGACGCCGGGCGTCTGGCCCTGCGCCGCGAAATGGGAGGCGGTCCAGTCCGGCACCTGGGTCGCCGCGAGCAGCGCGACCTTGGTCCCGCGCAGGTCGACATACTTCGCGCCGTACGCCGATCGCTCGTCGGCGCCGATGCCGACCGCCGGAATCGGGCTGTCCTGCCAACGCTTTCAGCGTGTCCTGCAGGCCGGTCGGACCGTAGTCGGCCGCGTGGTTGTTGGCCATCGTCACCGCGTCGATGCCCGCCGACTGGACCGCCTCGAACGCGGAGGGCGGCGCCCGGAAGTGGAACTGCTTGGGCTGCGCCGTGCCTCGCGTCGTGATCGACGTCTCGAGGTTGACCATCGAGAAGTCGGCCGTCCCCGAGGTAGGGCTGGAGCGAGGTCAGCGCCCGGTGGGGGTGGTCGAGCAGCGGCGCGAGCTTGGTCGCGAAGTGGACGTCGCCCGCGAACGACAGCGTGACCGGCCCGGTCCGGGTTGATGGGGTCGGGGACGGGCTAGGGGCAGTCGACGTCGGCGCGGCGGCAGATGAGGTCGACGCGCGTCGGGCCGGACGCACTCGGCGTGGCTGACCCGGTGCATGAGGCCGCTCCGGCGACCATGCCGAACGCGATTGCGAGCACGGCTGCACGCTGGCTCGCTGCAGTCGATCGCACGCGCGGAGTCTAGGTCGCTACGGTGCCGGGGTGGCCGACGTCGACCCCGGGGCTTTCGCGTGGCTCGGTGGGCGGTTGGCGTCCGGCTGCATCGACCTGACCGACGACCCGGCCGCCCTCGACGGCAGCGGCTTCTGGGCCGTCGTCGCGACCTTCGAGGGCGACCTGACCTTCGCCCGGTTCGCCGACGTCCGGTCAGCGCCCCGGCCCGACGCCGACCGCCCCGTGGCCCCTGCTGACCGGCGACTGGCGCATCCTCGATGGACCGCGCGGCGCTACGTCGAGGCCTGTCGCGAGGTCCGGGACCGGATCGCCAGCGGGCACGGTCTACCAGGTCAACGTCTGCCGGGTGCTCGAGCACGACCTCCGGCCGGGTGCGGACACGCTGGCCCTGGCCGCGGTCCTGGCGCAGGGCAACCCGGCGCCGTACGCCGGGGTCGTCCGCATCCCGACCCGCGGCATCGACGTGGTCACCGCCTCGCCCGAGCTGTTCCTGCGCCGCAGCGGCGACATCGTCGAGTCGGGGCCGATCAAGGGCACCGCGCCGACGGCGGGCGAGCTGCTGGCCAAGGACACCGACGAGAACGTCATGATCGTGGACCTCGTCCGCAACGACCTGTCCCGCGTGGCCGAGCCCGGGACCGTCGAGGTGCCGTCCCTGCTGCGGGTGGAGGAGCATCCGGGCCTGGTCCACCTGGTCTCGACCGTTCGAGCCCGACTGCGGGCCGGGGCGGGCTGGCCCGAGCTGTTCGCCGCGGCCTTCCCACCCGGCTCGGTCTCCGGAGCGCCGAAATCCACTGCGCTGCAGGCGATCCACGACCTCGAGCCGAGCCCGCGAGGTCCCTACTGCGGCGCGATCGGCTGGGTCGACGCCGACCGGCAGCGACGCCGAGCTGGCCGTAGGCATCCGCACGTTCTGGGTCGACGGGCACCGATCGTCGGGTGCTGCGCTTCGGCACCGGGGCCGGCATCACCTGGGGCTCGGATCCGGAGCTGGAGTGGCGGGAGACCGAGCTCAAGGCGGCTCGTCTGATCGGGCTCGCGTCTGGCAGGGTCGTGCCGTGACAACACGAGCCTGGGTCAACGGGCGACTGCTGGCCGCCGACGAGCCGGCGCTGCTGGCCAACGACCACGGCCTGACCGTGGGCGACGGCGTCTTCGAGACCTGCAAGGTCGTGCGCGGCGAGGTCTTCGCGCTGACCCGGCACCTGGACCGGCTGGCCCGCTCCGCAGCCGGCCTGGCGCTGCCGGAGCCCGACCTGGACCGGATCCGCGCCGGCATCGTCGAGCTGCTGGCAGCCGAGGACCCGATCGAGTTCGGCCGGCTGCGGATCACCGTGACCGGCGGTGCCGGGCCGCTGGGCTCCGAGCGGATCGCCGGCGCCGGCACCTGCGTGCTGCAGGTCGCCGCGCAGGCGCCGCCGCCCGCCGACCAGTGCGGCCGTCGTCGCGCCGTGGGTGCGCAACGAGCGCAGCGCTGTGGCCGGCATCAAGACCACGTCGTACGCCGAGAACGTCGTCGCCCTGGCCTATGCCAAGGCCCGTGGTGCCTCCGAGGCGCTGCTGGCCAACATCGCTCGGCGAGCTGTGCGAGGGCACCGGCAGCAACGTCTTCGTCGCCGTCGACGGGGAGCTGGTGACGCCGCCGCTGTCGGCCGGGCCGCTGGCCGGCATCAGCCGCGGGCTGTTGCTCGAGTGGGCGCGCCGACGCTGGCCTGCCGGTCCGGGAGGGGCCGGTGTCGATGGCCGCCCTCGCCGACGGCGGACGAGGTGGTGCTGACGTCGTCGATCCGGGACGTGCAGCCGGTGCACGCGCTCGACGGCCGCGAGCTGGTCGGTGCCGGGAGATCTCGGAGCGCGGGCGGTCGGCGCTGTTCGCGCAGCGGGCAGCCGAGGGGATCGACCCTTAGGCCTTGACGCGCGCAGGCGGTTTGGTCAGGCGAGGAGCTGGGCCAGCTTGAGGTCGAGGTCGAGGTGCTCCGGCTCGGCGCCGGGCGGCGACCTGGTCGCAGGTCCGGAGCAGGAAGCCGCGCAGGTCGGCCGAGTTGGCCGCGAGCACCGCGACGCCGTCGGGGGAGGACAGCTGGATCAGGACGACCGACTCCGGGTGCTCCTCGCTCGGCTGCACCTTGACGTCGCCCATCCCGCTCACGGCCTGCAGGCCGGTCATCAGCAGCTCCCGGGCCAGCACCCACGTGACCTCGCTGTCCTCGGCGCGGAAGGTCGCGTGGACGGCGTACGGGTCATTGGTCTCGTAGCGGAGCTCGGCGGTCATCGGCAGTCCGGGCTGACCCGCGACGACGAGATGGAGTGACAGCTCCTCGACGACCGTGGTCTGTCGCATCAGCCCTCCTCGTCCAGTGCCCGCAGGCGCGTCGGGGAGGGGCTTGCTGATTGCACGAGGCGCGCCCCCGACGGCCGCAAAGATGCCTCGTTCGTTGCGTAGTGAAGCACGCCGAGGGCCGGTCAGGGAATCGCCACTCCGCCGGTCGGGATTGAGGTTGACTAGCGGGGACCAGGATCATGGGACGGAAGGGGCCGCCGTGACGCGAGGTAACTCCTCGGACGGGGGTAATGCGTCGGATGCGCACAACGTCGTAGTTGCGTCCAGCAACGAACGACGACGACTGGGCCTGGCGGCGAAAGATCCGGGCCAACCCCAAGAGCCACCTGATCTACCGGATCGTCGTCGGTGTCGTCGGGTGCCGTCATCACCATCGGCGGGCTGGTCCTGATCCCGGCCCCCGGCCCGGGCTGGCTGATCGTCTTCCTCGGCCTGGCCGTCCTCGCGTCGGAGTTCGAGTGGGCCGACCGGCTGCTCGGCTATGCCCGGCACCAGGTCGGTCGATGGACCGACTGGGCCGGCCGGCAGTCCCTGGTGGTGCGGCTGCTGCTCGGCCTGGCGACTCTCGTCCTGCTGGTCGGCGCTGCTCTGGGTCATGCTGCGGCTGACCGGCGTGCCGGGCTTCGTCCCGGACTCGTGGGTGCCGTCCTGGAGCGGTCTGCGTGGCTAGCGCCGGACCGGATACGATCGCTGCTCCGCGCCGGTCGCACCCGTTCCTTTCGGTCTGCGCCGGCTCGCGGGCGATTGGCTCAGTGGTAGAGCGCCTCGTTCACACCGAGGAGGTCACTGGTTCGAACCCAGTATCGCCCACCCAACCGCGCAGTCCCTGGTGGCGACACGTTCTGTTGGACAGGCGTCCAACAGGATAGGTTGCTGACCATGCTGGCCATCTGCCCGGTCTCCGAGCTGCCGCCCGGGGCCTCCCGCCGCGTGCCGCCACCGCTCGCGGACCCCGCCATCGCGCTGTTCCACACCGAGGACGGCGAGATCTTCGCCATCGACGACACCTGCTCGCACCAGGACGCCTCGCTGGCCGACGGTTGGCTGGAGGACTGCGAGATCGAGTGCCCGCTGCACTCCTCGCGGTTCGACCTGCGCACCGGCGCGGTCGACGCGCCGCCGGCCCGGCTGCCGGTGCGGACCCACGAGGTCGTCATCCAGGACGACGTGATCCACGTGATCCTCAGCTCGGCCGAGCCCAACCTGCCGTTCAGCGCCCGCACCGTCTGAGCCCCATGCAGCAGGTCGCGATCGTCGGTGGCTCGCTCGCCGGCATCAGCACGGCGCGCGCCCTGCGGGCCCAGGGCTACGACGGCGCGCTGACCATCGTCGGGGCGGAGCCGCACCGTCCCTACGACCGGCCGCCGCTGTCGAAGGAGTTCCTGGCCGGCGCCGTCGAGGAGCCGGCGCTGAGCCTGGAGATGCCCGGCGAGGACCTCGACATCGACTGGCGGCTCGGCGTCGCCGCAGCGTCCGCTCGACCAGCGACCGGATGGTCGTCGACGCTGGCCGACGGCAGCTCGGTGCTCGGCCGACGGGTTCGTCCTGGCGACCGGAGCCGCGCCGATGGCCCTGCCCGGTACGCCGGACCTCGCCGGCGTACATCTGCTGCGCACCATCGACGACGCCCGCACGCTGCGCGACGACCTGGCGCACGGCGCGCCGTCTGGTCGTCGTCGGCGGCGGGTTCATCGGCTCCGAGGTCGCCTCCACCGCGCGACGGCTCGGCCTGGACGTCACCGTCGTCGAGGCGGCGCCGCTGCCGCTCGTGCCCCAGCTCGGCGAGGAGATGGCGCGGGTGGTCGTCCGGGCTGCACGCCCAGGGCGGTACGACGCTCGAGTGCGGGGTCGGCGTCCGCGGCCTGGTCGGCTCCGACGCCGGTCGAGGGCGGTCGAGCTGGCCGACGGCCGGGTCCTGCCGGCCGACGTCGTCGTCGTCGGCATCGGCGCCCGGCCGGCGACGGCCTGGCTGGCGGACAGCGGCCTGACCCTGGACCCACGCCACGGCGGCATCCACTGCGACGCCTTCGGCGCCACCGGCCGAGCCGGTGTCGTCGCGGTCGGGGACTGCGCCGCCTGGTACGACGAGGAGGTCGGCGAGCCGCAACGGGTCGAGCACTGGACCTCGGCCCACGAGCGCGGACCGCTAGCTGCCGCAACACTTCTGGGCATCGAGCCGCCCAAGCTGCGCGGTGGTCGGGCGCCGTACTTCTGGTCCGACCAGTACGGCCTGCGGATCCAGTTCGCCGGCCACGCCCGGCCCGGTGACGAGGTGGCCATCGAGGAGGGCAGCCCGGAGGAGCGCAGCCTGCTCGCGCTCTATCGCCGGGCCGGCGAGCCGGTGGCGGTGCTGGGGCTGGACCGGCCGCGCCCGTTCACCCAGTGGCGGCGCAAGCTGGGCGTCGTACCGGCGTAGCGGACTGACCAGTTGCCATTTGTTGCGCCCTGCGCAGAGCACTGCTCACAGCGGCACAACCCGGGTATCCTTCGAGGGTGACGCGCTCGAGCTCGCAGGTGGCGTGATGCGGCACGAGCAGCCGGCCGCTCCCGGACGCCGTGCGCGAGCTGCTCGGCGCCGTGCGCTACGAGGTGATCCCGACCGCGACGATCGAGGACAAGGTCCTCGCGGCGGTGCCCAAGGACGTCACCGTCACGGTCACCGCCTCGCCGACCAAGGGGCTGGACACGACGCTCGAGCTGGCCGAGCGGCTGGCCCGAGCCGGCTACCCCGTCGTCCCGCACGTGTCGGCCCGGCTGGTCGTCGACAAGCAGCACCTGAGCGAGATCGTGGCCCGGCTGCACGCGGTCGGCATCGACAACGTCTTCGTGCCGGCCGGCGACGCCGAGCAGCCCGCCGGCCGTCTATGAGGGGTCGCTCCCGCTGCTGGCCGACCTCACCGCCCTCGGCTCGCCGTTCGGGTCCGTCGGCATCACCGGCTATCCCGAGAGCCACCCGTCGATCGACGACGACATCACGGTGCAAGCCATGTGGGACAAGCGAGTTCACGCGACCTACATCGTGAGCAACCTGTGTTTCGACGCCAAGGCGGTCGCGACCTGGCTGGCCCGGATCCGCAAGCGCGGCGTGACCCTGCCCGTCTACGTCGGGCTGGCCGGGCCGGTCGAGACGACCAAGCTGCTGTCGATGGCGACCAAGATCGGGGTGGGGGAGTCGACCCGGTTCCTGACCAGCCACGCGTCCTGGTTCATGCGGATGGCCTCGCCGGGCGGCTACTCGCCGGAGCAGCTGCTGCGGCAGCTGTCGACCGCTGTGTCTTCGTCCGACCCGAACATCGCCGGCCTGCACGTCTTCACGTTCAACCAGGCCGCCGAGACCGAGTCGTGGCGGCAGGCGCTGCTGGCCCGCGGCGCTGTCCCCGCCTGACCGACATACTCGACGCATGTCACTCTTCGGGCGACGACGGACTCGACGTGGCCAGGACACGGGCGACTTCGAGGCCCTGAGCGACGACGAGCTCGAGAGGCGATATCGCACTCTCGACAACTCGATCGCGGGGGACGACCCCGACGGTCGGGGCGTCCTGCTGGACCAGATCGCGGCCGAGGTCTTGCGCCGTCATCCCGAGGCCAAGGCGTTCTGGTACGACCGCGGCCTCTACGCGAAGTGGCGGCAGGACTGGCTGGAGTCGGCCCGGTTCAACCGGGCGGCGCTCGACCTCCTCCCGCTCGACGAGCGGGCGGGCGAGGCAGCCGCCTGGAACCTGGGCATCGCCGCCACCGCTGAGCGGGACTGGTCCACCGCGCGGTTCGCGTGGGCGCAGTTCGGGATCGCCCTGCCTGAGGGGGAGAGTCCCGACAGCCCGATCGTCACCTCGTTCGGGCTGGCGCCGGTGCGCCTCAACGCCGAACCACGTTTCGTCGGCCAGGAGCTGCCGGTGCTCGACGGGCAGACCTGGGGCACCGAGGTGGTCTGGGGACAACGGCTGTGCCCGACCCGGATCTGGATCACGAACGTGCCCACGCCTGAGTCCGGACACCGTTTCGGCGATGTCGTCCTGCACGATGGGGACACCCTCGGCAGCCGGTTGCTCGGTGAGCGCGAGGTCGGTGTGTTCAACGAGATCACGATCTGGGAGCGGTCGCCCAGCTCAACGCTCACCGCCACGGCGATGGCACCGGACCAGGATGCGATCCGTGACCTCATGGACTTGTTCCAGGAGGTCGGGGCGGCCGCGGAGGACTGGACGCAAAGCATGCAGATCCTGTGTCGCGCCTGCAGTGAAGGTCGACCGGATGCGAGTCACACGCACCGGGCCGAGGACGCGGGTTGGCAGGCGGAACGCAGTCTTGGGTTGGCCGGGGACCCGGAACAGGTCAAGGACCGGCTGGACGACTGGGTCGGCCGTGGCGCGCAGCGGTCGTACGGCGATCTTGAGCTAGCCCTCGAGTGACGCGTCAAGCGCTGAGGAGCAGGCGCAGCTCGCGCTCGAGACCCTCGTCGCCGACCCGGACCGTCTCCAGCGGCAGGCCGAGCCGCTCGGCGGCTTTCGTTGCGGCAGTGGCGAGCTCGGCGTCCGGGCGCTGGGCCAGCCAGACGACGCGGCGGTAGTTGCCGAAGTAGTCGTCGCGCAGCTCGGGATGCCGGTCGAGGCCCAGCTCCTGCACGACCAGCCGGTCGAACGCCCGGACCAGGAAGTCGGTCAGCACGTAGGTGCCCGGCTCGTCGTCGAACAGCTGGGCCATCCGCTGCTGCCCGGCGAAGACGTCGTAGCAGTGCGCACCCGCCGAGGCGGCGGAGCCCAGCCGGGTGCAGACCTCGTCGAGCGCGCCGTACGAGCCGCAGTCGGCATAGCCCACGGCGACCGAGTCGTACAGCGGGGCCAGCTCGGCGACCCGCTGCTCGACGGCGGCCGCGATCGTCTCCGGATGGTTGTGCAGCAACGGCGGCAGCGGATGGACGTCGACCGGCCAGCCATGCCGAGCCACGACATCGGCGATGTGCGCGGCGATCGCCCCGCAGGCGACGACCGCGACCGAGCCGCGCCTCAGCCGGGGAAGGCGAGGAGCTCGATGAACCGGTCGTTGAAGTCCGGGCGGTCGGAGAGCTCGACATAGTGCACCTCCTCCAGCAGAGTCTGCGCGCCCACGCGCTCGCGGCTGGACAGCAAGGTCATCTTCGCGCCTTCGCCGGCGACGTTGCCCGCGCTGACGATCCGCAGCACCGGGATCTTGGGCACCAGCCCGATCCGGATCGCGCTGGCCGGGGACAGGTAGCTGCCGAACGACCCGGCCAGCAGCACCTGCTGGATGTCGGCGACGTCGACGCCCATCTCGTCGACCAGCAGGTGCCAGCCGGTCGAGATGGCCGCCTTGGCGAACTGCAGCTCGCGGACGTCGCGCTGGGACAGGTAGATCGAGTCCTCGAAGTCGCCCGGCTCCTCCGGCCAGTGCAGCGCGAAGACCCGCTCGCCGTTGATCTCGCCGAGCCGCGGAGCCAACAGCGGGCAACCGTTCTCGCGCCGCCTCCTCGGTGATGAACCGGCCGGAGGAGTCCAGCAGGCCGACCTCGACCAGCACGGCCACGGCGTCGACCAGGCCCGAGCCGCACAGTCCTTGCGGCGTAACGTCGCCGATGACCTGGAGCGCGATGTCGCCGTCGACGATCTTGACGACCTCGATCGCGCCGTCGGCCGCCCGCATGCCGCAGCGGATCTGGGCGCCCTCGAAGGCCGGCCCGGCCGGCGCCGCGGTCGACAGGATCCGCTCGCCGTTGCCGAGGACGATCTCGCAGTTGGTGCCGACGTCGATGAACAGCCGCAGCCGCTTGTCGCGGTCCATGCCCGAGGCCAGCATCCCCGCGACGATGTCGCCACCGACATAGGCGCCCAGGGCCGGGAAGAGGAAGGCGCGCGCCCGGGGGTGCACGTCGAGGCCGATCTCGCTGGCCAGCAGCTCCGGCATCGAGCGGGTGGCCATGACGAACGGCGCGACGCCGAGGGCCTCGGGGTCGATGCCGAGCGCGAGCTGGGTCATCGTGGCGTTGCCGGCCAGGGCGATCTCGTAGACCTCCTCGAGCGCGACCCCGCCCTCCTCGCAGACCTCGCGGGTCAGCTCGTTGAGCGTCGCGTGCGCGGCCGCGGTCAGCCGGGGCAGCGTCTCCGGGTCCATCATCGCCGCGCTGATCCGGGTGATCACGTCGCCGCCGAACGGCTGCTGCTTGTTGAGCATCGAGCGCACGGCGACCGGCGTGCCGGTGGCCAGGTCGAGCAGGGTGGCGACGACCGTGGTCGTGCCGAGGTCGAAGGCGATGCCGTGCCGACGCTCGGTCGTGTCGCCCGCCTCGACATCGATCAGGATGTCGTCGACGATCACGGCAGTGAGCTTGAAGTCGTTGGCCCGCAACACCGTTGGCAGCCGACGCAGCGCATGCAGGTCGACCCGCAGCTCGATGTCGTCGATGGCCGCGAGCAGCCGCTCGAGGTCGCTCTGCTGGTCGGACAGCGTCGGCTCGGTCAGCTCGACGAAGCGCTTCTGCAGCGCCGGCCGCAGGATCACCTGGCGCCCGACGCCGACGGTCGCCGCCTTGGGCCGGGTCGTCATCGGCGGCACGTCGACGTCGACGTCCTGCGCCGGCTGGACCAGGCAGGCCAGCCGCCAGCCGGCCCGGAGCTGGTCCGGGGTGAACGCCCGCTGGTCGAGCCGGTTGACCGCGACGTTGCCGCCGGTCACCTGCACCTTGCACTTCTTGCAGGTGCCGTGCCCACCACAGGTCGAGTCGATCGCGATGCCGTTCCAGCTCGCCGCGTCGAACACGCTGACCCCTGGCGGGACCCGCACCTCACGGTCGGCGGGCGCGAACGAGATCCGGACCCGTCCGGTGCCGTCGCCGTCCGGGCTGCCCACGCCGCCCGCACCGCCCGCGCCGACGTGCGGCGGTCGGCGCATCGATCAAGCCCTCGCGACGGTAGATGTCGCGATCGAGGGGTTCGCTCACGCGGTCGCGGCCTGCTTGGCGCGGTGCGCCTTGATCCAGGCCGCGCCCCACTCGTCGTTGCCCAGCATCAGGTCGGCGGCCCGGACGGCCTCGACCATCTGCGGCGTGCGGGCGTCCATGATCGCCGAGGTGAGCCCGGACATCATCGCCATCGGCAGGAACGAGGAGCCGAGCGCGTGCCGGCCCGGCATGCCGAACGACACGTTGCCCGCGCCCGAGCGTCATGTTGACGCCGAACTCGTCGCGGATCATCGCGATCGCGTCCATCGTCTTCTTGGCGTAGGTCGAGTCGGCGCCGACCGGCATGGCCAGCGGGTCGATGACGATGTCGGCGAGCGGGATCTCGTAGGTGCCGCAAGCGATGTCGATGATCTTGCGGGTGATCGCGACCCGCTTCATCGGGTCCTCGGGGATCTCCTCCTCCTCGTTCGGGAGGGCGATCACGGCCGCGCCGTACTGCTTGACGAGCGGGAGGATCGCGTCGAGCCGTTCCTTCTCGCCGGTCACCGAGTTGACCAGGGCCTTGCCCTCGTACGCCGCGAGGCCGGCGTCGAGCGCCTCCACGACGGAGGAGTCGATGCACAGCGGCAGGTCGGTCAGGGTCTGGACCAGCTTGATCGCGGCGGCCAGCAGCTCGGCCTCGTCGGTCAGCGGGACGCCCATGTTGACGTCGAGCATCGTGGCGCCGCCGGCGACCTGGGCGTGCACGTCGGCCTCGACCAGCGACAGGTTGCCGCGCGCGCAGCTGCTCCTGGAACTTCGGCCGACCGGTCGGGTTGATCCGCTCGCCGATGATGCAGAACGGCTGGTCGGCCCCGATGACCACCTCGCGGGTGGCCGACCGGACGACGGTGTGGAGGAGCTCGGCCATCAGACGCTCGCCAGGTCGCGGGCGCGACGCTTCTCGATCAGGTCCTTGGCTCGCTTGACGGTCTGGGACGCGTCCGGCGCGTAGGCGTCGGCGCCCACGGCGTCGGCATACTCCTGCGTCACCGGAGCGCCGCCGACCATCACGATCACCTTGTCGCGCAGGCCGGCCTTCTCCAGCGCGTTGATGTTGGCCTTGAACATCGGCATGGTCGTCGTGAGGAAGGCCGAGAACCCGACGATGTCGGGCTTGTACTCCTCGATCGCCGCGATGAACTTCTCCGGCGACACCTGCACGCCGAGGTCGATCACGTGGAAGCCGGCGCCCTCGAGCATGATGTTGACCAGGTTCTTGCCGATGTCGTGGACGTCGCCCTTGACGGTGCCCATGACGAACGTGCCGACCTGGCGGGCACCGGTGTTGGCGAGCAACGGCCGCAGCAGGTTGAGCGCGCCGCTCATCGCGCGGCCGGCGATCAGCATCTCCGGCACGAAGAAGTCGCCGCGCTCGAACCGGGCGCCGACCTCCTCGAGCGAGGGGATCAGGGCCTCGAAGAGCATCGTCTCCGGGGTGAGGCCGGTGTCGAGCCCCTCCTGGGTCAGCTCGAGGACTCGCGGTGCGTTGCCGATCAGGGTCTCGTCGAACAGCGCCTTGAGGATCTCGTCGTGCGTCATGCGGCTCCTGCCTTTCCTGCTCGCCGCGGGCTGCGGTTCGCCTGGCTTGACGGGTGTGAGACGGCGGGCCGTGCGGTCCAGACTGCCCGGCTCCGATGTGCCGGATGTTTCGTGGCCGAGACGACGGGAGAGCCGGTCGGCTTCGGCCACCAGCGTCGGCCGCGATGCCGGCGACCTCGCCGCGGCCGACGCGCTGCACCGGCCCGGAGACCGACAGGCCGGCGATGACGTTGCCGTGCGCGTCGCGGACGGGTGCGGCCACGGCGACCAGCCCCGGCTCCAGCTCCTCGTAGGCCGATGCCCAGCCCAGCGTCCGGACGGTCTCGAGCTCGGCGAGCAGGGCCCGTCCCGTGGTGACGGTGTGCGCCGTACGCCGGGGGAGCGGGCCGGTCGGCACCGCCATCGAGCCGTAGGCGTAGAACAGCTTGCCGACCGCGGAGCAGTGCGCCGGCACGTCGACGTCGAGCCAGTTCATGGCGCCGAGCACGTGGCGGCCGTCGACCTGGGAGACCTGCAGGATCTCCTCGCCGTCCGGGACCGCCAGGTTGATCGTCTCGCCGGTCGCCTGGCCGAGCCGCTCGAGGGTGGGCTGGGCGAGGTCGGCCAGGTCGGCCAGCCGGTCGTGCCGGACGGCGAAGGTCGCGAACACCGAGCCGGCCCGGAAGCCGCCGGTCCGGTCGCGCTGGACCAGCTTGTTGCGCTCGAGCGCCTGCAGCAGCCGCGACGTCGTCGACCGGGCCAGCCCGATCTCGTCGACCAGGGAGGTGAAGCTGCGCGGCTCCGGCGACTCGACGACGGAGACGAGCAGCGCGGCGGCGCGGTCGACCGCCTGGCTCCCGACGGCATTGCTCACCGTGCTCGTCACCACCCAATCTCAGGCCTGCATCAAGAGTTCCATGTGATGGAACCACGGTTCCATAAGCCGAGTGTAGGATCGCGCAAAACAGTCAGTCAAGGCTTCCCGGTCCAGGCCGGGCGACGCCCGAGGAGTGGCCATGTTCGAGAACAAGATGCCGCGCTACGAGATCCTCTCCGAGGACGCTCTCGCGGTCCTGGACTAGGGCTGGAAGCGGCTGGTCTCCGAGATCGGCGTCGAGTTCATGTCCGACCGGGCGCTCGACCTCTTCCGGGCCGCGGGCCAGAAGGTCGAGGACAACAACGTCTTCTTCGACCCGGACTTCCTGCTCGAGCAGGTGGCCAAGGCGCCGCGCGAGTTCGACGTCCAGGCCCGCAACCCGGCGAAGAGCGGTGCACATCGGCGGCGACTCGATGGCCTTCGGCGGCGTCTACGGCCCGCCGTTCGTCCGCGAGGGTGACGTTCGGCGCGACGCGACGATGGACGACTTCCGCAACTTCACCCGGCTGGCCCAGTCCTTCGACGCGATGGACTCGGCCGGCGGCGTCATCTGCGAGCCCAACGACGCGCCGCTGGACTCGCGGCACCTCGACATGATCTACGCGCTGCAGACGCTGACCGACAAGATCTACATGGGCAACGTCGTCTCCGGCCCCAACGCCATCGACACGATCGCCATGAGCTCGATCCTGTTCGGCGGCCGCGACAAGATCGAGCAGACGCCGGCCACCATCTCGCTGATCAACTGCAACTCCCCGCTGCGCTGGGACGACCGGATGCTCGACGCGCAGTTCGAGTACTGCGCGGCGCGTCAGCCGGTCGTCATCACGCCGTTCCTGCTGATGGGCGCCATGTCGCCGGTGTCGATCCCGGCCACGCTGGCCCAGCAGATGGCCGAGGCGCTGACCGGAATCGCTCTCTCGCAGCTGATCTCGCCCGGGACGCCGGTGATCTTCGGCTCGTTCCTGTCCAACATCGACATGCAGTCCGGCTCGCCGCAGTTCGGCACGCCGGAGTCGGCGATCGGCCTGCTCTGCACCGGCCAGATCGCCCGGCACTTCGGCCTGCCGGTCCGCTCCGGCGGTGGCCTGACCTCGAGCCAGATGCCGGACGCCCAGGCGGCGTACGAGGGTCTGATGACGATGCTGCCGACGTTCCTGGCCGGCATCAACTGGGTCATGCACACCGCCGGCTGGCTCGACGGCGGCCTGGTCGCGTCGTACGAGAAGTTCGTCATCGACGTGCAGGTGCTCGAGATGCTGCAGACCGAGTTCACGCCGCTCGAGATCACCGAGGAGTCGCTGGCCTTCGGCGCCCACGAGGAGGTCGGGCACGGCGGCCACTTCCTGGGCGCGGCGCACACGATGGAGCGGTTCCGCACCTGCTTCTACCGGCCGTTCCTGTCCAGCTCGGACAACTACGAGAAGTGGATGCGCACCGGCGCGCGGGACACCGCGGCCCGGGCCGGCGAGATCGTCGCGAAGCGGCTGGCGGAGTACGAGCAGCCGCCGCTGGACGACGCGATCCGCGAGGAGCTCGAGGAGTACGTCAACCGGCGACGCACCGAACTCGGTGACTGACGTGCACGAAGGCGCATAATGTCGCGCCATGAGCAACACTGCTGACTCCGGGTCGGGAGCCGTCCAGTCAGTGGACCGCGCCCTGACCATCCTCACGCCTGCTCGCCGAGCGGGGGGAGATGGGCGTCACCGAGATCTCCCAGGGCCTGGGCGTGCACAAGTCGACGGCGTTCCGCCTGGTCGCGACCCTCGAGCGGCACGACATCGTCAGCCAGACCGAGGACCGCGGCAAGTACCGGCTCGGCGTCGGGGTGCTCCGGCTGGCCGGCGCGACGCGGGTGCGCCTCGACCTGGTCCAGGAGAGCCGGCCGGTCACCACCGCACTGGCCGCCGAGGTCGGGGAGACGGTCAACATCGTCGTGCTGTCCGGCCACGAGGCGCTCTACCTCGACCAGGTCGCCGGGCCGTCGGCGCTGCAGATGCACATGTGGGCCGGCCAGCGCGTGCCGCTGCACGCGACGTCCAACGGCAAGGTGCTGCTGGCCTTCGGGGCCACGGCACCGACCCTCGCTGCACGACCCCCTGCCGCGCTTCACCGACCACACGATCCGCACGGTCGACCAGCTCGACCTCGAGCTGGATCTGGTGCGGCAGAAGGGATATGCGACGCCGTCGACGAGCTCGAGCAGGGCTTGACCGCGGTGGCCGCGCCGATCTACGGCATCGACGGCCACGTCGTGGCCTCGGTCAGCGCGTCCGGGCCGAGCTTCCGGCTGCCGGCCGACCGGCTGCCGCGCGTGGCCGAGCTGGTCCGCGCCGCCGCCACCGGCATCTCGCGCCGGCTCGGCTGGCACGGGGTCGAGACTCGCGCCACTAGGCTCCGCGCCGTGACCCCGCAGAGCAGCCGGGCGGCCGTCCCCGGTGACGCGGGACCGACGCGGCGTACGACTTCGTCATCGTCGGGGGCGGCTCGGCCGGCTCGGCGCTCGGCCAACCGGCTGTCGGCCGACCCGGCCAACCGGGTGCTGGTCCTCGAGGCCGGCCGCAACGACTCCCTCTGGGACGTCTTCATCCACATGCCGGCGGCGCTGCCGTTCCCGATCGGCAGCCGGTTCTACGACTGGAAGTACGAGTCGGAGCCCGAGCCGAACATGAACGGCCGGCGGGTCTACCACGCCCGCGGCAAGGTGCTCGGCGGCTCGAGCTCGATCAACGGGATGATCTTCCAGCGCGGCAACCCGCTCGACTACGAGCGCTGGGGCGCCGACCCGGGCATGGCAGACCTGGGACTACGCGCACTGCCTGCCCTACTTCAAGCGGATGGAGAACTGCCTCGCGGCGGCGGCCGACGACCCGTTCCGCGGGCACGACGGACCGCTGACCCTCGAGCGCGGCCCGGCGACCAACCCGTTGTTCCAGGCGTTCTTCGACGCGACGGTGCAGGCCGGCTACCCGCGGACCGACGACGTCAACGGCTACCGGCAGGAGGGCTTCGCCAAGTTCGACCGCAACATCAGCCGCGGCCGCCGGCTGTCGGCCGCGCGGGCCTATCTGCACCCGGTGATGGACCGGCCGAACCTGACGGTGAAGACCCGGGCGTTCGTCGGCGGCGTCGTCTTCGAGGGCAACCGCGCGGTGGGGGTGCGGTACCGCGAGGGGCACGGCCCGGCGCGGGTCGCCCGGGCCGGCCAGGTCATCCTGTGCGGCGGCGCGATCAACACCCCGCAGCTGCTGCAGCTGTCCGGCGTCGGCAACGCCCGCGAGCTGGGGGCGCTCGGGATCAAGGTCGTGACACGACCTGCCGGGCGTCGGGGAGAACCTGCAGGACCACCTCGAGGTCTACATCCAGCACTCCTGCACGCAGCCGGTCTCGATGCAGAAGTACATGCAGATGCGCTACCGGCCGTGGATCGGTGCCGAGTGGCTGTTCCTGCGCAAGGGTCCGGGCGCGACGAACCACTTCGAGGGCGGCGGGTTCGTCCGCAGCAACGACGAGGTCGCCTACCCGAACCTGATGTACCACTTCCTGCCGATCGCGGTCCGGTACGACGGGTCGGCCCCGGCCGGTGGCGACGGCTACCAGGTGCACGTCGGGCCGATGTACTCCGACGCCCGCGGCTCGGTGAAGATCACCAGCCGCAACCCGCGGGTGCACCCGGCGCTGCGGTTCAACTACCTGTCGACCGAGCAGGACCGGCGCGAGTGGGTCGAGGCGATCCGGGTGACCCGCGACATCCTCAGCCAGTCGGCGATGGCGCCGTTCGACGGCGGCGAGATCTCGCCCGGACCCTCGGTCGAGACCGACGAGGAGATCCTGGACTGGGTGCGCCGGGACGCCGAGACGGCACTGCACCCGTCGTGCACGGCGGCGATGGGCACCGACGAGCGGTCGGTCGTCGACCCGCTGACGATGAACGTCCACGGCGTCGAGGGGCTGTCGGTCGTCGACGCCTCGGCGATGCCGTACGTCACCAACGGCAACATCTATGCGCCGGTGATGATGCTGGCCGAGAAGGCCGCCGACCTGATCCTGGGCAACACCCCGCTGGCCCCGGCCGGCGTCGAGTTCTACCGGCACGGGGTCAGCCCGGCGCCGACCGGCTGACCCGGCGGTTCCGCTCTGCGGGTCGGCGGCTCAGCGGAAGACGACGGTGCGGGTGCCGTTGGGCAGGACCCGGCGCTCGGCGTGCCAGCGCACCGCGCGGGCCAGCACCTGGGCCTCGACGTCGCGGCCGGCCTCGACCAGCTCCTCCGGCTCGAGCTGGTGGTCGACCCGGGTGACGTCCTGCTCGATGATCGGCCCCTCGTCCAGGTCGTCGGTGACGTAGTGGGCGGTCGCCCCGACCAGCTTGACCCCGCGGATGTGGGCCTGGTGGTAGGGCTTGGCCCCCTTGAAGCTGGGCAGGAACGAGTGGTGGATGTTGATGACCCGGCCGCTGAGCCGGTGGGCCAGCTCGGGCGAGAGCACCTGCATGTAGCGGGCCAGGACGATCAGCTCGATGTCCGAGGGACTCGACCAGCTCGAGCAGCGTCGGCCTCGGCCTCGGCCTTGGTGTCCGGCGTGATCGGGATGTGGTGGAACGGGATGCCGTGCTGCTTGACCATCGGCTCGAGGTCAGCGTGGTTGGAGACGACGGCCGGGATGTCGATCCGCAGCGCGTCGCAGGAGTAGCGGAAGAGCAGGTCGTTCAGGCAGTGGCCGAACTTGGACACCATGATCAGCGTGCGGGTCGGCGTCGCGGCGTCGACCAGCTCCCAGGTCATCCCGAACGACTCGGCGACCGGGACGAAGGCGGCCCGCAGCGCCTCCAGGTCGCCGCCGCCGGCGATCTCCGCGACGACGCGCATGAAGAACCGGCCGGTCTCCCGGTCGTCGAACTGCTGGCTGGACAGGATGTTGCCCCGGTGCTGGACCAGGTAGCTGCTCACCGCGAAGACCAGCCCAGGTCGGTCGGGACAGCTGACGGTGAGCACGAACTCGCGACCGGCTTGCGGCCGAGGGGACATCAGGAGCTCCATCTGTGGATCGGGCGTCGGGTCGGGTTCTGACGCCGCCCATCATGCCGTGGTTGAACGGCCGTTCAGGTGTCGGGTTTGTAACAACCGGGTTGCTGCGGAGGCAGCCGCCACGTGTCCGCCATTGACAGCCCCGGCGGGCGTGGCAATCCTAGGGCTGCCGAGCCGAATTGCGTATGTCGCAACCGAGGAGCGTCATGTGAACCAGCTCTACATCGACGGCGCATGGCGTGCAGCCGCCGAAGGCGGGACCCGGGAGATCCGGTGCCCGGCCAACGGTGAGCACGTCGCCACGGTGTCAGAGGGTACGGCGGCCGACTCCGAGGCGGCGGTCGCGGCAGCCCGCCGGGCGTACGACGAGGGGCCCTGGCGGCACACCTCGGAGCGCGAGCGCGGACAGCTGCTCGGCCGGCTCGCCGACATCATCGAGCGGGAGAAGAAGGACTTCGCCAACGCCGAGGCGCTGGACACGGGCAAGCGCCTGGTCGAGGCCGAGTACGACATGGACGACGTCATCGCCTCGATCCGTTACTACGCCGGCATCGGCGGCACCGACGCCGGCCGGGTCGTCGACACCGGCAACGCCGGCGCGATCAGCCGGATCGTCTACACGCCGGTCGGCGTCTGCGCCCTGATCACGCCGTGGAACTACCCACTGCTGCAGGTGTCCTGGAAGGTCGCGCCCTGCCTGTTGGCCGGCAACACGTTCGTCCTCAAGCCGAGCGAGCTGACTCCCTCGACCGCCGGGCTGCTTGATGACCGCGCTCGAGGAGGCCGGCCTGCCGCCCGGTGTCGCCAACCTGGTCCTCGGCGCCGGCGCGGCCGTCGGCGCGCCACTCACCACCGACCCGCGGGTCGACATGGTCTCGTTCACCGGGGGCATCGTCTCGGGCCGCCGGGTCATGGCGGAGGCCGCGCAGACCGTGAAGCGGGTCGCCCTCGAGCTCGGCGGCAAGAACCCCAACGTGGTCTTCGCCGACGCCGACTTCGACACGGCCGTCGACATGGCGCTGACGGCGGTCTTCCTGCACTCGGGCCAGGTCTGCTCGGCCGGCGCCCGGCTGGTGGTCCAGGACGAGATCCACGACGCCTTCGTCGATGCCCTCGTCGAGCGGGCCTCGCGGATCCGGCTCGGCGGCCCGTTCGACGCCGAGGCCGAGACCGGCACGCTGATCTCGGCGGCGCACCGGGACAAGATCGAGGCCTACGTCGCGGCCGGGCTGGCCGAGGGCGCGGTGTTGCGCTCCGGCGGCCGGCGTCCGGACGACCCGGCCCTGGCCAACGGCTTCTTCTATCTGCCGACGATCCTCGACGGCTGCGACCAGTCGATGTCCGTGGTCCACGAGGAGTCCTTCGGGCCGGTCCTGACCGTCGAGACCTTCACCGACGAGGACGACGCCGTACGGATCGCCAACGACACGGTCTACGGACTGGCCGGCGCGGTCTGGACCCAGGACGCGGGCAAGGCGCAGCGCGTCGCCGAACGGCTCGAGCACGGCACCGTCTGGATCAACGACTACCACCCCTACGTGCCCGCAGGCCGAATGGGGCGGCTTCAAGCAGTCGGGCAACGGCCGCGAGCTCGGGCCCGACCGGTCTGGCGGAGTATCGCGAGGTCAAGCACATCTGGCAGAACACCAACCCATCGCCGCAGCACTGGTTCAACGCGGGCTCGCCGGTCGTGGCGAGCCCGCCGGAGGAGAGCGCATGACGACGCCAACCAGCACTCCCGGTACGCCGACCGCACCCGTCGTCACGACGACGCCGAGCCCAGGGTCGAACGGGCTCACCGTGACCAAGAGCGGCGGTGAGGCCGAGCTCGCCGTTCACAACCTGTGGAAGGTCTTCGGCAACGGCGCCGAGGCCATCACCCAGGACCCGAGCCTGGCGTCGTTGTCCGCCAAGGAGATCAAGGCCAAGACCGGCTGCGTCACGGCGGTCCGCGACGTGAGCTTCGAGGTGCCGCGCGGTGAGGTGTTCGTCGTCATGGGCCTGTCCGGCTCAGGCAAGTCGACCCTCGTGCGCTGTCTCACCCGACTGATCGAGCCGACCTCGGGGTCGATCAACTTCCAGGGCACCGAGATCACCAAGGCGTCCGAGAGCGAGCTGCGGGACCTGCGCCGGACCAAGGTGTCGATGGTCTTCCAGCACTTCGGTCTGCTGCCGCACCGGAAGGTCGTGGACAACGTGGCCTATGGCCTCGAGATCCGTGGCGTCGGCAAGGCCGAGCGGATGAAGAAGGCCGGCGAGGTCACCGAGCTGGTCGGTCTCTCGGGCTTCGAGCACTCCTACCCCGACCAGCTGTCCGGCGGCATGCAGCAGCGGGTCGGGCTGGCCCGCGCGTTGGCCACGGACCCCGAGATGATGCTCTTCGACGAGCCGTTCTCGGCCCTGGACCCGCTG
Source organism: uncultured Actinomycetota bacterium (assembly GCA_963794535.1). Lineage (GTDB taxonomy): Bacteria > Actinomycetota > Actinomycetes > Actinomycetales > CAVURS01 > CAVURS01. Next base: position 149,061 of record CAWCEI010000020.1, read on the forward strand.
ATCCGGCGGGACATGCAGGCCGAGGTCATCCGGCTGCACCACGAGGTGGGCAAGACGATGATCTTCATCACCCACGACCTGTCCGAGGCGCTCAAGCTCGGCGACCGGATCCTGATCATGCGCGACGGCGAGCCGGTGCAGATCGGCACCGGTGACGAGCTGGTCGGGGCCCCGGCCGACGACTACGTGCGGGACTTCGTCCATGACGTGCCGCGGGCCGATGTCCTCACCCTGCGCTGGGTCATGCGGCCGCAGAAGGCCGGCGAGCCGAGCGACGGCCCCGAGCTCGGCCCCAACGTCGTGATCCGCGAGGCCGCTCGCGCGGTCCTGGCCAGCGACAAGCCGGTGAAGGTCGTCGAGAACGGCCAGCTGCTCGGCTATGTCGGCGAGGACGAGATCCTCGACGCGGTCGTGGGCGTCTCGGACTCGCGCTGATGGCCACCATCGCGCCGGAGCGACCGGCCGCGCCGGCTCCCACCCCGGAACCGCCCCAGGCCCGGCGGAGGCTGCGCCGGATCGAGCTGCTCGGCATCGTGGTCGCCGGCTGGATCGCGCTCTACATCCCGTTCAAGGGCAAGAGCACCCTCAGCCTGGCGCCGGCCGACCTGTCGTGGGTGAGCACCAAGCTCAACGACTTCAACGCCTGGGTCGGCAACAACCAGACCTCGAGCCCGGTGTTCGTCTACTTCTTCAACCCGATCCGCAGCGTCATCGACACGCTGACGACAGGCGTCCAGCACCTGATCTCCCAGCCCTACGGCACCCGGCCGTTGCCCGTGATCGGCTGGCTCGGGGTGCTGGCCATCGCCGGCTTTCGTGGCGTGGGCGTGGGGCAACTGGCAGGTGGCCGTCCTGGCGGTCGCCGGGTTCACCTTCATGGGCCTGCAGGGCCTGTGGCAGGAGAGCATGGACACCCTCGCCCTGACTCTGGTCTCGGTCGCGGTGTCACTGGTGGTCGGCATCCCGATCGGGGTGTGGGCCGGGTTGTCCCGCCGCGTCGAGGCGATTGTCACGCCGATCCTCGACTTCATGCAGATCATGCCGGCGTACGCCTATCTGACGCCGCTGGCGCTGTTCTTCCTCATCGGGCCCGCCTCCGCCGTCATCTCGACGGTGATCTATGCCGCGCCGCCGGTGATCCGGCTGACCTCCCACGGCATCCGCGGGGTGCCGGCCAACACGGTTGAGGCGGCGGAGAGCCTCGGCTCGACCAAGGGGCAGAAGCTGGTCAAGGTGCTGCTCCCGATGGCCCGGCCGACCATCGTCGTCGGGATCAACCAGACGATCATGGCCGCGCTGTCGATGGTCACGATCGCTGCTCTGATCGGTGCACCGGGTCTGGGGCAGACGGTCATCCAGGCTCTGGAGAGCCTCGACGTGGGCACCGCCGGCAACGCCGGCCTGGCCATCGTGGTGATGGCAATCATCCTCGACCGGGTCACGACGGCGGCCTCCAAGCGGGCCGACCCGCACAACCGGGCCGCGGCCGCGACGTCGCCGTACCGCAAGTACCGCCGGCCGGGGCAGATCGCCGGTGCGGTCGTGGCGCTGGTCTTGGTCTACGTGAGCTACACCTACCTGTTCGCAGCGCAGTTCCCGGGCGACGCCACGCAGAAGTCGCCGGTCGGAGACGGCATCACCAGCGCGATCACGGACACGGCGAACTGGGCCCAGGACCACCTGAGCGGCATCACCAGCGCGATCAAGAACAACATCACGCTGCACGGGCTCAACCCGCTGCAGTCGCTGCTCGACAACTCCCCGTTCTGGCTGACCGTCGCGGGCCTGCTCCTGATCGCGCTGATCGTCGGGGGAGTGCGGGCCTTGATCTGGGCCGGTGTCTGCCTTGGCCTGATCATCGCGCTGGGTCTCTGGCAGGACTCGATGGACACCCTCGCGGCGACGCTGGTGGCCACCGTGATCGTGATGCTGATCGGGATCGTCGTGGGGGTCTGGATGGGCCGGAACTCGTTGGCGGACAAGATCATCCGACCCGTGCTGGATCTGCTCCAAACCATGCCCGCGTTCGTCTACCTCGTGCCGCTGCTGGCGCTCTTCGACCCCAGCCGGTTCACCGCCATCGTGGCGGCGATCGCCTATGCCGCACCGGTCGCGATCAAGATCATCGCCGACGGCATCCGGCAGGTCTCGCCCCCGACGGTCGAGGCGGCGACATCGGCCGGGTCGAGCACCTGGCAGATGATCACCAAGGTCCAGCTGCCGATGTCCATGCGAACACTGGTCCTGGCCACGAACCAAGGCCTGATCTATGTGCTGTCGATGGTCGTCGTCGGCGGCCTGGTCGGCGCGGGAGCGCTCGGCTATGACGTCGTCGCCGGCTTCACCCAGCTCAGTGTGTTCGGCAAGGGGCTGGCCGCGGGCACGGCCATCGTCCTGCTCGGGATCATGCTCGACCGCATCACCCGCGCGGCCGCGGACCGCGCGACCTCTCGACGGCCGGGCCGGGCCTGACCTTCACGTACTCGTCCACCCCAGACCCATCGATCGGCGATGGCCACTCAGAAAGGCATCACAGAATGCGACAGTTGAAACTGCGGCGAGTCTTGTCGCGCAAGGCGGTTCCGGTGGCTGCGATGGTGGTGGCGGGCGCGATGGTGCTGGCTGCCTGTGGCGGCGGCAAGGTCGGTGGCAGCGGCGGCGGGGCCTCTTCGGGTGGCGGTGCTGCAGCCAAGCCCTGCGGCAACGTGAACCTGGCGGACAACGCCTGGGTCGGCTACGAGGCCAACCTGGCCGTCGTGTCGTATGTGCTCAAGAACAAGCTCAAGTGCAACGTGAGCGTCAAGCACATCAACGAGCAGGTCTCCTGGCAGGGCTTCGCCAGCGGTCAGGTCGACGCCATCCTGGAGAACTGGGGCCACGACGACCTGGCCAAGAAGTACATCGACCAGCAGAAGGTCGCCCAGGACGCCGGCTCGACCAGTGTCCAGGGCATCATCGGGTGGTTCGTGCCGCCGTGGATCGCCAAGGCCCACCCGGACATCACCGACTGGCACAACCTGAACAAGTACGCCTCGAACTTCAAGACGTCGGAGTCCGGAGGCAAGGGCCAGTTCCTCGACGGTGACCCGTCCTTCGTCACCGCTGACGGCGCGCTGGTGAAGAACCTCGGCCTGAACTTCAAGGTCGTGTACGCCGGCAGCGAGGCGGCGCTCATCACCGCGTTCCGGGCGGCCGAGAAGAACCACAAGTGGGTCATCGGCTACTTCTACACACCGCAGTGGTTCAACGCCGAGGTGCCCTTGGTGCACATCCCCCTCCCGCCGTACACCGCGGGCTGTGACGCGGTCGCGGCGAAGATCAAGTGCGACTACCCGCCGTACGACCTGAACAAGATCGTGTCCACCAAGTTCGCCAAGTCGGGCAGCCCGGCGTACACGATGATCAAGAACTTCCAGTGGAGCAGCGAGGACCAGGACGTCGTCGCGAAGTCCCTCACCGTCGACAAGCTGAGCGACGACGACGCGGCCAAGAAGTTCCTCGACGCCAACCCCGACCTGGTCACGAAGTGGCTGGCCGGGACCGGGGTCAGCTGAGCGCGGAGCCTGCCGTTCGGGCCTAGCGCTGGGCTGGTCTGGGCTGGTCATGGGCTGGTCACGGGATGACGAATCCCGTGACCAGCCCGGCCTGGCCTGGGTGGTCTGGTGATAATCTGTGCCGCATAGCGGTACACGACAGCGTATTACGCAACACACGTCGGGAGAGTCGAAGTGAGCACTGTTCCCAGTACCGCCCGCGTCGTCGTCATCGGGGCCGGGATCGTCGGCAACAGCCTGGTGCACCACCTGGCACTCCTGGGCGTGCGCGACATCGTGCAGCTCGACAAGGGACCGCTGCCCAACCCCGGCGGCTCGACCGGGCACGCGTCGAACTTCATCTTCCCGGTGGACCACTCGCGGGAGATCACGGATCTCACGCTCGACTCGATGCGCCAGTACAAGGAGCTCGGCGTCTTCACCGAGTCCGGCGGCTTCGAGATCGCCCGGACCGAGGAGCGGATGGAGGAGCTGCGGCGCCGCATGTCGAGCGCCAAGGCCTGGGGCATCGAGGCCTCGCTCGTCACTCCCGAGTTCGTCAAGGAGAAGGTCCCGTTCATCGAGACGGACCAGTTCATCGGGGCGTTCTGGACCCCGAGCGTCGGCGTTGTCGACTCACTGCGCGCCGGCACGCTGATGCGCGAGCAGGCGCTGGCCTCCGGCGCCCTCACTGTCGTGCCGAACGTCGAGGTCACCGACCTCGAGGTGGTCGACGGGCGCATCCGGGCCGTCCAGACGGACAAGGGCACGATCGAGGCGGAGCAGGTCGTGATCGCCTGCGGCGTATGGAGTCCCAAGATCGGCGACCTGGCCGGCATCTCGATCCCGCTCACCCCTGCCGTCCACCAGATGATCAGCGTGGGTCCTTGCCCGCAGCTGGCCGAGCGCGAAGGCGAGATCTCGTTCCCGATCGTGCGCGACATGGACACCTTCTGCTACGAGCGCCAGCACGGCGCCGACATGGAGGTCGGCTCCTACGCGCACCGGGCGATCCTGATGGATCCCGAGGACATCCCCTCGATCGAGCAGGCGAGCCTGTCGCCGACCGAAATGCCTTTCACCTCAGACGATTTCGACCCTCAGCTCGAGCAGGCCTATGAGCTCATGCCCGAGCTGCTGGGGGCCGAAGGCGCGGAGATGCGCTATGCCATCAACGGCCTGCTGTCGTTGACCTGCGACGGCAGCCCGATCCTCGGCGAGAGCCTGGTCAAGGGTCTCTGGACCGCCTCCGCCGTGTGGATCAAGGAAGGCCCGGGCGTCGGCCGTGCGGTCGCCGAGTGGATGGTCCACGGCTACTCCGAGATCGACGTGCAGCACAGCGACATCGCGCGGTTCCACCCGCATCAGATGCCCCGTCAGCACACCCGCGCGCGCACCACCGAGGCCTTCATCAAGACCTACGGGATCGTGCACCCCTCCGAGCAGTACGAGTCGGACCGCGACATCCGGCTCTCGCCCATGCACGAGTCGCAGAAGAAGCTCGGTGCGGTGTTCTTCGAGACCGCGGGCTGGGAACGGCCGCACTGGTATGAGTCGAACGCTGGTCTGGTCGAGCAGTACGGCGATGCGGTCATGCCGCGCGAACACGAGTGGGACTCGCGGTGGTGGAGCCCGATCATCAACGCCGAGCACCTGCGCCTGCGCGAGGCGGCCGGGATCATCGACCTGAGTGCGTTCCAGATCCTCGACATCGAGGGGCCGGGCGCGCTCGATTCCGTCCAGCGGACCTGTGTCGCGCAATGCGACCTCCCGGTCGGCCGGGTCGTCTACACGCCGGTGCTCGACGCCAAGGGTGGCTTCAAGTCCGACCTGACCGTGATGCGGTTGGGGGACAACCACTTCCGCGTCGTGACCGGTGGCGCCCACGGCCGGGCGGACAGCCAGTGGTTCTCCGACCAGCTCACGGATGCGACGCTGACCGACCGGACCGACGAGATCGTGACCATCGGCCTGTGGGGACCTCGGGCCCGCGACATACTGGCCGGCCTGACCGATGCCGACGTCTCGGACGGCGGCTTCCGGTTCCTGAGCTGCCAAGAGATCTCGGTTGGCGGGACGCCGGTCCTCGCCTCGCGCATCTCCTACGTCGGTGAGCTCGGCTGGGAGCTGTACGTCGCAGCCGACAACGCCGCCGCCCTCTGGGAGAGCCTGCTCGCGGCCGGGGCGCAGTACGGCGCCGTACCGGTCGGCATCGGCGTCTACGGGACGACCGGCCGGATCGAGAAGGGCTACCGGGCGTTCGGCTACGAGCTCGACGCGGAGCGGTCGATCATCGAGGCCGGGATGCAGCGACCCAAGGTCAAGGACGTCGACTTCATCGGCCGCGAGGCCTACCTCAAACAGCGTGACGAGGAGCCCAAGGCCATCCTGTGCACGCTGACGGTCGACGACCACACGTCCGCGTCGGGCGTGAAGCGCTACATGCTGGGCGGTGAGCCGATCCTCACGCGGTCGGGCGGTTCGCTGACCGACGGGCATGGCCGGCACCCCTACGTCACGAGCGCCGGTTCGGCCCCGACCCTCGGCAAGCACGTGCTGCTGGCCTACCTCCCGCCGGAGGACGCGGTGGTCGGCAACGAGCTGGCGGTGTCCTACATGGAGGAGCTCTACCCGGTGACCGTCGGCTCGGCCGACATCACCGCGCTGCTCGACCCGACCAACGATCGGATCCGTTGATGGCGGACGTCCTGGTCTGCGTCAAGCGAGTCGTCGACTCCACGGGCAAGGTGACGCTCACGGACGACGGGCAGTCGATCGACGGCCGGTACGCCGGATACACCCTGAGCCGGCACGAGGAGTGTGCGATCGAGCTGGCGGTGCGCGCCGCGAGCTCGAGCGGCGGGTCGTCGACCGTCGTGACGCTCGGCGACGAGGACGCCGAGGAGCAGCTGCGCACCGCCCTCGCGGTCGGCGTCGAGGCGGCGACCCACATCGTCGCCGACTCGAGCCTGCGCGGCCCGGCCGACGTGGCAGCGGAGCTGGCCGCCGTGGTCCGGGACCACGCCGCGGCCGGCCGGTCCTACGGGCTCGTCCTGCTCGGCAACGACGCCGCGGACAGCGGCGACTTCCAGGTCGGCATCCGGCTCGCCTACGAGCTGGGCTGGCCCGTGGTCAACGGCGCGAACACCGCGGAGATCAAGGACGACCGAGTCATTGCGGTCGTCAACGGCCCGGATGGCCACGAGACCTACGACGTACCGCTGCCGGCGGTCGTGACCGTCCTGGAAGGCGGGGTCGAGCCCAAGTACCCGAGCGTCCCGGGGCGGATGAAGGCCAAGCGGGTCGCGATCGAGCAGCGCGAGCCGCGCGCCGAGCTCGTCGGGCCGTCGCGGGTGCGGCTCCGGCTGCCTGAGCCGCCGCCGTCCCAGGTGCAGATCCTCGGGACGGGAGCAGCCGCCGCTCCGGCCGTCGTCGACCTGCTGGAGACGTTGGGGGTGCTGGGCCGATGACGCTGGTTCTGGTCGAGCAGACCATCAATGGCGACCTGGTCGACGTCTCCGGCGAGGCCCTCACGCTGGCGCGCGGTCTGGCCGACGGCGGCGCGGGTGACGCCGCGGTCGATGCGGTCGTCGTCGGTGAGCCGAGTCCGGCTCTGCTGGCGGACCTCGCGACGTACGGCGTCCGCACTGTGCACGCGCTGACCGGTCCGGCCTTCGATTCCTTTGCCGGTGCGGCCTGGGCGGCCGGTCTCGACGGGGTGCTCGCGGCGACGGGCACGGACGTCGTACTGGCTGCCGGCTCGCCTCGTGGCAACGAGGTCATGGCCCATGTCGCCGCGCGACGGCGGGTCGCGATGGCGGCCAACGTGGTGGCCGTCGATGGCTCGGACCAGCTGACCGTCACCCGCCAGGTCGTCGGTGGCGCTGCGCTGGAGGACATGCTGCTCACCGAGCGTCCGGCCGTCTTCACGGTTGCCGGTCACGCGGTGGACGCGGCGCCGGCCGCGACGCCCGGCCCGGCCGACCTCGTCGTGGAGCAACCGGAGGTCGCCGAGCAGGACCTGCTCGCCCGCGTGGTCGCCGTGTCCGAGCCCGAGCCGGACCACTCCGGCACGCTCAAGTCGGCACGAGTCGTGGTGGGGGCCGGTCGCGGTGCCGGCGGCCAGAACGGCTTCACCGATCTGCTGGAGCTGACCGAGCTGCTGGGGGGTGCCCTCGGGGTGTCCCGAGTCGTGACCTCGCTCGGCTGGCGGCCGCACCACGAGCAGGTGGGCCAGACCGGGTCGAAGATCTCGCCGCAGCTCTACATCGCCTGCGGGATCAGCGGGGCGATCCAGCACTGGGTGGGGATGTCGTCGGCCCAGACCATCCTCGCGGTCAACACCGACGCCGAGGCGCCGATGGTCACGAAGGCGCACTACGCCGTCATCGGTGACCTGCACGAGGTCGTGCCGGCGGTCAACGCCGAGATCCGACGCCGCCAGACCTGACCTGGGTGCTGCTCTCTCAATTTGGACCCCGGCCGACAGAGGTCAGACGTTGTACCCGATTGTGAGCGCCGATTAGGTTCGGGTGTATGGGTTCTGCCGCAGTGGGTGTCGCAGTCATCGGCGCCGGAAACATCAGTGACCAGTACCTCTCGGACATGGTGTCCTATCCGGACCTCGACGTCCGGTTCGTCGCGGACGCCTTCACCGACCGAGCCCGGCAGCAGGCCGAGAAGTACGGCGTACCGGGCTCGGGGTCGGTTGAGAAGGCCCTGGCCGACGAGAGCGTGGAGCTGGTCGTCAACCTGACTATCCCGGCGGCCCACGCGGAGGTCGCTCACCAGGTCCTGGCGGCCGGCAAGCATGTCTGGAACGAGAAGCCGCTGGCCACCAGCCGGGCCGACGCGCAGGCGCTGGTGGACGCGGCCGAGCAGCTCGGCCTCCGGCTGGGCGGCGCGCCGGACACCGTTCTCGGCCCGGGGATCCAGACCGCCCGCCGGATGATCGAGGCCGGCGAGATCGGGCAGCCGTTGACCGCGTCGGTGGTCATGCAGCAGAGCGGGCCGCACCACTGGCACCCCAACCCGGACTTCCTCTACCAGGCCGGTGGTGGACCGCTCCTGGACATGGGCCCGTACTACCTCACCGCACTGACCCAGGTCTTCGGCCCGATCCGCCGGGTCGTGGCGCTGGGCTCGTCGGCCGGTCCGACCCGCATCATCGGGGCCGGGCCGAGGGCGGGGGAGAGCTTCGACGTGACCGTGCCGTCGTACATCACTGCGCTCTATGAGTTCCACGGCGGGCAGGTCGCGCAGGGGACGTTCAGCTTCGACTCGCACCTGGAACGGGTCGGGGTGCTGGAGATCGCCGGCGTCGACGGCACGCTGACGGCACCGGACCCCAACTACTTCGGCGGGACCATCGAGGTGGTCCGAGCAGCTCAGGCCGGTGGCACGACAGTCCGGACCACCACCACGGCGCAGGCCGGGGCGGCCGGCCGTGGGATCGGCCCGCTCGACATGGCTCGGTCGATCCGGACCGGCGTGCCGCACCGAGCCAGCGGCCGCCTCGCGTTGCACGTCCTCGACGCGCTGCTGGCGACTCAGGAGTCGATCGACAACGGTGGCTTCGTCGACGTGGCAAGCGAGCTGGAGCGAACCCCGGCTGTGCCGGCTGACTGGGACCCGCGGGCGAGCACCCTCGACTGAAGGCGCGCGCCGGTCTAGGCGATCGGGTAGGTGACGAAGGCGAACCGCTGGCTGTCCGGCGCCCAGCTGTTGACGTTGAGCGAGCCCTGCCCGCCGTAGAACGGGTAGCGCTGGAGCGGCGTCGACCAGTCGGTCACCGCGACGACGCGCACCTCCACGTCGAGATCGGCCGGGTGCCCGAGGGTTCCGGCCGGGAAGGCGATGTACGACGCGGTGCGCCCGTCCGGTGAGAGGTGCGGGAACCAGTCCACCGTTTCCGAGGTAAGGACGCGTTCCACTGGCCCACCAGCTGTCGCGATCCGCCCGAGCTGCGCGTGTCCCGGCGCGTCGGTGAAGGCCTCGGTGTTGACGTAGATCCACTCCCCGTCGGGGGACCACTCCGGGCCGTCCAGGTGGCCACTCCCGGTCTCAACGACGGCTCCATGGCCGCCGGGCTCGAGCAGGGCCAGTCGGCCGGGCTGGTCGAAGTCCTTGAGCTCGACGTAGGCCAACCGAGACCCGTCGGGGGAGACGCCGTGCAGGAAGTGCCACGAGCCGTCGTCCGGCGTGACCCGCTCGACCGGGCCACCCGTCAGCGCGCCGCGGTAGATGTGGCCGTCCATCGCCGACAGGTAGATGTGCTCGCCGTCCGGGTCGAGGACGTGGTCGTTGTTCAGCTCCGGCAGGTCGCAGAACTCCACCCGGACCAGACCGGTCTCGGGGGATCCGAGATCCAGCCGCCACAACTGCCCGTCGCCGTTGAGGTGGAGGGACGCGCCGTCGAGCGACCAGTTGGGCGCCTCGATGAGCAGCTGGCTGGTCTCGAAGAGGAGGTCCGGCTGGGCCAAGTCCGGCCCGCCGATCCACACCTGGGCCCGCTGGCCCGACCGCAGTCTGCCTCGGTGGCACCGTCACTGGCCGGCGAGCGACCCGCCGATGCCGCCGACGCTGAAGTACCGGTTGAGACAGGCGAAGACGATGACCGGGCGGCGCCATCATCACGACCGCCACGGCCATGACCGAGCCCCAGTCGGTCACGTTCTGCTGGAAGAACGACTCGACACCCGAGGGGCAGCGTGAACTTGGTCGAGGTCCGCATGAAGACGATGGCGACCAGGTAGTCGTTCCAGGACACCAGGTAGGTGAAGATCGCCGTCGACAGCACGCCCGGCAGCGAGTTGCGCAGCACGATCCGGGTGAACGACCCGAACACCGAGGCCCCGTCGATCCAGGCGGCCTCCTCGAGACTTCGCGGGATCGAGTCCATGTAGGCCGCCATCATCCAGACCGCGACCGACATGGACGCCCCGACGTAGATGATGATCAGACCGTTGCGGCTGTCCACCAGGTGCAGCTTGGCGAACAGGATGAACAGCGGGATCACCGACGTGATGACCGGCAGGGACTGGACGATGAAGAGCAACAGGGAGTAACCCGACACCGTCCGGCCCCGCCCCCGGGACAGCACATAGCCGGCCGGCGCTGCGACGACCACCGACACCAGCACTGTCGACAGCGTGACGAACAGGCTGTTGCGAAGCCACTTGAGGGTGTCGGTGTTCTTGAAGATGTTCGACAGGTTCTCGAACGTGATGGCTGCGTGGCTCGTGGAGTTCACGCCAGGACGGAGGGCCAGGTAGACCACCACGATGACCGGGACGATGGCGATCGCGGTGATCACCGCGACGATCGCGAACCGGACCCAGCGCATGCTGGTCTTGCCGCTGGAGGTGCGGAGCTGCTGGGCGCCCGGGGCAGCTGTCGACTGCGTCATGGAGGATGGCCATCAGATGTGCGCCTTCTTGATCTGGCGGTAGAGCAGGGACGAGATGATGACCAGGGTGATGGTCATGATGAACGCGATCGAAACCCCTTGTCCCACTTGGAAGTTCTGGAAGACCGTGCGATAGGCCAGGACCACCAGTGAGGTCGTCGCGTTGATCGGACCACCGCCGGTGAGCAGGAAGATCGTCGGGAAGTCGTTGACGCAGAAGATCGTCATCAAGATCCACGAGATGTACGTCGGCCGGGCGATGATCGGCAGCGTGATGTAGAAGAACTGCTTGACCGGCCCGGCGCCGTCCATCTTGGCGGCCTCGTAGACCGTGGTGTCGACGCTGGCCAGCGCGGCGCTGGACATCATCATCATGAACGGGAAGCTGATCCAGACCTTGTAGATGCAGACCAGGATCTTGGCCCAGGTCGGATCAGCCAGGAACAGCGGTGACCCCAGCCCGAGCGCGTGGAACAGCCGCGGCATCGGGCTGGTGTCGGTGGCCACCAGGTAGTTGATCGAGGTCGCCGAGACGACCACCGGCACGACCCAGGGCAGCAGCAGCAGCACCTTGAGGGTGCCCCGGAACGGGATGTCCGAGCGCAGGAACAGCGCCATGCCCAGGCCGACCGCCCAGCTGCCGAAGACACCCACGATGGTGAAGAGCAGGGTGAACTTGGCCGCATCCCAGAACGCCGTGTCGTGCAGCGTCGTCGAGTAGTTGTGGAACCCGACGTAGCTGCCGGAGGTGATCAGCGACCCGTCGTGCACCGACTGGAAGGCGGCGTAGACGAACGGGTAGGCGTTGATCAGGATCAGCAGGAGCACCGAAGGCGCGACCAGGCCGAGCAACGTGGCTTGCGTCTTGTCCACGCCTCGCCGCCGCGCGGCGCAAGCCGGTGGGCGGACGGCTGGTCCGAACGTCAGCCGCCGCCCCAGTCGCAGTGCTCATGCCACGGACCTACTTGACGATGGACGCGAGAGTGCTCTGCAGGGTCTGCAGTGCCTTCTTCGGGTCCTGGCCACCGAGGATGGCCTGGGTGAGGGACTGCAGCGGCTGGCCGCCGTCGACCTGGGCCAGCGCGGGGGAGAGCTCGCTGCCCTGGGCGGCGTACGTCTTCGCCACCGGGGTCCAGTCGGTGATCGCGGCGACCTTGTTGGTCTGCTTCTGGAAGCCGGGGAGCGCCACGATCGACTTGAGGACCGGCAGGCCGGAGAGCAGGTTCTGCTCCCAGTAGGCCTTCATGTTCTTGATGTACCAGCTGAGGAAGGCCTCGGACGAAGCCTGCGACGGGGTGTTCTTGTACATCATGATGTTGTTCTCGAAGACCAGACAGGCCTTGTCGCCGCTGGGTGCGGCGAGTGGCTTCATCAGGACGAGGTCACCCGAGGTGTCACCGATGTTGCCGTCGAGGCCGGCCGTGTCGATGCCCATCGCGAACTTGCCGCTCTTCCACTGCGAGTTCTGGTTGTCGCCGGTGTAGCTCACCGAGCGCGGGTCGACGATCTTCTCCTTGACCAGCTGGTTGACGAACTGCATCGCCTCGACGTTCTTCTCGTTCATGATGTCGAGCTTGCCGTCGGTGCCGAACAGGCCACCGCCGTTGTTGATCATCATCATGACCATCGCGTGGGCGCCGAGGTTGTTGCCCGTGCCGGCGCCCGCGGCGAAGCCGTAGTAGCCCTTGGCGGTGAGCGCCTTGCCGACCGTCATCAGCTCGTCCCACGAGGTGGGCGGGGTGAGACCGAGCTTGGCGAAGGTCTTCTTGTTGTACCACCAGACCCGGATGTCGAGCTGCCACGGGACGGCGGCGTAGCCGTTCGGCGGTCTTCATCGCGTCGACCAGGTTGGGCAGGAAGTCGTCGTACGTGCCGTCCTTCTTCATCGCGGCGATCAGGTCGTCGGCGTAGGCGATCGCGCCCTTGCTGCGCGTACTGGAACGCCTGGAAGCCACCACCGGTGCTGACGGCGGGACCGGTCTTGGAGGCGATGGCCGAGGAGAAGGTCTGGGTGAAGTTGGCCCACTGGATCTCCTGGTAGACCGCCGGCAGGTTGCTGCCGGTCGGCTTGTACGTGCCCGACCAGTGCCTTGGCCGCCGGGTTGTACGCCGTGCCACCCCAGGGCATGTCCCAGAACTTCAGGCTCTTGGCGCTCGAGCCACTGCTGCCGCCACTGCTGCCGCCGCAGGCGGCGAGGACCGGCAACGCGGCGGCGGCGCTGAGCGCGCCGAGGAAGCCGCGCCGGGAGAGGTTCAGGTCTGGGGACCCGCTGTTCGACCATTTCGACTCCTTGTGGTGGCGCCGGCGGCTGGCGCGGTTTGACCAGTCAGCGCGAAAATTAGAGCGGCCTCAGGTGGGCTACAACGTCTGACTTCTGTTTTCTCGCGTCGTTATTCAGGCGTTGTAATGGAGGGCGTCAGATCTCTAACGTCCAGTTCACGTCTGCGGCAGCGTGGATGTTGCAGTTCGTGCACGCCAGCAACCGTTCGCGGTGTGGCGACGACAGGAGGGGTGACGAGGGTGACCAGCGACCTGTCCGCGCCGGAGCAGCGCCACGTGGCTCAGTCCGCGGCAGTCGACGGGCGGTCCGTCCGCGCCGTTGCGGGTCGCCATCGTCGGCTCCGGGATGATCGCCGGAGTCCACCGACGCAGCGCCGCTGCTGGCCGGTGCCCAGGTCGTCGGGGTGCTGGGCTCGCGGCCCGAGCGGTCGGCCGAGGCCGCCGCCCGACTGGGGCGTGCGACCGGCGTACGCCGACCTGGACCAGCTCCTCGTCGGCGACGCCGACGTCGTGCACGTGTGCAGCCCCAATGCGACTCATGCGCCGTACGTCGAGGCCATCATCGCGGCCGGCAAACACGTGATCTGCGAGAAGCCGTTGGGTGTCTCGCTCGGCGAGGCCGAGCGGATGCAGGCGCTGGCCGAGCGGGCCGGCGTCGTCGCCACCGTCCCCTTCGTCTACCGCTACCACCCGGTGGTTCGCGAGATCCGGGCCCGCGCGCAGGCCGGCGAGCTCGGCCGGCTGAGCCTGCTGCACGGTCAGTACCTGCAGGACTGGCTGCTGTCCGCGCAGGCGTCCAACTGGCGGGTCGACCCGGCCCAGGGCGGCGAGTCCCGGGCGTTCGCCGACATCGGCTCGCACTGGTGCGACCTGGTCGAGTGGGTCAGTGGCCAGCGGTTGGAGCGGGTGGTCGCCCAGCTGTCGATCGCCGTCCCGGAGCGCTCGGCCGAGGGGGGACAGACCTTCACCTCCGGGACCGGCGGTGCGACGGCTCCCGGTCGCCACCGAGGACGTGGCGACCATGCTTTTCCGGACCGACCGACGGTGTGCCGGGGTCGCTGGTGGTGTCCCAGGTCGCCGCCGGTCGCAAGAACCGGCTCTGGTTCGAGCTCGACGGCTCGTCCGGCAGCGCCGCGTTCGACCAGGAGCAGCCGGAGTCGTTCTGGCTCGGCACCGACGATGGCAGCCGGTCGGTGGTGCGCGATCCGGCGTCGGGATCGGCCGAGCAACGCCGGCTGAGCTACCTGCCCGCCGGGCACGCGCAGGGCTACGGCGACTGCTTCGCGGCGTTCGTCGCCGATGCCTACGCCGCGATCCGGGGGGAGCGTCGCGACGGCCTGCCGACGTTCGCGGACGGGGTGCGGTCGGCCCGCATCGTCGACGCCGTCGTACGTTCATCCCGCACGTCAACCTGGATGGAGGTGCCCGCATGAAGCTGGGCATGCTGACCGCCTGCCTGCCGCAATGGTCGCTCGAGCGCATCGCGGAGCTGGGCCGCGGGCGCCGGCTACGAAGCGCTCGAGGTCGCGGTGTGGCCATCGACCGGAGGCCGTGACTTCGAGGCTGCGCACCTGCCGGTCGCGAACTTCGGCCCGCAGCAACGCGATGAGACGCTGGCGCTGTTCGACAAGCACGGCCTGGAGCTGTCGGCCTTCGCCTACTACGAGAACAACCTGCACCCCGACCCGGCTCGGCGGGCCGAGATCGCCACCCACCTGCGGCACGCGATCGACGCGGCGAGCTCGCTCGGCGTGGACTACGTCGGCACGTTCGTCGGGCGCGACCCGTCGCGCAGCGTCGTCCAGAACCAGCGCGAGGCCGAGCGGGTGTTCCCGGCACTGGTCGACTACGCCGGTGAGCGCGGGGTCAAGCTGATCATCGAGAACTGCGTCATGGAGGGCTGGCACCCGGACGGCTATCCGGGCAACATCGCCTACTCGCCCGAGCTGTGGGAGTGGATGTTCTCGCTCGGTCTCTACCTCAACTGGGACCCCTCCCACCTGATGTGGATCGGCATCGACCCGGTCGAGACGATCACGCCGTACGTCGACCGGATCGTCCACGCCCAGGCCAAGGACATCGAGCTCGACCCGCGGGCCCGCAACCGTTACGGCACCTTCGGCATCGTCAACAAGGGGGGCAACCCCTGGGCGACCGGATGGTGGCGCTACCGCGTGCCCGGCCGCGGCCAGGTCGACTGGCCGCACGTCGTGGACCGGCTCTACGAGGCCGGCTTCGACGGCGTCCTGTCGGTCGAGCACGAGGACCCGCTGTGGGGCGGCACGGAGCCAAAGGTGTTGCAGGGACTGACGATCGCCCAACAGACCCTGCGCCCGCTCATCGTCCCGCAGTCCAGCTGAGCACACCGACCAATCGATCCGTTCGTTCATCGAAGGAGAGCTCGACCATGCCATTGACCGCCAAGGTCGCCGTCAACCCGTTGCCCTGGGTGCTGGGACCGCACGGCTTCGACCTGAGCCCCACCACCGTCCGGGCCGCGGTCGCCGGCATCGCGGCCAGGCCGGCTTCACCGCGATGCACGCGGACGTGCCGCCGGAGATGTCGACGGCGGACTACCGCACCCTGCTGGCCGACCACGGGGTCGTGCCGGCGCCGGGCTACTTCGGGGCGCACTTCGACGGGCCGGCCGAAGACCTCCCGGCCTTGGTCGAGGCGGCGAAGGCCGCATGCGGCGACGCAGCTCGAGCTCGGCCTGACCGAGGCGTTCCTGGCCAGTCATCTCAACCCGGCCCGGATCGCTCGCCCGGCCGTGGGTGCTGACTTCGACGCCGACCGACTGGACCTGGTCATCGAGCGGATCGCCCTGGTAGCCGGGGCGGTTCGAGGCGAAGGCTTGACGCCCTGCTTCCACCCGCACGTCGGCAGCTGGATCGAGACCGAGCACGAGGTGCGGACCATGCTCGACACCGTCGACGCGAGCGTGCTGTCCTTCGGGCCGGACACCGGGCACTTGTTCTGGGGCGGCAGTGACCCGGCCAAGGTGATCGCCGACTACGCCGACCGCGTCGGCGCCATGCACCTCAAGGACGTGCACCGGATCAATGCCGAGCGGGCCGAGGAGCAGGCCGACGACTACCAGGCCGCCACCAACGTCGAGCACGTGTGGAGCGAGCCGGGCCGCGGCGACGTCGACTTCGCAGCGGTGTTCGCCGCCCTGCCGGCGTCGTACGACGGTTGGTTCGTCGTCGAGGTGGACGTGCCGGACCTGCCGACCAAGGAGGAGTCGACGGTGGCCTCCGCGCAGTGGATCGCCAGCCGGCCCGAGCTGGGCAGCGGATCCGCCCAGCAGTGAGCCCTCAGTCGCCATGACCATCGTCGACTGGAGCCTCGTCGGCAGCGTGCTCGACCGGCTGATGCCGGCCGACGACTTCCCGTCGGCCACCCAGGCCGGCCTGGTCGACGACTTCGCGGCCGACGCGGTCGGCCGAGCAGGCCGCCACCTGGGCCGACCTGCTCGGTCCGGGATTCGCCGCGCTCGACGGTCGAGGTCCAGCAACGTGGCCTCGGGCCGTTCGGCGAGCTCGAGCCGCTCGAGCAGGACGCGGTCATCGCCGACCTGGTCGGGGCCCGGCCGGTGGCGGACTGGCCGGTCGACCCCACCGCGTTCGTCCAGACCCTGATCCGGCTGGTCGCGGAGAAGTACTACGGCGCCCGCGGCGCGACCAGGCTGGGCGATGGTCGGCTACCAGCCCGGCCCGCGGCGCAGCTCCGGGCTGCTCGGGCCGCAACCGCCCCGGCTGCCCACCGGCCGACTGGCCGACGCGGCCGAGACTACGACGCTGATCGTCGTCGGGGCCGGTGCCGGCGGGGGAGTGGCCGCGTCGGTGCTGACCGCAGCCGGCTACCGGGTCCTGGTGCTCGACCGCGGCGACGTCCTCGGCTACGAGCAGATCGGCAACGACCACCTGCGCAACTACCGGCTCTGCCGCTACGGCCACAACGCCCCGCCGTACCTCGAGGACGGCGTTCGGGTCATCGTCGACTCCGACGGCACCGAACGCGTGGAGCCGCCGTGGGGCTCGGACTACGGCGCGCTGCCCTACGTCGTGGGCGGCGGCACCCGCCTCTACCAGGGGATGGCCTGGCGGCTCACCCCGCAGGACTTCCACCTGGCCAGCACCCACGGCGTGCCCGAAGGCAGCTCGCTGGCCGACTGGCCGCTGGACTACGACGAGCTCGAGCCGTACTACACCCGGGTCGAGCAGGAGATCGGCGTCAGCGGTGACGGCTCGGCGCACCGCAACCAGGGCCATCGCTCGGCGGACTACCCCATGCCGCCGCTGCCGGACAACACCGAGGCCCAGGTCCTGCGCCGCGGCGCCGAGACAGCTCGGCCTGACCACGGGACCGGTGCCGATGCTGATCAACTCGGTGCCGCGCGGGGGTCGGGGCCGCTGCGTGCAGTGCGGTGAGTGCGTGGGCTTCGCCTGTCCCATCGGACGCGAAGAACGGGCCGTACAACACGATCCTGCCGGACGCCTTGGCCAACGGCTGCACCTGGTGACCGGGGCGCGGGTGCTCGAGGTCGTGACCGACGGCCAGGGCCGGGTCGTCCGGCGTGCGGGCCATCGACCAGCGCTCCGGTGAGCGTGCGGACGATCCGGGCCCGGACACGTGGTCGTCGCGGCGGCGGCGATCGAGACGGCCCGGCTGCTGCTCGCTAGCCGGTCGAGCCACCACCCGAACGGGCTCGGCAACCACAGCGACCAGGTGGGTCGCAACCTGCAGGGCCACATCTACGTCGGCGGCTTCGGCCTCTTCGACCAGCCGGTCATCGACGGTCCGGGACCGAACGTCCGGGTGGCGACGTGCGACTACGTCAACAACCTTCCGGGCACGATCGGCGGCGGTGTCCTGGCCAACGAGGTCGTGAAACTGCCGATGCTGCACTGGAGCTGGGCGCTTCCACCCGACGCCCCACGCTGGGGGCTGGCCGGCAAGCAGGCGATGCGCGACCTCTACCGCCGGACCAGTCACGTCTTCGGGCCGGTGCAGGAGATCCCGATGCCGGACATGCGGGTCACGCTGGACCCGACCGCAGGTGGACCGGCATGGCGTCCCGGTGGCCCGGCTGTCCGGCACAGCAGCATCCCGAGACGATCCGCGTCGGTGAGGTGCAGCGGCAGAAGGCGCTTGACTGGCTGCTGGCGTCGGGCGCGACGCGGGTCTGGCCGTCGGCCCCGACCAAGAACGGGGTGGCCGGTGGCCAGCACCAGGCCGGCACCGCGCGGATGGGCAACGACCCCGCGACGTCGGTCGTCGACTCGTTCGGCCGGGTCCACGGCCACGACAACCTGTGGGTCATGGACGGCTCGGTCCACGTGACGAACGGCGGGTTCAACCCGGTGCTGTCGATCCTGGCGCTGGCCTACCGCAGCGCGGAGCACCTCGCCGCGCTCTGACCGCGCTGGATGTTCAGGGGATGTGGACGGCGAGCGCTTCCTCGGTCAGCGCGTGCTCGATCCCGAGGACCAGCCCGCCGGCCGTCCCCGACTGGCTGCCCAGCATCGGGTGGCTGATGACCAGGTTGCGGGTCGCCAACGGCAGCGCCCGGCGATAGACGACGGCCCGGATGCCGGCCAGCACGTCGTCGCTGGCCGCCGTGAGCGAGCCGCCGATCACGACCCGCGCCGGGTTGAAGAAGTGCACGAGGTTGGCGACGACCTCGCCGACCCGGGTGGCCGCCTCGCGGACCAGCTTGACCGTGACCTTGTCACCGGCCCGGAGCGCCGCCACCAGCTCCTCATGGGTCCTCGGGAGGTCATCCCCGTCCGCGCCGAGCGACTGGAGCTGGCGCAGGACGGCGGAGGCCGAGGCGACGGCCTCGATGCAGCCGTAGTTGCCGCAGGCGCAGAGCATGTCGTCGCCGTCCGGCACGCGCACGTGGCCGATGTCGCCGGCGGCCCCGTCGGCGCCGTGGTGCAGGTCGCCGGACGAGGTCACCAGGCCGCCGCCGATGCCGGTGCTCATCTTCACGTAGAGCAGCGGGCTCTGGTCCGGCGGCAGCGCCCGCGCCTCGCCGAGCGCCCGCAGGTTGGCGTCGTTCTCGACCAGGACCGGCGCGCCGAACGACTCGGAGAGAGTGGCCGCGACCGGGAAGGCGTCCCAGCCCGGCATGATCGGCGGCTTGACCGGCACGCCGCGGAAGGTGTCCATCGGGCCGGGCAGGCCGATGACGAGAGCGAGGATCCGCGGCTCGCGGGTCAGACCGACGAGCATGGCCCGGAACTCGGCGGTGATCGAGGTCGAGAGTCGGCAGTGGTCCGTCCGGCCATCGACACCGGAACGGACGACTCGACCAGCATGGTCTGCCCGAGGTCGTGGATGCTCAGCTGCGCAGTGTGCACGCCGACATCGGCGACCAGGATCAGGCCGAACGACGGGTTCAGGCCGAGATGGTCCGCCGGCCGGCCGCGGCCGACCTTCGGCCGGGAGCCGATGCTGCGCACCGCACCAGCCGAGAGCAGGGTGTCGAGCGCGCCGGTGACAGTTGTCCGGGCCAGGCCGGTGACCCGCACCAGGTCGGCCTGGGTCTCCGCCTCGTGGCTGGCCACGAGCCGGGCCAGGGTGCTGGCGACCAGCTGCGGGCTGAGCCGCGCCGACAGGGTCGGCACCGACAGCCGCAGCGCCTGGTGCTGTCGATCCTCCACGGAGCGGCTCCTCTGCAGCGCGTGAGCCACCTGTGTGACTGAGTTTGGTCCGCCCCGGGCGAAAGTTATCACCTCCGACCCCAAGATCGGCCGCCCTTCTGGCACCAGGGTCGACCAGCGATGATGGCGGCATGGCGTCGACCGCCCGCGTGAGCGACCTGCGGACCTATCCGGTCAAGTCGATGGACGGCTCGTCGGTGCGCCGGCGTCGACGTCGAGGCGGCCGGGCTGGCCGGTGACCGGGCCTGGTCGGTCGTCGATGCCGACGGGCAGGTCGTCAACGGCGCGCTCGGCCCCGGCTGCTGGGCGAGGTGCGGGTCGCGGTCGGGCCCGACGGACCCGGTGCTCGCAGTCCCTCAGACCGCGGGCGGCCGGCTGACCGTGGCCGGCGCCGAAGCCGACGCGGCGCTGTCGTCGTACGTCGGTCGGCCGGTGCGGCTCGCGGCCGACCGAGGGTCGGCAAGCGAGGCGCGCGCCGGTCCACCTGGTCTCGCGGCAGGCCGTGGCGGCAGCCATCGGTACGACGAGCGAGGACCCGGCCTGCGACATCGAGGCGCCGCGGGCCAACATCACCCTCGACCTGGGCGACGAGCCGCCGGTGGGGCTGGAGCGGGCGTGGGTCGGGCGGGACCTGGTCATCGGCGATGTCGTGCTGCGTCGTCAACCGGGTCCCGAAGCACTGCCTAGGGGTCTACGCCGACGTCGTGACGCCGGGGCGGATAAACCTCGGCGACTCCGTCCAGCCACGCGGATAGGCTCGACCGGTCCGATGTCCGGCTCACCCGCCCGGCCGAACCGCAATGTGAGGAAGCAACCGTGCCCGCTCTGCCCGAGCAGTTCACCGTCACCGTCGCTGGAGTCGAGCGATCGGTCGCGGCGGGTACGACGGCGGGCGACCTCTTCGCGGACGACCAGCGCGGCAGCCAGGCGGTCGTGGTCGCCCGGGTCGGCGGCGAGCTGCGCGACCTGGCCCACGTGCTGGCCGCCGGGCGACGTCGTCGAGCCGGTGCGGATCGACGAGCCGGACGGCCTCGCGGTCCTGCGGCACTCGGCCGCCCACGTGCTGGCCCAGGCGGTGCAGCAGGTCAACCCGGAGGCCAAGCTCGGGATCGGGCCGCCGGTCAAGGACGGCTTCTACTACGACTTCGACGTCAAGACCCCGTTCACCCCCGAGGACCTCAAGGCGCTCGAGAAGGCGATGCAGCGCATCGTCAACGAGAGCCAGACCTACGTCCGCCGGGTCGTCACCGACGACGAGGCGCGGGCCGAGCTGGCCGACGAGCCGTACAAGCTCGAGCTGATCGGGATCAAGGGCGGGGCCGGCAGTGACGCCGACGTCGCCGCCGCGGCCGAGGGGGCCGAGCCGGAGGTCGGCGGCAGCGAGCTCACCATCTACGACAACGTACGGCGCGACGGCGTCGGTGGCCTGGCGCGACCTGTGCCGCGGGCCGCACCTGCCGACCACCAAGCTGATCAGCAACGCCTTCAGCCTGATGCGCAGCGGCGGCGCCTACTGGCGCGGCAGCGAGAAGAACCCACAGCTGCAACGGATCTACGGCACCGCGTGGCCGACCAAGGACGACCTCAAGGCCTACCTCGACCGGCTGGCCGAGGCCGAGCGCCGCGACCACCGCAAGGTCGGCCAGGAGCTCGACCTCTTCTCCTTCCCCGACCAGCTCGGCTCGGGGCTGGCGGTCTTCCACCCCAAGGGCGGCGTGCTGCGCAAGGCGATGGAGGACTACTCGCGCCAGCGGCACGAGGAGAGCGGCTACGAGTTCGTCTTCACCCCGCACATCACCAAGAGCGCGCTCTACGAGACCAGCGGGCACCTGCAGTGGTTCAAGGACGGGATGTTCCCGCCGATGCACGTCGACGCGGAGTACGACGCCGACGGCACGGTGCGCAAGCCGGGGCAGGACTACTACCTCAAGCCGATGAACTGCCCGATGCACTGCCTGATCTTCGACGCCCGCGGCCGCTCGTACCGCGAGCTGCCGTTGCGGCTGTTCGAGTTCGGCTCGGTCTACCGCTACGAGAAGTCCGGCGTGATCCACGGCCTGACCCGCGTGCGCGGCATGACCCAGGACGACGCGCACATCTACTGCACCCGCGAGCAGATGCGCGACGAGCTGGCGTCGCTGCTGACCTTCGTCCTGGACCTGTTGCGGGACTACGGTTTGGA
This sequence comes from uncultured Actinomycetota bacterium, assembly GCA_963794535.1. Classification (GTDB taxonomy): domain Bacteria; phylum Actinomycetota; class Actinomycetes; order Actinomycetales; family CAVURS01; genus CAVURS01. Next base: position 171,136 of record CAWCEI010000020.1, read on the forward strand.
CGACTTCTACCTCGAGCTCTCGACCAAGGACCCGGACAAGTACGTCGGGTACCGACGAGGTCTGGGAGGAGGCGACCCGCACCCTCGAAGAGGTGGCGACCGAGTCCGGCCTCGACCTGGTGCCGGACCCGGGCGGCGCGGCGTTCTACGGCCCGAAGATCTCGGTGCAGGCCCGCGACGCGATCGGCCGCACCTGGCAGATGTCGACCATCCAGCTCGACTTCATGATGCCGGAGCGGTTCGGCCTGACCTACCAGGGCAGCGACGGCGAGCGGCACCAGCCGGTGATGATCCACCGCGCGCTGTTCGGCTCGGTCGAGCGGTTCATCGGCCTGTTGACCGAGCACTACGCCGGCGCGTTCCCGCCCTGGCTGGCGCCGGTGCAGGTCACCGCCGTGCCGGTCGCCGACGAGTACGTCGACTACCTGTACGACGTGGCGGACCAGCTGCGCGGCCAACGGGATCCGGGTCGAGGTCGACACCTCGGACGACCGGATGCCGAAGAAGATCCGCAACGCGAGCAAGTCCAAGGTGCCGTGGGTGCTGATCGCCGGCGAGGAGGACCGAGCAAGGGTGCCGTGAGCTTCCGCTACCGCGACGGCAGCCAGCGCAACGGCGTGCCGGTCGCCGAGGCGATCGCAGGAGATCGTCGAGGCGGTCCGGACCCGAGTGCAGGTCTGAGCGGCCGTGCCGGACGAGCGAGCGAGCCGGTCGCGAGTTCGTCGGCGACCCGGACGGCTTCGAGCGGCTCTGGACGCCGCACCGGATGGTCTACCTCGACGGCGAGAACAAGCCGGCCGACGCCGACGACCCGGACCAGTGCCCGTTCTGCCGGGCGCCGGCCCGCAGCGACGAGGACGGCCTGATCGTCCACCGCGGCGACGCGGCGTACGCGGTGCTGAACCTCTACCCCTACAACCCGGGGCACCTGATGGTCTGCCCCTACCGGCACGTCGCGCTCGTACGACGACCTGACCGACGCCGAGGTCGGCGAGATCACGGCGCTGACCCAGCAGGCGATGCGGGCGCTGCGCGCCGTGGCGGCACCCGCACGGCTTCAACATCGGCATGAACCAGGGACCCGTTGCAGGAGCAGGGATCTCGGCCCATCTGCACCAGCACGTCGTCCCGCGCTGGGGCGGCGACGCCAACTTCCTGCCGATCGTCGCGCGGACCAAGGCGCTGCCCCAGCTGCTGGGCGACACCCGCGAGCGGCTCGCGGCCGGCGCTGGTCGGGCTAGCTCGGTCGGTCGAGGCCGAGCTAGCGCGACCAGCTGGGGGAGCAGCGCCCGGGCCTGGTCGCGCATCAGGTCGAGCGCGTCGGCCTCGCCGGCCAGGTGGTGCAGCAGACCGCGCTGGAACAGACCGTCGAACAACGGGTACGCCGTCTCGGCGGTCACGGACGGCGTGGCGCCGCGCAGCTCGGCGTAGCGGCTGACGATCCGCCAGATCATCCGCTGCAGGCTGTCGTCGATCTCGAGCACATCGGCCCGGAACGACGGCTCGAACATCGACTGGGACCGCAGGTCGTACCAGAGCCGGTGCAGCGAGGCGTCCGCGCGGGCCGTGGCCGCCAGGCCCTCGGCGAAGCCGGCGCACAGGGCCTCGGCCGTGGCGGAGTCGGCGATGATCTCGTCGTACCGCTGGACGCACTGCGCCTTGTACTGCTTCACGCAGTGCGTGATCAGGTCGACCTTGTCGGTGAAGTAGTAGTGCAGGACGCCGTGCGAGAAGCCGGAGTTCTGGGCGATCTCGCGCAGGCTGGTCCGCGCGTAGCCCAGCTCGGCGAGGGTCTGGAGGGCGGCGTCGGCCAGCTCGGCCCGGCGCTCGGCGAACTTGTCGACCTGGCGCGCCAGGGCGCGGTCAGCCGCCGTCATCGTCGTCGTCATCGACCCGTCCGTCACGAGCCTACGCCGACAGCGGGTCCCCAGCTAGCGACGGACAGGATTTGGACGAGTGGCCAAACTTTCCTTGACACTCGTCCAAGCGCGCTCCCTACGTTGACAGCGCAACGCCGCCACACCGTCGTGAGCATCAACGGAGGCACCGCATGACTGCAGTGGATCTGACCGGCAAGCGGGCCCTGGTGACCGGAGGTGCGCGCGGCTTCGGGGCGGGATCGCCCAGGCCCTGGCCGACGCGGGCGCGTCGGTGATGATCGGCGACATCCTCGACGAGCTCGGCCAGCGAGACGGCTGAGCTGGTCGCGAAGTCCGGCGTCACAGCGGCGATTCACCCACCTCGACATCACCGACGAGGCGTCGCTGGGAGTCGGCGGTCGCCGCGACCGTCGAGCAGCTCGGCGGCTTCGACATCCTGGTCAACAACGCCGGGCGTCGAGGTCTCCGCCCTCGTCGCGGACATCGACGCGGCCGAGCTCTCCCGGATGCTGGAGGTCAACATCGTCGGCACCGCGCTGGGCATGAAGCACGCCTTCCTGGCGATGCGACCCGGCGGCGCAGCCGGCGCACGGAGGCTCGATCGTCAACATCTCCTCGGTGGCAGCGACCATCGCCTTCCCGGGCATCGCGGGCTATTCGGCCACGAAGTCGGCGGTCGACCGGCTGACCCGGGTCGCCGCGCATGGAGGCCGGCAAGCTGGGCTACGGCGTGCGGGTCAACTGCATCTATCCGGGGCTGGTGCCGACCGAGATGGGCGTCAAGCTCGCCGTCGACCTGACCGGGTTCGGGCTGTTCGAGAGCGTGGACGCCGCAGTCGGGGCCGTGGTCGACCTGACTCCGCTCGGCCGGCTCGGCGAGGTCGGCGAGATGGCCGATGCCGTGGTCTTCCTCTCATCGGACGCGGCCGGGTTCATCACCGGCGTCGGCCTGCCGGTCGACGGCGGAATGGGGATGTGACCATGACCACCAAACCCGTTGTCGTGTATGGGGTCTCGGGCTACACCGGGCGGCTCATCTGCGAGTACCTGCGCGAGTTCAACGTGCCGTTCGTCGCCGCCGGGCGCGATGCGAAGAAGATCCACGAGGTCGTCGACCGGCATCCCCGGCCTCGACACCGTTGACCACGAGGTGGTCGAGGTCGAGCACACGGTCGAGGCGCTGACCGAGCTCTTCACCGGAGCGTCGGTCGTCTGCAACACGGTCGGCCCGTTCATCAAGCTCGGCCCCGAGGTCGTCGAGGCCAGCCTGGCCGCCGGCACTCACTACCTCGACACGACCGGCGAGCAGGACTGGGTCATGGACGCCGAAAAGCGTTGGGGCGCAGCGTTCGCCGACAAGGGGCTGCTGCTGGCGCCGAGCATCGCGCAGATGTACACGACGGGTGAGATCGCCGCGAACATCTGTCTCGAGCACCCCGGCCTGGACACTCTCGACATCCTGGTGCTCTGGAAGGGCTACCCGACCGTGCGCGTCGACCCAGACCATCTTCACCATCCTCAAGGCCGACTGGTTCTACCTGGAGCAGAACCAGTACGTGCAGTGGCCGCTGACCTCCACCTTCGAGGTCAACGTCCCGGGTCAGCACGAGCACGCGATCGCCGTGCCGTGGGGCGGCACGTCGCACCCGGTGTGGTTCAAGAACGACCCGCGGGTCGCGAACGTCAAGGTCGTCGGCGGCGTCCTCAACCGGGCGATCATGGAGGGCGTCGTCGCCACCGTGAAGATGGTCGAGGAGCAGATCAAGCCGTTGCCGCCCGAGCAGCAGGAGACCGCGCTGGCCGAGATCGCGGCTTCCGTGGGCGGCGAGATGCCGCCGCGGGAGAACCCGCGGATCAACACGTCGATGGACTCGGTCTACGCCTCGGGCCCGCTCGGGCCGGGCGCACTGCGTCATCCACGGCAACAGCAACTACAAGCAGACCGGGCTGCTGCAGGCCTACGCGGCGTACTCCTTGCTGCAGCAGCGCCCCGAAGCGGGCCGGCTTCGCCTCCGGCTGCCAGGCCTTCGGGCACCGCGAGCTGCTCGGGGTGCTGCGCAGCTTCGGCCTGGTGCTCGAGCCGGTCGTCACGACGCACGTCTGAGGGCGACGGCCATGGGCCTGGTCGACTACCTCGACAAGGGGGCTTCGCTGGGCCCCGACGAGCCGTGCCTGGTGGCCGGCGACAAGACGCTGACCTACGGGGAGGTGCAGCGCCTGAGCGCGCAGGTCGCAGGGGGCCTGCGCGGCTCGGGGATCCGGCCCGGCGACAAGGTCGCGGTCCTGTCCGGCAACGACCCGGTCGCCTTCACCTGCGTCTTCGGGATCTCTCGGGCCGGCGCCGTCTGGTGCCCGATCAACCCGCGCAACGAGGCCGATGAGAACCGGGCCCAGCTCGACCTCTTCGACTGCGTCGCCCTGATCTTCCAGGGTGCGTTCGCCCCGCTGGTCGAGCGGATCGCACCCGACCTGCCGAAGCTGCGGCTGCTGGTCTGCCTGGACGCCGAGTCCCCGCTCGGGCCGACGCTGGAGTCCTGGCTCGACGGCGTGGAGCCGGTCGTCGAACCCATCGAGCCGCCCGACGACACGGTGATGATCGTCGGCACCGGGGGCACGACCGGCGTCCCCAAGGGCGTGGTCCTGACCGATCGCAACCTCGAGACGATGTCGGCCATCACGCTGATGAGCTACCCGTTCATCGGGCGCCCGACCTATCTGGCGCTGGCCCCGCTGACCCACGCCGCCGGCGTCCTCTGCTTCCCGATCATGGCGCTCGGTGGCCAGGTCGTGATCATGGCGCACGCCGACGTCGGCGAGTTCCTCCACCTGGTCGAGAACCGCCGCGTGACACACACCTTCCTGCCGCCGACGGTGATCTACCTGCTGCTCGCCCACGCCAAGGCGCGAACGACGAACTACGAGTCACTGCAATGCTTCTGGTACGGCGCCGCACCGATGTCGGTGGCCCGGCTGGAGGAGGCCCTCAGCGTCTTCGGACCGGTGATGGGCCAGCTGTTCGGCCAGAGCGAGGCGCCGATGATGGTCTCGACCCTGCCTCCGGCCGAGCACTATCAACCCGACGGGTCAGTCGCTGTCGAGCGGCTCAGCTCGGCCGGGCGGCCGGCGCCCGCTGGTGACGGTCGGCGTCATGGGCGCCGACGGCACCCTGCTGCCCGCGGGGGAGCGCGGCGAGATCGTCGTCCGCAGCTCGCTGGTGATGGCGGGCTACTACAAGAACCCGGAGGCGACGGCGGAGGCCGGTGCCTACGGCTGGCATCACACCGGCGACATCGGCTATCTCGACGCCGACAACTACCTGTTCATCGTCGACCGGGCGAAGGACATGATCATCAGCGGTGGCTTCAACGTCTACTCGGCCGAGGTCGAGCAGGCTCTGATGGCCCATCCGGCGGTCTACGAGGCGGCCGTCGTCGGGCTGCCGGACGAGAAGTGGGGCGAGCGGGTCGCCGCCGTCGTCCAGGCGACGCCGGGCAGCGAGATCGACCCGGCCGAGGTGATCGCCTTCGTCAAGGGCCGGATCGGCAGCGTCAAGAGCCCGAAGCAGGTTGAGGTGTGGCCCGACCTGCCCCGCTCGAAGGTGGGGAAGGTGCTGAAGGCGCAGATTCGTGAGTCGCTGGTGGGTCAGCCGGCCCAGCCACGCTGACCCGGCGGCCGATCCGTTCCAACGGCAAGAACGCGAGCAGGCAGATCACCAGCGGCAGGAAGTGGATCTTGATCGTCAGGTAGGTCATCAGGTGGAAGGCCGCGAAGAACGCGACGTACGCGTAGCGCGCCCGGCCGCGCAGCCAGAGCAGCGTCGGGGACAGGGCTTCTGCGCAGAGCACGACCCACTGTGTCGCTACGACCAGGTGCGGGATCTTGAGCAGCTCGTGGGCCAGCCCGGTGCCGCGTCGGGTGAAGGCCCAGGTGAAGATCGCGCCGTTGGCCCAGCCCCACCCGCCGAAGCGCATCTTCGAGACCGCGGCCAGGAAGTAGCAGCAGACGACGCCGATCTGGATGCACCGCACCGCCCAGCCGGCGGCCTCGCTCTCGGTGCGGTCGGAGAGCCGGGCTCGCCCCACCGTCGGCAGCACGGCCAGCGCGACCACGAACGCGAACTGGTCATGGTCGATCTTGGTGTAGGAGTAGTCGTTCGAGAGCCAGTCGAGCATCGCGAACAGGCACGTGTAGCCGGCCAGCCTGGGCAGCCGGCCGGTCGCCGCGACCAGTGCGCTCACGAACAGAACGACTTGCAGGACGTGCACGTACGACGGGTTGGGTGCCGGCAGATGCAACCAGGCGCGGAGCAGGATGGGCTGGTAGAGGTCGGCCGGCACGTAGCCGTGGGGGACCGGGTCGTTCGCGATCTTGGTCGCGTCAACGATGACGAAGAGGTAGAGCACGATCCGCAGGATGGCCACCCGGCGCAGCGACCCGGCGGGCGCGATCCAGGCCCTCACGAGTGGCCACCGAGCAGCCCGGGCGGCACGTCGTACGCCGCGAGCTGCTTCACGAACGAGGAGCTGACCTTGCCGTGGTCCAGGAGCGTGACCTGCTGGAGCAGCCGCAGCCGGACGTAGTGCGGCCAGCTCGGGTGGAGAGCGGCGGCGGCCCGGGCGATCGAACCGAGGAGGGCCGGGTCGGTGACGAAGCGGCCGAGCTGGCCCTCGACCTCGGCTCGGCCCAGGCCGACTCCGTCCGCATTGAGCGGGACCCGGACCGTGGTGCCGGCCGTCGTGTCGGCCTCGATGTAGTTGGACCGGACGTCACCTTCGGGCGAGACCGCGAAGGCGAACTGCGACATCGGGGCGAACGGCCACTGGCGGTCATCCCCCCACAGGCTGCCGTGGGCGACGAAGCCCACGACGACTACGGCCGCCACGACCCGCCAGGCGAGCTGGGCCCGGCTCAGTGAGCGGACGTCCCCCATGCCGCGGAACCTACCAAGTCGGGGTCCTGCGGTGGCTCATCCGGCGGCCGGCCGCGCCGCCAGCCACGTCGCAGCCCTGCGGCGTACTGCTCGAGCGGCAGGAAGGCCAGCATCATCACCAGGTGCGGCCAGAACGCGATGGTGATCGTTGCGTAGACCGACACGTGGAACAGGTACCAGGCCCCGACCAGCCGGCGCCGCCACCGCTCGTTGGTGAAGAAGATGATCGGCGAGGACAGCTCGGCGATCACGATGACCCACTGGAACGTGTGCAGGAACCACGGCACGTGCAGGAACCAGTGCCCGATCGGCGTGCCGCGACGGACGACGGCCCGCACCAGCGTGGCCGAGTTGACCCAGCCCCAGCCGCCGAACCGGATCTTGGCCACGCTCGACAGGAAGTAGGTGGAGATGGCGCTGATCTGGATGGCACGCAGCGCGAAACCCGCTGCCTGCGAACGCCTCTCGTCACTGAGGTGGGCGATCCCGACGGTCGGCAGCAGCAGCAGCGCGACGACGAAGTCGCCTCGGTCGTGGTCGACCTTGCCGTAGGCGAAGGCGACGTACTGGTACCAGCACCAGGCGGCCGCGACCAGCCATCCGGTCAGGCGCGGGGCCCGGCCGGTCATCGCCACGAGCGCCGTTGCGACGGAGCCCCACTTGAGCAGCTCGACCATCGGCACGGTGGCCGCGGGCAGGTGCAGGATCCGGCCGATGTCGAGCGCCTGGTACCAGACCGGGTCGGCATAGCCGTGGTACCAGCCCGACGTGTGCAGGTAGACCACGTCGACGATCACGAAGGCGAAGACCAGGACCCGCAGGACGGCCACCCGGGCCAGCGGCATCGGGGTGAACAGCCACTCGACGAAGTGCCGGGGGCCATAGCGGTCGCACGGCGGCCGTCAGCGCGGAGGTCGTGGCCATCAGTGGTTCCCCACGCTCGAGACGCCATGGGTGGTCCAGGTGGCGAGGACGCTCGAGTCGACCCGGCCGGTCGGCACGCGGTCGACGATCACGGACGCCCGGCGCACCACGCCGGACGCCGATCCAGGGCGACTCGTGCGGCCGCAGCCTGGAGTGGCTCTTGGCCAGCGTGCCGAGCATCGCCGGGTCGGCCAGGATCTGCGGGATCCGGCCCTCGACCTCGGCCCGGTTGAGCCCGACGTTGGCCGGGCTGAGGGCCGCGTCGAACCAGACGCCCTCGGTGGTCTCGGCCTGGATGGCCATCGCGACGACGGCACCGGTCGGGGCCTGCGACGTCGAGAACATCCGCCAGGGCCCGAACGGCCACCAGGGGTCGTCGCCCTTGAGCGAGCCGGCCAGGAACAGGGCGGCGAGCGCGCCGAGCAGGACGATCCGCCAGCTGCGGCCGAGGCGGGACAGGGACAGTCGCTCGTCCGCGCGCCGCTCGGTCGCCAGCTTGCTCACCCGCCGAGGATAAGCGTCCGGAACCAGCGCGGGGCGCCGTCAGCGCGAAGTGCCGGGCCTAGTCGTCGACGGTCTTGATGTTCGCGGCGACGTGGGCCGGCATCGGCTCGTGCCGCAGGTAGCCGCGCTCGAACGTGCCGGTGCCGTGCGAGAGCGAGCGCAGGTCGATGGCATATCGGGTGATCTCGGTCTGCGGCACCTCCGCCCGGATGACCGTGCGGCCGGCCCCGACCGGCTCGGTGCCGGTGACCCGGCCGCGGCGGGTCGACAGGTCGCTCATGACCGACCCGACGTACTCGTCCGACACGCTCACGGCCAGCTCGTCCATCGGCTCCAGCAAGGACACGGCCGCGTCCTTGGCCGCCTCGCGCAGCGCCAGCGCGCCCGCGGTCTGGAAGGCCATGTCGCTGGAGTCGACCGAGTGCGCCTTGCCGTCGACCAGCGTGACCCGGATGTCGACGACCGGGTAGCCGGCGAGGACGCCGCGCTCCATCTGGGCCCGGACGCCCTTCTCGACGCTGGGGATGAACTGGCGCGGGACCGACCCGCCCACCACCTTGTCGACGAACTCGAAGCCCTCGCCGGACGACAGCGGCTCGACCCGGATATCGCACACGGCGTACTGCCCGTGGCCGCCGCTCTGCTTGACGTGCCGCCCGTTGCCCGCTGCCGGCGCCGGAGAACGTCTCGCGCAGCGAGACCCGCAGCGGCACCGACGAGACCTGGACGCCGTACCGGCTGGAGAGCCGGTCGAGCAGGACGTCGACGTGGGCCTCGCCCATGGTCCAGAGCACGAGCTGGTGGGTCTCCGGGTTGTTCTCCAGCCGCAGGGTCGGGTCCTCGACCACGAGCCGCTGCAGGCCTTGGGAGAGCTTGTCCTCGTCGGACTTGGTCGCGGCGACGATCGCGACCGGCAGCAGGGCGTCGGGCAGGATCCACGGCTCGACCAGCGACGGGTCGTCCTTGTCCGACAAGCGTGTCGCCGGTCTCGGCCCGGGCCAGCTTGGCCACGGCGCAGATGTCGCCGGCGATGCACTCGGACACGGTGCGCTGGGTGGCGCCGAGCGGGCTGGACAGGGCGCCGACCCGCTCGTCCAGGTCGTGGTCCTCGTGGCCGTCGACGTGGTGCCCCGCGAACCGGTCCAGGTGGCCGGACACGTGCACCGTCGAGTCCGGCCGCAGCGTCCCGGAGAAGACCCGCACCAGGCTCAGCCGGCCGACGTACGGGTCGGAGGTCGTCTTGACCACCTCGGCGACCAGCGGGCCCGGACGGGTCGCAGGACAGCGGCGCCTTGGGCGAGCCGTCCGGGGTCGTCGCCATCGGCAGCGGGTGCTCCAGCGGCGACGGGAAGGCCTGGGTGAGGATCTCGAGGATCTCGGCCGTGCCGATGCCCAGCGGGGCGCGCCGAGGCGAGGACGGGATAGAACGAGCCCCGCGCGACCGCCTGCTCGAGGTCGGGGATCAGGACGTCGATGCCGATCTCGTCGCCGGCCAGGTAGCGGTCCATGAGGGAGTCGTCCTCGGACTCCTGGATGATCGCCTCGATCAGGGCGTTGCGCTGGTCGGCCAGGACCTCGAGATGCTGGGCCTCCGGCGGCCGGGTCGACCCGCGTGCCGTCCGAGTAGTCGTAGATCTGTTGCGAGAGTAGGCCGATCAGCCCGGCGACTCCTTCGTCGTCGCCATGGACCGGCAGGTAGAGCGGGAGGACACCCTCACCGAAGACCCGCTGGCAGACGGCCAGCGACTCGTCGAAGTCGGCCCGGGCCTGGTCCAGCTTGCTGATCACGACGGCGCGCGGCATGCCGACGGCCGCGCACTCCTCCCAGAGCAGCCGGGTCGCGCCGTCGACGCCGTCGACGGCGGAGACCACGAACAGCGCCGCGTCGGCCGCCCGGAGACCGGCCCGCAGCTCACCCACGAAGTCGGCATAGCCCGGGAGCGTCGAGCAGGTTGACCTTGATGCCCGTCATGCAGGAACGGCGCGAGCGAGAGCCCGACCGACCGCTGCTGGCGACGCTCCGCGTCGTCGTAGTCGGTGACCGTCGTGCCGTCCTCGACCCGGCCGGCGCGGCTGAGCGCGCCGGCGGCGACGAGCAAGGCCTCCGCGAGGGTCGTCTTGCCTGCGCCGGAGTGGCCGACCAGCACGACGTTGCGGATCGCGTCGGGCCGGTCGACCGTCGGTGCCCTGCCCGCGGCTCCAACGGCTCCGTCGGGTTCGCTCGATCGGCCATCGACCACTGCCCTCTGCCGGTACCCGGGCGCACCCGGCTGCGGTCATCGGCTACCAGCACCTTGATCCTGGTGGGCGGTCCGGCACAAGAGTGCTCGCTACGATCGCCGCGACATGTTGAACCGCTTCGCACGGGCGCTCTTCGCCCGCCTGTTCACGCCGATCGCCCGGCTCCTGCTCAAGCTGGGGGTCAGCCCGGACGTCGTGACCTTCGTGGGCACCCTCGGCGTCGCCGGCGGCGCGCTCGGCTTCTATCCCCGCCACGAGTTCTTCTGGGGCACCGTCGTCATCACCCTGTTCGTGTTCTCGGACACGGTCGACGGCGTCATGGCCCGGATGTCCGGACGCGGTCGTCCAGCTGGGGCGCCTTCCTCGACTCCACTCTCGACCGGGTGGGCGACTCGGCCATCTTCGGTGGCCTGGTGCTCTGGTACGCCGGTCGCGGCGACGACATCGCGATGGCGTCCCTCGCCCTGGCCTGCCTGATCCTGGGCAGCGTCGTGTCCTACGCCAAGGCCCGCGCCGAGGGGCTGGGCATGACGGCCAACGTCGGCATCGCCGAGCGGGCCGACCGCCTGGTCACCGTGCTGGTCACGACCGGCCTGGTCGGGCTGGGCCTGCCCGAGGTCGTCCTCGCGGTGGTGCTCGTCGCTGCTCGCGCTGGCCAGCCTGGTCACCGTCGATCCAGCGGATGCTGACCGTACGCCGGCAGGCCTTCGCCGGCGCCGAGCCGCCGGCCGGACCGCCCGCCGCCTGATGTCCGGGCGTGCGCGACTGGTGCGTCACGCGCGCCTACTTCGCCGGCTGGCGGCTGGTCCGGCTGCTGCCCGGAGCGCGCGGCGTACCGGCTGTTCGACCGGATCGCCGACCGGTCCTGGCGGCGGCCAGGGCCAGTCGGTGCGCCAGCTGGAGACCAACCTGGCCCGGGTCCGGCCGGACGCCGGGCCGGAGGAGCTGCGCGAGCTGTCCCGGGCCGGCATGCGGTCCTACCTGCGCTACTACTGCGACGCGTTCCGGCTGCCCGGCTGGTCCCGCGAGCGGCTGACCAGCACGCGTCCGGACGGTGGGCGACGCAGCCGGTGCGCGAGCTGCTGCGCGACGGCGGCTCGGTCGTGATGTTCCTCGGCCACCTGGGCAACTGGGACCACGCCGGGGCCTGGTCGACGCTCGAGCTGGCCACCGTGACGACCGTGGCCGAGCGGCTCGAGCCGGAGGCGGTGTTCCGGCGTTCCTCGGCTTCCGCGAGGACCTCGGGATGCGGATCGTGCCGCTGTCCGGCAGCGAGGTGTTCCGGACCCTGCTGGCCGCGGCGCCGGGAGCCGGGGGCCTTCATGCCGCTGCTGGCCGACCGCGACCTGAGCAACAACGGCGTCGAGGTCGACTTCTTCGGTGAGCCGGCCCGGATGGCGGCCGGCCCGGCCGCCCTGGCCGTCGCCACCGGGGCCGCGCTGTTCCCGGTGTCGATCCACTACGAGGAGCTCGGCCGCCGCCGGCACGGCATCGTCATCACCTGGCACGACCGGGTGCCGGTGCCGGAGTCCGGCCGGCGCGGCGCCCAGGTGGCGGCGATGACCCAGTCCTGCGCCGACGCCCTGGCCGGTGCGATCGCGCGAGCACCCGCCAGGACTGGCACATGCTGCAGCGGGTGTTCGCCGCCGACTTCGGGCCCGGTCCGACGCGAGCGGCCCGGGTGAAGGTCGGGATCGTCTGCCCCTACAGCCTCGACGTCCCGGGCGGCGTCGGCTGGCACTGCCGCGACCTGGCCGAGGAGCTCATCGCCACCGGCCACGCGGTCAGTGTCCTGGCACCGGCCGACGACGACACCGTCGTGCCGTCGTACGTCGCGGCGGCTGGGCGGGCAATCCCGGTGCGCTACAACGGTTCTGTGGCCCGGGTGAACTTCGGCCCGGTGTCGGCGGCGCGGACCCGGCGGTGGCTCGAGGACGGCGGCTTCGACGTCGTGCACATCCACGAGCCGCTGAGCCCCAGCCTGTCGCTGCTGGCGCTCTGGGCGGCCGAGGGACCGATCGTCGCGACCTTCCACACGTCCAACCTGCGTTCCCGGGCGATGCAGACGGCGTACCCGTTGCTGCGGCCCGAGCCTGGAGAAGATCTCGGCCCGGATCGCCGTCTCGGAGGATGCCCGCCGCACGGTCACGACCCACATCGGCGGCGACGCGATCGTCGTGCCCAACGGGGTGTACGTCGACCGGTTCGCCGGCGCGCCGGTGCGCGCCGAGTGGCAGGGCGCACCGGACGCGCCGACGATCGCCTTCCTGGGCCGGATCGACGAGCCGCGCAAGGGTCTGCAGGTCCTGTTGGAGGCGCTGCCCGAGGTGCTGCGGGTGCGGCCCGGGCTGCGGCTGTTCGTCGCGGGCACCGGCGACATCGAGGCCGCGCGGGCGGACCTGGCCCCTGGCTCGCCGGCCTCGTGCACGTTCCTCGGCCAGGTCAGCGACGTGGACAAGGCCGCGCTGCTGCGCTCGGTGGACGTGTACGTCGCGCCGCACACCGGCGGGGAGAGCTTCGGCATCGTGCTGGCCGAGGCGATGAGCGCGGGCGCGCCGGTCCTGGCGAGCGACCTGCCGGCCTTCCGGCGGGTGCTCGACGACGGTGAGTGCGGCGAGCTGTTCCCGGCCGGCGACTCGGGCGCGCTCTCGGCCGCGCTCGTCCGGCTGCTCGCCGACCCGGACCGGCGGGCCGCCCTCAGCGCCCGGGGGAGCGCAGAGGTGCGGCGCTACGACTGGAAGGTGGTCGCGCGCCAGATCGTCGACATCTACGAGACTGTCAGCGGATGAGCCGGCTCCTCGTCGCCGTCGCGGTGCTGCTGCTGGTCGCTTGGTACCTGTCGTACTCGGCATCTCGCCTGGACCGGTTGCACCACCGGGTCGAAGGCGCCCGGGCGACGCTGGATGCGCAGCTGGTGCGCCGGGCCGAGGTGGCGATCGAGCTCGTGACATCGGGCCTGCTGGACCCGGCCAGCGGCCTCATCGTGGCCGGCGCCGCGTCCGACGCGCTCGGTGCGGGGGAGCAGGAGGAGCCCGGCGACCAGGCCCGGGCCGTCGAGCGGGAGACCGCGGAGAGCGACCTGTCGCAGGCGCTGGACGTGGCTCTGAGCCCGGACAGCGTTGCCCACGCCCGGCAGGCCGGCCTGGGCCTCGAGCTGCTCGAGCGCCTGCGGTCTGCCTGCCACCGGGTGCAGCTGGCTCGCCGGTTCCACAACCAGGCCGTGGCCGATGCCCAGCGGGTTCGGGGCAAGCGCGTCGTCCGCTGGGCCCACCTGGCCGGGCGGGCCCAGCTGCCACAGACCTTCGAGATGGACGACGAGCCGCCGGCCGCCCTCGCCGACCTCTAGCCCTTGGCCGACTTCGCGGTCGGCAGCACCTCGATCGAAGAGGCGAACTTGACCGCCTCGTCGTCGGTCCAGGCCAGACCCGGAGCGAACTGCACCTCGAACATCGTGGCGCCGTCGATGGGCTTGCTCAGTGGCACCGACGACGATCCGGCTGAACTCGTCGGACTCGACGATCCGCGGCGTCTCGACCGGCGCGCGCCCGGAGAGCATGACGACGATCTTGCCGACGAAGCTGTCCGGGTCGGTGTCGGAGTCGTCGGCCCGCGCGATGGTGAGCCGGTAGGCGTTGCCACCCTGCACGACCGTGTCCTCAGGAAGCAGGCCCGGCTGGTAGCTCCCGGCCAACGCCGGTCCCGCGTAGGTGTGGATCGGGACTGCAGCCCCGTCCGCGCGCCAGGGGTGCGCGGCGGCGGCCAGGGCGACCTTCTCCGCCGCCTGCTTCGCAGCGTCCTGCGCGGCCACACCTGCCGCGGCGGCCTGCTTCTTCTTCTGTTCAGCGGTCAGCGGGCCCGAGCCGGAGGCGGCGGGCGACGACTTCACGCCCGAGCCGCCGGGCGCGACCGAGCTGCCGCCGCTCGCGCTCGGCCACCCGCCGCCCAGGGCGACCGGGATGGCCGCGGCGGCGACCGCGGCCGTGAGGATGCCGCCGGCTGCCCCGGTCCGGCGCCGGCGCAACGCGCGCACCCCCCGCGCGACGTCGCTGGCAATGTCGCTCGGGTCCGGGCTGACGTGCGGTCCGGCCGCCCGCTCGAGCAGGTCGTGGAGCTCGGTCATGAGGTGCCTCCGGTGGTGGTGAGCTGGGCGCCGAGCCGCTCGCGCAGCTTGGCCAGGGCGTGCGATGTCTGGCTCTTGACGGTGCCTTCCGAGCAGTCCAATGCCCGGGAAGTTGCCTGGACGTCGAGGTCGAGCAGGTAGCGCAGGACGATCACGGCGCGCTGCCGCGGCGGCAGCGCGGCGAGGACGCCGAGGACCGCGCTGTCGGCCGGCAGGTCGACGCTGACCGGCTCCGCGGCGGCCCGGTCGGGGGGTCGGCGGTGGCCCGCTCGCGTCGCCGCCACGGTCGTCGGGTCTCGTCGATGAAGGCGTTGACGAGGATCTTTCGTGCGTAGGGACCCGGTCCTTCGGCCCGGCTGCACCCGGGGCCACGCGACGTACAGCCGGGTCAAGTGCGGTCTGGACGAGGTCCTCGGCGAGGTGGTCGTCGCCCGCCGTCAGGAGCCGTGCGGTGCGCAGCAGCCGGCCGCGATCGGCGGCGACGTAGTCGCGGAAGGCGGCCGTCCGGCTCGGGCTCTCGCATGGTCCCCCTCGGGTCTGGTGGCGCCGTCTCGCTCCCTAGACGCACTGAGCAAGGGACTTCGGTTGCACGGCTGCCCCGGCCTACCATGAAATCGAGCGGTCTCCCGCTCAGCCAGCAGTCAGTCCGTCAGCCCAGCAGATCGAATGAGGTACAGTCGTGTCCAGCCCCACCATCCCCGACAGCCCCACCAACGACGCCACAGGCACCGGCACCGCGCGGGTCAAGCGCGGCATGGCCGAGATGCTCAAGGGCGGCGTGATCATGGACGTCGTCACCGCCGACCAGGCGAAGATCGCCGAGGACGCCGGCGCCGTCGCGGTCATGGCGCTCGAGCGGGTCCCCGCCGACATCCGCGCGCAGGGCGGGGTGGCCCGGATGAGCGACCCGGACCTGATCGACGGCATCATCGAGGCCGTCTCGATCCCGGTGATGGCCAAGGCCCGGATCGGCCACTTCGTCGAGGCCCAGGTCCTGCAGTCGCTCGGCGTCGACTACATCGACGAGTCCGAGGTGCTGACCCCGGCCGACTACACCAACCACATCGACAAGTGGGCCTTCACGATCCCCTTCGTCTGCGGTGCGACCAACCTGGGCGAGGCGCTGCGCCGGATCACCGAGGGTGCGGCGATGATCCGCTCCAAGGGCGAGGCCGGCACGGGTGACGTCTCCAACGCGACGACCCACATGCGCCAGGTCCTCGGCCAGATCCGCCGGCTCACAGTCGATGAGCCCGGACGAGCTGTACGTCGCGGCCAAGGAGCTGCAGGCGCCGTACGACCTGGTCGCCGAGGTGGCCGCGGCCGGCAAGCTGCCGGTCGTGCTGTTCACGGCCGGCGGCATCGCGACGCCCGCGGACGCGGCGATGATGATGCAGCTCGGCGCCGAGGGCGTCTTCGTCGGCTCGGGCATCTTCAAGTCGGGCAACCCGGCCGAGCGCGCGGCGGCGATCGTCAAGGCGACGACGTTCTACGACGACCCGGACGTCATCGCGAAGGTCTCGCGTGGCCTGGGCGAGGCCATGGTCGGCATCAACGTCGAGGACGTCCCCGAGCCGCACCGGCTGGCCGAGCGCGGCTGGTAGCCCGACGTGTCAGCACCAGGACGACGTATTCGCGGTCTTGGTGCTGACACTGGCTCTCACGTGACGGTGGAGCGGGTGGCGTAGCGCGCGTCCACGTGCTCCCCGGCGGCCAGAACACCGGCCAGGTGCTCGGCCGCTGTCAGGCAGTCCGCGTGCGTGACATAGAGCGGGGCGAAGCCGAGCCGCACGATGTCCGGCTCCCGATAGTCACCGACCACACCGCGCGCGATGAGGGCCTGCACGACGCCGTACGCCGCGGGATGGCGCAGCGACACCTGTGAACCGCGCCGCGCGGGCTCCCGAGGCGTCACCACCTCGACCTCCGGCACCAGCGCGTCCACGCAGTCGATGAAGAACCCGGTCAGCGACAGCGATGTCACGCGCACGTCGGCCAGCGACAACCCGTCGTACGCCGACAAGGCCGCCTCCATCCCGAGCATCGACAACAGCGGGGGAGTGCCGACCCGGGCCCGGTCGATGCCGTCCGCTGGGGAAAAAGTGGACTGCATCGCGAACGGCTCCGCATGCCCGTTCCACCCGGTCAGCGGCTGGTCGAACTCGCCCTGCAGCCGCGCGGCGACATAGACGTACGCCGGTGAGCCGGGCCCGCCGTTGAGGTACTTGTAGGTGCAGCCGACCGCCAGGTCGACCCCGGCAGCATCGAGCCCGACATCGACCACGCCGGCCGAGTGGCACAGGTCCCACAGGGCCAGCGCCCCGGCGTCCTGGGTGAGCCGGGTCAGGCCGCGAGGTCCCACAGCTCACCCGTGCGGAAGTCCACCTGCGACAGCGCGACGAGCGCCACATCGTCCCCACGTGCCGACAGGACCGCAGGCACATCGGGCGGCGACGCCAGGACGATCTCGCACCCAGTGAGTGACGAAACCCCCTGCAGCACATAGAGATCCGTCGGGAACGACGCTGGGTCGGCCACGACCACCCGCCGCCCGGGTCGCATGCGCAGAGCCGCCACATAGCACTTGAACAGGTTGATCGACGTCGAGTCGCCGGCCAGCACCTGGCCCGGGCTGGCGCCGACCAGCCGGCCGAGCGCATCACCGATCCGCGTCTGCGCCGACCACCAGTCGTTGCTGTTCCAGCTCGCGATCAGGTCCGAACCCCACTGCCGCGCAACGACATCGGCGACCGCCTCTGCGACCCCGGTCGGCAACGCCCCGAGGCTGTTGCCATCGAGGTAGACCAGCCCCTCCGGCAGGGTGAACCGCGACCTCGTGTTGCCCAGCGGATGGCTCGAGTCCAGGGCGGCCGCGCGCGCCCGGAGCTCAGCCCAGCGGCTGCTTGCGGCGTCGTCCGTCACGTCCGCGACCCTAGTCCGGCCCGTAGGCTTTCCGGTCGTGACCAGCAACCCCGTCGTCGGCGTACTCGCCCTCCAGGGCGACGTCCGCGAGCACCTGCGCGCCCTGGCCGACCTGGGGGCCCAGGGCCGGCCCGTGCGACGCCCCGAGGAGCTCGACGGGCTGGCCGGGATCGTCCTGCCCGGCGGTGAGTCGACGACGATGGACAAGCTGATGCGGGCCTTCGACCTGCGCGACCCGCTCCGCGCGGCGCTGCGGGCCGGCCTTCCGGCGTACGGGTCCTGCGCGGGGATGATCCTGCTCGCCGACCGGATCGAGGGCGGCAAACCCGACCAGGAGACGCTCGGCGGCGTGGACATGACCGTCCGTCGCAACGCCTTCGGCCGGCAGGTCGACTCCTTCGAGACCGACCTCGACTTCGCCGACGTCGGGCCGGAGCCGGTCCACGCCGTCTTCATCCGGGCTCCCTGGGTCGAGCAGGTCGGCCCGGCTGTCGAGGTCCTCGCCCGCGTGGCCGAGGATCCGGCCCACGGCCCGGCCGCAGGTAGGATCGTCGCCGTTCGGCAGGACGCACTGATGGCCACCTCGTTCCATCCGGAGATGACGGGGGAGCGCCGCGTCCACGAGCTCTTCGTGCGGATGGTGCGGCGATGACGGCGGCAGTACAGCGGGCAGGCAGCGGCAGGGAATGAGGGAGCGTCAATGAGCGGCCACTCCAAGTGGGCGACGACCAAGCACAAGAAGGCGGTCGTCGACGCCAAGCGCAGCAAGGTGTTCGCCAAGCTGATCAAGAACATCGAGGTCGCCGCGCGGCTCGGCGGCGGCGACCCGGACGCCAACCCCACGCTGTACGACGCGATCTACAAGGCCAAGAAGACCTCGGTCCCCAACGACAACATCGACCGCGCGGTCAAGCGCGGTTCGGGCGCTGCGGCCGGCGGGGCGGACTA
This sequence comes from uncultured Actinomycetota bacterium, assembly GCA_963794535.1. Taxonomy (GTDB): domain Bacteria; phylum Actinomycetota; class Actinomycetes; order Actinomycetales; family CAVURS01; genus CAVURS01. Next base: position 189,605 of record CAWCEI010000020.1, read on the forward strand.
CCAGACGATCATGTACGAGGGCTACGCGCCCGGCGGTGTCGCCGTGCTCGTCGAGTGCCTCACCGACAACCGCAACCGGGCCGCCGCCGAGGTGCGCACCGCGATGACCCGGGCCGGTGGCAGCCTGGCCGACCCCGGCAGCGTGTCGTACATGTTCACCCGCAAGGGCGTTGTGATCATCGAGAAGCACGGGGACGCGCCCGCCGAGGACGACGTCCTGGCCGCAGTGCTCGACGCCGGCGCCGAGGAGGTCAACGACCTTGGCGAGTCCTTCGAGGTCGTCAGCGAGGCCACCGACGTGGTCGCCGTCCGCACGGCGCTGCAGGGCGCCGGGATCGACTACGAGTCGGCCGAGGTCGAGTTCGTCCCGAGCGTCACCGTCGAGCTGGACGAGGAGGGCGCCCGCAAGGTCTTCCGGCTGATCGAGGCCCTCGAGGACAGCGACGACGTGCAGAACGTCTTCGCCAACTACGACGTCTCGGACGAGGTCATGGAGGCCGTCGGTTAGCCGACCGCCCACGGGGGCAACACGGCGCGCCCGGTCCGGCCGGCTGGGGGCGCCGGTCGCCCTGTGTGTCGCTGCCCTCGCGGTGAGCGCGGCGCTCGGCGGCTGTGCCGCCCGCTCGAACCCCTCCGGTACGGCGACCAGCTCCGCCACGCATCCCGCGGCTCGACCTGTGGCCGCCCTGCCCGATCCGCTGCGAGTCGTCGGCATCGGCGACTCGGTGACGGCGGCGTCGCACTGCGACTGCGCAGGCTTCGTCGCTGACTACGGCCTCCTGCTGCAGCGGCGCTTCGGCGTCCACGTCGAGGCGACGGAGTACGGCGTCGGCGGCGCGACCACGGCCAGCATGCTGCCCGAGCTGCGGGGTCAGGGGATCCCGGCCCGCGCACTGGCCGAGGCCGACGTGATCTCGGTGACCATCGGCGCCAACGACCTGGAGGCGGCCCGGTCGTCGTACGACGCCGGCTCCTGCGGTGGCGTCGCCGATCTCGCCTGCTTCACCCCGGCCGTGGCCACGATGCGCGCCGGCTTGGCCCGCGACCTCCAGGCGATCGACCGGCTGACCCGCGGCCGGTCCGTCGAGGTGCTGGTCAACAACTACTGGAACGTCTTCGAGGACGGCCAGGTCGCCCTGCGCGAGGACGGCCGGCGCTACCTGGCCGACTCGGACACCATGACCCGGCTGGCCAACCGGGCGATCTGTGCCGCGGCGGTCGAGGCCGGGGCCACCTGCGTCGACACCTACACGCCCTACAAAGGGGAGGACGGGGGCAAGGACCCGACCGAGCTGCTCGCCAGCGATGGCGACCACCCGAACCCGGCCGGGCACCTGGTGATCGCCCGCGCGATGTTCGCCGCGGGACTACCCGCCCTGGGTGCGTGAGCGCCCGTTGGACGCTGGGTGCGTGACGGGCGGCCGTTCGCCGCGCGTGGCGTTGCGGGCTCCGGCGCGGATCGCCTTGTACGGTGGCTTCCGAACAGGTGTTCGGGCCGCGAGCCCACCAACCGAGGTGACCGGGAGGTCATGACCGTGCGGGTGCTGGGGGTCGACCCGGGGTTGACCCGGTGCGGGATCGGGGTCGTCGAGGGCGTCCCCGGCCGGGCACCGGCGCTTGTCGACGTCGGGGTGATCCGGACGCCGGCGACGGACGACGTGGCGCTGCGGCTCATGGCGATCGAGGCCGAGATCGGCCGGTGGCTGGACCGCCTGCAGCCGGACGCGGTCGCCGTCGAGCGGGTGTTCAGCCAGCACAACGTCCGCACGGTCATGGGCACGGCCCAGGCCAGCGCGGTCGCCATGCTGTGCGCGGCCCAGCGCGGCCTGCCGGTCGGGCTGCACACGCCCAGCGAGGTCAAGGCGGCGGTCACCGGCAGCGGCCGCGCCGACAAGAACCAGGTCGCCGCGATGGTGACCCGCCTGCTCCGGCTGAGCGAGTCGCCCAAGCCGGCGGACGCATCCGACGCGCTGGCTCTGGCCATCTGCCACCTGTGGCGTGGCCCGGCGCAGAACCGGCTGGCCACTGCCGTCGCGGGAGCCCGGCGATGATCGCCACCGTCCGCGGGCGCGTCGGCGCCGTGAGCCTCGACTCGGCCGTGATCGAGGTGGGCGGGGTCGGCATCCTGGTCCATGCCGCCCCCGGCACCCTGGCCCAGCTGGTGGTCGGCCAGGAGGCCCAGCTGGCCACCTCGCTGGTCGTCCGCGAGGACTCGCTGACCCTGTTCGGCTTCGTGACCGACGACGAGCGGTCGACCTTCGAGCTGGTTCAGACCGTCTCCGGCATCGGCCCGAGGCTGGCGCTGGCCATGCTGGCGGTCCACGAGCCCGACGGGCTGCGCCGCGCGGTCGCCGACGAGGACCTCATCGCGCTGACCCGGGTGCCCGGCATCGGCCGCAAGGGCGCCCAGCGGCTGGTGCTCGAGCTCAAGGACCGGCTCGGCCCACCCGGCCGCCCGGCCGACCAGGCCCCGGCCCCGCGGCCGACCACGGCCGACGGCCGGCCCCAGGTGCGCGACGCCCTCGTCGGCCTCGGCTGGTCGGCCAAGGCGGCCGACGACGCCCTCGACCAGATCCTGGCCGACGGTGCCGAGCGGGACGGGCCGGCGGACGTGGCCGGGCTGCTCCGGGCCGCCCTGCGCCTGCTGGGCCGGACATGAGCAACGACGGCTCGTACGACGTGACCGCCGGGCTGCTCGACGGCCACGCCGACCCGGACGACATCGAGGAGCTGGCGGCGGAGCAGGCGCTGCGGCCGCGCCGGCTGGCCGAGTTCCCGGGCCAGCCCAAGGTGCGTGAGCAGCTCGACCTGATGCTCCAGGCCGCCAAGCGACGCGGCGCCGTGCCCGACCACGTGCTGCTGTCCGGACCGCCCGGGCTGGGCAAGACCACCCTGGCCATGATCGTCGCGGCGGAGATCGACGCGCCGCTGCGGATCACCAGCGGCCCGGCGATCCAGCACGCCGGCGACCTGGCGGCGATCCTGTCCCAGCTCGGCGACGGCGAGGTGCTCTTCCTCGACGAGATCCACCGGATGTCGCGCCCGGCGGAGGAGATGCTCTACGTCGCGATGGAGGACTTCCGCGTCGACGTCGTGGTCGGCAAGGGCCCCGGGGCCACCGCGATCCCGCTCGAGCTGCCGCCGTTCACGCTGGTCGGCGCCACGACCAGGGCGGGGCTCCTGCCGGCGCCGCTGCGCGACCGGTTCGGCTTCACCGGGCACCTGGACTACTACTCGGTCGAGGACCTCGAGACGATCCTGCGCCGCTCGGCCCGCCTGCTCGGCATCGCCCTCGACGAGGCCGGCGGCCACGAGATCGCCCGCCGCTCACGGGGGACACCCCGAATCGTCAACCGGCTGCTGCGCCGGGTGCGGGACTGGGCCGAGGTCCACGGCGCCGGCCACATCGACCTGGTCGCCGCGCGGGCCGCCCTGAAGCTGTACGACGTCGACGAGCTCGGCCTGGACCGGCTCGACCGGGCTGTGCTCGAGGCGCTCTGCCGCCGGTTCGGGGGTGGGCCGGTCGGCCTCTCGACCCTGGCGGTGGCGGTCGGCGAGGAGACCGAGACCGTCGAGACCGTGGCCGAGCCCTACCTGGTGCGCGAGGGCCTGCTGATCCGCACGCCGCGCGGGCGGGCCGCCACCCCGGCCGCCTGGCAGCACATCGGGCTCGCCGCGCCGGCCGGCACCGCGCAGGCCGTCCTGCCGTTCGGCCCCGGCCGCGACAGTCGCCCGGAGGAGGGGTCGGGGGACGACGTGACCGGACGGCTCGGCTGAGCCGGGATCTGAGTCCAGGTTGTGGACCCGGCCCGGCCGCACCGGCCAGGCGACCTGGTCACGCGGGGTCGACCCGCACGGCCGCCGCTCCGCGTCACCTTTGGTCATCAGGCGTAACTCACCTAGAATCGGGCGGCGGCTGCGGGCGCGCTCCCCGGCCGGTCTCGGCAGGGTCGTCCCTGTCGCACCCCAGCACTGACCACGACGCCGGTACCGGCATGCACGGAGGGAGGAAACGCATGGACTTCCTGTTCATCCTGCTGCCCATCGCGTTCGTCCTCCTGCTCCTCAACTCCCAGCGCAAGCGGACCCGCCAGGCCGCGGCGCTACAGGAACAGATCACGGTGGGCACGCAGATCTGTACGACGTCGGGCCTGTTCGGCACGGTGGTCTCGCTGTCGGACAAGGACTTCGTCATCGAAGCCGCCCCCGGCGTACATCTGCGTTTCGACCGCCGGGCGATCGGGCTCGTCGTACCGTCAGAGCAGCCCGCAGGCCCGCCCGAGGCCACCGATGCCGCAGACCCCCAGGACCCGCACCATTCGGACGGGCACGACCACCCCGCCTGACGCGTTCAACCACCGATCGCTGCTGACCGACTAGCGCCAGACCCAAGGAGAACTTCGACGTGGCACGACCAACCCGGGCCGCACGGCCCGGCCGCGCACTCCTGGTGCTCCTGGCTCTGATCGCGATCCTGTACGGCGTCGTAGCCGGGGCTCATGTCTGGGGGACGGGACAGCTCACCCCCAAGCTCGGGCTCGACCTCGAAGGCGGCGACGAGATCGTCCTCCAGCCGGTTGCGGCCAAGGGCGCCAGAATCACCAAGGGGCAGATCGACCAGGCGGTCAAGATCATCCGGGCCCGGGTCGACGGCACCGGCATCAGCGAGGCCCAGGTCTCCACCCAGGGCGCCAACAACATCGTCGTGGCACTGCCCGGGACGCCGTCCGAGGCCACCAAGAACCTGGTCAAGAAGGCGGCCCAGCTGAATTTCCGCCCGGTTCTGCAGGCCCAGACCATCGGAGCGCCGGCCACCCCGAGCGCCACTCCGACCTCCACGGCCACTGGCACGCCGAGCGGCACGGCGACCGGGAGTGCAACGGCAGCGCCCACCGCCTCCAGTGGAGCGACCGCGTCCAACCAGGCCAGTGCGACGTCCTCCAGCGCCGGACGCGCCATCCCGCAGGCTCTGGTCCGGGCGGGGACGGGCACGACGCCGACGACCAGCCCTACGTCGGCTGCGACCGCCGCGACCACGCCGACGGGCACCGCTACCACGCCGACGGCGAAGCCGACCGACGCCAGTGACCCGAACTGGGTCACGCCGGCGATCCAGGCCCAGTACGACGCCGAGACCTGCGCCGACCTGAACCAGTTCCAAGGCACTCCGGGCGACCCGAAGAAGCCGCTTGTGACGTGCAGCAGCCTGGGTGACGAGAAGTACATCCTGGGTCCGGTCGAGCTGACCGGCACGTCGATCAAGAGCGCCCAGGCGGACCTGCAGGTCGGGCCCAACGGCGTGCAGACGACGACCTGGGAGGTGCAGCTCAACTTCACCGGCTCGGGCGCCAGCGCCTTCGGCAAGATCACCTCGCGGCTCTACGGCTACGGCACCACAGACACCCGCAACCGGTTCGCCATCGTGGTCGACGGCCTGGTCATCTCCGCCCCGCAGACGAACTCACCGATCAACGGCGGACAGGCGTCGATCACGGGCGCGACGATCGACGAGAAGGGCGCCCGGGAACTCGCCAACCAGCTGAAGTACGGCGCCCTGCCGCTGTCGTTCAAGACGCTCACCGAGAACTCGATCAGCCCGACCCTGGGCAAGGACCAGCTGCAGAAGAGCCTGCTGGCCGGCTTGATCGGTCTGCTGCTGGTGGTCCTCTACGCGTTCTTCCAGTACCGCCTGCTGGGCCTGGTGACCGTCGCATCGCTGACGATCGCCTCGTCGGTGACCTATGGCATGGTCGTCTACCTGGGCTGGGCCCAGGGCTTCCGCCTCACCCTCGCCGGCGTCACCGGTCTGATCGTGTCGATCGGCATCACTGCCGACTCGTTCATCGTGTTCTTCGAACGCGTCACGAGACGAGGTCCGCGACGGGCGCACCCTTCGCTCGGCCGTCGAGACCGGCTGGAACCGGGCCCGACGGACCATCCTGGCCGCCGACTCGGTCAGCTTCCTGGCGGCGGTCGTGCTGTTCCTCCTGGCCACGGGCGGGGTGCAGGGCTTCGCCTACACGCTCGGGTCTCACGACCCTGATCGACGTCCTGGTCGTGTTCCTCTTCACGCATCCGATGTTGGCGCCTGCTGGCCCGGACCAAGTTCTTCGGCGGCGGTCACCCGTGGAGCGGCCTCGACCCGAACCGGCTCGGCGTCACGGCGCGTAAGCGCCGCCCGACCAGTGCCCCGGTCCCAGCCGTGGCCGGGGCGGCCGCAGCCATCGCCACCCCCGCGGTGGGGACGACGGAGTCGCCAGCCGTCAAGGCTCGGTCGGGCGACACGATCGCGGCCCGCCGAGCCGCCGCCCGAAAAGCAGCTGACCAGGGAGAGGACGCCTGATGCCCAGCTTCGCGACGTTCGGCAACGAGCTCTACACCGGCCAGCGGTCGATCGAGTTCGTCCGCCGACAGAAGACCTGGTACGCGATCTCGGGCGTCCTGATCGTGCTCTCGCTCGTCGGGCTGATCGGCCGCGGGCTCAACCTGGGCCTGGAGTTCAAGGGCGGCTCGGAGTTCCGGATCAGCAGCGTCAAGACGACCAACGACATCGTCGGCACCGACGCCGTCCACAGCGTCGGACTCGGCGGCCCAGGTCGAGGTCACCAAGATCGGCACCGACTCGATCCGGGTCCAGACCTCGAAGTTCGCGGACACCAAGAACGAGGGCCAGGACACCCTGACCACCCGGGTGGGCGACGCTCTGGCCAAGGCCTACGGCGTCAACCCCGACGACGTGTCCTCGACCTTCATCGGCCCGAGCTGGGGCGCCGACATCTCGAAGAAGGCGCTGCAAGGCCTGATCGTCTTCCTGATCCTGGTCTCGCTGGTCATCGCGTTCTACTTCCGCACCTGGACCATGGCGGTCGCCGGGATCGTCGCCCTGCTGCACGACCTGCTGATCACGGCGGGGATCTATGCCCTGGTCGGCTTCGAGGTCTCGCCGGCCTCGGTGATCGGCTTCCTGACCATCCTCGGGTACTCGCTCTACGACACCGTCGTCGTCTTCGACAAGGTCCGGGAGAACACCAACAACCTCACGGCCAACGCGAAGTCGACGTTCTCCGAGGCGGCGAACCTGGCCGTCAACCAGACGCTGGTCCGCTCGATCAACACCTCGGTCGTCGCGTTGCTGCCGATCGCCTCGATCCTGGTGATCGGGACCATCCTGGTCGGCGCCGGCACCCTCGAGGACCTGTCGCTCGCCCTGTTCGTGGGGATCGCGACCGGCACCTACTCCTCGATCTTCATCGCCACCCCGCTGCTCGCCGACCTGCGCGAGCGCGAGCCGGAGATGAAGGCATTGCGCAACCGGGTTCAGAAGCGGCGCGCGGCCCAGTCCGGGCAGGCCGCGTCAGTCGCTGCCACCGCGGCCGGCGCTCCAGGCGCCGCTGCCTCCGGCGACGGCACCGCGACCGAGGCCAGCTCGGGTCGGGGCTCGGCGGCGCCGACGGTCACCGTCACGGCGACCCGGGGCGGCACAGCCGGCCCGGAGCGGCCCGCGCAACCAGCCCAAGCGCAAGAAGAAGCCCAGCGGCAAGCGCCGCTGAGCCATGACCGACGATCGCGAGGGCCGGGCGTCGCGGGTCCGGGCTGATCCGCGACGTCCCCGACTTCCCCGAGCCTGGCATCCTGTTCAAGGACATCACGCCGCTGCTGGCCGACGGCCCGGCGTTCGCGGCACTGGTCGAGGCCTGGGCCGACGGCCCATGCGGGCGTCGACGCGGTGGCCGGCATCGAGGCCCGGGGCTTCATCCTGGCCGCGCCGCTGGCCGTGCGGCTGGGCGTGGGCTTCGTGCCGGTCCGCAAGGCCGGCAAGCTGCCCGGGCGGACCGAGCAGGCGTCGTACGCGCTGGAGTACGGCACGGCGACCCTGGAGATCACCGCCGACGCGGTGCAGCCGGGGCAGCGCGTCCTCCTGGTCGACGACGTCCTGGCCACCGGTGGCACGGTCGCCGCGGCAGCCGAGCTGCTCGAGCGCTGCGGGGCCGAGGTCGTGGCCGTCCAGGTGCTGATGGAGCTGACCTTCCTGCCGGGCCGCGAACGGCTGGCCGGCCGGGCGCTCGTCGCCACCGTCGCTGTGTGAGATCTGAGCGCCGAGCCCGCCTAGACTGGAAGCCGGCCCGCAGGGCCGTCGGGTGCCGCAGGGAGGTGTCGTGGCCGAGGACGTCGCAACCAGCTCGCCCGATCAGGCGAGCGATGCGGCGCTGCCCCCCCGCCCGCCCGGGGCCGTCGGCCGCCCGGCCAGCGCCCGGGTCCGCAACCGGCTGGCCCGGCTCGGCGGCCAGCGACCGGGCGCCAACCCGGTGCTCGAGCCGCTGCTGCGCACCGTCCGGGCCAACCACCCCAAGCTCGACATCAGCATCGTCGAGCGGGCCTACGCGGTCGCCGAGCACTTCCACGAGGGCCAGCTGCGCAAGAGCGGCGACCCCTACATCACCCACCCGCTGGCCGTAGCGACGATCCTGGCCGAGCTGGGCATGACCGGGCCGACCCTGGCCGCGGCCCTGCTGCACGACACGGTCGAGGACACGGCGTACACGGTCGAGGGCATGCGCAAGGACTTCGGTGACGAGGTCGCCAAGCTGGTCGACGGCGTGACCAAGCTGGACAAGGTCAAGTACGGCGACGCGGCCCAGTCCGAGACCGTGCGCAAGATGGTCGTGGCGATGGCCCAGGACATCCGGGTGCTGGTCATCAAGCTGGCCGACCGGCTGCACAACGCCCGGACCTGGCGCTACGTGTCGGTGGAGTCGGCCCAGCGCAAGGCCCGCGAGACGCTCGAGATCTACGCGCCGCTGGCCCATCGCCTCGGCATGAACACCATCAAGTGGGAGCTCGAGGACCTGTCCTTCGCGACGCTCTACCCCAAGGTGTACGACGAGATCGTGCGGCTCGTCGCCGAGCGCGCACCGGCCCGGGAGGAGTACCTCGCGGTCGTCCGGGACCAGGTCGGCGGCGACCTGGGGGCGGCCAAGATCAAGGCCACGGTGACCGGGCCGGCCCAAGCACTACTACTCCGTCTACCAGAAGATGATCGTCCGCGGCCGCGACTTCGAGGACATCTACGACCTGGTCGGCGTGCGGGTGCTGGTCGACTCGGTGCGGGACTGTTACGCCGCGCTCGGTGCCCTGCACGCGCGCTGGAACCCGGTGCCCGGCCGGTTCAAGGACTACATCGCGATGCCCAAGTTCAACATGTACCAGTCGCTGCACACGACGGTGATCGGGCCCGAGGGCAAGCCGGTCGAGATCCAGATCCGCAGCCACACCATGCACCGCCGGGCCGAGTTCGGCGTCGCCGCGCACTGGAAGTACAAGGAGGACCCGTCGGCCGCGTCGACGACCGGGTCGCTCCGGCGGCGACACCGAGCCGGTCAACGACATGGCCTGGCTGCGCCAGCTGCTCGACTGGCAGAAGGAGACCTCCGACCCGGGGGAGTTCCTGGAGTCGCTGCGGTTCGAGATCAACGCGCGCGAGGTCTACGTCTTCTCACCCAAGGGCGACGTCATCGCGCTGCCCGTCCGGCGCGACCCCCGTCGACTTCGCCTACGCCGTGCACACCGAGGTCGGGCACCACTGCATCGGCGGGCGGGTCAACGGCCGGCTCGTGCCGCTGGAGAGCACGCTGCAGAACGGCGACGTCGTCGAGATCCTGACCTCCAAGGCGGCGACGGCCGGCCCGAGCCGGGACTGGCTGATGTTCGTCAAGAGTCCCCGGGCCCGCAACAAGATCCGGCAGTGGTTCTCCAAGGAGCGCCGCGAGGAGGCGATCGAGCAGGGCAAGGACGCGATCGCCAAGGCGATGCGCAAGCAGGGCCTGCCGATCCAGCGGCTGATGTCGCACGAGTCGCTCACCGCGCTGGCGGGCGAGCTGCGCTACGCCGACGTGTCCGCGCTGTACGCCGCGGTGGGCGACAGCCACGTCTCCGCGCAGAGCGTGGTGAGCCGGCTGGTGCAGGCCCTCGGCGGCGAGGAGGGCACGACCGAGGACCTGGCCGAGGCGACAACGCCGACGCGCGCGCCGCGCCGGCTGCGCAGCGGCGACCCCGGCGTCGTGGTCAAGGGCGTCGACGACCTCTGGGTCAAGCTGGCCCGCTGCTGCACGCCGGTCCCGGGCGACCCGATCATCGGCTTCGTCACCCGGGCCAACGGGGTGTCGGTGCACCGGGCCGACTGCAGCAACGTCGCGCCGCTGCAGGCCCAGCCGGACCGGATCGTCGAGGTCGAGTGGGCGCCGTCGGCGGCGACCGTCTTCCTGGTCCAGATCCAGGTCGAGGCGCTGGACCGGTCCCGTCTGCTGTCCGACGTCACCCGGGTGCTGTCCGATGCCCACGTCAACATCCTGTCGGCCAGCGTGCAGACGACCCGCGACCGAGTTGCCTTGTCCCGCTTCACTTTTGAGATGGGCGACCCGGCTCACCTCGACCACGTGCTGGCCGCCGTACGCCGGATCGACGGGGTCTTCGACGTCTACCGGATCACCGGGGGCCGCGCCGGCTGAGTGTCAGACCAGGCGCATCTGGTCCCTGGTTCGACAGCGGCGCGCTCAGCCGCTGAACTCGTCCAGGGCGCGCTGGGCCTGCTCGAGCCACAGCGTGCGCGCCTCGATCGACGCCTCGGCGTCGGCGACCGCCTTGGCGTCGCCCTTGGCCTGCGCCTTCTCGAGCTTCACGTGCTGGGCGGCGAGCGCCTCCTCGAGCTGGTCGACCGCGCTCTGGGCGCGGGCCCGGCCCTCGGGGTTGGTCCGCTTCCAGCGCTCGTCCTCGGCGTCGCGGACGACCTGCTCGACCTTGCGGATCCGCTTCTCGATCCGGTCCATGTCGGCGCGCGGCACCTTGCCGGCGGTCTCCCAGCGCTCCTGGATCCCGCGCAGCGCCTCCTTGGCGGCCGCCAGGTCCTTGACCGGCAGCAGCGCCTCGGCCTCGGCGAGCAGCGCCTCCTTGACCGCCAGGTTGGCCCGGAACTCCTCCTCCTCGGCCGACTGCACCGCGTTGCGAGCCGTGAAGAACGCGTCCTGGGCCGCCCGGAACCGGGTCCAGAGCGCGTCGTCGTCCTTGCGCGAGGCGCGGCCGGCCTGGCGCCACCGGTCCATCAACCGCTTGTACGCCGCGGAGGTCGGCCCCCATTCCCTCGACGTCGACAGGGCCTCGGCCTCCTTGACCAGCGCCTGCTTGGCCAGCTTGACCTCACCCTGCGTCGATCTCGAGCTGGGCGAAGTGCTGGCGGCGGTGCCGGTCGAACGTCGTACGGGCGTGGCTGAACCGGTGCCACAGCTCCTCTTCCGGCCCGCGGTCCAGCCGCGGGCCGTCCTTCTGCTGGGCCTTCCAGGCGTCGAACAGGTCCTTCATCCGCTGCCCGTCGGTGCGCCACTGGGTCCGCTCGGGCGGGGTGCCGGCGATCTTCTCGGCCTCCTCGACCAGGGCGGCGCGCGCGGCCAGCTGGTCGGCCCGGGCCGCGGCCCGCACGACCTGCGAGCCTCGGCCCGCTTCTCGGCGGCCCGGGCGTCCAGGGCGTCGACCCGGGTCACCAGCGCAGCGAGGTCCCCGACGGCGTTGGGCTCGGCCGTGGCCTCACGCAGCCGCTTGAGCCCGGCGTCGATGTCGCTGGGCGACATGTCGGTGTTGTTGAGCCGCTGGGCGAACAGGCTGATCTGGGCGCCGATGTCGTCGTACTTGCGGCCGAAGTAGGCCAGCGCATCCTCCGGCGTGGCGCCGGGATAGGAGCCGACCGCCCGCTCGCCGTCCGCCGTACGCACGTAGACCGTGCCGTCCTCGGCCACTCGCCCGTAGTCCTCGACCGCCATGGCCATCTCCTACTTCACCGTGACCGAGGTGATGTTGATCGGCGTGTTCGGCGGGGTGTTGCCCGTCGCGTCGGCCGCGGCCGCGCCCGCTGGCGGCCACCTTGGTGACGACGTCGAGCCCGGTCTTCACCGTGCCGAAGATCGAGTATCCGCCGCCCTCGGTCGGCAGCTTGCTGTCCTTGTAGACCAGGAAGAACTGGCTGCCGTTGGACTTGGGGTCGTCGGTGCGGGCCATCGCGATCGTGCCGGCCGGGTAGTCGCCACTGGCCGGGCGCGTTCTCGATGCCGTAGCCGTAGCCCGGGCCGCCGTTGCCCGGTCGCGGTCGGGTCGCCGCACTGCAGGACGAAGATGCCGGTCGTGACCAGCCGGTGGCAGGTCGTGTTGTTGAAGAAGCCCTTGCGGGCCAGGAAGATGAACGACGACACCGTCTGCGGGGCCTTGGCGCCGTCCAGCTCGAAGGTCATCGGCCCACAGGTCGTCGCGACCGTCGCGGTCCAGGTCCGGCCGGCCGCCAGCGTCTTGTCCGGGGCGGTGCTGAACTGCTGCGGCTTGGCCACCTTGTCCGCCGTGGCCTTCGGGCAGGTCGGGCCCGTGGGGCTGCTGCTCGGAGTGCTGCTCGGGGTGTTGCTCGCCGCGGCGGAGCGCGACTTCTTGTCGCTCAGAGCCGACCAGCTTGGTTGCCGCGAACACCCCGCCGACGACGACCAGGATGCTGAGCACGGCGGCGGTGACCTGCTGACGGGTCCGCCGAGCCTGGGCCCGCTGGGCGAGAGTGGCCTGGCGTTTGGCGTATCGCCGCTTCGCACGGGCCCGGTCGCGGGCGTTGGGCGACACGTCTACCTCCTGATCGATTTGCGCCCCAGCCGGGGGCCGGTGCCTGTGGCAACCGCGCAAGTCTAGGCAGGGAGCCCTCGGAGCGCTTCCAAAGCCCAGGTCACGAAGTGGACTCGGGCCCCCTCGATAGGCTCCAGCGGTGCTGCTGACCGGTTTCCCCGCTCCCGTGTTCGGGACGAACTGCTACGTCGTCGCGCCCGGGCCGGGGGAGGAGTGCATCGTCGTCGACCCGGGCATCGAGGTGCTCGACCAGCTCGCCACGACCCTGGCGGAGCACCGGCTGCGTCCTGCGGCCGTGCTGCTGACGCACGGTCACCTGGACCACACCTACTCCGTGACGCCGGTCTGCGGTGCGCACGGCATCGCGGCGTACATGCACGCCGACGACGTCTACCGGCTGGCCGACCCGCTGGCCGACTTCGACGCGGCCTTCCTGGCGATGCTGGAGCAGCAGTTCGGCAGGGCGGCCACCTGGGCCGAGCCGGACGACGTCGTGCAGCTCGCGGACGGGCAGCGGCTGCAGATCGCCGGCCTGGACATCGGGGTCCGGCACGCGCCGGGCCACACCGAGGGGTCGGTGCTGTTCGACCTGCCGGGAGTGCCGGACCAGCTCGACGTGGCCGATGTCAGCGTCGACCCTGCTCAGCGGCGACGTGCTGTTCGCCGGCAGCATCGGGCGATACGACAACAGGGGCGGCGACGCCGTGGCGATGCGACGCACGTTGCGAGGACGTCGTCCTGCCGCTGCCCGACGACCTGCTCGTCCTGCCCGGCCACGGCGCGGCGACCACGATGGCCGACGAGCGGGCCACCAACCCGTACCTGCTCGACCTCGGGCTGGTTCGATGAGCCGCACCGAGCGACCCACGCCGCTTTCCGGCTTCCCCGAGTGGCTGCCGGGCGAGCGGCTGGCCGAGCAGCAGGTGGTGGACCACCTGCGCCGTACCTTCGAGCTGGCCGGCTTCTCGCCACTGGAGACGCGCGCGGTCGAGCCGCTCTCCCAGCTGCTGCGCAAGGGGGAGATCGACAAGGAGGTCTACGTCGTGCGCCGGCTGCACGACGACGTCGGCTCCGGCTCCGAGGACTCGGAGGCGGACGCGCTGGCCCTGCACTTCGACCTGACCGTGCCGTTCGCCCGCTACGTGCTGGAGAACGCCGGCAAGCTCGAGTTCCCGTTCCGCCGCTACCAGATCCAGAAGGTCTGGCGCGGGGAGCGGCCGCAGGAGGGGCGCTACCGCGAGTTCCTGCAGGCCGACATCGACATCGTCGGCCGGGACACCCTGCCGTTCCACCACGACGTCGACATCGCCCAGGTCATGGCCGAGGCGCTGTCCGGCCTGCCCGTGCCGCCGATCACGTTGCAGCTCAACAACCGCCGGCTGATCCAGGGCTTCTACGAAGGGCTCGGCGTCGGCCGACACGGCGGCCGCGATGCAGGCCATCGACAAGCTGGACAAGGTCGGGCCGGCCGGGGTGCGGTCGATCCTGGTCGAGCAGCAGGGCCTGTCCGATGCCGTCGCCGACGCCTGCCTGCGCGTTCGCCGACATCGCGACGACGGACACCTCGTTCGTCGACCAGGTGCGCGCCCTGGGCGTCACGAGCGAGCTGCTCGAGACCGGGCTGGCCGAGCTGGCCGAGGTCGTCGACGGCGCCGCGGCCGCGGCGTCCGACCGGGTCGCGCGTGCTGGCCGACCTGCGGATCGCGCGCGGGCCTCGACTACTACACCGGCACGGTCTACGAGACCCGCATGGCCGGCTTCGAGTCGCTCGGGCTCGATCTGCTCCGGCGGCCGCTACGACTCCCTGGCCAGCGACGGCCGCACGACCTATCCGGGCGTCGGCATCTCGTTCGGCGTGACCCGCACCTTGGGGCCGCTCTTCGCGCGGGGTCTGGTCAGCCTCAACCGGCCGACCCCGACCTGCGTGCTGGTCGCCGTGCCCGACGAGGACCAGCGCGGCGCCTGCCGGTCGGTCGCGACCCAGCTGCGAGCCCGCGGCGTCGCCACCGAGGTCTCGCCCACCGCCGCGAAGTACGGCAAACAGATCCGGTACGCCGAGCGGCGGGGCATCCCGTACGTCTGGTTCCCCGGCGCCGCAACGCATTCCGGCGTCGACGAGGTCCGGGACATCCGCAGCGGCGAGCAGGTGCCGGCCGGTGATGACTGGCGGCCGCCGACCGAGGACCTCCGCCCGCGGATCGTGCCGAACGCCTGACGCACCCGGTTAGCTCGCTAACGGACTGTGCTGCTCAGCGGACGCCGCGGGGGCGGAACTGGATGCTGATCCGCGGCCCGACCGGCTGCGCGGTCTTCGGGCACGGCGTGCTCCCAGGTGCGCTGGCAGGAGCCACCCATCACGATCAGGTCGCCGTGCCCGAGCAGGAGCTTCAGCGTCTCGCCACCACCGCGGGGGCGGAGCAGCAGGGCGCGCGGGGCGCCGACCGAGACGATGGCGACCATCGTGTCCTCGGTCTTGCTCCGGCCGATGGTGTCGCCGTGCCAGGCCACGCTGTCCCGGCCGTCGCGGTAGAGGCACAGACCCGCCGTACGAACGGCTCGCCGAGCTCGGCCTGCGTAGTGCCGGCTGAGCGCAGTCGCGTGCCTCGGTGAGCAGAGCCGTCGGCAGCTCGGCGCCCTCGCTGTAGAACGCCAGCAGGCGCGGCACGTCGACCTCGCGGTCATACATCTCGCGCCGCTCGGCCTGCCACGGCACGTCGGTGGCCAGCCGGTCGAAGAGGGTCGTCGGCGCGCTCACCCAGCCGCGCCGGACGTCCATCCAGGCCCCACGGGTGAGGGTGGTGCGCTGCACCGTCGTCCCGAGCGCACCCAGGGCGGGCTCGTCGACGAGGTCGTCGATCAGGGAGGCCTGCACCGTCACCGTCATGCGGGGAGTGTACGCCGCGTTCGAACGTATGTTCTAGTCCGCCGCAGCGAAATGCGGTTCGAACACTCGCGGAGCGCCCCGTAACATCGGGCACTCACCCCCACGACAGTTGAGAGGTTCGCTCCGTGCTCCGCACCCATGAGGCCGGCACCCTTCGGGCCGGCCAGATCGGCCAGACCGTCACCCTCGCCGGGTGGGTGGCCAAGCGGCGCGATCACGGGGGAGTGGCCTTCCTGGACCTCCGGGACGCCTCGGGCGTCGTGCAGGTCGTCGTCCGGGACGAGTCCGTGGCCCACGGGCTGCGGGCCGAGTACTGCCTGTTGGTGACCGGCACCGTCGGGGCCCGGCCGGCGGGCAACGAGAACGCCGACCTGGCCACCGGCGAGATCGAGGTCAGCGCCGACAACGTCACCGTCCTCAACGCGGCCGCGGCATTGCCGTTCCAGATCGACGAGCGGGTCGAGGTCGGCGAGGAGGCCCGGCTGCGCTACCGCTACCTGGACCTGCGCCGACCGGCGCCGGCTGCGGCGATCCGGTTGCGCAGCAAGGTCAACCAGGCCGCGCGCGACGCTCTGCTCGCCCGCGAGTTCGTCGAGATCGAGACGCCCACTCTGACCCGGTCGACACCGGAGGGCGCCCGCGACTTCCTCGTCCCGGCGCGGCTGCGGCCGGGGTCCTGGTACGCCCTGCCGCAGAGCCCGCAGCTGTTCAAGCAGCTGCTCATGGTCGCCGGCATGGAGCGCTACTTCCAGATCGCCCGCTGCTATCGCGACGAGGACTTCCGGGCCGACCGCCAGCCCGAGTTCACCCAGCTCGACATCGAGATGAGCTTCGTCGACCAGGACGACGTGATCGAGGTGGCCGAGGCGATCCTCGTCGCCCTGTGGCGATTGGTCGGCTACGAGGTCACGACCCCGATCGCCGCGGATGACGTACGCCGACGCGATGGCCCGCTACGGCTCGGACAAGCCGGACCTGCGCTTCGGCCAGGAGCTGACCGACTGCACCGGCTACTTCGCGGACACCGAGTTCCGCGTCTTCCAGGCGCCGTACGTCGGCGCGGTCGTGATGCCCGGCGGGGCGGCCCAGCCGCGCAAGACTCTGGACGCCTGGCAGGACTGGGCCAAGCAGCGCGGCGCGCGGGGGCTCGCCTATGTGCTGGTCGGCGACGACGGTGAGCTGTCCGGGCCGGTGGCCAAAAACCTGTCCGACACCGAGAAGGCCGGGCTGGCCGAGCAGGTCGGCGCGGCCCCGGGCGACTGTGTGTTCTTCGCCGCCGGGCGCCCCGAACTCCAGCCGCAGCCTGCTCGGTGCGGCGCGGCTCGAGATCGGCCGGCGGACCGGTCAGATCGACGAGGCGGAGTGGTCCTTCGTGTGGGTCGTCGACGCCCCACTGTTCGAGCCGACGGCCGAAACCGATGACGTAGCAGTCGGATCCGGAGCCTGGACGGCCGTGCACCACGCCTTCACCTCGCCCAAGCCGGAGTCGCTGGAGCACGTTCGACACGGACCCTGGGTCGGCCTTGGCCTACGCCTACGACATCGTCTGCAACGGCAACGAGATCGGCGGCGGCTCGATCCGTATCCATCAGCGCGACGTGCAGGAGCGGGTCTTCGCGGTCATGGGTCTCGAGGCGGAGGAAGCCCAGGAGAAGTTCGGCTTCCTGCTCGAGGCGTTCAACTTCGGGGCACCGCCGCACGGCGGGATCGCCTTCGGCTGGGACCGGATCTGCGCGCTGCTGTCCGGCGCCGACTCGATCCGTGAGGTCATCGCCTTCCCCAAGTCCGGCGGCGGCTACGACCCGCTCACGGCCGCGCCTGCGCCTATCACGGCGCAACAGCGCAAGGAGGCGGGCGTCGACGCCGAGCCGGAGCAACCGGCCGGCTGAGGGTGTCGACCCGACCTAGCCGGTGAGCGCCGGCTCTGGTTCGCGCGTGCTCAGCACGGCCTGGGTCGGTCCGCGGACCGCGAAGACACTGAGCGCCGCGATGAGGCACAGCAGGCCGGAGATGTAGAAGGCCGGGTTGTAGGTGTCCAGGTGGTCGCGGATGGCTCCGGCGAAGACGGCCACCGTCGCCGCGCCGATCTGGTGCGCGGCGAAGACCCAGCCGTAGACCACGAGACCGGCCTCCTCACCGAAGGTCTGGATCACCAGCTGGACCGTCGGCGGAACGGTGGCGATCCAGTCCAGGCCGTAGAACGCGACGAAGGTGCCGAGGCTCAGGTGCTGGGCGTTGAGGGCGTGCGGGAGCGCGATCAACGACAGGCCGCGCAGCCCGTAGTAGACGAACAGCAGGATGCGCGGGTTGAACCGGTCGGTGAGCCAGCCGGAGGCCGTCGTGCCGACGACGTCGAGCACCCCCATCGCGGCGAGCATGCTGGCCGCGGTCACCTCAGGGATCTGGTGGTCCATCGCCGCCGGGATGAAGTGGGTTGCGATCAGCCCGTTGGTCGAGGCGCCGCAGACGAAGAAGCTGCCGGCGAGCACCCAGAACTGGCTGGTGTGCGAGGCCTGGCGCAGCACCCGGAACGCGGTCGAGATCGGCCGACGGCCCGGCTCGAACGCCGCGTCGTCCTCGATGGCGCCATAGCGTCGGTGCCCCAGATCGGCCGGCCGCTCGCGCAGCACGATGATCGAGATCGGTACGACGAGCAGCGAGGACGCCGCCACGGCCAAGGCGGCGCGGCGCCATTCGGTCGAGCCGGACAGCGCGGCCAGGAACGGCAGGAAGAGCAGCTGGCCGGTCGAGCTGCCCGCGGTGAGCAGGCCCAGAACGAGGCCGCGGCGCTTGGCGAACCACCGGTTGGCGATGGTCGCTGCGAGGACCGGCGCGACGGCTCCCGTGCCGACGCCGACCAACAGCCCCCAGCACAAGTAGAGCTGCCACGGCGCCGTCATGAAGACGGTCAAGGCCGAGCCCAGGGCGATCAGGGTCATCGCCGCCGGGACGATCCGGCGCAGCCCGAACTTCTGGGTGAGCGCGGCGGCGAACGGCCCGGCCAGGCCGAACAGCACGAGGTTGACCGAGACCGCGCCGGCGATCGTCGCCCGGGACCAGCCGAACTCGTCCTGCAGCGGGACGATCAGAACCCCGGGCGTGGCCCGGAAGCCGGCCGCGAAGAGCAGACAGAAGAACCCGCCGGCCGCCACGACCCAGGCCGGGTGGACCCGGCGCAGCAGCAGCCCGCGCGGCTCGCCCGGGGCGGGCGGCGTGGGGGGCTGAGTCGTTGGGCTGGCGCTCATGAGACCTCAAGGTATCGTATGCCGCATGACCGGAACACACGACGTTCGTGAACGGCTCAGCCGCGCGGCGTACGAGCTGCTCCGGGAAGGCGGTCTGGCCAGCGCGAGCCCGGCCCAGGTGGCCGAGCGCGCCGGGGCCAGCAAGATGTCGCTGTACCGGCATTTCAGCGGCATCGACGAGCTGGTCGCGGTCGCGCTGGGGGAGCACGACGCCGAGCACCGGGCCCGGCTCCTGGGCGCCGACGTCGGCACCCCGAGGGAGCGGATCGAGCGGATGCTCGACTCGGCCGCCGACCGGGCCGACGGTCCGGACTACCGAGGGTGCGCCTACGTCGACACCAGAGTCGAGGTGGCCGACCCGAACCATCCGGTCGCGGCGGTCGCGCAGTCGCACAAGCGCGCCATGAACGAGGCTCTGGGGGAGATGCTGGCCGAGGCCGGCGACCCGCGGCCGCACGAGACGGCCCTGTTGGTGCAGATGCTGTTCGACGGCGCGATCGTCCACGCCGTCGTGATGGGCAACGGCGACCCGATCCGGGCGGCCCGCGACGCCCTCCCAGCGGTGGCACCGGCCCTCTACAGCCGCAGCTAGGGTCGTCGGCGTGGCGACCGCACTGGTGACAGGGGTGGGACGGCGGGCCGGCCTCGGTGCAGCAGTGGCGCTGCGGCTCGCAGCCGATGGCTGGGACGTGGCGACGACGCACTGGACGCCGTACGACGAACGGATGCCGTGGGGGCCTCAGCAGGACGATCCGGCCGAGATCGGCGCGATGTTGCGAGCGGCCGGCGTCCGGACGACAGCCGTCAGTGCGGATCTGACGAAAACCGTTGCACCACAAGAGATTTTCGACGCTGTCGAGGCGGCACTGGGTCCGGTAACGGCGCTCGTTCTGAGCCACGCCGAGTCGGTCGACTCCGGTCTGCTGGACACCACGGTCGACAGCTTCGACCGGCACTTCGCCGTCAATGCCCGGGCCTCCTGGCTGTTGATCAAGGAGTTCGCCCAGCGCTACCGCGGTGAGCCCGGCGCCGGGCGCCTGGTCGCCCTCACGAGCGACCACGTCGTCGGCAACCTGCCCTACGGCGCCAGCAAGGGCGCACTGGACCGGATCGTCCTGGCGGCGGCCCGCGAGCTGGCCGAGCTGCGGATCACAGCCAACGTGGTCAACCCCGGGCCGATCGACACGGGCTGGATGACGCCGGAGCACGTGGCCGAGGTGGTCCGGACCAACCCGCGCGGCCGCGCCGGACGGCCGTCGGACCCGGCGGCGCTGATCTCGTTCCTGTGCAGCGCCGAGGGGGAGTGGGTCAACGGCCAGCTGCTCTACTGCGATGGCGGCATCAACGCCTGACGCTCGACGAAGCGACCGGACGAGGCGAATCCACCTGGTGAATCGACCAACTCGGTGAAACCGGGGGCATACCGGCACACCATCAGGCCCGGGATGCCGACGTCAGGACAATGGACCGACATGATGTCCGGATGCGGAGCCCCTGGCGTGCGGCTGGTGCCGGCGTCCTGCTGACCGCCCTGGCCGCGTGCGGTTCCGGCGCCGGGACCTCGGTCGCCTCGCTGGACGCGATCCACGCGCCGACCTCGACCGGGAGCGGCCACAACAAAGGGGTCCTGCCGACCAACCTGGGGCGGCCGCAGATGCCGCCACCAGCAGCGCGGCCGGTCACCAGCGGGCACCCGCGGGGCGGTGCCAGCATCGCCGGTTGCCCGCTGTTCCCGGCCAACAACCCGTGGCGCCAGGACATCTCCGGCGCCCAGCTCAACAGCCATTCGGCGGCTTGGGTGGCCAGCATCGGCAGCACGGTCCACCTGCACCCGGACTTCGGTTCCGACCCCGGCTATGGGATCCCGTTCAGCGTCGTACCGGCGACCCAGCCCAAGGTCACGGTGACGTTCAACGCGTACGGCGACGAGAGCGACCCCGGTCCCTACCCGATCCCGACCAACGCGCGGATCGAGGCCGGGGGAGACGCCCACGTCCTGGTGGCGTCGGGGGACTGCCATATCTATGAGCTGTACGGCGCCAAGCGGTCGGCAGCGGCTGGACCGCGGCCTCGGGTGCGGTCTTCAACCTCAACTCGAACGCGTTGCGCCCGGCCGGCTGGACGTCGGCCGACGCCGCCGGCCTGCCGATCCTGCCCGGCCTGGTCCGCCGCGACGAGGTCGAGGCCGGCTCCATCGACCACGCACTGCGGTTCACGGTGTCGCAGTCCCAGAGCGGCTACATCCACCCGGCGACCCATGAGGCCGGGTCGAGCACCAGCGCCTCGCTGCCGCCGATGGGCGCGCGGTTCCGGCTCAAGGCGTCGTACAACATCTCGGGCTTCCACGGTGAGTCCCGAGTGATCCTGCAGGCGCTCAAGACCTACGGGATGTTCGTCGCCGACAACGGCTCGAACTGGTACCTGTCCGGGGCCAACGACACGGGCTGGAACGACGACGACCTCAACCAGCTGAAGTCCGTCCCTGGCAGCGCTTTTGAAGCCGTGGACTCAGGCCCGATCCTGCACTGACCAGGTGATAGGAACGAGGTCACCATGGACTTCTTCTGTTATCACCGCGACCGGCCCGGCTCCGGACCGCTGCGTCACGAGCTCCGCGAGCAGCACTGGTTGTACATGGACGGGTTCGCCGCCGAGATGATCGCCCGCGGGCCGACCTTCGACGGGGACATCCTCACCGGGAGCGTCCACATCCTCGACCTGCCGGACCCGGCGGCCGCGCGCGCGTTCGCGTTCGACGAGCCCGGCTACCAGGCGGGGGCGTACCGGGACGTGCTGGTGCGCCGCTGGCGCAACCTGCTCGGCCGGACCATGTGGGAGTTCTCCGGCGGCCCCTCAGAAGGTGACAGATGGCTGGTGCTCGGCCTCGGCCCGGCGTCGCCGACCAATGTCGAAAGCGCCGTCGCGCCCGACAACGACGAGCTGATCGCCTATGGGCCGTTGCTCTCCGACGACGGCACCGCCTGGCTCGGCACGGCCGCACTGGTCCGGGCGCCGGACGCGGATGCGGCCCGAGCCGTACTAGACGCCGTCCGGTACGACGCGGTGGAGGTGCACAGCTGGCAGTTCGGGGGACGGCCTCACTGAAAACGAACAGACATAATGTCGATTATCGGCGTAACGCGGAGCGGGTCGGACTGGACCTAGATCCAGTGAAGAAGGCGACATAGGTCCGTTGTGACCCCTTAGGCCCGCCGGGCACGCTGGAGCGAGCGCAATCTGCGTGCCGAAATCGAGTCGACGGACTGGAACCAGCCGTCACGGGGGTTAGTTTCATGAAGTTTCACCAGCTGGGCTCAACCGCGCCCGTCGTCAGCCGCAGCCGACGGGGCGGCGCCCGCCTTTTCGCGCTGCTCACCGCGGCCGCGCTGCTGAGCTCGGTCACCGTCATCGGTGCCGGGCGGGCCCAAGCCGCAGGCGACCCGACCCAGTTCGTCGTCAAGAAGGTGGATGCGATGACCGGCATCCCGCTGGCCGACGCCCACTTCACCTTCTATGACCACCCCGGTGCGGTCATCGGCAGCTGCGTGACCGATTCGAGCGGCTTGTGCCACATCGACGGGACCACGGGCTTCAGCTACAAGGTGGAGGAGACAACTCCCCCGCCGGGCTACACCGGCCAACCGGGCATCGTGACCGCACCCGTCCTCGAAAACCCCACGGGCAACCCGCCCCTGGTCTTCCGGGACCAGCCGACCGGGACCACGCTCCAGCGGGTGTTCGTGAAGAAGGTCGACGACTCGACCGGAGCGGCCCTGTCGGGCGCCATCTTCAAGCTGGTCGGTTTCGTCGGCGCTGTAGAGATCTGCACGACCGACGACCAGGGGACCTGCTCTGTCGATGACGTGCCCGAGGGCCAGTACGAATGGCAGGAGCTGCTCGCGCCGGACGGTTATGACCTGGTCACCCAGACCTCTCCCATCACCGTCACAGCAGGGACCAAGCCGGCGGTCGTCACCGTCGAGGACCACAAGACCGGCCAGCCGAAGACGTCGACGTTGACGGTCAAGAAGGTCGACGCCACGACCAGCGGCGTGCTGGCGGGCGCTGTGTTCACGCTGACCGGCTCGGGCCAGTCCTGCACCACCGGCACCGACGGCCTCTGCTCGATCTCCGGCCTGGCGCCGGGCACCTACACCTGGCACGAGACCACCGCCCCGACCGGATACACTGCCGCGGCGGACTCCGCGGACATCCAGATCACGGCCGCCACCGCCGGGAGCACCTTCGCAGCGACCGTGGTCCGTGACGCTCAGGCCCTTACTGACCTGAGTGTCCAGAAGGTTGACGCCAGCGACTCGAGCAAAACCCTCGCCGGTGCGACCTTCAACCTGGTGACCGCCGACACTGCGGCCACCGTCGTAGGGAGCTGCACGACCGCTCCCGCCGGCATTTGTACGGTCTCGAGCCTGCCGTTCGGTTCCTACCGTTGGGTCGAGACCGGGGCCCCGGCCGGCTATGACCTGCCGGCCAACCCGAACTCCGCGCAGATCGACATCACCGCCGCCAATGCCGGTACGACGATCGCGGCCACCGTCGTCGCCGACCAGCTCACTGGCCAGCCCCCGACGTCGACGTTGACGGTCAAGAAGGTCGACGCCTCGACCAGCGGCGTGTTGGCGGGCGCTGTGTTCTCGCTGACCGGCTCGGGCCAGTCCTGCACCACCGACGCCCAGGGCGTCTGCTCGATCACGGGCCTGGCGCCGGGCACGTACACCTGGCACGAGACCACCGCCCCGACCGGATATGACGTCGCGCCGGACTCTGCCGCGATCCAGATCACGGCCGCCACCGCCGGGACGACCTTCACCACCACCGTGATGCAGGACGAACGGGCCCTCACCGCGCTGAGAGTCACCAAGGTCGACGCCACCAACGCCAGCCACACACTGGTGGGTGCGACCTTCAACTTGGTGACCGGCACGCCGCCTACCGTCGTGGGGAGCTGCACGACCGCTGCCACCGGCACGTGCACGGTGTCGAGCCTGCCGTTCGGTTCCTACCGTTGGGTCGAGACCGGGGCCCCGGCCGGCTATGACCTGCCGGCCAACCCGAACTCCGCGCAGATCGACATCACGCGCCGCCAATGCCGGTACGACGATGGCGGCCACGGTCTTCGCGGACCAGCCGACCGCGCCACCGGCGACGTCGACGTTGACGGTCAAGAAGGTCGACGCCTCGACCAGCGGCGTGCTGGCGGGCGCTGTGTTCTCGCTGACCGGCTCGGGCCAGTCCTGCACCACCGACGCCCAGGGCCTCTGCTCGATCACGGGCCTGACGCCAGGCACCTACACCTGGCACGAGACCACCGCCCCGACCGGATATGACCTCGCCGCGGACTCTGCCGCGATCCAGATCACGGCCGCCACCGCCGGGACGACGTTCACCACCACCGTGGTCCAGGACACCCGGGCCGCCACCGGCCTGACCGTCAAGAAGGTTGACGCCGGCGACCCCAGTCACCCGCTCGCGGGTGCGACCTTCAACCTGATCTCCGTCGACAGCTTGGCCACAGTGGGGAGCTGCAGCACCGCTGCCACCGGTACCTGCACCGTGTCGAACCTGCCGTTCGGGACTTACCGTTGGGTCGAGGTCCTGGCCCCGGCCGGTTACGACCTGCCGGCCAACCCCCGTTCTGCGGCGATCGACGTCGATGCCAGCAATGCCGGCACGACGATGGCGGCCACAGTGGTCGCCGACCAGGTGTCCCGGTCGACGTTGACGCTGAAGAAGGTGGACGCAGCCGATCAGGCCACGCCGGTGGCCGGTGCGACGTACCAGCTCTACCGCGAGTCGAACGGGGTCGCCGGACTGCAGGCGACCGGTGACTCCCCCAGCGCGACCGACACCAAGAGCGGCCAGTGCACGACGGCTGCCGACGGCACGTGCGCGCTCGACGGGTTGTCCGCTGGCACCTATTACTGGCTCGAGACGGATGCACCGACGGGCTATGCCCTGTCGGCGGTGCCGAGCGATGCCGTGATCGTCGACCAGAGCACCGCCAAGACGTCGACGGTGTCGGACGCCAAGCTGCCCACGACCCCGGTGACCCCCGCGACGCCAGGAAGGCCCCGGACTCCCGGGACCCCGGTGACGCCGGAGGTAAACCAGCCGGGCGGTCCGCTCGCGTTCACCGGGTTCAACGTCTTCCCGATGGTGGGTGGGGCGACCGTCCTGGTAGCAGCGGGCGGCTTGCTCCTGCTGCTGACCAGCCGTCGACGGCGAACCGCTGACTGACGTCGTGCGGCCGAGTCCCGAGGTCCATCACCGGCTCGGGACTCCGGCCGCACTGTCCGTACTGGCCATCGTCGCCGTCGGCCTCGGTCTGTTCGACACCATCTCGGACACCGAGATCGCGAGCTCATGGCCGTGGTCCTGGCTGGTGCCCGCGGCCGATCTCGCAGGGCCGTGGGCGGCGCTGGCGTTCGCCGGCGGGTATCTGATGCGGCGCCGGATCACCGCCGTGGTGGTCGGTGTCGGCCTGTTGACCGTGGCCATGGTCACCTTCATGACCTTCGCGACAAGCAGGTACGACGCCGGGACCAAGGTCGACTACCTGACGCACGGGGGCCGGTTCTGGCTGCTGGCCGTGGCCGGCTTCGGGGCCGTCTTCGGGCTGTGCGGCTGGGCCGCGGCCCAGCCGCACACCACGTGGCGCGCGACCGGCTTCGCTCTGCTCTCCGCGTTCCTGGTCGCTGAAGTGCTCATCAACGCCTGGCGAGGGCCGGGCCACGGGTCGGCGCTCTGGGACCCCGTCGAGCTGCTGGCCGCCGCTGAGCTGGCGAGAGCTGGCATCCGGCGTACGTCGACTCGATCGGTGCTCCCGATCCTCGCCCTTGCTCTGGGATGCATCATGCTGGTGGCTGTGGCTGCCTTTGATCTGCTCCCGCTCCTCGGGCCGGCCATCGCCGGCCCGTGACCGGCGGTGCCACGCTCGGCGTGGTTTCCGTCCTCACGCGCTACCCGGTGAAGTCGCTTGTCGGTGAACAACGGTTGTCGGTCGAGGTCGACCGTCGTGGTCTGGTCGGCGACCGGCTCTGGGCGGTCTGCGACCCGGACGGCAAGCTCGGCAGTGGCAAGAGCAGCCGCCGGTTCCGCAAGATGGCCGGGCTGCTCGACCTAGCGGCTCGGTATGGCGAGGAGCATGACGATCAGCCGGCGCCCGTGATCGACTTCCCGGACGGTCGCAGCATCGCCGGGCCCGGGCCCGAGCTCGACCAGGCGCTCAGCGCTCACGTCGGCCGGCCCGTGGCGCTGCGTCGTGAGGACGAGGTCGACCACTTCGACGAGGGCCCGCTGCATCTGCTGACCAGCTCGTCGCTGGCCCGGCTGGCCGAGCTGCACGGCGTCGCCGATCGACCCGCGGCATTTCCGGGCCAACCTGCTGGTCGATACCGGATCGGGCCCGCGGTTCGACGAGAACGAATGGACCGGTCGCACGGTGCGGATCGGCGGCCAGGTGCTCGTGCGGGTCCGCGAGCCGATGACCCGGTGCGTGATGGTCGGGCTCCCCCAGGTTGACCTCGCCGCTGACGACCGGCTGCTGACGACCATCGGGCGGGTCAACGGCACCACACTCGGGCTGGTCGTCGATGTCCTGCGCTCCGGCACGATCGCTGTCGGCGACCGGCTCGCCCACGATTCGTCGGTCCGCTGACGAGTTCTTGACGTTGCGTGCACCCTTCCTCACGCATCGCAGTCGTAGAGGTCCGGACCGACAGCGTTGCGGGCGTTTGCCGGACTGGGTCTCGCGCCGGGCCCTACCTTCAGCCCAGGCCCTCGTCCGGGCGGCCGGTCGATGCGTCGTCGCAGGAGATTCCGTGGCCAAGAAGTTTGTGGTTTTCCCCGTCGTCGCACTGGTGGCCGGCGCGCTACTGGCGCCGGGCTCCGCGGCCCAGGCCGCGGCCCCGACCCTGAACTACACGCCGGTGGCGAGCTGGTGGGGCACCAACGGCCGAGTGACGGACATCGTCACGTCGGGCGACCGGGTCTATCTCGGCGGCGGGTTCGACTACATCGGCCCGCAGACCGGCTACGGCGCCGGCGTCTCGGGCACGACCGGCGCAAGAGTCGCCAACGCGCCGATGATCGACGGCGCGGTCTACGCCTCCGTCGCCGACGGCGCCGGCGGCTGGTACGTCGCAGGTGCCTTCACGACCGTCGGCGGTGTCGCGCGCAAGAACGCCGCCCGGATCGGCGCCGACGGTGTCGTCTCCAAGTGGAACCCCAAGCCCAACGGTGCGGTCTACGCGCTGGCCATGTCCGGCAGCAACGTCGTCCTCGGCGGCGCCTTCACCCAGGTCGGCAAGACCCCGGTCTCGGCCAGCCGGATCGGCGAGGTCGACGGCTCCGGTGGATCCGCGGTGGCCGGCTTCAGTGCCTCGGCCAACAGCACGGTCCGCGCCGTCGTGCCGGCCGGGTCCTCGCTCTACGTCGCCGGCGACTTCACCACCATCGGCGCGTCCAGCCGCTCCCGGGTGGCGCGGATCAACGCCGCAACCGGGGCCGTGGACAACGGCTTCACCGCGGGCGCGGGTGGCACGGTCAGCGGCCTCGCCCTCTCGGCCGACGGCTCGACCCTGTACGGCGGGGGCAGCTTCACCTCAGCATCCGGCCCGTCGTCGCAGACGCGGGGCGACCTCGCCGGCTGGTCCACCGCTGACGGCTCGCTCACCTCGTGGGCCCCGGTCGCCGACGCCGCGGTCGAGGCTCTGGCCGTCGACCCCGCGTCCGGCACCGTCTACGCCGGTGGCCTGTTCGGCAACGTCAACGGGACGCCCCGGGCGCGGCTGGCCGCCATCGACACCAACGGCGCGGTGACCTCATTCGACCCGGCGCTGAGCGGATGCCAGACGCGTCACACGGTCAAGGACGGCCACTCCAACCCGGTCTGCACGCCCGAGGTCTCGTCGCTGACCGCGAGCGGCGGCACCCTCTATGTAGGTGGCCGGTTCGGCCAGTCCGGCGCCACCACGCGGCACGACGTGGCCGGCTTCGCCCTCGCTGACGGCAGCCTCACGGGATGGAACCCGGTGGCGTCTGACCGAGTCCTGACCCTCGGCCCGTCGGCCGGCAACATCTTCGTCGGTGGCGAGCTCACCAGCCTGAATGGCTTGGTACGCAAGGGAGTTGCCGCGCTCACCCTCAGCACCGGTGCCGGCGACCCGACCTTCACGGCCAACACCGACGACGAGGTGCTGGACCTCCAGATCTCGCCCGACGCCGGCACGCTCTACCTCGCCGGCCACTTCTCCACGGTCAACGGTCTGATCCGCAAGCACCTGGCCTCGGTCTCGACCGCGACCGGCACCGTCACCAGCTTCCAGGCCAACACCGACAACGACGTGCTGAGCATGGCCTACGCCGGTGGCGCGCTCTACGCCGGCGGCCAGTTCATCCGGGTCAACGGGATCGACCAGGGCCGCATGACCAAGCTGGACCCGATCACCGGCGCGGTGAACCCGACCTTCACGGTCAACGTCTCCGGGCCGTCCGGCCCGCGCTACGGCAACGGCATGGTGGAGGCGGTCGTCGCCTCCCTGGACGGTTCGAGGATCTTCATCGGCGGCCCGTTCACCACCCTCAACGGGACCGCAATCCAGCTCGGCATCGTCGCGGTCGACGCCAACACTGGAGCCCTCTTGGCCAAGTTCGGTGCGGTCGAGGGCTGCCAGCCGCGGGTCGGTCCCTGGATCAACCGGATGATGCTGACGCCCGACGGCACCCGACTGATCGGTGGCGACATCTGCCCCGACCGCATCTACGTCTGGGACGCCATCAACATGACCACGGCGCAGAACCCGACCGGCCTGATCTGGAAGTCGGCCTGCAACGGCGGCATGCAGGGGATCCTCGTCACCTCCAACAACATCTACTACGGCACCCACGGCACCAAGGGGACCGGCACGGCGTGCTGGACCTCCCCGCTGAACCACACCAACGTGGCCCGCTCGCGCTACGCGGTCTTCGACCTGGCCACCGGTGTCCTACTGCCAGACAACCCGCAGTTCGGGTCGGCTATGGGCGTCTGGTCCATCGCTGCGACGCCCCAGGGCCTGATCGTCGGGGGCGACTTCGACTGGGTCGGCAGTGGCAAGTCGGTCCGGCAGGGTCTGGCGTTGTTCCCGGGCAACGCCGCCTGACCGGAGCTTCGCCACTCCGGGCACCCGTCCGGTAACACGGGGTAGGTATCTCGGGTGCGTTAGGTGACCTCTTGCTGACGATGACGAGTGGTTTCGTCGTTTGCGTTGCGCCCTCACCGGGCCGAACGTAGGTTGGCGAACAGGTAAGACTGGGGGTTCGGTGAGCGAGGCGGTCCAGACAGTGCGACGACGACGGAACAGCCTCCGGTGTGCAGCGGTCGCCGCTGCCACCGGGCTCCTGCTGTCCGCGAGCCTCGGTCTGTCGGCCAACGCCGACGAGACGCCGACCGCGACATCGACGGCCAGCTCCAGCCCTACGTCGAGTGACTCCCCGACCGGCACGTCGGACGGGACCTCGAGCCAGACGTCGACCGCGGCGGACTCGCCGACCGACTCCCCCAGCGACTCCCCGACTGGCTCCGGCAGCGACTCCCCCACGACCAGCCCGACCTCGGACCCGACCGACACGTCGAGCGGCACTCCGACATCGACGCCGTCGAGCACCACGCCCCCGCCCTCGACCGCGAGCAACGTCCCGCCGGTCAACCAGCCCGGCCCCAAGCCGAAGCCCGCGCCGACACCCAAGCCCTCCCCCAGCTCGGCGCCCGACCCGGGCGACGGCGAGACGGCGCTGAGCCCCTCCGAGCTGGCCCAGCAGCTGGCCCAGGCCCAGGCGCTGCAGGCAGCGCTGTTCGCCTCCGACGCCCGGCTGGCCACCATCAACGCCCGGATGATGCAGCTCTCGACCCAGTCCTCGCTGGCGCTGCAGGCCCTGCAGACCGCGCAGCGCGAGGAGCAGGAGGCGCTGGCCACCCAGACCCTCCAGCAGCAGCGGTTGGCCGACCTGCAGGCTCGCGCCGCCGAGCTCAAGCTCCAGCTGGGCCGCTGGGCCCGGGCGGCGTACGTCTCCGGTGGCACCCTCGCCCGCTACCAGGCGTTCCTCTCGGCTCTGCAGGCCACGCGGACCGACGAGGTCGGCAACTCGCTCTTCCTGATCAACTACGTCGGCCAGGGCGAGGACCAGGCGCTGCGCGAGGCCGACACCCTCGCCTCCGTGCAGCAGATCGTCAGCCAGCAGGCCGACCAGGCCGCCGCCGACGCGACCGCTGCTCGGCTCGCCGCCCAGGCGGCCAGTGCCACGGTCGACGCCGCCCTCGCCCAACAGCGCCAGCTGCTCGCCGCCGAGCAGGCCGCCCAGGCCGCCCGGCTGGGCACGGCGGGCTACACCTTGAGCCTGCTCGGCAACACCAACGCCGCCAACCGGCTGGTCGCCCGGGCCGAGCTCGCGGCGCTGCAGGCCGGACTCACCTCCGCCGGCGCCAGCTGCCGCCCCGGCGTGACCAAGTCCTCCGTCGCCGGATTCGGCAACGGGCAGATCCCGGCCGCCGCTCTGTGTCCGCTCTGGGGTGCACCGGGACAGCTGCTGCGGGCCGACGCCGCCGCTGCGTTCGCCCGGCTGTCCAAGGCCTACGCCCAGCAGTTCGGCCGGCCGATCTGCGTGACCGACTCCTACCGGTCCTACAGCCAGCAGGTCGCGCTGTATGCCACGAAGCCCAACCTGGCCGCCCGCCCGGGCACCAGCAACCACGGCTGGGGCGTGGCCGTCGACCTGTGCGGCGGCGTCCAGTCCTTCGGCACGGTCGAGCACAACTGGCTGTTCACCCACGCCCCGCTCTACGGCTGGTTCCACCCGGCCTGGGCCGAGCCGACCGGGTCGCGCCCCGAGCCCTGGCACTGGGAGTTTGCCCACTAGCCGCGAGCCCGGGCCATCGCGTGGGTCACCGTTCGCGTTCTGCGACAACGACGGCCCGATCGCGATGGCTCACCGCGGCTTCTCCTTGGACGGCCTGGAGAACTCGATGGCGGCCTTCGGCGCGGCGGTCGACCTGGGCCTGCGCTATCTCGAGACCGATGTTCACGCCACCCGCGACGGCGTCCTCCTCGCCTTCCACGACGCCCGGCTCGACCGGGTGACCGATGCGCGCGGAGCCATCGCGGACCAGACCTGGGCCGAGGTCAGCAAAGCGCGGATCGCCGGGGTCGAGCCGATCCCCCGCCTCGACGAGGTGCTGGGCGCCTGGCCGAACGTCCGGCTCAACATCGACGTCAAGGCGGCAAACGCGATCGACCCGCTGGTGCTGGCCATCCAGCGGGCGAACGCGCTCCAACGGGTGTGCGTCGCGTCGTTCTCCGGCCGTCGTCGAGCGGCCGTGCGGCGCGCCCTGGGTCCGGCCCTGGCCACGTCCGTCGGCCCGGTGCGTACGGCGCTGTGGCGGCTCGGTGGCGCCGTTCCCGGTGGCGCGGGGGCCGCTGCCGTCGGGAGCGCGCTGCGCGGAGCGGCCGCCGTACAGGTGCCGCTTGCGGGCCGGCCCGATCGAGGTCGTCACCGAGGGCAGCATCGCGCGGGCCCATGCCGCCGGTGTCCAGGTGCATGTGTGGACTGTCAACGACCGGGCCGAGATGCACCGGCTGCTGGACCTGGGCGTCGACGGCCTGATCACCGACCGGGCCGACGTCCTGCGCGAGGTGCTCAAGGTCCGGGGCCAATGGCGGGCATGATGCCCAGACCATGACTGCGCAGCCGCTGGACGACGAGCGGACCCGGCGTCGCGAGCGCCGGTCGTGGTACTGGTTCGACTGGGCCAACTCGGCCTACGTGACGACGGTCCAGACGGTCCTGCTGGGTCCGTACCTGACCTCGGTCGCCAAGCAGGCCGCGTGCCCGGGCATCGACTCCGACGCGACCTGCCACACCGACCTGCACGTCCTGGGACTGCCGGTCAGCCCGGGCTCGCTGGTCTTCTACGTCGTCACCCTGTCGACGATCTTCTCCGCGCTGTTCCTGCCGGTCGTCGGGGCGTTGGCCGACCGGATCTACCACCGCAAGGCCTTGATGTGCGCTCTGGCCTGGGTCGGCTCGCTGTCCGCCGCCGCGATGTTCCTGATCACCGGCCATGACTGGCAGCTCGGCGTCGTCCTCACCATCATCGGCAACATCTGCCTGGGGTCGGCGCTGGTCGTCTACTACTCGTTCCTGGTGCAGATCT
Organism: uncultured Actinomycetota bacterium; assembly: GCA_963794535.1. Classification (GTDB taxonomy): domain Bacteria; phylum Actinomycetota; class Actinomycetes; order Actinomycetales; family CAVURS01; genus CAVURS01. The sequence goes on from CAWCEI010000020.1 coordinate 221,583, forward strand.
CGACCCCGGACGAGCGCGACCAGGTGTCCAGCATCGGTTGGTCGTTCGGCTATCTGGGCGGGTTCATCCTGCTGTCGGTCAATCTCGTGCTCGTCGAGGGCCATCGGTGGTTCGGCCTCAGCACCGGCCAGGCCGTGCGGGTCAGCCTGCTCTCGGCCGGTCTCTGGTGGGCCGCCTTCACCGTTGTCCCGTTCGTCGGCCTGCGCGACCGGGAGCCGATCGCCCCCGAGGCCGAGGCCGGGCCACTGCTCCGGCAGGCCTTCGGCCAGCTGGCCACGACCCTGCGGCACCTGCGCGGCTACCCGCAGACCCTGCTCTTCCTGCTGGCCTACCTGTTCTTCAACGACGGCATCCAGACCGTGATCAGCGCCTCCAGCGTGTACGGCGACCAGCAGCTGGGCTTCAGCTCGGCCCAGCTGATCATCACCATCCTGCTGGTCCAGTTCGTCGCATTCGGCGGCGCGCTGCTGTTCGGCCGGCTGGCCGGGCGGTACGGCGCCTGGCGGGTCATCCTGGCCAGCCTCGTGCTGTGGACCGGCGTCGTCACCATCGGCTTCTTCCTGCCGGCCCACCAGTTCGGGCTGTGGCTCGGCCTGGCCACCCTGATCGGCATCGTCCTGGGCGGCAGCCAGGCGTTGAGCCGCTCGCTCTACAGCCAGCTGATCCCGGCCGGGCGGGAGGCCGAGTACTTCAGCCTCTACCAGGCGTGCGAACGCGGGACGAGCTGGTTCGGGACGCTGCTGTTCGGCGTCGTGCAGCAGGTCACGGACTCCTATCGCTGGGCGATCATCGCCCTGGTCGTGTTCTTCGTCCTCGGTGGGACATTGCTCGCCAAGGTGGACATCCGCCAGGGCATCATCGACGCCGGCAACACGGTGCCAGCCGTCGTCTGAACTGAGCCGTCCCCGCACCCATCCGCGCGGCTCCCACGCTCGAACAACAGGCGTAGTGACCGATCCCACAGCACCTTTACCGCATCTCCACAACCGCGACGGAACACTTGTTACCACTCGTTGCGTTCTGGAGGTGTAGACGTCACGTCACGCCGAGGAGGCACCCCATGAGCGAGAAGTCGCTGCGCGGGACCCGGTTGGGGTCCAACAGCCTGGAAAGTGAAGTGGGTGTCGAACCGGTCGAGCGGCACATCGCGGAGTACCACTGCCCGCAGGGGCACGTGTTCTCCATCCCGTTCGCCTTCGATGCCGACATCCCGGCCCTGTGGGCCTGCAAGTGCGGTGCTGAGGCGCCTGCTGGTCGACGCGTCCCGCCCGGCGCCGCGTGCCACCAAGCACGTCCGCACCCACTGGGACATGCTGCTCGAACGCCGTTCGGTCGCCGAGCTCGAGGTCCTGCTCGACGAGCGGCTGGAGCTGCTCCGCGCCAAGCAGGGCACCACGCGGCACAAGCGAAGCGCCTGACAGCTTCACCAACCGACAGTTCGACGACAACGACGCTAGCGAGCCGGACCGAGGTCCTGGCTCGTCGTCGTCTCGGACCACCTCACCGGGGACGACCCGGCTGGTGCTGGTCGGGAAGGCCTGGGTCATCCGGGCGAAGAACCGCGCCTTGAGCACCAGTGCCCCCAGCCGGCGGGCGACCGGCCGGGTGAACGGCAGGACGAAGACCAGCCCGAGCAGGTCGAGCAGGAAGCCCGGCGGGATCATCAGGATGCCGCCGACCAGCAGCAGGGCGTGGTCGGCCATCTCCCCGCCGGGCAGCCGGCGGGCGTTCGCCGCCTGGCGCAGCGCCTGCACCGAGCGCGCCCCGGCCCGGCGCACGACGAAGAGGCCGGCGAAGGAGAAGGCCAGGATCAGCGAACATCGTCAGCCACGGTCCGATGACCTGGGCGACGAGCACCGCCACGGCGATCTCGACCGATCACCACGACCATGAAGCCGAGCAGGATCAGGCCGACGACCTGACGCGGCCGCAGCGCGGCTCATCGCGGCACCTGGACCGCCGGGTCCGACCGGCGGCCGGCGAGGGCGCGCAGCTGCTGGGCCCGGTGCCGGATCCCCCACCGGGTGACCCGGGTCAGGGACTCCCGAACGATCGAGCCGCTCATCTTGCTGTTGCCGCGCACCCGCTCGACGAACGTGATCGGCACCTCCACGACCCGCAGGCCGCGCTGCACGGCCCGCCAGGCCAGGTCGACCTGGAAGCAGTAGCCCTGCGACGCGACGTCGCCGAGGTCCAGAGCCAGCAACGCCGTACGGCGGAATGCCCGGTACCCCCCGGTCGCGTCGCGGACCGGGATGCCCAGCGCGAGCCGGGTGTAGGTGTTGCCGCCGCGGGACAGGAACATCCGGTGCGGCGGCCAGTTCTCGACCCGGCCACCGGGCACCCAGCGCGAGCCGAGCACGACATCGGCCCGGCCCAGCGCCTCGAGCAGCCGGGGCAGCTGCTCCGGCTGGTGCGAGCCGTCGGCGTCCATCTCGACGACCACGTCGTAGTCGCGCTCCAGCGCCCACGCGAAGCCGGCCAGGTAGGCCGCGCCCAGCCCCTGCTTGCCGGCCCGGTGCAGGACGTGCACCTGGCTCGTCGGCCGCGGCCAGGGTGTCGGCGATCCGGCCGGTGCCGTCGGGTGAGTTGTCGTCGGCGACCAGGATGTCGACGGCCGGCGTCGCGGCGCGGACCCGCGCCACGATCAGCTCGAGGTTCTCCCGCTCGTCGTAGGTCGGGATGACCACGAGCACCCGGTCGCCCACCTCGGGTCCGCTGCCGGGTCGTCCGGCGTGGGCGATGCGCTGGGCCCTTGGGTCACGCAGCCACGCTATCCCGGCGACGGCGGCGGACCCGAACTCCGGCTCCCCAGCCCGACCAGGCCGAGCGCGACCAGCGCCACCTCGGTCCACGGCCCGAGGTGGTCGGCCACCGTGACCTGCGTGCGCAGCGGCAGTGCCGCCTGCAGCAGGGCCGGGGTGAACAGCTTGCTCTGCTGGATGATCCGGCCGTCGGGCGCGATCAGGGCGCTGATCCCGACCGTCGAGATGTGCGCCACCGACCGGCCGTGCTCGACCGCGCGCAGCCGCGACATGGCCAGCTGCTGGGCGGCCTCGTCGGTGTAGCCGAAGGTCGCGTTGTTGGTCTGCACCACGAGCAGGTCGGCGCCGCGGTCGACGGTGTCGCGCAGCAGGGAGTCGTAGGCCACCTCGAAGCAGATGGCGACCCCCACCTTCGCCGGCCCGAGCTGCAGGACGCCGACCTTGTTGCCGGCGACGAAGTCGCGGCCGACCAGGTCGACCTTGCTGCTGAAGTGGCGGAAGAAGTCCCGGCTCGGGATGTACTCCCCGAACGGCACCGGGTGTCGCTTGACGTACTGCTCCCCCGGGCCCGGACCCGGGGTTCCAGACGATGCTGACGTTGCTGAGCCGGCCGGGCGGGCTGTCCAGGACGGCCCCGACCAGGGTCGGCACCTTGGCCCGGTCGACGGCAGTGTCGATCGCGACCCGCGCGTCGGGCTGCTGGTACGGGATCGAGGTCCGAGGCGTTCTCCGGCCAGATGACGATGTCGGGCTGCTGCGCGGGTCCCGGCCGCGACCTGGGCCGCCAGTGTGGCCGTGCCCTTGGCGTGCAGGTCCAGCACCGCGGCCCGCTGGGCGTCGAAGTCCAGCCCGGCGCGTCGGCACGTCGCCCTGGACGCCGGCGACCTGGATCGTCCGGCCGCCGGTCGGCAGCGGCACGAGCAGGCCGACGGCCATGACGGCGACCCCGCCAGGGCGACTACGGCGCCCAGCCGGCTACCCGCCGGCCGCCTGGTCCGATCCGAACGCGCTGTCGCTGCGCCGACCGAGTAGAGCCACCGCGCCGGCGGCGAGCAGCCCACCCGCGAGGGCGACCGCGAAGGTCACCAGCGGAGCGCCGCCGAGGGCGGCCAGGTGCAGCGTCGGTGCGTCGGCCTGGGAGAAGGCCAGCCGGGCCCAGGGGAACCCGCCGTACGGCGTCCGGTCCCGCAGCGCCTCCTGCGCCACCCAGAGGCCGCCGATCGCCAGCGGCGCCAGCCGGGTGCGCCAGGCCGCGGGCAGGAGCAGGCCGAGCAGGGCGAGGTAGAGCGCCTGCAGGACCGACAGGGCCATCCAGGGCAGCGTGCCGACGTAGACGCCGCTCCAGTGCAGCAGGGGGACGAAGTAGGCCAGCCCGGTGACGAAGCCGAGGAGCGCGCCGACCCGGGCCCGCTGGCCGCGGACGGCGATCGCGAAGAGCGCGACACCGACCGGGGCGAGCGGCCAGATGTCGTGGTCGGGGAAGGCGAGCCAGAGACACAGCCCCGCGACGACGCCGACTGGAGCGGCGACGGTGAGGGGAAGGCGTGCGGAGGGGGCGGTCTTCTCGTCCGGCGTCCGGTCGGACGTCATCCCGGGGACCTGCAGCCGCGTCAGCACTGCCTGAGGCTACCTGTTGGACCTGGGTCGGGTCTGGACCCGGATGGGCCCGCGCCGCCTTTGGGGCCACCGCCCTCCTCGCTGGTTGCGAGGACGACCGGCGTTGTCTACTGAGCGCGCGGGCCCATCCGTCGTCCACCACCGGCCTGCGCCGGACTTCGCTGGCGGGATCCGAGAGACCTGGATGGCGCGGCGGCTGCGCGCGCAAACCGCCCCTGGTGTCTCGTACTCCCCCCAACGACGTCCGCTCGAACCCGGGAGTCCGTCATGGACGACAGCGAAGGAACTTACCGCGTCCCGGTGGACTGTCAAGGGCGCCGCTGACCTGCGGAGTTTCGCGTCCGTGCAGGTCAGCGCCATCAGCCGGACACCGTTGTGTCACAAGGAATTTCCCGGTTTCCGGCGTGTCGTCATCGACACGCCGGAGAGGTCTCAAGTGGGGCTTCAGGACGGTCCGGGGACGACGACCGTGCCGGTTGCGGTGGTCGCAACAACCGGGCGGGTCGAGGACCTCGGCGGCCGACTGCCGAGCGGTCCGGGCGGCCGCGCGCGATGACCCTCACCTCGAGGTCGAGGGTCCGGCTGCGGGTGCCCACCCGGACGACGACGGCCTCGATCTCGATCACGTCACCGGCCCGCACCGGCGCCTTGAACTGCACGTCGGAGTACGACGCGAACAGCCCCTCGTCGCCGTCCGTGCGGATGCACACCTCGGTCGCGACATCGCCGAAACAGGCGAGCGAGTAGGCGCCGTCGACCAGGTTGCCCGCGTAGTGCGCGTGGCTGTACGGCACGTAGCGGCGGTGGACGACGCGCAGCCCCAGTCGCGGGTCGGCTGGTCGTCGCGTCATGCGCTCTTCCTCTCGGCCTTCTGGTGTGGTGCCGGCAGCAGGGCATGGACGAGGTAGGACGCCACCTCGCCCGGCGTCGTGCCCTTGCCGAAGATCCGGTCGACCCCGAGGCTCGCCGTCGCGCCCTCGTCGAAGCGCGGGCCGCCGACGACGAGGAGCGGGCGCTGGTCGGCCGGGTAGGCCTCCCGGAAGGCCGCCGACATCTGCTGGGTGTTGTGCACGTGCGCGTCCCGCTGGGTCACGACCTGGGACACCAGGACGGCGTCGGCCTTCTCGGCCCGGGCCTGCTCCACCAGCTCGGGCACCAGGACCTGGGCGCCGAGGTTCACGACCTTGAGCTCGCGGTAGTACTCCAGGCCCTTCTCGCCGGCGAACCCCTTGATGTTCAGGATCGCGTCGATGCCGACCGTGTGGGCGTCGGTCCCGATGCAGGCCCCGACGACGACGAGCTTGCGCCGCAGCCGGGACTTGATCGCGGCGTTGACCTCCTTGGCCGTCAGCATCGGGTACTCCCGCTCGATGACCTCGACGGCCGACGAGGTCGACCAGGTGGTTGGCCGAGCCGTAGACGACGAAGAAGGTGAAGTCCGGGCCCATCGCCTTGGCGTGCACCAGCAGCGCCGGGTCGAGCCCCATCTTCTTGGCCAGCTGCAGCGCGGCGCCCTCGGCCCGCTTGTCGTGTGGCACCGGCAGGGTGAAGGACACCTGGACCATGCCGTCGCCGGTGGTGTCGCCGTACGGGCGGACGATCTGTTTCGCCGCTTGCTTCGGCGTCTGCTTCGGTCGCTGGCTGGTCATCGCGCGCTGCCCTCCTCGAGCAGGTCGATCGCCGGGTTGACGTAGCCCGGGGCCCGCTGGGCCACGCCCTCCAGGCCCTTGCCCCGGTCGGCCGGGCGCTTCATCAGGCCGAACGTGCCGTCGGCGATCGCCTCGAGCATCGTGTCGTCGACGATCCGCTCCAGCAGGTCGATGGCCTCGGAGAGCACCTGGCGGGCGCGGGTCTGGATGAAGCCGTCGCGCGGCGGGTGGAAGTCCTCGGTCAGCCCGCCGGCCGCCTCGAGGACGTAGCGGACGTTCTGGATCGCGAGGTCGCGGTCGGACAGGAACGGCGTCACGACGGCCTCGGTCATCATCCCGACCAGCAGGATGCCCTGGCCGGTCATCGCGCCGACGAGGTTGAAGAACCCGTCGAGCAGGTAGCCGCGGAAGACGTCGCCGGTCATGTGCTTGGTCGGCGGCATCCACTTCAACGGCGCCTCGGGGAACAGCGTCCGGGCCAGCAGCGCGTGCGCCAGCTCGAGCCGGAAGCTGTCCGGCAGCTCGGGGTTGATCTCGAAGGCGTGGCCCAGGCCGAGCTGCCAGTCCTCGAGCCCGGCCTCCTTGGCGAAGAACTCGTTCATCAGCTGGCTGACGGTGACGGTGTGCGCCGCCTCGACGGCGTCGGCGGTCGTGAGGTAGTTGTCCTCGCCGGTGTTGATGATGATCCCGGCCCGGGCGTGGATCTGCCGCGAGTAGCGCTGGTCGACGAAGGTGCGGATCGGGTTGATGTCGCGGAAGAGGATCCCGTACATCGAGTCGTTCAACATCATGTCCAGCCGCTCCAGGCCGGCCAGCGTGGCGATCTCCGGCATGCACAGCCCGGAGGCGTAGTTGGTCAGCCGGACGTAGCGGCCGAGCTCCTTGCTGACGTCGTCCAGGGCGGCCCGCATCAGCCGGAAGTTCTCCTGGGTCGCGTAGGTGCCCGCGTAGCCCTCGCGGGTCGCGCCCTCCGGCACGTAGTCGAGCAGGCTCTGCCCGGTCGAGCGGATGACGGCGATGATGTCGGCGCCTTCGCGAGCGGCGGCCTGGGCCTGCGGGATGTCCTCGTAGATGTCCCCCGTCGCGACGATCAGGTAGATCCACGGCCGCTGCTTCGGGTCGCCGAGCCGCTTGATCATCCGGTTGCGGTCCGCGCGGCTCTTGTCGACCCGGCGCAGGCCGAAGGTCGCGGCCTGCCGGGCGGCGGCAGCGGCGCGCGTCGCGTCGCGCCCGGTCGGCAGCCGGAGCTGGACCGAGCCGGAGCTGGCCTTCTGGGCGAGGGTCAGCAGGTCGGGCGCCTCGCCCCGGCGCAGGGCGTCCCACACCGGCAGGGCGACGCCGTGCTCGATCCCGGTCTGCTCCCGGACGGTGTCGACCAGGTGGTTGACCCAGGGCACCCGCTCGTGGTCGGCCCCGGACAGGCCGGCCAGTCGCAGCAGCGCCCGCTCGACCGAGACCGTCGTGTGGGTCTTCGCCAGCTTGACGACGGGGGCGCCGGCCTTGCGGGCCAGCCGCCGGGCGGTCCGGACGACCTGGGGGTCGAGCTCGAGGGTGGGTGCTGTCCCGCTCGGCTTCCGCTTGCGGGTGGTGCGTGGATGCTGGTGGTGCTGGTGGTCACGCCAGTGCTCCTTCGCGCTGGTAGGCCAGGTTGCCGCGCACGACGGTGCGCAGGCACTGCGGTTCGGGGGTGCCCGGCGAGAGGTCCGGCCGACCGTCCCGGAAGCCACCCGGGACGTCCCAGACGGCGTACGACGCGGGGCCGCCGACGGTGAGCTCGTCGCAGTGGGCGGCCAGGGCCCGCTCGGTGCCGATCCGCTGAGCCGGGTCGTGATGGTGCGGTCGCGGCCCGGACCGCCCCCCACGGGTCGTACGGCGTGACCGGGGTGTCCGAGCCGAACGCGAGCGGGACGCCGGCCTCGGTCAGGTCGCGGAACCGGTTGAGCCGCGGGCCGCGGTCCGGGCCCAGCCGCTCGGCGTACATGCCCGCCGTCCCGCCCCACCAGGCGTCGAAGACCGGCTGCACACTCGCGACCACGCCGAACCGGGCCAGGTCGGCGACCGCGTCGGCGTCGACCATCTCGACATGCTCGAGCCGGTGACCGGCAGAGCGGACCGCCTCGAGGCCGAGCTGGTCGGCGGCCGACTCGAACCCCTGCAGCACGGCGTCGAGGGCCGCGTCGCCGATGACGTGGAAGCCGGCCTGCAGCCCGGCCCGCGTGCAGGCGATGACGTGCCCGGCGATCTGCTCGGCCGTGAGGTAGGCGTGCCCTGAGGTCGACGTCGTCGTCGGTGTAGGGCGCCCGCAGGGCCGCCGTCCGGGAGCCGATCGAGCCGTCGGCGCACAGGTCGCCGGCCAGGCCCAGCAGCGGCGTCGCGCCGGGCACGGCGAAGCGTCGGGCCACCGCCAAGGCCTCGTCGGTCGACGCGACCAGCTGGCCGCGGTAGGGCCGGACCGTGGGCAGGTCGGGCCGGTCCGCCGACAGCACCAGGAGCTCGTGCAGGTCGTCCTCGGGGGCGATGTGCGGCGCCGACATCTCGTCAACGGTGCCGATGCCCGCGGCGGCCGCGGCCGACAGGGCCTCGACCTGCAGCTCGCGGCGCAACGCCGACGCTGATGGTGTCGCGAGTGGCGGCCCGCGCGGCGTGGTGGGCGTCGCGCTCGACCCGGCCGTCGTCCGACCAGCCGGGCAGGTCGCGCAGCTGGGCTGCCGCCGCCAGGGAGGACGAGACGACGGCCGAGTGGACATCGACGCGGGACAGGTAGACGACCCCGCCGTACGCCGCGCGGTCCAGCTCGTGCCGGGTGGGCGGCCGGCCCTCGGGCCAGCGCCGCTCGTCCCAGCCGTGGCCGAGGACCGGCCGGCCGGCGCCGGCCTTGGCCGCCTTGGCCAGCCGGTCGAGCGCGTCGGCCAGCGACGACGCTGTCGGTCAGGTCCACCCCGCGCAGGGCGAGACCGGTCTCGGTGGTGTGGGTGTGGGCGTCGACGAACGCCGGGGTCACGAGGGCGCCGTCGAGCTCGACCAGCTCGTCAGCGGACGCCGGCAGGTCCGCGTCGTCGGCCACCGAAGCGCGGCCGATCCAGCGCACCACGCCGTCCTCGACGAGCAGCGCATCCGCCGGCGCGGCTCCGGCCCCGCCGGTCAGGACTCGCCCGCCGCGCAACAGGGTCCGGGTCATGAGCTGCTCACGAGGACCGAGTCTCCTCGGCGTCCAGGCGTTGTTGGAAGAGCCCGCGCACGGCGGGGGTGCGGCGGAGCAGATCCAGCGCGTACGCCGCGTGCCCGGGCACGTAGCCGTTGCCGACCAGCATCGTCACGTCGGCCGCGAGACCTTCGGCCCCGAGCGCGGCCGCGCTGAACGACGTGGCCATGGAGAAGAAGATGACCGTGCCGCCCTCGGCCGTGGCCAGGATGGCGCCGTGCTCGCAGCCCGGGACATCGACGCAGACGACGGTCAGGTCAGCGGCCGAACCCAGAGCCGCTTCAACGGCCGTGGCCAGGGCGACCGGGTTGCGGGCATCGGCCAGGGTCACGGCATCGGCCAGCCCGGCCGCCTCGAGCAGCTGGCGCTCGCGCTCGACCGGGACGACACCGACGGTGCGGCCGGCTCCCGCGTCGCGCGCGGCGGCCAGGGCGAGCGACCCGGACTTGCCGGCGCCGCCGATCACGGCGACCGTCGGCGCGGGCCGGCTGTGGTCGCGCCCGGCCAGCTGCTGCTGCACCACGCGGGCCACGAGGGCCGGTGCACCGCAGACGTCCATGACCATCAACGACAGCCGCGGGTCGAGATCGGCCGGGATCACGGCCGCGATCGAGCGGCCGAACAGGATCGCGTCGCCGGAGGCCGGCACCTGCTCGCCGCGACCGTCCCACCGATCCAGGCCGTCGGTGACCCGCAACGGGGTGAGCGACAGCGAGACCAGCGTTGCGACGCGGTCACCCACCTGGAGCCCGAGCGGTGACTGCGGTCCGACCTCTGCCACTGTCCCGACCAACATGCCCCCGGAGCCGGTGACCGGGTTCTGCATCTTGCCCCGAGCGGCGATGATCGCGAGCACCTCGGCCCGCACGGCCGCACCGTCCACTCCCCCGTCCGGGCCGCTGTGCGCGCCGGCCAGCTGGCGATAGGACGCGGCGTCCAGGTTGAGCACCTCGACGTCGACCCGCACCTCGTCCGGCCAGATCGGCGAGGTCGCGTCGAGCCGCTCGGCGGCCTGCGGCAGGACGCCCTCGGGCTCGAGCACCCGGTGCAGGCCGATCGGCGAGCTGGCGCGCTGACTCACAGGACTTCCCTTCTGAGGACAGGAAAACGGGAGAACTTCCGGCGAGCAACTCGATTCGCCTGAGGACTTCCTCTATCGTGCCAGTCATGAGCCCGAAGATCGAGCAGCCTTACGCCTACCGCCGCCGCGAGCTGGTCGAGCCCGACTGGACCCGGCTGCCGGGCTGGAGCGATGTGTCCGCACAGGACTGGGCGAGCGCGCAGTGGCAGCGGGTGCACTGCGTGAAGAACGTCAAGCAGCTGCACGCGGTCATGGGCGACCTGCTGGAGGACCGGTTCTACGCGGACCTCGAGCGCGACCAGGCCGAGCGGGCGACCATGTCGATGCTGCTGCCCCCGCAGATGCTGAACACGATGGTCCCCTCGACCGGGGTCTGGGACGACGGGACCTCACCCGCCGCGGGCGCCGACTTCACCGCCGCGTTCTACGCCGACCCGGTGCGGCAGTACATGTTGCCGGTCTTCTCCGACCGGCGTACCGACTGGCCGAGCCATCCGTTCGCCAGCCGCGACTCGCTGCACGAGCACGACATGTGGATGGTGGAGGGCCTGACCCACCGCTACCCGACCAAGGTGCTCGCCGAGCTGCTCCCGACCTGTCCGCAGTACTGCGGCCACTGCACCCGGATGGACCTCGTCGGCAACTCGACCCCGGTCATCCCGAAGCTGAAGTTCGACCTGAAGCCGGTCGACCGGCTGGACCGGATGATCACCTACCTGCGCGAGAACCCGGGCGTCCGCGACGTGGTCGTCTCCGGTGGGGACGTCGCCAACATGCCGTGGAAGAACCTCGAGGCGTGGCTCCTGCGGCTGCTCGAGATCGACACGATTCGCGACATCCGGCTCGCGACCAAGGCCCTCATGGGTCTGCCCCAGCACTGGCTGGCCGACGACGTCGTCGAGGGGGTGGGCCGGGTGTGCGACGTGGCCCACGAGCGCGGCGTCAACGTAGCCATCCACACCCACGTGAACAACGCCGAGTCGCTGACCCCGGCCGTGGCCAAGGCGACGCGGGCCATGCTCGACGCCGGCGTACGGGACGTCCGCAACCAGGGCGTGTTGATGCGTGGGGTCAACGACACGACCGAGCAGCTCCTCGACCTCTGCTTCGCGCTGGAGGACGAGGCCGGCATCACGCCGTACTACTTCTACATGTGCGACATGATCCCGTTCGCCGAGCACTGGCGGCTCTCGCTGGCCGAGGCCCAGCACCTCCAGCACTCGATGATGGGCTACCTGCCGGGCTTCGCGACGCCGCGCATCGTCTGTGACGTGCCGTTCGTCGGCAAGCGCTGGGTGCACCAGGTGCACACCTACGACACCGAGCGCGGGATCTCGTACTGGACCAAGAACTACCGGACCTCGATCGAGAGCGCCGACGAGGAGGCGCTCTCGCGCGAGTACGTCTACTACGACCCGATCTACACGCTCGGCGCGGAGGGTCAGGACTGGTGGCGGGAGCAGAGCGACTCGGACGCCACGCACACCGCGAACGTCGCGCAGGCCAAGGCCAGCCGCGACGCCGCGCACGCGCAGGCGCTGGAGTACGTGCCGAGCCACGCGGTCCACGCCTGACCCTCAGCACGTGTCAGCACCCTGACGACGAATACGTCGTCGTGGTGCTGACAGGTCGCTAGGCGGAGCGCTCCGCGAGGCTGCGCTCGATGCAGAACTCGTTGCCTTCGGGATCGGCCATCACGACCCAGCCCGACCCGTCGGGTCGGATGTGGGACCGGTCCAGGACCTGGGCACCGAGTCCCGCGAGCCGCTCCACCTCGGCCTCGCGGGTCGTGTCCGGGATCAGGTCGAGGTGCGCCCGGTTCTTGACCGCCTTGGGCTCCGGCACCCGCACGAACAGCAGGTTCGGCCCCTCGACGCCCGCGGGCGTCTCGACCAGCGCCTCGGGGTCGCCCGCGAAGTCGTCGTCACCGACGCTGCCGCCAGTGACCTGGGCCCACCAGGTCGCCTGGGCGAACGGGTCGTGGCTGTCGAAGGTGATGTGGTGGACCCGGCTCGATGGCATGCCCCCGACCCTAGGTCCTGAACAGCTACAGCGCCGGGGGCCGCGCTTCGTACGGCGTCGACAGGACGATCGTCGTACGGGTCCGGACGTTGGCCACGGCGCGGATCCGGGCCAACAGCTCTTCGAGGTCGCCTGGTGCGGCGACCCTCGCCTTGAGGATGTAGCTCTCCTCGCCGGCCACCGAGTGGCAGGCCTCGATCTGCTCGATCGGGGCCAGCCGCTCCGCGACGTCGTCCGGCGCGGCCGGGTCGAGCGGCGAGACCGAGATGAAGGCGGTCAGCGGGAGGCCGACGGCGTCCGGGTCGACGACCGCGGCGTAGCCCCGGATGACCCCGCGCTCCTCGAGCCGGCGCACCCGCTGGTGCGCCGCTGACGTGGACAGGCCGGTCGCCTTGGCGAGGTCGGTGTAGCTCATCCGCCCGTCGCGTGCGAGCAACTGAACGATCACCTGGTCCGTCGCCTCCACGCGCGCAATCTAGCGCGGCGGCTAGCGCGGGATCGGTGGATGACCGCCTTGGTGGTTGTGTCGCGGCAGCCCGGCCGACTGCGGACCGTAGACCTCGAGCTCGGCGAGGTCCACGAAGCTCGCCCCGTCGACCTGAGGCGAGAGCAGGTCGAGGCGCAGGTAGCGGACCGCGTCGTCCGTCCCGAACCCCGGGGAGACCGAGTTGAGATGGCCGACGCTGGCGCTGCCGAAGGTGCCAGAGGCGGCCGTCAGCCAGGTGACCCCGTCGACCGACGTCTCGATCCGGTAGTCCCCGAGGGCCGAGGCGCGCCCGTCACCGCAGATGTTGGACGGGTTGATGGCGAAGGCGGCGACGTCGACCGGCGCGGGCAGCTCGAGGACGAGGTACGACGAACCGGCGGACGTCGGGCTGGACCAGCCGACCGTCGCCGACTGGTCGATCGCGCCCGCCGGGACGCAGTCCGGCGTTCCCGAGTCGAGAGCTGCGGCCTCGACGATCTTCGCACCACCCGCGGACGAGGCCCAGTCCCGGGCCACGCTCCAGTTGACCGGGTTGGTGCCCGTCGAGATGGTCAGGCTGCGGGATACCCGGTCGACCCCGCCGGAGGCGTAGACGCTCGGATAGGTCCCGGGCGCGAGGCCGGTGATGGAGTAGGCGCCGTGGCTGTTCGAGGTCGCGACGTAGTCGCCGGGGAAGCCGGAGTCGTGGCCGGAGACGCCGATCGTGATGCCGGCAAGGACCCCACCGCCCACGGAGTTGGTGACCACGCCGCTCAACGTGCCGGTCGGGCTGCCCGGTGCCGGCGGCAGGTCGAAGCTCTCGACCGGAGCGGTGTCGTCGCCACCCTGGGACGAGGCGAAGAAGCCCATACCGCGGTGCGCGAACACGGCCCAGAGTGCGTCGAGGTCCGCCCCGGCGTAGTCAGCCACGTCAGCGGCGAGGATCGCGTTGCGCATGTCCAGCATCGAGGGGTAGGTCGGGGACAGCTCCATGCCCCTGGTGACCAGGGACTCGACGCGCTGGCTGCCGGCGGTCTGGCCCATCGACGCGATGAACGACGTACGCAGCTCCCACAGGGTCTGCGCCCACGGCTCACCCGCTGCGTGGACGTCGCCGTGGGTCCTGGTCCAGATGGTCTTGACGTCGCCGTACGTGTAGCCGCCGCCGCCGGTGCCGATGACGCCGGCGCAGATCGGGTCGCTGGACCCCACGGTGCAGTCGATCGGCATCGACCGGATGCCGGTCGTCGACGCGGCCCCCAGGACGTAGCGGCCCTCGATGACGTCCGGCCCGGCGCCGTCCGTGACGCCGGTCGTCGCGCTGTTGTTGACCAGGTAGTCGAGGCCGTACCAGTCACTCCACGCCTCGCCCATCGACGCGCCCTGGACCGAGTCGAGGGCGGGGTTGTTGCTCGCGTCGACGACGAGCCGGTGGGAGAGGCCGTGGGTGTACTCGTGGTAGACGATGTCGGCGGTGTCCGACCCCGAGACCGGCAGGAAGTCGTCGCCGGTGGCGGTGGTGAACGGCTGATGGAACAGGAACATCCGCATGGTCGGTGCCTGGCCGTCCGGCGGGGTGTCGAAGTCCGCGTTGTCGATGTAGTCACCGGCTGGATAGCCGTTGTTGATGGCGGCTCCGGACAGGGCCTCGTCCCGGACGGCGTCGTTGCCCTTGCCCTGGCCCGAGCTGTTGACCTTCTCGAAGTTGCCCGCGGCCTCGGTGAACCCGATCGGTGAGGACTGCAGGTAGTCGTGCCACTTGTTGATGAAGTAGAAGTTCTGGGTCGCGGTTCGCGACGCGTTGCCGTTGGCCCGCCAGGAGTACGCGGTGTTCGGGACCCAGGTGCACACGTTGGTCGTGCACGGCTCGCCGAGCACCGTCGTCGGGTGCAGCGTGAACCGGTAGCCACTCGCACCGGTCGGCGCGACCTCCTCGGTGGAGGCGACCAGACCGTTGCCGTCGATGTCGGTGTAGGTGTGGACGTTGTTGCCTGCCAACGACGTCGCCCCCGCCGGCAGCCAGCCCGGCGCCGTCAGGGAGACGGTGTGCGCGGTGCCGCCAGCGCCCGGCCCCCCGGGGTAGCTCTGCCAGACATCGGCCGAGTACGGCGCCGGTGTTGTGGCCGATGCCGTCGTCGATGCAGTGAGGTCCGAGCCGAGCGCGTCGCGGTAGAGCACTGAGCCGTCAGTGGCAGCGATCACCGTGAGGGCCGGCTGCGTGGCGCTCATGGTGACGACCTGCCAGGCCCGCCGGGCCCCGCCCGAAGTCTGGAAGAGCACCGGCTTGGCCTGGTCGTCTGCGCCCGGGGTGACGCTCCGCTCCCCCGCGCTCTTGCGGGCCTGACGGATCGCGTCGGCGGCGGTGTCCACCCCGTTGGCCGTCGCGGCGGGGGCGGCGACGGCCAGCCCGTGCACCGGTGAGCCGGTGACGTTGACCAGCTGGCCGTTCTTGGTGACGGCTGCCTTCAGCCCGTTGCCGAACAGCGGCACTCCACCGACGCCCTGGGTGAACGACAGGTGGTGCGTGCCCTGGATGTCGACGTAGTCCCGGGCCAGGGTGAGCCCGCCGACGTCGGTGTCGTCGAGCCCGAAGGCGGCCGCGTGACCGCGCACGTAGCCCAGGGCCACGACCGACGGCGTCGCGGAACTGGGGGGCGTCAGCAGGCCGTTGAGCCGGGCGACCTGGCGCGGCGTACCGGTCAGGGGGTCGATGTCGACGATGGCCTGCGGGCCGAGCTGGTGGACCAGCCGCTGCACCGGTGGGCGGGCCTTGATCTGGGCCGACCGTTGTTCGGCGCGGCGCCTCGCGGCGGCGTCAGCCGGGCGGCGTACGTCGACCGACGTCGGGGCGCTGGTCGTCGGTGGCGTCGATGACTTCGTGGCAGCGGGGTTGGCGGGCTTATGCGCCGTTGCCGTCGCCGTCGCCGGGGTTGCGGTCGCGGCTCCCGCCGCGTCGGTGATCGGGGCCTTCTGGGTCGTTCTGCCGTCGGTCCGCCAGGTCCCGGGCGCAGGGCCGGACCCGCCGACGACCGCAAAGGTCGTCGCGGCCAGCGCCGTTGTCACGGCGACTGCGGACAGGACGACCGTCCGCTTGCCCGACCGAGCCAATGCCTTCCCCCGTTGAGGTTCGACGACGAACACCTGGGTACCGCACCCGGCGTGCCCCGCGCCGACCCCCGGCGATGCTTTCACGGAATCGGGCCACGCTGGGTGACATCCGCCTCACAGGTAGGTCTCAGGACCGTGGCACCCCTCCGGCCCGCCGGTCGCTAACGTGGCCGGGTGCCCGCCGATGCCCGCTCCCAGAAGCTGCTCCTGCTCGACTCCGCCTCGCTGTACTTCCGGGCCTTCTTCGGGGTGCCGGACTCGTTCCAGGCCCCGGACGGGACACCGGTCAACGCGGTTCGCGGCTTCCTCGACATGATCGCGACCCTCCTGACCATGCGGCGGCCGGGCCGGCTCGTGGCGTGCTGGGACGACGACTGGCGGCCGGCCTTCCGGGTGGCGGCCCTGCCGTCGTACAAGACGCATCGGCTCACCGCCGGCAGCCAGGTCGTGGAGGAGTCGCCGCCCGGGCTGACTCCGCAGGTGCCGATCATCGTCGACCTGCTGGCGGCGCTGGGCATCGCGCGCATCGGGTGTGCGGGGTTCGAGGCGGACGACGTCATGGCGACGCTGTCCGAGCGGGCGGCGGTGGCCGGCGGCGGGCCGGTCGAGGTCGTGACCGGTGACCGCGACCTGTTCCAGCTCGTCGACGACGCGCGCGATGTGACGGTGCTCTACGTCGGGCGGGGAGTCCGCAACCTCGAGGTGGTCGACGAGAAGTGGCTGGAGCGCAAGTACGGCGTGCGGGGCGGTCCGGCGTACGCCGATCTGGCGACCCTGCGCGGCGACCCGAGCGACGGGCTGCCCGGGGTGCCCGGGGTCGGCGAGAAGACCGCAGCGGGACTGCTGAGCAAGTTCCCCGACCTGGTGGCGGTGCGGGCGGCGGCGGCGGACGGCGACCCGGCGATCGCCCCGGGGCTGGCCGCCAAGATCCGCGGGGCGGAGGACTACCTGAGCTCGGCCGGCGTTGTCGTGCAGGTGGTCCGGGATGCTCCCGTGGATGAGGTCGACGACGTGCTGCCGACCGAGCCGGCCGACGTGTCCGCCCTCGCCGAGCTGGCCGACCGCTGGGGCGTTCGGTCCAGCGTCAACCGGGTCCTCGCCGCCCTCCAGCCCTGACCCTTGGGACCAACGTCCGGGTAGTTGTCCCGGCTAGTTGCTGGCGACGACGCCGCGGCGGACCCGCTCGATGGCGTCGTGGGCAGCGCGGCGGACCGGCCCGGACGAGGCCTCGGCCACCTGGCCCAGCAGGTCGACCAGCTGCTTGCACCGGCGGACGAAGTCCCCCGCCGCCAGGTCGCTGTCGCGCAGCACCGCCTCGAGCGACTGGCCGCGGGCCCAGCGGTGCATCGCCCAGGCCAGCCCGGCGTCGGGCTCCCCGGACACCGGCAGTCGGTGGTCGCGCTCGCGATCCTCGAGCCCGGCCCAGATCCGGACCATCTCGCGCAGCGCGTCCTCGATCGGACCGCCGGGCACCCGCGGCGAGGTGCCCTGATCCTCGCGGCGGGACTCGTGGATCAGCGCCGAGAGGACGCTGGCCAGGCCCGGACCGTCGAGCCCGTCCCACACCCCGGCGCGCAGGCACTCGGCGGCGAGCAGGTCCAGCTCGGTGTAGAGCCGGCGCAGCCGTTGGCCCTCCGGAGTGACCGAGTCGCCATCCAGGTAGCCGAGCTCGCTGAGCAGGTCGCACACCCGGTCGAAGGTCCGGGCGACCGAGTTGGTCCGCCCTTCGACCCGCCGGGTCAACGCATCGGTCTCCGCCTGGAGCCGGGTCCACCGCTCACCCCACCGGGCATGCTCCTCGCGGTCCGGACAGGAATGGCACGGATGCGCGCGCATCTCGCGTCGCAGCCGGGTCAGGTCGCCGTCCTCGTCCACCTGCAGGCCCTTGCGCCGACCCGGCGGCGGCTCGTGCGGCACCGCGGTCCGCAGGGTCGAGGCCAGGTCCCTCCGGGCCTGCGGGCTGCGGGCGTTGAAGTCCCGCGGCACCCGCACCCGCGCCACCGTCTCGACCGGGCTCGGCAGGTCGGCCGCCGTGAGCCGCCGGACCTGGCGGTCCGCGGTCAGGATGGTCGGCCGGGGACCGTCGAGCCCCATCGTCCGGTCCGGTACGACGACGACGGCGAAGCCGGCCCGGCGCCCGGTCGGCACCCGGATCACGTCGCCGATCCGCAGCCCCTCCAGGCTCGCGGCGGCCTCGGCCTTCCGGGAGGCCGAGCGGGTCTTGGCGATCGCGGTCTCCCGGTCCTTGATGGCCCGGCGCAGCGCGGCGTACTGCTCGAAGTCACCGCGGTCGCAGGCCATCGCCTCCCGGTAGCCCTCCAACGCCTCGGTGTTGCGGCGCACCTGCCGGGCCAGCCCGACGACGGCGCGGTCGGCCTGGAACTGGGCGAACGAGGTCTCCAGGATCTCCCGGGCCCGCTCTCGGCCCACTTGGTCGACCAGGTTGACGGCCATGTTGTACGTCGGCCGGAAGCTCGAGCGCAGTGGGTAGGTCCGGGTCGAGGCCAGCCCGGCCACCGCGACCGGGTCGACCCCTGGCTGCCACAGCACGACGGCATGGCCCTCGACGTCGATCCCGCGACGGCCGGCCCGGCCGGTCAGCTGGGTGTACTCCCCCGGGGTGATGTCAGCGTGCGTCTCGCCGTTCCACTTGACCAGCCGCTCGAGGACCACGCTGCGGGCCGGCATGTTGATGCCCAAAGCCAGCGTCTCGGTTGCGAAGACGGCCTTGATCAGCCCGCGGGCGAACAGCGCCTCCACGACTTCCTTGAACGTCGGCAGCAGCCCGGCGTGGTGCGCGGCCAAACCGTGCTCGAGGCCGTCGAGCCACTCCCAGTAGCCCAGGACGCCGAGGTCGGACTCGGCCAGGTCCGCGGTCCGCTCCTCGGCGAACTCGCGGATCTCCTGCGCCTCCTCCGGCGTCGTGAGGCGCAGCCCGAACCGCAGACACTGCTGTACGGCGGCATCACAGCCGGCCCGGCTGAAGATGAAGGTGATCGCCGGCAGCAGGTCGGACCGGTCCAGCCGCTCGATGACATCGGCCCGGCTCGGCCCGACCCGTGGGCCGCCGCGACCCGACCCGGACAACGACGACGTACGGCGCCGCCCGGCACCGCGCTGCGACCGGGTGTCGTAGCGGGCCTCCCGCTGGCGGCGTTCCTGCTCGCGGATCGTCGCGACGAGCTCGGTGCTGACGTCGACCGCGCCGCGCGGGTCGCCGTCGTCAGGCAGCTCGAACAGGTCCATCAGCCGGTCGCGGACCATCACGTGCTGCCACAGCGGCACTGGCCGGTGCTCCTCGACGATGACCTCGGTATCACCGCGCACGGTGTCGAGCCAGTCGCCGAACTCCTCGGCGTTGCTGACCGTGGCCGACAGGGAGACCACGCGCACCGCCTCCGGGAGGTGGATGATCACCTCCTCCCAGACCGCGCCGCGGAACCGGTCGGCGAGGTAGTGCACCTCGTCCATCACGACGTAGCCGAGGTTGGCCAGGGTCGAGGAGCCGGCGTAGAGCATGTTGCGCAGGACCTCGGTCGTCATCACGACGACCGGAGCCTCGCCGTTGACCGAGGTGTCGCCGGTGAGCAGCCCGACGGAGTCGGCGCCGTACCGGGCGACCAGCTCGGCGTACTTCTGGTTCGACAGCGCCTTGATCGGCGTGGTGTAGAACGCCTTCGTGCCGCGCGCCAGCGCGAGGTGGATCGCGAACTCCCCGACCACGGTCTTGCCGGCGCCGGTCGGCGCGGCGACGAGGACGCCGCGACCGGCCTCGAGGGCCTGCGCCGCCCGCACCTGGAACGGGTCGAGCTCGAAGTCCAGGTCGGCCCGGAACGCGGACAGCTCGGTCTGTGCGGTTGCGGCTCGCGCCCGGGCAGCGGCGAACCGCTCAGCGGGCGAGGGCATGCTCGAAGGCTACGTCAGGAGCGGGCGGCCGGCTCAGACCAGGACGCGCAACGCTCCCGGGACGACCTCGCAGGTCATCGGCAGTGCGGCATAGCGCTCGCCGTCGGCGTACGACACGATTCCGGGGGTGTCCAACCGCACCGAGCGGGCCCGGTGGATCGAGACCGCCGGATGGTCCTTGTGCGCGCCGGTGTAGACCTTCGGGAACACCTTCAGGAACTCCAGCTTGCTGATCTTGTCGACGATCATCACGTCCAGCAGTCCGTCGTCCATCTCGGCGTCGGGACAGACCTGCATGCCACCGCCGTACGACGGGCCGTTGCCGACCGCCACGAGCATGGCGTTGGCGGTGATGGTGCGCCCGTCGAGCACCAGCTCGTAGGGCAGCGGGCGGAAGACCGGCAGCTCGCGGGCGATCGCCAGGTCGTACTTGCGCGGACCCTTGGGCCAGCGCCAGCCGTTCGCCCGCTCGTTGACCTTGGCGTCGAAGCCGGCTCCCAACACACCGGCGAACCAGCCGGCCCCGGTCCGCCCGTTGTCCGGCACGTGACGGGCGGCGTCGATGACCCGTGGCGTCGCCCGCAGGACGGCGTTGGTCGCCGCCGCCACGTCGTCGATCGGCAGGTCGAGTGCGCGGGCGATGTCGTTGCCGGTGCCGGCGGGCACGATGCCCAGGGGGGTGTCCGTCCCTGCCACCAGGTTGACCCCGAGGTGGACGACGCCGTCGCCGCCGACGACGACCAGTGCATCGACCCCGCTGTCGAGGGTGCGCTGCGCGTTCTGGCGGGCGTCGTCCGCGCTCGAGCCGGACACGTCCTGCACGTCCAGGCCGGCCGTCCTGAGCTGTTCGGCCACGGTCGCCCCGAGGCGGGCGCCCCGGCCACCGCCGGACGTCGGGTTGACCAGCAGCGCGATGCGATCCACGGCGGTGAGGCTACAGGCGGGTGAGGCTAGAGCGGACTGGCCTCGTCGTCGCTCAGCTCGGCGTACGGGTTCTTCCGCGCCCGGGACCGGTCGATCAGCAGGGAGATCCCGACGGCGATGAAGAACAGCGCGACCATCGGCACGGCGAGGAACAGCATCGTGAGCGCGTCCGGCGTCGGCGTCATGATCGCCGCGAACAGGGCGATCAGGAAGACCGAGACCCGCCAGGACTTGAGCATGATCCGGCCGGGCAGGACGTGGGCCAGGTTGAGCCCGACCATCAGGACCGGCAGCAGGAAGGCGAGCCCGAACGCCAGGATGAACCGGGTGATGAAGGTCAGATAGGTGTCGGCATCGGTGAAGTTCGACCCGCCC
Organism: uncultured Actinomycetota bacterium; assembly: GCA_963794535.1. Lineage (GTDB taxonomy): Bacteria > Actinomycetota > Actinomycetes > Actinomycetales > CAVURS01 > CAVURS01. The sequence goes on from CAWCEI010000020.1 coordinate 242,698, forward strand.
TTGGGGGTGAGGTCGAGCAGCGTGACCACCGCTTTGGGGAACGTGACCCAGGCCAGGGCCGCACCGGCCAGGAAGAGCGGGACGGACGCGCCCACGAAGATGACGGCGTACCGCCGCTCCCGCTTGGTCAGCCCGGGCATGATGAACGCCCAGACCTGGTAGATCCACACCGGGCTGGCGATCAGCAGGCCGATGAAGATCGCGACCTTGACCTTGACCGCGAACGGGCCGGTGATGCCGCTTCCGCCGAAGTTGAGGGCCACCTGCTGGGTGTGCCGGGCTATCGCCACCTCACGGATCGGGGCCTGGAGCCGCTCGAGCAGTGGTGAGTAGTAGATCCAGCCGACGGACCCGCCGACGGCGATCGCCAACGCCGCGATCGCCGCTCGGTTGCGGAGCTCACGCAGGTGACCGCCCAGGGACATCCGTCCCTCGGGATCACGGCGCTTGCGAGCCTTCCGGCGCGCCGGCGCGTCGGTCATCTGGACATCTCAGGGCGGCGAGCGTCGCGCTCAGCGACGCTCCTCGCTCGAGGACTCAGGCGTGCCCGAGCGCGGGGTCTCGGGGTCGTCCACGATCCGGCCGCTGAGCGGCGGGGTGGCCGCGGGTGGCGTGGGGGTGTCGGTCTTCTTCTTGCCGTCGCCGTCCCGCATGGTCTCGACCTCGGACTTGAAGATGCGCATCGACCGGCCGAGGCTGCGCGCCGCGTCCGGGAGCCGCTTGTAGCCGAAGAGCAGCGCGACGAGCGCCACCAAGATGATCAGGTGCCAGCCCTCGAGGCCTCGCAACATGGTTTTGTCCTCCGTCGAAGGTCTGTGCCGCGGCCAGTCTACGTCCGTGTTCGGCGCCTGGACCCTCGATGTTTGGTCCGCGCGGCGTATCTCTTCGCCCGCAGGCTGGTGGGGTCATCGAAGACGGCGGCCGGCTCGGACTCGGTCGAGGTGCGGTCCTGGAGCCGTTCGAGCTCCTCGGTGACGGCGGACAGGCGCTCGGTCGCCGTGCTCAGCTCGCGGAACAAAAGGCGCAGCTTGCGCCAGAGCTGGCGCAGCAGCAGGAAGAAGACGAGCAGGGCGCCGATGACGAGCAGGACCCAGATCAGGACCCACAGCCACCACGACACGGCGGCCACCCTAACGCGAACGAGGCAACGGCCCGTCAGTCGTGACGGGCCGTTGCCTCGGTGCGGGGAGCGAGCGAGTTGTGGTGCTGAGCTCAGCGAGCGGGTACGCCGGGACGGACCGGCGCGAGCGCGGCGGCGAGGTCGTCGATGGCCTGCAGCCGGAGCGCGAAGTCGAGCACGTCGTCGTAGCAGATGGCGTCACCCTGGTGGGTCTCCATCGCCTCGGCGGGGACGGCCCACATCTCGGCCAGGACGCCGCCGGACTGCAGCAGCGTGATGACGTCGGTGGCGGCCGGCTTGCGGATCTCGTCGTGGCAGGTGTGGCAGGTGAAGGCGTAGAAGGACCAGTCCTGGACCGAGCACACCACCAGGCGTACCTGGGCGCTCGTCAGCTCGACGTCGCCGCAGCTCGGGCACGAAGCCTTGATGGTTGTCATGTTTCCGCTCGCCTCCCTGACGGGCTCTGCCGGCCTCTTTGGCCTGTGCAAAAAGGTTCGGCAATCAGGCGGAAGAACTTGACAGTGCAGCGGCGAACTGCTCATTCCCTAGTCAGTGCGGGTCAGCCGGCATAGCCCGCGAGGGCGGCCTGGGCGATCTCGGTGACTGATCTGCCCAGGTCCGCCGGCTCCAGGACCCGGGCCTGGCCGGACAGCCGCAGGACCAGCCGCTGCAGCCACCGGGTGTCCGCGGTCCGCAGCCGGACCAGCAGTCGCCCGCCGGCCAGCTCCTCCACCGAGTCGACCGGGTAGTAGTCCACGACCCACCGGGCCGACGCGGCGACCTCGAGGGTCACCAGCAGGTCGTCCGGCCCGGGCGAGAACAGCTGCTCGTCGAGGTCGCGGGACCGGGCCTGGGCCGGCGGCGTGCCGTCCTCGTCCAGGACCTCGATGCCGACGATCCGGTCCAGCCGGAAGAGCCGGACGGCCTCGGCCCGGTGACACCAGGCTTCGAGGTACCAGCGGGCCTCGACGGTCTGGATCCGCATCGGGTCGACATCGCGCCGGGTGGTCTCGTCGCGGCTCGGCACGAGGTAGTCGAGCCGGAGCCGGCGATGTGTGGCCAGCGCCTGGTGCGCGGCCGCGAGCACATCAGCCTCGGCGCCGGCCTCCAGGTCGACGTGGATGCTGCGCGCACCGGCCGCGGCAGCGCCGGCGGCGGCCTCGAGCTTGGCCAGGGCCCGGTCGACGGCCGACCGCTCCCCCAGGCCCGGCACCTCCGCGAGGGTGCGCAGCCCGACCACCAGCGCCAGTGCCTCGTCGACGCCCAGGCGCAACGGGCGGGCGATGCTGTCGGCGTTGTCGACGAAGACCCGACCGCCCTCCCACTCGGCCTCGATGAGGTCGTCGGGCAGATGACCGGGTGTGCCGCAGACGAAGAGCAGCTCGAGGTCCTTGACGATCTGGGCTTCGTCGACGCCGAACTCCGTTGCGGCAGCGGCGAGTTCGACCCCTTGGTGGGTCAGCAGCCAAGGCACCATCGTCAACAGCCGGGAGAGCCGGTCAGTGGCTCCTTCGGTCATGCGTTGGCTCCGGTGGCGATGTCAGTGGCGACGTCGGCGGCGATCGCGGACGGCAGTGCGGCACGGCGGCGAGGGCCACGACGGCCTCGAGCCGACGTACGATCGCGTCCCTCAGCTCGACCGGCTCCTCGGCGACGACCGACGGCCCGTACGACGTGAGCTCCTCGGCCAGCACTTCGACGTCGGAGTACGGCATGACCAGCCGGGTCCAGCCCTGGTTGTCCGCGGCGGCGGACTGCTCACTCGCCCGGCGGCGCAGGGCCTGCCCACTCCCGTCGCGCGCCCGGATGACCGCCAGGCGTTGCGGCCGCTCCGGGACGATGGAGCGCAGCATGGCGCGGGCGTCGTGGCCCTCGGGGACGTCGTACGCCCCCGCCTTGCCGTCGGGTACGACGGCGCCGGTGATCCGCGAGAGCCGGAAGACCCGGTCGGCCTGACGGTCCCGATCGTGCCCGGTGAGGTACCAGCGGCCGTGCCAGCTGGCGACTGCCCAAGGCTCGACGTGGCGCTCTGTGGACTCCGGCGAGCCGGACCGCCGGTAGGGGAAGCGGACCGGCACGCGGTCTCGGACGGCGGCCCAGAGCGGCTCGAAGGCCGGCTCCGAGGTGCGGACCCGCGGCTCGAGCCCGATCAGCGACGCCTCGTCGGGCTCGACCCCGGCGGCCTTGAGCTTGGTCAGCGCGCGGGCGGCCGGCCCGGCCAGGCTGGCCTGCTGCCAGACCCGCGAAGCGAGGCCGAGGACCGTCATCTCGTCCGGCTCGAAGCTCATCTCCGGCAGGGCGTAGGCGTCTCGGTCGATCCGGTAGCCCACCTCGTCGTCGAACAGCGCGTCCGAATGGGAGGTGGCCAGGGGGATGCCGAGGTCGCGCAGCTCGTCCTTGTCCCGCTCGAACATCCGCTCGAACGCCTCCATCGAGGTGCTGTCGCCGTACTGCGGTACGGCGGAGCGGATCTGCGCCTTGCTCAGCGGACGGCGGGTGCTGAGCAGGCAGATCACGAGGTTGAGCAGGCGCTCGGTCTTTGCGGACGACATCGGCTGGGTTTCCTCCCGCGGCAACGCTAGCGGACCGGAGTTCGGCTCCCGGCTGGCTACTCTGCGCACGTGGGTCAGCCGAGGGTCTCGTGGCGAGCCGGCGTCGTCGTCGCGGTCGGGCGGCGGTGGACCGGCGCGGTCGAGCTCGACGTCGAGATCCCGACGGACGGTCACCGGATCCGCGCCCTGGCCCATCCGGCGCTGGTCGGGGAGCCGGTCGTCGGCGACCGGGTGCTGCTCAACGTGACGGCCCTCAACCGCGGCCTGGGGACCGGCGGCTATGCCCTGGTCGTGGCTCTGCCGGACCGGCTCCCGCCGGACTCGCCTCTCCCTGAGGGCACGGGCGAGCCGGAGGGTCATCTGGTCAAGGCCAGGTACACCCCGCTCCAGGTCATGGTGCTGGGCGCCGACGAGCAGGACTCGCCGCATCACGAGGTCCTCCGGGCGGCCGACGATCTCGCCGGGATGCCGGTCGTGGTCGCGGACCTGCACTCGTCACTGCCGGCGGTGCTGGCCGGGCTGCGGGCGGACCGGCCGGACGCCCGGGCGGTCTATGTCATGACCGACGGCGGCGCCCTGCCGGCCTGGTTCTCCCGGTCCTTGGCCGGGCTCCGGGAGGCCGACTGGCTGGTCGGCAGCGTGACGGTCGGGCAGGCGTTCGGCGGCGACGCCGAGGCCGTGACCTTGCACAGCGGCCTGCTGACCGCGAGGCACGCCCTGGGGGCGGACGTCGCCGTGGTGATCCAGGGGCCGGGCAACCTCGGCACCGACACCCGGTGGGGCTTCTCCGGTGTCGCCGCCGGCGAGGCGATCAACGCCGCGGCCACTCTCGAAGGCCGGCCAGTGGCGGTGCTCCGGGTGTCCGGGGCCGACCCGCGCGAGCGGCATCGCGGTCTGTCCCACCACAGCGTGACGGCGTACGGGCGGGTGGCGATGGCCCCAGCCGACCTCGTGCTCCCCCTGCTCGACGGGTCGGCCGGCGAGGACCTGCGGCGACAGGTCGACGAGCTCGCGACCGGCGCCGCGGCCCGGCACCGGGTCGTGCCGGTGCCGCTCGACGGGCTGGAGGAGGCGCTCCGGGCCTGCCCGGTCGCCCTGTCGACGATGGGCCGCGGACTGGCCGAGGACCCGGCCGCGTTCCTCGCCGCCGCCGCTGGCGGCCGACGCGCCGCCGCCCTGCTCGGTTAGCGGACGTCGACGAGGTCGACGACGAAGATCAGCGTCTCGCCGGGCTTGATCGCGCTGCCGGCGCCGCGGTCGCCATAGCCCAGGTGCGGCGGGATGGCCAGCTTGCGCCGGCCGCCGACCTTCATCCCGAGCAGCCCGTCGTCCCAGCCCTTGATGACCTGGCCGACGCCGACCCGGAAGGCCAGCGGCTCACCGCGGTTCCAGGAGGCGTCGAACTCCTCGCCGGTGGAGTGGGCGACCCCGACGTAGTGCGTGACGACCGTGGCTCCGGGCACGGCCTCGGCCCCGTCACCGACGATGTCGTCCTCGATGACGAGGTCCTCCGGCGGGGCGTCGCCCGGGAAGTCGATCTCGGGCTTGCTGCGGTCGATGGCCATGCGGGTATCCCTTCACGATGTACGCCGAGTGCCCGGCGTACCGGCTGGAGAGGCTAGCGAGTTGCTGGCCCGAGGTGCTGCTGGCGGGTAGGTCAGCTGGCGTCGAGGACGTCGACGACGAAGACCAGGGTGTCGCTGCCCTTGATCCCACCGGAGGGGTTGCCCTGGGCGCCATAGCCCAGCTCGGGCGGGATCACCAGGAGCATCCGGCTGCCGATGGTCTGCCCCACCAGGCCCTGGTCCCAGCCCTTGATGACCTGGCCCTGGCCGATCACGAACTCGGCGGTGCTGCCCTTGGCGTAGGAGCTGTCGAAGATCTTGCCGCCGGGCCAGATCACGCCGAGGTAGTTGACCGTCATGGACTGGCCGGACTTCACCACCGGGCCCTTGCCCTTGATCAGCGGCTGGACGACGAGATGGGTCGGGACGGCCCCGCTGGGCAGCGTCACGACGGGCGTCCCCTTGGCATCGTCCTTGACGGTCGGCAGACCGGCCTTGGGGGCCACTGGTGTGCCGGACGGCTTGGTAAGCGGCGTCGTGGCGGACTTGAGGTCGAGCACGAAGAGCAGGGTGTCCGTCTTGTCGACCCCCAGCTCGGTGCTCCCGGCGGTGCCGAACGCGTCGGCCGGCGGGATGGCGACCAGCACGCGGCTGCCGACCTTCTCGTTGATCAGGCCGGTCACGAGGCCGGGGAGCAGCTTGGCCGGGTCGGCCGTGAACGACACGCTCTGCTTGCCGAAGGTGGAGTCCTTCTCCTTGCCGTCCCGGCCGTCGACCAGCAGGTAGTCGACCTGCACCTTCTGGCCCTTGGCCACGACGGCCCCGGTGCCCGGGGTGATGACCTTGGTGACGGTGCTGGTGACGCTGAACGGCGTCGTCTTGAGGGCCACGGTCGGCGCCTTGCCCGGCACCCCCGTGACGGTCACGCCGTCGAGGGACGGCTTGGTGCCCGTGGTCGGGTCGGTCGTGCCTTTGCTGCCGCCACTGGAACTGGCACACCCCGCGACGAGGGTGACAGCGAGAAGGGCGAGCACAGCGGGGCGGAACGGACGCACGAAAGACAGCCTTTTCATCGGGTGACATGGCCAGGACTCGCCGTCAGGCTAACTGCCGTCCCTGAGTCTTGGCTGACCGGAGCGGCCCCGGGGCCAAAGCGTGAGCGTGCTCACATGCTGGCGATGAGCCGTGCGACCCGCTCGTCGACCGAGGCGAACGGGTCCTTGCAGAGCACGGTCCGCTGGGCCTGGTCGTTGAGCTTCAGGTGCACCCAGTCGACCGTGAAGTCCCGCCGGCGCTCCTGGGCCCGGCGGACGAACTCGCCGCGCAGCTTGGCCCGGGTGGTCTGGGGTGGCACCGACTTGGCCTCGAAGATCTCCACGTCCGACGTGACCCGCTCGATCTGCCCGCGGCGCTGCATGAGGTAGTACAGGCCACGCCTGCGGTGGATGTCGTGGTAGGCGAGGTCGATCTGGGCGATCCGTGGGCTGGACAGGTCCAGGTCGTGCTTGGCCCGGTAGCGCTCGATCAGCCGGTGCTTGATCACCCAGTCGATCTCGGTGTCGACCTGTGACAGGTCGCCGCTGCCGATCGCCAGCAGGGTGCGCTGCCACAGGTCGAGGACGGCCTTGTGGACCGGTGTCGTGAGGTCGTTGCGGTCGGCGAAGTCCCGGGCCCGCTCGTAGTACTCGGTCTGGATCTCCAGCGCCGACAGCTCACGCCCGTTGGCCAGCTTCACCGTACGGCGGCCGGTGATGTCGTGGCTGATCTCCCGGATCGCGCGGATCGGGTTCTCCAGTGTGAGATCCCGCAGGACCTGGCCGGACTCGACCATGCGCAGGACGAGGTCGGTCGTACCGACCTTGAGCATTGTCGTGGTCTCGCTCATGTTGGAGTCGCCGACGATGACGTGCAGGCGGCGGTAGTGCTCGGCGTCGGCGTGCGGCTCGTCGCGGGTGTTGATGATCGGCCGGGACCGGGTCGTGGCGCTCGAGACGCCCTCCCAGATGTGGTCCGCTCGCTGGCTGACGCAGTAGACCGCGCCGCGCGACGTCTGCAGCACCTTGCCGGCGCCACAAATTATTTGTCGCGTGACAAGGAACGGGATCAGTACGTCGGAGAGCCGCTGGAACTCGCCGTGCCGGCTGACGAGGTAGTTCTCATGGCAGCCATAGGAGTTGCCGGCCGAGTCGGTGTTGTTCTTGAACAGATAGACCTCGCCGCTGATCCCCTCTTCGGCCAGTCGGCGCTGGGCATCGGCGACCAGACCTTCGAGGATCCGCTCCCCCGCCTTGTCGTGGACGACCAGCTGGCGGACGTCGTCACACTCGGGCGTGGCGTACTCCGGGTGCGAGCCGACGTCGAGGTAGAGCCGGGCGCCGTTGCGGAGGAAGACATTGCTCGACCGGCCCCACGACACGACCCGGCGGAAGAGGTAGCGCGCGACCTCGTCAGGGCTGAGCCGGCGCTGACCCTCGAACGTGCAGGTCACGCCGTACTCGTTCTCGATGCCGAAGATCCGGCGCTGCATGTGATGACCCTACGCCGGGGTGAGTCCTAGGCTGCGGGACGTGGCCGAACATGTGCAGTACGACGACACCGAGACCGGCTCCCTGCGCACGTCTCGCCAGCACCTGGCGGGGCACAGCGCCTTCCCGCCCATCGCGGACTACGCGTTCCTGTCCGACTGCGAGAGCACCTGCCTGATCGCGCCCTCGGGGGCGGTCGAGTGGATGTGCCTGCCGCGACCGGACGCCCCCAGTGTCTTCGGCGCGATGCTCGACCGTGGCGCCGGCCACTTCCGGCTCGGCCCGTACGACGTCGCCGTCCCGACGGCGCGCCGCTACCTGCCCGGCAGCCTGATGCTCGAGACCACCTGGCAGACCCGCACCGGCTGGATCATCGTCCGGGACGCGCTGACGATGGGGCCTTGGCACAACACCGCCGAGCGGTCGAGGACCCACCGCCGCACGCCCACCGACTTCGACGCCGAGCATGTCCTGCTGCGCACGGTGAAGTGCGTCTCCGGGACGGTCGAGCTGTCGATGCGCTGCGAGCCGTCGTTCGGCTACGGCCAGGAGCAGGCGATGTGGAGCTATGACGGCGACGACTACGGGTGCGCCATCGCCAAGTCAGGCGGACCGTCGGACGACGGCCCGGTGCTGAAGCTCACCACCAACCTGCGACTCGGGATCGAGGGCCGAGCCGCGCAGGCCCGGACTCGGATGCAGGAGGGCGACTCCGCGTTCGTGGCGCTCGGTTGGTCGCCTCTCCCGCTGCCGACCACCTGGGAGGAGGCCGAGGAGCGGATGTGGCGCACCTCGGAGCACTGGCGGCAATGGATCACCCAGGGCCGGTTCCCGGACCATCCGTGGCGCTCCTTCCTGCAGCGTGCGGCCCTGACCTTGAAGGGCCTGACCTACGCGCCGACCGGCGCGCTGCTGGCCGCTTCGACGACCAGCCTGCCGGAAACGCCTCACGGAGAACGGAACTGGGACTACCGCTACGCCTGGGTCCGCGACTCGACGTTCGCGCTCTGGGGCCTCTACACGATCGGCTTCGACCAAGAGGCCAACGACTTCTTCTACTTCATCGCCGACGCGTGCAAAGGCGTCGACGGGCAACAGCACCCGCTCCAGGTGCTCTACGGCGTCGGCGGCGAACGGCAGATCACCGAGTCGACGCTGGACCTCACCGGCTATGAGGGGGCCCGGCCGGTGCGGATCGGCAATGCGGCGTACGACCAGCAGCAGAACGACGTCTGGGGCGCGTTCCTGGACTCGGTCTACCTGCACACGCGCTCCCGCGAGCAGCTGCCGGAGGAGCTCTGGCCGCTGCTCAAGGCCCAGGTCGAGCAGGCGATCGACCACTGGCGCGAGGCGGACCGCGGCATCTGGGAGGTCCGCGGCGAGCCCCAGCACTTCGTGTCGTCCAAGCTGTTCTGCTGGGTCGCGATGGACCGCGGCGCTCGGCTGGCCTGGCTGCACGACGAGCCGGAGATCGCCGAGAAGTGGGAGGCGGTCGCCGACGAGATCAAGTCCGACATCCTGGCCAACGGCCTCGACGAGCGGGGCGTCTTCACCCAGTTCTACGGCTCGACCGCACTGGACGCCTCGAACCTGCTGATGCCGCTGCTGCGCTTCCTGCCGGCCGACGACCCGCGGATCCGGGACACGGTGCTGGCGATCGCGGACGAGCTGACCCAGGACGGCTTGGTCCTGCGCTACCTCACCGACGAGACCGACGACGGCCTGTCCGGTGAGGAGGGGACGTTCACCATCTGCTCGTTCTGGCTGGTGTCGGCCCTGGTCGAGATCGGTGAGCTGGACCGGGCCCGGCGGCTCTGCGAACGGTTGCTGTCCTTCGCCAGCAGCCTGCAGCTGTACGCCGAGGAGATCGACCCGACCACGGGACGGCACCTGGGCAACTTCCCGCAGGCCTTCACGCACCTGGCGCTGATCAACGCAGTCGTCCACGTGATCCGGGCCGAGCAGCACCACGGCGACGGGCACTTCAGCCCGGTCCAGGCCTGAGTGGGGGTCTGCCGACGGCGAACATCGGGCCGGGTGGGGTGACAGGCCACCGCCCGATGGGTTCTGCTGGCGCGCATGCGACTTCTCGTTCTCGGTGGGACGGCCTGGCTGGGTGGGCGGATCGCCTCGACGGCCCTCGAACGCGGCCACGAGGTCACCTGCCTGGCTCGCGGGGAGGCGGGGGCGGTGCCCGATGGCGCGGCCTTCGTGGCGGCGGACCGGGCGGATGCTGCGGCGTACGACGCCGTCCGTGACCAGGACTGGGACGCGGTCGTCGACGTGAGCTGGCAGCCCGGCTTCGTGCGGTCGGCGCTCGACGCGCTCGGGGCGCGGGCCCGGCACTGGACCTACGTGTCCTCCTGCTCGGTCTACGCCGACCAGTCCATCCCCGGGATCGACGAGAGCGCGGCGCTGTTGCCGGCGCTGGACGGCGACGAGGCGAGCCGGGAGGAGTACGGCGAGGCCAAGGTCGCGTGCGAGCGGATCGCGTCGTCCGCCCTGGGCGACCGGTTGCTCGTGGCCCGGTCCGGGTTGATCGCCGGGCCCGGCGACGGCAGCGACCGCGTCGGGGCGTGGGTGGCTAGGTTCGCGCTCGCGGTCGACGAAGGCGGACCGGTGTTGGTGCCCGACGCCCCGGACCAGCCGGTGCAGGCCGTCGATGTCCGCGACCTAGCCGGTTGGTTGGTCAGGAGCGCCGAGGCGGGGGTCACCGGCGTCTACAACGCGAGTGGGCCGGTGCTGCGCTTCGGCGACCTGATCTCGATGTCCCGGTCGGTCGCCGGGCACACCGATCCGGTCGTGCTCGTGGACTCGGACTGGCTGGCGGCTCAGAAGGTCGAGGAGTTCATGGGGCCGGAGTCGGTCGCGCTCTGGATGCACGACCCGGAGTGGGCCGGCTTCAGCGCGCGGGACACGACCGCAGCCGTCCAGGCCGGCCTGGCCACCCGCCCATTGGCGCAGACCATCGGCCGACACGTTGCCGTGGGAGCGCGAACTCGGTCTCGACCGGCCGCGCAAGGCGGGGCTGAGTCGCGAGCGGGAGCGCGAGCTGCTGGCCGCGTGGGCCAGCCGCTGACGCTCGCTATCCGGGCGTGGTCGGCGAGGCCGGCTCGACCGGTGGCGGCTGGTCTTCCTCGGCCGGGGCATCGTGGGTCGGGTCGCTCTCGCTGAGGAGACGGTCGAGCAACCCGCCGGTGATCCGGCGGAACAGCCGCCGGTCGCGCTGCCGGTCGAGGACGGCGACCTCCAACAGGTCGGCGCCCAACGTGCGCGGCTCGCCCCCAGCCGGGTCCTGGGCCAGGAGCGAAACGGCGAGCTGGAGAACGACGTCGAGCGGCTGCCCGGCGGTCCAGCGCTCCTGCAGGCCGGTCGCGATCGAGTCGGCCTGGCCGCCCATCGCCACGAAGCCCTGCTCGTCGGCCACCGAGCCGTCGTAGGTCAACCGGTAGATCTGGTCGTCGTCCGGGCCGGGCCCGACCTCGGCGACGACGATCTCGACCTCGTAGGGCTTGGACTCCTGGGTGAAGATCGTGCCGAGGGTCTGGGCATAGGCGTTGGCCAGGCCACGCGCGGTCACGTCGCTGCGGTCATAGGAGTAGCCGCGCAGGTCGGCGTACCGGACGCCGGCCACCCGCAGGTTCTCGAACTCGTTGTACTTGCCGACGGCGGCGAACGCGATCCGGTCGTAGATCTCGCTGACCTTGTGCAGGGCACGGGACGGGTTCTCGGCGACGAAGCAGATGCCATGGTCGTAGGACATGACGACGACCGAGCGGCCGCGGGCGATTCCCTTGCGCGCGTAGTCGGCCCGGTCCTTCATCAGCTGCTCGGGCGAGACGTAGAACGGCATGCTCATCGGCCGGCCCCCGTCCCACCGTCGCTGGCTCGGCCGCCGGGCAGGTCAGGGTTGCCGCCCGGGTTGCCGATCCGGCTGGCGACCAAGGCCTCGACCAACGCGGTGAGCTGGGCGTCGTCGACCCGGCGGTAGCCGTCGCCGTCGATGGTGGCGACGACCGGCCAGATCCGGCGCCCCACGTCCGGGCCACCCGTAGCGGAGTCGTCGTCGGCTGCGTCGTACAGCGCCTCGAGGGCGACCCGCACGGCGCCGGCGGAGTCGAGGCCGGGGCGCCACAGCTTCTTGAGGGCGCCCTTGGCGAACAGTGAGCCGGAGCCGACCCCGTGGAAGTCGCGCTCCTCGTAGCAGCCGCCGGTCACGTCGTAGGAGAAGATCCGGCCGCGGTTGTCGTCCGCGTCGTAGCCGGCGAAGAGGGGTACGACGGCGAGCCCCTGCATGGCCAGGCCCAGGTTGCCGCGGATCATCGTGGCGAGGCGGTTGGCCTTGCCCTCCAACGACATCAGGGCGCCTTCGATCTTCTCGTAGTGCTCCAGCTCGACCTGGAAGAGCTTGACCAGCTCGACCGCGAGGCCTGCGGTGCCGGCAATGCCGACCGCGGAGTACTCGTCCGCGGCGAAGACCTTCTCGATCTCCCGGCTGGCGATCAGGCTGCCCATCGTGGCCCGCCGGTCCCCCGCCATGACCACACCGCCGTCGTACGTCGCGGTGACGATCGTCGTGCCGTGCGGCACCTCGGGTACGGCGCCGGGCGGGAGCGGGCGCCGGGACGGGAGCAGCTGGGGCGAATGGGACGCCAAGAACTCGCTGAACGAGCTCGACCCCGGCGCCAGGAACGCGCGTGGGAGCCGCCCCGCCTCTGCAGCCTGATCAGTCACGTTCCGACCCTATCCGGCAGGTCTGGCGGTGGACCGTCAGGATGCCGGCCGCCAGCCCTCGGTCGCGATCCGATAGGCGCCGTTCTCGCCCTTGAGCATCGCCAGCATGGTGCCGTCGAGGTAGGCGGCAGCCCGTTTCAGGAAGAATGGCTCATCGCGGAACTGACCAAGTCCGCCGTTGCAGTTGAAACATAGGACGCCACGAACCTGGCCGGTCTTGTGGTCGTGGTCGACATGGGGCTTGTCGCCCAGGTCGCAAAGGCAGATGAGGCACAACCCGGCCTGGAGCTCGATCATCTCGTCGATCTCCGCGGCCGTCACGCCATACCTGTGCATCAAATGATAGTGACGAGCAGTTCCGTGGAGTCGCACGCGGGACTCGTCAATGCGCGCCCCCTGATGCTCTCGACAATAGCCGGCAAGTCCGTCGTCTCGCGCGGCATTACTGGCGAACTCGCTCTGGTGTCGGTACCTAGCGCAGTCCGGACACCACTTGGTATCTGGTGGTCCCGGTGCGCGGCGCTCGCGGACAACACGGCCTTCGGAGGCTGCCCGCTCACGGTATTTCACCGCTTGCTTGGCGCTGGTGCAATCTTTGCAGTAATGCGCCAGCCCAGTCCAATTGCTTTGGTTTTTCGAGAAAGCCGAACTCAACTTCAGTACGTGACAGGCAGGACATTCTCGAAATGCCAGAGGCAATGCCTCACTCCCCCCCTTTTTGTACGAAACCCTTGACGAAGTCTTCGGCATTCGTCTCGAGCACGTCGTCGATTTCATCGAGCATTGAATCAATGTCGTCGTCGAGCGCTTCCTTGCGAGCCGCGGCCTCCGGGGCGGCCTCGGGCGGAGGGACCTCGTCGGTCTCGTCCTCGCGCCGCTGTGGGCTCTTGTGCTCCTGGCCTGCCATGACTGCCTCCGCTGGGTGCTTCGCGTGCGGTTCGGTTCCAGCCTAGACGGCACCGCCCACGCCGGGGCCGGACCGGACCTTTGAGTCCGGACGAGCTCAGCCGGCGAGTGCGTCCAGGAGCTGCTCGGCGGTCTCGCAGCCGTCCATCAGCCCGCCGACGTGCGCCTTGGTCCCGCGCAGCGGCTCGAGCATCGGCACCCGCTGCAGCGAGTCGCGACCGGGCAGGTCGAAGATCACCGAGTCCCACGAGGCGGCGGCGACGCTGTCGCCGAACTGGGCCAGGCAGCGCCCACGGAAGTAGGCCCGGGTGTCCTCGGGCGGGTCCTCGACCGCAGCCTGGATCGCCTCCTCGGTCAGCAGCCGCTCGACCCGCCCCCGCTCGGCCAGCCGGTTGTAGAGCCCGCGCTCCGGCCGCACATCGGACCACTGGATGTCGATCAGGCCGAGTCGCGGCGAGTCCCACTCGAGGTGCTCGCGGTCGCGGAACCCCTGGAGCAGCTGAAGCTTGGCCACCCAGTCCAGCTCGCGGGCGCACTCCATCGGGTCGCGCTCGAGCCGGGTCAGGACCGACTCCCAGCGCTCCAGCACCTCGCGCGTGTCGGCATCGTCGTCGCCGCGCGCCTCGACGTAGGCCTGGGCCTGCTCGAGGTAGGCCCACTGCACCTGCACGGCGGTCATCCGCGACCCGTCGCGCATCCGGAGCATCGCCTTGAGGGACGGGTCGTGCGAGACGGCGTGCAGGGTCGGGATCGGCTTCTCGATAGCCAGGTCCCGGGTCAGGGCGCGGTCCTCGATCATGCCCAGCACCAGCGACGTCGTACCCACCTTGAGGAGCGTGGCGACCTCGCAGAGGTTGGCGTCGCCGATGATCACGTGCAGCCGGCGGTAGCGGTCGGCGGACGCGTGCGGCTCGTCGCGGGTGTTGATGATCGGCCGCTTCAGCGTCGTCTCCAGGCCGACCTCGACCTCGAAGAAGTCCGACCGCTGGCTGATCTGGTAGCCGTCGCCGTGGCTGTCCTGGCCGATGCCGACCCGGCCGGCACCGGAGAACACCTGCCGCGTCACGAAGAACGGCGTGAGGTGGCGGGCGATGTCGGCGAACGGCGTCGACCGCCGCATCAGGTAGTTCTCATGTGTGCCGTACGACGCGCCCTTGCCGTCGGTGTTGTTCTTGTACAGGTTCAGCGGCGCCATCCCCGGCGCGTCGGCCAGCCGGCGGACGGCCGACAGCATGATCCGCTCCCCCGCCTTGTCCCAGCGCACGATGTCGCGCGGCGTGGTGACCTCGGGTGAGGAGTACTCCGGGTGGGCGTGGTCCACGTAGAGCCGGGCCCCGTTGGTCAGGATCACGTTGGCCAGGGTCGGGTCCTCGGTGTCGGTCAGCTGGCTCGGGTCGGCCAGATCGCGGTTGACCTCGAAGCCGCGGGCATCGCGCAGCGGCGCCTCGTCCTCGTAGTCCCAACGCGCCTTGCCGACCCGGTGACCCAGCGGCTGGGCATAGGCGTTGACCACCTGGCCGCTCATGACCATCGCGTTCGCGGCGGGGTCACCGGGCTGGGTGACCCCGTACTCCGTCTCCAGGCCCATGACCCGCCGCGCGCTCACCCGCACGAGACTACGTGCGAACCGGGCATGCCAGAGTGACCGGCATGCCGGACCGCACCGAGGAGGAAGTCGCGCTCTACGACCCGGCCGACCCGAACGGCCGGGTCACCGGTCACGCCCCTCGGTCACGGATGCGAGCCGACAACCTCCCCCACGCGGCCACCTCCGTCGCCGTCCGCGACGCCGCAGGCCGGATCTACGTGCATCGCCGCACGGACACCAAGGACGTCTTCCCCGGGGCGCACGACGTCTGGGCGGGAGGCGTCGTCGGCGCCGGCGAGGTCCCGGACGCTGCCGCGCACCGCGAGCTGGCCGAGGAGCTCGGCCTCACCGGCATGACCCTGCGCCCGCTGTTCACCGAGTGGTACGCCGACGAGCACACCACCTACCTAGCGCACGTCTACGACACCGGGTACGACGCAGCGCGCGACGGGCCGATCCGGCACCAACCGGAGGAAGTCGCGGACGGGTGGTGGATGAGCCTGGATGATCTGCAGGTGAAGCTGGCCGACCCGACCTGGAGGTTCGTGCCGGACGGCCGGCACTGTCTGGACCTGTACCTCAGCCGCGGCCTTGCGGCCCGACCGCCCGGATCGCGGCCGCAGTGAAGTCGGAGTGGCAGTGAAGTCCGACCTGCGCACCCTGGTGATCTGCTGGCTGATCGACCGCACCGGCCGGGAACGGGTCGACTCCCTCACCCTCGAGCAGATCCAGGCGCGCCGAGCCGACGCGGTGCCGCACTGGTGGCCGGCCAGCCGGTTGACCGGCGCCGTCGCCCGCGGCGTACGGATAGCGGACCGGGAGCTGCCCCTCGCGCCCGCCACCCTGCCGGCCCGCGTCTACACCCCGAGCCGAGCCGCCACGGCCGCCAAGCCGCTGGTCGTCTTCTTCCACGGCGGCGGCTGGGTCGTCGGCAACATGGCGAGCTATGACGCTCTGTGCAGCCAGATCGCCGCCCAGGTCGGAGCCGTCGTGGTCTCGGTCGGCTACCGGCTGGCGCCCGAGCATCGAATGCCCACGGCCGCCGAAGATGCTTACGCCGCAACGGTTTGGCTGGCCGCCAACGCTGACCAGGTGGGTGCCGACGGCGCCCGGGTCGCTGTGGCCGGCGACAGCGCGGGTGGCAACCTGGCCGCCGTTGTCGCCCTGTTGGCCCGGGATCGTGGCGGCCCGGCGATCGCGCATCAGTCCGTCCTCTATGCCGGCACCGACGGCACCCTCTCCTCGCCGTCGCTCGAGGAGCATGCGAACGGCCCGCTCCTGACCCTGCCCAGCGTGCGGGCCTACCGCGCCCTCTATCTCGGACCGGACGGCGACGAGCGCGACGTGCGGATCTCGCCACTGCTGGCCGACGACCTGACCAACCTGGCGCCGGCGCTGGTCCAGACGGCCGAGCTCGACCCGCTCCGCGACGACGGCCGCCGCTATGCCGCCGCCTTGGAGGCGGCCGGCAACGACGTCCGGTTCACCGAGTACGTCGGCGCTCCGCACGGCTACCTGTCCATTCCGGGGGCAGTGCGGGGCGCGAAGCAGGCCCTGGCCGAGCTGGTCGGCGAGCTGCGTCGCTATCTCGACGCCGAGAGTGACCCGGCGAGCGGTCGCTGAGCGCCTTCACCAGAGTCCTAGTGCGGCCGTAACGGCGCGGATACGCTCGACCCCTCCAGGAGTGCAGGGACACTCGCCCGATCCGCGCACCTCCAAAAAGGGATGTACGAAACCGGCCCCCTGCGGGCACCTTTAGCGGCACCCACCCCTGTTGAGGAGCCTCTTGTGAGCACCACGCCGGCCGGCCCGGTCGTCGACGTCCTGTTCCACCTCCGCCCGGACGACGGCTGGCCGCCTGCCGCCACGGAGCTGCTGACCGGTGTTCTCGAGGCGCCGGACCGAGTGCGCATCACGGCCACGCCGGTCTTCGTCGACGACGTCAGCGTCGGCGACACGGTCGCCGTGACCAACGACGCGGAGGTGCTGGTGGCGGGCACCGTCCTGCGGCGCGGGCGTCACTCCACGATCCGGGTCGTTGCCGTGTCTGGCCCGCAGATCGACGCCTTGCGCGCCGATCTGGCCGACCTGACGCTGCCGATGACCCAGCACGTCAGCCCACCCGTCCTCGCCCTCGACGTCGACGACCGGACGGCGATCGAGGAGCTGCTGGTCCGGCTGGACTACGCGAGCAGCGCGACCCTGACCTACTCGGTCTCCTGCCTGCAGCACCGGATCACGGACTCCTCGTTCGAGGACCTCCACCCGGTCCTCCCGGCTCCCTGCGACGTGGCGTCGCTGCAGACCCTGGTGCGCGGCCGGGTCGTCCAGCCCGGCGACGACGACTGGGACCAGGCCCGGTCCGCGTGGAACCTGGCCGTCGACCAGCACCCGGCCCTGGTGGCCTGGGTCGCCGACGCGTTCGACGTGCAGAGCGTCGTGCGCTACGCCGCGGAGCACGGCCTGCGGGTCGCCCCGCAATCCACGGGGCACAACGCCAGCCCGCTCGGGAACCTCTCCGACGCGATCCTGCTGCGCACGGGGCGGCTGCACGCGGTCACCGTCGACGCCGAGCGCCGATCGGTCCGGGTCGAGGCGGGCGCCGTCTGGGCCGAGGTCACGGCCGCCCTCGCCCCCCACGGGCTGGCCGCCCTGGCCGGCTCCTCCCCGGACGTCGGCGTGGCCGGCTACACACTGGGCGGCGGCTACAGCTGGCTCGGCCGCAGCCGTGGCCTGGCCAGCTCGTCGGTCACCGCGGTCGAACTGGTCACCGCCGACGGCGCCTTCCATCGGGTCGACGCGGACAACGAGCCCGAGCTGTTCTGGGCGGTCCGCGGGGGCGGGGCCAACATCGGCATCGTCTGCGCGATGGAGCTCGACGTCTACGCCGTTCCTGAGATCTATGCCGGCAGCCTGCTCTTCCCCCTCGACCGCGCGACCGAGATCCTCCCGGCGTACGCCGCGTGGGCCCGGACCGTCCCGGAGTCGGTGACCAGCTGTATCCGGCTGCTGCGGCTGCCGCCCCTGCCGGACCTGCCAGAACCGTTGCGCGGCAACGCGTTTGTGATGATCGACGGCGCTATTGACGCGCCGGCGGCAGACGCCGAACAGATGCTGGATCCGTTGCGGGCGCTCGGGCCGACGATGGACTCGTGGGCCAGCATGCCGACGGCCGAGCTGGACCGGATCCACATGGACCCGCCCGGGCCGGTGCCGGGCGTCGGCGACGGCCTGTCGCTGGCCGACCTCTCCCCCGACGTCATCGACGTCCTGCTCGGCTCTGGCCGGGCCGGGCGTCGACAGCAACCTGCTCGCGATCGACCTGCGCCAGCTGGGCGGGGCACTCGGCCGGCCGGACCCCCGTGGCGGGGCGGTCGACCAGCTCGAGGGCGGGTTCGCGCTCTACGCCGTCGGGATCGCGCCGACGCCCGAGGCCCGGGCGGCGGTCGGCGCCGAGGTGAACGCCCTGATCCACGCGCTCAGGCCGCACGCCGCCACGCACGACTACCTGAACTTCCGCGAGCTCGCCGTGCCGGCCGACCAGGTCTACCCAGCCCTAGAGCTGGCGCGGATGCGGGCCGTCCGCAGCGGCACCGACCCGCACGGTCTCCTGGCGGCCGCCCACTCGATCGACTAGCCGAGGCCCAGTGGACACCGAAGGCCCGTCCCGGTACGGCGGGAGCGCGCCGTACTACACCCAGGGCCGGCTGCCCTATCCGGAGCAGCTGTCTGGCTCCCTGTACCGGGCGGTGCCCTCTGCGGTGGGTGGCCGGCTGCTCGACGTCGGGTGCGGCCCCGGCCGGCTGACGTTGCTGCTCGCCGACGGTGTGGCCGAGGCCGTTGGCGTCGATGCCGACCCCGGGATGGTCGAGCAGGCGGTCGCCGCGGCGGCGGCTCACGACCGGGCCGGCGCGGCCACCCTCCGGTTCGTCGTGCTGCCGGCCGAGGACCTGCCCGGCGACCTCGGCCGGTTCGACCTCGTGACCTTTGCGCTCTCCTTCCACTGGCTCGACCAGCAGCGGGTCGCGCAGGCGGTGTTCCAGCTGCTGCGCCCGGGCGGCGCCTGCGTGCACGTCTACGGCTGGTCGCTTCGGGGCGACCCGGTGCCGGGGGGTCACCCGCTGCCGCCGTACGAGGCGGTGGCCGATCTCCTGGACGGCCTGCTCGGCGTCGATCGCCGGGCGAACGCGCACGCAACTCCGGGCGAGGAGGCCGGCCCCATGGTGGCGGCCGGGTTCGTGGGGCCGACCGTCGTCACGGTGTCCGGCGGTGAGGTGGTCACCAGCACGGTCGACGACCTGGTCGCGCGCTCCTACTCGACCTCGGGTGCGAGCCCGGACCGGCTCGGGGCGCGGCGCGCGGACGCGGAGCGAGAGCTGCGCCGGCTGCTCGAGGAGGCCTCGCCGAGCGGTCGGTTCGACGAGCGGCTCCGCGACGCCCGGCTGGACGTCTGGCTCCGGCCCTGAGCCGGTGTTCCTGCGACTCAGGCGAGGCCGGCCAATGCCTGGCTGAGGTCGGCCCAGAGATCCTCGGCGTCCTCGATGCCGACCGAGAGCCGGATCAGCGCTTCGGGACACCCGTTCGCCGCGTCCACCGGGTACTTGGCCCGGCGCTCCATCAGCGACTCCACGCCGCCGAGGCTGGTCGCGTTGCTGATCAGCTCGACCCGCTCGCAGACCTGGTCAGCAGCCTCCGCGTTGCCGTGCACCTCGAACGAGATCATCGCGCCGTAGCCGTCGTGCAACCGGCTGGCCCGGTCGTGCCCGGGATCGCTCGGGAGCCCCGGGAACCGGACCTTCGCGACCGCCGGGTGGGCCGCCAACCTCGGGGCCAGCACGAGCGCGTTGGCCTGGGCCCGCTCCATCCGCACCGCGAGCGTCCGCAGCCCGCGCAGGGCCAGATAGGCCTCCAACGAGCCGGGCAGTGCGCCGGTCAGGTCACGGCGCCCGCGGAGCTGGGCCCGGAGCTCGGGCTGGGCGCTGACCAGCACTCCCATCAGCAGGTCCGAATGCCCGGCCAGGTACTTCGTCACCGAGTGCATGACGATGTCGGCGCCATGCTCCAGGGGGCGCAACACCAGCGGGGAGTTCCAGGTCGAGTCGACGCAGACCACCGCCCCCACCTCATGGGCCGCGCTGACCAGGGCCGGCAGGTCGGCCACGCCGACCATCGGGTTCGTCGGCGACTCGACCCAGAGCAGCGCGGCGCCGGGCAGCGCAGCGACGACATCCTCGGTGTCGGTGATGTCCACCCGGCGAACGGTCAGCCGATGGAGCCGCTCCTGCTCGGCGAAGATCGTGCTGGTTGCCGCGTAGACGTGTTGCGGCACAACGACGCTCGCCCCCGCGGGCAGGCCCTCGACCACGGCCGCGATGGCCGCCATGCCCGAGCTGAACGCGAGCGCGTCGCCGCCTTCGAGGCAACCGACAGCGGACTCGAAGGCCCGGATCGTGTCGCTGCTGCTGTGCCGCAGGTAGTTCGCATCGTCGTCGCCGGCGTGGAAGGTCGCGGACAGGACGATTGACTCGTTGACCGGTGCTCCCGGGCGGCGCTCCGGCCGGCCGGCCGACACGACGAGCGAGGCTCGGCTCAGCGGCTGCATGCGGGGACGCTACCGGGGACTCTGGTACGGCGTTGTCGTGCCGGCCCGGACGAAGCCGAGCCGGGTCAGGATCGGCTCGCTGGCCGGCATCGCGTCGACCCGCAGGTAGCGGTAGCCCCGGTCGCGCGCCTCGCGCGCCCGATGGGCCACAGTCGACCGGTACACACCGCGACCGCGCCAGTCGGGCGCCGTGCCGCCGCCCCACAGGCTGGCGAAGCTGGTCCCCGGGTGGAACTCCGTCCGCGCGCCACAGACCGGCCGGTCGCCGGCCATCGCCAGGACGATCGTGAGGGAGTCCGGCTCGGTCTGCAGCCGGGACAGGAAGTCCCGTGTCGAGCTCGTCCTGGGCGCGCCCGAACGCCTCCGCGCCGACCCGGGTGAACAGCTCCATCCCGGCGGCGTCGTGCACCTCGACTAGCCTCACCCCGGCGGGGGGCTCGGCGCCGAGGTCGACTTCCTCGATGTCGGCGATCATCAACGCCTCGGGACCCTCGGCCCGAAACTCCTTGGCCTGCAACCGATCTGCGAGATCCGCGGCTCGTCGCCGTCGTACAGCTTCCATTCGAAAGGGCGCCTCAAGCCGGCGAAGTAGGCCAGCTGCTCGTCGATCTCGCGGTCCGCCGTGCTCTCGTGAAGGTCGGACCAGACGACTGCGGCCCAACCATCGTCGGCGGTCGACACCTCCCGAACGACCTGGCCGGCCCGTTCGACCCGAACGGCCGATCCAGCCCCCTGCCCCCGGCGCAGCTCCGTCTCGAACAACCTTCGAGCGGCTTTGGAGTCCATCGCCCGACGCTAGCGCTGCCTACGATGTGCCCGTGCCGGCCATCGCGTTCATCGTCGACGCCCTGGTGGTGCTGGTCTTCGCCGCGGTGGGGCGGCGCAGTCACGCGGAGTCCGACGCCGTCACGGGGGTCCTCGTCACTGCCTGGCCGTTCCTCACCGGACTGACGCTCGGCTGGGCCGGCTTCGCCGCGGCCTACCGACGGGCCCCACTCACCATCGGCGACGCAGTCGGGCTCTGGGTCCCGACGGTGGCGATCGGCAACTGCTGCTGCGTCAGCGACCGGCAGGGGGACGGCACTGTCCTTCGTCATCGTGGCGGCGCTGTTCCTCGGCGCCGGCCTGTTCGGCTGCGGGCGCGCGGTCCGGGCCCGGTTCGGCTAGAGGTACTGACCGGTGTTGGCGACCGTGTCGATCGAGCGGCCGGGCTCGGTGCCGGCCTTGCCGGTGATGAGCGTGCGGATGTAGACGATCCGCTCGCCCTTCTTGCCGAGATCCCGGCCCAGTCGTCCGGGTTGGTCGTGTTGGGCAGGTCCTCGTTCTCCTTGAACTCGTCCAGGCAGAGGTCAGCAGGTGCTCGACCCGGATGCCGCGCTGGCCGGTCGTCGAGGAGGTCTTTTATCGCCACCTCCTTGGCCCGGTCGACGATGTTCTGGATCATCGTGCCAGAGTTGAAGCCTTGAAGTACAGGGTCTCCTTGTCACC